>NZ_JAOTNV010000004.1:165327-833601 GCF_025630795.1 Acinetobacter sp. AYS6
GTTCAATCATAGCGGGTTGGCTAATCACTTCAACTGGTTGCACAGCACTTACAGGAGCAATATCTTGAACTTGTTGCTGAACTTGGTGATTCACCGCAACTTGGTCATTTTGCTGAACAGGCTCTGATACTACAATTTCATTAGGTGCTAAGGGACGGAATGCCAATAAGCGTAAAACGCACATTTCAAAACCTTGTTCTTGCGTCACGGCAAGTTGTAGGTCAGATCGTCCTTTACATGCAATTTGATAATAAAGCTGTAAATCTTGAGCAGAAATTAGCTTAGACAGCTGCATGATTTTGCGATTAATTTCATCGCTATATTTCAAACTTAAATCAGGCAGATATTGCAAAATTGCCAATTCATGCAATGTCGAAATCAACTGATCAAGTACAAGCGAAACATCTAGTGCTTGATGTCTAAATTGTAATAAAAGCTGACTCACCTTTTCACGTTGGTTTTGATGAATCGCTAAAATCAAATCATAAATAATCGTACGGTCAATTAGACCGAGCATTTCTTTAACATCTTGGTGATGTACGGCACCCTGACCATAAGCAATTGCCTGATCGGTTAAAGATAATGCATCACGTAATGAACCTTGCGCAGATTCGGCAATTTGCCAAATCGCATCTTGATCAGAAACGATCTGTTCTTTTTCAAGAATCGCACCAAGATGCTTTGTAATTTCATCTACAGCAAGAGGTCGTAAGGTAAATTGCAAACAGCGTGAAATTACCGTAATCGGTAACTTTTGTGGGTCAGTCGTTGCAAACAGAAACTTAACATGTTCGGGTGGTTCTTCTAATGTTTTTAATAACGCATTAAAGGAATGCGTAGATAACATATGTACTTCGTCAATCAGGTAAACTTTAAAACGGCCTTGCGTTGGCGCATAAGGAACGTTGTCTAAAAGTTCACGCGTATCTTCTACTTTTGTTCTTGAAGCAGCATCAATTTCAATCAGGTCAATAAAACGACCTTCATTTACCGCTTTACACGTTGCGCAGACTTCACATGGCGTAGAAGTCACACCTGTTTCGCAGTTTAAACACTTGGCTAAAATACGTGCAATTGTGGTTTTACCCACACCACGCGTTCCTGTAAATAAATAAGCATGGTGTAGACGACCGCGTTCCAATGCACTACTTAATGCACGAGAAACGTGGTTTTGTCCCACTAACTCATTGAAATTACGTGGACGGTATTTTCTAGCAAGTACTTGATACATGTATGCTCCTTTTTACAGGCATAAGCATACTTTGTTTTTAAAAGAGTGTGAACGTATAAAGCTCATATCCGTACAGATAAACTGCGAACTGCCCCATTTGTCTGCACTATCAGTTATTTTAAAGCTTCGGATAAAGAACATTTTGACCGAAGCTTTAAATACCCTAAAACGTTTTAATTCACTTTCTTCGGAAAACTAAACCAGACAAATACAGTTAAAAGGAAAAAACAAATAGCTGAGATTGTAAGCACCCAACTATGGGCATAGCTAAAAGCTTGCTGAGCAACTGCAATTAATTGCCCTCCCAAAGGATTTTCAAGACTAGATGCTAATTGCATGGTTTCACCGATCGAAATACTCGCTTTTTCAATTAAGCTTGTCGGAAGTCCTTCGGGCAAAATAATTGAACGACTATAAAACCAAGACAACATTAACCCAAAAATAGCGACGCCTAAACCAGCTCCAAGCTCATAGGCCATACCTTCAATCGCACCTGCTGCACTTGCCTTTTGAGGCGGTACAGATGACATAATGGCAGCAGTTGAGGCCAGCAAAGCAATCTCAATGCTAAAGCCTAAAAAGACCATACACATCCACGCTAAAAAGTGATCGGTCGAAAAATTAAGCTGGGCAAGTCCCCATAGACTAAATCCACTTATTAAAATCCCAACAGTAGATACAAGTCTTAGCCCCCATTTATTTAAGCAAATACCTGCTAATGGGCCACCTAAACTAATTGCAATCATGAATGGAATAATAAACATGGCGGCTTGTAAAGGAGAAAAACCATGCACAAACTGCAACTCTTGAGACAAGAGTAATTCGAAACCAACCAAAGCAATCATAGAAACCACCGCCATGACAATGCTGGTAGAAATCACTGGATGTTTAAATAACTCCAAATCAATCATTGGCGTTGTACTTCTTTTTTGGCTTCGAATGAAGTGAATTAAAGTACTTACTCCAATCACAAACATCACGACTGTAAGTACCGAGAAGTTGTACATCGCCGATTTAATTGAATAGATGAGACTTAAAATCGCCACGACTAAAATTAAAGCTTGCCCTAAGTTAATTGGCTGATCAGTTTTCTCTTGTTGTTTTGGAATGATCATTACGATCATGACTAGAACGACTAAAATAATCGGAATGTTAATGAGGAATACAGCTCCCCAATGGAAATGTTCTAGTACAAAACCACCAACTAATGGACCAAAAGCTGCACCGCCCCCACCCACTGTAGACCAAAGACCAAGTGCAAAATTTCTCTGCTTCTCTTCGGTAAAAGCATTACGAATGCCTGATAAAGTAGCAGGAATAAGCATCGCTGCCCCTAGACCTAAAACAGCACGGGAAGCAATTAAAGCATAAGCTGTTGGAGAAAAAGCCGCAGCCAAAGAACCGACTCCAAAAATTGCAGTTCCAATAAATAATAATTTTTTAAAGCCAATACGATCACCAAGTGCACCCATCGGCAAAATCAAACCCGCCATAATCAGTGAATAAATATCAATGACCCATAAAAGCTGATTGGTAGTTAAATTCAATGCTGCACTTAAAGATGGTGTTGCAACATGCATCACCGTTGCATCAATCGTAACTGGTAAATAAATAAGGACGATAATTGTCAGGATTAACCATTTTTTTTGCATAACGCTCTTCAATATCCAAAACTTGGACATGTGTTCAAATCATGGTTATTATATACACAATTGGACACTTGTCCAACTTTTAGTTTTAATGTAATTTGTGTCGAATTCAGTCAGGTGAAAGAAACATGGCCTATCTTAATCGCGATCAACGCAGAGAAATGATTCTGCAAGCCGCCATGCAAGTTGCTTTGGCTGAAGGTTTTACAGCCATGACGGTACGCCGAATCGCAACAGAAGCACAAACCTCTACCGGACAAGTTCACCATCATTTTTCTTCGGCATCTCATTTAAAAGCTGAAGCTTTTTTAAAGCTCATGGAACAGCTTGATGAAATTGAACAAACCCTAAAAACGACTAGCCAATTTCAAAGGCTATTCATCTTATTAGGCGCAGAAAACATAGATAGACTTCAGCCCTACTTACGCTTATGGAATGAGGCTGAACTCTTAATTGAACAAGATGTTGAAATACGAAAGGCTTATAACCTTGCCATGCAGAATTGGCATCAAACAATTGTGCAAGCAATTGAATGTGGTAAAAAAGAAGGTGAATTTAAAAATATATCTAATTCAACAGACATAGCTTGGCGACTCATTGCCTTTGTATGCGGATTAGAAGGTATTTATCAACTTGGTTTACAAGGTTTAGCCGAAGAAGACTTTAAGCGCCATACCGAAGCAATTATTCGCCTAGAATTATTATAAATATAGAAGCTGGCATTTCTTAAAAATACCAGCTTTAAAATACTAAAATTAGAACCAGCCTTTACGACCTTTTAAAACTTGATCGGTGCAACGTAGGGCTTCTTGAGTCAGCCCCCATAAACGGTAATCACCCGTGATTGAACCAATTTGAAAGTTATGGGTATAGGCAAAACTCAGGTCGCGCTCAGGATCGCACCACGCCCCTGAACCATTGTAACCAATATGTCCAAAGCCATTTTTAGCACGTTTACCCATGGTAATAATGCGGTGATATCCTAAACGCCAATTCATCGGAATTGGCATGACTCGATCACGTGCATAACTTTGAATGGTACTGAGTTCTTTAAATACTTCTGGGCGAATAAGTTGCTGTCCATCCCATTCACCGTGATTTGCCAGCATCGCATAAATTTTAGCAAGACTATTTGCAGTAAACGTGCCGTTCGCCGCTGGAATGACTGCTTGTAACCCTTCATCACTAAAGAAACTAAAATGCTTCATTCCTTTTGGAATCATGGCATCCTGAAAATCTTGCGGATCTTGCCCCGTCCACGTAATCATTTTTTCAGAGAGTGAACTCTTGCGTGCTTGAGGCTTTTTAGGTTTTTCAACTTCGGGAGCCGCTGGTTTTTCAGGTTTGGGTTGAATAATTAAACGTGCTACACGGTCTAGCTCACTTGCAGGCGTACCAAAATAAGCGCCGTCTAACTGCAAAGGCTCAACGAGATATTTTTGCATGAGCTGATCTAAAGATTGACCAGTTGCTTTTTCAAGTACTCCACCGACAAGCCAGCCAAATGTTAAAGCTTGATAAGCATTGCCCTCTCCTGC
The DNA here is from genome assembly GCF_025630795.1 of Acinetobacter sp. AYS6. NCBI lineage: Bacteria > Pseudomonadati > Pseudomonadota > Gammaproteobacteria > Moraxellales > Moraxellaceae > Acinetobacter > Acinetobacter sp. AYS6. The sequence goes on from NZ_JAOTNV010000004.1 coordinate 169,746, forward strand.
AAGGAATCTAGGCTTAGTCGCCGCGACTACATCTAACATGTGTGACCAGTCGAGCATTTCTCTTGCACTTTCGATAATATTTCGAACATCAAACATACCGCTTTGATGACTTAGCACATGACGTAAAGTCATTTGCTCTTTACCATTTTGAGCAAACTCAGGCCAATAAGTCGCAATCGGTTTGTCGTATTCTAAAAAACCTTCACTTACTAAAATATGCGCTAAAGTTGCAAGCACACCTTTACCTGTAGAGTAGCAAACTGCCAAAGTGTCAGGTTGCCATGCTTCACTTTGTGATTTTAGACCTGTGTAGATATCTACAACTTTCTGGCCTCTAAAATAAACCGCTAATGCAGCTCCACCTTGTCCCGTTCTGGCATCTTGCAGGCGGCTAAATTGGTGGGCTAAATCAATAAAACGTTCATCTAAAATACCGTGATAGTTATGGGTATCGGCCAGTAAAATTTCTTTAATCACATGAAGTTCCTTGCATTTTTTGTTATTTTGCTCAAAAGCAGCCCAAACATCTGTTCAGGCTGCTGATATTTTTATAATGCTTTTACAGTTCCTGCAACATGCGGTTTTTGTGATTTTGCATTACGAATCAAGAAATCAGTCTTTTTATCTGCATTGGCAGTTAAAAATTCAACTTTTGACGGTAAGAACATTGGTAGCTTAAACCACACATCTGCTTCATAAGCATTTGGTAATTCGAGGTTCGCTAGTGCTTTAGCTTTGCTCCACATGCCATGTGCAATTGCTTGCTTAAAGCCAAATGCTTTTGCTGTAATAGCATGAATGTGAATTAAGTTAAAATCACCAGACACTTTCGCATAACGGCGGCCTGTGTTTTCTAAAATATTCCACTCTGCCTTTGGAACATAAGCTGGTGCTTGTTCTTCTTTGGCTTTCTCACCCACTCTTTTCTCGACTTTTTGGCGAGATAAATAAGTCGTTAAGCCCTCCATCACCACTTCATTGCCAACTTTTGCCGTGCTAATAAAGTCAAACTGAACACCTTTATCATGCGGTTTTAGTTCCCCAAATTTACATGACAAAGTTAGTTTTTCAGTCACAGCAATTGGTCTGGTTTGTTTAATCTGGTTACGAATATGCACTAAACCTAAAATCGGAAATGGAAACGCTTCTGCTGTCATCATGTGCATTTGCAAACTTTGAGAAAGCACAGCCAAATAAATTGCGGGAACAAAACCATTATTTTTAAAGCCACATACTTCGTTATAAGCTTTGAGGTGACTTTGATCAACCTCAAGACTATCCACCACATATTCAATTTGTGGCAAGATTTTTGGACCTTTAGGCTTTTTAAAAATTAAACCTTGCACCACTTTTGGGTAAGCCAAGGCCGCTTTTGGTAGCTGGCTAAAATGACGAGTATTCATACCTAACCTTTTATAATTTATAGATTCTTGAATAAAAAAGGGATGCACAAGCACCCCTTTTTAGTGAAGAGTGCTTAAGCGCCCAACAAACTTTGACCACACACACGTACCACGTTGCCATTTACGCCTGTAGAAGCGGTTGATGCAAACCATGCAATCGTTTCTGCTACATCAACAGGTAAACCACCTTGTTGCATAGAGTTCATACGGCGACCAGCTTCACGAATTGCAAATGGAATCGCAGCAGTCATTTGAGTTTCGATGAAACCAGGTGCTACTGCATTAATGGTAATACCATTTTTTAGAATAGGTGCAGTAAATTTCACTAAACCAATCACACCAGCTTTTGATGCAGCATAGTTTGTTTGACCAAGGTTACCAGCAATACCGCTAATTGATGATACACAAACAATACGGCCATTTGCATTTAGACCATCGTTTTCTAACAAGTAGTCATTTACGCGTTCAGCAGCCGACAAGTTAATGTTAATTACCAAATCCCAAAGCTCTGGCTTCATGTTTGCCAAAGTTTTGTCACGTGTAATACCTGCGTTATGAACAATAATATCTAAACCGCCTTGTTTTGCAGCAGCAGTTTTAATTTTTTCGCCTGCATCAGCAGCAGTAATATCAATTGCCAATGTAGAACCACCAATGTCAGCAGCTACACGGTCAAGGTCAGCTTGTTGTTGTGGTACATCTAGACAAATAACATGAGCACCATCACGTGCAAGCACATGTGCAATTGCCTCACCAATACCACGGCTCGCACCAGTTACTAATGCAGTTTTACCAGCAAGCGGTTTTGCCCAATCAACATCAACCACATCTGCTTTAGATACACGAATTACTTGACCAGATACATAAGCTGAACGTGGAGAAAGCAAGAAACGTAATGTTGATTCAAGGTTTGCAACAGCACCTTCGTCTACATAAACAACTTGAGCGGTAATACCCTTTTTAAATTCTTTACCTACAGATTTGATAAAACCTTCAAGTGCACGCTGAGCAATCGCTTGTTTCACAGTTTTTGCAGTTTCAGGTGTTGTACCAATAACAATCACTCGACCAGAAGTTGCAACTTGACGTGCAATCGGGTTAAAGAATTTATAAAGTTCGTTTAACTGTTCCGAGTTTTGAATACCAGAAGCATCAAATACTACTGCTTTGAATTTTGATTCTTTATCGCCTGCATTAAATGGACGTAAATTTAAACCAACTTTTGCAGCTTCTTGTTGTAATGCAACATTATTGCCTACATAGCTGTCAGCATGAATATTGCTAAGTACTTGTGCAATCGCACCTGACAATACACTTGACGGCGCTGCGCCAACCAATACTGCACCATTCACTACTGGCTGAGCACTTTCAAAACGCTCTAATACAACAGGCGATGGTAAACCCAAATTTTTAACAACGAATTTACCAATAGGAGATTGTGTAAATGCTTGGTATTGATCAGTCATGATTATTATCTCTCAAAAAAATGATTTTCTACGACAGGCTTCATTATGTTATGAAATGGAGAGGAACAATATGAAATCAGTCGTTCATTAGAGTCATCCCAAATCATACTTGAGTTCATCTTTTGATGTCTTGACCTGAATGCTATCTACCATGTCATTCTAGTCAATACAGGTCTATTTGAATTGTGTTAAGGTAGCTTATAAGAATATCGTTAATATGCTTGGAAAAGCCTTATGAGCAAACCAACTCAAGAAAATCCAGCAGTCGAAAATTCTGCTCAGGAAAAAGTGTCAAATACATCAAAGTCGGCTTCTAACACGACTAAGCGTAACAGCACAACGCCTAAAGCAGCAACTAATACTCCAAAAACGACACGTACTCGTTCAACGACTGCACCTGCACGTAGCCCTCGTACTAAGAGCGCCGCTACAGCAACCCCATCTACATCTTCTAACAATGTAGCTGCAGCACCAAAAGCAACAAAAACCAAAACTTCTGTTCAACAGGATAAAACCATGAGCCAAAACACTGTTCGCCGCGTTGCAATTATTGGTGGCAACCGTATTCCATTTGCACGTTCAAATACTGCTTATTTTAAAGCGTCTAATTCTGACATGCTGACAGCAGCATTAAACGGTTTGGTTGAGCGCTTTAATTTACAAGGTAAGCGTATTGGTGAAGTCGTTGCGGGTGCTGTTTTAAAACACAGCCGTGACTTCAACATGACTCGTGAAGTTGTATTAAGCACAGATCTTGCTCCTGAAACTCCTGCTTATGACATTCAAATTGCTTGTGGTACAGGTTTACAAGCAGCTTTTGTTGTTGCAAATAAAATTGCGCTTGGTCAAATCGACGTAGGTATTGCAGGTGGCGTAGACACGACTTCTGATGCCCCGATCGCTGTAGGTGATGGCTTACGTAAAGTTTTACTCGAGCTCAATGTCGCTAAGACTGGTAAAGACCGTCTTAAAGCTTTAACAAAAATTGATTTTAAAAAGCTTCTTGATGCACCAAGTAATGGTGAACCACGTACTGGCCTTTCAATGGGTGAGCACCAAGCAATTACTGCTTTAGAATGGGGTATTACTCGCGAAGCGCAAGACGAGTTAGCGGCAAGCAGCCATCAAAAACTTGCTGCTGCTTATGAACGTGGTTTCTTTGATGACTTAATCACGCCATTCTTAGGTCTTAACCGTGACAACAACTTACGTGCAGACAGCACAGTTGAAAAACTTGCTAAATTGAAACCAGTTTTCGGTAAAGGCGAAACTGCAACAATGACAGCAGGTAACTCAACTCCGTTAACTGATGGTGCATCTGTTGTATTGCTTGCTTCTGAAGAATGGGCAAAAGAAAACGGTCATGAAGTTTTAGCTTATCTTTCTTTCTCTGAAACAGCAGCTGTTGACTTCATTGGTAAAAATGGCCCTAAAGAAGGCTTATTGATGGCTCCTGCTTATGCAGTACCTCGTATGCTTAAGCGTGCAAACCTTAAACTTCAAGATTTTGATTTCTACGAAATTCATGAAGCATTTGCATCTCAAGTGTTGTCTACATTGAAAGCTTGGGAAGATGAAAAATTCTGTAAAGAACGTCTTGGTTTAGATGCACCTTTAGGTTCAATTGACCGCTCTAAACTGAACGTAAATGGTTCATCTCTAGGTGCAGGCCATCCATTTGCTGCAACTGGTGGTCGTATCTTAGCAACTGCTGCTAAATTGATTAATCAAAAAGGTTCAGGCCGCGCATTAATCTCTATCTGTACAGCAGGTGGTGAAGGTGTGGTTGCGATTGTAGAAAAATAATTTCTCTATCGACCTAACAAAATAAGCACCCATCTGGGTGCTTATTTCATTTCAATATATAGTGAATTAATGAAGGGATGCAGCTTTAGCATCTGGAAAAAATTTATCTTCGATATGGTCATAACACCACTGGAAAACAAAGGTATAAACCAAAATACACAAGGTTAAACCAATATCTAAAATAAGTGCATCAATAACACTCATCTGAAGCATATATGCAATCATCGGTACTGTTGCAATCAGCAAACCACCCTCAAAACCAATCGCATGTAAAATCCGTACAGGGATTGTTCTTTCCCAATTATATTTATGCTCTACTTTTTCAAAATAATGGTTAAAAATCATATTCCAGAAAACTGAAACGACTGCCATAAACACACCGAGTGTACCGGTTACGTCCATTGGCATATCAAAAATAAAACTTAATGCAATCGCTATGATGACCAATAAAATTCCTTCATAACTGATTGCATGAATGAGCCTTCTCTTGGAAATCAACATTTTTAAATACTCAATAATAACTTGGATAATGTGCATTTTATTTTTATAATATTGATTAATCTAATCAGGTTCTTTCAGTTTTTTTGACAGATGAATATTAATCAAGAACAACTACTCATGTTTCAGGCCGTGATTGAAACCGGCTCCTTTTCGGCAGCAGCACGTAAACTTGGCAAAGTTCCTTCGGCTGTAAGCATGTCTATTGCCAACCTAGAAATTGATCTGGACTTAACTTTATTTGACCGTAAAGGCCGTGAACCCGTCCCTACTGACGAAGCACGGGTGTTATACGAAAAGACATCTCAGCTTTTAATTGAGATGAATCAATGGAAACAACATGCTCACGCGTTAAGTACAGGGTTAGAAGCCAATTTAACCATTGTGATTGTCTCTGAACTTTTACACACCAATTGGACTGACTATATTTGTCTTTTAGAAAGTCGTTTCCCTGACTTACAAATTAATATTGTGTCTGCCCCTCAAGAAGATGCTCTTCAAATGTTATTAGACGGGTCTGCCCAACTAGCACTGATGTTTGAACGCGAGCATCTAGATAACAGAGAACAATTTGTAGAGCTTAAACGCGAGGCTTTAATTCCTGTTATTTCAAACAATCATCCCCTCGCAAGCCAAAATCAGGTTTCTTATGAACAGATCCTCACTACACGACAAATTGTAGTTGCAAGCCGAGATGAAACTTTAAAGCCAGAATTGCTTTTTTCGAAACATTACTGGCGTACAGACAACCATCACTCTGCTTGCTTAATGATTTTGCGTAATTTGGGTTGGGGGGTTCTTCCTCAAGAAATGTTTAAAGAAAACCCAGAATTAAAAAATAAGCTTAAAGTATTGGATTTACTAGATTTCACACCCAGATTCGAATATTACGTCGATTTAGTTTGGAGTCGTGAAAGTGAGCTTGGAGCTGCAGCCAGATTTCTGATTGAATATATCCGCAAGCAACGAATGCAACAGGCACCTTAAAATTATTTCAATTTAGATGCAGAACCTAAACGTTTTTCTTTGAAAGATAACAATTGATATATCGACAGCATGAATAGACTTTGTGCTATAAAGAAAAGATAAGATTTATTACTGAAGATGTTGAATATCAATGACTCATACAGCACTTGACCAATTAAAAACATTAACGACCGTTGTTGCCGACAGTAGTGACCTTGATGCAATTCGTAAATTCCGTCCTCTAGACGCGACGACTAATCCGTCATTGATTACGGCGGCGGCAGAACAACCAGAAAGTAAAGAGCTCATTGAGGATGCTTATTATCAAGCCAAAGAAGAAGGCTATAGTAACGATGAGTTAATCGAAAGAACCATTGATATTTTAACCGTAAAATTTGGCGTAGAAATTTTAAAACTAATTGAAGGCCGCGTTTCGACTGAAGTTGATGCTGCCCTTTCATACAACACTGAAGCCACCATTCAAAAAGCGCATGAATTATGTGAACTTTACAAAGGTTATGGTATTGATCAGTCTCGCATTCTGATTAAAATCGCGTCGACTTGGGAAGGTATTCAAGCCGCTAAAGTGCTAGAAGCGGAAGGGATTGCGTGCAACCTCACCCTCCTTTTCGGTTTACATCAAGCTCAAGCTTGTGCAGATGCAAAAGTAACTTTAATTTCACCATTTGTAGGTCGTATTCTAGACTGGTACAAAAAAGCTGAAGGTGTAGACGCTTACCCAATCGAAAAAGACCCAGGCGTAGTTTCAGTTAAGAAAATCTATACCTATTACAAACAGCAAAATATTCCAACTCAAGTGATGGGTGCAAGCTTCCGTAGCATCGATCAAGTACTTGGACTTGCAGGATGTGATTTGCTAACGATCTCTCCTGGTCTACTTACCCAACTTGAGCAAGATACACGTACAGTTGAGGCAGCTCTTGATGCGACCAAGTCAAAGCAAGCAGATGCGATTGTTAGACCAGCTCAAGATGAACAAAGTTTTAAAGACGAACTTAATCATGACTTAATGGCATTCCAACTTTTACAAGGTGGTGTTGATGGCTTTATTAAAGCTCGTGACCAGTTAAGTTTTTTATTACGTCAATCCTTTGGAATTGATGCGGAAATTAAACCTTAAAAACTGCACTTTTCATACAAAATCACCGATTTTTGTTATCATGGCAAAAATCGGTTTTTTATTGGGTTTCTCGTGTTCGGCATAACAGATTTAACAACATATATTATTGGTACATTCCTAATTGTGTTATTGCCGGGACCCAATTCTCTTTATGTGATGTCAATTGCTTCACGTTACGGCATTAAAACTGGTTATATGGGCGCATTCGGTATTTTCACTGGTGACCTTATTTTAATGCTGTGTACAGTTCTTGGTGCTGCTTCTTTACTTAAAGCATTTCCATGGGTATTTGTTATTCTTAAATTAACAGGTGCACTTTACCTATCTTATTTAGGCTTTAAGCTCTTACAAGGCAGTATTCAACGCTGGAAACAACGTAATCAACCACAACCAGAAATGGCTGATTTACCCGCTCTAGATAAAGTTCATCCTTATAAAACCGCCTTAAGTATTAGTTTACTTAACCCCAAAGCGATTTTATTTTTCCTCTCTTTCTTTGTTCAATTTGTTGAACCCGACTATGCCTACCCCGCTCTAAGCTTTTTAATTTTAGCGGTTATTTTACAGATCATTAGCTTTAGTTATTTAACGGCATTAATCTTCTCTGGAATTAAACTTTCAGCATTTTTTAAAGAAAATCATAAAATTGCAGCAAGTAGTGTTTTTTTAGTCGGAATTCTATTTTTCGGATTCGGTTTAAAACTAGCAACTTCAACGATCTAATCATCTTTACCTATACGTTTTGCATTATAAAGTTAAAACATGATGAGCTCCTAAAATGCCAACATGCCATCAGTTTTAACTTCGTTGAGAACAAAAAACGTTCGAACTTGTCTTACTCCAGGTAAAGCAATAATCTTTTCACTATGGAATCGGTTAAACGCAGCTAAATCTTTAACACGAATTTTTAGAAAATAATCGACTTCCCCAGCAACCAGATAACACTCCAGCACATTCTCCAAATCACCTGCGGCCTGTTCAAATGCCTGAAAGCTGTCTGGAGTTGAACGGTCCAAAACCACACCAACGAGCACCACCGTATCACGCTGCACCATGCTTGGATTGATCCGAGCGCGTACATCTAAGATTGCCCCAATTTTAAAAAGACGTTGAGTGTGATTCCAACAAGATGAAGTACTGATTCCTACAAGTTTGGCCAGCTCAGCATTACTTAAACGTCCATTCTCTTGTAAAGCACGCATAATTTTGAGTTCAAGTACTGTCAAATTTTCAGCCTGTTCTTCCATAAAATAATATCCCAAATTTAGTATTCCCTATGGAATAAATAATAGCATTATTCAATAATTTGAAAATATTATTTCCAATTTAAGTTAAAAATAGAAAGCACCTTCTTTAAAAAAATTGCTAAATTCACCTCAATTAGAAGCCATGGCAGAAGCCTATTCACTTTTCTTGGATTTAGAACACTTATTATGCAAAAGATTCTTCAAGATTTTTCAATTCCAGCAGTATTTGCCGGCTTTATTACTTTTTTAATAGGTATTAGTGTTTCGGCCGTTTTAGTCATTCAGGCTGCTCAAGCTTTAGGAGCTTCACCCGAACAAATCACCTCTTGGTTTTGGGCCTTAGGCTTAGGTATTGGTCTATCAGGACTTATCCTTTCTTGGAAATTTAAATACCCTGTAGCAACTGCATGGTCAACCGCAGGCCTCGCTTTAATTATGGCAACAGGCAGTGGCTATAGCTTAAATGAAGCCATTGGAGCTTTTTTAATAGGGGGTTTACTGACTGCTATTTTAGGCTTTTCAGGTATATTTCAAAAAGCACTTTCATATATTCCTCAAAGCTTAACCAGTGCTATGCTTGCAGGTGTTTTACTCAAATTTGGTATTTCCCTGTTCGCCAGTTTACAAAATGATTGGGAATTCGTTTTATCCTTACTTGTCATTTATATCATTACAAAAAAATTATGGCCGCGTTATAGCATTGTATTTACTGCTCTTGCAGGTATTGCGCTGTGTCCTGTCTTTTTAGAATTTCATATGCCGACTCTTCAGTGGTCTTTGGCGAAACCAGTTTGGATTAGTCCTGAATTTAGCTGGTCAGCACTTTTAGGATTAGCTCTTCCACTTTTTGTGATTAGCATGGCTTCCCAATATTTACCCGGAATTGCCATGATCAAAAGTTATGGCTATAAACCACATGTTAATCAACTGATTGGCTGGACAGGTTTAACCCAAGTTGTGCTTGCACCTTTTGGCTGTTATAGCGTCAATATTGCTGCAATTAGTGCTGCGGTAAGCTTAGATGATCAAGTCCACCCAGACCCAAGTAAACGCTATATTGCTGGCATGAGCTGTGGCTTTTTCTATATCTTAATGGGTTTGTTTGCTGCAACGCTGACAAGCTTACTGATGTCTTTTCCACATATCTTTATTGTAGCTTTAGCTGGCATTGCTTTATTTGGTACGATCAGCCACAACATAGCCATCGCATTTGCTCAGGTTGAAGACCGCGAAGCTGCATTATTTACCTTTTTATGCAGCGCTTCAGGCATTCAATTTTTTGGTATTGGTTCAGCCTTTTGGGGACTCATTGTCGGTCTTATTGTATTTGTAGTACTTAAATTTAAAGTCAAAAAAAGTTAATAAAAAAAGCGTTCATAGCCCCTTTTTCAATGCTATGAACGCTTTATAATCTTATTTTTATAGCTCTCTTACTACCACTGATTTTGCCATTTTGTCATGCCAGCCTTGTTTTTTAGCATCAAATGCGACCCAAAAAAGACCAATACCAAATACTATAATTGACGGTATATAGCCAATATATCGAATAATACTCTGCATGAGTGTTAGCTTATCGCCGGTTTTTTCATCTAAAACCTTTAATCGCATCAATCGTTTACCTGGAGTACCTGCAAAATACAGCCAACATAAAACTGAATACAACAAAGGAAATGCATAGTTCACAATTAAATCAAACCAATAATTTTGTGGCTTCGTACTTAAACCGGTAGCAAAGACTAAGTCGTAATCCCCTTGATAAAAAATCCAAGCTGCAGGAATAATTGCTAAAAAAAGAATAAGAGTGTCAATAATCATTGCACCAAATCTTAACCAGAACCCTGCATACTCATACTTATAAGTCATGCTCACCTCGCTTTGTTATTGTTTAATCGCTAAAAATGCTTTTACAATTTTACTTTTATCCTAAATGAAACTTTTTTATTTTTAAACACTTAAATAAATTTTAAATTTTCTTCTTTTATATTTTATTGTAATAATTTTGATAAAAAAATATTATTAAACTAAAACTTATCATAAAAATAATTCAATTTTTTAGAACTGAAATTTTCTTTTCAGTTCTATTAAAATAATTCTATAGACAATCAAAAATACAAATTCATATTATATTTATTTCCAAAATAAAATATCTAATTTAAACTCTTTCTTTAATAGTAATGCTGCAAATAATAGTGCTAATCCTATAAAAATTAAAAAAACACTTAAACTGACTAATCCACAAATAATCGCTATACTGCCTAATATAGCCAAAAAATAAAATATAATTACACTGAGTGTTGGCATTTCAATTTATTCCACTACTTAAAATAAAAGCAATTTATTCTATCGAGTTTATAAACGATTGCTGTTTTCAAATGTTGATTACAATATTAATTTGTATCTTTATACAATGAACATGTTATTAAACTTATTTAGTGTTACTTTAGTTTAATATGCTGTGATGAATTTCACATAACTTTTATTTAATTTCAAAGTAATGCTTTTCAGTCACAAGTTTAATTTTTAAATTTTTATATAATCGTTCTTTTGAATCTTCAAGAGAAGGAACAACTTTTTCTGCAAATTTATCTTCTGCCATCAATCTGGCATAAGTTTTATAACCAATGACTAACTTTTCCGGTTCTTTACCTGTTTGACGGAATTCCTCTAAAAGCTTATTCACTTTCTTTGCTGTTAAATCAGCCATCTTCTTCTCCCCCTTCATTTACTATTTTGTTATACGTTTTCTATATGACAGAAATATGAACAGTAATTTTTTGTAATTTTCATGTAAATATTATCGATTGTTTGGCAATAACGCTTAAACTCAATAAACGCCAATAAAAAACCAAAACAAACGTTTGATTTTAAATAAATTTATTTAATTTTCAGTTACATTGATCGAATAGATGTCTACCAAGAATGAAATATGTTAATCTTTAATTAATAAATGCTTCATACATATAACAACTGTAAATAAGAGGAATAACATTATGAATTACCAACATATTATTGTACCAGTCGACGGTTCTGAAATTTCTTTTGCAGCAGCAAGACAAGCCGCACATATTGCAAAGGCATTTGGAAGTAAATTGACCGCTATTAGCTTAGTTGCGGTAGATCCTTTTAGTGGCGTAGATTTTTATTACATCTCACCTGTTGTAAAAGATTATTTTGTTGAAGCACGCGCCAATGCGGAAAAAACCCTCGCAAAAGTAAAAGCTTTATGCGCCGAAGAAGGTATTGATGCCGAAACTCAAATTATCCAAGGTGAAATTTCTTCAGATGGCATTCTTAAAGCTGTAGAGGGCTTAGGTTCCGATTTGATTGTGATTGGTTCTCATGGTCGTAAAGGCTTCCAAAAACTTATTTTAGGTAGTTTTGCTCAAGATGTTTTAAACAGCACTAAAATTCAGGTATTGGTTGTAAAAGAATAAACCTTATTTAGAGGCATAAAACCCAATCTTTAGATTGGGTTTTTTAATAAAACAAACGTATAAATTTTACACTAGCCAAAAATCTAGCTAGAATAGTTTATTATTCTTTTCAATTTCGTGAGTCACGCCAATGAAGTAAGTCTTTTTTTCTCATCATTTTTTTCTTTTTTTGATGTGCAAAATAGACTATTTTTTGTGATTTAACGTCTCTGCTTAAAACTACTTTTACTATTTTGTACATCCTGTATTTATGAGGTTTTTTTATGACTCAGCAGGCATGTGTAATATCAGAACTCACTTTAGAATTCCCCTCTAAAGTCATGTTTAAACAACTAAATTTTAGTCTTGAATCAAATCACGTATCTGCTTTAATTGGCCGCAATGGTCAAGGCAAATCTTTGCTGATGCAAATGTTAAACCAGACGCTTAAATCTGATTCAATTCTTACATCGGGGCAAATAGCTTGGCATATAAAACATGCTTATTTACCTCAATTGCATCGGTTAACAGGTCGGACCATAGCTGAAGCATTAGATATTTTAGATCTTTATCAAGCTTTTAAGAGAGTTGAGCAAGGTGTTGCTAGCTTCAATGATTATGATTTATTAGAAGGCAACTGGGATTTGCCCACCTTATGGAATAACTTATTAGAGTCTGCTCATTTGCCCACTAATTTAGAATTTCCAGTTGAAAAATTAAGCGAAGGTCAAAAGACCAAATTGGCTTTAAGCTGTTTATTTTTAAAATCAGATCATTATTTACTACTTGATGAACCCAGTAATCATCTAGATCAGGAATCTAGAAAATGGTTAATTGATCATTTGAAGAAACACCAAGCAGGTGCACTTATCATTAGCCATGATCGAACGTTGTTAAATGAAGTAAACCATATTTATCATTTAAATGAGCATGGCTTGCATCACATAACCGGAAATTATGAGAAATTCTATGAGCAATATCAATCTCATGTAGCGGCTTTAGAACACTCTGTTCAACAAACTCAACGCGACGTTAAGCAGATGAAGCAAAAACAACATGACGTATTAATGAAAGCTCAAAAACGTGAACGTGTTGGGAATAAAATACGCGAATCAAATTCTCAAGCTAAAATTTTGCTCGACTTTAAAAAGGAACAAGCGGGCCAAAGTATTGCGGCGATACAGTCTCAACAACAACGACAAATTTCAAATAGTCAAAATGATTTAAAAGACAAAAAAATGCGTCTTGAAACAGTCAAGCCACAACAATTTGTCTTCCCTTCTTTTCATAAAAAATCTGGAGAAATTCTTCGAATTAAAAAACTCAAACTGAAATATGGCACTCAAACGCCCATAGATTTAGCGGTAAAGGCAGGCCAGAAAATTCACATAACAGGTCAAAATGGCAGTGGAAAATCAACACTGCTTAAAGCAATCAATGGACAGAAAAATCAGCCCTCTGACAGCATTCACTTATTAGTAGAGTGTTTTTATCTCGATCAAAACTTTAGCTTTTTACGTGATGAGATGTCTGTTATTGAGAATTTAACTCACATGAATAAAGACCTTTCAGAATTAGAGTGGAGAAATTTATTAGGTCAACTTCGAATCCGTGGTGATAAAGGTGCTTATCTTCTGTCTCAGCTAAGTGGTGGGGAAAAACTAAAAGTAGCGTTATTGGCGCTAAGTCAGATCCACCCTACCCCCGAACTTCTGCTATTGGATGAACCAGAAAATCATTTAGATATTGAATCTAGAGAATTATTAGCTACCGCAATTCAAAGCTATGAAGGTGCTGTCCTACTCATTTCACATGATCAAATCTTTGTTGAAAGTTGCGCTATTCATGAGTCAATTTCTTTAGCCGAATAATTATTATTTATATCTTTTTTCAAATTTACTAGCTCTCATGTGAAAGCTAGTAAATTTAATTAGCTATTATCTCTTTAATTTATTTAATAATTCGATGTCTAAATTATATTTCACAGTTTTATTTTTACGAGCACTATTACGCATTTGATAAACTTGAACAATATAATCACCATCAACTGGTAAAGTGAGTTCTCCTGTCGATCCTACAGTTGAGCCAATCAATAATGCATTATCTTTACCCGGTTTTTTACCCGGTGCAAAAATATTGACATAGGCTAAATTACCAAGACTATTGATATTAAATTTCAATATTTGTCCATTCTTTGCATAAACTCTATATCTCACATCTTCATAACCCTGAAATTTTCCAGTTAAAGTAGTATGAGGTGAACCTTGTAATAAATTAATTTTTTGTTCAGTATTTTTAGCTAAAACAGAGAAAGATATAGTTGAAATGAGTGTAGATAATAATAAAGTTTTAATGATTTTTTTCAATTTCCTATCCTCAAAATTATTTTAAATTATTATATTAAAAATATTTTTTATAAAATTTTACTTTATGTATGAGTTTGATGAGTAGTAGTTATTTTTTATAACTAGTAAAAAATAAAGTATCTCAAAGTTTCAAATATTAAGTAACTCTGAGATACCCTTTTTAAAAAATAAAAATATTAGAATCTATACCCTACCCCTAAATAGGTAATAAGGGGATCGATATCAACTTTTGTTGTAGCATGGATTAAGCGAGTTCCCGTATTTTGATTGACTACATCAATTTGTGCTTTGTTGTTTAGTTTTGCATAAGATACAGAAGCAACCGTGTACCATGAGTCATTAAAATCATAGGTAAAACCAGCAGTAAAAATAGGAGCTATTGCGTCATCTGTATCGACATTAACCACCATTTTTCCACTCGACTCTTTTCGGTCTAAAGCAGCGCCTGCTTTACCATCTAGTACATTTTGAATCATATGACCTGCAGAGACTAGATCAGAGTGAATTCCATCATTAAGTTTAATATCATTAAAATGAGCATACATTAAGCCCGCACCAATATAAGGTCTAAACTTATTTACCCCACTTTTACCAAACTGATATTGTGCTTCTATGGTTGGCGTCCACGCTCGAATAGATGCAGCTTTAGATTTGTTTCCTAAGTTGGTAATTGGAATCGCTTGACCTAGGGTAAAGCCGTCAGGGAATAGATATTGAACTAGACCATTAGGAGACATGGCAACTCCACTTAATGGTGCTAGGATTTCTCCTTTACCTTTTACATCAACTTTAGGTGGGATACCGCCAATAAATTGTAAAGACACATTATCATTCAGATAATAGTTAAATGTTAAACCTAATGTGTCTACATCATCAACTTCTAGTCCCGCATCTTGCTGCTGCCAGCTTTCCAATCCCTCAATTCGGGCTGTACCAGCAACATCAGCTAGAATATTCCCATTACCGTCTGTAAGTTGATCTTGGATTTCGGGTTGAGCTAAAAACTCTGTAAGGGATTCTTTTAAATTCCAAACCCCTCCTCCCATATCAGTCATAGTAGCATTGGGATCAATTGAGTTTAAAAAGCTTGTTGTTGAAATAGTACCGACTTTAGCTGTGGTTCCATTTTTAACAGCAGTATTAATATTAAATGGATTAGCTTTACCTTGTGGCATTACATGTAACCAACCAGCAGACACAGAGAATTTTTTAAATTCCTGCGCATAACTCATGCTTGTTAACACCGATAATGCACTCACTATTGCTATTTTTATTACTCTTTTTTTCATTTTTATTCCATCCTAGAAATATATTGCCAATTTTGCAATATATTTATGGAATATAGCCGAGTTGCCTTTTTTATCAATCAGTATATTTTTTAAACGATATTAATTTAGACAACTCTATCACATTTACAATAGTAATTTTATGAAATAGTTATCATTATTTTCAGATGAATGGCAGAAATATATAAAATTATAATTTAACGATCGGTAAAATACTTAAAAAAGATTAGTTCTATTTTGACTAGCTGTCATGAAGCATTTAATGCAAAGCATTCATAAAAAATTATCCCCTTTTAAAAGAAAACTCCTAAAAATAGGAGTTTTCTTTTTTGTTTGCTCTAAACAATATTTATATAAATGATCTGTTTTTATTTAACACGCTCGATTTGAAAAACTTCAATATCGGTAGGCTTAACTCTATGAGTATCTACCTCTCCCATAACACGTACTCTATCGCCCGCTTTTAATTGTAGAGGTTTCCACAAGTCATCATCTACATCAATTACAATTGAACCCGTAGCATCTTTAAACTCAAAATGATCACCAGCAATATGCTTTACGATTGTACCGGTTAAAGTAACTCCAGTTTCATCAGCCAAAGTTTTTGCTTTAGACACTGTAACTACATTTTTTGTCGCTTCTTTTATTAAGGTAGCATCTGGTTTAGCAAATACCGCATTACTACCCAATAAAGCTAACCCAGTTAGGGTTGCCAAGAATATTTTTTTCATTACGATGACCTACTTTTAATGTTCTTAGTTATATAAACAAATTCTTTTAAAGTTATAGATTTAGCTTTTGTGGTTTTTTGTATCTTATTAGAGACTTTGTTTAATATTGAGGAATAAAACTATCAATTATCTTCTTGGAGTTTTCTCTTTTGACCACCATCTTTATAGCCCATGACATTTATAATTAATTTACTTAAGAAAGCTTTTTCTTAAGTAAATTAAATTCTGTACTTAAAGCTCAAACAACAAGTTGTCCTAAATCCAATAAAATATTTATGGCTTCGGCTTCATTTTGTGTTTGCCCCACAATCATTCTGTCATAAGAAATTCCACCAATCTCAATATAAATTTTTGGATGAGGAAGTTGAGGTATATAAACTTTTAGCGGTTGATAAAGAGCTAGAAGATAACCAAATGAATCATAAGGATAATAATCATCTTTTTGTGTTTTCTTGACCACCATGTAAGTGTTCAAAATATCTAGAATAAAACCATATTCATTTTCAGAATGAAATTTAGCGTCCATACCCACCTCCTTGATTAATTAATATTTTTATAATCAAATTTAAAGGTTAAATTTCTGATCTGATAGCATTTGAACCATTTATTTTAAATATAGAGTTATATTTAAAATGATCCGTGTTGAATTTAAATATATTTAAAACCTAGTATACTAGTCAACATATTTTGAACAGCGCCTTTAAAAATAAATATTTTGAGTTACAAATCACACTTTAAGATAAAATAAAAAGATATAAAAAAACCCATCTTACGATGGGCCTGAGCATTCATTCATCTAAAATTATGAATCTTTATCCATTGAATGAGGGGTTGTGGTTTTATCTTGCTGTTTTGTATCGTTTTCACCTTGGCAAGCGCTCACACTTAAAGAAATAATGGCAGCTAAACCTAAAGTAGTCATAATTTTTTTCATATTTCACCTCATAAATTGTTTAGATTGATGAGTTAATAAATACTTTTTATTCGTTTTACGATCAGCATAGGTTTCTAGGCTTTTTTGTAGATTTAATAAAGAAGTGTAAATCTCTTTAGTATCACCTCTAAATATCAACTTAAAATTTGGTCATTAAACATTAACTGAATGTCTAAGTGTTTTGATTAAAAGCTCATATAAGTGGTCAACAGCTTTCGATTCTAAAGATGCCCTACTCCGATAAACTGCTGTTTCCATAGGTTCCAAAGGACCAAGGCCATGATCAGCACCTAATATTGTTAAATGCTGTGGTGCACTACACTGAGTAAACACGGCAATTGCTAAACCGCTTTCAACGGCTGCAATTTGTCCCGCTAAACTTGAACTGTTGTATACAACACGGTAACGCCGCCCTTGTAACGCTAAAGAATTGATAGCACTCTTTTTCGCTTGACTTGTACTTTCGTAAACTGCAATCGGAAGCGGGTCTTCTCGCCAGAGTTCAAACTGAGGAGAGCCTACCCATACCATAGGTTCATGAAATAAAAGTGTTCCTTGACGGGCGTTATCTCTCGAAATTAATGCCAGATCTATATCACCACTTTCTACTTGTGGAATTAAAGAAGTCGACTGCTCACAGATCAATTCAATTTCCACCCCTCCATAACGTGGCGCAAACCGCTTGAGTACGGGCGTTAAATATTTAGCAGCATAATCATCAGGTACTCCAAGTCGTATACGTCCCTTCAGTTCATCTCCATGAAATGCCATTTGTGCTTCTGCATGTAAATCGAGAATACGGCGTGCATAACCTAAAAGTAATTGTCCTTGAGAGGTTAATTCAATTTGTCGGTGAGTTCTGATTAAGAGTTGACAATGTAAAGCTTCTTCTAGTTTTTTCAATTGCATGCTAACAGCTGATTGGGAACGATATAACTCAGGCGCTGCATTCGATAATGAACCTGTATCTACCACTGTAACAAAACACTTCAGCCAATCAATCTGTAAGTTTTTTATATTCATTTCAATTTATCTATTCGATTTTCAAATAGTATATAAAAGAATTATGCGCTTTTCTTTATCTATTCTCTCTTCCATACTGGATTTAGAAAAAGTTAAAACAATTCATTTTTCTTAAAGAAGCTATCCGTGAATTGTTTAATGACTGAACAACACGTTAATAGCTGCACTTACTAACAATTTCATCACTTGCTATTTCTTAGGTATTACGCACTAGGAGGAGGTTTTATGCGCCTAAATAAACAGATGCTTGCTTCACAAAGTGCAACATCCATTTTTGTTTTGCTCTGGGGTAGTGCCGCTATCTTTACTCGATGGGGACTTAATAATGCCTCCCCCATAGCCTTATTAATTCTGCGCTTTTCAACTGCTTTGCTTGTGCTTTTATTACTTGCTCTTTTTAGAAAAAGACTTTTACCCAAATTTGGAACTCGAAAACAAGTTCTGCTTACAGGGCTGCTGATTATTGCAGGGTATTCAATTTGCTATTTTAAAGCGATGGCTTACGGAGTTACTCCTGGTTTAATGGCCACAATTATGGGAATCCAACCCATTTTAACGCTTTGCCTTCTAGAAAAGAATTTACAAAAAGAAAGGCTATTCGGTTTATTGATTGCTTTAGCAGGGCTCATTCTTTTAGTGTGGAAAAGCCTAACCATGTCGTTTATTGCTCCAATCGGTATACTTTTTGCCTTGACTGCCCTCATCTGTATAACCTTTGGAGCCATAATGCAAAAGAACATTCAACAAGCTCCTACAGATGTCTTACCCCTACAATATGTAATCAGTCTGGTAGTCTGCTTATTTATAGTTCCTTTTGAACATTTTGAAATAACGTGGAATTTACAACTGATTATTTCAGTCTTATTTCTTGGAATTTTAATTTCTGTAGTTGCTCAGCTTTTACTTTATCGGCTTTTAAGTCAGGGCAATATTGTCAATGTGACAAGCCTGTTCTATCTGGTTCCTATCGTTACTGCACTTTTAGATTTCCTAATTTTAAAAAATAAGTTACCGCTGGCAGGTTTAATAGGAATGATTGCAATTTTGCTCGGCTTAATGCTCGTGTTTAAAAAGAAATAGTTGTTAAAATTTTTAGTTTAAAACCCTCAATTGAGGGTTCTATTTTTGAGTAAGAACTTAGCTTAATTGTTTCCAGTCAGTACCAATTTGAGCTAATGCAGGCAATTCATCACTATTAAAAACATTAAAATTTCGGTCAATAGCAAATCGATAGATGGGTATAGAATCAGCTTCAGTTTTCTTAAAAAAACTGAAGTTTTCAGTAGGGTGATAATTACCAGCCTCTGTAGATTTTGTTGCTGTTCCTGAGGGTATATGAATATAACTTTCACACTCCACTTCAATACTATTTCCGGCTAGATCTTGGTAGGAAAATTTCATGTTTTAATCCTTCCTAAATTTTTTATGATTGAGAAAAACTTAACATGCTATTTGATTCAATGATGGAAATTTTTTTCAACTAATTGTTTAAGTGTGTATATTGAGTTAAAACTAAACTTTATTAAAAATATAAATCGTATTTCAAAATGTAGTTACCTGAGCTCATAATCCCAACACTTTAAAAGCACGCTCATCAAGTTCATTAAGCTCCTCAAGCGTATATAACCGCCCTTCTGGGTCAAAAAACTTATCAAAGTCAAATTGTCCCTCTTTATATAATTGATATCTTTTAGGCCCTAGCCATTCTTTTTGAAAAAAATCATCTGTGAGTTTAAAAAACTCTTTAAAAGAAGTATTTGCATCTAGCTGACCTATTAATTGTTCGCGCTCATCTTTAGGAATATCTTTAAATTTTCTTTCATCCATTATGAATGCTCGACTTCCAATAAGCTGACCATTTTCAAGAGTCGGGACTAAAATACTGCGACAATGAGGATGTAAAGGAGGAACTTTTTTTGTTGGGTCATTAAGGTGCCATACCGTACCATCAAGTGAAGCGCATGTTTTCGATGTTCTTCCATCAAGAACACTTACAAATCTGACATATTCAAACTTTAATTGTTTATAGCTATTTAAATAGGCTTGATTTGATATATGACTCCGAATTGTACGTACAGTTCGTTCAATATCCGTTTTAGTACTATTTAGTAGTCCATCTTCATATTTAAGTCGTTTAGTTCCATGGATACGCTGAACAATTTGCGATGTTGGTGCGCCATTGTTAAGACCATCCCGAATTGCATATTCAACTCTTTGACGAGCTACCTCAGCAATTTTAGATAATAACTCATCCACTAATGCCCCACCTGCTAAAGGAACCCGTTTAGCAGTTTTATAGAGCTGTTCGCCTTTTAACTCTTTATGTTTACCACCAAAAATTTTTGACATATATCGGGCTTCATATAGAGCCAATGCCACAGCAGATATTGTAAAAGTGTCATTGAGAGCTTCATTAATCAAATTAAACCACTGAGAAATAAGTGCACGTATCTCTCTTAAATTGGCTGTTGAATAAACTCCCCCAGCTAATGCCGCTTTTTCCTTTTCATTTAGCTCATCTAACAAGTTACTTAACTTCGCAAGCATATTAACGGTTTCAGAATTAAATAAATTGAGAAGTTCATTAACCGCTCTTGAAGATGCTCGATAAAGATAAGCCTGATGTTGAGTCAAGATATCAAAAAGTGTTTTCTGATGAAGATTAGCCATAAAAATTTACCTCTACAGACATGCTTTTTTTATTATTGTGTATTTGCCCGTTTCACCTTATTCGATTTGCTATTTATTGATATTTTCAGTATCTCCAGAACAAGTTATGTCTAACAAGTATACCTACGTAAAGTTATTTAGCTAAAAGCCCATCCTTGTAATCTATATCTTTATAAACTCATCTCATTTTTAGTCTAAATAGCGTCTTTCATGCTGACTAAAACGGCATTACTCGGAATACTTTTAAGTATTTTCTTTTGTTGTTTCAGCCATTCTTTATAAAATTTCTTATCAGATTGTTCCGAAAAGTTGTCTCTCTGCTTGTTACAGGACGCACCTCCCGTATTTCCAGATGGGACATAAGGCCAATTGTTTAATTGGGGGGTTAAAACAGCATTACTCATTAGTGAAAGTTCTTTTAATCTAATCAAATTCATCTTTACTTCCTTGCTAAACACTAACACCTTGATGCATTGATATATTTATTTGAACTTCTTTCTTGAAGATTTTCTAAATAGCTATCCTTCGATGTCCTAAGACAATCCAGCCATGAACCTACAAACAAATACCACACCCTCAAAAATGCAAAGTGCAAATTTTGTGTATTGATTTATCAAAGATGTAACTTGTTATAGGACTAAATAAATTGAATCTAAATAGAATGAGGAAGATATTTAGAAGGTTTTCTTCTCTGTTGCCTCAATTTCAGATATACTGAACTTAGTATGAGATGAGCCTTATATAGTTCATTGCTAGATCAATGAACGACTAAGCCCTTCGCTTTCGAGCAAGGGCTTTTTTAATGCCTATAATTTGAGAAAACTTATACTTATCTGAACTGCTCGGTCGACCATGGGTTTGCCTTTATAGAGCAGGTCTGTTAGATTGGTGGTGTTCATCAACTCCTATTGTCGATGAATACTGAAGCCTGATTCGTAGCATCAGGCTTTTTTATGCCTAAAATTTGTATAAATGGTCTTATCAAAATAATGAGATACGATGTCAGCATGATCTAAAACCCAGTAAATCAAACTATAAAATAAACTCTGTTATCTTGTTTTTAGCCAAGAGCCCACTTCTTTTAGCACGTCTATTAAACAGTTTAATTTATTACCATCCTCTGTTAACGAGTACTCAACTTTAACAGGGACTTCCGCAAAAACCTCTCTGTTAATAAACCCTTCTTCTTCAAGAAAACGTAATTCTAAAGTTAACATTCTTTGAGAAATATTAGGTATTGCCCGTCTTAGCTCATTAAAACGCATCGGTCTTTCGATGAGAAAAGAAATAATTAACATTCTCCAGCGACCACCTAATACGGTCATTGCCTCTTCTACGGAACAGCCAGAAATATTATCTTTCATTGATTATTTAAGTATAAAAAATATACCTATATAACAAAATAGTGCCTAATTTACAATCTATACCTAGTAGTCAATAATGTTTTTTTATTATCAAAAGACTGACCCATATTATGGAATATAAAGAAGTTGCTAAAAAAACGATTAATCATTTGTACTCAGCACATGCATCTATTCGCGCCTCAGGCATTGATCCTCAAATAGTGGCTTTAGCTGAGTTGTATGTGTCACAAATTAACGGCTGTGCCTACTGCTGCGCTTTTCATGCTCAGGAATTAAGAGACATGGGAGTAAGCCAAGAAGTGATTGATAAAATTCCGGGCTATAAACATTCAAATGCCTTTTCAAAGAAGCAGCTTCTTGCACTTGAACTGGCAGAGGCAGTCACTTTTCTATCTGAAAAAATTGAACCTGTGAAAGCTCATTTAGCTGAATATTTTAGTGAAAGAGAGATTGTAGAGTTGACGACTAGCATTTCACTCATGGGAGCATTAAATAGGCTCAGAATCACCCTAGGTGACAAAAGTTAGTCTATTCAACTTCTATATGAAAAAGCCTCGAATGGTTAGGCTTTTTCATAAGTTTTTGACAAAGTTTAATAAAAATTGAAAGCACTATTATGACGATAAAAATAATTTCTTTTCGATTGCACGGCGATTAACCAACCCCTGCAAACGCTTACCTCCAGCATTGACCCATACATCAAACTGGTTTGCAGCCTCTTTATAATCACCCAAATTTAACTTTTTGAGTAAGGTCGAGTTTTTAAAGGCACTTACCCCAATGTTATAGGCTAGAGAGACTAATGCATCGAATTGATTTTGTTTTAAAGGAACTTTTACAGAACTATTTACTGCACGCTCAAATATCTTTAAATCGTGCTGCATATAAGTTTTAGCTTGTTCAAGCGTACATTGGTCTCCTTCACTTACACGCTTACCATTAGGATATCGTGTTGTTCCATAACCAATAGTCCATACACCAGTACCATCATCATAGACGCTGAGTTTTAACCCTTCAAAATTACAGATTAGGTTTACACCTTCCACACTAAGAGACATCTCGTCAACAGCGATACCTATTAATTCGTCGCCATTATCAGTTGCCATAGCAATCTGATCCACTGCTGCATCTTGCTGAGATTTGGCAATAAAAAGCTTACGGAGATAGTCCAATATTTTTTGCATTTAATGCCCTGTCATCTTATTTTTTCTCTTATGATGCACTCGTCTAACAGATTTCGATAATAGTTTTAATTCGCTATACAAATCAAAGAGTCCAAAATATAAAATGCCCAATATTGAATTGGGCTTTAAATTATTCTTCGATTTCGATGGGATCCCCATCTTCAGGGCGAATGTGACGCTCCCCATCATCTGCGGGATCTACACTCGAGCCATCTTTTGTAATGCTGTTATATAATTCATCTTCTTTTTTATCATCGATAAATTCTTCATCAGCAAAATCGAGAGGCTCTTCATCATCGTCAAAATTTAAGGGTTTTTCTTCATCTATCATGAGATTTATCCTTTCCTTAACTGGTGTCATTCCATGCTTAAATAATTCACAGATACATTCAACACCAAACAAACATCATTTGTGTAACTAACACTTTCAGATACATTTTAGCTTTTGTTATTTTCAAGATGGTTCAAAATACTACTAATTTTTAAAAGTAAGTAACCAAGCAATAGCCCATTAAATGTAATAAAAAGGCCCACTGTCACCATCTCTTTAGACCATACCTGAATAATGTCTAAATTATCATTTCTTGTTTCAACCTGCCCATACGACAAAATAAAGGCAATGCCCAAAACAATACCAAAGAAAATGACGCACCACGCGACAACCGAAGTTGCCTTACTTTCACTATGAGGTTTCTTTACTTCACTCATGCTGTGTCTTTATATTTAAGGATTCACTTATTTTTTATAATAATTTAATCACTTTTTAAAGTTTTGTTTATGTTAGGTTTTGATAGCAATGTAACCAATTTTTATATTTTTTTTGCCTATAAATAAACTGACTTATTTGCTCTTTAAAATGAAATATTGCATTTTCTTCTTATTTTTGAAGCGAAATTTACCTCGTAAAGAAATTCTTTTTTTCTAATGAAACCTAATATTTTCAATACATCAGATAAAGAGAGAGCAAATTTAATCTACCTTAACAAATCTAAATTTGCCCTCTCATGTTTAAGAAGAATTCACTTATTTCGCCAGAAATTTCATATTGAATTTTTTAGCTTGCTTTCTAACTTCTGGATCAGAAGGCAAAGCAAATGGACTTGCACGCCAGATCGCTTTTTCAATACTTGTTTTAAATTTTTGTTCTTCTTTATCTAAAAAGATGATTTGCTCAATTTCTCCACTGTCGCTTAGAAATACTTTAACACTTGCACTCATACCGGCAGAAGACTTTGGAATATCCCATATTTTATAAATTTTCTTTTGATATTGCTTTTTATATTTTTCGGCCTCTGAAGTAATTTTATTATCAGTCACTTGAACAGGAGTGACTTGTTTATGACCCGTAGCACACCCAACTAATAAAAATAAAGAAGCAATAATTGTGAAATTTTTCATTTAAAGTACCTTTTTTCAATAATTAAAATTTAACAGTTTAAAATTTAAAAAACCACCCGAAGGGGGTATTAATCATTAATTATCTCTAGTCAACAAAGGTGGTGAACCACCCTTATTCCACCTTTGTTTAAATGAATACTTTATTTTTCTTTAAAAAGGGACTTCGTAGCGAAAATTCATATTTGAACTCTCTGGCATATTATAGATATCTTGATCAGTAAAAACTCCGTGTTCAGGTGTTTTAAAACTATTAAATGCTTTATTCACGGGAGTAGTTGGAGCGTTATTTAAATAATTTTCTTGAGAATTATATGGAGATGAGGCACAACCAATCAGCCCAAAACCCAATAAAGATATAACTAAAAATGTCTTCATAAATTTCGCCCACTATTATAAAAACCACACAACTTAACAAATTGGACAGCTATTGTCACACCAGAACTATTTAGCCATACTTAACAATTAACTTATCAGTAGTCTTTTAAAAAAAGAAAATGAGCAAGTATTTTCTAATAACATCAATAGTAAAAGCTCATCTGGACCATATAACTTTTAGAAACTGGATGTATTAAATACGCCACCCTGCTTTTAATCTATTCTCAATTTATAACGATTGACCTATCAATTAACTTTTAAATTTTGAGGACTGTCATGCGGCTACATTTTATTGTTCATGAAGATTTTGAAGCACCTGGTGCGTATGAAACATGGGGCAAAAATAATAACTTCAAAATTACATATTCAAGAGTATATTTAAATGAAGCCTTGCCCTCTTCTGTTGAAGATATAGATTTCTTAATTGTAATGGGTGGTCCTCAATATCCGGATACGACCGTGGACATGTGCCCTCACTTTGATTCATTCGCTGAACAAGCAATTATTAAAAAAGCGATTGAAGCGAATAAAATCGTTATCGGGGTATGTCTAGGTTCTCAATTAATAGGTGAAGCTTTAGGTGCCAAATTTGAGCATAGCCCTGAAAGAGAAATTGGTAAATTTCCAATTATGCTTACCGAATATGGGATAACCCACTCTAAGTTTTCACACTTAGGAAAAATGACCGAAGTTGGACATTGGCATAATGATATGCCGGGTTTAACTTACGACGCAAAAATCATTGCTTTTAGTGCAGGTTGCCCAAGACAAATCATCGAATATTCAAAATTAGTTTATGGATTACAATGCCATATGGAGTTAAATTCAGAAGTCGTTGAAATGTTGATTCAACATTCAGAAGTCGAATTAAATCAGGCTCACAATTATAAATTCGTGAATACTCGTGAAGAATTACGAAATCATGACTACCAAGAAATGAATCAAAATCTATTTATTTTTCTGGATAAATTGAAAGAAGAATATTTAAAACAAAATTAAAAATGAGTGTAAAAGCCTTACTTACACTTGGCTTTTACACGCATCCATACACCGTGTTATTGAACAGATGATTAAATACTCTAAAAATTGAACCTTCAAAAAATCAAATTTAATGTTACAATACAGTGATTTACTCAATTTCAATTGGACTTCAAAAGAAATGAATAGATTTTTATTAATTTTTTTATCTTTAAATATTATTCTTTTTTCTCCCGCAGTATTTTCTGAAACAAACACATTTCAAATGAAACAAGAATATCATCGCCCTAACTTTAATAAGCATAAAAGCATGCTTGAAGTGAATGCGAGTTCTCAAGACCATAAATTTAACGGACAACCAAAAGACTTTTCTAATTCTGCCACTCATCAAAATGTAGATTTTTTTGAAATTGCAAAACAATATCAAGAAAAAGAAACTAAGCCGTCGTACTCAACTGATGAAACAGTGAATATGAGTGATCATGACCGTAGTCTTTACTACATTAGAAATCATGATAATGTAGGTATTCAAAGAGAAATTCGTGGCCAGCAATTTAGATCGCTAAAACACCAGCGAGATAAAGGCGTTATTTCTAATGATGTATATAAAGAAAAGGTTTACAAAATTTTAGACACACCTAATTTTAGATAAGTTCGAAGCCCTCCTTGAGGGCTTTTCTATGAAAATGATTAGATAAAAAGTATGTTTAGTTTTTCTAAAAATATTAAAGCACATTTATAAAATTTTGTTACTTTTTCGCTATAATGATTATAATTATCGTTTAGGATTTCGATACATAAACATGGACCGCTCAAGCCCCCTTTCACTACCAAATTTTAAGTTTAAATTTTCTACACTGAGTTATGCAATCGGAATTGCTTGTACTTATCTCGCTCTTCCTGCACATGCCGAAGATACAACTACCAGTGCATTACCAACCATTACTATTAAGGCACAAGGCAACTGGTTAGAAGAAGCAAATGCTGAAACTGTTCACAAACATGCTGGTGCTCGAACTATTATTAACCGCAAGCGTTTAGATGAGACAGCTGCAACATCAATTCGCGAAGCTCTAAAGCAAGTTCCCGGAGTTCAGGCTCAAGACAGTAGCGGCACAGGTGGTAGTGATGTCTCTCTCAATATTGGGGTTCGTGGTTTAGCATCTCGCCTATCACCTCGCTCAACAGTTCTTGTTGATGGTGTGCCGCTTTCATTTGCACCTTATGGTCAGCCACAGTTATCTTTAGCACCTGTTTCAATTGGTAATATTGAATCAGTTGACGTTGTACGTGGTGCGGGATCAGTTCGTTTTGGGCCTCAAAACGTAGGCGGAATTATCAACTTTGCGACTCGCGCCATTCCTCAAGATTTTAGTGGAACTGTTAGCCTAACTTCAGAATATGCATCTGGTACTGACCAAGTAAAACTGAGCCCTAATCTATTTATAGGGGGAACTTTAGATAATGGATTAGGCCTTGCCCTCTTGTATTCAGGGACTAAAGGAAACAATTATCGAGAAGCAAATAACAAAATTGATATTGATGATGTAATGTTAAAGTCTGCTTATCAATTTAATGATAAAGACTCAGTTGCTTTAAATCTGCACCATTATGAAGGTCGAGGCGAAATGCCAGAGGGTTTAACTCAGGCCCAATACGCAGAAAATCCTTATCAATCTTCTGGTGAAAAAAACTATTTTGCAGGTCGACGTACTGATGTCTCTTTACGTTATAACCATAAAGATGAAAAAAATAACTTTGAAGTTTTGAGTTACTACATCGACTCTTTCCGTACAAGTAATCTTGAAAGTACGTTAGATGACGGTCAAAAGCGTCTCGACTCTGCTCCACGCGATTATAAAGTCTATGCGATTGAACCGCGTTACTCCCGTATTTATCAACTAGGTAATACTCAAAACGAAGTAACGGTAGGCTATCGTTACTTAAAAGAAGAAAGTTCTGAATTTGCTGGACGTACTGCATCTTATGCTGCTGGTTCATCAGCACCAGATTTTGCTCCACGTACTATTAGTGATGGTGGCACTAAAGCACATGCGGTATATATCGACAACCGTATGGAACTCGGCCGCTGGACAATAACACCAGGTGTTCGTTTCGAATCAATTGAAACTCATAATAACTTTTCTGTTTATGACAAAAATGGTCTTGTTAATACCGTTCATCCAAAAATTGATTCTGATGAATTTTTACCAAGTTTGTCTGTGATGTACTCAGCAAATGAAAACTGGAATATATTTGCAAATGCTGGTGTATCGTTTGGTCCACAGCAATACAGTCAATTGGCACGTCTTGAAGAAGACAAAAAAAATAATAAAATATTTGCAGCTGCTACAACTGATGGTTTACATCCTGAAAAGTCCAATAACTATGAAATTGGAACTAAGTATCTAGGTAATGGTTTAAATGCCGAATTTACCGTATTCTACCTAGACTTTGATAAAGAGCTTTCATTGGTACGTGATGCTGCTAATAATGGAATCTGGACAGATTTAGGTGCAACTAGCCATAAAGGTGTCGAAACAGGTATTAGTTATGATCTCGGTCATCTAACAGACGCATTAGAAGGTTTAAAAGTATATGGAAACTATACTTTTACCAAAGCTGTAGCTGAAGAAGGTAAATTTAAAGATAAAGACTTACCATTTTACTCGCGCCATGTCGGTAATGTTGGGCTAGGTTATACTGTGGATAAATGGTCTTTAAATGCCGATATGTTTGCTCAGTCTAAGCAGCATTCACCTGATCTTCCGAAAAGCGAGGTCTATCAAACGGAAGAAACTGCGGATGGCAAATATGGAGACATTCCGGGTTACACCACATTTGCGCTACGTACCTCTTATGACTTAAGTTCACAAGTTAAAGGTTTAAAAATCGCGGGCGGAATCAAAAACGTTTTTGATAAGCAATATTTTACTCGCTCAACAGACTCTACTGGCGGTAAGTATATAGGACAGCCACGTACTTTCTATCTACAAACCTCTTTTGACTTTTAAAGCTCAAACAAATTAAACAAAAGCCCTCAATAGAGGGCTTTTCTATAAGTGTTAAGCACTAGAGAAGTAGTTAACTTAAGCTAACATCGACATAAAATATTCTAATAACTTATCTCTTTCATCTATCTTATTTGCACTTAAAAGCTGGACCATTGCTCCATCAATCACAAATAAAAACATATACGCATCTTCAACTGTAGCAGTCGCTTTTACGGTTAAAAGCAACTTATAAATTTCTTTAATAAACCAGTTTCGGTAGTCAATCACGATTTTATAGGCTACAGGATAAAGCTTTTCAATTTCAAAAATGGCTTTAAATGGCAAACGATAAAAGCCTTCTAAGTTTGCATGTAAAAAGTAAATTTTCTTGAGCTGATCGAAGGCCATGAGTTCACGGTACGAATGAATAATTGAAAATACCTCATGTTTTAATGCGTCTTTTTGAAAAGTTACGCTCATCTCAATGAGCCTTTCTTTAGAGTGAAAATAGTTATAAAAAGTGGCTTTGGGAATTTTGGCCTCATCGATAATTCGGTCAATCCCAATATAAAACCCATATTGATTAAATAAATCTTTTGCCGCGTGTAGCACGCGAAGTGCTCTAAATGATGCTTCTAAATTTGGCATAGTTATACCGTTTAAAATAATTTTTTGTTGTAAGTAAATGAGATAGAAATGCGGTCACTCTTAAACTGAGCGCTAAAAACAGGCATGCAAAAGCGGCACAAAAAAGTGTGCTCGCCTATCTCAGGTTTATTGTTACTATGATTTTTAGTCGTAATGATTCTTAAGGCGCAAAAAACCTAGAGTCGATTAAACCGTTTGAAAGACTGTTTAAATGGAATGAATAAAGAGACTTTGGCAAAGGCCAATAAAGAAGAAATAGTACGCATAGCGGACTCCTAGATGAAATAGAAGTTCTGCCAAATCACTGCTAAATAATTATGGTGGCAGAACGAAGAAGGGTTAGCAGACCAGTCATCTAGGAACCGGCACGCCCGAAGGCGTCCCTCCTCCGTCCTACCGCTACGAAGGGAGACGAACGAGTTCGACACCAAAAAATTGCTTTTTTGATGTCCTAGATGAAAACGGTCTGCTAAAACCGACTAACAATGTGGCCAGCAGGCAAAGGATAATCGGAGAGATTTTGGGTGTCAATGTGATATTGACTAGAAAACAGTTAAATAATTATTGTTTTTCATTCTCTTAACTTAATTTTATTTAGTGTCATACATAAAGCTTTTTTGTCAGTCTCTTTAATTTGAGGATGTTGAACAGACCACATATAACTACAGCTATGAGGTGCTTTATTGTTATTTTGCTTGAGTTCATTGGCAATGTTTTTTAAAAGCTCAGTATTTAGCGTACTAATTTTTAAACGTACTTCTGTTAAATCTTGCGGCTTCCAATTGGTTTCCGGACTCGACAACCAGTCTGCGCGATATCGATACTGAATTGCTTTGGCAACATTCATTTGAGTCACAATAAATGGTTTCACTGTTTCGCTATTTAAGCCAAAAGATTCCGCCTCGGAAACAGACTGATCGAGAACTTTCTTTTCTTGAGTTAAATCTTCAATTGGCAAATGCTGTTCTGCTTTATAACCCGCCACATCCTTCATATAAGATAAGCGCTCGTTAATTAAACGGGCCGTTTGATCATATTGATATGCTTGCGCTAATGAAGAAACACACGTGAAAGCTGCCAACGTACAAACCGCTTTAACTGCTTGCGAAACACTCTTAATTTTTGCCATGTAATACCTATCGAAATTATTGTTCTATCGTCATTCCAGATCAGTACTGTATTTTAACAACCTGCAAAAGTAAAACTTCAAGATAGGCTAAGTTCTTGGCTCCATGCCGAATCAGGTTGCTGATAGATATGTTGGCACACCTGTTTAAGTGATGAAATAAAATGTCGGTTTTGCCTATCCCATTTTTCAACCATGCAATAGGTGATATGAATCCCTTTAGGCTGGAACTCTCTTGCCAATGATTGCGCTAAAGCACGAATACTCGCGAACATGCTTTGGCTCAATACATCGTAATGAGTCGAGTTACTATTTGGCGCGCCAAGAAAAATCACTGTGCCCTGCTGTTGTTTTAACATCGGTTTAATGACAGCTTGCGCTACATTCACCGCACTCAAACCTGTGGTTTGCCAATGATGTTCAATCTCTTCTAAAGATAAGGCTTCAATATTTGGCGAAGATGAAAAGTTCGGCTGAAACACGCATAGTTCAATTTTGTGGCCGTGGTTAGAAATATAACGCACTAAACTTTTTAAGTGATCTGCATTCGCTAAGTTTAAATGGATTGCTGTCACACCATCATGTATAGAATGAGCTTGCATATTTTGTACAGCCGAATCATGCACAACTTGATAAAGATGTAACGGGAATTGGGCGTTTTTATCTAAAATTACAAAGTCACGCTCAAGCAGATGTAAATCATGACCAGCAACGACCACACAGCCCTGCTTTTTTTGAAATCTCTGAAATATTTTTTTTAGCATTTTAGTCTCTCAAAATTTTTCTTGATAAGGACGTAAATCCAGCTCATGTGTCCAAAGCTTCGGTGTTTGTTGGTATAGCCTCCAATAGTTTTCTGCAATTGCATCAATATTGAGTCCACCTGTGCCACGGGTAAGACGGGCTAAACGCCCTAAGCCAAATAATGCTTTATTCACTCTATCGCCATCGACCATTCCATCAATAATTACATGAGCAATATGTACACCTTGTGATTTATAGATTTGAGCTAGATTTAATGCATAAGCGCGTAAGGCAGATTTACCCATCGTAAAAGCAGCAAAAAAAGGTTTTCCACGCAAAGAAGCACTTGCCCCCGTAAAAATAAGCGTACCGTGGTTTTGTTCTTTAAAGATTTTTAGACAGCTTTGAGAAACTAAATAAGCCGATAAAAAAGTGGATTGCCACATTTGAGTAAAAAACGACAGCGGACTCCGTAAAAACACCGAGGGAATATTTCCCCCTACATTATGAATAACAGCAGTTATACGTTCATTTTGACTAATGATTGTGTCAAACAAAGCTTGTACTTGCTTTATATCTTCTGCATCCAGACGAAATGCGACAGCGTCCCCACCTTTCGAATGGATTTCGGCAGCTACGGCTTCAATTTTCTGGAAAGTACGCCCAGCGACATAAACTTTTAAACCTTCTTTGGCAAAACGATGACACACAGCTGCACCAATGCCTTGTGATGCCCCAACGCCAATAACAACTACACAATCTAATGTTTTATCCGGTGTTGCTAATGTCATAGTCATTTCACCCTGTTTGTTTTTTATACCATAATGCAATAAATGGACGATCCAAAATTTCTTTACCAAATTTTTTGCTTGTACGAATCACTTCACCGAGTTGTGCGGCCACAGCAATGTCTGCAATTGTCTGGGAGTCTCCTATTAACCATTCACTTTGTGATAAAACTTGTTCGATACGGTCTAGGTGTTTTCTAAATTCTGCTTCAACATGTTCAGCTTTCATTCGGCCAAGCCCTTGAAAGAAAAGCTGTGTTTTTAATTCGGCTAAAATAAATCCTTTTACCATTGGCTTTTCATACGCTGGGCGACCAATACTACTAATGCGCATTGCTTCTTCTAAAGCTTCAGGGTCATTGACGCGTAAATATACTTCATAAAAATAGAGAGCCTCATCTGCCCAGTCTTCCCACAACTCTGCCAGTGCTTTTTGATTTGGATCTTCCGGATAAAGCCGCGGCGTATCTGGATAAGTTTCTTCTAGATAACGGGCAATTCGAGTACTGTCTTGAATTCGCTGTCCTTTATGATCAATGACAGGCACCTTGCCCACTTTACTCAGTAAAGGAACTTTAGCTCCCAAAATGCCGTTATAGTTAACTGTTTCAAATGAAATTCCTTTAAATTTCAAAATTCTTGAAACTTTTTGACAAAATGGGGAAATTTCCCACTGATGCAAAATGATATCCGCCATTTATTCACCTTTATTTTAGTTGCCTGTTTTTCTCATGAGTTCTTTTTTGGAACTAATCAATAGATATACAGTATGTATTTTCAAGTCAAACTTTTTTTGATGACGGACAAGTTTCAAAAAACTAAAATCAACTAATTTATATCGTTTTATGCTCAGTCAGTTTTAATGAATATAATTAAAAATTATGCGGAACCACTCCACTCAAATAGAACCGCATATATTTGATAAATTAATAAGTCACAGTAACAACAACACTATCTGAGTAGCTTCCTGGTCTACTTGCGATGGAAGTACCTTGCGGGATCTTTCCATACACTGTGGTCGTTTGAGCACTCCCAGTTCCTGTACCCGATACTCCACCTGCCCCACCAACATTGGTTACGCCTCCGGTGGCGTCCCACACCGTACTATAGTTAGAATCTTTATATAACTGATAGGGAATAAATTCGTTATTGCCATTGGTCATACGCCTGAATCCACCCGTAATACGGTTGTTTCCATCGCCTAAGTAAATGCTATATGGCGTTCCATAATTGCAGGTCGAATTTACGGCTCCTTGCGCTGTGTAATCACGCTTGGTCGTACTAATATCATTAATATTGCCAAAATCTACAGTTGAGGTTGAGTTTAATTGACAAAGCGACGGTACTACAAAGTTTGCTGTTAGTAATGTATCACCTGAATCCCAGCCACCGATTAAATCACCGCATGATAAACCCAGAAGATCCATATCCCAATACAACCGAACCGAAGTCGTATATGTTCCTTTCGGATAAGCAAGAAGCGATCCCGTCCGGGCTGGAACTTTTATATTTACCGAGTAGCTCACAATATTATTTGATGCGACTGTTGCTACTGGGCCATACCACACATTGGAGGTTTGATTCGTGGTAGAAGACCCAGCTCCACCTACAGTTGCAGTGACCGTATATGGTAAAGTCACACTATTATTCGCAGTGGTTGCTCCTGTAAATACGGTTTTCATACACATGAAATTAGAAATCTGGGGAAGTCCTAAATTCGTGCAAGTAATTGTGCCTGAAAGGTTTACAGTTGCATCACTATTAATATTTGCTGCCGTGTAGGTAAAAGTACTATTAGTAGTTCCGCTTACTGTACAAGCAGCATGTGCTGGACTAAAAAATGCGTAAACGAGATAAAATAAGCAAATACCTATAAAGTATTTTAAAGATAAGGAAATCTTTTTATAGCTCGCTATTTGAGCCTTATTCATAATATTTAATGACATATATAAGGTCCCAATTTTTTAGTTGAGTACTGATTACTGTTATATGTGAAGTCAACTTGGCATGAGCCATGATCTAGAAGATCAACTTCAAGTTTGTTTTGCTTTAATAGGTTTGGAATAAATACTTCACCGTCGTAGCCAACGACTCCATCTTGTTGCCCATTAATTCGAACCGTATAACCCGGTAATAAAGGTGAATTATTTGCATCAACAAGCTTCACTAATCCTGAAATGACCTGATGAGCACCAAAGTCCACTAAGGTTCCTTGGCGGTAACCCACAACTGTTTTTTGATCTGTAGATTTGACGCTCCAATTCAAGGGAAGATACGACGGATCTAAATAAATATGATTTTCTTTATATGGCATTAGACTAGGTATCAAAAATCTTCCAGAATTATCAGTTACGCCTAAATTGACTCCACCATTTAAAATTTGGCTTTGTGGTCCGGCATTGGTCACGACCGCGTAACCGTCTCCAATTTCATTGGCCGCAAAGATTCGTCCTGCTGCCGCAACCAACGATCCTGTCGCCGAAAGTGCAACTTGGTCGTTATCGCCAAAATGGTTGTATCGGCCGGTCAGGTAAGCTGCACGGGCACGGTAAGAAGCATAGACCGAGGCATTGTTGTCATTCGCATCTTGGTCACGCTCAACATAACCTCCCCAGCCCAATGAACCGATTTTCGGTTCCGATAAACCAAATACTTCTTGTCGGTAACTCAGCTTGCCACTATCACTTGACACACTCGTAATCGCATTAAGTTTGGTAGACGGTGTATAACGCAGCGCAAAGTAAATGCCATAGTCTTTGTGGTTTTCATAATCTTTATACGCTGAGCTATAAAATCCCCAGTTCTTGTTAATACTTCCGCTTAAATTGGCAGACAGTAATTTATAAGAGTTGTCGCTAAATTTAATCTGGTTATAGCCCAGATACGCACCATACCCCTCATAAAAATTATAGTTAATTCCCGCCCTAAAAATCTCATCTGCCAATGCACTGTAGCTCAGATAGTTCTGCGGCTCAGAAGTCATCTGGTTATCTTTTAAATATCGAATCTGAGACACACGGGCAAGGTCAAAGTAGTTCTCAAATACCTTGCGGTAACTGGTGTTAAATGAAATATTCTTGCTAATCCGCCCTTCTAAGCCAAGCAAAGCAGAATAGCCGTTTTCATCTTTATACTGGCTTGCGGCAAGGTCAGCATTGATCACCCCAAAACCAAACAGGTTCTTGGCAAAACCCGTTCCGAGATTCGACAAACCATCTGTTGAAGCCTCTGCACCACCACTTAAGGTCAGTGAATTGCTATAACCATAGCGAATCGCACCTGAAGCAAAAGTCGCGTCATCATAATCATTTGAATACAACCCATAGTTATAACGGGGAACCCCAACGTCTACTGAAAATTCATTAATGCCTTTGGCTAAAATCTTAGATGAAAAATAGTAAGCCTGTTTGGTCACACTCTGCTGTCCCGTTGCATCGGTGGTCACAAGTGTGACTTCATTGCCTGAAATAAAAGGTAACTGCTTAATATCAAACGGGCCTGAAGGCACAAGTCCTGAATAAATCTTTTGCTGGTTAACGTATAAATCTAAAGTTGAAGGGAGTGCGGCCGAGCCGGAAAATTGTGGTAATGCCGAGGTGACAATATCGCCTCGTTGGGTGTAAGCACTCGACCACTGCAAACCTGCCAGACGCACGCTACTGCCCCAGTCGGAACTATTGGAAATAAAATCCCCTAAGGTATAGATCCTGATCTTTTCAGGGTCTACATACTGCCATTTACTTTCTAAGCGCACCCACTTTTCATGGCTATAACTATTTTCATTACTGCCGTTGTATAAAACCCCGGAAGAGAAGTTACCGATTGCGCTGTTAAAGATCCCTTCTGCCGAGCCCGAGAAAACATTCTCGTCATTGGTCAGGGTGTTATATAGGCTATAGTTCAGAATGGCAGCATTTAACGGCTTCATTTTGAGCAAATGAGGACTGGTGATCTGCTGACCATTTAAGTCAACTGAATAATCCGTCAACATGTTCGAAGGAACTTGTAAGTTTAGAGACTGTTCTTTCTCAATATATTTAAACTGAATTCCTTTAAGCTCGTTAATACATACCCATTGGCTATCAGCCATATACTCATCCACTTTCACTCTTAAAGCTTTTAAATCATTAGAGCGGATATATAGCTTTCCATCCTTAGATTGCTTCACAGCAATCAAGTCTTCCGACTCATTTTTATTAATAGAGACATTCAAAAATAATTGATTAAAATTAAGCTCTTGCTCCTGTTTATTAGTCTTCACCTGTGCAGATTTATTAATGCTATCCATAGATTTAGGAACACTAGGAACTGCTGTTTTCGTATTATCTTGTAGTTGCTCAGCAAAAGAATACGCGGG
This sequence comes from Acinetobacter sp. AYS6, assembly GCF_025630795.1. Lineage (NCBI taxonomy): Bacteria > Pseudomonadati > Pseudomonadota > Gammaproteobacteria > Moraxellales > Moraxellaceae > Acinetobacter > Acinetobacter sp. AYS6. Next base: position 206,651 of record NZ_JAOTNV010000004.1, read on the forward strand.
AAGATATGCGACACATAAGACACCTATAATGTATTTCATATAAGCCTCTTAAAGTGTGGTTTTCTTACCATTAACTGTCAGAGATACACTGTATTTATGATTTGGCTGATATGTAAAATTATTAATAGAATAGCTTCGTGCCTGCTCCGCAAGAATATATCCATTTACAGTATTTACTTTAATGGGATAACTTTTATTTGCTGTTATATCAACAAGCGTTAAATCATTTAAAAGTGCGTGCCGGTTTCCAATATTGCTAATATTTAAAGAAGGTGCCTCCTGATTAGGATCAATTTTCCAATTCAATTTAGTCATCGCATCTTTATTTACTACAAATACGGGTAATGATGAGCGCAGTAATACATTTATTCCTTGAGCTGCTTTACGGCTATCTACAGGCTTTGGTAATTCATCAATAATAATACGATATGTTTTTTCACCAGAAACAGGTGCTGGATTAATTCTAACTACACGCAAGTTATAAGAATCATTAGGGGGTAGTTTTAAAAATGGTGGACTAATCGCAATTTCATCTGTAGATATTAATTGGTCCTGTCCATTCTTCTGAGTCCATTCAAAAACACGAATCTGCAAATCTGTACTTTCATTCGATTGATTAAATAAACTAATTGAAGAAGCATTTTGATTACTCAACATCTCCACATTCACTGGTGAAAGTCGAATCGTGGCTGCACTAAGGGTGCTAGATAAAGATAAGAATAAACTTGTAAGAATAAAAATATTTCTTTTCATGACTTGCTCAAATATAACTTTTTAAAGCATTAGCCCTTTTAAAGGGCTAACAGTATTTCTAATTTATAAAAATTAATAAGTTACCGTTATTGTCACTGTGTCTAAATAGCTACCAGCACTGGGTAAAGTCGTTCCAGCAGGAATACGGCCATACACGTTAACAGTTTGAACATTACCTGTCCCTGTCCCACTATAGGCAGTTGTTGCAATGCCGATTGCTGTTGCACGGCCTGTGTCAGAGAAAAGGTTGTAAGGAATGTATTCTGTAGTGGTTGCTCCGCCAATCATACGGCGCTGTGTTGATAAAACATTCTGACCACCATCAAATGATAAGGTCCATGGCACAGTGTTGTTACATAAAACCCTGATGGGAGTACCGCCCGTGGTCGTGGTATCTGCATCTACATTACTCGCAAGAGAACTTAACGTACCAAAGTCCAAGACCGCATTTGAAGTTGTACCGGTAGCTGATGTATTTAGAACACAGCTATTTGTTACTGTTGCTCTAACAGTCAATGTTCCAGTTGCTGTGGCTGCATTTGCCGTATTGAGAGAAAATATCCCTACAGCAATTGCTGATAAATAATAAAAAGTCTTTTTCATGGTCTAAACCTTTTTACATTAAATTGTTGAAATTAATAGTTGTAAAAAAATTAACCCTTACTCATACAATCATTTTTAATTTGACTGCTCTTTTAAAGCTTATATTTTTTACCCTATTTTTTCATAATACATAAAAAATATTAAAATGTATGACAGTATTTTTATTTTGAGTTCCAATTAATAAAATACAATTACCCAAATTAAACCTTATTAACACACGATTAACATTTAAAATAATTAAGATTTTGATTTAATTTATTTTATTAAAAATGCCATAAAATTTATTGAAAAAAATTTAAGCAAATATGTCAATATTTTTTGCTAAGTTGCAGATAATTAAATGCTAATTATGAGCTTAGTTACTTTAATTTTTTATATTATTATTGCCTCTATTTTTTATTTATATATATTTTAAAGATTAATTTTTAACCAAATTTTCAATATTACAAGTAAATTAAAAAGTAAAATGATGTGTAGTAGAGAAATTGATAAACCACTATAAGAATAATTTTATTGTTTTGAGATTATATAAATGTATAAAAATAAAGGCCTCTTACGAGACCTTTATTTTGTGGTTTTTTAAATCTAATTAAACACTCAGCATACTATTTAAAGTTTCAGAGACATTTTTCGATTTCACTTTAGGCTGCAATGCTTGTAAAGCTTGTTGAACTTGAGTTCGCTGTGGCTCTGCAAGCGTATACCAACGTGACAATACCTGTAATAGACGCGAACCTAAAATTGGGTTCTTTTCATCTAGATATTGTGCAAGGTTAATAAAGTGAGCTACACCAAAGCCCCACGTATTTTCAGGATTATTTGACAAGCCACCACTTACCGCACGAATACGGTTCGGCGTTGTTAAATCGTAGTCAGGATGTTGAGTCAGATACTCAATTGTTTCTGTTGTCGCATTTGGGTTTGCTGCCTGAATCATGAACCACTGATCTAAAGATAAAGCTTCATCTTTAAAACGGTCATAAAAATCAGCAAGCGCATCTTGAGCTTGAGGTGCATTTTGCCAAACCAATACGCGCAGCGCACCTAAGCGTTCAGACATATTACCTGTATTTTGATATTGCACATGTGCGAGTTCAAATGCAGTTTGATCACCCTGACGAGCCATCATCATGAGCATGATGTTCTTTAATGCCCGCACGCCCATTGCCAAAGAAAATTCTTTTTGCAGCTCTGGGTCAAGTGTAAGGTAAGTATCTTTCCAGAATGAGCCCAAGTCTTGAGCTAAACGATTAAGTAAGGCTTCACGTTTTACATGAATATCGGATGGTGCATAATCCTGATCGATACGGCTACCTAAATAACCTTCGCTTGGTACATCAAACAAACGCGATGCCAAAAGCGGGTCTCGTCCAACCAACTCTGGTAAAGTGCTTTGAATTGCTTGAATGTAGGCATCTGCAGAATGGTCTTCTAGCAAAATACGCTCAAGTAAGGTTTGAGTTGCTTGCCACTGGTTAAAACCATTTGTTTCGTGCTGAATTAAAAATGCTAATTCTGCATCAGTATAATCAAACACAAGATTTACAGGAGCCGAGAAATTACGGAGTAGCGACACAACAGGTTGCTCAGTCACGCCTGTAAATTCAATGGTTGCCTCATCTTGGTCAAATAAGTACACGCCATCTTTAACATCGTTTACGAATAGGCTTTCGCTATGCAAGGTATATTGTTCACCTGTTTTAGCATTAAATAGTGCTAAGGCCACAGGAATTGGAACAGCTTTTAAATTTGGATATTTAGGATGTGCTTTTAGGCTTTGTTTAAAGCTTAAACGATAAGTTTGTGCTGCTGCATCATACTCACCTTTTGCCTCGAGCTTTGGTGTACCCGGTTGGTTATACCACGTTAAGAATGCAGATAAATCGACACCTGAACCTGCAGTTAACGCTGCAACCCAATCCTCTACAGTCACGGCTTGTCCATCATGACGGCGGAAATATTCATCGGTTCCTTGACGGTATTTTTCTTTACCTAACAAGGTCGACATCATGCGGTTAATTTCCGCACCTTTTTCATAGACTGTCGCAGTGTAGAAATTATTAATTTCTACAAAGTGATCCGGACGTGGCGGATGCGACAATGGACCTGCATCTTCAGGGAACTGATGTGATTTAAGTACAGCTACATCATCAATACGTTGAACCGCAGCAGATTGTAAATCTTCAGAGAAAGACTGATCACGGAATACGGTTAAACCTTCTTTTAAGCAGAGCTGGAACCAGTCACGGCAAGTAATACGGTTCCCTGTCCAGTTATGGAAATATTCATGCGCAATCACAGACTGTACACGCATAATCGCTGCGTCAGTGGTGTATTCATCATCGGCAAGTACACATGAGGTATTAAAGATGTTTAAACCTTTATTTTCCATAGCACCCATATTGAACTGGCTCACTGCAACAATCATATAGTTGTCGAGGTCATATGCGCGGCCATAGTGTTCTTCATCCCAACGCATAGAATGCTTTAATGCTTCCATTGCGATATGGCATTTTGGAATGTCTTTCTCAATGGCGTAAATTTCTAAAGCAACATCACGCCCTTCAGAAGTCGTATAACGATCTTTAAGAACTGCTAAATCACCAATGACGCAAGCAAATAAATAGCTTGGCTTTTTAGTCGGGTCTTGCCAGATCGCAAAGTGGCGGTTTTCACCGACCTCACCTGTTTCTAGCAAGTTACCATTGGCAAGTAACACTGGATATTTTTTGTCTGCTTCTACACGTGTAGTAAAGACTGAGAGTACGTCTGGACGGTCTGGATAAAACGTAATTTTGCGGAAACCTTCAGGTTCGTTCTGCGTTACAAACAACTCATCTGCTTTATATAAGCCTTCTAGTTGAGTATTGGTTTCAGGATGAATAATCACTTGAGTTTGTAAAATGACTTCATCTGGTGCATCAGTGATCACCAGTTGCTCACTATCGAGTGAATATTGTGCAGGAGTAAGAACTTGACCATTGAGCTGAACAGATTGCAACTCAAGATCACGACCCAATAACACCAGATCTCCAGCAGTTTGGCGCTTCATCACCAATGTTGAATCAACAATTGTTTTGTCGTCATAGACTTGAATATCAAGATTAATGGATTCAACCAAGAACGCAGGTTTTTGATAATCTTTTAAATAAACTGTTTGATCTGCCTGAACTGGAGGCTGCGCCGCAATATTCATCTTTATTCCTTATATATTCGTATGAAACGGTAGTACGAGTTGTTATGAACCTGATCATACTCAATCATACATACTGTATTCGCTTACCTTTATGAAATTAATGGGACTTCATTTATACATTTCAAATTAGAATCTTGTTTTATTAGCATAGATTAGACCAAATTTACGATAACCGTTGTTTATATAAGCAATCTATACAATAAAAATAAAACACCTTTAGCTTTTAACATTATTTAGAGACAGCTTACATTTTGGGCATGGTTCTTGCCTAATTAAATATACCAATATGGTTATCTAAATTAGAACAAGAGGTGTCAGCATGGAATTTAAAGCACATTTTCATCGACTAGAGAACATCAAAGCAATTCATGATCTATCAGCAGCAGGACTTGACCACCATGTGATTGCTGTATTCTTGTCTGCTGAAGGTATTTCAATTACTGATCAGGAGGTTACTTCTATTGTTAATACTTACGATGCATTAGGTAAAGTGAAATTACCAAGTAAAAAAGTACAAGCACTTATTAATGCCAAAAAGCTTGGCCAGAATGATGAGAGCTTGCCGTGCCCTGTTTAATTCGACTTTTTAGCCCACTATGAAAACCTAAAATCGAAACATAGATTTTAGGTTTTTTCTATTTTAGCAACAAACGAAATTGGCAATTTCCGCTATCTATAGCGCGCCTGTGTATAATAGCCCCATCATTTTTATTTTATGTTCGGAGCAAAATGGCCTTACAAATTCTACAGAAACAGCTAGATGAAAGTAGCCATTGTCCTCTCTGCCAAGCCTCAATGTATTGGGTAGATGCCGAGCAATTTGAACAAGACATTCAATTTCATGAATGCAGTCATTGCCAGCACCGTATATTTAAAGATCAAAGAATGACTTGCCACTGTGAAACATGCACGAAACAGCGGAAAAAACTTTTACAGCAAACACGACTACAAGAACAACGCCAATTTAAGTCAAAAGAGCAACCACAACGCAGTCTGGAACAGCTTAGCTTCTTACATAAACTTTTCTTGCTAAGCGTTTTAGATGAATATGCCCGCGAAGAAATTACTCATGATGAATATATTCATTGGGACAAAATTAAATACCATCACATCACTCCCAACTGGATGTTTCAGAGTTATTTAATTAAACAATTGCATAAAGATGGCATTCTCAATACCAATGATCAAACTGATGATCCACAATGTTTTTACTTAAATATTCGTTTAGATGGCTACAGTGATCCAAGTTTATTTAGTGTGGCTCAGCAACTGCGTAATTGGTTTTATGAAAATTTAAGTTTCGGCATACCTTTTCGTAGTGCAGACGAAGTTAAAGACGTACTTTTTCAGGTGCTTTATCAAGAAATTATCCAGTTTATGCAATTCTACTGCCGAACTTGGGGCATCCAAATTGCCGGAAATTCAAACTTTCAAAGCTTTTGCTATCGTTTAATGGATTCACTCGCCATTGGGCAAATTTATTATCTGGTACAAACTGCACTCGAATATCTCTATAAACAAAAAGTTTTACAGCCTCGTAATGATAAGTTTATTAATACCAATCTATTAAAGAAAACTTTAGAACAATATCGTGAAAGAGCCTTGGCTGAAAAGTGGGAAACCTCTATGCTCCCCCGTCCTCACAATATTCCCTATAGTAAAATGAGTTATATTTTGCTTAATCGTTTCTTAGGCTATGACGAACAGATCTTTGTGCAACCTGTATGGAAAGCATGGCGAAAAATTGAACCACGTTTAAACTTTTATTCTGTCAAACGTTGTATGTATTGTGGCTCAAATGATTTAAGCGTTGACTACGATGCAGTAGATTATGTTTCTTTGATTTGCCAAAAATGTAAGCATCAAGATCATTATTTTACCCATTAAATCTGTCATCTTTGGCTTCATAAGGATAATAATATGACATCAACATCTACTTTGATTGAACAAGTAATCGAAGCTTGGCACACCATGCAAGCCAAAACGCCTCTTGTACAATGTATTACCAATAGCGTTGCGGCTAACTATACAGCCAATGTATTACTCGCTTCTGGTGCTTCGCCTGCGATGATTGATAACCCTTATGAAGCAGAAAGCTTTACCAAAATCTCATCTGCCTTGAGTATTAATTTAGGGACACCCACTTCTGAGCAAATGCAAGCCATGCAAATTTCAGCTAAAACAGCTCAGCTTAATAACATTCCATGGGTGCTTGATCCGGTTGGCTATGGACCAATTTTAGCTTGGCGCAGTCAAATGACCGATGAGCTTTTACAGTTTAAGCCCAGCGTTATTCGTGGTAATGCGTCAGAAATCAGTACGCTTGCAGGCAATCAAGTTCAATCTAAAGGTGTAGATAGTACGCTAAGTAGTGATGATGCCTATCGACAGGCTTACGCGCTATTAGTACATACAGACTGTATCGCCATTTCAGGTGAATCAGATTACATTTTATCTCAAGAACTGGATGTCGTTATCCAAGTAAACGGTGGAAGCCCCTTACAACCTAAAATTACGGCAACGGGCTGTGCTTTGGGTGCGCTAATCGCGGCATATAGTTCGGTAACAACGCCAACCATTGCAGCGCTTTCCGCTCATGTGCATTTTGCAATTGCAGGTAAGCTTGCTGCCAATCAGGCACAAACTATGGGGAGTTTTAGTAACATCTTTATGGACTATATCCATATGTTAGATGCTAACCTGATTGAGCAATATGCAAATATCAAACTGTTAGGTTTAAAGGCATAACAGCATGTTATGCCTTTATCACGCTACACTCACTTTAAAAGTAAGTAGATATCTGTAATAAGATCACACTCTTTCACTTCGTGCACAAAGTTGTGATAGTGAAAGAAAACCGGATAATCCCCGGCTTCTTCTGGTTGCTCAGGTAACCAGTTTCTAAAGATGTAATAGACGCTATCTTTAATCTGGTCATGGCTGCCAAAATGTCTTACGGTTGCATAACGCCCCGCAGGAATTTCACCTGTCTGTACACCGTAACTATTTTCAGGTACAGCTTTTTCAATTGAACCTGCAATATCAAACCGAAACTCGTCAGGTGGTGTCTGATAGGGGTCAGCAAACGGAATACCATAAGTTTTAGACTTGATCACAGGTGATAAACCTGTTTCTTTACGCCAGGCAATAAACTGCGCAGCTGTTTCCAAGATTTTATCAGGACTTCCTAAATGCGATAGATAGGCAATCTTTTCAGCAGGTCGCTCAACAATATTTACATTCATTTTTAGCTCACTTTTCGGAATCGTAAAAACAAACTTCTGGTGCCAAGATTCCCAGTCCGGTTTATCTCTAAAAGCCCGAGGAGTTTGATCAAATGAACGCTTAAATGCACGAGTAAATGCCTCTGGACTATCAAACCCGGCTTGCAATGCAATATCAATAATCTTGAGATCGGGTTCAAAAGCCAGTTGAAAAGAGGCTCGTTTTAATCGAGAAAGTTGAATAAATTTCATTACATTTAAGCCAATATGAACGGCAAAAATATGATGAAAATGAAACTTAGATAAGGCCGCAATCTGGCTCAATCGATCAACATCTAAATCTTCATTTAAATGTCTTTGAATATAATCGCAAACCAGTTGCAGCTTTTATGTATATACAGCCATACATTTATGTCTGTTCATTCGATAGCACTACTTTTGCATAGTGCTGATCTCTATTCTTGATCGAAATTGCGCTTTTTAGACCTATACAACTTGCTTAAAATAATCGTCTCTTGGCATGTCGATCAGCTCAACACACAATTGAATTTCTTTATTAAACTCTTGTGGTAGGTATTTTTTATTGCTGAGCGTCGTTAAGAGCTGATCACCCATTAGCTGTTTTTGTTCAGCAGTTCTTCCAGACAAAATATAGGCTTTTACATGAATATAGGCTTGATCAACGCCTAAGCCAATCAGAAAAACATCATCTTTACGCGCACGGCTTTTGATGTCTTCTGGGCTAAACAACTCTGTTTCAATGAGTGTGGTATTAATTTCTTCAAGTAATTGTTTTGCGTTTAATCCAGTTAAGTTTTCTGAATAATCAACTATCACGTGCGGCATAGCCACCTCAATTTATATAATAAGTCATTAAGCTAATTAAACTTTACTCAATAAATAATAAAGCTAATCGAACCTGATCATATCCCATTCGAGGACTGGTTGCTTCAACGATTGGTCTTAGTTTGATCGAACCATCATCAGAAAAATGATCTGGATTTTGACGTTTTTTCAGCTTCTTATAAATTTTACGAATTTCTTCGACAACTTCTTCACCTGGGTGGGCAACCGAAATATCCAGCTTTTGTTCTTTATGAAGTCGAGCCAAATGATTAATGATCGTTGCTGGTGTGAGACCACGTTCATGCGCAATGTCTTCAATTTCGTAGCCTTCTTCAAACAACGCACGTGTCTCGTCTAGCGTTGCCGTAGCGTAATTTTGCTTTCCACCTTTTGCTAGCTTCTTCTCATTACGAGAAATCTCAGTTTCATTTAAGGTACCGCCACAGTGACGAATAAAGGCTTTATGCTGAGCAGTTAAATCTACATCTGCAAAGTTGTCTTCAGCTTCTTTAGAAAGCTCTTGGAAACGACGATCAGCTTTTACAGCTAAACTATCTAACTCTAAAGCTTGCTCGTTAATACCTAATAACTTAAGACCTGTTAAAGATTTTAAACGTGACAATGCTACATAACCCTGACCTTTTTCAAAGGTATTCGTGAGGTTAATTTCAGCAGCTTCTAAAGTCATACCTTGGCTTTTATGAATGGTAATTGCCCAAGCTAAACGAAGCGGAATTTGTTGAAAACTTGCAATCACTTTTCCTGCTTCGTTTTCAACTGACCATGTTTCAGGAGCAACCAGCAATGTCGTGCCATCGGTTAGTTTTACCTTCGGCAGTAATCCGTTTTCATCGTCTTCTTCAAAGCCAATAACTTCACCTAAACTTCCGTTGATATATCCCATATCAAAGTTGTTTTTAACAAACATGACTTTTGCATGTTTCTTTAAGGTGAGTTCTTCTGGTGCGCGTACCGAAGATTTCAAAGTTTCTAATAGTTTTTCATTACCATCTAAAACTGCATTAAATTGATGCCCTTCATTATCAATTTCATTTAAGTGCTGATAATTGATATTGTCGACATCCATATTGTGCGTATAAAGACGAGTAAAGGTCTCACCAATATCATGTGAGCGTGATTGACGTAATGCGTGTAAATGATCTGATTGAATATTCTGCGCACGGATAGCATTTAAAATCTGATTTAGAATTTCATCATCTTGACGGTGCTGTTCTGTTAAATAACATACGCGAAATTTGGCTTCGACCCATGCATCAGACATAAAACAGAACTTATCACGGTTGGCTTCACTATTACGTCCAACGGGTGGCAACTGAAAGAAATCTCCAGCCACAATGACTTGAATGCCACCGAATGCTTCATCGCTTTCTTTAAAATATTTTAAAACCTGATTGACCAGATTAAGCTGCTTCGCATGCAACATCGAGATTTCATCGATGACGAGAACTTGCGCATTTTCAAGGTGTTCCTTGAGATATTTACGCTCTTTCATACGTTTTAGGTCATCATCAGTTAACTGATCTTTAATACCGATGCCCGCCCATGTATGAATGGTCATACCGTTCATATGTGTTGCAGCAATACCTGTAGATGCTGTAATTGCCACAGGCACTTTACGTGCTTTTAGGTATTGGATGTACTGATTAAGTGTATAGGTTTTCCCTGCACCAGCCGAACCGGTTAAAAAGACATTTTCACCTGCTTTAAGCAGTTTAAGCGCAGTTTCCTGTTTCATAATCTCATAAGTACATCTTCAACAGCCCATAGCTTAACGACTTTCCCGAAAAAATTAAATGAATGCGCTAGAATTTCTGTAAAATCATTATAAATCAACAATTAAAAACAAAATAATATTTGGTAGGTTTTTGGTAGGTAGGAAAATAATCTTCACATCACAATACTAAGTCCATGGTGAGGCTCACCTGTAATAACAAACAATGGATTTATGGAAGAAGGAATCACTCCATGGCTTTTAAAAATATTGCAGATCAAACAAACGGTTTTTATATTCCTTGTGTATCACTCTTTGGCCCAGGATGCGCCAAAGAAATTGGTACAAAGGCACAAAATTTAGGTGCAAAAAAAGCATTAATTGTGACCGATGAAGGCTTATTTAAATTCGGTGTCGCAGATCTTATTGCGAACTATTTAACAGAAGCAGGCGTTGCGAGCCATATTTTTCCGGGTGCTGAACCTAACCCAACTGATATTAATGTCCATAATGGCGTAAATGCCTATAACGAAAATGGCTGTGACTTTATTGTCTCTCTAGGTGGCGGTTCATCTCATGACTGTGCAAAAGGGATTGGTTTAGTCACTGCTGGTGGTGGTCATATTCGTGACTACGAAGGTATTGATAAAAGTAAAGTACCAATGACACCCCTGATTGCAGTGAACACAACAGCCGGTACTGCATCTGAAATGACCCGTTTCTGTATTATTACCAATACAGACACTCATGTAAAAATGGCGATTGTCGACTGGCGTTGTACCCCTCTTATTGCCATTGATGACCCGAAACTTATGATTGCCAAACCAGCTGGTCTAACAGCAGCAACAGGTATGGATGCTTTAACCCATGCAGTTGAAGCATATGTGTCTACGGCGGCCAACCCAATTACCGATGCTTGTGCAGAAAAAGCAATCACCATGATTAGTCAGTGGTTACAACCTGCTGTCGCAAATGGTGAAAACATCGAAGCGCGTGATGCGATGAGTTATGCACAGTACTTGGCTGGCATGGCATTTAACAATGCGTCTTTAGGTTATGTTCACGCAATGGCTCACCAGTTGGGCGGTTTCTATAACCTTCCTCACGGAGTATGTAACGCAATCTTGTTACCTCATGTATGCGAATTTAACTTAATTGCTTGCCCAGATCGCTACGCAAAAATCGCGGAATTAATGGGTGTAAATACTCAAGGCCTAACCGTTATGGAAGCTGCATATGCTGCAATTGATGCCATTCGTGAACTGTCTTCATCAATTGGTATTCCATCTGGTTTAACCGAGCTTGGTGTAAAAACTGAAGATCTGGCTGTCATGGCCGATAACGCTCAAAAAGATGCGTGTATGCTCACCAACCCTCGTAAAGCAAATCATGCACAAGTTGTGGAGATTTTCAAAGCAGCACTTTAATACTGATGTAATGGCATATCCCTCTAGTAAGTCAAATCCCTCCGACCGTTGACTTACTTTTTTGGGGAATACTTAGCTCCAGCGGTATTCCCTTTTTTTAGAAACTCTATTCCAACCTTCTCTAAACCTGATTGACAATTCGCCCATTTCATTGAAGGATACTCAGCATGTCTTAATTACAATAGCTCGATAAAAATGAATACATCTTCAGCTAATCAAAATTATGTTCCAGATATTTTAGGTACTGGCTACGAACAGCTCACACTCAACTTTCCTGATGATTATGAAGGTAAAGTGGTAGCCACCTTAGTGCGTAAAAAAGCTGCTGAATCTACTCAAAAAGCCGTGCTGTATATTCATGGTTTTTTAGATTATTTCTTTCAAACCGAAATGGCTGAGCAATTCAATGCGCATGGTTATGACTTCTATGCCTTGGATTTAAGAAAATACGGCCGTTCAAAGCTACCCCATCAAATTTTCTATAATGTGCTTGATTTAAATGAATACGATGCCGAAATTACTCAAGCATTAGATATCATTGCCAAAGAACAGCACACCCAAGTTTTACTTGCAGGGCATTCGACTGGCGGTTTGACGGCAACGCTTTATGCTGCCCATAACCCAAACCATCCTCTGATTAAAGCACTTTGGGCAAACAGCCCGTTTTATGATTTTAATTTAAGCTTGGTCGAGAAAAAATTTGGTATTCCAGTACTCAGTCGAGTAGGAAAATATCTGCCAAAAGTTAAATTCCCAAGTCAATTAAACAAATGGTACACCGCGAGCCTTCACAAACAGCTTAAGGGCGAATGGGACTTTAATCTGGACTGGAAACCAACGTCTGCCCCTACGGTTCAACTCAGCTTTTTACATGCGATTCATACAGCACAAAAAGAAATACATCGCGGGGTTAAACTCAATATTCCCGCCCTGATTATGCATTCTCATCAGACTAAAAACCCTAAAAAATGGGGAGCAGATGCGACTCAAAGCGATGTAATTTTAGACGTTAAAGACATTGCGAAATTTGGTAAAAAAATCAAAGGCGATGTCTCTGTGGTCTCTATTCACAATGGGTTGCATGATTTAGTCCTTTCGGCCCAGCCAGTACGAGAACAAGTCTATCAACAATTATTCCAGTGGCTGGATCAAAAAATCACTTAACTGAGCTTAGGTGAATCAAGGTATTTCACCAGTAGTTGATGCGCAGGATGGTCGCTCGGTACTAACTCCATAAGACGTTCTACCGCATCAATTGCTTCAGGGAAATGAGCCAAATGCTTAAGTAATAAATCCGTTTCTTGTGTTTTAAAAATTGCATCACTTAAACGTGATTCAAGGCAGTCACGCCATGCGCATAAAAATGGGCTTTCCGTTTTTGCCAGAAATACGCCTGTGTAAAGCTGCAAAGCCGAAGCTGCATATCCGGCATCCAGTGCTTGTTCAGCTTGTAAAAAATCGGCCTCTACATGCACAAGTAAACGATATGGACGTGAACCAAGTAAACCACCCAAAATATCCCGAAGTTGAGACATTTCAGCTTTAAGCGTACCCATACTGACTTTACGTTCGCCATAGAGCGCCTGATAAAGATGCTCTAAAGTTAAGCCATGTGGACATAAAGCCAATATAGTTAAAATTTCAATTTGACGCGGTGTTAATAACAAGCTTTTGCCATTAAATTTAACTTGCGGTGTCGAAAAAGCACGAATATGTAATTGCTGGCGCTGTTGCTCAAGTAGTGCTGACTGAATAATGGATGCACAACGTTCAGCAGCCAATATTCCTAAACTATTATGGTTCTTCCAAGTGGTTGATAAATCAACGACACCGAGAGTTTGTTTTGAGTATGGATCGATAATCGGCGCGGCATAACACACCCACTCATGAATCGATTCCATGTAATGTTCATTTGAAAAAACACAGCTTGATTGTTGAGTTTTTAAAGATAAAGCCAAGGCATTGGTGCCCACAAATTCTTCACGCCACTGACCACCCTGCACAAAATGTACACGTTCGGCAGCACTTTGCATTTGAGCACTGGATGCGGTCCAGATAATCGTACTGCCAATATCACCGACAGCAATTACCATTGAAGATTGCTCTGCAATATGACGTAAGTCGTCGGCACACTGGCTGAGCGCCAGATCTAAAGCATTCTGTGAAGCAGATTTTTTGTCGACTAATGGGGCCGCAAAACGCTCTTTAGGAATCGCAGCAGAGGCTGACCGTTCCCATGAACTTGCAATACTTTGACCCAGTTTGGCAGCATTTTGAGGAGAGAGACTATTTTGCGTACGCAGTTGATCAATCAACGTCCGTTGCTGCAATAAATCCTTTTTTGTGAACATTTGTAAATTCCTTATATATCCACATTTCTATTCCAACCTTTCTCCAACCTTCTTCTTTATATCCTAATTACACAAAGTACGAAAGTACCTACTGACAGGGTTCTTGTTAGTCTTTAGTCCTAAAAAGCAAAGGAATATTTATATGCGCTATATCGATCCAAATCAACCAGACTCAAAAGTACAATTCAAATCACAATATGAAAATTTTATTGGCGGTGAATGGGTAGCACCTGTAAAAGGTGCATATTTTGACAATGTATCTCCTGTTGACGGAAAAGCTTTTACACGTATTCCACGCTCTAGTGCCGAAGATATCGAACTCGCTCTAGATGCAGCACACAAAGCAAAAGCAACATGGAATAAAGCCTCACCAACAGTACGCTCGAATATCCTTTTAAAAATTGCTGATCGTTTAGAAGCAAATCTTGAAATGCTTGCTGTTGCAGAAACTTGGGATAACGGTAAAGCCGTTCGTGAAACTTTAGCAGCAGACCTTCCGCTTGCGATTGACCATTTCCGTTATTTCGCTGGATGTATTCGTGCCCAAGAAGGCGGCATCTCTGAAATTGATGAAGATACTATTGCCTACCATTTCCACGAACCACTCGGTGTAGTTGGTCAAATCATTCCATGGAACTTCCCGATTTTGATGGCAGCATGGAAACTTGCACCTGCTTTAGCAGCTGGTAACTGTGTTGTAATTAAACCAGCTGAACAAACACCTGTCGGTATTTTGTTAGTGGCTGAGCTCATCCAAGATATTTTACCGCCGGGTGTACTCAACATTGTCAATGGTTTCGGTTCAGAAGTCGGCCGCCCGTTAGCGACAAACCCACGTATTGCAAAAATCGCGTTCACAGGTTCAACTCAAACTGGACAAATGGTGATGCAATATGCGACTGAAAATATTATTCCAGTTACCTTAGAACTTGGCGGTAAGTCACCGAACCTTTTCTTTGAAGATATCATGGATAAAGAAGATGACTTCTTAGAAAAAACGCTTGAAGGTTTTGCCATGTTTGCCTTAAACCAAGGTGAAGTATGTACTTGCCCTTCTCGTGCTTTAGTACAAGAAAGCATTGCTGATCAGTTCTTGGAAATGGCTGTCGAGCGCGTAAAACGTATTAAAACTGGTCATCCACTTGATACTGAAACCATGATTGGTGCTCAAGCATCTTTGCAACAACAAGAGAAAATCTTACGTTGTATTAACACTGGTCGTGAAGAAGGTGCAGAACTATTACTTGGTGGTAGCGGCCGTAAAGAAGTAGGCGATGGTTACTATGTTGATCCGACTATTTTTAAAGGTCACAACGGCATGCAAGTTTTCCAAGAAGAAATTTTTGGACCTGTACTTGCTGTGACAATGTTCAAAGACTTTGACGATGCAATTAAAATTGCCAATGACACCATGTATGGTTTAGGTGCAGGTGTATGGTCACGTTCAGCTCACATTTCTTATCGTGCTGGTCGTGCTATTGAAGCTGGCCGTGTCTGGACAAACTGCTATAACATCTACCCTGCACATGCTGCATTTGGTGGTTACAAGAAGTCTGGTATTGGCCGCGAAAACCATAAGATGATGCTAGATCATTATCAACAAACTAAAAACTTGTTAGTGAGTTATTCAACTAAACCAATGGGCTTCTTTTAAGTTTCGCACCAAGTTGATACCAAACTATCAACACTTGAAAGAAGTAAGATGACTAATCATATAAGAAGCCAGTAATTTAGATTGCTGGCTTCTTTGTTTGGTGCAGATAAGCTTGAATTTTTATCATTTAGAATAAAAAAGCTCCATCTACTCTCTAAAGTGTTTCATTTAGGCATTGCTTTTGCATTGATTCATACAAACCCACTCGTAGGAGTATTGTATGAATCAACCAGAAACAGCTTCCGTCATTTCTTCAAGCACAGAAGTCTCATCAGCAGAATATTTTGCTCAGCGTCAACTCAAACAAGGTACGGTTGGTTGGTTACTCCTGATTGGTTTAGGAGTAGCTTATGTGATATCCGGCGACTTTGCGGGTTGGAACTTTGGTATTGCTCAAGGTGGTTGGGGCGGTATGTTTATTGCCACAGCACTCGCGGCACTTATGTACCTGTGCCTATGTCTGTCTATGTCAGAAATGTCTACCATGATGCCGACAGCAGGTGGCGGTTATAGTTTTGCGCGTGCGGCTTTTGGTCCTTTTGGTGGCTATTTAACAGGGACAGCTATTTTAATTGAATACGCTATTGCCCCTGCGGCGATTGCCGTGTTTATTGGGGGTTATTGCGAATCTTTATTTGGTATTAATGGCTGGATGATTTATCTCGCCTGCTACGCCATTTTTATGGGCATACATCTTAAAGGTGCCGGTGAAGCCTTAAAAATTATGTTTGCGATTACCCTTGTCGCAGCTGTTGCTCTGGTTGTGTTTATTGCAGCAATGATTCCACATTTTAATGCACAAAACTTGTTAGATATTCCTGTTGGCATAGCAACTGGTGCAAGTCGTTTTCTACCTCATGGTTATTTAGGCATCTGGGCCGCAGTACCATTTGCAATCTGGTTTTTCCTTGCAGTTGAAGGTGTTCCTTTAGCAGCCGAAGAAGCGAAAGATCCAGCTAAATCCCTCCCACGCGGTTTAATCGGTGCAATGCTCATATTAACGGCGTTTGCCATGTTCATTTTATTCTTGGGTGCGGGCGCAGCAGGTGCGAGCACTTTACAAAACTCAGGCGCTCCCCTCGTAGATGCTCTGGTTAAAGTCTATGGCACCAACACTTGGCTTGCGACTTTTGTAAATTTTGTTGGTTTAGCAGGTTTAATCGCGAGTTTCTTTTCAATTATTTATGCCTATTCACGTCAAATCTTTGCACTGTCACGTGCTGGCTATCTACCTACTTCACTCTCTTTAACCAATAAAAATAAAGCCCCTTATCTCGCAATTATTATTCCGGGCATTATTGGGTTCTTGCTTTCACTTACCAAAGAAGGTGATTCACTGATTTTAATTGCCGTTTTTGGTGCAACCATTTCTTATGTGTTGATTCTCTTATCCCACATCAAACTCCGCCTATCTAAACCCGACATGCCTCGTCCTTATAGAACTCCCGGAGGTATCGTTACTTCAAGCATTGCATTGGTTTTAGCAGTGGCTGCTGTGATCGCAGGCTTTGTTGTTAATCCGAAAGTATGGTTCATTGCTGCCGCTATTTACGTCGTGTTTATTGCTTACTTTTTATTCTATAGCCGCTATCATTTAGTTAAAGGTACGCCAGAAGAAGAGTTTGCAAATATTAAAGCCGCAGAACAAGAACTATAAACAAAAGGATGCAAATATGAGTTATCGCAATATTGTCGCCAATCAACAGTATCACTTTGCTGACTTGAAGACCTTGATGGCAAAAGCTACACCGTTACGTTCAGGCGATGAATTAGCAGGTGTAGCTGCCAGAGACGCAACCGAACATGTTGCGGCACAAATGACACTGGCCGATGTACCGCTTAAAACCTTTTTAAATGAGGTTGTGGTCGATTACGAAACCGATGAAATTACCCGTTTAATTATTGATGAACATGATCTGGCTGCCTTTGCCCCTATTTCACACTTTACAGTAGGCGATTTTCGGAATTGGTTACTTGGAGAAGAAGCAACTGCACAAAGCTTAAAAGCATTAGCATCGGGTTTAACTCCAGAAATGGTGGCTGCTGTCAGCAAAATTATGCGCAATCAAGATTTGATTTATGTCGCCAGCAAATGTGAAGTGATTACCCAGTTCCGCAACACGATTGGTTTAAAAGGTCATCTTTCTACACGTTTACAACCCAATCACCCAACCGATGATGTGCTTGGTATTTCTGCCAGTATTTTAGATGGTTTGATGTACGGCAATGGTGATGCCGTAATTGGGATTAACCCTGCGACAGATAACTTACATAATTTGTCAGAGCTACTGAAATTACTTGATCATGTCATTCAGGAATATCAAATTCCGACGCAATCTTGTGTACTCACCCATATCAGCTCAGGCATTCAACTTGCTGAAAAGAATGTGCCGATTGATTTAATGTTTCAATCGATTGCTGGTACGCAGCTGGCTAATGAAGGTTTTGGAATTTCACTCGATTTACTTCAAGAAGGATATGAAGCCACACTCGCACTTAAACGCGGAACCATTGGGCAAAACGTCATGTACTTTGAAACGGGTCAAGGCAGTGCCTTATCCAGCAATGCACATCACGGCGTTGACCAGCAAACACTGGAAACTCGCGCCTATGCAGTGGCCCGTAAATACAATCCGCTTTTAGTGAATACAGTCGTTGGCTTTATTGGTCCCGAATATCTTTTTAACGGCAAACAAATTATACGTGCAGGTCTAGAAGACCACTTCTGCGGCAAGTTACTCGGAGTACCAATGGGCTGCGACATTTGCTATACCAACCATGCCGATGCTGACCAAAATGATATGGATGTTCTGCTTACCCTATTTGGCGCCGCGGGCATTAATTTTATTATGGGAATTCCGGGTTCAGACGATGTCATGCTCAATTATCAAACGACCTCGTTCCATGATGCCCTCTATTTAAGACAACTCCTAGGTTTAAAACCCGCCCCAGAGTTTTCAGCTTGGCTTGAACAACAAGGTATTTTTAAACAGCAAAACTCTCAAATATGTTGGGCAGACCACATGCCTGACCAATTCTCTCGTCTGCTCATGAACTAGGGAGAACGTCATGAAACTTAATCGCGACATTCAATATCCATCAAGCACCCATCAAGACCAGTGGGAAAAACTCAAACAATTTACCGATGCCCGTATTGCGCTGGGCCGTGCGGGTTGTAGTATCCCAACACAAGCCTTACTTGAGTTCCAGTTGTCTCACGCACAGGCAAAAGATGCAGTTTATCAAGACATGGATGTTTCCTATTTATCCGAACAATTACAACAAAAACATCTTCAAAGCATTCATATAGAAAGTAATGCTCCTAATAAGGAAATCTATCTTAAACGTCCTGATTTAGGACGTCAGCTTTCAGATCAATCAAAAAATGTCTTAATTAAGAAATATGCAGAAGCCCCTCAACAATACGATGTTTGTATTGTGGTCGGTGATGGACTTTCTGCAAGAGCGATTGAAGCGAATGCTATTCCATTCATTACCGCGCTAAGTGAACAAGTTCAGCAAGAAAACTGGACTCTTGCGCCAATTGCACTAGCAACAGGCAGTCGGGTTGCCTTAGGTGATGAAGTCGCAGAAATCTTTAAAGCATCCATGCTGGTTATGCTCATTGGAGAACGCCCGGGTTTGAGCTCTCCTGACAGTATGGGAATTTACTACACATGGAATGCCTATTCAGGCTGCCTCGATGCCAAACGTAATTGTATTTCTAATGTTCGCTCAGCAGGTCTTAGTATTCCGGTTGCGGTACAACGCTTAATGGCATTAATGAAAAAATCAAAACAGCTTGGGTTTTCAGGAGTTAATTTAAAAGATGAACACCAACTTTCAAACATAGATTATGAAGAAACTCAAAAGCTATTATTTTAGACAGTGCAATATGCAAAGACATTTATTCAAAAATAGATAATCTTTTGCATAACAACATCATCTTAACGAAAAATATCAATTTTCGTGTATTGGCGATTTATACAGATATTCTCTTCTTTATATTTATCGCTATACTCCACCTATTGATCTTCTATGAATCATTTGTATGAACACAACAAACGCCTTCCCAAAAACTATTTATGCCATTCAGCATCTCGCTTTCGAAGACTTAGGTTCATTAGAAGATGTCTTTTATCAACTCGGATTTCGCGTCCGTTATTTCGAGGCAGGTGTTGATGATTTAACCCCTGCTTTTGCACATGAAGGTTTAACCATTATTTTAGGTGGCCCAATCGGAGTTTATGAAACTGACGATTATCCATTCTTAAAAGATGAAATCGCTTTACTCAAACAACGCTTAGCAGCTGACAAACCTACACTTGGCATTTGCCTAGGTGCACAGCTTATTGCTCATGCACTTGGCGCTAAAGTATATGCTGGACATCAAAAAGAAATTGGCTGGGGTCCACTGAGCTTAAGCCTTCGCGCTAACCAGGTTTTATCTGGTTTGCTTAATAATGTGCATGTTTTACATTGGCATGGTGACACTTTCGATCTTCCTGAAAATGCGGTGCTCTTAGCAAGCTCTGATATTTATACTAATCAAGCATTCGAAGTCGGCAATAATATTCTTGCTTTGCAGTTCCACATTGAAACCACTGAAGACCATTTTGAAAAATGGTTAATTGGTCATACGTGTGAACTTCGCCATGCCAACATTTCAATTTCAAAACTTCGCCAAGAAAATCAGCAATATGCTCATAGCCTCGAACACGCTGCTTTTGAAGTTATTCAAAAATTTCTTAAACGTATTGGATATAGTGATTAAATTATAAAAATATAATCTAATTAATTAGTCTATTAGATTATATATCACAAACTAAACGTTTATTTTTCAATCAAAGGTAGATTAAAAATCTATCTTTAAGAACATTTATTCTTAAATTACGTGTATTATAAATTTATTCATTTTGTAATATAAAATAAACGCTGATTTACTATGGATATCCTGAAATTTATTAAAAGCTTTAATACAGTGAATACTTATTTATCACTAGCATCTATTCTTCTTATAATCATTGTTCTTTATTTTTATGTGATTAATCCAGCTTAGCTTATTTGCCAAAGCATAATAAAGAATAATCTAGGTAAGAAAATAGATATAAAAAAGCCCAACTAAATTGGGCTTTTTTATATCTGCTATTTACTCAAAAACATGTTACTCGTCTTACTTTTTCTCAGGCTTAAAGCTATCTTTCAAATCGAGAATACGGTTAAACACTGGTTTTTCAGGTGAATGATCATGTTGATCCGCCACAAAATAACCCTCACGTTCAAACTGGAAACGATCCTCAGGATTCGCTTGTGCTAAAGCTGGCTCAATGACAGCTTCTAATACTTTCAATGAGTCCGGATTTAAGTTTGCTAAGAAATCGTCACCTGTTTCAGGGTCTGCTTCTGTGAACAAACGATCATAAATACGTACTTCAGCAGGAATACCTTTGGTTGCAGATACCCAGTGGATTACCCCTTTTACTTTACGACCTTCTGGATTTTTACCTAAGGTTTCAGGGTCAATTGAACATTTCAGCTCAATCACTTCACCATTTGCGTCCTTAATGACTTCATCACATTTAATGACATAAGCATGGCGTAAACGCACTTCACCCTCAGGAATTAAACGTTTAAAGCCTTTTGGCGGTACTTCTTCAAAGTCTTTACGGTCAATATAAATTTCCTTGGTTAAAGGAATCACACGATCGCCCATATCCACGTTTGGATGGCGAGCATGATTAAGATCCATATCTTCTGGTAAATTGGTTAAAGTCACTTTAAGTGGGCTTAAAACAGCCATACCACGCGCAGCTGTATTTTCTAAAGATTGGCGAATACAGAACTCAAGCATTGCAACATCTACAATACCATCAGTTTTTGACACACCTACACGTTTACAGAAATCACGCAGACCTTCTGGAGTAAAACCACGACGGCGCATACCCACTACAGTTGGCATACGTGGGTCATCCCAACCATTTACATGAGCACCTTCCACCAATTTACGTAATTTACGTTTTGACGTAATGGTGTAGTCCACGTTTAAACGTGAAGATTCATACTGATGTGGAACCGCTTTAGATTTTACTTTTTCTACAATCCAGTCATAAAACGGACGGTGATCTTGGAATTCTAATGTACAAAGCGAATGAGTAATCCCCTCAATAGCATCAGACAATGGATGAGCATAGTCATACATTGGATAGATTTTCCATTTATCGCCAGTTTGGTGATGCTCTGAATGCAATACGCGGTATAAAATCGGATCACGCATATGTACATTGGTACTTGCCATATCAATTTTGGCACGTAGAACTGCTTCACCTTCTTTAAACTCACCACTACGCATTTTTTCAAAGCGAGCAAGATTCTCTTCAATAGAGGCATCACGGTATGGAGAATTTTTACCCGGTTCAACAAAGCTACCACGGTTTAATTTAATTTCTTCAGGGGATTGTAAATCTACATATGCATCACCTTGCTCAATGAGTTGAACTGCCCATGCATATAATTGATCAAAATAACCTGATGCATAGCGTGGCTCACCATTCCAGTTAAAACCAAGCCATTTCACATCATTCGCAATACCGTCAACATACTCTTGTTCTTCAGCATCAGGGTTTGTATCGTCAAAACGCAAATTACATAAACCATCAAACTCTTCAGCCACACCAAAGTTTAGGCAAATTGCTTTTACATGACCAATATGTAAATAGCCATTTGGTTCTGGTGGAAAACGCGTTACGATCTGCTTTGCACGTCCCGTAGCCAAGTCATCAGTAATCACTTGGCGAACAAAATCTAAGCCAGCCTGTTGTTCTTGCTGCGCAGAATCGACAGAGGCATGAGTATTCGGTGTCGGGTTATTTGGCAGGCTCGAGACAACATCATTAGGCTTCATAGTGTATCAATCACTTCTTTGTAGATAAAATTTCGAAAAATTTAAACGCTATCTTCATTTTTCACAAAGATTTTAACGTTTTTTACTTGCCTTGTAGTTTACAGTTTGCTTATGCTTCTCTCAACCAAAAACCCATGGTCATAAGCCCATGTTTAGGAGATTAATGTAATGAGTTTTCCTCAAGTCGAATTAAACACCAATAAAGGTCGTATTGTTCTTGAACTGAATGCTGAAAAAGCACCTAAAACAGTAGCAAACTTTTTAGAATATGTACGTGACGGTTTTTATGACGGCGTTATTTTCCACCGCGTCATTGATGGTTTCATGATCCAAGGTGGCGGTATGGATGAAAACTTCAAAGAAAAAGCAACACGTGATTCAATTGAAAATGAAGCTGATAACGGTTTAAGCAACGACGAAGGTACGATTGCAATGGCACGTACTCAAGCTCCGCACTCGGCGTCTGCTCAATTCTTTATCAATGTAAAAAATAACTCTTTCTTGAACCATACCTCTAAAACTGCTCAAGGTTGGGGTTATGCTGTATTTGGTAAAGTTGTTGAAGGTATGGATGTTGTTGAAGCGATCAAAGGTGTTCGCACTGGCAACCGTGGTTACCACGCTGACGTTCCTTTAGAAAACGTTGTAATTGAATCTGCTAAAATTATTTCTGAATAATTTTAGGATAAAGCTGTGACTTATCTGTTTATCTCAGATTTACATTTGTCACCTGAACACCCTCGACTCGTTCGAGGGTTTTTAGACTTATTGGTACATTACCAACATAAAAACACTCAACTCTACATCTTAGGTGATTGGTTTAATGCCTGGATTGGAGATGACTATTCAGCACCATGGCTTGATGAAATTGTTGATGCCTTAAAAGACTTTAACAAAAAAGGGAATCGGGTTTACTTCCAAGTCGGTAACCGTGATTTTGCGCTTAATCAGGTTTTCCTCAATAAATTTAATGGCGTCTTACTACCTGATATTTATTCACTCAATATTGCAGGACATCAATATCGTCTAGAACACGGCGATGCCTTATGTACAGACGACGTTTCCTATCAAAAATTTAAAAAAATTATTCGAAATCCACTCTTAGTTGCTCTTTTACGCCGTACCCCACTCAGTTTCAGGACCAAACTAGTGAATGGCTTTCGCAAAAGAAGTTCCGCGGATAAACAACAAAAAAGCTATGAAATTATGGATGTGAATGAGCAAGCCGTTATTTCTGCTTTAGCAAATGTAGATATATTGATTCATGGGCATACTCACCGCCCCTCAATTCACCAGGTACAAGCTAAACAACGAATTGTTCTTGGCGATTGGCGTGAAGATCAGGCTTATATTTTGGAAATTGATCCGTCTTCAAATACGCAACAGCTCGAATTGATTGTCTGGAATTATTAACTAGAAATTAGTCACTTTTTATCTGAACTTTCAATTCTTTAATTTTTTTATTTAAATCAAAATCGTAAATCACACATGTACTGGCAATAAATATAAATTTCCAGCTTATATGTGCATGATCGTGATACTCAATGTATAAAATAAGAAGACTCAATACAAATACAAAAATTATAAAGGCTTTAATAATTCTAATTTCTCGCAGCTTACTCTTTGCATCTGTTGGCATTAAATCAATCATTTTCAATAAATTACTAAAACTTTATATAAGAGTATTATATTTCTTTATCAAATTACATAGGAAATGTTTTTGAATAAAATAGCGTATGATGGCAAAGATTAAATTCTCTCAATTGCCATAAGATTGATATGGAGCACACCTATGGACCTATTGAATTCTGTTAAAAGCCGCTACACAACAAAAGCGTATGATCCTGAAAAAAAAATCCCTCAAGAAAAAATTAATAAATTATTAGAAATTTTACGTTTTTCACCTTCTTCGGTGAATATACAGCCTTGGCACTTTTTAGTTGCAGCCAATCTTGCCGCTAAAGAAAGAATCGCAAAAGCCTTAACAGGGAAATATGCTTATAATGCACCTAAAGTGCTTGAGTCATCACATACACTTATATTTTGCACAAGAACAGATATTTCAGATGAATACTTAAATCAATTACTTGAACAAGATGATTTAAGTGGTCGTTTTAAAGATGAAAAAGCTAAATTAGGCCAAAAAGATACTCGCCATGGCTATGTTGAATTCTATCGAAATGAACAGAAAAATTTATTTGGATGGATGGAAAATCAAACATTTATTGCTCTAGGACAACTACTGTTCGCTGCAGGTTTAGAAGGAATTGATGCAACACCAATGGGCGG
Source organism: Acinetobacter sp. AYS6 (assembly GCF_025630795.1). Taxonomy (NCBI): domain Bacteria; kingdom Pseudomonadati; phylum Pseudomonadota; class Gammaproteobacteria; order Moraxellales; family Moraxellaceae; genus Acinetobacter; species Acinetobacter sp. AYS6. Next base: position 231,627 of record NZ_JAOTNV010000004.1, read on the forward strand.
TTTTGATGAAGAGATTTTAAATACAGAGTTAGGTTTAACTGAAAAAGGCCTACGTAGTTCAGTCATCGTTTCTCTCGGCTATCGCAGTGAAAACGATTTTAACGCCAAACTACCTAAATCACGCCTACCAGATGAAGTTATTTTTACCTATTTATAAAATTTAAATAGTTCAAGAGATTTAGTTCTCTTGAACTATGAAGACATTGCCATAGCCAAACAAAGCACGCCACTTATTCCGAATAAAATACCCAAAGTGGTAGGCCATTTTAATTTCTCTTTATATAAAATAATGCCACTTGCAACTCCTAATAACACCACAAGAATATTCATACTTGCAAAAACAATTGCAGGTGAATCCTTTAAAAGAATATGAGCCTTCACATATAAAGCAATATTTGAAAAATTAAGCACACCTAATATCAACCCAGCTATAGTACTTTTAAACTGCCATTTTTGGGTTTTCTGCACCAATAAATATGAAATTGATAATATAAAAGATGTAATAAAAATAAGATTCAACGTCAGTGTAAATTGAAGGCCTAAACTACTCGTATATTTTAAGAGAATATCTACTGCGGCGTATCCACACCAAACGCTTAATAAAGCCAAAATTGCTTTTCGAGATTGATGATTCGAGGAAGAATCCATTTGTCCAAAGAGGACAAGTAAAACAGCAGAAATTCCTAAACCTATTCCCCAGAGTTTTAATGAATTAAATTGTTCATGAAAAAAGAAATAAGCTGCCAGTAAAGAAAGTACCACAGAAAGACGCTGTGCCACCTCAGTCTTAACAATCCCGGCATATTCTAATGATTTGGCTAAACACAGAAAAATACTGGGCAAAATCAAACCTAATGCGACAATTAACCACCAAGGCGTCTTTTGTATTGAAATATGTTGAATATCAGGCTGAAACCAGCAAAAGCAAAGAATACTCGCGCTTGCATAGTTCCATGCAATCATTTGTAGCGGCTGGTAACCTTTTTTCTTTAAATTTTTTAATAGGATAGATACCAAAACACTGCTTAAAGCAGCAGCTAATATTAATAGCATCGATTAGAACTCTATTTAAAATATTATTCATCATGGGCAAATCATGGCCTTCAATGAATTAAATATTTTGAATTAACTTATAAATAAACATAAAAAAACCAGTCATTATCTGACTGGTTTCTTTTTTAGATTTCAATTAACGATTATTTTCGTCTTCTTGACCATCTTCAAATTTAGTGTCGTTGTCAAAACCACCTTGATGACCACCGAAGCCGCCTTGACCACCGAAACCACCACCTTGACCACCGAAGCCACCTTGACCGCCGAAGCCGCCACCTTGACCACCACCAAAGCCGCCTTGACCACCGAAGCCGCCTTGAGCGCCACCGAAGCCACCTTGAGCGCCACCGAAGCCGCCTTGAGCGCCACCGAAGCCACCACTAGCTTGACCACCAAAACCGCCTTGTGTACCACCTTGTGCTGGGAAGCCTGTACCTTGCGCGCCTGCTGGGCGTGGGTTACGTGCTGGAACAACAGTTGAAATCGCGTGTTTGTAAACCATTTGACTTACTGTATTTTTTAATAAAACAACATATTGGTCAAATGATTCAATATGACCCTGTAATTTAATACCGTTCACAAGGAAAATAGAAACAGGAATACGTTCTTTACGGAGAGAATTTAAGAACGGATCTTGTAAAGTTTGACCTTTAGACATTTTTAACTCCAAAAAAAATTTTTAAATCAGCGCAAAAAAACTATCTTTATTTTTCAACTAAAAATTATAAAAAGACAGTGTGCAAATTTTGCTTTATCCATAAGAGTTTCGCAAGTCTTCTTTCGCCTGCTTTATCGTCAAGTAAGTTTTAAAATCGTGTATTTCTTGCAAAGAACGTAACCACGTATATTGACGTTTGGCAAGTTGTCGTGTCGCAAATAAAGCTTTATCCTCCATTTCACGTTTACTTTTGAGACTTAAGTCACTTTTTAATAGAAATTCTAGTGCTTGTCGATAACCCACTGAACGCATTGAGGGTAAATTTTCATCTAAATCGTATTTTTCAATTAGAGTTTCAACTTCACTCAAAAAACCGATATCCCACATTTTGCTTAATCTTTGCTCAATGCGTTGATGTAATTCTACCCGATCTGGAAGTAAAGCATAATTATGAAATATGTATCGATATGGTACGTTTTTTGGTTGTTCTGCCTGTAATTTAGTAATTGGTTCACCCGTAAGCTTATAAACTTCTAAGGCTCGAATAATCCTTTGCTTATCAGTCACATTAAATTTTATAGCCGCGGCAGGATCTACAGAAACTAACTCATCATAAACAGCCTGCCACCCTTCATTTAAACCTTTTTCTTCAATTGCTGCGCGAACTTGGGCATCTGCACTCGGCAAATTACTCGATAGGCCTTCTAACAATGCTTTAAAGTACAACATTGTACCTCCTACCAAAATAGGAGTTTTCCCACGCGAATGCATGTCATCAATTAACTTACACGCATCTTCGACAAACTGAGCAGCTGAATAAACTTCAAGAGGTGTAATAATATCAATGAGATGATGAGGATAGAGCGCTTGTTCTTCACGGGTTGGCTTAGCAGTACCAATATCCATATCTTTATAAACAAGTGCAGAATCAACAGAAATCAATTCAAAATTTCCACGCTCGTATATTTCACATGCCAAAGCGGTTTTTCCACTTGCAGTTGGCCCCATTAAATTGATGACGGGCAATTGATTTGACATGTAAAACTACTCTCCTCGAGCAAATAATTTATCTAGTTGAGATAATGGGAACGCACGCCAAGTTGGCCGCCCATGGTTACATTGACTCGCAAATTCAGTTTGTTCCATTTGACGAAGTAAAGCATTCATTTCTGAAAGGCTGAGTTGTCGATGTGCACGTACCGCTCCATGACATGCCATTCCAGCTAACAACTCATCTCTTTTTTGAAGCAATCCTTGTGCTTCATCATTTGGGTCTAAATCATTTAAAAGCTCAGGAATAAGATTTTCAAAGTCAGCTTTTTGCAATATGGCTGGCACTCCTCGAACAATAACTTGCTCATCCCCATATAAATCAATTTCCAGCCCTAAACGCTCCAATTGAGGTTTTAACTCTTCTACCCGCACTGCCTGCATACGACTAATAGAAATGACTTTAGGTATAAGCAACTGCTGAGATGTCCAAAATTCTGGCTTATCCCAAGCGTTTTTCATTTGCTGTAATAAAATACGCTCATGCGCTGCATGCATATCAACAATAATAAGCCCTTCAGTATTTTGCGCTAAAATATAAATTCCATGAAGTTGAGCAATTGCGATACCTAAAGGAAACTCATCGACTTTAGTTACTGGCTCAATCTCTTCATTTACTGAAAAATTAGCAGGCTGGTCACGTAGAGGCGCTAAGTAAGTCTTTAACGCATTATTTAACTGAGGCGAACCATTATATTTTGGTGTTTGATCTGCATAGTGAATGGCTTGCGGACGACTAGCGTTAAAATCGGTTAATAACTCTGTTGGTGCGTGCTGAGTCTGTAGCTCATTATCTGCATTTAAAGTTTCATTTGCTCTGTGCAATGAAAATTGTTCTTGATATTTAGGCTGCGGCTGTACTGAATAATCTGATTGTTCATCTACTTTCATCGCTTGAGCTAAATCAGCACTCGCTGTCTGAAATTGCGATAAAGTTTCTTTTGCATAATGCCTTACAAACTCATGCACTTCTCTTTGATTTAAAAAGCGAATTTCATGTTTCGTAGGATGAACATTGACATCAATATTTTCAGGATCGACTTCTAAAAAAAGTAGATAAGATGAATGCTGATGGCCATGTAAAATACCGTCATAGGCCATGCGTAACGCATGCGAAATTGTTTTATCTTTAACGATACGACCATTTACATAGACATATTGCATATCAGCTTGCGCACGTGCATCAGAAGGGTGACCAAGCCACCCTGATAAACGCATGCTAATACTTTCGGCATCCATCCAATATGCATTTTGTACGAATTGCGAACCTAATAATTGCTGTACCCGCTGAAAACGGAGTTCTCCGCTATCTGCTATAGGTAAATTAATTCTAATATTATCATTATGCTCAAGCACAAAACGTATATCGAAATGTGTTAAAGCTAGACGGCGAACAATCTCTTCGATATGGCCAAATTCAGTGGTTGGTTTTTTTAAAAATTTACGGCGTGCAGGAACATTAAAAAATAAGTCCTGAACACGTATATGGGTTCCCTTTTGAGCAGCAACAGCTTGTACTTCTTGATGATCAAATGCTGTGCCATTTACTTCAACTCGATGGCCAATCCCACTTTCATCTTGGCTACTCGTTAATGTTAATCTTGAAACAGCGGCAATCGAAGCAAGTGCCTCTCCGCGAAATCCTAAACTTACAATAGCGTGTAAATCTTCTGCAGTTTTAATTTTACTTGTAGCATGGCGCATGACGGCTAATGCCAAATCCTCAGAATGAATGCCATGCCCATTATCAATAATTTCTATTAGGGTCGAACCACCTTGAGCGATCCGTACAATCAGCTCAGTTGCACCAGCATCAATCGAGTTTTCTAATAATTCTTTAACAACAGATGAAGGACGCTCAATCACCTCACCAGCAGCAATCTGGTTGGCTAACGCTGCGTCTAATGTATGGATACGACGTCGTGCTAGCTTTTCATCAGTCATGAAGCTGTTCCTGCAAAGTCTGATACAAATGTTCTGTAGGTAAAGTTAACGTTACTAAACGGCTCAACTCATCATCTGATTTTTGAATATCAATAATGATATCGGCCTCTGGAATTTCATCACCACCTTTTGATGGCCATTCAAATAAAAATAATGCATCTGTGATATCTAAATAATCACGGATTCCCATTAATTCAAGTTCATAAGGGTCATTCAAACGATATAAATCAAAATGAAAAATTTCTTTGTCATTGATTTTATACGGCTCAACGAGCGTATAGGTTGGACTTTTAACAGAGCCTTTATGGCCCAAAGCCTGCAAGAAATAGCGCGTAAGTGTGGTTTTACCCGCACCTAGGTCCCCAATTAAATAAATCACACCCGACTGGACATGTTGCGCCAAAGCTTGAGCTAAACGCTCAGTATCTTCTTCATGATTTAAGACCAATTTCAATGAATACGACATAGCACACATAACATGATTCAAAATAATCGATATGATAACATTGCCCTGCCTTAAAAGCCTACTTAAGCCCTAGAAGTTGGCTTTTTTTATATCAATTCTCTTACTTATTTACACTTTTTTATGTCTAGTCCGAACGAATTTCTGCCGCCAATGATTAATGGTGTAAGTGCAAGCCAAGTCTATCTTCCTGCACAAACAAATACTCAAACGATTTATGAGTATCTATGCCAACATTTTCAACATATTAAAGTACAAGAGTGGCAACAACGATTTCAGGATGGACTTATTTATGGGGCGAATGGACAAAAATTAACATTAGACAGTCCATATCAGAGTAATACGCATATTTTTTATTATCGCTTTCTTGCCTATGAAGCACATGTTCCTTTCGAACATCGAATCTTATTTGAAAATGATGATCTAATAGTGGTCGATAAACCGCATTTTTTAACGATTAGTCCGACTGGACAATATGTACAAGAAACATTATTAGTTCGTCTAAAAAAACAAACAAGCAATGAATCTTTAACGCCCATACATCGATTAGACCGTGAAACTGCTGGCGTTGTTCTATTTTGCAAACGGGTTGAGTCGCGTGGTGTTTATCAACAATTATTTGCAGAGCGCCAAGTCAATAAAATTTATCACGCTGTTGCACCTTATAAAAAAGATTTAAATTTTCCTCAGACATTAAAATTGCATTTAGATAAAGGTACTCCTTTTTACACTATGCAAGTTGTGGCAAATACAAAAACAAATACCGAGACCTATATTGAGCTTATCGAACATAACCAAATGTGGGCAAAATATCGCTTAACCCCCACAACAGGTAAACAACATCAACTTCGTGTACATCTTAATTATTTAGAAATTCCGATTAAAAATGATCCATTTTATCCTAACGTTCAACATAAGGCAGAGGACGATTTCTCAGAACCATTGCAGCTTCTAGCTAAGCATATTTCATTTATAGATCCCCTCACGAAAGAGGAAATGTCTTTCAATTCCGAATTTGAATTGACATTGTAATGTAACCGTAATGACAAAAAGATTATTTTTTATGCCAAAAAGCATTGAAATTACATTGCGATGGTTTAAAATAAATTTCTAAAAATTAAAATCATTTGGTTTTGTTATTCATGCGAAAAACAGAAGTTTATCAGGTTCGACTAGACTCCCAAGAGAAAAAGCAGGCTTTTGCTGTTTTTAAACAATTGGGTATTACCCCTGCCCAAGCGGTACGACTTTTTTTTAAACAGGTCGTATTAACTAAATCTATTCCATTTGCGATTGAAAATCAGACGATCAATATGGAACAATTATTAAAGCTGAGAAAAGCAAAAGCATCTTCATTAAGCCAAAATCCACCAAATTTAGCTGAAGATGATGACCATGAAGATTTATTTGAAGAACTTAATGCTCTTCTTGGTGAAAGCGACAAAATTTAACACTGTTGCATTTATAAACAAGTTTTAACGTCAAAAAGCTCTTTTTTTCGTTATGCTCTCTTTGTAAAAACATAATGATAAGTTACAAGGAGTGCCAAATGATCGTTAGACGAGCGACTTTTGAAGATTTAGAGCAACTCGCCGTTTTATTTGATGAATACCGTCAGTTTTATGGGGCTTCTTCTAATTTTAATGAATCGCTTCACTTTCTTAAACAACGTTTTGAGAATAGAGAAAGTATATTTTTTATTCACATTAAAGACGATAAAATCACAGGGTTCGTTCTACTCTATTTAGGCTTTTCTTCAGTTGCTTGTTCAACCTACTATATTTTAGATGACGTATATGTAACACCTGTTTTTCGTCGTCAAGGCTCTGCTAAACAGTTAATCGATACTGCTATTTTATTTGCAAAGCAACAAAATGCTTTACGGATTAGTCTAGAAACTCAAAGTAACAACCATGAGTCTCATCGGCTATATGAACAAATGGGCTTTATTCGGGACAGTGAATTTCAAACATTTCATTGCTTTCTTAAGTGATATTTTGGGCGAGATGTTTTTGCTCTTCAGACAAATAAATCCATTCTCCCTCTGCAAGTTCAGGTAAAACTAATTGCCCTACTTGATGGCGATGTAATGCTTCTACCTTATTTCCTACAGCTGCGATCATTCTTTTGACTTGGTGATAAACACCTTGATGAATCGTCATGGTTAATTGATGAGTTTCTAATATAGCTACATCTGTTGCAGCAAAAACACCTTTTTCTTGATGTAAGCTTACCCCTTGGCTCAACATTTCAATTTGCTCAGGTGTTAATGGATCTATGGTCGTAACATGATAAACCTTTGGAACATGTTTACGCGGATGAGTTAAAGCTTGAAGATATTTACCATCATCAGTAAGTAAGAGTAAACCGGTTGTATCTTGATCCAAACGGCCAATAGCCTGTACACCTCTATGAATCATGATTTCAGGTAAAAGACTAAAAACGCTTTGATGATGTTGCGGCTGATGTGAACATTCAAAACCTTTTGGCTTTTTTAAAGCCAGATAAACTTTTTCTCGATATTGATAAGTTTGTCCAAAAAGAGAAAATTCTAAATTTTCAGGAGAGAATTGCTTTTTAAGATTATCTACAATCTCTCCATCAACAATTACAGACCCATTTTTTATTAACTGCTGACAATATTTACGTGAACCAAACCCTTGTGATTGTAAAATTTTTTCCAGCAGCATGAAATTTTCTCATTAGAACTAAGCTGTTATTTTAACGTAGTTTCCATTTTTTACTAAACACTACTCGCTACTGTTTTCGTTTACTTCAAACAGCTCGTACCCTTACTCTTCAACGACTCGATAAATATTTTCATTCTGCTCACTTTCAAATAACAACTCAGTAGTTGGCAAAATAATTTCATTATCTACAATAATATGCTCAATACGCTGGCTTAGTTTTAAAGATTCATTTTCATGTTCAACTAAATTTTTCTTTAGCTGGGCTTTTGCATCGTGAATCTGGTCAAACTGATCTTTGATTTTAATATCTATAATATCCATAAAAATATCCTGTACTCATGAGTAATGACTATTTTTATATCACAGTTTTTTAAAACTATAATTTTTAACTTGTTAATTTATATAACATTGTGTCCAAGCGTAAACAAAAATTAAAACTCTTTATCATTGAGAGATATACAATGAATTTTTATTAAAAATAAGTTCTGAAATCGGCTGTCTCTTTTAAAGCGTTCACATTACGACTCTTAAATATTATACAATTCCATTTTATTTACTTTCCTTTGTACTCCTCATGCTTGCCCAATTTGATGTTAATTTAGTTGTTTTACTCGTTCTGCTTGTCTGCGGTTTATTAAGTCAAAATGCGGCTGTAACCATTGCAGCGGGTGTACTCATCGTCGTTAAAATCACGCCATTAAATGAGTTCTTTCCTTATATTCAAGCACATGGTCTTAATTTAGGAATTCTTATTTTAACGATTGGCGTACTCACACCAATTGCCAGTGGAAAGCTTAGTGGGGAAAGTATTTTAAAATCATTTGTTAGTTTTAAATCGCTTGTTGCTATCGCAATTGGTTTGTTAGTCGCTTGGCTAGGTGGACGCGGAGTAAAACTTATGTCAAGCCAGCCTGATGTTGTTGCAGGCTTACTCATTGGGACAGTTGCTGGTGTGGCCTTACTACGTGGTGTACCAGTCGGCCCTCTAATTGCAGCAGGCTTACTCTCTTTATTTATTGGTAAATAAGAAATCGATATAGAAAAGGTGCAATTAAGCACCTTTTTAACACTTAGGCTAAATTATTTATTTAGCCAGAATAATAGGCATTTCGTTTTAAAGAAAATTTTTCTAATTGCTTTAAAAAACCTTCGAAATAACTTTTCTCTTTTTCTTCAGTTCGATAGCCCGCATATAAAGTTCGTCTTAAACCTGTAGGAGAAACACAATCTAAACGGCGACTTGTAACCCATCCCTTTTGTTCATATTCATTTACTACCCAATCCGGTAAAGCAGCAATCCCTCGTCCACTTGCTACAAGCTGAATGAGCATTTGGGTTAAGTCTGTTGTCCGTATTTGTTTAGGCTGAATATTCGCAGGAATGAAAAGTTTCGACATAATATCTAAACGATGCTTATCAACTGGATAAGTAATTAAGACTTGTTCTGCTAAGTCTTGAACAGTAATATTTTCGGCACGCACCAAAGGATGAGTATTTGATAGGACCAAACGTGATTCGTATTCAAAAATCGGGAAATACTCAATTCCTTTTAAAGCAATTGGGTCAGCTGTAATCAGTAAATCAAATTCTGCATTTTGTAAGAGTTCATGCGGATTGGCTTCAAAACCTGAAGCGAAGTCTAAGTCAACATCGGGATATTGCTGTCGATATTGATTTAATAAAGGCATTAACCAGTCAAAACAACTGTGGCATTCCGATGAAAAAATAATTCTGCCAGTCTGTCCATGCACAATACGCGTGATGTCACTATGAGTAATCTGAATTTGTGGCAAAACGTCATCGGCTAACTTAAGTAAGCGCTGTCCTACATTAGAAAAACTAACAGGTCTACTTCGACGATTAACGACTTCTACCCCATACCAATGATCTAATTCTTTTAATTGATGGGAAATTGCAGATGGTGTCAAACAAAGATCATTTGCTGCCGAAACCAATGAACCGTGTTCACGTAAGGCAACTAAGGTTTTAAGGTGGCGTATTTCTAACATGGGCCCCAGCCTAAAAAAGAGATTTATCTATAAATGGCTAAAGCACATGTTTGCTTTTCCATAAAACTTTCGATAAATCTTTATTAATGAATTTTATTCACTTTAACATAAAATTAGTTAGTTTGTCTCAACATGAATTTTATTTCACTATTTCCACATGGGATGAATTTAGGTATCTTCAAAAATAAAGGAAAATTAAAACGATTCTATAAAAATTTTTAAAGTGGTTAAAAAGCATAAGACAAAAATAGACCTAATAAAGGTCTATTTTTTAAAATATTAAAAACTATTGTGCTAATACATTTAAACTAATAATCGTATAGTTCTGATCTTTAGGTTTTAATTTCAAATTTAGGGGAGCTGTTACTTCTACTAGGTACTCTCCAGCTTTTGGAAATCTAAGCTCAACCTGACCGTTGTTTTCTGCCTTAAACTGCTGCACTTGTTTGTCTGTTGCACCTTTTTCTCTTAAATTAACTTCAGCATAAGCTAAAGACTGGCCTTTTTGAGTTATAGCTAATTTAACTGGTTGAGCAGCTTTAATTTGATTTGGATGCACGGAGAAATTAACTTTAATCGGTGTATTAGGAAGCTGAATATCTGAAACTTTTCCCTTAGAAAGATAACTCTGCAATATCCACTCACGTGTTACTTGCTCTGTTTTAATTGTTTTTGTTTTAAGGTCAGTCGGAATCAAATATTCACGTTCTGCTTTAGGTGGAGCTTTATCAGCTGGCATATCAAAAAATAGATGCCATTCTTTTTGGTCATATACATATTTTAAAGGGTAACTCGCCTGAGTTTGAACAATGTATGTGCCTTCTTCAGGTAGATCTACATCAAAGACAGTTACAGACTTATGCATAGCTTCTGAGTTGACGGTTTTAAGCTCATTTTTAGGTGTAATTACAGTAAGCTTGGCATTTTTTAAAGCATATTCACTATTTAATGCTTCTTCAGCATAACCAGTAATTACAGGTACTTGAGTCTGTTCAGTTTTATAAGCTACAGGTGCTACATAAGGTTCGTGAGCAAAGCCTGTTGTACATATCAATGCAAGTGACGTCATTAGAAATCTATTCATTATTAGAAAATCCTGTTGTATACAAAGTTAAAAAATCAGACAAAATATAAGCAAATACAGTATACACAAATAAAAATAATTCTTATTATCATTCGTTATTTTTTATTATTTATAGATCAAAACATGAAGATTTAAATTTACTTCATTTGAATATTTAATCCTTATCTCAATATTTTAGTTTTTTATTATTCTGTTCTCTTTTCCCTTATACTTCTCTTTTTTGTGTCTTCCCTTAACTTATTATGGCGTCCCCGCAATCCCCTCTTTCTACACATCAACACTATTCTCTCTTTTTAGCAATTTTCTCACTCGCTGTAGGTGGTTTTTGTATTGGAACTACCGAATTCGTCGCAATGGGACTGATTCAAGAAATTGCAAATAATTTACATATTACAGTACCTGAAGCTGGCCACTTTATTAGTGCCTATGCATTGGGTGTTGTTATTGGTGCTCCTATCATTGCTATTCTCGGAGCCAAAGTTCCGAGAAAAACTTTATTACTTGGTTTAATGCTTTTTTATGGTGTAGCTAATGCCTGTACTGCTTTAGCACACACACCTGAAACTGTTTTAATCTCACGTTTCATTGCAGGTTTACCACACGGAGCATATTTTGGAGTCGGTGCATTAGTTGCAGCAGAACTCGCTGGACCATCAAGAAGAGCTTCTGCGGTTGCTCAAATGATGATGGGGCTTACAGTTGCGACTGTAATTGGTGTTCCTCTAGCAACTTGGTTAGGTCAAAATTTTGGCTGGAGAGCAGGTTTTGAGTTTTCAGCCACCATTGCTTTCGTTACTTTAATTGCTGTTGGCTTCTTTGTACCTAATATTCCAGTCCAAGCTACTGCCAGTATAAAAACAGAGTTAGCTGGTCTTAAAAATATCAACATGTGGCTAACACTAGCAGTAGGCGCTATCGGTTTTGGGGGCATGTTTTCTGTTTATAGTTATGTTTCACCAATTTTGACTGAATATACTCAGGTTAATATCCAAATTGTCCCTATCGCTTTAGCTATTTGGGGTACTGGTATGGTTATCGGTGGCTTAGCAGCAGGGTGGCTTGCAGATAAAAACCTAAACAAAACGATTGTCGGTGTATTAATTAGTTCAGCTATTGCTTTTGTTGTTGCCAGTTTCTTAATGAGTAATATCTATACTGCGATTGCCTCATTATTTTTAATTGGTCTTACGGTAATGGGATTAGGTGGAGCTTTGCAAACCCGTCTAATGGATGTCGCAGGCGATGCCCAAACATTAGCAGCGTCACTCAACCACTCTGCCTTTAATATGGCCAATGCATTAGGTGCATTTTTAGGGGGATGGGTACTCAGCCACCAAATGGGTTGGATCGCGCCAATCTGGGTAGGTTTTGTTTTGAGTCTCGGTGGTCTTATCATTTTACTTTTTGCATTTGCTGTTGAAAAAGCCAGTAAGTAAATTTAATCAAAGAAGATGCTAACTTATTATTTCTAATCAGTTAGCTTTCCACCACAGTGTGGGCAATAACATTTTTTCTCTCTAACCGACTCTTCTTGCTCTAATACTTTTTCACGCATAATTTGAACAATCAGGTTATGCGCCTGCTCTTTTGGTAGACCTACTTTTTGACGGATCCGTTCTATTTCAACTTCATCATGTAAAATATCAATACCTCTTGCTTGAAGTAATTCACGAAATTCTTGCTCTAGCCTTTGATTCCGCTGGTTAAGTTCATTTGCGAGTCCAGACGCCAAAATACCAGCCGGTAATGCTGCAATACCAACACCTAAAATAGTAATTAGCGCGCCTAATAACTTTCCTAGGCTAGTTACCGGAGTGACATCGCCATATCCCACCGTGGTTAAAGTCACTACAGCCCACCACATAGATTTAGGTATTGAACTAAAAGCTTCTGGCTGAGCCTTGTTTTCAACCACATAAATTCCAGAGGCAGTCATAATAATCATAATGATTAAAATAAAGATAACAGCTTGAAAAGAACCTTTCTCACGTTTAATCACGCATAACAATATCTGTAGCGAGATAAAATACCGTGTCAATTTTAATAAGCGAAGTAAACGTAAGATTCTGAGCATACGAAGATCAATTCGTACGAAGAAATTGAGATAGGCAGGTAAGATTGCCATCAAATCAATAATTGCTTCACCGCTTTTCATCCAGTTCAAGCGGATTTTCCATGCAGATTGTGTCGTATCTCGATCAGCAATACTCCATAATCTTAATAAATATTCAATACTAAAAATTGCAATTGAAATAACTTCAAAATAGTCGAACCAAACACGATAGCTTGTGTACAAATCATTTACTGTTTCTAATAAAACGGCAGCGACGTTGCCAACAATTAAAAAGACTAAAAAATAATTAATACATCTACTTACCGTAGTTTCATAGTCATGATTATGAAGATTATTATAAAAAAACTTACGCAATCCCATCCAAGCTGAATTTTGCATATTGATCTGACCACTTGATATTGAAGATATAGTAAGCTCTCGCCTTCTATTCACCAATATAGTCTTTAATAAATTTTCCTTCACTCACTTCGGCATTTAAAATTTTCTAACTCTGCCCACTTCAGCTCGCCGCTACACATCGGAATTCATTTTCTTTCCACCACATCACATCATAGATGCAAGGATGTGATTTTAAGATAATATTTATATAGTTTTGCAGCACCATAATATGATGAGTAATATCAAGTTTTCTAAATAAAAACTTTCTTAAAATGGGTGTGTTTGGAGAAATAAAAATTGCGAAACCGTTGCTATATTCTTCATAGACACTTATGCCAAGATACATTGTTATTTCAGGGAGTGGAATCTCAATTTGCCACCCCCATTTTTCACTATATAGCTCTACATTTAAATGATATCTATTTTTTAAAATACTAAAAATATACTGTGCAATATCTTCAGTTTTTTGAACTAAAACACCTTCTTCGTTAGAGTATGTTTTTTGTTCATATATTTGGTAATCATCAAATTTAAATTCAACAATTGTCTTTAGCATTCTTAAGTTCCCTATATAAAATACTCATATTTTTTTAATTATTATTAAGTTCGTTCAATTATTTTAAAGCAAAAAACGTTTTAATATCTAGACTAATATTTATTTTTACATTTTCATGAAATAAAATTTGATCTATTTATTATTTTTAAAACTAATTATGTATAAAGTCTCATTTAAATAAAAAAGGAGCTGAATAATCAGCTCCTTTTTTGTACTAAATCGACATATTAAGTCAATTGAGCAGCTTGGATTTTCTTAGTATCAACTTGATCAGCTTCTTTAGTGTATTCGCTCATCTTGTCGAAGTTTAAGTATTTGTAGATGTCAGCAGAAGCGCTATCGATTTGTGATGCGTACTGTTGATATTCTTCTGGGCTTGGTAATTTACCAAGAACCGCAGCTACAGATGCAAGCTCAGCAGACGCTAAGTAAACGTTTGCACCTTGACCTAAACGGTTCGGGAAGTTACGAGTAGATGTCGATACACATGTTGTGTTCGGCGCTACACGTGCTTGGTTACCCATACATAATGAACAGCCTGGCATCTCTGTACGCGCACCAGCACGGCCATAGATGTTATACAAGCCTTCTTCCATTAATTGGTGCTCGTCCATACGAGTTGGTGGAGCCAACCATAAACGAGTAGACAATGAACCACCAGGTACTTTATCAAGTAACTGACCAGCTGCACGGAAGTGACCGATGTTGGTCATACAAGAACCGATGAATACTTCATCAATTTTGTCGCCTTGAACGTCAGAAAGAAGTTTCGCGTCGTCTGGATCGTTCGGGCAGCAAAGAATTGGTTCTTTGATGTCAGCAAGATCGATTTCGTAAACTTTTAAGTATTCAGCATCAGCATCAGCTTTTAACAAGCTTGGGTTGTCTAACCACTTCTGCATGTTTTCTGCACGGCGCGCCATAGTACGAGCATCGCCATAACCTTCTGCAATCATCCACTTCAACATAGTGATGTTAGAACGTAAGTATTCAGCAACTTTCTCTTCAGAAAGTGTGATTGAACAGCCAGCAGCAGAACGTTCAGCAGAAGCATCAGAAAGTTCGAATGCTTGCTCAACAGTCAAGTCATTTTCCATTTCTGACAAATCGATCTCAAGGATACGACCAGAGAAGATGTTTTTCTTACCTTTCTTCTCTACAGTTAAGTCACCCGCTTGAATTGCGTAGTAAGGGATTGCATGTACAAGGTCACGTAAAGTGATACCAGGTTGCATTTTACCTTTGAACTTAACAAGTACAGACTCTGGCATATCAAGTGGCATAACACCAGTTGCAGCTGCGAATGCAACAAGACCAGAACCCGCTGGGAATGAAATACCGATTGGGAAACGAGTATGTGAGTCACCACCAGTACCTACTGTATCTGGAAGTAACATACGGTTTAACCAAGAGTGGATAATACCGTCACCTGGACGTAAAGATACACCACCACGGTTCATAATGAAGTCAGGTAATGTATGGTGAGTTGTTACGTCAACTGGTTTTGGATACGCAGCAGTGTGACAGAAAGACTGCATTACTAAGTCAGCAGAGAAGCCCAAGCAAGCTAAGTCTTTTAACTCGTCACGAGTCATTGGACCTGTTGTATCTTGAGAACCAACTGTAGTCATCTTAGGTTCACAGTAAGTACCCGGACGAATACCTTGACCTTCTGGTAAACCACATGCACGGCCAACCATCTTCTGAGCTTGTGTAAAGCCTTTGCCAGTGTCAGCAGGTTGAACAGGGGTACGGAACAATGTAGAAGGTGGAAGACCTAATTCTTCACGTGCTTTAGTTGTCAAACCACGACCAATGATCAAGTTAATACGACCACCAGCACGTACTTCGTCTAAAAGTACTGGAGTTTTAAGTTCTGCTTCTGAAATTTGTACACCATCTTTAAAAGCAGTAACTTTTGCAGCAGCATGATCAATTTTCAATACAACTTCGTCGCCCATGTTCATGTTGGCAACGTCGATTTCTACAGGTAATGCACCTGCGTCTTCCATTGTATTAAAGAAAATTGGAGCGATTTTAGAACCTAAGCACACACCACCATCTTTTTTGTTTGGAATGTGTGGAAGTTCGTCACC
Source organism: Acinetobacter sp. AYS6 (assembly GCF_025630795.1). Classification (NCBI taxonomy): domain Bacteria; kingdom Pseudomonadati; phylum Pseudomonadota; class Gammaproteobacteria; order Moraxellales; family Moraxellaceae; genus Acinetobacter; species Acinetobacter sp. AYS6. Next base: position 247,682 of record NZ_JAOTNV010000004.1, read on the forward strand.
GAAGAACCAAAGTACAGAGTTAGTTGCAGATTTACGGCTTGAACCTGTACCAACAACGTCACCAACATAAGCAACTTGGTTGCCTTTCGCGATGAGTTCTTTGATTTGGCTTAATGGACCAACTTCACCTGGTTTTTCAGGGTTGATACCATCACGCTCGTTTTTCAACATTGCATTTGCATGTAATGGGATATCTGGACGGCTCCAAGCATCTTGAGCTGGAGACAAGTCATCAGTATTTGTTTCACCAGTTACTTTGAACACAGTGATTTTGATTTCTTCTGGAACATCAGGACGGCTTGTGAACCATTCTGCTTCTGCCCAAGATTGTAAAACAGCTTTAGCAGCAGCGTTACCAGCTTTTGCTTTATCTGCTACGTCGTGGAATGCATCAAATACAAGAAGTGTTTTCTTTAATGCTTCAGCAGCTAAGTTTGCAAGTTCAGCATCGTCAAGAAGCTCAACGAGTGGTGCTACGTTGTAACCACCAAGCATTGTGCCAAGTAAGTAAACTGCACGCTCTTTAGAAACGAGTGGTGAAGTTGCTTCGCCTTTTGCAATTGCTGCCAAGAACGCTGCCTTTACGTAAGCTGCTTGGTCAACACCTGCAGGAACACGGTTTTCAAGCAAATCAACCAAGAACGCTTCTTCGCCTGCTGGTGGATTTTTTAATAGTTCAACAAGCTGAGCTGTTTGAGCATCATCAAGTGGCTTCGGTGGGACTCCGAGTGCGGCACGTTCTTCAACGTGTTGGCGGTAAGCTTCTAGCACGGTGTTCATTCCTCTTTTTTTGAAAAATTACTTGCAAATTCCAGCTTTCGAAAAAGCTTCACAAGTAATATGGACTACAAAAGTTTACTAGAGTTCACGGTAAAAGTTAATGAGCGCGGGGTGTTTCTCCGTGATGCCCATTATTTTGTATCTAAATACCTGTGTTTAAATAATGAGCAAAATGGCTGATTCTGGGTTATTTTTGAGCGAAAGAACCTAATATTAGTAGAATTTCAATAAACTTAGACAGAATTAGAACGGTTTATATCTTGGCATTTTTTCATGAGGTGTTGACAAACATTCTTCCATCATTTGCTTTCTAACTTTTTCTTGTACAGCTTGCTGATCTTTAGTTAATTCTTCTTTTGGAATTGCGTAAACTTTTTCAATAATATTAAGAATAAATTTTTTCGTAATGTCATCTTCAATTTTATTTGCATGCTCAACTGCTTGAGCTTTTTCAATTGCTTGCTGACGATCAAAAACAATACTTCTAGCTGCGTTTCCTACGCTAGTACAAAAGCCATGCCATTGCTCTTCTGGTGTTAATGGCTTCTTTTCTGAACAACCAACAAAGAACAAGCTCATTGCAATCAATAAAATCTTTTTCATCACTTCACTACACTAATTATTGCTGTTCATATCATACGGAAAATCATCATTTTTGCAAAAACTGATATAAAAACCGAGATAGCAAAATCTCGGTCGTTTATATCAGGCACTAGAAATGCCAGTTTCATGTTGCGGATTAATTAAAGAATTTGATATCCGTAGGTGTTGATATTTTTGCTGCATCACCAGCTGGTTTTAAGGTGCCATTTTTTGCATCAAAACGAAATAAACTAATATTGTTACTATAAACATTGGTTACATATAGATATTTACCAGACGCATCAAATGAGAAAGCACGTGGTTCAATTCCATTGGCTTTATAAACTACTGGCTTACCAAGCAATCCATTCTGTTGAATTTTAAATACCAAAAGTTTGTTGTCTGCACCCCGATTAGCAGCAATCACATATTTACCATTTGGACTAAGGATAATTCCACTCGCGCTCTTAAATTCAGGTGTTTTGTCTTCGTGAATCAGTTTTAGCTCAGCCACTTTTTTCAAATGACCATCTTGCACATTAAACGTGACAATTTCACTTCGCATTTCTGCGGTAACGTATGCATGTTTACCATTTGGTGAAAAGACCATATGGCGTGGGCCAGAACCATGCGTAAAAGTCACATCTCGAGTGTTATCTGCTTCGAGTGGTTGAGGTTTATTCGGGTTATAATGAAAAGTATAGACTTTGTCATTTCCCAGATCGCTCGCATATAAATATTTACCATCTGGGCTGAAAGTTGTCGAATGGGCATGACCACTCTCCTGTCGACCTTTGACATGGCCAGAACCTTCCTTAAAAACAATATTTTGTACTTTTTCACCTACATGACCGTTTGGCAAAATTGGAAACACAGCGACACCACCACGACCTTTATCAAATGCCGAATAGTTCGATACAAATAGGAATTTGCCATCTAAACTGATTGATGCGTGTGTTGGATGTCCACCATGGCTATCGACTGTGTTCAACACCTCCACCTTTCCGTTTTGAACCGATAATGCAGTCACTGCCCCTTCATTTTCTTCATTAGTGGTATAGGCAAAACGGCCATCTTTCGATTTTACAATCCATGAAGGACTTTTCATTTTCAATACTTTAACAGGAGTTAAAGTCCCATCATTATTTACTTGAAACTGGTACAAACCTTCACTGGCTTGTTTTGGTTTTTGCGCGAGCGGCGCATTAGGAATCGATGTCCATGTCCCTACTAAAGCAATTTGCTGTTGTGCGGCATTTACAGTGGAGTTCCATCCAAATGACAAAAGCGTCATCGACAATGTTGCTGTTATTTTTTGAATTAGCCCACGATATTTAATATTTGTATCGTTATCCTTGCTATCTTTAATTTCAATATAAGTATCTATTTTCACTGTTATTTCCTTAGAAAACCACCTTATTTGCATGTATCAATAAGGTATTATCAGCCTAGTTTCATTTAATAATTCTGGAAATTAATTTATAAAACAGCAATTTTCAAGTGAATTTTCTTTAATCAGAAGTCTATTGAAGCTCAGCTTCCTTTTTAGAAAATCGATGCTTTATATAATAAATATTCAACTTTTAAAATCTGGGAAAGATGTCATTAAAATAAAAGCCCACTAGAAGTGAGCTTTTATTTCATTTATTTAGAAACGCCAGTTATAGAAAAGATCGATTGCTCGTTCTAAAGATTGACTTGCTTCTAGATATAAACGGCGGTTCATTTGATAACGTAAAGTCAATTTGTTGACTGGAGTAAATACTCCGACACCGTAACGAATGAATAAATCAGGTGTGATATAGCCAGTTAAACTTACCTGAGTATCATCACCCGTACCTTGTGCATCCAAAGCTAAGCCACTCAAACCAAAAGTACGTCCAATCTGATTCGTTAAAGCACGTGTACCACCTAAGCCCATACTGATCCCAGCGGCAGCAATGGTGTTATTTACATCAGACTTGAAGCCTTCTGCATTACTTAAACCGCTTGCCCCCTCATTAATACGTCCAGTCACAAGCGCATTCAATGCTTCTTGTTCAGAAAGACCTGCGTCATTATAAACTTGAATGTTTGGCGATGAGGCAGTACTTGTAACACGTACTCCAACCATACTACCTTGAACATTTTTATTTGCGTCTATATCTAAAGTTGGGTTTGCCAATGGCCCATTAAAACGCGCAATTGCTCGATTTAAATCTAGACTTTGTCCATAGGCTTCAATTTTTACTTTTTGGCTGACACCAATTGCCCCATTAGCTCTCATTGCGGTTTCATAGCCACGTTGAGTTAAATTCAAACGACCAACTAACGGAATATTACTGTTAAAGCCTTGGAATATCACTTGTTTTCCAATATTAACAGTAATATCAGCTCGGATATCCCAAGGTTTAGCTGCACGTAAAATTGCAAGTGGGTCTTGGCCTTGTCGAACGATACGCACATCTGATGAGGTATTAATGACTGGAGCAGTTGTTTCCGGCATTGAAATACGTGCACGAGGAACATCTACCGATCCCTTTAAACTTAAACGCTTATCAAAAGGATACATATCCAGTGTAAGGTTTGGATTGGCAATTGCAGTAATTAAAGGCGCCTGACGTACAAGTAAATTATCACCTTTAAGGTTTAATTGAAGACGTGGTGCATCTTTCCATTCAAAACTGCCTTTAAGAAGACCAACACCTTGTCCACTGTTAAATGCCCCATCAATTGTTGCCATGTCCTGACGAATTGATGAGTAAACCTGAACATTGGTCAAATTAACTGGAAGCGAAATCATACTGATTGCACCATTTTTCAGACGCATTTCACCAGTAAATTGTGGCTGAGTTAATGTACCATTAACTTTACCAGCCAAGGCTAAGGTCCCACTCAGTTTGCGGACATCTTGAATAAATGGTTTCAAGACTTTTAATTGAACATCATTAAAAGCGACCTCACCATGCATTGGCATTGATGGCTGGAATGGATTGATAATAACATTCGCATATCCTGTACCAATATCAGGTGTTTTAACATCAACACGGAACAACAGCCCTTCAGCTACACTTTTTGCAATAACACCCAGCTCATCATAAGCTAGCGTTGTTGGAGGATCTTGAGGATCTTCAGCAGCTAAACCAATTTCACCTTTGCGCGTAATTAAACGTGCATCAAGTTTTGGATTTCCTCCATTTACCCATGATGCCTTGGCATAACCATTTAATTGCCCAGTCATCGCTAAGCCTTCAGGCATAAATGCCGCGAAGTCACTTAAATCCATGTTCTGAGTAACGAACGAAATATTACCGCGTGCTTTACTTACCCGTACTGGTTGGTCAAAACAGAGTTGGCTATGAGCACTCTGCCAGCAGTGTTGACCTACATATAACTCAGATCGTGCAGAAGAAAAAATCACCGGAGCATTTTGATTTTGTGCCAGACGAATTCGTTTTGAATCAAAACTTCCTTTCTGGATCTGGCCTAGCCAATCATTGTTTTGGTTAAATCCGCCTGCCAACTGAACATAGAACTTGGAAATACTATTATTGCCAAGTACTTTTAATAAATGCGCTTTCCTTGTTCCAGTTAAATTCAACTCAGCAGACTGAATGAGTCTATTTCCACTACGCAAGTTATCTAGTTTTGCTGTTAATTGAGTCGGTGTTGTTTCCGATGTTGGAAGCTCCCCCTGAATACTCAATCGCTTCACACTTACTAAAGTATTAAATGCAAAGTTATCTACTGCGATATTTGCTGTAGCTTTTAAACGTGGTTGTGATTGCACATTCAGGTCGCCGTAAGCTCGACCACGCAACCCTGGATATAACTCATAGAGTGCTGGTGCATTGAGCTTAATTTTTAGATTTTGTGCATTACCTGTCGCTTGTAGCTGATTCTGTCCATATACTAAAAATAAATTATTTGCTTCAAACTGCTGAGGTAAAAAGCCATTTTGATTAGAGTCCATCAATAAAGATAAATTACCTTTACCACGAACAGGTTTATTATTTATAAAGCCAGCAAGGTTCAATTGCTGAATATTAATTCGTTTCAAATGATCTGACCAAACCCCTTGAGTTTTCAGATTTCCTGAAATTTCACCTTTTACAGCTGAGGTAAAGTATTGAGGTTTAAAGCGTACTAATGAACTATTAATATCCCATGCAATGCGATCTTTTAAATTTACAGAACCTGTCGCATAGATTTTTCCAGCAACCCCGTCGTGTTGTAACTGGTTAATTCGAATAAAATCAGGTGTACCTGCTATAGAAAACTTCAGTAAACCATTTGCCTGTTTTAAGGCTTTTAAAGTTCCATCATAATTAACTGCAAAACCTTTAAACCCACCACCAGCTTTCACATCATGGAATAATAATGCTGCTGTGCTTTTACCGCCTAAAGTTACAGTCTCCTGACCCGCTTGAGCCAGTCGACCAGTTAAATTTATCTTCTCAAATTGAATGATTTGCTGATTTGGTTTAGCAAAACCATTTGCTTTAATCGAACCATTTAAAAGATTAACAGGCGCTGTCGCATGAATACTTTGTGGATTGAAATCTTTTGCATTTAACAATGCGTTCCAAACCAACTGACGTTTTTCAGTAGGAAGCAACACTTTAGCCTGTCCAGTTAAGCTACCTTTTTCAGCAGCAAAACTAAAATTTGGAACATTTAAAACATTATCTTTAACATTGAGATTTGCAAGATATTGTCCTGCTGGCAATAAAGTTTTTTCATGCTGATATACTTTTGTAGCCACTTTAATATCTTGCTGACCCTCACGTAATGTTAAATCAACCTGACCATTGTCACTGCTTAACCATCCAATATAAGGCATTGCACGATCTATTTTCGACCAAGCCACATTCATAAGCATTGGTTGGGGTTTATTATTTTTTTCAGGAGCCTGATTAAACTTGAGTTTCCAAGACTCGTAACGGTCAAAATCGACATTAGCAAATACTTCAGTACCTTTTTCTAAAGAGCCGGTTGAAGCAACGGCAGCATCTAGACTTGGCGGTAAAAAGTCTTGAACAACTTGAGGAATTGCTTTGTCTTTCGGATTAATATGGTCTAAACGGCCTTTAACATCCCAAGTAACATGATCTTTCCAGTTCACTAAGCCTTTAAGGTTAACAGCCCCTTTCATGACTTGGCCGTTAAAATCGGTAATATTAAGTTGATGGACCAGATCAGTATTCATTAAAGCGTTGTACTGACCTTCAGGTAAATTCTCACCCTTTAAATCTGTATCAAGTGCTAAATTAAGTTGTTTAATATCCCCTTGAAACTTGATTACGCCATTTTTTGCAAAAAGCTTTTGTTCCTCCAGCAAAGGTAAGTGATAATTTTTTAGTAATAACTCACCCTGCATTGGAACTTCATCACGAACAGGATGCAACACCACCCATCCCGTTAATAAATCGGGAGTTGTAGTTGCAACACCCGCTTTTAAAGTATCTAAACTTCCGCGAGCTGCAACTTTAATATTTTGAATATTCAAACTTTTTAGAGATGGGATTCTTAAATCTGCTGTCGCATTTAATGGATATTTACCACTAAAGTCCATTTTTCCTGTTGCGTTGTGGACTGAGAGATAACCCATATCCATACTAGATTTTTCAAATTCCAGTTTGGTCTCTGACCAGAGCGCATCTTGTAAATGAACATCATGAAAATCTACATCTGAGGTCGCTAACTTAATCTCTAAATGGTCCACATCAGCTTCATCGACACGTAGAACAAATGGCAACTTAATGGGTTTAAATTCAAACGCCTTACCAGAAGGGGGAGTTTTATTAATAATACGTAAATTACGCACATCCGCATGGCTCAAATGTACTTCTTTTTCTAATAATAAAGAGCGCCATCCTAAGCCTACGTCAGCTCGATCTAGGGAAACATCAACATCCTTTAATTGCACCAAAACATTCTTAAGAATAATACCGCGTAGTAAGTTTCCGCCTTCGTATTCATATTTAATTATTTTCTGAGCTTCTAAAACCCGATCTAATAAAAAACGACTTCCGCGATCTGTTGACATCATGATCACTAATGAAGACGCTAATAATAAAAATATGATTAATATCGTCAGCAAGACACTACGCAAAATGCGCCGCTTCTTAGGAGAGCTAGGTGCCGAATTTGGCTGCTGTTCTACATCCGCCATAAAATAAACCTAATAAAATTTTATTTTTAAAGTTGTGGGCCTATAAAGAAATGTAAACGAATCGGATGGTTTTCATCTGAAATACCCGAAGCGACATCTAAACGGATTGGCCCAATTGGAGACTTCCAGCGAATACCAACCCCAACGCTATAAGCTGCTGGATTATTAAAGTCTTTATCATAGGAATTACCAAAGTCAGAGAACACAGCGGCGCGCCAACCGTCCTTAAACTGATAGTTATATTCTAAAGAACCTATAGCCAAAGCTTGCCCCCCGATTTTATATCCATCTACTTCTGGGGAAAGACTCTTATAGTCAAATCCACGAATTGTTTGGTCCCCACCCGTAAAGAATCTAAGATTGTACGGAACTTTGTCAAAATCATCGGTAAAAATGTAGCTAAGGTCAGATCTTCCCACGAATTGATGATCATCATTTTCACCAAGAGAATAAATAAATCTCCAGCCCGCACTTGCAATTGCCATATTGGCATCGGATAGTAAACTTTCGCTACCTAATTCTAATTTATAAGTTTGTTTAAAAGCTTTCGTTGGATTTAAACGTGTATTGCTCGAGGTTTTAGAGGTTTCATAACTAAATAATAGTGCTTCTTGCTCTGATGCAGCAGTTTTAAAAGCATCTGGTAACTCAGAAATGTCAACATTACCCTGTTGAGTCAAACGGTCTAAACGATAGCGGACACCAAAAGTATGTTGCCAGTTCCCTAATGGACGTTTAATTATGCGCTCTCCACCAACCACAGCAGACTCAGTCAACAAACTTACATCTGGGCCAATATCATCACGTGTTTCACGCTCATATCCCCCCACAATGTTAAAGTAATCATTTAACGGATGTTTATAGGGAATACTGTATCGGCCATCCACAGATTGACGAATTTGAGAAACTTCTAAGTTTGCATCAAAAGAATGTCCATATTTATTGACAATAGAACGGCGATACTGACTACGTAAACGCGCGCCCGTATCGGTTCCGTAACCAATACCAGTTTCCAAACTGTTTAGTTTATCTGCATTTAAAGTCACAATGACTGGAATTCTTTTCGTTTCACGTGCTTGAGCTTGCAAACGATCTTGTTCAGTTTCTTTTTCATCCTGCTGACCTGGGGCACTTTGTAACATTGCTGTTTGAGGTTCTCCCTCTTTTACTTTTTGTGTTCCTGCAAACTGTTTTTCATCTACTACGTTTTGGGTAACTTCTTTATTAGAGGTGGCTAATTGACGTGCTTTAGCAAGTTGTCTTTCTTCGGGTGAAAGTAAATTAGACTCATCCACATCAATATTTTGTTCATCGACCAAAGCTTGTAAATCTGGTGCTAACTCAAGTGGTTTTTCAATTGGATCAGGTTTTATTGAATCAACTAAAGTGTAATTAAAATAGCGAGAGTTGGTTAAGTTGTTTGCTAATACATTTACTCGCCAAAATGCATAGTCATCACCCTCTTTCCAAGGTGCCATACTTTCTAAAATATTTTGGTTCAAAGGTAATGGTTTCGATGGATCACTCATCCGAAACTCAACCTTATCTAATTTGTAACGCTCACCTGTTTCATAACGCAAGTTAATATCAGCCTTATTTTCTGGCTGACTCACTTTCACATCATGCAAACGCCAATAAGCATCAAAATAACCATTATCAGAGGCTGCATTAACAATACGATCTTTCGTGGTTTCATATAAACCATGATTAAAGATATCACCAACATCCTGTTCAGGAACTAAACGAATAACCTGAAACTGGGGTTGTTTTTCACCCGCACCAGTAAATTCGATATTTTGCTCATTAATTCGTACCGGTTCATTTGGCGTAACGTTGACACGGACCCGGCTTGGGCTTAACTTTTCAAATCGGAACTCTGCATTATAGTAACCCACTGCTTGAGCAGCCTGATTACTTAGCGTTCTAAGCTGAGGTAAGGCAGCATTAAAATCTTCAAATGATTCTTGAGTAAATGTTGATAATTTACCTTTAATATTTTTAGCCAACACATCTGAAGCACCATTAACCTCGGCACTAATACGTGGCACTTGCTCCATGGGAATCACACGCGGTGGGCGTACTTTATTTAAAATACGCTTAAAGAAACCAACTTGCTCAGGTGGCTCTTCGGCCTCTGGGGTTAATTCAGGTAAGGTTTTTCCAGTTTCATTGGCTTCGACTACAATCTTACTGTCAGATTTAATCTCTTGCATCAGCTGGTCAATATTTACAGGTGCTTGATTAATCTGATTTAATTCAGACTGAGTTGCATCACTGACTGTAACCTCTGGTAGCTTCTGAGTGCCATTTTGGAAATTCTGCGCTTCATTTTTAGCTTCTTCAGCGACTTTATAAATTTCATTTGCCATGTTTTCATCAACAGGCAATTCTGGCAAATCTTCAAGATTATCAAGCGTAATTGGCTTAAATTCATCAATTTGATTTGGAAATTGTTCTTGTTGTTGCAATATAGCCAAGCTATCTTGTTGCTGCTGAGCTTGGGTCACAAGTGTAGCAATATCTGTGATTGGAGCTGCGTATTGTTGACTCACCGTATCAGACTGTTCAGTTGACGCATCAGACACTGTCTGGTTTAAAGTTGATGAATTATTCTCAACAGAGGTTTGAGCAAAACTTGGCGTTACACAAACTGTTAACAACAAGCTGCTACAAATAAGTTTAGGAATCCCCTGCATTTTTAAAATTAAATGCATAGAATGAGAGAGAGTTGACTGTTTAAACTTAATTTTAGAAGGCATAGAAAACTCTAGACTTATTTTTTAATAAAACGCACCAAGGTAAGTGTAAAACTCACTCAAAACCATTGATTTTTCATTTAATCAAGCGTTAAAAATATCATACATGGTTTTCGATGCAAATTAACACTCGGTCACATTTTTTTATAAAACACAATGAAGTTTGCACATGATGAAACAAGATGAGCACCTGATGACATCACGTCGGTTTGTACCGATGTTTTTTACCCAGTTTTTTGGCGCATTAAATGATAACGTTTTTAAGCAATCTTTATTATTAGTGATTACTTATGGTTTGATTCAGCAACAGTCTGCCCCAGTAAGTACCCTCAATAATTTAGCAGCTCTCTTGTTTATTTTGCCCTATTTCTTTTTTTCAGCCACTGCTGGACAAATTGCAGATAAATATGAGCGTTCTCAACTGGTCCGTGGCATTAAAATCTTAGAAATCATCATTATGCTCATCGGTACTGCTGGTTTCATGTTGGGCCATTTATGGCTACTTCTTCTTGCTTTATTTTTGATGGGTACACATTCGACATTCTTCGGTCCCATTAAGTACGCAATTTTGCCTGAAATATTAAAACCGCATGAGTTAATGTCAGGTAATGCTCTGTTTCAGTCGGGCACTTCAATGGCAATTTTATTTGGGATGATTTTAGGTGGTGCTGTAATTGCATCATCACATGGGAATTTATTGTGGATTAGTCTTACTGTGGTGATTATTGCTGGCATAGGCTATGTATGTAGTCGCTTCATTTTGCCACAAAAGGTTGCTGCTCCTGATTTAAAGATTGACTGGAATTTCATTCGTACGAGTTTTCAAACCATTAAATATGCCAAAAGCTTGCCTTTAGTGTTCACCATTTTGTTAGGTAACTCATGGTACTGGTTTTATGGCGCAACTTATTTAACGCAAATTCCACAGCTTACCCAACAAAATCTTCATGCATCAGAAAATGTAGTTAGTCTGTTGCTTACTTTCTTTTCAGTCGGTATTGGTGTCGGATCTCTTCTTTGCCGAAAAATTGGTGGTTCAGAAATTAATATTAAAATGGTGCCAATTGGTGCAATTGGCCTTACCGTTTTCGCGCTCTACCTTGCTGCCAGTCTAGCTTTTGTTCCTGAAAGAACTGGCGCATTACTTACTTTAAAAGATATTTTTACTCAGGGTTGGGTTTACTATCACGTTATGATTGCTGTGACTTTACTGGGCATTAGTGGCGGTTTTTATATTGTTCCCCTTTATGCCATGATGCAGGCTTATTCACCACGTTCACATCGTGCTCGTGTTGTAGCAGCAAATAACATTTTAAATGCCGTTTTTATGGTTTCATCTGCATTTTTTTCAATCTTAATCTTAAGTGTTTTAAAAATTGATATTAAAATACTATTTATTATTACAGCTGTACTTAGTGCAATCTTTAGTATTTGGCTTCTAGCACGTCTAAAACCAATGCTTGCCACAGCACATCTTTCTTTGGAGGACTAATTTATGCGCCACTATACGGGAATTGATCAGCTTATTAATTCTTTTGATCAAGCATTACGTAGTCTTGTTCCGGGTGCAACAGCAGCACAGCGCCAAAATCCAGCCGAATCAGTTGAAGCAAAACTAGGCGTAGAAGATGCTCGCCATGTCGCAGGCTTAATGCGTGTTAACCATAGCGGTGAAGTGTGTGCACAAGCCCTTTATCATGGGCAAGCATTAACGGCGAAGTTGCCAAATGTACGCAAGGAAATGCAACAAGCAGCAATTGAAGAACAAGATCATTTAGCGTGGTGTGAAGTTCGTTTAAAAGAATTAAATAGCCATACCAGTTTATTAAACCCAATTTGGTATGGGCTTTCATATGGCATGGGTGCTCTTGCTGGTATTGCGGGTGATAAATATAGCTTAGGTTTTGTTGCTGAAACTGAGCGTCAGGTAAGCATGCATTTGCAAGACCATTTGAACCAGTTACCTGCTCAAGATGATCGCTCTCGTAAAATTTTAGAGCAAATGAATGAAGATGAGTTACATCATCGTCATACGGCGCTTGAAGCAGGCGGTGTTGAATTGCCTTATGCTGTGAAAATTACCATGACAGCCATTTCAAAACTCATGACAAAGACTAGTTATTATCTTTAAAAAAAACAAAGGATTGATCTCATTCAGATCAATCCTTTTAAAATATTATTTTAAGCCATGATCATATTTGAAACGTTCAATATCTCGAATTGAGTTCCAATAGTTTCGATTAATACGGTCACGATCAATTTGTAATTCTCTTAAAAGCTTACGATAACGTTCACGCTCTTCTGGCTTCAACTTTTCATTGTAAGCATTATCAGAATATTGCTTAAATTTCTCGTCATAACGATCGTATTCAGCTTTTGCATTGTAGTAATCAGAAGCTGCCTGATAATAAGGTCTTAAACGATTACGCTGCTCAACTGGGCATACATTAATATTGCCGTTACCCTCTAAAGCGTTATAAAAAATATTCGCTGGTTGGCAATAGTACCCTAGACCTTCTTTATATCCGCGCTCATATGACTTCTGATCTGGAACAATATTGGCTTTTCCACACGCTTTATAATATTGATCTAAACGTGGCGATGAACCTTTTGAGCCATCTTTCTCACCCACTAATGACCAATTCGCAGTCTTACATTCTTCTACGCTCATTGCAGCACAACCTGAAAGGCTGATTGCTAGAATGGCTAAACCGATATTTTTCATATTAAGAAAACTCAAAAATAAAATTAAAAAACGCAAAAAATAAAATTCCAGTAAACACCCTAAAAGGTCCTGCTCTATTCAAGACCTCAAAAATAAGTGATTCACTGGATAAGTCTTAAGTTTAAATCAGTTTGACCATCTCACCAAATTGAAAGGTCATAATTCTTAATATTGTTTAATTAAAAAAATAAAATCAGAAGAAAATTTCAAAACGAGCATATTTTATTAGCCAACAACCAACCAGAAGCCTTAAAAATATTTAAAGGAAGTCTTATTTTAAAAGGATATTTAGGGGCCGACTTTGTAGAGCCTTGATACACAGTAAAACAAACTGAATATCAAAATATTTACAGCCAAATGACTGAAGCAGAATAACCTTGGGATATTTAAATAAAAAAACTAAAAGATATAAACCACTTTGCAAACCCTTAGGGAGAAATTCCCTAAAGTTTTTTTATATCTAATTAATGATTTTTCTGTTGAGCTAAAAAACGTAATCCAACACCAGGCTCAGTAGCAATATAGCGAGGTTGAATCGCGTTATCCCCCAACTTACTACGTAACTTCCCCACTAAAATACGTAAATAGTGAGTATCTTCCTGATGGGTTGGCCCCCAAAGTTCTTTTAAAAGTTGTGGCTGTGTTAAAAGCTGACCTTGGTAGCGCATTAATAACGTCAAAAGTTGAAATTCTTTTCGAGTTAACGTAATTGGCTGTTGCTCAACCCACACCAAACGTTGCGTAACATCAACTTTGAGATAACCATCGTCATATACATGTGCTTCTTGCTGAATCGGTTGGTTTCTTAAAATGACACGTATGCGCGCCAAAAGTTCTTGAACACTAAAAGGCTTGGTCATGTAATCATTTGCGCCAGCGTCTAGCAAAGCAACTTTTTCATATTCATCAGCACGTACAGATAACACAATAACAGGTACATTCGACCAGCTACGTAATTCTTGGAGTACTTCTTTCCCGTCTAAATCGGGTAAGCCTAGGTCAAGAATAACCAAATCAGCACCTTGGGTCGCCAAAGTTTCTAGGCCTTTGTAACCTGTCTCACAGAGCGTGGTTTTGTATTTTTGTGTTCTTAAAGCGATGTCTAAAAATTTACGGATTTGAGGCTCATCATCAATAATCACAATACGTGTTTTTACAGGAGATGTTTCTGAAGTTATCATGACTTTACAACTTATTCTTTTACGGGATGAATGGGTAATTTGATTTGAATTAAAGTACCTTTATTTTGGCGTCCTGAAAATGCTTCTATTGTACCCATATGAGCACCAATAATTGCCTTAACAATCGTTAGCCCTAAACCTGTACCAAATTTTCCACGGTCTCCACGCTCCATGGTGTAAAACATATCAAAAATGCGGTTTCTTTCGTCTTCAGGAATTCCAGCACCTTTATCTTCAATTTCTATTTTTACTTCATCTTCTGATGAAAGATGAGCACGAATCATGACTGGTTCATCTGGAGGTGAAAAGTTTGCCGCATTTTCTAAAACATTAAAAATGGCTTGCTCTACCAGTGCTGGGTGTACATATAAACTAATCGCTTGTTCAGGTAATTCAACCGACACTTGAGTATCTGGTTTATAGCGCTTTAAACAGCGGGTTGCAGAACCGATTAATTCGTCCACACCAATCCAGTCTCTTTTTAAAGATAGACCTTCATGCCCCAAACGTGTCATATCAAGTAAGTTTTGAATATAACGGTCTAAACGTTCGCCTTCTAAATGAATGGTTTCGAGTAAATCCTGTTGGTCTCGTTCTGACATATCAGCTTTAAAATCGGCAAGTGTGTCTGCTGCACCAATAATAGAAGCAAGCGGTGAACGTAAATCATGCGATACCGAAGATAATAAAGCCGAACGTAATCGCTCTGTTTCACTGGTGACTTTTGCTTGTTCTAGTTCATTGACCAATTGGGTGCGAAGAGTCGCTTGTGCAATATACTCAATTACACTTTCCGTCAGTTTCTTTTGCTCAAAATTTAGAGAAACCACATCGTCCTTAAAGTAAATTCCCACTATACCTAGGCTATTTTTCTGCTCTAGAAGAGGTAAAAACCACCAATTCGACTGACTGAGTGTATCGGTAAAACGTCCGCACGGTTGTTGATGTTTTAAGCACCAATCTGCCGCGACTTTTTCTTTATCACTTAGCTCTATATCAGATGAAATGACTCTATCTTGAATAGAAATCCACACTTTAGTTTGAAGTTGTGTTTCTAAAGTCATACGTCCTGTTTGCATGACTTCTTCAAGATTCACCGCACTAGAGAGTTTACGTGCCAAGTCTTGCATCACTGTGGTGTAGGCATTGGCAGCTTTTAAAGACAAAACCTGCTGACGTAACTGAGAAGCCAACCGCCCAGCGATTAAAGCTGCTGCAAAAAAAGCAACTACAGTCACTACACCTTGGTGTGCTGAAATTTGAAAGGTATAACGCGGGGCAATAAAGAAAAAGTTATAAGCCAAGAAACAAATAAGAGCTGCCACTACTGCAGCGAGCATTCTCGTTTTGGTTGCTACAATTAAAACTGAAATAATAAAAATGACAGAAAAGTCTTCAATACCTAATAGAACTTCGGCAAAGTGAGCTATAAAAATACTGGCACACGTCACAGCTAAAACAAAAATACTTTCTTTTAATGATAAAAATGATGGCTTTTCAATTTGAGTTGTTTTTTTAGTGCCCTGTTCTGGGTGCAAAATGGTTAAAGCAATCGAGTTTTCTTGATTTAATAATTGCTGAGCTAAATTTTTCTTAAATAACTTTAGCCACCACGGCGAAATACTTTTGCCAATGACCAGATTGGAAATACCTCGGTCAACCGCGGCATCCATTAACACTGAAGCAACTCGCGGCCCATATAAAACCTCTGTTCGGCCACCGAGTTGCCGAGCTAGCTCAAACGCCCGATCAACCTCGATATATTCTTTTTTATAAGAGTTTCCTGAACTCTGTCCAAAGTCTAAACTTTTAGCAACATTCACTACAGTCCATGTTGCTCCATAGCGTTCAGCTAAACGACAACCGGCCCGTACTAAATATTCAGAAGAGCCTTGTCCATCTATGGCAATCATTAATTCATTTTGCAACGATATAGACTTCAAACCTTTAGAGGCATAGCTCTCTTTTAAATCTGAATCGACATGTTCTGCAACGCATTGCATTGCGAGTTCACGTAATGCTGTTAAATTTGAAATGCTAAAAAAGCCTTGTAATGCCAAATTTGCTTGCTCTGGCACATAGACTTTTCCTTGATGGAGCCGTTCAATGAGTTCACTGACGGGTAAATCAATTAAGCGAATGTCTCGAATACGATCAAACACCCGATCTGGTACCGTTTCATTTACTCTAATGCCAGTAATCTGGTAGACCACATCATTTAGGCTTTCTAAATGCTGAATATTAATGGTCGTAAATACATCAATACCTGCGTCTAGCAATTCATTTATATCTTGCCAACGTCGTTCATGACGACTGTTTGGGACGTTACGATGAGCCAACTCATCGACCAAAACAATTTCTGGATGCCGAAGCAGAATAGCATCCAAGTCCATTTCTTCTAAAGTATGCCCTTGATATTGCATTTCCTTTCTAGCAATTTCAGGTAAGCCTTCCAAAACTTTTAGAGTTTCTATTCGTCCATGAGTTTCAACAATGCCCACAACAACATCTGTGCCCTGTTGAAATAACTCTTTGGCGCGGGCAAGCATGGCATAGGTTTTTCCTACACCAGGTGCCGCACCAAGAAAGACCGTTAGTCGACCGGCTTGATATCTGTTGACATGATTTAATAAGGCCTCAGCCTGATTTTCGCGATTGCTTTGCACTTGATATCATCCGGTAAACTAACAACTTTATTTTTAAGTTAATGTGTAGATTGTAATTGATCTAAAGCAATATTGAGTTCTAATACATTAACACGAGCTTGCCCCAATACACCAAACTGCTTCGGTTCAATATGCTTTTGTAAAACCTCTTCCACAACCTTAGGGTCTACATGACGCGCTTGAGCCACTCGAGCAACCTGTAACTGAGCAGATTCAGGACTAATATGCGGATCGATACCACTACCTGATTTAGTCACCAAATCGCTTGGAATCGGTGTATTACCTGTATGATCTTGTTTTTTCACCGCAAGAATCTGAGCATCAATTTGTTGCTGTAGTTCAGGATTAGTACGCGCTAAGTTTGTACCTGCCATAGCCATCGGATCATAAGCGACTGCTGAAGGACGTGGGTGAAAATAAGCCTCTCCAATAAATGGCTGAGCGACTAATTTTGACCCTAAAACTTTATGGTCTATTTCAATCAAACTGCCATTGGCTTGATTGTTGAATAAAACCTGTCCTGCGCCTGTAGCAATCGCACTATAAACAGCGCCACAACCCACCAGAGTAAAAATTAATAATCCCAAAGATGCTCTTAAGGTCTGACCCAAATTTGCTTCTGAATTTTGTGCATAAGTTTTCATTTCAAACTCCAGATTACAAACCAAATAATTGAACAATCACTACATCAATCGCTTTAATGGCAATGAATGGTAGAACCACACCGCCCACCCCATAAATCAACATATTTCGACGTAGTAACTGAGTTGCAGTTGAAGGTTTAAATTTCACGCCTCGGAGTGCAATTGGAATTAATAGTGGAATAATAATCGCGTTAAAAATTAATGCAGATAAAATCGCGCTGTTTGGACTTGCTAAGTGCATCACATTCAATACTTGCATTTGTGGAATCTCAGCAGCGAACAATGCAGGCAAGATGGCAAAGTATTTAGAGACGTCGTTTGCTAACGAAAATGTTGTTAAAGCACCACGGGTAATCAGCTGCTGTTTCCCAATCTCAACCACAGCAAGTAGTTTGGTCGGGTCAGAATCTAAATCAACCATATTGCCGGCTTCTTTTGCAGCTTGTGTACCCGAGTTCATGGCTAAACCGATATCGGCTTGTGCTAATGCTGGTGCATCGTTGGTTCCGTCACCGACCATCGCAACTAAACGACCGTGTTGTTGTTCGGTTCGAATACAAGCCAATTTATCTTCTGGTTTTGCTTCGGCAATATAATCATCTACCCCAGCTTCAGCAGCAATCGCGGCGGCAGTTAATGGGTTATCACCTGTAACCATAACGGTTTTAATACCCATTTCTCTTAAACGTGCAAAACGTTCTTTAATGCCGTGTTTAATCACATCAGAGAGTTCAATCACACCCAGTACATGATGTTGAGTTGCGACAACCAATGGTGTTGCACCCTTTTTAGCAACTTGTTCAACACGTGCTTTTAACTCTAAATCTTGAGAATAATCTTCATCTACAAACTTCAAGATTGCATCTAAAGCACCTTTACGAATTTGGTCACCATTCGGTAAATTCACGCCAGAAATTCGAGTTGAAGCACTAAAAGAGATAAATTCAGCCTGTTCAGGTTCTTGCTGTTTTAAACCCTGTTCTTTTGCTAACTTAACAATCGACTTCCCTTCTGGTGTTGGGTCCGCAAGTGAACTTACCCAAGCAGCAGCTCTCAACTCAGACTCGGTTACCGAAGTTAAAGGATAAAAAGAAGTCGCTTGACGGTCACCATAAGTAATGGTTCCTGTTTTATCGAGTAAAAGCACATCAATGTCACCCGCGACTTCTACAGCTTTACCTGATTTCGCCAAAACGTTGGCTTTAAGTGCTCGGTTCATCCCCGCAATACCAATCGCAGGTAACAAGCCACCAATGGTTGTAGGAATCAGGCAGACCAATAACGCCACGAGCACAACTGGATCAAGTTCAATATGCAAATACTTGGCAATAAATGGCAAGCTAATCACAACAATTAAAAACGTGATTGTCATCACCATTAACAAGAAGCCAAGTGCAATCTCATTCGGTGTTTTTTGACGATTTGAACCTTCAACCAAAGCAATCATACGGTCTAAGAAACTTTGACCAGATTCAGCAGTCACTTGTACAACAATGCGATCTGTAAGGACTTTGGTTCCACCAATAACACCTGAACGGTCTGTTCCAGCTTCACGTAGCACTGGTGCTGACTCACCTGTAACAGCTGATTCATTAATAGTGGCAAAGCCTTCTACAATCTCACCGTCGGCTGGAACAAGCTCACCTGCATGTACTTCAATAAAATCATTTAAATGAAGTTCAGTGGCTGCGATTTGGGTGGTTTGACGGTCTGTCAAAGAGTTGAGTCTTCGAGCCGTTAAATTTTCTCTTGCTGCACGCAATGAAGATGCCTGCCCGCGACCTCTAGCCTCTGCAACTGCTTCAGCATAGTTGGCAAATAAAATGGTAATAAATAGAATTGCTGTAACCGCGAAACCAAATAACAGCGTGGTGTAACCCAAGACTGTACTCATTGCAGTAACTACTGTTCCAAGCCATACGATTGCCATCACAGGATTTTTAATTGCATGCTGCGGTAGCAGTTTCACAAATGCATTTTTCCAAACTTCAAAATTTGGCACTGCCATGGTTTGTTTATGGCTATTTACATGAGTTTGTGTATTCATTTTCACTCGCCTCCTTAGCCTTTAACCAACAAAAGTTGATCGGCAATAGGCCCAAGGACAAGAACTGGCATAAATTGTAATAAGGTAAGCAACACAACAATCGTAATCAGCGTTAAAGCAAAGGTTGGAGTTTCAACTTGAAGACTACCTGCTGTTTCGGGTGCTTTTCTTTTTGCTGCTAAACGTGTCGCAATCATTAATGGCAAAATTAAGGTCGGAAAACGTCCTAACAGTAGAGCGATACTACAAGTGACATTCCACCATACAGTGTTGTCTCCAAGACCTTCAAAACCTGAACCATTGTTGGCAAATGCAGAAACATATTCGTAGAACACTTGGCTAATACCATGTGGTCCCGGATTACTAATTCCAGATATGCCTGGAATGCTGAGGCTTAATGCGGTAAATGCAAGAATGACTAAAGGTTGAATCAAGATAATAATCGCGAGCAACTTAATTTCTGCCGCTTCAATCTTGCGTCCGAACAATTCAGGGGTACGGCCTGTCATTAAACCTGCAATAAATACTGCAAGTAATAGATAAATCATAAACTGTTGCAGACCGCAGCCCACACCACCCCAAATCGCATTAATCAACATGTTGATGAGTTCGACTAAACCAGTAAGCGGTGCAGAAGAATCATGCATCATATTGACCGAACCGTTATTCACCTGCGTAGTGATCGCTGCCCAAACTGCTGATGCGGCTGGTCCAAAACGTTGTTCTTTACCTTCCATTATGGCAAGTTGAGATGCTGTCGATGACATACTCTCAGACCAGACAGCCGCTGCACCTGAAATAATCGACATGAAAAGCATGCTGCCAAACACAAAGTAGGCAAACTTTTTACGTTGAGTAAAATGCCCAACCATAAAAATCACGGTAAGTGGAATGAGTAATATCGCAATCATTTCTAATAAATTAGAAAGCGGTGTTGGATTTTCTAAAGGTACAGAACTATTTGGACCATACCAACCACCACCGTTACTACCCAATTGCTTAATCGCCACCATTGGCGCAACTGGTCCTAAAGAAATTTTTTGAGTTTTAACGCTATTGGCTTTATCAATCAGCTGTACTTCTGGCCCGCTTTGGAAAGTCGCTGGTACGCCTTGGCTATTGAGCAATAAAGACCAGACAAAACAGAGAGGAAGCAAGAATCGGACTGTAGGACGAATTACATCTCTCCAATAATTACCAATTAAAATCTGGTCTGGCTGCTCGGCAACATCGGCTGCAATATGGCTTGGGCGCTGATAAAAGAAAGCTCTTAAGGTCGTGACCACCAAAGCCAGTCCCATCATTGGAGTAATGACTTGCAAGCCCACAATACCTGTCATTTGCGACAAATAAGATAATTGAGCTTGCCCAGAATAATGCTGTTGATTGGTATTAGTTAAAAATGAAATAACCGTGTGTAATGCTAAATCCCAACTCATATTTGGTGCATGATTTGGATTTAATGGTAGCCATGCTTGCGTCATAAAAATAGCAAAAACGGCCACAGCTAGAAAAACACAGCTAACAACAAATGCTAGAGAATATTGTTTCCAGTTCATTTGTTGTTGTGGAGATATACCTAACAAGCGATAAACAGGATTTTCAATCCAGCGAAATAATCCATCGCCAACCATCGGCTGATTTGTCATCACTGTGGATAGATATTTACCGAGGCACCATGCTAGAAAAATAGCAATAAATAAAACAAGTATAAGTTCTAACATGGCTATTCTCCTCTATACCCCTTGGCTTGATTTGCCAAACTGGAAATAAGGAGAGATGAAGAAATATCATTTGTTTTAAGTCCGCATAACACAATGTCAGACTGATGCAAGATGCGCATTTGAGAATTTATAAGCATCTTTATTGTCCTGAAATAACACTAATTTAGTGAATTTCAGTATGGATAAAATGCCCATAAATTCTCTATTGAGGAAATTAAAGACCGCGTAAAGTTTGCGTAAAATCTAGTTTGAAAGCCTTTAAACTTTAAAATTAACGACTGGATAAATCATGCTATCAGCCTTTAATGTTTCACAATGCCAGAGTTCATATAAAGGAATTTTTACATCAAGCGCCAAAGGTAATTTTTTAAAATTAAATTGCATATGGTCCAGATCACTTCCCCATGCAATCAAATCTACATCTAAAGAAATATGATGCGATGGACGAACACGCCCCGAATCTGTCTCAAGTTTCTTGAGAAAAGATTCAATTTGGTCACACGATAAAGTGCTTTTTAATAGACATGCTGAATTCCAGTAATCATCTCCAATACCATCTCGGCATGGAATTTGATAAACAGATGAAAACTGCACTTTCCCCAATGTTGCCAATTGCGTATAAGCAAAAGTAAAGTGCTGATCTGCGTCTAAATTACTCGCTAGGGCGAGCGCAAAAATTGTTTCTGGTGCGTTCAAGACGAATTCCTACAGCGTTTGCTTCTGCAATGATGGCTGGCTTACGGATGGTTATGGTAATTTTTTCAATTGTTGGGAAGGTTTCAAACAAACATTGCAGAACGAGATGTGCTGCATGCTCGATTAATTCAGGCTTGGCTTGTTGAATGGTTTGAGCCGATAACTCACAAATCTGCGCATAGTTGAGTGTGTCCTCAAGCTTGTCAGACTCTGCTGCTCGGCTCAAATCATTATGGATGGTTAAATCCAACATTAAAGGTTGAATGATTTGTCTTTCCCAGTTGAAACAGCCAATCACTGTCTCAACTTTCAAGCCTTCAATAATAATGGCATCCATAAATTTAAACTGACCTTAGTGCTTTAACAACGAAGCAGGTTCCATATTTTGAACCATTTTCAAACGTTGGTCTGCATAAATATCAGTATATGGTGCGAGTACGCGCATAAAACGATCGAAATAAAGCATTTGCTTAAATAATAAGGCAAAATCTCGTGGGAATTTAATACCGTGGCGCTCACCAACCCCAACCATATCCAGCATAATATCGTTTAAATCGGCTGGATTTGAAGCAAGTATTTGCTGAGGGTCAGACATTAATACGCCATTAAATAGGCGCTCTAAATCTTGTGCCAATACATCAACATCGACTTTATTATGAGTCATGCCCATTTTCAGCATGTTTTCAGCCATTGCCTGATAATCTGTTTTTTGCAAAGCATCCATAAAGGCCATACATGCTGTCCAGACCTCTGGGTTTAGCTGCCCTACAATACCGAAATCGATAAAGCCAATTCGACCATCTTCGAGCAACATTAAGTTTCCGGCATGTAAGTCTGCATGGAAACTCTTACATAGCATCAAACTACCAAACCATGTATTCATGGCAGTAATCAGTACTTGCGATGGATCTTTGGCGTATTTTTTTACAACACTAAAATCTGTTAAAGACACACCGTATAGGCGTTGCATAGTTAAAACACGGCGTGTAGAAAACTGATGATAAACTTTAGGTGCAGTGGCAGCTTGGTTTTGTGAAATATTTAAATATTCTATAAAGTCATCTAAGTTTTGTGCTTCTTCAATGAAGTCAACTTCCCGAACCATACGAGTTTTAATTTCATCTACAATATCAGAAAGAGCAGCAAACTTAATTTTAGGCACTGCACGTTCAAGCAACTTGGCAGCCCAATGCACAACATTTAAGTCTGTATATAAAATGGTTTCCACACCAGGCTTTTGTACTTTAATAACCACATCTTCACCCGTGGTTAGTTTGGCCGCATGGACTTGAGCAATTGAAGCAGAAGCTAAAGGCTTTTCATCAATATAGCTAAAAATCTGATTTAAATCTCGCCCTTCAAACTCGGAATCAAGTACGCCTTGAATATAGCTAAATGGCAGCGTTGGGGTCTGGTCTAAACAGCCTTGAAATTCTTCTACATATTCACGAGGGAAAAGCGATGGTGTGCTCGCAATAAACTGACCAAGCTTAATATAAGTTGAGCCAAGCGATTCAAAAGTCTCTCGCATGAGTTTGGCATTACTTGGTTTTTCAGTTGCGTATTTAATTCCAGCTTTGGCCGCAACCACTGCTGTTTCACCAATACGGGCGACCGAACGTAGCCCATCAAACAAAATATTTTTTTTCATATTTCTTCAAAACCAAATCATTCAGGTTGAGTGTAGCAAACTTTGTTTCATTTACTGATTAACTTGCCTGACAAAGTGGGCAATTTACATCTTTATCAAAACTAACAATACGTTGTGTCATGTTTAAACCATCCCACAGTAATAGTTTCTGTTTTAAAGGGGTCAAATTGAGTCCTAAATATAGCAAAGTGTGATGTGCTTGTAATGACGCTATCATTACAGGAGTAGTTGCAAGTACGCCTGACTCTGCACAGCGTAGGCCTTCATTACCATGCTGTTCTTTTGGAAAAAGACATTCATAACACGCTGAATCTCCTTCAACCATAAACATTTGTGCCTGAAAACCAATTGCTGAAGCACTAATTAAAGCGACCTGATGCTTCTTACAAGCTGCATTTACCAAATAGCGTGTTGCAAAATTATCACAGCCATCTAACACCACATCTTGATGTTCAACCAGTCTATCAATGTTATGTTCGTCTAAACGTTCGTTGTAGTATTCAACGCAGATATAAGGGTTAATTTTCTGTAAACGCTTTGCAAGAATTTCCGCTTTATAACGACCAATATCTTCATGACCAAATGCAATTTGACGCTGTAAGTTACTTATCTCAATAGTATCTGCATCAATCAGAGTAATTTTTCCAACCCCGGCTCGCGCTAGTAGCTCTGCACTACTACACCCTATTCCGCCAGCCCCAACAATCAGCACATTGGCAAGTTTGAGTTTTTCCTGAGCTTCAATATCCCATCCATCAAGTAAAATCTGACGGCTATAGAGATGCATTTCTTCATCACTTAACTCTACAAAATCGATATCTTGAAGCTCGGTCACGCGTTAATCCTTTCACTTAGAAGCCAAATGATTTTATGATTAAGTTAGTCATTATGAAAGCTATAAAATGGAAACAACTTTTTTATTCGGTTATTACCGTATCGCATTACTTCTCTCAAGCTTTCTGTAAGAATAGAAATATCTATTTTCTTTATTACTTAGGCTAAATATGACGCAATCATATATTGCACCTGTAGAGTTAGAAAAAGCTTATCGTTTGTTAAATCATGGCCCAACTGTGCTTGTTTCCGCACAACATGGAGACGACCACAATGTAATGGCTGCCGCTTGGGCATGTGCCTTAGAGTTCAAACCAGCCAAAGTGTCCGTCGTTTTAGATAAAAGTACGAAAACTCGACAGCTTGTTGAGCAAAGCGGTTACTTCACCCTACAAGTTCCTTGCTATGCACAGCTCGATCTGACTCATCAACTTGGAACTATTAGTAAGTTGGATGATCCACAAAAACTTGAGCATTGTGGTGTTGAACTATTTTACCAACAAGGTCTTCCTAGCCCCCTTGTATCAGGTTGCATTGCATGGCTTGTGTGTAAGCTTATTCCTGAGCCCCATAATCAATCTGCTCATGATTTATTTATTGGTTCCGTTGTAGGTGCATGGGCAGATAGTCGCGTCTTTAGAGATGGCCACTGGCATTTTCAAGATGCACCGAAAGAACTTCGAAGCTTGCATTATATTGCTGGAGGAACCTTTTATTTAATTGGTGAAGAAGTGAAAGCTAAGATTTAATCAACAAAAAACTGGCTTTACTTAACTTTCTGAATTTCATCGAATCGAATTCAAACTAGAAAATTGCTCAATGGCAAAAGACCGCATAACAATTGCGGTTTTTTGCAGTTAACGACATTTTTTAAAAATCTCATACTTAAACTTGGGTTACTTCGCGAGCAATCATTTAAAATTCTTATTATTTTGCTGCCATACGAATTGCACCATCTAGACGAATGACTTCACCATTTAAGTAAGAGTTTTCAGCAATATGTGCCACCAAACGAGCGAATTCTTCTGGTTTTCCTAAACGAGACGGATACGGCACCATTTGTCCCAAAGCATCCTGTACATTTTGTGGCATCCCCTTAAGCATTGGGGTTTCCATAATTCCCGGTGCAATGGTCATAATACGAATGGCATGTCGTGCAAGCTCACGTGCAATCGGTAAAGTCATCGCAACAATAGCACCTTTAGATGCTGAATAAGCTGCTTGACCAATTTGGCCATCAAATGCTGCAACAGATGCGGTATTCACAATTACTCCACGGTCCTCTTCACCTGCTTCGACCGTGTTTTTACTCATCGCATCCGCTGCAAAACGTAGCATATTAAATGTACCTGTGACATTAATTTGCAGCGTTTTTGAAAATAGCCCTAAATCATGTACGCCGTCACGGCCAACCACTTTTGCAGAAGGCCCAATACCCGCACAGTTAACTAATCCATGCAAACTGCCATGTTTTACCAAAACATCCTTAAAGAACTGTTCCGCAGCAGCTTCATCAGTTACATCAAGTTTTACGAAGTCAGCCTTTGGTCCTAATTGTTGCGCTTGTTGCTCGCCTGCTTCTACATTCATGTCTACCAATGTGACTGAAGCACCTTGTTGTACCAAGTATTCAGCTGTTGCAGCTCCTAAACCAGAGCCACCACCCGTAATTACGAAATGTTTCCCTTGAATTTTCATTATGGAATGTCCTATAGAAATGTTCTTTAAACTTAGTAGTGAGAGTAAAAGTTGTTGTTTTCCGATACAATTTCAAAAAGCCTCAAAATGTTTGCAGCTTTTGATCAATCCAAATTTTAAATATGAAATATTTCATTTGAAATATATGAAGAAAATATGAGTCTTTGACATGGTTGTCCAATCTTCTTTAAGTAAAGGCACAATTTCGATATCACTGGTACATGAAGCGCTCAGTGCGGCTTATGCTAAAGGGTTAAATACACAAATAATTCTAAATAAAGCAGGTATTCCGACAGAATTGCTACTGTCTCCAAAGGCCCGTGTGCCAGTCACGACATATGCTCAATTATGGATAGAACTTGCCAACGCCATGAACGATGAGTTTTTTGGTATGGATAGCCATCCCATGCGACGAGGTAGCTATAAATTACTGACTAAACTTGTCAGTACGGCCGAAACTTTAGAAAAGGCCCTCTACGATATTTTGAAATTTTTTAACTTTGTTTTTGATGATATACGTGGCGAATTAATTCGAGATCAAGAAAAAGCTTATGTGGTGATTCATGATCGTGAACAACCTAAACGCATGTTTACCTACGCGACCTTTTTAATGTTAGTACATGGGCTGATGTGTTGGTTAGTAGACCAGCGAATTGGCTTAAATAGTATTAGAGTACGTTGTCCTAAACCCCAAGATATTCAGGATTATCTGGTACGCTTTGGTGAAGACATTCAATTTAATGCCGAGATTAATCGAGTTGAATTCGATGCTCACTACTTAAATATTAAAATCAAGAAAGATAAAAAAGCGCTTTATGATTTCTTAGAGCAAACCCCACAAAATCTTTTAGTCCGCTTTAAAAATGAAAATGCATTGAGTCTTCTTATTCGTCGTCATTTATTAAAACTTCATCCTGCAGAATGGCCCGAACTCAAAGATGTAGCACAGCAACTCAATATTTCAGAAGCCACAGTTCAACGCCGCCTGAAACATGAAGGTGTCAGTTACCAACAAATTAAAAATGAAATCCGCTGTGATATTGCGGTTAAACGTTTAAGTAAAACGAATGACTCAATTCAAGATATTAGTGAAGATCTAAGTTTCCATGACTCAAGTGCATTTCACCGTGCCTTTAAAAAATGGACTGGGGTTAGCCCTGGTGCATATCGTGATAATTTAACCGCATACAAGCAATAATATAAATATTATCAGGATAAAAAAATAACACTTAAGCTTATGATATTTATATATCTTAAGTTCAACATTTCAGATAAATACTTTATTTAAAATTTGATAATGGTCATAAAAACAGTTATTTATAATTTTATCCAAACTTTTATCTTTCAATCTGATTTATAAATCAAAATAACTACGTTTGTAGAGCATCAAACCCGTGTAAGGATGCTCTATTATTTTATTCCGGTTCTATTTTTATCATGTCTTTAAAATCAAAATTTTCTCTACCAAAGACTTTGTTGGCATCAACATTGGGGTTTGTATTTTCTTCATCTGCTTTTGCAGCAGTTCCGACCACACTTAAACTTGATTATGCTTACTACGCACCAACCAGCTTAGTCGTAAAAGATCAAAAACTTCTTGAGAAGGCTCTACCAAATACTCAAATTAAATGGGTTTTTAGTCAAGGCAGTAATCGTTCATTAGAATACCTTAACAGTAACAGTATCGATTTTGCTTCTACCGCCGGATTAGCAGCTGTATTAAGCCGAGCAAATGGTAGCCCAATTAAAACTGTGTATGTACAAAGCCAACCGGAATGGACTGCCCTTGTTGTGGCAAAAAACTCACCCATTAAAAGTTTAAAAGACTTAAAAGGTAAGAAAATTGCAGCAACTAAAGGAACAGATCCTTTCTTATTTACTCTACAGGCACTAGATACAGTCGGCTTAAGTAAGCGTGATGTACAGCTGGTACATTTACAACATCCAGACGGCAAAACTGCACTAGAACGCGGTCAAGTAGATGCTTGGGCGGGACTTGATCCTTTAATGGCTTCAGCTCAAATTCAATCAGGTGCAAAACTGCTTTATCGTAATGTAGCATTTAATAGTTATAGCGTACTGAGTGTTAAAGAAGATTTTGCAAAACAAAGTCCTGAAGCGGTAGAAGCCGTTATTAAAGCCTACGAACAAGCCCGAAAATGGGCAAAAGCCAATCCAGATAAAGTGGCAGCACTTTTAGCGCAAGAATCAAAGCTTCCTCTACCTGTAGCTAAACTACAACTGAGCAGAACCAACTTTGATCAAAGCATTCCATCGGCAACTCAAGCACAAGCCCTAAAACGTTCTGGAAAAATTTTGACAGAAGAAGACTTGGTCAGAAAAGGCACCAATGTCAACCAAGTGGTTGATCAGTTATTAGACCCACGTTTTGCTCAAAAAGTCGTGAAGTAGTATATGAGTGATTCATTTAACAAAGCTGAGCTAAATCATTTCTTAGCTCAGCAGGCTTTAAAATCGCAGAAAAAGCATCTAAACAATAAATTTACACGGTGGTTTAAAGCGCTACTCATTCCATTCATCTTTTTAGCGGCTTGTGAGTTTTTAGTCAGGAATGGTTATGTCGATGCTTATTTACTCCCCGCACCTAGCAGCTTATGGCAATCTTTTTTAGATTTAGCTCATAGTGACCTGTTTGCCCATATTTATATTAGTACATGGCGTGTTTTAGTAGGTTTCATTATAGGGAGTGGTTTAGGGTTATTTTTTGCGATTTGGGTTGGGTTAAGTAAAGAAGCCGAAGCTTATTTGGAACCAACTTTTTCAGCAATTAAATCAATTCCAAGTCTTGCATGGATTCCATTATTGTTGCTTTGGTTAGGAATTGATGAAGGTTCTAAAATTACATTAATTGCAATTGGAGCATTTTTTCCAACCTATACCAATACCGTTGCAGCAATTCATAATGTAGATAGAAAGCTTATTGAGGTTGGAAAAGTTTATCGGCTCAATGCTTTTCAACGGATTGTATCTATCATTTTACCGGCAGCCTCTCCGGGAATTTTAACTGGTTTACGTAACAGCTTAAGCTTATCGTGGATGTTTATGATTGCTGCTGAACTGATTGCAGCTACTCAAGGAATTGGTTATTTACTCAGCGATGGACGAGAAACTTCTCGACCTGATATTGTTATCATTGCAATTATTTTATTAGCCCTATTGGGTAAAGTAACCGATACCCTAATGAAACTTATCGAAAATTGGTTATTACGTTGGCGCGATACGCACTCAAAATAGCCTTAAATCCAGCATGCCAAAGTGACTCGATCATTTTGGCCGTAATCTTGAATGGTTTTAATCTCACTAAAACCATGCTCAGCAAATATATTTCGAACAGCTTGCCCCTGATCATAACCGTGTTCAAGTGCAATCCAGCCTTGTGGTTTTAACCAGTTTTTCCCTTGAGCAATAATAATTTCAATATCAGCCAGTCCCTGATGATCTGCAACCAATGCACGGCGTGGTTCTGTTGCCAAAGCTTGCATGTGTTCATCTTCAGGGTCGATATACGGCGGATTAGAAACAATTAAATCAAATTTTTGTGGCTCTAGTGCTTCAAACCAAGCGCCGCAAGCGAATTTTACACGTTGCAAATTATGAGCTAGTGCATTTTCTTTTGCGACTTCTAAAGTAGGCGCATAAATGTCAGTTGCTGTGACGAACCAATCTGGACGTTCACTCGCTAACGCAAGCGCAATTGCACCTGTCCCCGTTCCCAAATCAACAATATTTGCAGTATTTGGCAAACTTAGATTTAAGACGGTTTCAACTAAAACCTCGGTATCAGGTCGTGGCACCAATGTGTCAGATGTTACTTTTAAATCGAGCGTCCAAAATGGTTGTGAACCCGTTACATAAGCTAAAGGTTCACCTTTTTGGATACGTTCAAGACCAGCTACATAGTCTTGCTCTTGTTGGGCTGTTAACTCTTGCTCAAGTCTAAACTTTAATTCAAGCGAATTGATTTTTAGAAAATGCTCAAGCAACCAAGCATTTTCTTGCCGTTCATAACTGTCAGGCTCACCACGAATTGCAAGCGCTTGAGCAATATTCATTAGCCGCCATTTTCCTGTGCAAGCATTGCAAGCTGATCTGCCTGATATTCACGATGTAAGCTATCAAGTAGTTCAGTTAAATCACCTTCCATAATCGCGTCTAACTTATATAAAGTGAGATTAATACGATGGTCCGTCATACGCCCTTGTGGGTAGTTATAAGTACGGATACGTTCAGAACGGTCACCAGAACCAACCAAATCACGGCGCATTTCAGAAGTTGCTGCATCTGCTGCCGCACGTTTTGCATTTTCTAAACGCGATACTAACAATGCCATCGCTTTAGCTTTGTTTTTATGCTGTGAACGTTCTTCTTGGCACTCAACTACTGTACCAGTTGGAATGTGGGTAATACGCACGGCCGAATCGGTTTTGTTAATGTGCTGACCACCCGCACCTGACGCGCGGTAAGTATCAATACGTAAATCTGCCGGATTAATTTCAACGTTAGTATCAACATCAATTTCAGGCAAGATTGCAACTGTACACGCTGAAGTATGAACACGACCTTGTGATTCAGTTGCTGGAACACGTTGCACACGATGCGCACCACTTTCAAACTTCAAGCGACCATAAACGCCATCGCCATCTACACGGCAAATGACCTCTTTAAAGCCACCATGTTCACCTTCATTTTCAGAAAGTACTTCTATACGCCAATTTTGTGTCTCGGCATATTTACTGTACATGCGAAATAAGTCACCAGAGAAAATTGCAGCCTCATCCCCACCAGTTCCGGCGCGAATTTCTAAATAAGCTGCATTAGAGTCATTTGGATCTTTTGGAATCATCAAAATATTGAGCTGACTTTCTAACTCTACAAGCAAATCTTTATTTGCTTGAATTTCTTCTTCTGCCATATCTTTAAAGTCAGGATCAGACTTCATCATTTCAGCAGTTTCAATATCTTCTTCTGCTTGACGATATTTGCCCCAAACCTCGGTAATTTCAGATAAATCACTATGTTCGCGAGACAATTTACGGAAACGTTTGTTATCGGAGATGACTTCCACATCTGCAAGCAACGCGGTAAGTTCTTCATGTCGATCACAGAGTTGATCAAGTCGTAAACGGAGTGACGCTTTCATAAGAGGAAATATCTCAAAAGTCCAAAAAGCTTATCGAATGCTATGTAAATATAGAAGATAAGCAAAATCGTAAAAATAGCGCATAGTTTACAGATTATGCCGCTTAAATGACATATATAATCAGCCAATTCATCAACTTTCACTGTAGCTAGCAACTTATAAATATAATGATTTTCAGATGAGATTTATTTACTCGCCTATAATTTAGCTTTTTCTATAGAAAATAATACGTCACCTTTTTCACTCAACTGGTAATAGAGGCTTTATTCATAAAACCTCTTTACCCTTACTATTTACTTTAATTTTTCTAATAATGCTTTACCAACAAGAATGGCTGAGGCTGGATTTTGCCCTGTAATCAGTTCACGATCCACCACTACATTTGGAGACCAAGCGTTCGTATTACTTTGATATTTACCTCCAATTGACTGTAAAGCCGTTTGGGGATAGAACTTCATTTCACCACCTTTTAATAAAGCCTTCGCTTGCTCTTCCTCTTGGTTACTAATCACAGTCATCCGATAATTTTTATAAATCCACTCACCAGTTTTTACAGGTTTGCCTTGCTCAAGTTGCTTAACCACTTCCGAAGCATTCGGTAACGTTGACATCAAAGCTATAGGGCCATGACAAACCAGTGCTGTAGGCTTTCCAGCTTTATGAAAAGCAGTCAGAACGTTTCCAAGCTGTTTATCTTTTAAAAGATCTTGCATAGGCGCATGTCCGCCTGGAATATAAATAGCATCAAACTGATCAACACCAATTTGCTCAATACGAGATAGACTCAAAACTGGAGAATCTTGCGCAGACGTTAACTTTAGATCGTGTAATAAACCTGCATATTGCTTTAATGCTTTTTCATCTTGATTAAAGTACATCGCACTATTTGATGACTCATCTAATGTTGGCGCTTTCCCTTTTGGTGTAGCGAAAGTTACTGTGTGCCCTGCATCTAAAAGTATTTTTGTAGGCTGCATCAACTCATTTAAATAAAAGCCTGTTTTAAAAATATGACCATTTTTTAGCTCTAGCTGCCCTTCATCAGATAATACAACTAATACATGAGCGGCATTTGCACTTAATGCTGCTGAAGTTGCAATCACTGCAAGCATTATTTTATTGAGTGTTTTCATCATTCGACCTTCATTCCAGCCTTGTGCTGGATTTATAACTGGGATGGATATATTCTATTTTTGCCAGTAAGGTAGAAAAACAACCACATTT
Organism: Acinetobacter sp. AYS6; assembly: GCF_025630795.1. Lineage (NCBI taxonomy): Bacteria > Pseudomonadati > Pseudomonadota > Gammaproteobacteria > Moraxellales > Moraxellaceae > Acinetobacter > Acinetobacter sp. AYS6. Next base: position 280,205 of record NZ_JAOTNV010000004.1, read on the forward strand.
ACAAATCTTTTTTGCGTTTGAGGACAAAATGTCTCGTCAATTTGACCATCTTGCCGATGTTGAAGTGTTTTTAATTGTGGCTGAAAAGCTTTCTATTAGTGCCGCTGCAATTTATTTGTCCACGACACCTTCAGTTATTAGTAGAACAATTACACGGCTAGAGAAAAGATTAGGTATCCAGTTCTTTAGAAGAACGACTCGTCATCTAAGTTTGACGGAAGCAGGTCAACTTTATTACGAAAAAATGCAACATGCATTTCAGTTAATTGACCATGCAGAACGTGTGATTCAAGGTGAACAACTACAAATTTCTGGAAAAATCAAATTAAGCGTTCCTACAACTTATGGACACTATCGCTTACCACCCTTATTAGAAAAATTTCTTTTGCAATATCCGGACATTCAAATTGAGGTCAGCATCTCTAACCGAAATGTCGATCTAATTGCTGAGGGTTTTGATTTAGCCATTCGTCAAGGACATCTCCCGAATAGCTCGCTTGTGGCCAGACCGCTTGAACTTGCTCCGTTACAAGTCGTTGCCTCACCTCACTATTTAAAACGTATGGGTATTCCAAAAAACCTAGAAGAATTAAATCATCACCAATGTATTGCTTTTGAATTACCGAGTAGTGGCAAGATAACCCCTTGGTTTTTAAAAAATGCAGATGAAGAAATTCAATGGGTACCAACAAATCGCATTTTGGTAAAAGAAGATATTTTAGGTGTAGTTTCTTTTGCCGAAAGTGGATTAGGGATATGTCAGAGTTATAGCTTTATTGTTAATGAAAAAATTCGACAAGGAAAATTACAACCTTTACTTGAGGCTTATGCCGACCATACACGTCCCTTTTCTTTACTGTACGCACAACATAAACATATGTCTTCTGCCACCAGAGCTTTAATCAATTTTCTATGTTCAGATCACCAGTAATAAGCTCATTAAAATTAAATGAGTCGCATGTTTATCTATATGAGTATTAAATATTCTATTTTAATAGAAAACATACAAACCAAACACTAAACTACAATAATGAACTGATGGTTCTCCATATTTTAAAAGACGTGTTTTGTTACATTTGCCGTAACAAAAGATATTAGGGTCCTGCTGCTAGGGACACGGAGTAAAAAATGAAATTAAATGCTTGGTTATGTAGCGCTGTTTTAGCAACTTCTATGGTTACTGTAGCACATGCTGACAATACAACACATGTAGCAGCCGCTTCTGCTTTAGGTAGTGTCGCTGGTACTGCAATTGGTAAAAGCATGGGTGGTACATCTGGCGCAACAATTGGTGCTGCTTTAGGTGGTGCTGGTGGTGCAGCAGTTGCAAGTGACCGTCGTCACCGTACAGAATCTGCAATTGGCGGTGGTTTAGGTGGTGGTGCTGGTTATACCGTTGGTAGAAGCATGGGCGGTACAAACGGTGGATACATCGGTGCTGCTTTAGGTGCGGCAGGTGGTGGTGCTTTAGGTAATAAAATTTCGAAAGACCGCGATTATGATCGATCATCTAAACACTGGAAGAAAAAACACCGTCGTCATCACTAATCAAATTTGATGAAACGACTCTAAGCACCTTCGGGTGCTTTTTTATTATGGAAAGCAAATAGTCACTTTTTTGCTTTTGTTCATGATTTATCCACAGATTAATACAAACAATACAAACAGACACAAAACTATCGTATCGCCTTCGGGGTTCTCCATAATTATCACGAAATTTTTTATTACATTTATCTCAAGATAAAAATACTGTCCTTTCAGTAAAAAAGGACATGGAGTTCCAAGATGAAAATGAATATTTGGTTAGCTAGTGCATTACTTGCAACATCGTCTGTAGTAACGGTTGCACACGCAGATAATGGTACGCGTGTTGCTGCAACTTCTGCTTTAGGTAGTGTTGTAGGTACAGCTATTGGTAAAAGCATGGGCGGTACGACAGGCGCAACAATTGGTGCTGCTTTAGGTGGTGCTGGTGGTGCTGCAGCAGCTAGTGACCGTCGCAATCGTACTGAAGCTGCCATTGGGGGTGCTTTAGGTGGTGGTGCTGGTTATACAGTCGGTAAAAATATGGGCGGTACTAACGGCGGTTACATCGGTGCAGCAGTAGGTGCGGCAGGTGGTTCAGCGTTAGGTCGTAAAGTTGCCGAAGATCGTAACTACGATGATCGTTACGATCGAGATGATCGTAGATATGACGATGGCGACCGTCGTTATTATAGTAAAGGTGGTCATCGCCGTCATGACAACGGTTTACACCGCGGCTGGTACAAACATCGCTAATTTGTATATACATCAAAAAGCACCTTCGGGTGCTTTTTTATTGAGAGATGAAACTTAATATCGAAAAAAAACGATATACATCGATCTTGATATATCGTAGTATTTCGATATACCCTTATTCGAGAATATCGCATGCGATCATTTCAAGATACTAAGTTTTCAATTTTGGAACTTGCTCCTATTCGTAATGATAAAACCATCGAATTTTCATTACGTCACGCATTAGAATTAGCACAACATGCAGAGAAACTAGGCTATGAACGTTTCTGGCTTGCAGAACATCACAATATGGATGGAATCGCGAGCTCTGCTACAGCCGTATTGCTAGGCTTTATTGCCGCGCACACACAACATATTCGTTTAGGTTCAGGCGGCATTATGCTTCCTAACCATGCTCCTTTAGTTGTCGCAGAACAATTTGGAACGCTTGCCACTTTATATCCAAACCGTATTGAACTTGGCTTAGGCCGTGCTCCTGGTACAGACCAACTTACCATGCGAGCTTTACGTCGTGGGCATCAAGAAACGGAAGACCAATTTCCAAAAGATGTTGTCGAAATTCTAAAATATTTTGACGCCCCTCAAGCAGGACAAAAGATTATTGCAACGCCAGGACAAAATACCCATGTTCCTGTTTGGTTACTTGGATCTAGCCTATTTAGCGCCCAACTCGCAGCAAAACTTGGACTACCCTACTCATTTGCCTCACATTTTGCACCACGTATGCTAGGCCAAGCCATTCAACTCTATCGCGAGAATTTTGAACCTTCTGAGTACTTAGATAAACCTTATGTTTCTATGGGTGTGCCTATTGTTGTGGCAGATACAGATGAGGAAGCTCAGTTCTTAGCAACGAGTGCGTACCAACGTGTATTAGGTTTAATTCGTGGCGAAAGTTTAAAGCTTAAACCACCAGTTGAATCAATGCAGGGATTATGGAATACAGCAGAACAGCTTTCTGTTGAAAACTTCTATGCAATGGCACAAATAGGTTCGGTTGAAACTGTGCGCTCAGGTTTACAAAAGCTTTTAGCAACATACGATGTTGATGAGTTTATTTTTACATGTGATATATACGATACAGCTAAACGTCTAGAAAGTTTTACGCAATTAATGAACGTAAAAACAGCACATTAAACTCTGTTCCATGTTCCCATACTTGAATTGATTTCGAGTATGGGATGACCATCTATCTGAAAATACTTTACCCCAACTTCCTGCTTGGTTATTTATATTAAAACGATAAAAACATCATGATTGAAAAACCAAAAGGACTTTTGGAAAATGAGTATTAATATTAAAAATAACGCTTCAAAATCAGTAATTTTTCAAAATATGCCTCAAGATTTTGAAGAATTTTCTGGGCAAGTTATTCCATCAACTTCAATTAAAGAGTTTGATTTTTCACGTTTATGTGTCGCGATTATCGGTACAAATCAAGAAACCGTAACTCACCTTGAAAAAATTTGCCAACAAGCAAAATTTGTCACTGTATTTCAAATTACGCCTCACTTTATTTTGCCTCATAGTCAAATAGGCACAAATAAGTTAATTACTCACCCTCTCATTATCAAAAACCGGAGATTATTTAATAATCGCATTAAAAGTCTTTTGGCCTTACGCTTTCTTGATACACAGGTTAGCGAAACATGGCTTAAGCGCCTTTTAACACCTAATATTGCTACGACTAAAAAGGTATTTTTTAAGTCCGATAGTTATTATGCTGCACTCCAAAAATCCAATTGTAAATTACAAACTTGGCCTATTGTTAAAGTTAACCATAAATCAATTCACAGCATGGATGGTATCGAACAGTCAATCGATGTGATTATTAGAACAACACTATAAAAAGAAAAAAAGCATGGTTTTTAGGCCATGCTTTTTTATTATTTACTCATATTTTTGCAAATTACCATGATCATCGTAATGTAAAGTGATGCGTTGTTTTTGTTGCAATTCACCTAACATATCAGGACTAACCGAAAATTGGGCGGCGAGCAGTTCAACTGAACTATTAGGGGCCTTAGTCCGCCGGTCCTCACCACTGAACCTAATCCAGTTATAACTCGCCCACAAAATTAAAATGAGGGCACTAATCCCGATGAGTAATGCTAAATGGAGCAAGGTCTTAACTTCTGATATATGGTCAACCCAGACATAATCATAAATTAAGTGTCCTTCAAAAACCCATAGGAACAGGGAAACCAGTGGAAACAACAACCACATCAAACAAAACCATCCAATGGTTTGTAATGTATAGTTTGCTGCTTTATTTTTGACGTATTCCGGCTGGTCAATATATTCAGGGATATCTAAAGCTTCTATATCCTTATTTTCCTCAGGTTTCATGGGTTATCTCCACGGAATCCCCGGTCTGGGCTCACCCAACGGGCACGTTTTTTAGTGTTAAATAAAGTTTTTGGTACCGCCACAACACTGGTAAATAAAGTAAGCAACCAGAAAAATAAAGGGTACCAGATCACCCAGAAATAGTTTTTAAAGAAGCGACCACGGTCATAACGCTGATCAATCCACAAACTCACCAAAAACTGGATTAAACATGTTCCGCCTAATATTACGCCGTACCACTGTGGCATAAGGGTTTTGATCTGCCATTGCTGAGGCAACTCAATAAACAATCCGACAAAAAATAGCGTAAAGATTAGAATCATGACATAAGACCAGATGATACTGACTAGCGCCTCAATCATGACAGGCCACATTCTGCGAACACGCAGTTTGAACATTTGTGGAATATATTCTATAAGGACCTCTACCCCACCTTGTGCCCAGCGAAGACGCTGTTTCCATAGACCTTTGAATGTCTCAGGCATATAGATATAGCAAAGCGCTTGTGGAATATACTGAATATCCCAATGGTCGAGCTGTAACTTCCATGAAATATCAATATCTTCGGTAATTTTATCGTCTGACCAAAACCCAACGCGAACGAGTGCCGTTTTACGAAATGCGGCAATCACACCAGATACGGTAAAAATACGACCATATGTACGCTGTGCACGTTTAATTAAACCAATAATCGAAGAAAACTCGCCAACCTGTAATTTTCCTAAAATACTAGAACGGTTTAGAATTCGTGGATTACCCGTTACAGCACCAATTCGCGGGAAGTTTATAAATGGCTGCATTAACCAAAGTACGGCATGCGGATGTAACAATGCATCGCCATCAATACAAACGAGATATTCGTATTTACTAACTAAAACGCCCGATCTTAAAGCTACGGCTTTGCCCTGATTTTCTGCTAAGTGTACAACGCGAAGTCGTGAATCTTGCGCTGACAATTCATCGAGAATTTCAGCTGTTCTGTCACTACTTCCGTCATTAACGGCAATTACTTCGAAATTAGGATATTTCGTTTGCAGTGCATAACGAATCGTTTGTCGTACTTGAGCTTCTTCGTTAAAACATGGAATGATGATACTGCACCCTTCACTCGTTGGCTCAGGAAGAGTTTGTTCACGGTATTCCCTTTTAAAGAAGAACCAAAGTCCTCCTACCATCCATGTCCAAGCCATGAGTAAAGGATATAAAAAAGCAAAAGCAAATAGAATATCGAGTAATACTCTCATTACTTTTTCCCCTCTACCAATCCAGCAAATGGCTGATACATGACAGGACTAGCATTTAGACTGATCGGATTATATAAATATTGATGGACATCTTTTGACTTTTCAAAACTATAGCCATCAATACCGAATTTCTGGATACCTATTCGCTGAATCGAAAAGAGCCCTTGCTGTACTTCTTCCCAACTGGCCTTTTGAGAGTTTTCCGGCAATGTTAAAGTCAGCATAACTCTTTGCTTATCTTTTTCATTAAGCGTATTTAATAGTGCTAACAAATGACTAAATTGCTTTTTCTTGCCAATCACATTGAACTTCAAATTGACTAGATCATGTTGTGATAAAAGCGTGGTCAAAAGCTCTGGTAAATTGTCTATATGGTCTAAATCAGGTGTAAGTAATAAACTAAACTGTGCCTGATTACTCATATTTAAATAAGGCCTTACCACTTTTTTAGTAAGCTGGCTAAGTCGCGCGATCTGTTTTGATTGCTCTATACAACTACTTTCTTGCGCAGTTACTTTTTGCATTTCGCAATTTAAAGAAGTACCCGCATTAAGCTGAATACCACTTAAATTACTGTTAAAACGTGCAATATCTTTTGCCAAATCTACAGTTAAAAATGGTTTATCTTTCTGTGGATAAGCGGGCAACTCTAATATTACCGCTTGACCCGCCCGAGTTTGAGCCTGCCATAAAGTACGGTTTAAAATATCTTGTTGAACAGGCATTTTATCGGTAGGAAAATAAGCAACATCATATTGCCCATCTCCCTCTTTATCTTCCAACGGTTTTAAGATTAAGGCATTATTTTTTAAGCTATACAGTTTTGATAATAATTGCCCTAACTTTTCATCTGTTTGGGTATTTTGTGGGGCTGCTAATTGCTTTAAATCCATAGTCACAAAGTGACGAGGCTGTTTAAATAAATCAGACTCTTCAAAGTTTAAAATATTTAACATGCCTTCAGTGAGCTGTTCAGCTGTAGGGTTATTTATAACCAAGCTACGCTTAAAAGTTGAATCACTTACGCGATTCATCCCATCACGTCCCAAACTAAATGAAAACTCAAACCCTGCCTGCTGTGCCAGTTTTTCCAGTTGCTCATTCACGGCGCCATAAGGCCAAATAATTGCTTTAGGATTAACACCTAATTCTTTTTTCAAAACTGAGTAAGATTTTTTCAAATCTTTCAAGATACGTTGTTGATATTCTGCATCTGTTTCATAACGTGATTGAGATTTTAAATATGCATACGAAGTCGCAGCGGGTTTTTCATTACCTTGGGGATTGGCCAATACGCCATGATGTAAATCATCACTGTGACTTGCAAACTCGGCTAAACCAGAGGCTTGCATTTCACGAACTTGAGCCCAGTTCACCAAGTTACCTTGACCATAGGCTTCATAACCGGCCTGTGTATTGCCATTTAACCAACTAGTAGGAAGAGCAAACACTGCCGGAATCTGATATTGCTTAAGTAATGGAAATACTCGGCTATAACTACTTAAAGCCCCGTCATCAAAAGTCAGCAGAATAGAATTATGAGGCAATTCTTTACCTTGCTTACGCGCCTCTTCAATGTCTTTTAAACGAATCGGCTTCCAGTCAGATTGACTAAGCCAATCTAAAAATTGTGCCAGATTTTTTGTCTGAATCGCATAAACATCCCGATCTCCTTCTTTGAGTACGTCATCTCGCACATCATGAAAAGTTAAAGAAACCGTATGGTTTTTTGGTAGTTCAGTTTCAATTCGGGCATGAGAAAATTGTACGGGTAATAACGTTGAAGCAAACACACAGCTCAACATTTTTGACATCATATTATTCATTAAAAACGCCCTTCAAATCCGAAAATACCGTAGGTATGCTGTTCATCATGACCATCGTATGGATGGTATTGCCAACCAATTCCATAATTGAGCTGCCAAGTCCGTGAGAGCTGCCATTGATGTTGATATTGCAAAGAATATGTTGGTCGAGCTGAATAATCTGCTTGTTTATAAAGCCCGACTCCAGCTTCAAAATGCTGTTTAAATGAGCGCTCGTATTCTCGCCAAGTGATCCAGTCATGGCTTAAATTCAACTCAGCACTGTAGTGATTGCTTGGGCTAAAATAAGTTGTCTGATCTTGACTATTGCTACCATAAAATCCACGAACGGTTCCGTAAGTAATATGGTGAGGCGCATCAAATAATCGCTCGCGCCAAAAAGTAGAAAATTCTTGTTGTTTATTACCGTCGCTTATATCCGTTAAACCATAACTTGCCCCAATTTGACGTGACTCATCTTTTTGCCATGTCAAAGCAGCACGGTAAGCTTGTCCATCTTCACCAGCGTCAATTGCTTGTAGGGGAATATTAGCCTGACTGTCATATTGCAATTGATACTGCCAATGGTCGTTTACCCATTGCGACCAATCAAGACGAACACCGGCTTGTCCGCCATCTGTACTTTGCGAAAAAATCGCCGACAATGCCTTACGGTTCGCTTGCCATTCAGCCCCGACACCATAACGTTGGTCATGCACATCACCAAAACGGTATTCTCCGAAACGATCTTGATGCCAAGCAAATAGACGATAATTATCTTTAATCCACGGACTATTAAGACGAGTTTCCATTTCGCGGTCTTTTAAACCATTTTGCCCACTGACAGAATCATTGCTATCTGCCTTACTTTGCCCCCAAGTGGTTGAGTGAGAAATTGTTGCTCGATTGCGATCATCTAACTCTTTTCGACTTTTAACTACCCCACTATCTTCAGGATAATATTGCAAAAGACTTTCTGTATTTTTACGCCATTCCTGAATATCCCCTAAAGCCTGAGCATTTTGCATCTGGTTAATTCGAGTATCTTTGCCAACTGGTGTTAAACCATTTAAACGAGCACTAGTTTGCTTAGACTGTAGTGGCTTATCTCTCCAACGCTCAACACGAGCCAAATTATTAATTAAGCTTTCATTGGCAGGTGCAAGATCTACTTGTTTCTGAAAATGTTTTTCTGCTTGATCAAGATGATTTGCATAGGCTAAATGCATGCCTTGTAAATTAATATAGTCATCACGATCTGGATGGCTCGATTTATCCACCCCTTTGGCTTGACTGTATTTATACGTAGGAATTAGCCGATCAACATCACTTAAAAGTTGTTCAGCTTGTTTATATTTTTCTTGTTCAATATATGAATAGTACAGTCCAGTATATACCGTCATATCTGGATAGTTTTTTTCAGTCAGCAAGGTTTTAAAAGCAAGCTCAGCTTGTTGTGGCTGTCTTTCAGCTAAATAACTATCAGCTATGGCATGACGAATATAGGCCGGTAGTTTTTCTAAAGGCACATTTAATTGAGTAAATTGGTCTAATACCGTACGGCTACGACCGCGGAAATCTAGTGCATATATATAGTCATAATGGAATCTTAAATAATTAGGGTCTGATGGTTGAATCAAAGGCTGCATTTGCTCGCCTTGCTTCAACACCGCATCAAGCTCAGTAAAGCCTTCACTATCTGCCATGCCTTCCCGATTCAAATATTTATAACGAGCAATTGCATTATTTACACGTTGAGAATACTCACTGACTTGTAGCCAGTGTTGCAACGATTCTATTTGTGTATTTTTATCGCTAGCAAGCAATAACTGCTGAGCATTGTTATAAGCCCCCACAGCCGCTAAGTCATAACTGTATTCCTGTAAAACTGCAAAAGACTTTGGTTGCTGCTTATATGCTTGTTCAATTGCAGATAAAGCATCTACAGGTAAATTGATAAGGCGATAAGCATAGGCTATTTGCACTAGTTGATCAGTCTTCAGATTTTTACTATTAATTTTTACTAACTGTGCTTTGGCATTTACAGCATCTTGAGCTTCAGCGTATAAAACTGCTAACAAAATCTGTCCATCAACTGTTTTTTGAATATTAAATTTATTCGACCAATCAACTGCATTTTTAAAGTGTTTAAAATCACGAAAATTACGTATTAAAGGTAGCTGTCCATATTCTGGAAAAGTAACCAAATTAATATTTGCTAATTGCTGAGAGAAAGTTAATAGATCTTTTTTTTCATTTGACATTACAACTAAATAATCAGCTAGCAACTTTTGATCATGCGGATAAGTTTTTAGCAATTGATCTAGTTGAAATATTGCTTGGTGAGTTTGTCCAGTTTTGTAAGTATGAATAGCCTGCTCTCTCAAATCATCCACTTGAGCAGCATATAAATTGAGAGGCAAGATGTATACCAATGAAAAAACACATTTTTTTAGCATTTTGATAATCGGATAGTCCCATATCGAGGTGGGAAAGTATAATTAAAATCCAAAATTAATCACATAACACCAAAATAATGTGAACCATTTATCATTTTTAAATATTTAATGTATTTTTACATAACTTTTGAAAATATTTAGCAAAATTAAATAATTAGAATTTTTAAACATACTCAAATATATACATTTCTTTTCAATACTCTTATTTTATTTCACAATTGGATTATAAAAACCTTACAGGGCGATAACCAATAAAAACGCTTTAATAACTTTTTGTTTTATATTTAAAACTTTTATTTCTCTCACTTTTTATATTAAAAAACCATTCAATTTAATCAAAAATAAATATATAAATTGAATGGTTAAAATAAGCAGTTGATTAAATTAACCAATACGACGTTTTAATCCTGTCATTTGTAAAACACGCGTTGAAATTTCTTCAATCGACATTTCAGTTACGTTTAAATATTTGATGCCTTCGGAAATATAGATTCCTTCGATTGCTCTTAGTTCCATTTGGCATTGACTAAAACTTGCATAACGACTATTCGCTTTACGCTCACTACGAATCGCAACTAATCGCTCAGCATCAATCATTAAACCAAATAATTTACTACGATGAGGTCTTAGTACAGCAGGCAAACGGTTATCATCCAAATCTTCTTCAGTTAATGGATAGTTTGCAACACGGATACCGAATTGAAGAGATAAGTAAATAGAAGTCGGCGTTTTACCGGAACGGGAAACTCCAATTAAGATTAAATCCGCTTTATCATAATGACGAGTACGCGCTCCATCATCATTATCAAGCGCAAAATGAACAGCATCGATACGTGCTTTATAAGATTCAGAATCGGTTACAGCATGGGTCTGTCCAACCAATGTGGTAGGCGGTGTACCTAGTTCTTGTTCCAATTTACTGATTAACCCTTCGAACACATCAAGATTAACTGCTTTAGCAGTATTAATGATTTCTCGTACGTGTGGATCAACTAAAGTATCAAAGACTAAAGGTAGACAACCATCTTTGGTTTGACATCTATTAATTTCAATCACGACATCCATTGCCGCCTCTTCGGTTGTAATATACGGCATGATATGAATGTCAAAATCTACATTGGGAAATTGTGCTAATAACGAATGTCCAAGAGTCTCGGCAGTAATTGCAGTTCCATCAGAAATAAAAAAAACGCTCCGTCTAAACTGTTTACTTTCTGACATTAAAATTCTCCTTAAACATTTGTCTTAGTGCTATATAATCTTTATAGTAAACTGATCTTACATGACTGTCGCTTAGTATAATTCTCAACTAAGCACTTTATTTTTATAATTTCATGCCAAGATAGACATTAATACTGCAAAAGTGGAGTGAAAACTTTGGAAGCGCGCGTAATCGGTCTAGAAAAATTAGGGAAACACGATGTCGAACTCGTAGGTGGGAAAAACTCATCTTTGGGTGAAATGATCAGCCATTTATCAAATGCTGGTGTATCGGTACCAGGCGGTTTTGCAACTACTGCTGATGCCTATCGTGAGTTCCTAGATCAAAGCGGTCTTAACGCTCGAATTCAAGCAGAACTTGCCCAACTCAATGTTGATGATGTAAATGCTCTTGCAGAAACAGGTGCCAAAATTCGTCAATGGATTGTAGAGACTCCACTCACTGCAGCCCTAGAACAAGAAATTCGCGCCGCTTTTACAACACTTTCTAACGGCAACCCAGAAATCGCGGTTGCCGTTCGTTCATCTGCAACTGCTGAAGATTTACCGGATGCTTCATTCGCAGGTCAGCAAGAAACTTTCTTAAATATTCGCGGTATTGATAACGTTCTTATTGCGATCAAAGAAGTATTTGCTTCTTTATATAATGACCGTGCGATTTCTTACCGTGTACATCAAGGTTTTGACCATGACGTCGTTGCACTTTCTGCAGGCGTTCAGCGTATGGTTCGTTCTGAAACTGGCGCTGCGGGTGTAATGTTTACACTTGATACTGAGTCTGGTTTCCGTGAAGTTGTATTTATCACAGCATCTTATGGTTTAGGTGAGATGGTTGTGCAGGGTGCGGTTAACCCAGATGAGTTTTACTTATCTAAACCATTATTAAATGCTGGTAGACATTCAGTTTTACGCCGTAACCTTGGCTCAAAACACCAAAAAATGATTTATGGTGAAGAAGGTTCTGCGGGTAAATCGGTTGTCGTTGTTGATGTTGAGAAACAAGAGCGCCAACAATTCGCTTTAAATGACCATGAGTTACAAGAGTTAGCTAAACAGGCGCTTATCATTGAGCAACACTACGGTGCGCCGATGGATATCGAATGGGCAAAAGATGGCGATGATGGTCAAATTTATATTGTTCAAGCTCGTCCTGAAACCGTAAAAAGCCGTCAAAATGTAGGCACTATGGAACGCTACCTTCTAAAACAAAGAGGTACTGTTCTTTGTGAAGGTCGTTCAATTGGTCAACGTATTGGTTCTGGTAAAGTTCGTATTGTTAACTCAATTAAAGAAATGGACAAAGTTCAAGAAGGCGACGTTCTTGTATCAGATATGACCGATCCTGACTGGGAACCGGTAATGAAACGTGCCGCAGCAATTATCACTAACCGTGGTGGTCGTACTTGTCACGCGGCAATTATTGCACGTGAACTTGGTGTACCCGCTATTGTAGGCTGTGGTAACGCAACAGAAGTATTGACTGATGGTCAAGAAGTAACTGTTTCTTGTGCTGAAGGTGACACTGGCTTCATTTACGAAGGCGCTTTGGATTTCGAAGTTCAACGTAACTCAATTGAATCTATGCCTAAGCTTTCGTTCAAAATTATGATGAACGTAGGTAACCCTGACCGCGCATTTGACTTTGCTCAAATTCCAAATGAAGGTATTGGTCTTGCTCGTCTTGAGTTCATTATTAACCGTATGATCGGCGTGCACCCTAAAGCCCTGCTCAACATTGATAGCTTACCTCGTGAAACTCGTGCTGCGGTTCTGACTCGTACCGCGGGTTATGCTTCACCTGTAGATTTCTATGTTGAAAAATTGGTTGAAGGTATTGCAACTCTTGCTGCTGCATTCGGTGACAAGCCAGTTATTGTTCGTATGTCTGACTTCAAATCAAATGAATATGCAAACTTGATTGGCGGTAAGTTATACGAGCCTGAAGAAGAAAACCCAATGCTCGGTTTCCGTGGTGCGAGCCGTTATGTATCTGATAATTTCCGCGACTGTTTCGAATTAGAATGCCGTGCACTTAAGAAAGCTCGTGATGAAATGGGTCTAACCAATATTCAAATCATGATTCCTTTTGTACGTACTGTATCTGAAGCAAAACGTGTTATTGAATTATTAGCACAAAATGGTTTGAGACGTGGTGAGAACGGCTTAAAAGTAATCATGATGTGTGAATTACCAACTAATGCCTTATTAGCTGAACAATTCCTAGAGCATTTCGATGGTTTCTCTATTGGTTCAAATGACTTAACTCAATTAACACTAGGTCTTGACCGTGACTCAGGCATTGTTTCACACTTATTTGATGAGCGTGATGCAGCAGTTAAAGCACTTCTTTCAATGGCAATCCATGCCTGCCGTAAAGCAGGTAAATATGTAGGTATCTGTGGACAAGGTCCTTCAGACCATCCTGATCTTGCAAAATGGTTAATGGAACAAGGTATTGAGTCTGTTTCTCTTAACCCAGACTCAGTTTTAGATACATGGTTCTTCCTTGCTGAAGAAAAAATCAAGCAAATCTAATATGTTATAAAAAAAGGCCCATCCGTGGGTCTTTTTTCATCTTTAGAACAGAGAATTTTTATTTATGCAAATTTACTTGGCACGTAATAATCAACAAGCTGGGCCTTACACCTTAGAGCAAGTAAATCAAATGTTGGCTAGCCAACAAATTTTGTTAACTGATTTAGCTTGGCATGAAGGCATGACAGAGTGGAAAGCTTTAGGAGAATTAACCCAAGGTAAACTTGTATATCAACCTATCGGTTATTCTGCACCTGTCATAAACACAAACAGCTCAACGAATGAAACTATTCGTCAAATTCGTGTAGAGCCTAAAATTCATGAACTTGCCTCTATTCCATCTCGAGCTTTGGCAAAAATTATTGATTTATTACTTTGGCTACCAATAGCTGCAATTCCGTCTTTTTTCTTTAATGAATCTCAGTATAAGCAATTATTTGAATTGCAAAAACAAATGCAATCAGCTGAAGTTGCCTCAACTAAAGCAGCAGAACTACAACACCAACTTTTCACTTTAATTCCTATAGAAGCTTGGCATTCTATGCTTGTTTACGTCGTAATCATGCTTGCAATTCAAGCTTTTCTTTTAACAAAGTTTGGGCAAAGTATAGGCAAGAAAATTGTTGGAATTAAAATTGTAGATGCCGAGAGCAATGGTAAAGTTAATTTAACTCGTATCTTCTTATTAAGAAGCATTGTTTTCATCATACTCAACTTGCTGTTTATGCCTATTAGCACAATTATTGACTATGCTTTTGCATTAGGGCAAAAGCGACAAGCGCTACATGACAAAATTGCAAGAACAAAAGTGATCAAATGATAGTGAATGAGTCATTCATTTAAGGTCTAAAAAAAGAGGAGGCACCCCGCCTCCTTTTTTCTATAGAGAGTTGATATTTAAATAAAAGCTCCATAAAGATTAGATACCCTACAAAAAAAATCGGGTTTTAAAACAATTATTTCAGACTACTTTATGTATAGCTTAGTTTGTCGATATGAGGCATAATGCCCTACAACGTAGCGGTGTCATATAATTGAGAAGTCTAAATTTAAGGATTAGCGTTCTCAATCATGCGACACTTTAATCGCTATCCCATATTTAATTAGGGAATGGGACTCTTCACCGAGGTTGTAAAATGAGACAAACGATTTTAGCTGTATTGTCTTTATCAACGCTTGCCGCACTTTTGACTGGGTGTGGTGGTGATATGGTACTTCTAAACTCTAAAGGTCCAGTTGGTCAAGGTCAAAGTGACCTTATGATGACTGCGATCTATTTAATGTTACTTGTGGTGATTCCTTCAATCATCATGGCATTATGGTTTGGTTGGAAATATCGCGCGTCAAATAAAGATGCAGACTATAAACCTACATGGGCACACTCAACTACAATTGAAGTTGTAGTATGGGGTATCCCTGTCATTATTATTGGTATTTTAGCTTGGTTAACTTGGTGGGGTTCCCACAAGTATGACCCATACCGTCCTTTAGAATCAGATAAAGCTCCTTTAACTATTCAAGTTGTTGCAGAACAGTTTAAGTGGATCTTCATTTATCCTGAACAAAACATTGCAACTGTTAACGAAGTACGTTTCCCTGAAAAAACTCCGTTAAGCTTTAAAATCACCTCTAACTTTACAATGAACTCATTCTTCATTCCACAGTTAGGCGGCCAGATTTATGCAATGGCAGGTATGCAAACTCACCTTCATTTGTTAGCAAATGAAACTGGCGTATATCGTGGTTTCTCTTCTAACTACTCAGGTTACGGTTTCTCTCAAATGCGTTTCAAGGCGCATAGTGTTACAGAGCAACAGTTCAACGAATGGGTAGCAGCTGTAAAAGCGGGTAATGGTTCTACTATTAATCCAGAAGCAGTTCAAAAAACTACGCTTGACCAAGCTGAATTAGCAACCTTACGTGATGGTGACCGTTCTAAGCACCAGATCGAGCATTTAGTAAATCGTGCTAAAGCTGCTGGTGATCAAGAAGCGCTTGCTAAAGCTGAAGCTATGAAACCGTTCCCGACTAAGCCACACCCTGTGACTTATTACTCTTCAGTTGAACCAAAATTGTTTGAAACAATTATCAACCACTATATGAGTAACTATCATGGTGTTGACCACTCTGCTGCGCATGCAACAGCTGACACTCATGCTGCAGCTGAACACGCTGCTCAAGGGGAATAAGACATGGATATGATTTTTGGTAAACTGGGTTGGGACTCTATCCCGACAGAGCCAATTGTGCTTGTCACCATGGTCCTTATGGCACTTGGTGCAATTGCTGTGCTTGGCGGTATCACCTATTTCAAAAAATGGGGATATTTGTGGAATGAGTGGTTTATTACGGTAGACCATAAAAAGATTGGTATCATGTACATTCTCGTATCTGTAGTCATGCTTTTGCGTGGTTTCGCCGATGCGATCATGATGCGTTTACAACTTTTCCTCGCTAAAGGCGGCGGCGAAGGTTATCTACATCCAGACCATTACGACCAGATCTTCACCGCACACGGTGTAATTATGATCTTCTTCGTAGCAATGGGTCTCGTTGTAGGTATGATGAACATCTCTGTACCTTTACAGATTGGTGCTCGCGACGTTGCTTTCCCATTATTGAACTCTTTAAGCTTCTGGTTATTCGCTGGTGCTGCTGGTTTGATGATGCTTTCACTTGTATTAGGTGAATTTGCTGCGACTGGTTGGATGGCTTACCCTCCTCTATCTGGCATTCAATATTCTCCTGGTGTAGGTGTTGACTACTATATCTGGGCACTTCAGGTTTCTGGTCTAGGTACGCTTTTATCTGGTGTTAACTTCTTCGTTACCATCATCAAAATGCGTGCACCTGGCATGAAATTAATGGATATGCCTATTTTCACGTGGACTTCACTTTGTACAGCTGTATTAATCATTGCATCGTTCCCTGTATTAACAGGTACTCTTGCAATGCTTACTCTTGACCGTTACTTCGGTTTCCATTTCTTCACAAATGAGCTTGGCGGTAGCCCAATGCTTTATGTGAACTTGATCTGGACATGGGGTCACCCTGAAGTATATATCTTGGTATTACCAGCATTTGGTCTATACTCAGAAATCGTTGCAACCTTCTCTCGTAAAGCGTTGTTCGGTTACAAGTCTATGGTGTATGCAACTATCGCGATTACTGTTCTTGCGTTCGTTGTATGGCTTCACCACTTCTTCACCATGGGTGCTGGTGCGAACGTTAACGCGTTCTTCGGTATCATGACCATGGTTATTGCGATTCCTACTGGTGTGAAAATCTTCTCTTGGTTATTCACTATGTATAAAGGTCGCATCACCTTTACTACTCCAATGTTATGGACGCTTGGCTTCCTTGTAACATTCGGTATCGGTGGTTTAACTGGTGTACTTATGGCGGTTCCACCTGCGGACTTCTTGGTACACAACTCATTATTCTTGATCGCTCACTTCCATAACGTAATTATCGGTGGTGTGGTGTTTGGTATGTTTGCCGGCATCATTTACTACTGGCCAAAAATGTTTGGTTGGAAGCTCAATGAAGCATGGGGTAAAGCTGCGTTCTGGTTCTGGTTCTTCGGTTTCTATTTTGCATTCATGCCACTTTATATCCTTGGTTTCATGGGTATGACTCGTCGTTTGAATACATATGACAACCCTGAATGGGATCCGTACCTTGCGATTGCATTATTTGGTGCTGTTCTCGTTGCGATTGGTATTGCATGTTTCTTAATGCAAATCATTGTTGGTTTCTTACAACGCAAAGACAACATGGACCTTACAGGCGATCCATGGGATGCACGTACGCTTGAATGGGCAACCTCTTCCCCTGCTCCATTCTATAACTTTGCGCATGAACCAGATGCAAGCGGTATTGACCGTTTCTGGACTGACAAAGAAAATGGTGTAGCATACGCACGTAATACTAAATATGAAGACATCCACATGCCGACTGATCGTGCAGCTGGTTTTGTCATTGCAATGTTCATTACAATTCTTGGCTTTGCACTCATCTGGCATATTTGGTGGCTCGTTGTTGTTTCATTCGTTTCAGCTGTTGTTAGCTTGATCGTAAGCTCATTCACTAAGAATGTTGATTACTATGTTCCGGCTGCTGAAGTTGAGCGTATTGAAAACGAACGCTATGCTTTACTTGAAAAACACTTGAAGAAGGACTAAGGAAATGGCTGAAGTACTTCATCACGACAACCACGGCCACGATGGTCATCATGAACATGATGATACTGACTTAACGGTCTTTGGTTTCTGGACATACTTGATGAGTGACTTGATTCTTTTCGGATCACTCTTCATTGCGTTCGCTGTATTAAGCAGTCATATTCCACCAGGAACTCCAAGTGCATATGACCTGTTCCATGACTCATTGGGCTACGTGTTAACTGAAACATTTGCCTTATTGATTTCATCGGTAACTTTCGGTTTTGCTGTACTTGCATCTTATAAAAAGAATGTAAATCAAGTTATCACTTGGTTATTTATTACATTCCTTTTCGGTGCAACGTTCATTGGAATGGAAC
Source organism: Acinetobacter sp. AYS6 (assembly GCF_025630795.1). Taxonomy (NCBI): domain Bacteria; kingdom Pseudomonadati; phylum Pseudomonadota; class Gammaproteobacteria; order Moraxellales; family Moraxellaceae; genus Acinetobacter; species Acinetobacter sp. AYS6. The sequence continues at coordinate 298,641 of NZ_JAOTNV010000004.1, forward strand.
TTTATGAGTTCCATCACCTTGTAGAAGAAGGTCATGGTCCAACTCACAGTGCATTCTTATCATCGTTCTTTACTTTGGTTGGTACACACGGTATCCACGTAACTTCTGGTTTAGTGTGGATGTTAGTATTGATGTATCAAATCAAGACTAAAGGTTTGACATTACCGAATACACGTCGTCTAGCTTGCTTAAGCTTGTTCTGGCACTTCCTTGACATCGTTTGGATCTGTGTATTCAGCGTCGTTTACTTACTGGGAGTTCTCTAATGAGTAGTCATGACCATAATGCTGCAGGCGCGTCACACGGTAACTTTAAGCAATATACTGTTGGGTTTATCCTTTCTGTTATTCTCACCATCATCCCATTTGGGATGGTGATGGCGGGTGGTTTCAGTCGTGGCATCTTAGTTACAGTAATTGCAATCGCTGCTGTTGCTCAGGTTCTTGTACAACTTGTGTACTTCCTACACATGAATACATCATCTGAACAACGCTGGAATATGATTGCTTTTATCTACACAATCTTATGTATCGCGGTACTTTTAATCGGTTCTGTGTGGATTATGAATTACCTTCACTACAATATGATGATCTAAACTGATTGTCATGTTGAAAAAATATCTATTCCTGACTAAACCAGGAATTCTCTTCGGTAATTTCATTACCACCTTGGGCGGCTTCTTCTTAGCCGCCCAAGGCTCTATAGACATCTTATTATTACTACTCACCTTACTTGGAACAACGTTAGTTGTTGCTTCTGGTTGTGTTGTAAATAATGTGATAGACCAAGACATCGATACCAAAATGCAGCGCACGCAAAACCGCGCACTGGTCAAAAAAACCATCTCTCCTACTGTTGCACTTATATATGCATTTGTTCTTGGGCTTATCGGTTTTAGTATTTTGTGGTTCGGTGTAAATGCTTACGCTTTCTTGTTTGCAATGATTGGTTTTATTGTCTACGTCGGTTTTTATAGTTTGTGGACAAAACGCACCTCAATCCATCAAACCGTCATTGGTAGTATTTCCGGAGCGAGCCCTCCTGTTATTGGTTATACAGCAGTAACTCATCATTTTGATGTAGCCGCTTTACTTTTGTTTTTAGCTTACGCGCTATGGCAAATGCCACATTCATGGGCAATTGCTATTTATCGTTTTGACGATTACAAAAATGCGGGAATCCCCATTCTGCCTGTTGCACGTTCTATTTATCGCACGAAAGTAGAGTGTGTCATTTATATTGTGTTGTTTGCAGCCGTATTGAATGGTTTATATTGTTTTGGCTATACCAATATATTTTTTCTAGTCACCTTTAATGCATTAACAGCATATTGGTTCTATTTATCAATTATTGGATTTAAAGCTGACAATGACCAACTTTGGGCTAAACGTTTTTTCCTCTACTCGGTCATATTAATTACCCTGTTAAGTTTGAGCTTTAGCTTTACCTATCAATCCCCTGCTCCAAATCTTCCTCTCTTTTAAATAAGGGAGGATTTCCTCCTTATAGTAAAGAAGTTTTACTTTTCTCATCAAAAGATTTGTTTTTAGTCGAACTTTTACCTATAATTCAGCCTTCGCAATTTTTGCGACATAACTTATTAAGTTATGACTCCTTGCTTCTAATTTTTTATTTATTAGGGGCTGTTTAAACCGTAAGGAGCTGACAATGCGTCATTACGAAATCGTACTTTTAGTACACCCAGATCAAAGCGATCAAGTTGTAGGTATGGTTGAACGCTATATCTCTCAGATCAAAGAAGCTGAAGGTCAAATTCACCGTTTAGAAGATTGGGGCCGTCGCCAGTTGGCTTACCCAATTAACAAAATTCACAAAGCACACTACATTCTTATGAATGTTGAATGTGGTCAAACTACGCTTGATGAGCTAGAAGAATTATTCCGTTATAATGACGCGATCATTCGTAACCTTATCATTCGTCGTGAACACGCAATCACTGAAGAGTCATTGCTTGCTAAAAGTGCTGAAGAAAAGCGTGCGCGTAAAGCTCAACGCGAAGAAGCACAGCAAGTTGCTCAAGACGCTGAATAAGGAGAACATCAATGGCACGTTTTTACCGTCGTCGCAAGTTCTGCCGCTTTACAGCTGAGAATGTTGTGTACATCGACTACAAAGATATCGATACTTTAAAACAGTACATCACTGAAAACGGCAAGATTGTTCCTAGCCGTATCACTGGTACTAAAGCTCGTTATCAACGTCAATTAGCTCTTGCTATCAAGCAAGCTCGCTACTTGTCTTTGATTCCGTACACTGACAACCATAAGTGAGGTGATCTGTGGACGTTATCTTATTACAACGCATTAAGAACCTTGGTAAATTAGGCGATAAAGTATCAGTTAAAGCTGGTTACGGCCGTAACTTCCTTATCCCTCAAGGTAAAGCAGTTGCAGCTACTGAAGCTAACACTGCTGCTTTTGAAGCTCGTCGCGCTGAACTTGAAAAGCAAGAAGCTGAAATTTTAGCTGCTGCTCAAGCACGTGCTGAACAATTGAATGAAGTTAACATCGTTATCACTGCTAAAGCTGGTGACGAAGGTAAACTCTTCGGTTCTATCGGTACTCGTGACATCGCTGACGCTTTAACGAATGCTGGTCTTACAGTTGACCGTGCAGAAGTTCGTTTACCGAATGGCGCGCTTCGTCACACTGGTGAATTCAACATCGCAATCCAATTGCATCATGATGTTGTTGCAGAAGTTCTCGTTACTATCGTATCTGAGTAATTTCTCATCAAAAAAAGAGCATGCTTTTGCATGCTCTTTTTTTATGTGCCCTATTTTTAAAATAAGATATATTAATTCCTGATCAGTTCTTTAGTTTAATTGGTTTTTTAATTAGGTAGTTTATTTAGTTTTGTTTTAAGATAGTTCTCGGCCTTATAGGCTATTTGCGTACACCTTTCTTTATCATCAGGTCTAATTATGTCTCAGGCGAATGCCACTTCTTTAACTCTTTCATCTCCAACAGAAAATAAGACGAGTGAATCAGGCCAACTTAAAGAGTTTCGCACTCCCCCACACAATTTAGCCATTGAACAAGCTGTTCTTGCAGCCTTAATGACAGTTGCCGAATCTTTTGAGCAAGTCAGCGACTTATTAAAAGAAAATGATTTTTATGCAACGCGTCACAAATATATCTATCGTGCCATTGAGAAACTGGCTCAAGAAAACTCTCCTTATGATGCTGTATTAGTAAGTGACTGGCTCTTAAAACAAAATTTACTCGATGCAATTGGTGGCGAAGAATATTTAATGCAGCTTATGGCTGATTCACCCTCAAGTTTCTATAACTTAGAAACGTATGCCAGTAAAATTAAAGAATTCTCTACGCTTCGCAGCATGATTAAAGTCAGTACTGAAATTTTACAAAATGCTTATGACACAAAAGGTCGAGGTGTTAGTGAAATTCTAGACCTAGCAGAAACAAGTATTTTCTCTTTAGCAGAACAGCACAATAACAATAAAAAGGATGCAGGTCCCAAATCTATTAGCTCTGTTACCGCCGATGTAATTAGTAAACTTGATGAACTCTCAAAACTCGATGGCAATATTACAGGTTTAACCACAGGCTTCTTAGAACTTGATAATAAAACATCTGGTATGCAGCCTGGTGACTTAATTATTGTTGCTGCGCGTCCATCGATGGGTAAAACTACTTTTGCTATGAATTTGGTTGAAAGTGTTTTGCAATATAACAAACTACCCGCTCTAGTATTTTCAATGGAGATGCCAGCAGACTCGATTGCAATGCGTCTTATTTCTGCAATGGGTAAAGTCCACCAAGGACATTTACGTTCGGGTAACTTAGATGCAGATGAATGGACCAAAGTGACTGGCACCATTTTGCAGCTTCAACAAATGCATTTGTATATTGATGACTCATCTGCCCTCCCTCCAACCGAACTTCGTGCCCGTGCTCGACGCGTTGCCAAAATGCATGATGGCAAAATTGGTTGTATCATGGTCGATTACTTGCAGCTTATGAAAGTTCCAGGTATGGGTGATAACCGTGTAGGTGAGATTTCTGAAATTTCACGTAGTTTGAAAGCATTAGCAAAAGAAATGCAATGCCCTGTTATCGCACTTTCCCAGCTCAACCGAAGTCTGGAAAACCGACCAAATAAACGCCCAGTAATGTCCGACTTACGTGAATCTGGTGCGATCGAGCAGGATGCCGACTTAATTATGTTTATTTACCGTGATGAGGTTTATAACAAAGAGTCGAAAGAAGCCGGCACTGCAGAAATTATTATTGGTAAGCAGCGTAACGGTCCTATTGGTTCAGTTCGTCTTGCTTTTGAAGGTCAATATACTCGATTTAGTAATCTCTCTCCTGAGTATTACAGCCAATATGATGATGAAGAATAAACTCTATCTCTAGCCCAAAGGAGTAAATGAGGGTGCGCCAAGCAACAGTTTATATTGATCGTAATGCGCTTCAATATAATTTAAACCGTGTCAAACAACTCGCAACAAATTCAAAAATTGTAAGTATGGTGAAAGCCAATGCTTATGGACATGGAATCAAAGACTGTTTAGCAGCCTTAAAAGCATCAGATGCCTTTGGTGTCGCCTGCCTACAAGAAGGTTTAGAAATTCGTGAACTTGGGTTTCAACAACCGGTTACTTTAATTGAAGGGGCATTTTCTGAAGAAGAAATGCCGATTGCAATTGAGCAAAATTTTGAATGTGTGATTCACCATCAACAACAATTTGAATGGTTAATTAAACACAAACAAGCCTACATTTCTCAAGGTTTAAAAGTCTGGGTTAAGCTTAATAGTGGCATGAACCGTTTAGGTTTTAAAGCTCCTGAAATTATTGAAGTCATTAAAACTTTAAAAGCTGAAGGATTTACCTGCGTGCTGGCGATGCATTTCGCAAATGCAGATGTAGACCATCCACTTAACGAACAACAAAAACAACAATTTTTACAGGTTAAACAAGCTTGTGATCCAGTTTTAGCATCTTGCTGTAACTCTGCTGCGATTTATAAATGGCCAGAATTACATTTTGATTATGTTCGTCCGGGTATTATGCTTTACGGCGCCTCTCCTTTTGCCGATAAAACAATTCATGATCTTGACTTAAAACCAGTCATGACGTTTTCAGCAGAAGTGATTGCGCTAAACCATATTCAAACTGATGAACATGTCGGTTATGGCTCTACTTTTTGTGCAAAACAAGCCATGGATATCGCGATTGTTTCTATAGGTTATGGGGATGGTTATCCACGAGCCTATGTTAAACCCAACTATGTCGCTATTGATAAAAAGCTCTGCGCAGTTGTAGGTCGAGTGAGCATGGACATGCTTGCAATCGACGTGACAGGTCTGCAAGTAAAATTAGGCACTCCAGTTGAACTCTGGGGTCCACACCGCCTAGTTGATGATGTTGCAGATGCAAACGGAACCATAGGATATGAATTACTTTGTCGCTTAAGCAATCGCCCTATTCGTAAAAGTAGTTAAATAATAAAGTATAAAAAAATCCAAGCATGCTTGGATTTTTTTATTTAAATATTCAAAATTTTATCGCCAATAATCATCTGTTGGTTTTGGCATTTCTTGTAGGCCACGACGTAGAGTATCTGACCATTGCCGACTAATTTGTGAAAAATAAGGATCATCTTCTGTAATTCGTTTTCCCATCGGAATAACAAAACTATCCTTCGTGTAAATTAATGCATCAAGTGGTAAACCAACAGAAACATTTGAACGCAAAGTCGAATCAAAAGAAATCAAACTACAACGTAATGCATCATCTAATGGCATTGCATAATATAAAGCTCGATCCAGAATCGGTTTGCCATATTTACTTTCACCAATTTGAAAATAAGGCGTATCTGTCGTTGCACAAATAAAATTGCCTTGTGGATAGACATTATAAAGCTGCATATCACCACCTTTAATCTGTCCACCCACTAAAATACTACAGGCATAATTCATTTGCTCTTGAGTGTCTGAACTAATATCCTCTAAAACAGCTTTCAAAGTTTTACCTATCAGTTCAGCTGCCTCAAACATCGTATTAACACTATATAAATTAGGCTCTTGCTGCAAAGTAAGCGCATTTTGCAAATGACCTATAACAGCTTGCGTTGTAGCTAAATTACCTGCTGTTTGCAACGCCATAAAGCGCTCTCCGGTAACGCCGAAAGTATGCAATTTTCGGAACACAGAAATATGGTCAACTCCTGCATTGGTTCTCGTGTCACTAATAAACACTAAACCTTGTTCCAATCTTAGCGCACAACAATAGGTCATTTCATTCTCTTTACATTCAACATGCCAACACTTGAACCACAGACATCATGCTCTCAACTCCACCTTGCTCTCTTACACCACGAATAGGTGCCACATCGAGATAGTCACGTCCCACAGCAAGATAAATATGATGCTTGGGTGTAAACAACTGATTGCTTACATCAAAACAATACCACTGATTTTCTAAAAATACTTCCGCCCAAGCGTGACTGGCAAGGTGCGGATAGTTTTGATCAAATAGATAACCAGAGACATAACGTGCTGGTAATTTTAACGCACGACACATCGCAATTAAAATGTGAGCATGATCTTGGCATACGCCCTGACCAGCATGAAATGCTTCAATCGCAGTTGTCTGAACTGATGTACTTTCAGGCTGATAAAGTATTTTCTGCAAAATATATTCACTTAATAACGCAATATGCTGTCGATCTTTGACTGCTACAATATTTTTGGCAAAGTCTAACATTTCCGTATCACATCGGGTTGCACTGGTCATCTGCAAAAACAAATTTGTAGGTGTAGATAGATTTACACAACCCAGCTCTATATTTTGGAGTTCAACGATTCCTTGAGCCATAAATGTAAGATGTTGGTATTGATAGCGCTGACTAGCCGTCATCCATACATTGTTAAATATGTCTCTTTTAATCGTTTTGTCACCCGGCACGCTAATTGCCCAATTCATAACATGTTGATGCGGCGATGTTTGAGGCATCATTTTAATATACTGAATACTGTTTTGAGCAGTTTCAGTATAACTATAATGCGTTTGATGATTAACCATCAATTTCATAATCAGTCCTCAAACATATTTTCCAACTGCTGCGTAAAAGTATAATAAGCGTCCCACGTGAGCTGATGCTTTAGTACTTGCCAATTTTGATCTATGTTCTCCCAATCTAAGCCAGCAAGCCGTTGCACTAAGACATCTAGCTCCGACACTAAGGCTGATAAATCCTGTCCGAAACGTAGCTCTATATCAAATTGCTCTATTTTTTGGCCTAAATACAGAAACAAACCAACGTCTTCATTCTCCGCTTCTAATATTTGAGTACATTTTTCAACAGCTTTTCTCAAAATTTCGGGCTGGCCTTGAAGTGTGTTAATAACATTATTTAATTCTGCATAAGCACTTGATGACAATATACCTCTTAGTTCCTGAATATTATCTTTAGCAATAACCAACTGGTTCAGTAATGAAAATGTTTGCTTCTTGTCTAACATATAGTGATTTAGTAATTCAGCATTTTCTATTACCAGACCAAATGCTGCTGCAAATTTTGTTGCTTCCACATCTTGCGTAAAGGGTAAATGAGAGGCTGCAAATTGAACTCTCATTAAATATCGACCCAACCAATATATTTGATGCGCACTCGAATTGAGTAAAACCATAAAGTTCCTCTTAAACCCACAATTAGGAATGTAATGTTTCGACAACCCATGTATCTTTTATACCGCCACCTTGAGAAGAATTTACGACTAAAGAGCCAGCCTGCATGGCCACTCGTGTTAAACCACCCGGTACGATCTCTGTACGATAAGGCGAACTCAATACAAATGGACGTAAGTCAATGTGACGTTCAGCCACTCCTGCTGTAGTTAAAGTTGGAGCAACAGATAAGGCCAAAGTAGGTTGTGCAATGTACATATGAGGTGTGGCAATCAATTTTTTTCTAAATTCCTCAATTTCACACGCGCTTGCTTGAGGGCCAATTAGCATGCCATAACCACCCGAACCCTGCGCTTCTTTAATAACTAATTGGTCCAGATTAGAAAGTACATAATCTAGGTGTTCATCTTTACGGCACTGATAAGTCGGTACATTTTTTAGAATTGGTGTTTCACCTAAATAATATTGAATCATTTGATCCACATAAGGATAAATAGATTTATCATCAGCCACCCCTGTGCCTGGCGCATTTGCAATCACAACATTTTTTTGCAAATAAGCAGACATTAGGCCTGCTACGCCTAAAGCACTGTCTGGTCGAAATGCTAAAGGGTCTAGAAAATCATCATCTAAACGGCGGTAAATTACGTCTACTTTTTGACGCCCACGAATAGTTTTGACAAAAACTTGATCATTTTCTACAAATAAGTCCCGATTAGTAACTAGAGGTACATCCATTTCCCGTGCTAGAAAAGCATGCTCATAAAAAGCACTGTTAAAACGTCCCGGTGTTAGCACCACAATAAAAGGAAGGTCGGCAGGTGAATTCTCTTGCAATATTTCTTTTAACAGTTTGGGATAATGCTCAATTCCCTGTAAATTATTGGCTGCACATAACTCAGGCATCAATTGTTGGCTAATCTTTCGGCTTTCAATCATATAAGACACACCAGAAGGTGTTCTTAAATTATCTTCTAATACAAAAAACTCTCCTTCACCATCACGGATAATATCAATTCCGCTAATTTGTGAATAAATTTTACCTTTCAGAGAATGTTTAAGCATATGGGGCTGAAAAGCCTCGTTCCCCATGATTTGCTCTTCAGGAATCAGTTGTTCTTTTAAAATATGTTGTCCATGATAAATATCATCGAGGAAATAATTTAATGCTTTAACGCGTTGAGCACAGCCCGAAGCTATTTTCTCCCACTGTTTTTTTTCAATTACCCGTGGAATTAAATCAAAAGGAATTGTTCGCTCTGTACCTTCTTTATCACCGTATACATTAAAAGTAATTCCATGATAAAGAAAATGCTGCTTCGCTTGAGCATTTAATTCTTTTAGCTCATCTAAAGTACGGATACTCAACCATTGTTCAATTTTTTTAGAAGCCGCACCATTTGATGTTACATCATCAAGCATCTCATTAAAAAACTGTGATTTTAGTTGCTCAAATAGATTAGTTTGTACGGAAATATGTTCTAAAAAAGAGGTTGGGTTAATGAGTGCCTTAGTCGTCTGCTCTTGTATAAAAAAATCATTTTCGGTATGTAATTCATGCTCTTGTTCTGACATAACCACCTCGTTTTATCATTTATCTATATTTCATTTTTAAATAAGCAATTTCAGTGCCATTTATATATCTTTAATATTTTTACGGTGTTTAGTTATAACTTTCTTCTTCTAAATCTTAACATCTATTGTAAAAGGACCCATAAACCGAATCTGACAAACTTGCTAAATGTGTAAAGATTTTTTATTGTGTTGACACCAAAGCAGTTGGATATAGATGTATTACGCTTATGTCTGTAATAGAAAAAGAAACTTCAAATAGTTTATATCGCCAATGGCAGATTTTATCTCGCCTCCCTACCGGTAAATGGATCGGGACTCGAGAATTACAAGAAATGCTTGAACGTGAAGGTATTGATATCAGTTTAAGGACTATTCAGCGTGATTTAAACCAAATTGCTCAGCGCTTTCCAATTGAAAGTAATAAAGCCGTACCTCAAGGCTGGCGGTGGCAATCAGATGCGCCTATTCAAAGCTTACCTCACATGACTAGCTCTCAGGCAGTAACCTTTATGATGGTTGAGGAGCATCTAAAACACTTACTTCCTCCAAGCCTGCTTGATGAGATGGGACCATGGTTTGATTTGGCTAAACGCAGCCTCTCTACACAAAATAATGTGAGACAATGGATTAACCGAGTACGCATCGTACCCGCAAGCCAACCGCTTATCCCGCCTGTAGTTGATCGAAATGCTCAACAAGCAATTTATGAAGGCCTACTTCAAGACAAGCAAATAGAATGTATTTATCAAGCACGAGTCAATCAGGGCGAAGATAAAACGTATATTTTAAATCCCTTGGCTTTGGTACAAAAAGGTGCAGTCATTTATTTGATTTGCACTCGACATGACAAAACTGAAGTTCAAACATTTGCCTTGCACCGTTTTAAAACAGCAAAGGTATTAGATAGTCGAGCCTTACATCCGGTCAATTTTGATATTGATGATTATATTGATTCAGGTGCTTTAGGCTTTAGAGTGGACTACAAACAGCCAACTGAATCAATTCAACTCACATTAACCATGACCGAGCAAACTGCCAGAACATTCTATGAAAGTCAGTTAAGCAAGGACCAAACTATAATTCCACTTGAAGAAAATATCGTAGAAGTTACAGCGACCGTACCCTTTACATCTCAACTGGTATGGTGGCTACGTAGTTTTGGCAAGAAATTACTGCATATTGAACCAGTTCAAGTACACAATGCTGTACGAGAAGTTGAATCTGAGAGTAAGTAAATAGATATAAAAAAGAGAACCATAAGGTTCTCTTGAGATTTTGAATTATAATTTTCTTAATTTTATATTAGCTCTTATATTTATACTTGTTTCAGATCAATGTGTTCTCCCCCTACAAAACTGATCCACTCTTTCTTTTGCGCTATTTTGAACACGAGCATTGGCATGCCATTTCATATCCATTGTAGCGAATTGATTTCATTGTCATGGTTAAAGCCCTCTTTGTTTGAACGTGAATTTAATATAACTGGCTACTCGAAATATGTGAAATAAGAAAAAAAGGAAGTGAAATCTGTTTTCTTCCTTAGGAAGTTTCCATATATTTTTTGAACAGAACATAAAAAAGCCCAGTCTTAACTGGGCTTTTTTACATTTAAAAGACTAAGCTGTTTTCTTAATCATATTATTTTTACGAATTGTGATCATTACAAGCTGAACAGCTGCCGGTGTAACACCCGGAATACGGCTTGCTTGAGCTAATGTTTCCGGAAGAACCGTTTTTAATTTCTGGGTAATCTCACGTGATAAACCAGACACTACATCATAATTAAAATCGGCAGGAATTTTAGTTTCTTCAAGACGCTTTAACTGTGCCACATCTTCATGCTGACGGTTAATATAACCTTCGTATTTCACAGCAATCTCGATTTGCTCACCCACTTGCTCAGAAACTTCAGAGCCAGTAAGTTCTGCAATTTGACCAAAGCTAATATTAGGGCGTTTAAGCAAATCAATTGCGCTACATTCTTTACTTAAGTCAGCACCCGTCATTTCAACGAACTTTTTACCCATAGGGTTATTTGGGGCAGCCCACAAATGTTGTAAACGAGAGGTTTCACGCTCAACCGCTTCCATTTTTTCACAATAAGCAGCCCAACGTACATCATCAACCAAACCAAGTTCACGACCAATAGTCGTTAAACGTTGATCCGCATTGTCTTCACGTAACATCAAACGATATTCAGCACGTGAAGTAAACATACGGTATGGTTCTTTAGTACCCAAAGTAATAAGGTCGTCAACCAACACGCCCATGTATGCTTGGTCACGCTTAGGTGTCCACTCTTCTTGCTCCCACGCACGGCGTGCAGCATTTAAGCCAGCAAGTAAACCTTGAGCGCCTGCTTCTTCGTAACCTGTCGTACCATTAATTTGGCCTGCAAAATACAGCCCATTAATCGCTTTAGTTTCGAGAGTAAATTTCAAAGCTTGTGGATTGAAATAGTCATATTCAATCGCATAGCCTGGACGCAAAATATGAGCATTTTCCATACCACGAATAGAACGCACTAGCTCAAACTGCACATCAAATGGAAGCGAAGTAGAAATACCATTTGGATAAAGCTCGTGCGTATCTAAACCTTCTGGTTCCAAAAATACTTGATGCGAGTCTTTATCAGCGAAACGGTGAATTTTATCTTCAATGGATGGGCAGTAACGTGGTCCTACACCCTCAATAACACCGGTATACATTGGTGAACGGTCTAAACCACCACGAATAATGTCATGGGTTTTTTCATTTGTATGCGTGATATAGCAATTTACTTGTTCAGGGTGCATAGAAGCATCACCCATGAATGACATAACCGGAGATGGAAAATCGCCCGGCTGCGGAATCATGACTGAAAAATCAACTGAACGTGCATCAATACGTGGAGGTGTGCCCGTTTTTAAGCGCCCCACAGGTAGTTTTAATTCACGTAAACGCTGAGCAAGCGCAATAGAAGGCGGATCACCCGCACGACCACCGCTCGATTTTTCTAAACCAACGTGGATTACGCCACCCAAGAATGTACCTGTAGTCAACACGACAGTTTTAGCGTCAAAGCGAATACCCATTTGGGTAACGACACCTTTAACCGTATCACCTTCAACAATCAGGTCATCAGCAGCTTGCTGGAAAATATCAAGATTTGCTTGATTTTCCAAAGTATCGCGGATAGCAGCTTTATAACGAACGCGGTCCGCTTGAGCACGTGTTGCACGCACTGCTGCACCTTTACGCGAATTTAGAATACGGAACTGAATACCACCTTTATCGGCAGCTAAAGCCATTGCACCGCCAAGTGCATCAATTTCACGTACTAAATGTGACTTACCGATACCACCGATTGCAGGGTTACAACTCATTTGGCCCAAAGTCTCAATGTTATGGGTCAAAAGCAAAGTCTGTCGTCCCATACGCGCAGCAGCAAGGGCCGCTTCCGTACCTGCGTGACCGCCACCGATAACGATAACATCATAAACTTTAGGATAGTGCATGAGTACAAAAACACCAGAAAAAAAAGACGGAACATTATAGCAAAATTATCTGCTTATTGATGTACATAATTACAAAATTGTCTTCACATGATTTACGGTAAACCACATGTTTTGACATTTTGTTGCATGAATTCAATACAAAGTGAATGTTTTTAAAAAATTTTCATCTTAGAATAAAAAATGTACAGCACTTCTACGACTTTAAAATTAACGCAACGAGAAGGAACACAAAATGAAAACGACTCTGTTAAAAATCTTAACCGCATCTCTCCTTTGTTTTTCAGGCGTAACGTTGACCCAAGCTGCGACGACCCATACGGCTAAATCGACTCATACGACTAAATCAAGTAAAACAGCTAGTCATGCTGCAGATTCAGGCAAATCAGTGATGCAAAAAGAACTTAGAGCTTGTGTAAAAAAACAGCAAGGTGAATGGGTGTCATATAGCCATAATGGTGTAACCTTTAATGGTACTTGCGAACCAAACGAAAACGGTAAACTACAATTTAAAGCCCCGGCTCCTTAATCTGCTCCAATGTAGGGTATAGAAGAAATCATTATTTTCCGCTATATCTCATCAGTATTTTCAAAGACGGCTCATTAAAGATGGGCCGCTTTCTTTTTTAAAACTGTCCAGTCCGCTACAATACGCCTTTAAATAAAATTTTTAGGTCCTTTTCGTGAAGTGGTTACAAATACACATTACCGTTGATCAAGAACAAGTTGAGTTCACAGAAACACTTTTAATGTCTCTAGGTGCGGTAAGCGTAACTCTGGATGATGCTGAAGATCAGGCTTTACTTGAACCATTACCAGGTGAAACACCTTTATGGAATAAAGTAATTGTGACAGGCATTTATCAACAAGACGAACAAGACCCAATTGATGTCGACACTTTAGAAGCTTTCTTAAAAGCTCAACTTCCAGACGCTCCTATACGTCATGAAGAACTTGAAGATCAAGTATGGGAACGCGCATGGATGGATTATTACGAACCAATTCAAATTGGGGAAAAGTTCTGGATCGTACCTGAATGGTTAGAGCCACCAGAAGCTGATGCAACTAATATTAAGTTAGACCCAGGTCTTGCATTTGGTACAGGTAACCATGCAAGTACATTCTTATGCTTACAATGGCTAGGTAAAACTGACGTTAAAGATAAGATCGTTATTGACTATGGTTGTGGTTCAGGCATTTTAGGTGTAGCAGCATTATTATTAGGCGCTAAAAAAGTATATGCCACTGATATTGACCCTCAGGCTGTTTTAGCAACTAAACAAAATGCTGAACTTAATGGCGTATTAGATCGACTATATGTAGGTCTTCCTGAAGAATTTGATCAAGAATTCAAGCCACAACAGGCAGAAGTTTTAGTTGCAAACATTTTAGCGGGTCCTCTCATGGCTCTTGCGCCAGAGTTTGCAAATTTACTTAAATCTGAGGGTGAATTCGCACTTGCAGGTGTAATTGAAGAGCAAGTTGCTGATGTTTCACGTGTTTATTCTGATTTTTTTGATATATTAGATGTCGAAAAACGCGAAGAAAATTGGTGTCGCATTTCAGGAAAACGTAAAACAATAAATTGAGATTTTTAACTCATGAATGAAAAACAAACCCGCTGCCCTAAGTGTTTAACAGTCTATAAAGTATCTCTTACTCAATTGACTGTTGCTCAGGGTATGGTTTGTTGCCCTAAATGTGATTCGAACTTTAATGCACTCACCCATCTGATTAATATTGAACAGCCTGTTATGGTGAGCTCATCTACATTAGTTAACGGTTCAATGCAAACGAGATATATGACTCATTCTCATGTGTTAGATATCTTTGATCAAAAAGTTGAAAATTCGAATATTGATCTTTTAACCTATCTCAACAACTTAAATTATTTTCACAACGAACCCATTAATGCTCTACCAAATCTTAATTTAGCTGAACAAACATCCTCGCAGGAACAAGACAATAATAAAAAGCATAGTTGGCTGTACTATACGCTTTGGAGCTCCGCTAACCTTATTTTGATTTTAGTTTTTACTTTTCAAATTCTCTGGTTTAATCCTAAACTCATGCATGCAAGCCCAACCGTCAGCCATGCATTTAATTATGTTTGCCAAATACTGCATTGCAATAAATCAGCCGAACAATATCAACTTATTTATATAGAAAAGTTAAAACTCCGCAAAGTGGACACAAGTCATACACAATTTTCAGGCATCTTGCTTAATCAGAATGATAAAAGTATTGAACTTCCCAATCTAAAGTTGAGTTTTGGAACAGAGTCCAACAAAACAGAAGAAATTATATTAACTCCTCAACAATATCTTGTTGAAAACTTAAGAGGTATTCAACGTATTCCGTCTAACACCCCTTTCCGTTTCCAATTTGAGCTAAACAGAAGCAAAAAAAGCCTACTAAATTATCGATTAGAAATTGTCCACCCCTAAAATGTAAAAAAAGTGAAAAAAAAATAAAAAAAAATGCAGTTAATTTGCTCACTTTTTCCTAGACAATGGTATGATACGCGCCACGAAAGCTTTGACTCATATACTCCTCGCTCTCAATCCAAAAAAAATACTGTTAAGCATGTGTGCTTTTCTACTTTAAGCACATAGCCTAACTTTTTTTGTTTTTGAGGGAGCTGTAACAAATATTTAACTATTGTTACGCTTATTTTTTATTCAATACGAAGAAATATGGCAAGCTAATTGTTCTTATGTTTTAGAGTCACTGTTTTAGGATCTAAAACAGGGCTCCGTATTTTTAGACCACATTTATATACTACTTTATCCAAGCTAGTATTTGATTTTCGGATTAACTCGCATGAATAGCAAATCTCCTATTTTTACTGCACAATCTGATGTTGCTCTTCGCATCCACGTGGATCGCGCAGTTCGTCATTATTTTGCACAATTGCAAGGTGAGCAGCCATCTCAGGTATATGACATGGTGCTAGCAGAAATGGAGAAACCTCTTTTATCTGTAGTTCTTGAATATACACGTGGTAATCAAACCCGTGCTGCAGAGATTCTTGGACTCAACCGTGGCACTTTACGTAAAAAGTTAAAAGCTCACGGTTTGATGAGTGAATAAATGATAAAATGCTCACGACGTCGTGGGCATTTTTTTATGCTTATTGGTTTTAATCCGTAGACTTGAAATTGTTGAATTAAACATCATGACTATTAAACGTGCTTTGATTTCTGTATCTGACAAAACAGGAATTGTCGAATTTGCTCAAAACCTTGCAGCTTTAGGGGTAGAATTATTATCTACAGGCGGCACATACAAGTTGCTTAAAGATAATAATATCGCAGTGGTTGAAGTATCTGAACATACTGGCTTCCCAGAAATGATGGATGGTCGTGTTAAGACATTACATCCAAAAATTCATGGCGGTATTCTTGCTCGTCGTGGCTTAGATGAAGCAGTAATGGAAGAACACAACATCGATCCGATTGATCTGGTTGTTGTAAACCTTTATCCATTCGCTGCAACAGTTGCAAAACCTGACTGTACTCTTGCCGATGCAATCGAAAATATCGACATCGGTGGTCCTACAATGGTTCGCGCAGCTGCTAAAAACCATGCTTCTGTAGGTATTGTAGTAAATGCTTCAGATTACGACACCGTAATCAATGAATTAAAAACTGCTGGTTCACTTTCTTATGAAACACGTTTTGATTTAGCTGTTAAAGCATTTGAACATACTGCTCAATATGATGGCATGATCGCTTCTTACTTAGGCGCTCGCGTTGGTAAGACCGAAGGTGAAGCTGATTTATTCCCTCGTACGTTCAATACTCAATTGAACAAAGCACAAGATTTACGTTACGGTGAAAACCCACATCAATCTGCTGCATTCTATGTGGAAGCAAATGCAAAAGAAGCATCAGTTTCTACGGCAAAACAGTTACAAGGCAAAGAATTGTCTTATAACAATATTGCTGACACAGATGCTGCACTTGAATGTGTTAAGTCATTTGCAAAACCTGCTTGTGTGATTGTAAAACATGCTAACCCTTGTGGTGTTGCTGTTTCTTTAGACGGCATTAAAGCTGCTTACGATTTAGCTTATGCGACAGATCCAGAATCTGCTTTCGGTGGCATTATTGCATTTAACCGTGAGTTAGATGTTGCAACTGCTCAAGCAATCGTTGACCGTCAATTCGTTGAAGTGATTATTGCTCCAAGTATTGCTGATGGCGTGCTTGAAGTGACTGGCGCTAAGAAAAACGTACGTGTTTTAGTATGTGGCGAATTACCTGCGATTGATGCACGTGCACCACAACTTGACTACAAACGCGTTAATGGCGGTTTATTAGTTCAAGATCAAGATTTAGGTATGATTACTAAAGATGATCTTAAAGTAGTGACCAAATGCGCGCCAACTGAACAAGAAATTGATGACCTCATTTTTGCTTGGAAAGTTGCGAAATATGTAAAATCAAATGCCATTGTTTATGCGAAAAACCGCCAAACTATTGGTGTAGGTGCAGGTCAAATGAGCCGTGTTAACTCAGCTCGTATTGCTGCCATTAAAGCTGAACATGCTGGTTTGGTTGTTGAAGGCGCCGTAATGGCATCTGATGCATTCTTCCCGTTCCGTGACGGGATTGATAATGCTGCTAAAGCGGGCATTAAATGCATTATTCAACCAGGTGGTTCTATGCGTGATGAAGAAGTAATCGCAGCAGCTGATGAAGCTGGCATTGCAATGGTCTTCACTGGTATGCGCCATTTCCGCCACTAATTTAAATTTAGTCCTCCCTAACCCTCCTTTTATTCAGGAGGGTTTTCCACAATAATGGAGCTAACTCTCCACCTTGAGGGATAGAGGGGGATGAAAAGAATTAAAGTTAAGGAACAAATTAAAAATGAATATTTTAGTTTTAGGTAGTGGTGGTCGTGAACATGCTTTAGCATGGAAAATTGCGCAAGATACCAATGTCACTCAAGTTTTTGTTGCACCAGGTAATGCTGGAACTGCAACAGAAGACAAATGTGTGAATGTTCAACTTGATATTTTAGACAACTCAGCAATCATTGCTTTTGCTAAAGAAAATAATGTTGATCTTATTATTGTTGGTCCAGAAGCACCATTAGTTAATGGTGTGGTAGATGCTGCACGTGAAGCAGGTTTAAAAATTTGGGGACCTACTCAATATGCAGCGCAGCTTGAAGGTTCAAAAGCATTTGCTAAGCATTTTTTAAAGCGTCACAACATTCCAACTGCTTTCTATGACGTTTTCACTGAAGTAGACGCAGCTAAAGCTTATGTTGAAAAAAATGGTGCGCCAATTGTAATTAAAGCTGATGGTCTTGCTGCTGGTAAAGGTGTAATCGTTGCAATGACCAACGAAGAAGCTTTTGCAGCAATTGATGACATGCTGGCAGGCAACAAATTTGGTGATGCTGGTTCACGCGTTGTAATTGAACAGTTCCTTGCAGGTGAAGAAGCTTCTTTCATTTGTATGATTGATGGTAAAAATATTTTACCAATGGCAACTTCACAAGATCACAAACGTATTTTTGAAGGCGATCAAGGACCTAACACTGGCGGTATGGGTGCTTACTCTCCTGCTCCGGTTGTAACTTCTGACATTTTCGAACGTGTTATGACTGAAATCATGCGTCCGACTGTTGATGGTATGGCTGCTGACGGACACGTTTATACTGGCTTCTTATATGCTGGCTTAATGATTGACGAGCAAGGTCAACCACGTGTGATCGAGTTTAACTGTCGTTTTGGCGACCCTGAGACTCAACCGATCATGATGCGTTTAAAGTCATCTCTTGTTGAATTGGTAGAAGCTGGTATTGCTGGTAATTTACCAAAAGAAGCTGAGTGGGATGAGCGCAAGTCAATCGGTATTGTACTTGCAGCAGAAGGATATCCAGATAGCGTACGCAAAGGTGACGTAATTTCAGGTATCGGACAATCTCCTGAAGATACCAAAATTTTCCATGCAGGCACTGCAACACGTGAAGATGGTCACATCGTGACTTCTGGTGGTCGAGTTCTTTGTGTAACAGCATTGGGCGACAGCGTTCTTGAAGCACAAATTAATGCGCTAGAAGTATGTGGTCAAGTTACCTTTACGGGTATGCAATACCGTAGTGATATTGGCTACCGCGCAATTGCACGTGAAAAAGCTGAATAAAAAATCTTAATTTATAAAAAGCTCTCTTTCATAGAGGGCTTTTTTTATTTCGATCTTACTTATTAGATAAATTTATTTAAATCTTATCTTTTATTCACTTCCAATTAATAAGATCGAAACATGTCCACTATATTGAATATGTTTTTATTGATATGATTGGTTAAACCGTTGGAACATTCCACCAAGTTAATGTGCTGCTAAACATCATCGCACATGGTCTAATTTCGTTAAGGATGATCGTAATTTTTTAATATTCAATACTTTTTAACATTGCTTAATGACTGATAATATTTGATAAAGCTGCTGTAAAAATAGTTTTATCAAGCTCAGATCAAAAATGCTAGAACAAGTAGCTGAAGAATTAGAAAAGTACTGAAAGTTATAACTTTTAGCGTTGAAAACTTTGGAATGTTGCAATAGAACACATTTCATTTCTCGTCGAGAACCAACTTGAACAGTTGATTTCTCTCATAATCAGGACTTTTTTTAGATGAAAAAGCTGATCAGTCTTTTTTTAAGCGTGTCTGTGCTATTACTTGCAGCCTGCGGTAAACAGCAAAATGAACCACAAGCCGGAAAAGGTAGTGATTCATCACAACTGCAAACTGTAGTTATTGCTTCAACTGGCTCTGACGCTGATATCTGGCGTTATATTTCAACTCTACCGGAAACTAAAGCTGCTGGCATTAAGCTTGAAGTGAAAAATTTCACTGATTATGTGTCAATGAATACAGCTGTTGCAAATAAAGAAGTTGACTTAAATGCATTCCAGTCTTATGCATATTTAGTTGCTTTTAATGCATCTAACAAAGATAAAATTGCGCCAGTTTCTACCACTTATCTTGAACCAATGGGTATTTACTCTAGTAAACATAAGAAAGTAGATGAGTTCCAACAAGGTGCAAGCATTGCAATTCCTAATGATGCTGCAAATGAAGCTCGCGCATTATTGTTATTACAAAGTGCGGGCTTAATTAAGCTTAAGGCTGATTTTGATCCTGCTAAAGGCACTCCAAACGACATTATCGACAATAGTAAAAAAATTGATATCAAACCAATCCAAATGGCGACAGCTGTACGCGTAAAAGATGAAGTTGATGCAATTGTTTTAGGTAATACTTTAGCAATGGAAGGCGGTTTAAATGTGCTCAAAGATTCTATTTTCTATGAGCCAGTAGACAGCAGCACAAAACTCAACGTAAACATTCTTGCAACAGCGGAATCACGTAAAGATGACCCTACTCTTCAGAAGGTTGGTCAGCTATATCATACCGAAGCTGTAAAAAAATACGTTGAACAGCACTTTGGTGGTACAAAAGTTGACGTGAATCAGCCAATCAGCTACCTCACAGAAGCTAAATAGTAATATAATACCCGCAACGCGAAACAGGCAAAGTCTCTTTGCCTGTTTTTTCTTTTCAGCATAGTTTTTTGACGACATGATTCAATTTAAAAACATTTCAAAGCACTATCAGCTTAAAGGCCAAACCATACGTGCCCTGGACCAAATTAATTTGGAAATTCCAGAAGGTAGTATTTTTGGTATTATTGGCTATAGTGGTGCAGGTAAAAGTACTTTAATCCGCCTGATTAACTTACTTGAACGACCAAATGAAGGTCAGGTTATCATTAATCAAAAGGACTTCACTGCTTTGGATGCGCGTTCATTACGTCAGGAACGTGCAAATATTGGTATGATTTTTCAGCACTTCAATCTGCTACAAACCAAGACGGTTGCTGAAAATATCGAAATGCCAATGCGTCTACTAAATTACAATAAGGTAGAACGTGAAAAGCGCTTGAATGAGTTATTGGAGTTCATTGACCTTAAGCACAAAAAAGATGCTTATCCTGATGAACTTTCTGGCGGCCAAAAGCAACGTGTTGGTATTGCCCGTGCTTTGGCAAATCATCCAAAAATCCTTTTGTGTGATGAAGCAACCTCTGCCCTAGACCCTCAAACAACCAAGTCAGTTTTAGAGCTACTAAAGAAAATCAATCAAGAGCAAAAAATCACGATAGTTATGGTGACCCATGAGATGGATGTCATTGAAACTGTTTGTGATCATGTAGCTGTGATGGAAGCAGGTAAAGTCATTGAACAAGGTTCAACGATTGATATCTTTAGTAAACCTCAACATCCGACAACTAAAAACTTCATTCAAACTGTTTTACATCAGCAGTTGCCTGTGAATATTTTAAATCAGCTCGAAAACCAGCATCATCATAGTATTTACTGTTTACAGTTTTTAGGACGTTCTGCTCAAGAACCTGTCATTCAGTCACTGATTAAACAATTCGATATTAGCTTAAATATCTTATTTGCTAACATGACTGAAATTAATGGCACCGTTATTGGTCAAATGTTTGTGCAGCTTTTAGGTGATCCTCTGCTAATTAAGCAGGCTATTGAGTTTTTAGAACAAAATGAAGTGGGTGTAGTTCAATCAGGAGATCAAGTATGAGAGATTTAATCGTACAGTGGTTAACTGAACTCACTCAACCTTTCTGGCATAGTTCTCTTTCTATTGATCAGTTCGTTACCGCTTTGCAAGAAACCTTTCATATGGTTTTCTTCGCACTTTTGTTTGGTGGTATTTGGGGATTCATTCAGGGAATTATTTTATTAGTTACCCGTCCAGAAGGCATTTTGCCCAATAAAGTGATTTATCATTTACTTAATCCAATTGTAAATGCTTTACGCTCTCTTCCTTTTATCATTTTACTTATTGCAGTGATTCCTCTTACTAAGCTATTAGTAGGCACTTCAATTGGTACGTGGGCAGCTATTGTTCCATTAACTATTTATGTTGGGCCATATATGGGACGTCTTATTGAGACTTCCTTGCTTGAAGTAAATGAAGGAATTATTGAATCTGCTCAGGCGATGGGTGCTACCCCTTGGCAAATTATCTCTCGCTTTGTTTTGCCTGAAGCACGCAGTTCACTCATCTTAAACCTTACCACAGCGACAATCAGTCTTATTGGTGCAACTGCCATGGCTGGTGCAGTTGGTGCAGGCGGTATTGGTGATTTAGCGATTTCTTATGGCTATCAACGTTTTGATACAAGCGTTGTTATTTTAACAGTGATTGTTCTATTGCTCTTAGTACAGATTGTACAGACACTAGGCAACTGGCTCGCGAAAGTACGATAAATCATCGACTATAAGAAGCTCCCTACACGGGGGCTTTTTTGTTTTATATAAACCAGTTTCATAAAATGGTGAAGTACGTGGGTTAATACCATTTTCTGTTATGATCAAAATCAGTGATTATTTATTTACTCTTTGGATTTGGTTTTAGGATAAAACAATGCGTTACAGAATTCATTTTATTGATGTGCAAAATGCCCTCCAAAACTATATCTGGATTTTAGAAGATACTGAAACTCAAGAAGCTGTTGCAGTTGACCCAACCGAAGCAGAGCTGGTAACTCAATTTTGTCAGAGTCATCAGTTAACCTTAAAACAAATCTGGCTCACCCATTGGCATAAAGATCATATCGGTGGTGTGGCGGACTTAACGGCTGCGCAAAATATTACTGTGTATGGCCCACGTGATGAGCTCACAAAAATTCCAGGAATTACTCACCCTTTACAACATGACGATCATTTAAAATTTAATGATTTAAAAGTAGAGATTATCGCAACCCCAGGTCATACCTTAGGGCATATTGTCTATTTTATTGAAGAATTAGAAGCTGTATTTTGCGGCGATACTTTATTTGCAATGGGATGTGGTCGACTATTTGAAGGCACAGCCGAACAAATGTATCACTCACTGAGCCGTTTAGCAGCATTACCAACCCATACAAAAGTTTATTGTACACATGAATACACGCTTTCAAACGCTGAATTTGCCTTAACGGTGGAACCGCATAACCATGCCTTATCAAAACGAGCTGAAGAAGTCCGTGAGCTACGTAAACAAAAATTAATCACATTACCGAGCACTATTGAGCTTGAATTAGCAACCAACCCTTTTCTTCGCGCGGAAAGTGTTGAAGATTTTGCTCACCTACGCGCGCTTAAAGATCATTTCTAAAATTTAGCTTTTAAAGAAGATACAGTTTCATTTTAAAAACTGTATCTTTTTGCTTATTCCCTGTTGCCCGTAATTATTTTTTACATTTACTCTATTTTTTATTTATTCATTATTTAAAAAAATTCATCAAATTTATAATTTTCAAAATCACTCACCCAAACAGTGCTTTACATAAAAATTTATTATTTTTTAATTACATAACACAATCAAAATTTCATAAAAATGAAATCTTTTATTTCTTTATCTTACTTTTTTTACAAGTTGCAAAATAAAACAAAGTTTTGCCCCTTTAAAAAATCTAATTAAAACCCTATTAATAAATAAGATGTAATGCCACGGATAGAAGGAGTTCTCACGTGAAAAAGGTTGTTAAAGCTAAAAATTTGATTGCGTTTCGTATTTGGTTAGAAAAGTTAGGATATTCAGTTAAAAATCTTGCTGACGGGAAAGGTTTTACTTTTAGTTTTAAAAAAGAATATGGTTTAGTGACCTGTGATTTAGCAGGTAATTCATTAGCTATGCAATTAGGTGAAGAGTTTGAGGATCACTTAAAAGCATAATTTTTTACGACCCGATTTTAATTACAGTAGTATCTTTCTTAAAAGAAAGTAATGTTGCAGAACTTTAGAATGGCTTAGTTAAAATATTTTTTTTCGATATTAAACAAAAAATCTGTAGCTGGGCAACTCTCCCAAATTGCCTTTAGCTACAAGATTTTTTTATCAGGTTAATCTGCTTTATGGTTCTTTAATGCTTTATCCAGAAGATCTTTATCTAAAGCTTTATCCCAACGTGCCACAACAATTGTTGCACATGCATTACCCACTAAATTTGTTAAAGCACGGCATTCAGACATAAAACGGTCGATACCCAGAATTAAAGCCATACCAGCGACAGGAACAGCTGGTACAACCGATAAAGTTGCAGCCAGAGTAATAAAGCCTGCACCAGTCACCCCTGCTGCACCTTTAGAACTTACCATTGCAACTAAAAGCAATGCGATTTGTTCACTAATTGATAAATCTACATTACAGGCTTGAGCAATAAATAGAGCCGCCATTGTCATATAAATATTTGTCCCATCTAGGTTAAATGAATAACCTGTTGGAATTACCAAACCTACAACTGATTTTTCACAACCCGCTTTTTGCATTTTGTCCATTAATGATGGCAAAGCTGCTTCAGAAGAACTTGTCCCTAAAACCAACCAAAGCTCATCTTTGATATAACGAATTAAATGAATAATTGAAAAGCCGTTATAACGAGCGACTGCACCTAAAACAACTAAGATAAATAAGACAGCAGTAATATAGAACGTCATGATCAACAGCAATAAATTACCAATTGATTCGATTCCATAAGCACCGATTGTAAAAGCCATTGCACCAAAAGCACCAATTGGGGCAAGCTTCATTAACATACCGACCAAGTAGAAAACTGGAGCTGTTAAGTTATTTAAGAAATCGGTAATTGGACGTGCTCTGTCACCCAAAGCAGCTAAAGAAATACCAAATAGCACCGCTACAAATAACACCTGTAAAATCTCGCCACCAGCCAAAGGACTGACCAATGTTTGCGGGATAATATTCATGAAGAAATCAGTAATATTTGTTGCATGCGCCTTTTCAACATAAGTATTTACTTTGTCGTTGACTAAGGTAGCAGGATCAATATTAAGGCCTTTACCCGGTTGGATAATATTTGCCACAATCATACCAACCACAAGAGCCAAGCTTGAGAAGGTCAGAAAATAGAGCATAGCCTTACCAGTTACACGACCAACTCGGCTCATGTTTGTCATACTGGCAATGCCTGTAACAACAGTTAAAAAGATGACGGGAGCAATAATCATTTTAACAATCTTGATGAATGCATCACCAAGCGGTTTTAAACTTTCGCCAAGTTCTGGGTAAAAATGACCAATTAAAATGCCCAAAATAATTGCAAAAATGACCTGTACATACAAAATTTGGTGAAATTTCTGTTTTTTCTGTACCGTTTCTTGGTCAAGGGTATTGAAATCCATTATCTAAATACCTTTTCGATGGGGATAAAAAAATAAAATATAAAGCAAGCACCACAAGCTGCTTTAACAAGGAAAAGCCATTGTAAAGAATAAAAAACACCCTGTGTTATAAATTTAAAAAATGACAAATTCAGAAATCATGCATTAAATTGTATAGAATCAATTTTATTTTTAGGTTTTAAATGTCATAAAAACAGATTTATATTTAAATAAGTTACTATTTATATTAATATTTTAGATAAAAAACACTCATAACACCCTCCTTAAGAGTGTTAGAAGCTAACTCAAGGCAATCATTTACTAAATAAATGGTTTTACAGAAAACATATTAAATATAAATTATGAAAATTTAATTTAAAAATAATAAGAAAAATTGATATATAATTTTTTAACAAGAGAAAGTGTCTATTTCTTGTTAAAAAATTACACTAATAAGCTGTGATAAATTAATTCAAATTAGGATGGGCCTTAAATAACCGCTCCAATAAAATTTGGACATAGTCTAAGCTTAATGTACGATCAGTGAATAAGATTCGAAATAGCATAGGTGCAATAACAGCTTCGATAATTTCTTGATTTTCTATAGTTAATTCATTACGCGCCTTAGCTCTGGCTTGAATAATATCAAGTTGTTGAATGATTAAAGTTTCGCACTTTCGAGCGTTTGAAGATTCAGTTGCATATAGTAAATCTCTTAGCAATGTTTGCCCTACTTCAGAAGAGTACTCTTCGAAATATTGTTCGATCCATGTCGTGATATCAAGTTGAAATGAGCCTAAATCTTTTGGCTCCATATCGGGTTTCAGTTCATTAAGGGCGACATCTGAAAATAACTGGTTGATATCTCCCCAACGGCGATAAATTGTAGAAGGCGTTACTCCTGCTTCATCAGCAATCATAGGTATAGTGATTTGGCTTTGTTCACATGTTTTTTGAAGCTCTTTGACTGCTTGATGTACCGCAGTTTGAATTCTTTCACTACGGCCGCCCGGTCGTAACCCAGTAACAACTTTTGCCATTAATCAGCTCTACTTCAATAAAAAACAATTAAAATATTATTTGTATATACAAAATACACTAAAGCTAAGGATTTGCTTTAGTACAAAAATAATGTATAAAAGCTAAATATTCGCTTTTATGTTATTCATCTTATATGAACAATTCAAGTTCTAAAGGGTCTGGATCTGTTTTTCGATTAGATTCAAGAATTGCGTTGACCTTAAACACGGTTACGCTCATGACCTTTATGGCCGCATCCAGCTCTCCTACTCCTCTATATCGCTTGTATCAACAAGCATGGAATTTTTCGCCTGTTACATTAACCTTAATTTTTGCAACCTACGCATTTACCTTACTTGCCTCTTTACTCATTATTGGTTCTTTATCGGATTATATTGGACGTCGGCCTGTCATTCTTTCGGCGATTTTTCTTCAAATTATTTCAATGAGCTTTTTCCTTTTTGCCTCAGATGTTTCTATGCTATTCATTGCGCGTGGTCTACAAGGCATTGCGACTGGACTTGCCGTTTCTGCCATAGGCGCCGCCATCTTAGATTTCAGCAAGCTTCAAGGGTCTCTGATTAATAGTATTGCTCCAATGGTTGGCATGGCAGCTGGCATTTTTATTACCTGTCTTATTCTGCAATTCTCATCACAACCTTTACATCTGGTTTTTGAACTCTTATGTGTTCTCTTTACATTTCAACTCATTTTAAGTTTTTTTAATCCTGAAACTGTACAAAAAAGATCGGGTGCGCTTGCTTCTTTAAAACCCAACATGGCCATTCCTCATCAGGCAAGAAGTGCTTTATTCAGTATTAGTCCTATTAATATTGCGCTTTGGATGGTCAGTGGTTTCTTCTTATCACTGATGCCATCTTTGCTGGCAAAAATTTTTCAGACATCTTCAGCTTGGCTAAACGGTATTATGTTTATGGCTCTCGCCCTTTCAGGTGCAGCAGGAATTCTGACACTTAGAAAATCTACAAATTTTCGTATTTTGCTGACAGGCACCTTATCCATCATCATTGGCGCAACCGTTTTATTTCTAGCGATTAATTTTACAAGTGCGGCTGTTTTATTTATTGGTTCTATTATTACTGGAGTGGGTTTTGGTACA
The DNA here is from genome assembly GCF_025630795.1 of Acinetobacter sp. AYS6. NCBI lineage: Bacteria > Pseudomonadati > Pseudomonadota > Gammaproteobacteria > Moraxellales > Moraxellaceae > Acinetobacter > Acinetobacter sp. AYS6. Next base: position 325,746 of record NZ_JAOTNV010000004.1, read on the forward strand.
GCTTTTATGGGAGCAATCCGCACAGTCATGCCCCTAGCTTTACCCGAAGAACGTGCAGGTCTTATGGCCGCATTTTTTGTTGAAAGCTATTTAGCTTTTAGCATTCCGGCAATTCTTGCAGGCTATTTTGTTGGTAAAATTGGACTTATGAACAGTGCCAATATTTATATGAGTTTAATTATTAGCCTTGCTCTGATTGCCCTTGTAATGATTTTTAAAAATATTAAAAGCAAATAATGATTTAAAAAATAGCCTCCATCGAGGCTATTTTTATTTTACTGATCACGCCAAGGTTTTAAAAAACGTTTTACATACTTTTTAAAAGGCCAAGTAAACTGTTTTATAAAACTATTTGGGATTTTATAACCCACCGTCCCATATACGCTCGCCAAATGACTTGGCATATAGACGGTTTTAAAAATGACATCATAGAGTGGAATAAAAGCAGCGTAATTTTTATCAATAGCAGGTTTTTCTGAGGAATGATGCCAATGATGAAATTCTGGTGTTGCGATAATCCAACGCAAATATGGAAAACGAAAACGCACATTAGAATGGATAAAAATAGCGTGAAACGAAATAAAAACTAAATAAGCAAAAACAGCTGAAGTATGAAAACCTAATAGGAAAATCGGTAAAGTCGCAATAAAACGAGTCATTAGCACTTCTATGACATGTAAACGAGAAGATGCTAACCAATCCATATATTCAGTCGAATGATGAATCGCATGAAAACGCCATAAGAAATTAACTTCATGCATCGCACGGTGTAACCAATAGACTGTAAAATCGACCACAATTAGTAGCTCAATAAATTGCAGCCAAATTGGTTGGGCTTGTACATAAGGCACAATCGGGTTATCAGGCAGATGGGTAATCCAATATTGAATCGGCATGACCGTTAAAAAGCTGAATAATTGGATTCCAACATGGCTGACCATGAAATATTTCATATCGGTCACCCAGCCCACTCTTAATATTTTTTGTTCAGGATTTTTAGCAAAAAAACCTTCAAGCGGAATAAAAACAAACGCTAAAATGAATAGGGTCAGTACAAAATAATCGATACCTGCATAAAACGGTACACTGGGTAAAACGGGTGCTTCAATTACACCACAGCCCAAAACTGCTGCTACAAGTGAAAAACATAGCCCGTAGAATCCATATCGGTTTTGACGAATAATTGCACTAAACGCACCAAAACCAGCACTAATCACAATGCCAGTGATCAGGCCATAATAAAAAAGATTATAGTGTTTTGCGTAAAGAGGACGAAGTTCCGGTGTCGTTAATATGCTGGGAAATAAAAAACATAATGCACCAAATAAACAAAGTAAGCTGAGTGACATTGAAATAAAGGCACTGATTTTCCCTAAACCTGCGTTAAGTTCTAAATTTTCAAATTTTGCTCTTAATTGATCGGTCATAATTCGTATCAACAGTTCTTATTGTGTATGCCGCGAATGCTATCAAAATTTAATAATAAATTGGAAAGAACTTTAACTTCTCAGATCAAGCTCATTCATCTGAAAATGAAATTTTAAATATAACTTTCAACACAGATATTAATAGTTTTATAGAACTTCAAATATTTGACCAACAGATTGAATCAACCATTTTCTGGCAATAATATCATCACTACGATTAAACCAATTTAAGCTCACTTTAAAAGAATCCATAGCAAAAGGTAATTCAAACATTTGAACATTACCATGTGCTAAATAATGTCGAGCTGCTCTCGACGGTAAGGTCACCAACATATCTGAACTCTGCAAAACGCCTTGCAAAACACTAAAATGAGGAACCTCTAATCGAATACGTCTCTTCAAATCCATTGTTTTTAAATATTGCTCAACTTGGATATGCCCTGTCGATGATTTAATCGCAACATGATCTTCTTGCAAATATTGCTCTAAAGTTAGCTGCTGCTGTAGTCTCGGATGGTCAGCTCTGGCAATACATACATATCTTTCTTCAAATAAAGTACGTGTTTCTATTTTAGGCATTATGGTCTGCGTACTATTAAATACGGCTAGATCTAAAAAACCATCAATGAGCCACTGTTCAACCTTAGACGACTGAATCTCTTCAATCTCAATTTGAATATAGGGTGCTGTTTTTTGCAAAAAAGCCATCAGACTGGGTAAGAGGCAAATTTCCCCTGCATCTGACAGTCCAATTCGGAAAGTTTTATTTGAGTTTTCAGGATGAAATTCCTGTGCTTGAGCAATCGCCGATTCAATATTAAAAATTGCTTGGTGAAAAATTGGATAAAGCTCATGGGCAACTTTTGTAGGTTCGACCCCGCCTCTGCTTCGGGTAAACAACTCGTCATTTAACTGACGGCGTAAACGGTTCAAATTATAAGTGACCGAGGGCTGACTCAAATTTAATTTATCGGCAGCTTTACTAATGTGACGAGACTCATAAATACAGACAAAAACTTTAATCAAACCTAAATCCATGGTTCTGATCCTTTAAATACTCTAAACAAAGACGTTAACTTCCTTGTTTAGAGTGTAGTTCCTTTTACAGGAATAAAAATGCTTAACTACTATGGAGACATGCTTGAATTCAACATGACCCGTTTGGTTCGGCTACAAATACTTATGGCAATAACACTTAAGGTTGCCAGCACACAAGGAATGGCTAGCGCAATAAAATTATATTCAATGGGTAAATGCAAACTTAAAAGCCAGCCGCATAAAATCGGACCTAAAATCGCCCCAATACGGCCTACGCCCAAAGCCATACCAATGCCAGTACTGCGAATTGGTGAAGGATAAAACTGAGCCATATAAGCCAGCAATAAAATTTGTCCACCGATAGATGCGGCTCCAGCAATTGCAATACAGAGATATAAAATGACCATAGGTAAAGCATAGCTCAGCAAGTAAAGTGAAATTGCACCCGCGAAGAAGAGTGAACAAATAACTTTACCTAAATGAAAACGATCAGCAAAGTAACCACCACCGATTGCGCCCAACATCCCACCCAAGTTTAGCGCCAATAAAAAGACCAGACTAGTTGATAAATCATATCCTGCCTCGACCATGAGTTTTGGTATCCAGTTACCGAGCGCATACACCATCAGTAAAGCCATAAATACACTCAGCCAGAAAAAAAGAGTGACTAAAGCGCGATTTTCGGTAAATAACGCAGCTAAAGGCCGAGCCGCAGTTTGTTGATTTTCTTGGTGTAAAACAATGTTGGTATGATCAGCTATGTTTTGTTCTGGTGCTAACTGTTGAAGTAAATGACGTACCTCATTCCATTTTTTCTGGCGAACCAGATAATCAATTGATTCGGGTAAAAATTTCCAAATAATAGGTAATGAAATGAGAGGAATACCTGCCAAAATAAACATGATTTGCCAACCAAATTTAGGAACCAACCACATGCCTAAAAGTGCTGAGCTCATACCGCCAATGGCATAGCCACTAAACATGAGCGATACCAAAGTTGATCTTAATTTTTTTGGGGCAAATTCGGTCATTATGGCAATAACATTTGGCATGACACCGCCCAAACCTAGGCCGGCAATAAAACGATAGATGGCAAATTCTTTAGGGCTATTGGCAAAACCGCATAGCACGGTAAAACCGCTAAAAATGAGCACGCAAAGCATAATTAAACGTTTACGGCTAAAACCATAGGACTCTAATTTATCTGCCAAACTCCCGAAAATCATGGCACCAAACATCATGCCAAATAATGCAACACTGCCCAGCAATCCAGCAGTCATACTATCTAACTGCCAATGTTGCATGAGCTTAGGCAATGCCACACCATAAATGACTAAGTCATAACCATCAAAAATAATAATGAGTGCGCTCAGCAAGATCACCCGCCAATGTAAGGGTGTTAATCTTGTATCATCAATCAATTGATTTGCATTTAGTTTTTCCATAATTGCTTTCCTTAGCAAATTGTGTGTAAAACAAAAATTTATTTAAATGGTTGCCATTCCTAATTGATGTAATTGGCGCTGTGCATCTACAACATCCTGCTCTAGATCGTGTTGCCATAACCAGTCAAAACGATGTTCAAGATGTTCGCCAATTTCTGCAAATGTTGGGTATTGAGCTGAATAACATTCATAAATTTCGCCAGACTCACGAGAAGTTTGTTGAGTGCGGCAAGCGCGTTTTAAACGCAACTTTTCATAGATGGCAGACACATCGGTTAACTGCTCTGCTTGTAAGTTTTTGGTCGCCAATAAGGCTGCAATGATTAATGCATCTTCGAGACCTTGCCCTGCTCCAGCCCCTTGGTGAGGTAACATGGCATGTGCGGCATCCCCCATAAGAATCACACGTCCCGAGACGCTTTGATAAGTCGAGAGTTCTTCAATTTCATGCAAAGCCCAAATGGTGGGCTGTTCAATTAAACCGAGTAATGTTTGGCAACTTTCGCTCCAGTCCGAAAAATCGGAAAGCATCTGTGCTTTATCGACAGGTTTAGTCCACGGTGTATCGGCTGGTAGTACCGTGTCTTCGCGGTTTGAGCAGAAAGCAACAATATTAATTTGCTCACCTTTACGAATTGGGAACGTTAAAATATGTTTGTCTTTACCCAATAACATTTGGGGAATATCTGCTAAATCTGTATCACCATTTATTTGCTGCAAAGCTTCTTTAAATGAAGTGTGCGAAATAATGCCACGATATGCCCAAGTTCCTGAAAAACGTGGATGAACTGGTGGCAAATGATGAGTAGCTAAAACATATTGACGAGCAACAGAGCGAATACCGTCAGCACCAATCAAATAGTCACACTCGTGCCGACTACCATCATTAAAGTGCAAAATTACCTGATCGTTTTGTTCTTCAATTGCTTCAAGGCGTTTAGAAAAATGGACATTTTGCGTAGGCATGTGAGGAATAATGGCATCTAGAAAATCTGCACGGTGAACCGAAGATTGCCCTACACCTGTAGCAATAGATGCAGATAAATATTCATCAGTATAACCATTGCGCCATTGAAACCAAACATCTTGAAATGGTGCACTCACCTTATCTGCAATGGCGTGATATTCTTTGGCTAAACCTAATAATTCAATGGCTTTGACTGCATTAGCACCAAAAGAAATCCCAGCCCCAATTTCAGAAAACTGAGGTGCAGATTCAAACATTTGTACATCTAAATGAGCATATTTACTTAAATTACTTGCTAAAGCCAGACCAGCAATACCACCACCAACCACGGCAATTCGAATATGTGTATTCATGTGTTTGATCCTTAAACATCATTATCGTTTTCACATATTCATTCTTGAGAAGTTGGCTTATAAAGTCCAATTAGTATTTTTTTTGTTCAATTATTTAAAAATTAAATAATAGCCTCTTGGACGAGCCTCTATAAAGCTTAAAGGCCGCCCATGCTAATTAATGATCGTTAATACACTTTATGGGGCGCCTGGCGGGGTTCCAACAGCACGTTTCATAGGAGCTTCATAAGTCGTCTCGGCAACGGGTGAAACACGCCAAATAGTATTACCCACATCATCTGCGACTAGCACTGCCCCAGAAAAGTCTACTGCCACTCCTACAGGACGCCCATAAGCTTTGCCTTTGTCACTTAGGAATCCAGTCAAAATATCTTGAGGTGGCCCAGAGGGTTGACCACTTCTAAATGGTACAAAAACGACTTTATAACCGCTGTGAGGCTTACGGTTCCAAGAACCATGCTGACCAATGAATGCACCACCTCGGAATTGCGGCATGAGTTCAGCTGCATAAAAGGTAAGGCCTAAAGAGGCAGTGTGATTGCCCAGTGCATAATCAGGTTTAATGGCACGTGCGACCAGTTCAGGATTTTGTGGTTTTACTCGCACATCCACATGTTGACCATAGTAGCTATAAGGCCAGCCATAAAAACCGCCATCTTGAACTGACGTCATATAGTCAGGGACTAAGTCGCTGCCAATTTCATCGCGCTCATTTACAACTGTCCAAAGTTTTCCGCTTTGAGGCTGCCAAGCCATACCATTTGGATTACGTAATCCAGTTGCAAATGGACGAGACTGACCGCTTGCAATATCGTATTCCATAATTTGTGCACGGCCTTTTTCTTTATCTAGACCATTTTCAGCAACATTACTATTGGAGCCGACCGTAATATATAGTTTAGTTCCCTCAGGATTTGCAATTACATTTTTGGTCCAGTGATGATTCAAAGGCCCGCCCGGTAAGTCCAATACTTTAGTTCCACTTGCACTAATTTGTGTTTCACCCTCTTGATAAGGAAAACGTACAAGTGCATCCGTATTGGCGATATATAAGTTATTACCCACCAATGCCATACCAAATGGAGAATTCAAGTTTTTGAGAAATACCGTTTTTTGGTCGGCAACTCCGTCTCCGTTAGTGTCACGAAGCAAACTAATACGGTTAGCACTCGGATGAGATGAACCTGCTCTTTTCATCACTAAATTCATTATCTTACCTTTAATCCCCTTACCATCATCCGGCTTAGGGGGTGCATCGGTTTCAGCAACCAATACATCTCCATTAGGTAAAACATGTAACCATCGTGGATGCTCAAGGCCTTGTGCAAATGCCTTTACCTTTAAACCTTCTGCTGGTTTTGGCATAACACCACTTGGCCAACCTTCCGCAGGTGCGATATTTACGGTTGGAAATAAACTTGATTTAGGCTCAGGCAATTTTGGTTCGGGACCATAACTTTCTGCAATAGAATATTGAGCAGATGAGGTACATCCCGTTAATGCCACTAAAACTGTAGTGCTTAAAATAGGCAGTAAAAAGCGTGTGGGCATGGCTTATCTCCATTTCTTTTTTGTCATAATGGAGATAGCGTAGTTTATGTGTGCAATTAAACAAGCAACTTTAATATGGTCTTTTGTTTATTGCTTGAAAAAAACCTTCTTTATCTTTTGGTGAAATCATGACCGAATTCACACTCCCATTTTTAAAATAATAAATTTTTAGTCTATCTAATGACAGTGCGGGTGAAGAAAGTGGGTTATGAGTTTCTTCAATTTTAGTAATATCATCAATATTGATTTTCCAGCGAAACACCATACTTTTAATGATTAATTTATTCTGATCTACAACATAATAAGTATTAAATATAGGCAGCCAAATTAGAAAAATAATGACACTATAAATGGCTAAGTAACTAAAATTAGATGCTAAAGAATCAGTTTGATGAGCTTTATAAATTTTTGAGATTATACTTACTGTAACAACGATCAGGATTAATAAAAGCCACCAATCAATTTTTGAGGTAAATTTCAATTAGTTATACTCCATTCTGAAATTAATTATTCATTTTAATTTATTTAATCTGACTTGTTATAATAAAGCAAAACTCACTGCCTCTTTTGCATGAATGGCGGTCGTATCAAATAAAGGCACCGAAAATTTAACCTCACCAATCAATATACAAATTTCGGTACAACCCAAGATAATTCCTTGGGCGCCTTCAGCAATGAGCCTCTCTACAATAGTCATATACTTTTGCTGTGATTCTGGGTTGATTACCCCTAAACAAAGCTCTTCATAAATAATTTGATGGATTATCTTTCGATCTGCTTCATTTGGAATAATTACATCAATTCCATGATTTTTTAAGCGGGCTTTATAAAAATCTTGTTCCATAGTAAAAGCTGTTCCCAAGAGAGCGACTTTACCCACGTTTTGACTCACAATTTCTTTTGCCGTCGCATCGGCAATATGTAAGAAAGGCGTGGTAATTGACTCTTCAATCTGTACAGCAACTTTGTGCATGGTATTGGTACACACCAAAATACAATCTGCCCCTGCTTTCTCTAAGTTTTGCGCTTGCTCGGCTAAATACGTTCCAGCCTCTTTCCATAAACCTTTTGCTTGCAAGGCTGCTATTTCTTCAAAATCAACACTATTAATAATTACTTTAGCAGAATGCAATTTTCCTAATTTACGATGAACCATTTTATTGATTTGTTGATAATAAAGCACTGTAGATTCCCAACTCATTCCGCCTAATAAGCCAATTGTTTTCATTATTGAATCCTTCTATTTATTCAAATGTAATTTATAACTCTTATGAGTAAAGCGCAGCTAGAATAAAATTGCTTTTTTGATACTTAAAACTTTAAATGAAGTTAAAATATTCTGATTGAATTTATACTTGATAAAAAAGATATGAATATTGATATATTTAATGATAATTATGAATATATTGGGGTTGTCGATAAAAAATTAGCCCATCAATTGGGACTATGGCATAAATTTTAGAAGGGGAAAATCAAGCTCAAAGCACACACCCTCGACCATGTTATAAACTCGATAGCGGCCATAATGCAGATCCATAATTGAAGCAACAATCGATAAGCCTAATCCACCTGTCTGATTCTCATCACTTCGACTTGAATGGCATTGATAAAATCTTTCAAAAAGATGCTCAAGTTGATGCTCAGCAATTGAAATACCACCCGTTACCACCGTCAGGCTCATCCATTGCGTATGCTCAAACATCTTATGTTTAGTTGCGATATGAATAGTCCGCTTGTCACCACCATGAACCAGCGCATTTAAAACAAGATTATAAACAGCTCTTTGAAATAACTCTGGATCTGCAAATAACGTTTTAGCCTCTAAGTTAAGACTAAAATGACAATCTTGTGCCTCAGCCTGATATTCAAAAATCTGGCATAGCCCATCTATAACATCTTGGATGTTTATTTCTTGTTTGTTTACAAGAACCATTTTCTGATCGGCTCTTGCCAAGAAAAGCATACTATCAATCATGCGTTTTAATCTGTGGTAGTCGTCTAAATGAGACACCAGCAAATCTTCATATTGCTCAACTGATCGTGTGCCAGTTAAAGCAATCTCGGTTTGCCCAATCAGATTATTTAAAGGTGTGCGGAACTCATGAGCCATATCTTCAGAAAAACGGTTGAGTTGCGTATAGCCTTTTTCGATACGCTCAAGCATGTGGTTTATATCTTTTGAAAGCAGCTCAATTTCTAAAGGTGAATTTGACAGATTTAACCGTTTCTGTAGCTGATTTACGTTAATTGAATGAGTTTGCTTACGAAGCTGTTGTAGCGACCTTAAACCAAAATGACACGCTAAAATGCAAAGCACAAAGATTGCAAACACGCCCCCTACCATATACATCAAGAGATTCTCTTGAAAAGGTGAAAGAATATTGATTCGTTCCGACCATTGTTTACCGGCAATGAGTAGATAAGGCTCGTTATTAATCTTTATGGTTTTCCAAGCAATTCGTGTTGGATATGGATTGTTGACTAAATCTTGAAATTGAAGACTGTTGCGCTGTGCAAGCTCAGGAAACTGAATATGTAGCGGATTAATATTAATTAAAGTTTTGTCTTTATGAATGAGCAGAAACAAGTTGTCTTGATTGCCAAGCATATTTTGGTAAAGCTTAGGCCGCGCAATAATTTGCTCTACATTTTCGCTATCTTGCAGCAAAATTTCCAAACGGTTAATTCTGTCTGCTAATGCTTTATCTTGTTGCTTTAATAAAATTTGATTAATGCCTAAATAGGTCATAAAGCCGACGGAACATAAAATTAAGGCAGAACAAAGCGTGACCAGTAATGTAATACGGACTTCAAGAGAACGCAGAAATTTAAAGTTCATAAGCTAACCGAAATTTTATAGCCCAAACCACGTATGGTATGAATGAGTTTTAATTCATATCCCTCATCAATTTTGCTTCGTAAACGGCGTACCGCGACGTCAATAAAGTTAGTATCAGTGTCAAAATTAATATTCCACACTTCGGAACCAATTTGTCTGCGCGTCACAATTTGCTCTTTGTTGAGCAGCAGGTAACGCAATAAATTAAATTCAGTTTTGCTCAACTCAATCAGGTTTCTATTACGCCATACTTTATGACTGACCAAATCCATTTTTAAATCGCTAATAGCTAGCTCATTTTCTTGCAGATATTGCTGTCTTCTTAACAGACTTTTAATACGTGCCAACAGTTCAATATAGGAAAAAGGTTTAGCTAAGTAATCGTCTGCTCCCAACTCTAACCCTTTCACTCTATCCATCACCTGATCTTTTGCCGTTAAGAAAATCACCGGAATTTTTGAAAACTGGCGTAGGACCTGTAATACGCTCCAGCCGTCTATGTCCGGCAACATCACATCAAGAATAAGTAAGTCATGTTCATCTCTCTTTAGCATTTCCAAACCTTGAAGCCCTAAGTGAACACACTCTGCTTGATATCCAGACTCTTTTAATCCTTTGACCAAATAAGTGGCGATCTTGATCTCGTCTTCAATAATAAGGATACGCATTTTCTAAAGACTCATTTGAAAGATGACAACTTTGTAATGTGATTGTCATGCTTGAAATTAGGCAATTTGTTTAAGATTTTCAAAGTGACCTAGAGGCAAATCATAATGAACAAATTGAACTGGCTGATGTTAACAGCCGTGTTATTGGGTAATAGTACTTTTGCACAGCCCCCTGCTTTGAATCAAGTCTATTCATTAGATCTTAAAACTGCGCACCTATTAGCCGACAGTGCGAAAGAGACATGCAAAAAATTAAATCAAAACATAGCAGTCGTTGTTGTGGATCGCGGCGGTAATCCATTAACTGCCGAACGCCATGAGTCGGTAGGTCCGCATAATTTAATGGCTGCCGAGAAAAAGGCCTATACAGCGTTATCTACCAAAACATCGACCTTAGTTTTAAGCCAAAACAGTAACCAAAACCCCGATGCAAAAAATTTAACCACCGTAGCAAATTTACTTTTGTTAGGCGGCGGCGTACCTGTTCGTTTTGAGAACCAAGTGATCGGAGCGATTGGGGTTGCGGGTGCTGGTGGCGCACAAAATGACAACCAATGTGCAAGCAAAGCCATTGAAACCATTTTTCATTCATAAGGAGTTCACCATGACTAAATCATTTATTGCTTTATCTTCGTTATTTATAGCTTCAGCTACATTTGCACAAAGTAATCCACTCAGTGTGCATGTGTTAAATCTAGAAACGGGTTTGCCCTCTTCTCAGATTGAAGTCGTTTTAGAAAAAAATACCAATAACCAGTGGGTTAAACTCAACCAGCAAGTGACCGATTCAAATGGTCGTATTGCAGCGCTCTATCCAGAAAATAAAAAACTAGAGCAAGGTGTTTATAAAGTTACCTTTAAAACTGAAGACTGGTTTAAAAAGAACAAACAACAAACTTTTTTTGCCGAAGTACCTGTGATTTTTAAAGTGGATGGCAGCGTAAATCACTACCATATTCCTTTACTACTTAGCCCTTATGGTTATTCGACCTATCGAGGCAACTAAAATAAAAAACCCCTTTATCTGTTTTGCACACATAAAGGGGCTGATTAAAAGCATTTCGTTTTACGAACAAACACCATTGCTAATAACCGCTTTTTTGTTCGAATCTAGAGCCACAATTGAAGAGGAAATAAAATTAATGATCTGGCTCATGGCCTCACTTGAAGCACTTACAATGCCTTCCATTTTTTTAGCTTTTTGATCGATCGGCTGCTTAAAAGCAATTCTACAATTTAGCTGCGCTCCTCGATTAGTGATGACTTTTGCATTAGCTGACTCTAATTGAGTTGGAGGTATTTGACGCTTCACCACCCAAGACACTGCAATATTAATATTGCTGTTATCTATAATATCAAAATGAGAAAAGTCTGTAGAAACTCGATATAAAGGCTGATTATTTCCAGAAAGCCCACTGCTATAACTGTCAATTGCCCCTAGTTTTTGTTGTAAACCCGCAGACAAGGTATCGCGTAATTGCGTACCCATAGTCGATGTCCAGCGCTCGTTGTTTAACACCTTAGACTTGCCACTACTGTCTTGTAGCACTATAGGTGCACGGTCTAATCGGTCTGGAATCCCGACTGGTAATACCTCAATCACTTGCACAGTTGATTTTGTAGCCGCAGTGACTTTAGGGGACATCGTGTAATAGTTCGGTGTTGGTGAACTTGAACATGCTGTCATAGCAACTGCCGTTAAAAACAGGCCAGTCCCAGGCAGCCATTTGGCTGCTTTAGAGTGCTGAAAAGATCGATTATTTTTATTTTTCATCATCGGCCTCTGGTGTCTTACCACGAATAATTGATTCAGGATGTTGTTCAATATAGTCTGCCATTAACTGTAAAGAAGCTGCCGCACGTGTCATTTGCTGCAATGCTTTGCGGACGTCTTGTTGCAACGGTGCATCACTCGACAAGATAGACTCAGATGATCTTACCGTTTTACGAACATCGTCTAAGGTTGCTTGTAAACCAGGTGCCACTTTACCATCTAACTGTTTAACCAGTTTATCGGTAGAGGCAATAGCGGTGTTCATATTGTTAAGCGTTTTACGTACATCTTGCCCAATTTCCACTAACGGGAATTTCGTTAATTTATCAGCAATCTGAGAAACTTGTGCTTGTAGGCCGCTCAGTTCAGTTGGTGTCGTTGGAATCACCACACGATCATCACTCAGAATTTGTAATGTGGCTGGTTTAGCTTTAGGGAACTTATCTAGGGCAATGTAGTTTTGACCTGTGAGAAGGTTGCCCGTTCTCATTTGAGCACGCCATCCATGTTCAACAAAGTTCTTGAAAATTACACTATTTGGATTAAGCGCCTGACCATTTTCAACACGTGAAGGATAGATAACTGCCTCAACACGCATGCGAATCTGCTTATAGTTGTTATAGAACTCTGCATTAATCGATTTAACGTTACCAATTTCAATACCCATGAAATCAATTGGTGCACCGACTGCTAACCCACGCAATGAATGATCAAAATACATAATCACGCCACGAGGTTGTCCATCCAGCTCTTTTAATGCCTCAGATTTTGAGTCCCAAAGATTAAAACGACTATGATTCGCGGCCGTCGTAGCATGCGAATTTTCTGGATATCCGAAAGCAATACCGCCAGCGACAATACTTGCCAGAGATTGAGTATCTAAATTAAAGCCTGAAGCATTTAAGGTCACATCAATACCACTCGCCTGCCAAAAACGTGCATCGGTAGTTACAAACTTGTCATACGGCGCGCGGATAAAAGTTTGCAGTTCAACATTTTTACCATCTGCGGACAATTTATAAGCTGTAATTTGCCCCACATTAATTCGACGATAATAAATTGGAGAACCGACATCTAAGGAACCTAAATCATCTGCATTCAAGAAAAATATTTTGCCTGGAACATCTGACGATATCACTGGCGGTACTTCTAAACCTGTAAATTCAAATTTTTTCTCTTCTGATTTCCCCCCATCGACTTCAATGTAAGAACCTGACAATAAGGTGTCTATTCCTGAAACTCCACTCGTCCCAATACGTGGTCGCACAACCCAAAATCGTGAATCTTTTGCTGCAAAGTTACTCGCACCTTTGCGCAAATCAATTCTCGCGATAATGTGTGAACGGTCATCTGAAAGATCAATCTGCCGTACTACACCAATGTCCACCTGTTTATAACGGACTGTTGTTTTACCAGCGACCAGTCCTTCGGCGGTGCGAAAAGACACATCAATGGTAGGACCATGAGACAACAGCGCTTTTACAGCTAATGAAAGCGCGATTAAAAGAGCAATTAATGGAATCAGCCAGATTAATAAAGGCTTCCATCGACTTTTCTTTTCTTGGGGTTCTGGCAAATCATTCATGTTATCCAGTTCAACATCTGTATCACGATGATCTGAGTTACCAGGGGTTATTTCATTTTCAGACATACTCATTGTTCTTTTATTGACTGGGATTAATAGAATCATTATTCAAAGGCGGATGTTCTGCCTGAATAATCGTTGTTTTTTCAGAAGCAAAAGAAGAAGGTTTATTTGTATTTTGAGAAGTATAGAAGTTATCCCAAATAATACGTGGATCAAAACTTAAGGATGCGAACATGGTTAACACCACAACCGCACCAAAAGCAATCGAACCCGGCCCTGCTAAAATTGTAGCAAGCGATTGAATCTGAATGAGTGCTGTTAAAAGCGCCACCACAAAAACATCAATCATCGACCAACGTCCAATAAACTCGACAATTCGATATAATTTAACGCATTGCTCAGGTAAAAACTTCCAACCGGCTGAAGATTGTAGATATACCGCAAATAATAAAAAATACAAAATCAGTAGTTTCAGCATTGGAATAAAAATACTGGCCATGAAAATGACAACTGAAACCAGATAGTCTCCACTTTGCCAAAAGTAAATTACCCCACTCATGATCGTGTCTTGCTGACTACCTAAAAGTGAGTCAGTTACCGTCATTGGCAGGACATTGGCCGGAATATAGAGAATAGTTGCAGCCACGACTAAGGCAAAAGTTCGATTTAAACTTGCTGGTTTGCGTGAATGCAACACGCTATTACATCGAATACAACGTAAAACTTGAGGCGTTTTATCTCGTCGTCTTTTTTCATTTTGAGCAGAATTTACAACACCACAGCAGTGACACACAATTAATGACAGATCTTTGGCTCTTGGATATTGCTTAAGAACCAACCCATGCTGCGAGTTTTTTGCTTGGGTCACATTTTTTATTGTTTTCATGGCAGTGACCTATCAATTTCGTTCCATATATCACTCACCTTGATGGAAGTAATATAGACCAACAATACACTTAAGATTGCGAATGCCCATAACGCAATCTCGGGAATCACCAAGACCATTCCCATTAACTTCACAAGCGTAACCAAAATTCCAATTAAAAACACCTCAACCATTCCCCACACTCTCATAAAAAAAAGTGTGCGTAAGGCAATCACCAGAAATGTTGGTCTTTTCTTTAATACACTCACTGTACCTAGCACATAGGAAAGTAATAAAAGATAGGAAAGCGGCACAATAAAAGTAGTAATTAAGATGAGGACGCCCACGAAACCCCGATCATAATGAAACATCACCCAGACAGCACCAAGTAAGGTGGTTTCCGAGGTATTTCCTTGTAGTTCAATTTTTACAATGGGAAAGCTATTGGCAATAATAAATACGATTAAGGCAGTTAAGATTAAAGCTAACAATGTTGAAAAAGGTTTAGTGTGCCGATAGAGTTCAGCACCGCAGCATACGCAATAAGCTCTTTTTCCATAAGCAAGCGGCATTCTACGATAGACAGTATCGCACTCCTCACAACCTGCTAATTCTTTAAGCTTCATAGTTATACTCTGAAATTTATAGTTTTACTGTATCAGTAACTGCTTGCTACAACGCTTGCATAGAATTGTATGTATAAGCAATGTGCCAAACTAATCTCATTTCTTCAAGAAAAAATTAGTGACCGCATCGATGAATTCTTACATTAAATGAAAGAAAAAGAACTAAGATAGTTAAATATTTTGCTATTTGATTTTCCCTAAACATCTAGAATTTTTGAATATAAATAGTTTATTCTTAGGATCATAAAGTTTAAATTATTCAGTTACTTAATATAAAATTAATTTCGATGTTAAATTCTTTTCTGGTTTAGTGGGTTCCTTAAATATTCAAATTATACCTTTAGATCTGGAAAGAAATAAAAACTGTGTAGACTCTATAGCTATTGATGAAATTGCTTTTTCATTAGTTGAACATTTATTTAATAGAGATAAAAACAAATATTTTCATTGGGGAATTACTTTTATTGGTCCTGAAACAATTATAGAGATTATTGAAGATTTATATAAACTTCATTTTTTTATAGCCCAAAGTAATAAGTATGACAATTCATTAAGTCTTATATTCAAAGAAGAAACAAATTTTTTTGCGAAGAAATTCTTAGTTTTTAAATCACAAGTCCTAAAGATGATTTTGGAAATAATTAATTTTCTTAAAAGTATGGTAATCAAGAAAGAAGGTATTACAGTACCAGGAGTTTAGTATATCCGAATGATCTTTATTAAACTTAAAATATATAATATTTTTGAGACCTATTTAACAAAATATTAATTTTAGGTAAATTGGTTTTTAATTTAATTAAAATTAACAAAGCAAATAACAATAGAAATAAAATCTATTAAATATCAAAAAATTATTTAAATACATTTAAAAATAAGACGAAGTAAAATTACTTTTCTTTTATGAAATATTTTTTATATTATTGTAAGTAAACTTTACCTTATATAAAAAAAATAAAAGCTGATTTAAACACTCAGAATTACTGATACACAATGGATCACAAGCATTTTAAAGACATTATTTTTTATAATTAAACTTAAGAAAAACCTCAGGTTTGAAGGTTTGCTTAAGTAATTTTCATATAGTATTTTAAAACTGAAAAATAAATAAATTTATATATTAAAGATAGATCCAATAATAAAAGTGAGATCAAAATGATTGAATGGTTACAAGGTGTTTTAAAACACAGCCCCGAAATATTATTGTTCTTATCACTCGCAATAGGATTCTGGATTGGACAATTTCATTTTGGCAAATTTCAATTTGGTGGAGTTGCAGGCTCTCTACTCGTTGCAGTTGTTTTAAGCCTTATTGGAGTCCCGGTTGATAATGGCGTCAAAGCAATTCTTTTTGCTCTGTTCATATATGCAGTAGGCTTTGAAAGTGGTCCCCAGTTTTTTAAGTCACTAGGACGACAGTCCATAAAAGAAATTCTTTTAGCTGTATTCATGGCAGTTAGTGGTTTAGTCACGGTTCTGGTTATGGCCAAGATTTTTAATCTTGATAAAGGACTTGCTGCGGGCCTCGCTGCTGGTGGTATGACTCAATCTGCAATTATTGGTACAGCCGGAGATGCAATTTCTAGGCTTGATCTCCCCCTTGCAGAAATTCAAAGGCTGCAAGCCAATGTCGCGATTGGCTATGCGGTCACTTACATTTTTGGTTCGTTAGGCGCAATTATTGTATGTGTGAATATCTTACCTAAATTTATGGGTAAGGAAATTCATGATGACGCTTTAAAAGCTCAAAGTGAACGACTCAAAGGCGCTTTTGAATTAGCGCCGGGTCAAGAACTTGCCATGCCGGAAATTGTGGGCCGTATTTATAAAGTTAAGCAAGCAAACGGTCAAACGATTGCCGAAATCGAGGCACGTGAACCGAGTATCACAATTGAGCGGTTAAAACGTAAAGACCAGTTTATTGATGTGGCTCCCGAGCTGATTTTACAAACTGACGACGTGATATTGCTGGTAGGCCGCCGTGCAAATGTAGTTCAAATTGCCGAGCAGATTGGGACTGAACTACAGTCATCACAAGGTATGGAAATGATTATGGATACCAGCGATGTTATCTTAAGAAATTCCAAATATCTCAACCGTACCTTAGGAGATGTGAAGGCCAACACCCCTGCTTACTTAAAACACGGTATTTATGTACTTGCGATTAAACGCAATGATGAGTCACAGCCTTTAAGTGATGATACCGTTTTACGCCAAGGTGATGTTGTCACCGTCTACGGTACAAAAAGTGATCTGGAACGTTTAGTCAAAGAAGCAGGTAAAGCCTTACCGGAAAGCTTAAAAACGGACTGGATTTTTCATGGGGCTGGTCTTGTCGTTGGTTTAGTCATTGGTCTGTTTGTTATTCGCTTAGGCGATGTGCCCTTAACTTTAGGAGCAGGCGGCGGAGCTTTATTATCAGGCCTTCTATTTGGCTGGATACGAAGTCGAAATCAGGTTCATGGCAACATGCCTTTAGCTGCGTCACAACTTTTAAAAGACTTAGGTCTTGCAGGTTTCGTTGCCGCTGTTGGGTTACAGTCCGGTTTACAAGCAATTCAAACCATTAGAGAAAGTGGCCTATCACTCTTTATGATTGGGGTTGTTGTGACGCTCGTTCCACTACTCCTTTCTATGCTGTTCGCTCGTTATGTCCTGCGCTATAAAAACGTTGCGGTTATGGCTGGTGCGCTATCTGGTTCACGCAGTGCAAACCCTGCATTCGGCGCAATCTTAGACAAGGCAGGAAATTCAATTCCTACCGTTCCTTTTGCAATCACCTATGCCTTAGCGAATGTGTTCTTAACTTTACTCGGACCAGTCATCGTAGGCTTAGCCTAATTTTATACATTGAATTAAAAATTTTATTCATTTCACTATAATTAAGGAGACGTCCCATGGGGAAAGTCGATTATTCTAAATATGCAAAACTCAGCCCATTTGAACTCAAAGATAATTTAATCGCATTAGCTCAAAGCAGAACTGACCGAATGATGCTGAATGCTGGGCGAGGTAATCCAAACTTTCTCGCTACCATTCCTCGTAGAGCATTCTTTCAACTCGGCCTATTTTCAGCGACTGAATCTGAGTTTTCTTTTTCTTATATGCCTGAAGGTTTAGGCGGCTTCCCTCGCCCCGTTGGGCTTCAGTCACGTTTTGATAATTTCATTTTAGAAAACCGTGATAAACCCGGCGTCGTCTTTTTAGGCAAAGCCGTATCTTATGTACGCGACCAGTTAGGTTTAGACCCAGATCTTTTTCTACTTGAAATGGTCGAAGGCATTTTAGGTTGTAACTATCCGGTGCCGGATCGCATGCTCAGAGTAAGTGAAACAATTATTAAAGAGTACGTTTTGCGGGAAATGGGCGTACAAGGCATGCAAAAAAGAGACCTAGACTTGTTTGCGGTTGAAGGCGGAACTGCAGCAATGGCCTATATCTTTAACTCATTAAAAGAAAATAAAATTATTAAAAATGGTGACCGTATTGCCATTGGTAGTCCAATTTTTACGCCTTATTTAGAAATTCCGAAACTCAATGACTATCAGCTTGAAGAGGTATTAATTGCGGCAGATCCAAATTTAGACTGGCAATATCCAGAATCGGAACTCAGAAAGTTAGAAGATCCATCAATTAAAGCATTCTTTTTAGTCAATCCGAGCAACCCCCCATCTGTAAAAATGAGTGATGAAGGACTCGCGATTTTGGCTGATATCGTCAAAAAACGTCCAGATCTGATTATCTTGACCGATGATGTTTACGGTACTTTTGCCGATAATTTCAAATCACTTTTTGCAATATGTCCGAATAATACAATTTTGGTTTACTCGTTCTCTAAATATTTTGGTGCAACTGGTTGGCGGCTTGGTGTCATTGCGCTTTCAAATAACAATGTGCTTGATCAAAAAATTGCAAACCTATCAAAACAAGAGAAAAAAGAGCTTGAAGAACGCTACTCATCTTTAACGACTGATCCAGCCAGTATCAAGTTTATTGATCGTTTAGTTGCCGATAGCCGTAATGTCGCCTTAAACCATACCGCGGGCCTCTCTACTCCACAGCAAGTTCAAATGGTGCTATTTGCCTTGTTTAACATGATGGACTCACGTCAAAGCTACAAAAAAGCGGTTAAATCCGTTGTGCGTGAACGCGATGCAGCACTTTATCGCCAACTTGGAGTTGAAATTCCGATAGATCCAAATGCGGTCGACTATTACACTTTAGTCAATCTGGAAAATACCTCACGTATCTTGTACGGAGATGAGTTTGCCGACTGGGTTATGAAAAATAAAAACCCAACCGAGCTATTGTTTAGAGTTGCTGACGAGACAGGTGTCGTTTTACTGCCAGGTTCTGGTTTTGGTGTACAGCACCCTTCTGCCCGCGCTTCTTTAGCCAACCTTAACGAATATCAATATGCCGCGATTGGAGATTCTTTAAGACGCTTTGCAGATGAAGCTTATGAAGAGTACTTAAAAACCAAAAAAGGAAAATAAGCACCTATATAAAGTGAGGCTCTAGTAGCCTCACTTTTCACCTCAGCAATTAAATTGTTTATTGAAGTCTTTTCAATACAATTGACTTAATCCGAATCAATCATTGCCAAAAAGTAATTTAATAATCTATCTCGGTCATCTAGCTGATTTTCGCCTAAAAGCTGAACCATAGCGCCATCAATCACAAATAAAAACAGGTGAGCATCTTCCATTGAAGCAGTAGCTTTTAGATTTAAAAGTAATTTATAAATTTCATCAATGAACCAGTTTCGATAGTCAATGACGACTTTATATGCCGTGGGATAAAGCTTCTCAATTTCAAAAATGGCTTTAAAGGGTAAACGGTAAAAACCTTCTAAATTGGCATGTAAAAAGTAAATTTTTTTGAGCTTATCGAACAACATGAGTTCACGGTATGAATGGATAATTGAAAACACTTCGTTTTTTAATGCATCTTTTTGAAAAGTGAGACACATCTCGATGAGTCGTGCTTTTGAGTGAAAGTCATTATAAAAAGTGGATTTGGCCACTTTAGCTTCCGCAATAATTCGGTCGACACCTACATTATGAAAGCCATATTGATTAAATAGGTCTCTTGCTGCGTGGAGTACTCTTAATGCTCTAAATGAATTTTCTAAATTTGGCATAGTTATACCGCTTAAAATAATTTTTTGTTATATATAAAAGAGATAGAAATGCCGTCACTCTTAAAATGAGTGTTAAAAACGGGCATGGCTAAGCTGCACAAAAAAGGATGCGCTAACCTATCTCGGGTTTTATTGTTGCTATGATTTTTTAGTCGTAACGATCTAAAGTTAAACCTATAAATGCTTAAATCGTTTTAAAGACCAGTTGAGCGGTATGGGTAGAGAGAATCTGGCAAAGGCCAAAAAATAAGAAGAAATAGTACGCATGAGCGGACTCCTTTTGATTTAAAAGAGTCTTACCAATTACTGTCAAATAATGGTGGCAAGACTAGAAGGGTTGACAGACTGGTACAAAAGGAAACCAGCGCACGCAAGCGTGCCCCTCCTAGCCTCACCATTAAGGCGTGACTTAGGAGAACGCACAAAACGAAAAATACGTTGTTGTGCGCCTTTTGTACCAGCTCTGTCAAAAGCTGACTGGCAATGTGGCCAGCAGGCAAAGGATAATCGGCAAGGTTTAGAGTGTCAATGTAAGGTTGAATAGAAAATAGTTAAATAATTATTGTTTTTCATTTAATTAGATATTTAAATTAAAGAGTATGTGAGCTTAAATATAGTTACGCTAAATATTTAAATAGAATTTATTTTAAAGAATATATTTAGCTATATTTTTTATTCATTATCGGTAAATATATTGCACATCTATAATGCAGTTATTATAGATGGTGGTAAAACGAAAGAGGGTTGACAGACTAGTTAGACCCTAGCACACCCGAAAGCGTCCCTCTTTCGCCCGACCATAATGAATATGAAATTATATACATTTTAAACCCTTAAAGTAATTTCCATGAAAAATATTAATATCTTCAAATTTATAAACCTTGTACTTACTTTTTTATGGATCTATCAAGGCCTCGTTCCAAAATTTCTATTTCTTAACTCTGATGAAATCTTTGTGTGGCAATGGATGGGATTATCTCTAGAAAATGCGAAACTTGCGGGCCACGCAACTGGTATAGCCGAAATCATTTTTGGTTTATGTTTTCTCTTTACTGCACATAAATATATTCACTATTTAAGTATTTTGGGTTTGCTTGGACTGCTTCTTTTAATTGGTTTTTTAATACCATCAACGCTTATCTTGCCTTATAACCCTATCGTAATGAATCTTTCGATGATAAGTTTATCTATTGTCTATCTCATCTTATTAAATGAGCAAACTACTAATTGATCTTGAGTTATTTAATACTTTTTCTAAATAGTTAAAAAATTTTATATAGAGATTTCAATGAGCCTATCTAAAACTGAAGTTTGCAGTGTGGTCATTACAGGAAGTACCAAAGGGATTGGTTTAGCCCTCGCCCACGCTTTTTTAGAGCTTGGGTGTTCCGTGGTGATAGCTGGACGTAACCCAGAACATCTGAACCATGCGCTTTCTCAATTAGAAACTCATTTCAATAAAGAAAAATTCATGGGTCTATGTTGCGATGTGACTCAAGTGTCAGATGTGCAAACCCTATGGGATGGTGCAATTGAGCGCTTTGGGCAAGTCGATGTGTGGATTAATAACGCAGGAAGCTGCCACCCCACCAAAGACTTTATCGACCTTCAGCCAGAAGAGTTAAACGCAGCCGTTTCAACCAATATTCTAGGCACGATGCTTGGCTCACAAGTAGCTCTAAAGGGAATGCTTAAACAAGGTTATGGTCAAATCTTTAATATGGAAGGTTGGGGAAGCAACGGCGAATGGAGTGCAGGCATGACGCCTTACGCCACCACAAAACGGGCCGTAAGTTATTTCAGTAAAGCACTTTATAAAGAGACTAAATCGACAGCAATTTTAACTGGCACACTTAGTCCGGGCATGGTGGCAACAGACCTGTTAGTTTCTTCTTGGACCAATGGAAACATCCAAAACTGGAAAAAGATGAAACGGTTATTTTTCTTTGTGATTGATCCGCCAGAAATTGTTTGTGCGTATTTAGCAAAGCAAATTATGGAAAATAAAAAAGCCAACCGACGCATTGCATGGATCACACCGTGGAAGCTTTTTCTTAGATTTTTGCAACCTTATTACTGGCGTAGAAACCCGGTTAAAGGCACAGCATTAGAGCATTTATAATTGGGCTTAATATGACTAAAAATCTGACGACCTTAAGCTAGGATCGTTTGATTATTGGGGGTATCGGGTTTAGCAGTTTAAACATTTCTCGCCATAAAATTATTGAGTAAAAGGCTTCTAAACAGAGCTTCTACTCAACTTTATACGCATCAAGAATCATTATCTGAGGTGTTGTCTTTATTTAAAATCTGCCCTTCCCGTTTTGGTCGAATCAAGGGTGCTGTTGGTCTTGGATGATGAGCATGGGTATATTGCATCCCTGCTCCCGCATTTACGTCATCTGCTGCAATTTCAGTTTCAAAGCGCTCATTGTCCAGATCTCGAATTTCCTCGGTAATTCTTTCTACTTCATCTTCATCCACGCCCAGCTCTTGTAAAATAACGCCCCCAAACTTAATTGCAGATTCAAATGTTTCACGAATCATAAAGTCTACTTTTTGTTTGACCAAATGCAATGAGTGCTCGCGGTCATATGAACGGACTAACAATTTCGCCAAAGGAAATTCGTGAGTCACGAGTTCTACAATTCTATTGGTGGTTTCTTTACTGTCTACACACACCACAATCGCCTGCGCTGTTGCAGCGCCAGACGCATGTAAAATATCTAAGCGACAACCATCGCCATAATAAATTTTAAAACCAAATTTTTCAGCGTTTCGAATCATGTCTGTATTATTGTCAATAATGGTGACATCTACACCTCTTGCCAATAATAATTGACTGGTGACCTGTCCAAAACGTCCAAATCCAATCATTAAAACGCTACCGCTTAACCCTTCGGCAATATTGACGTTTTCTAATGAAACATTCGCTTTAAATTGAGTAAACCGTTTAAAAATAATCCCTACAATGGGAGTCAACACCATTGAAAGCACAACAATAGCAGTCAGATTAGATTTGATCGTACTGTCAATGACTTGTGCACTTAACGCGGCTGAGAAAAGTACAAAGGCAAACTCTCCGCCTTGTGCCATAAGTAAGGCACGATCCAACGCTTCTGTATGAGGGCTTTTAGTAATTCGCGCGACAATATAAATCATGAGTGCTTTGGCAAGCATGAGTGCAATTACACCGCTTACAATAAGTTGCCAGTTTTGAGCAACCACTGACAAATCCAACGACATGCCGACCCCAAGGAAAAAGAGGCCCAGCAAGATTCCTCGGAACGGTTCTATATCCGCTTCAATTTGATGTCTAAATGTCGATTCAGATAAAAGCACACCCGCTAAGAATGCACCCATTGCCATAGACAAACCGCTCACTTGCATCAGTAATGCCGCGCCCAACACCACCAATAATGCAGCGGCCGTCATGACTTCTCGGGCTTTAGCAGCCGCCAAGAGTCTAAATAATGGATTAAGTAACCAATAACCTGCGGCAATCAGACCTGCAATTGCGACTAAACCAATTCCTATATTTTCTAAACGTACAGAGGTGCTTTCGACCACATGATTTGGTGCCATAAAAGCGACAATCGCCAGCAATGGCACAATGAGTAAATCTTCAAATAGTAAGATGGCTACAATCTTTTGCCCACGTGGCTGAGTCAAATCACCTCGATCACCCAATAACTGCATCACAATTGCAGTCGAAGTTAATACAAACCCTGCCGCACCAATAAAAGCGACTTGCCACGTAAAACCAAATAACAGCCCGACGCCAGTCAAGGCCAGTGCACAAATGATGATCTGTAATGTACCAAGGCCAAAAATTTCGCGTCTAAGGCTCCATAAATGTGATGGCTGCATCTCTAAGCCAATCAAAAATAGATACATCACAATTCCTAACTCGGCAATATGCAAAATTGCGGTGGAATCTTGAAAAAAAGCAAAACCGAATGGGCCAATAATTAGACCCGCAATTAAATAACCTAATACCGAACCTAAACCAATACGTTTAAAAATAGGGACTGCAATGACAGCCGCTGCCAATAAAACCACTGGGGCAACCAAGCTAATTGAATGTGCTTCTGAGCTCATACATTTCTCATTTTATTTATCTGCAATTTATTCTATGTGAAACGAGGTTTAAGGGCGATTATTACTTTTGAGAAAAAGCATCCTAAAAATAAAATGACTTAAATCGTCCTAAAATAAAAACTTAGAATATCCCTATGAACAAAATATCTCTTTATTTTAATGTTCATAAAACAGCACTCGTAAAAAAAGCCCTTACGGGCTTTTTTCATTAAACAACAAATTTCAACATGAGCTGAATGACTGTCGCATTAATTAAGTCGACAAAGAATGCACCACAAAGCGGAACAATTAAAAAGGCCTTATGCGATGGACCATACATGTTGGTAATCGCCTGCATATTTGCAACCGCTGTTGGCGTCGCACCCATACCAAAACCACAATGCCCTGCTGATAACACCGCTGCATCATAGTTTTTGCCCATTACACGGAACGTCACAAATGCTGCATATAACGCCATCGTAATGGTTTGAGCACCCAAAATTACCACAAGTGGACCAGCTAAATCTGCAAGTTGCCAAAGCTTTAATGAAAGCAATGCCATTGCTAAATAAAGTGATAAAGACGCATTACCAAATACATCAATCGCACGGTCGAAAATATCAATTTTCAACACGCTTTCTAAAATGTTTCTTAAGATTACGCCGCCACCGAGCGCCCATACAAAGGTTGGTAACTCAAACCAAGTTCCTTTACTAAAGCCTGTCATAAATTCAGCAAACGCCAAACACGCAGCAAACATACCCAGTGTAGTAATTGCATTATCAGCTGTAATTAAACGAACTTGATGCGGGTTTTCAAACGGGGCCAGATCATCAGAATTTTGCTCAACATGCGTATCGCGCTGTTGAATCTCTGCATTGGTTTTTGGTTGTGCAAGGCTATAACGGTTGATAAGCAGTTTCGCTAATGGACCACCAATCACACCACCAATAATCAAACCAAAAGTCGCACTCGCCATACCTAAAGCTAGCGCACCCTGAATACCATGCTGGGTTTCTAAAATTTCACCCCAAGCACCCGCAGTACCATGACCACCTGTTAAGGTAATTGAACCCGCAATTAAACCAATGAGTGGGTCAAGACCAAGCAACGTCGCAAGACTCATGCCTACCGCATTTTGTACAACAATGAAGGACGCTACACAGACTAAGAAGATAACCAAAGCCATACCGCCTTCTTTAAGCTTCATAAAATTGGCACTTAAACCAATAGAAGCAAAGAATACGAGCATAAAGCTGGTTTGTAATTCGCTACTAAAAACAATGCTATATCCCCATACTGTATGGACAAGTAGCGAAACAACCGCAGCCACCAAGCCACCTGCTACAGGTTCGGGAATATTGTAGCGTTTTAAAAAATCAATTCGATTAACAAGAAAGCGGCCCAATAACAAGACGATAACCGCGGAAATTAGTGTATAAAAACCATTAAAAACAAATTCCATATATACTACTTTCTAATTACATTCCTAATGGATTGTAAAATAATTATATTTTATTTTTTAATATTTAAAAAAATCACAAACAAACTTTACAAAAACTCCCTTTACTTAAGAATAACTAAATAAATCAAAATATTATTTTTAGCATTCAGTAAAAAAATTTATGAAGGGCTTTCTCTTAAATTTCGATATTGTTTTGGAGTTTGATTTGTCCAGCGTTTAAACGCTCGTGTAAAATGAGTGACTTCCGAATAGCCCAGTTTTTCAGAAATAAAAGAAATACTATATTCATGATGGTTCAATAATTTCTTTGCATATCTTTCTCTAACCTGATCGACCAAAACTTGAAAAGTTACTCCCTCTTTCGCTAACTGACGTTGCAAAGTCCTTTCCGTTAAATGAAGCTTCTCAGCAACATCTTTCATTTTAAAGAAGCCTTCTACTTCATCAAAAAGTAACTCACGTACTAAAGCCGTTAGTGGATGTTTTTCACCACGTTTAGCAACTAACTTATTTAAATCATGCTTACACTGTTCACGAGCTAAACGAGCGGCTAATGGATCAGCCATAATTAATGGCAGCGCTAAGTAAGCTTCTGGAAAAACCAATCGATTAAAGGGTTGGTTAAAGTGAATCTCGCATGGTAATAGTTCTTGAACCTGCTCTAAAAAAGCGGGTTCTTGGTAATTTAATTCAGCTTTTATTTCTAATTTTTGTCCGGTAATGGCATTCGACATTTGAGCAAAGCCCACCATCAAAAATGTCATCCCTACAATTCCCATTTTAAAGTTTGCCATGGGCTGATCTAAATATAAAAAAGCTAAATCATTTTCTATCTCAAGGCGTGGTTTTAACGCTGGACAACGTAGCCCAATAAACTGCTCCATGACATTTAAAGCTTCACCCAAATTTTGTGAAACCATTGCAGCAAGACCGACAGACCCATGACAAGAAACCGTCATTTGCAGGCCAAGATAGACCCCTAAAGCAGGTTCATGAGTCAGCTCAACTGCTCTATTTAGTAAATGATTAAAGACATCAAAATCTAAATACCAAAAAGGTTCCGACAATTGCCCGACGGATACGCCGCTTCCTTCCAAGAGTACTTCAGGAGATATATTCAGCTTTTGGACAACATCTGCCATTAGGCTGACATAGGTTCCAGGTAAAGACGGATTCACAATACGCTCTCTTTATTTTTCTCGATAAAATGTCGTGAAATGGTCAAAACTGTCATTTCAAGAACTATGACACATATTTCAGATTCGGCATAGTACCCCTTACTAAGTTGCCGCATTTTTATCCACTTTGTACAGGATAAAAATCTAATAAAGATTGGTGAAATATGAAAGCTCTGGTTACTGGTGGTGCTGGTTTTATTGGTTCCCACATTGTACGTACCTTATTAAATGAAAATTACGAAGTACGTGTGTTGCATTTGCCTCAAGAAAAATTAACCAATTTAGAAGGGTTAGAGGTTGAGTTAATTGCAGGCGACATTACCGACCCAGCAAAAATGGATGAAGCGGTGGCGGGTTGTGATTTAGTTTTTCACACTGCCGCAATTTATGCCTTATGGCTTCCGAAGCCTGAGCTTATGCGTAAAGTCAATGTTGAAGGAACACGGACCGTACTCAATGCTGCAAAAAAGGCAGGAGTTAAACGTGTTGTTTACACCAGTACAGGCGCATGTTTTGCAGGTCAACCAAAAGGCATTCAGGCCACCGAAACAAGTCCATTTGCTTTAGGCGCGACTGGAGATGCTTACGTTTTAACAAAATTTGAAGCACATCAAGTTGCCTTACAGTTTGCTGCGGGCGGCTTAGATATTGTGATTGTCTGCCCGACAGGTCCAATTGGTCCGCAAGATATTGCCCCAACGCCGACCGGAAAACTATTACTCACCATCGCTACCATGCCTGCCCTTGCTGTGCCGGGTGCAATTAACAACATGATTGATGTACGTGATGTCGCAAAGGGTCATGTGTTAGCCGCACAAAAAGGTAAAACGGGTGAAACTTATATTTTAGGTAATCGAGACCTTGACGGCGTAACGATGGCAAAAACGGTTCATCAGCTTTTAGGCATCTGGCGCCCAGTAATGACCATTCCAAGTGTAGTTGAAGGCGTCTCATCTCAAATTGCAGGTCATGCAGCTTTGTGGGTAACAGAGCACATTACCCATAAAGCACCTCTTGTAACGCCTTCAGCAGCCAAAATTGGTCAACTCGGTACTTCTTTTAATTGTACAAAAGCCATTCAAGAACTCGGACTTCCACAAACGCCCGTTGAAATTGCAGTACGTGATGCATTGCAGTGGTTTGCAGCCAATGGATACGTCAAATCTCGTAGCTTGATCAAAAAAATTGAGTCAATTTCGATCTGATTTAAGTAGGCAGGATTCTACTATGAGCACATTTATTGATCACCACATCGTTGCACGGAAAGTACATTTTGATTTTTCTCAAACCCCTCGTCATTGGGTTCCAAACGATGTGTTAACCACGCATGTGCTCAACAGCATGCACGTACTTTTACCTGCTGTTGAGCACTGGTTTTGCCGTCTAGCAAATAAAACTTTGCCCTATGTTGAAGATAAAAATCTAAAGGCAGATATACGCGGCTTTATTGCCCAAGAAGCGGCCCATGCCAATGCTCACAAAGGTGCAGAGATTTATTTTCAAACTCATGGAATAGACCCGACTCCATTTAAAGATTTTTTAAACTGGTTCTTTAAAGATGGTTTTATGGGCGACACCCCGTTCGGAATTTACGGGCCTTTTAAGCGCTACCCAAAACAGTGGCTTGCCTTTCGTATGGGTATTATCGCAGGGCTTGAACACTATTTTTGTTTCTTTGGAACATGGGCTTTAGATGCAGAAGGCCTAGAAAGTGCAGATCCAGCCATGCTAGATATTGTACGCTGGCACGGTGCTGAAGAAGTTGAGCATCGCACAGTTGGCTATGATGCCTATCGAGCTTTAGCTGGAGACGGCGTTAAAGGTTATTTAGGCAGACAGCTCAGCATGAGTTTTGCCTTTGTTGCAATGGTTGGGTTCTGGCTGGGTTCAACGGTCTATCTTTGTCACCTCGATGGAACCAAAGAGGCGCAAAGAATTGCTAAAAAAAATCCATTTGCTTTAGTCTGGCTATTTCAAAAAACTGCAAAGAAAAAGAAAAGTTTACCTGATCTCGGCATGATTTTGACTGCTTTAAAAGGATGGAGCAAATTGAGCTATCACCCTGAATATGATGGTGATGTCGAAAAAGCTTTAGCCTATTTAGCTCAGTCACCCGCTGCTCAATTAGCAGCAGAGACTTATGTCAAAGCCCTCTCTTCAAAAATGAAAAGCTGAGCATTGCCATGATTCAAGTCGAGCAATTAACGTTATACCGTGATGGACTCACCTTAAGTGCAGCTTTATATGGCGAAGCCAATGCCCCGTTGGTTGTACTACTTCACGGTTTCCCCGACACACCACATAGTTGGGACCATGTATATCCTTTACTCGTGAAAGCAGGCTATCAAGTTTTTGTCCCTTGGTTGCGTGGTTACACCCAAGATTCTGTAAATCGACAGGCACATTACGGTCTCGCCTCTGCTCTAGCAGATTTAGCAGCTTGGCTAGAGCTTTTAAAAGCAAAAGGACGCTTAAAGAATAAAGCTCACCTCGTAGGACATGACTGGGGAGCCGCAATTGCAATGAGCTTTGCAAGTGGGCAGCCACAAGCTTTGTATAGCGTTAGCTTGTTAGCCGTTCCTCCGATTCCTAGCTTTAAAAATGTTTTTAAAGCGTTACCTCATTTTCCACGTCAACTCTACATGTCTTCTTATATGTTGCTCATGCAATCAAGATTTGCTGAACAGGCGTTATCTCGTAACAACGCAAGTTTTGTAGAAAAAATCTGGCGTAAATGGTCGCCTACTTGGAAATTTACTGAATCTGATTTTTCGCCCACTCGTGCGGCTTTTCAAAATCCAGATATTGCTTGGGCGGCTACCCGCTATTACCACAACTTATTTGCAGTTTTAAATTCGGACAATCTCAGAGCAAATCGGCACTTATTAAGCCCAGTCACCACACCCACACTGGCTTTAGCGGGTATAGACGATGGCTGTATGAATATACGGCTACATAACACCTTAGCTCAAACATCTTATTTCCCACAAGGAATTGAGAGTGTCTATGTTCCCGACTGCGGTCATTTTTTACAAGCTGAACAACCTAACGCTATCGCTCAGTACTTAATTCAACAATTTCAGAACACTGATCGTTCCATTTAAGGCTGCACGTAACTCTATCAGCCAAGTCATTTATATTTTATTTCAGGATTTTTCTATGAATAAATTAGTCAAACCCTCTACTCCGACTCAACTTGTAGATGTACTTATTATCGGAGCTGGTCCTTCAGGTTTAAGTACTTGCATCAAGTTAAAAGAGCAAGGAATTAAAAACGTCGTTATTTTAGATATGGCTAGCCGTATTGGCGGCACATGGGCTTTAAATGATTACCCGGGCCTATTTTGTGATGTACCGAGTGAAATGTACTCTCTGGGCTATGCACCCAATCCGAACTGGTCGCGAACCTATGCCCCTCAAGCCGAAATTCGCCAATATTTAGAAGATGTGGCTCATAAGTTTGAAATCGTAAATCAGGTTAAACTCAACACTGAAGTAATTAATGCCGAATGGGATAATGACCTAAATCGCTGGCTCGTTAGCACACGTGATGGCAAAAAATATAGTGCAAAAATCTTTGTACCTGCGACAGGTTTTATTGGTGAAGCAAAAATGCCGAGCTTCCCGGGTCAAGAAAAGTTTAAAGGCACTATGTTTCACTCAGGCAAGTGGAATCATGAGCATGATTTAACAGATGAAAAAGTAGCGGTAATTGGTAGCGGTGCCTCAGCCATTCAATTTTTACCTGCCATTCAACCTAAAGTCGGCCATCTTTACAGTTTCCAACGTACGCCGTCATGGGTTTTACCAAAACCGGATTTTGCGGTTCCAAACATCGTAAAAGTTACCTTTAAAAAAGCGCCAATTTTAGAAAAAATTATTCGTGAAAGTGCATTGTGGAGTTTAGAGCCTTCACTTCCTATTTTCATGAATGAAAATATCATGCGAAAACTGCATGCTTTAGGAAAGTTAAATATCAACTTAGGTGTTAAAGATCCAGAAATGCGTAAGGCATTAACACCAACGCATACCTTAGGTTGTAAGCGCCCAATGTTTTCTAATAACTGGTATAGCGCTTTAGCCAAACCGAATGTGACTGTCCTCTTCCAAGGCTTATCTCATATCACTGAAAACGGTGTAGTTGGTGAAGACGGAAAAGAAATTAAAGTAGATACCATTATTTTCGGAACTGGCTATGCGGTCGCAGAACCTGCGATTTATAAAATTATTAAAGGTGCAGATGGCCGTAGTTTAAGCGATGTGTGGCAGCGACAACCACGTGCATACATGGGAATGTCAATTCATGGTTTTCCCAACATGTTTATGATGCTAGGGCCAAACTCCCAAAACACCGTGGGCTCAGTGATGTGGACCGCTGAGCAGCAATCCGTTTATATTGCAAAAATGGTGAAGTTAATCGAGCAGCAACGTCTTAACCGTGTTGAAGTCAAAGCAGATGTTCAAAAACGTTTTAATGACCGTATAGATAAACGATTAGCCAAAATGCCAGTAAGACCAGATGTATGTAAAAGCTATTATCTAGATGACGCGGGTCGTAACCATATTATTTGGCCCGAGTTTGGTTTTGTGATTAAACATAAACTGCATCACGTCAATTTGAAAGACTACGATGCTACAACCAAAGTAATTAA
Organism: Acinetobacter sp. AYS6; assembly: GCF_025630795.1. Lineage (NCBI taxonomy): Bacteria > Pseudomonadati > Pseudomonadota > Gammaproteobacteria > Moraxellales > Moraxellaceae > Acinetobacter > Acinetobacter sp. AYS6. Next base: position 357,402 of record NZ_JAOTNV010000004.1, read on the forward strand.
AGTGGTCGCTTAATAAACTCATTCAATCTATGCAAAAAAGATCAAGATATTTGGATATCTTGATCTTTTAATGAGTACTCATTATTAAAATCTAAACAATGGAATAAGTCAGTTAAAGAAACTAAAAACAATGTTCGTTAGTTTCAAATCTATTAATTGATATCTCAGTAGCTCATGTAATAGTCGATTCTGTTATTTGTATCAGTTATCGATAGCCTAATAAATTCTTATCAAGTTGATTAAACTGCTCTTCTAAAAAATCCAACAACCTTTTGATGGCAGGCAATAATCCTTTTCTAGAGGCATAAGCTGCGTGGACAATACCGCTTGTAGGTTTCCATTCAGGTAAAACCACAATCAGTTCTTTACGCAAAATATATTCGTGAGCCATCATGATCGGTAAAGGAGCAATACCTAAACCATGAATAACAGCCTGTAATACCCCAGTCATGTCATTCACAATTAAATCAGGGTCATGCTGGAAGTGCGTTGTTCCATGTTCTTGATGATGAAGTACCCACACACTTTGTTGTTCTGCATTGCCAAGCCCAATGGTTCTGAACTGATGCAATTCATCTAAAGTTTGAGGTATCGGCTGCTTAGATAAAACCCGAGGGTGCGCGACTAAACACTGATCACTGGTCACAAATTTTTTCATGACCAAACCACTATCTTTGAGTGGCGGATAGCGAACACGAAAAGCAATATCAATACCTTCATTTAAAACATCAACATTTCGGTTAGTCACATCAATGTAGATTTTTATTTTTGGGAATTGCAGCATAAATTTGGTCAGAAACTCACCCATGTGATGATGCAATAACGCAGGCGGACAAGACACCCGTATCGTTCCGCGAGGCTCAGACTGGTTTAAATCAATAAATTCTTGGGCATTTTCAGCATCAATCAAAATGGCATGACAATATTGATAATATTGTTGACCGAGTTCTGTCACGCTAAATTGTCTCGTGGAACGATGCAATAATCGCACACCGAGTCTTTCTTCTAAAAGTGCAACTCTTCGGCTCAGTTTTGATTTTGGAATATCCAATGCCCTAGCCGCAGCAGAATAACCACCATATTCAACAATTTTTGCAAAGTAATATAGATCGTTTAAATCCTGCATTTCCTACCTCTTATTGTTCAAATAATAGAACACTAAAATCAAATTTCGGCAGCTTCTAGGCTCATATTTTCGTTATATCTTAATTAAACAAGAAGTGAATAACTATACAAAAGCAGTTATCCCCCTGTTTTATTTAGTCATCCTTCCAACTTTAAATTTATCGAAATAAAGTGGAGCATAAAATGAGTACACCAGCAAATTTTAACGGTCAAGCACCTGTAATCGACCCAAATAATGTCGCAATGCTACTAATCGATCATCAAAGTGGCTTATTTCAAACTGTAAAAGATCTTACTGTTCCTGAGTTACGTGCAAATGTAGTCACACTGGCTAAAGTTGCAACCCTATGTAATGTACCTGTCATTACTACTGCTTCTGTTCCTCAAGGTCCAAATGGTCCCTTGATTCCAGAAATTCACCAGTTTGCTCCTCATGCACAATATGTTGCTCGTAAAGGACAAATTAATGCTTGGGATAACCCTGACTTTGTTGAAGCGGTCAAAGCGACAGGTAAAAAACAACTGATTATTGCAGGTACAATTACCAGCGTATGTATGGCTTTCCCAAGCATTAGCGCAGTTGCTGAAGGTTTCCAAGTCTTTGCTGTTATTGATGCATCTGGAACATATTCAAAAATGGCTCAAGAAATTACCTTAGCTCGAGTTGTTCAAGCTGGCGTGGTGCCAATTGATACAGCGGCTGTGTGTTCAGAGCTACAAAAAACATGGCATCGTAGTGATGCAGCAGACTTTGCAGCTGCCTATAGTGCAATTTTCCCACCATACCAAATGCTCATCGAAAGCTATCAAAAAGCACAAGACGTTGTTAAAAACAATGAAATGCTAGATTCTGAAAGAACCTAATTCATCAGTTTTTCAGCTTAAATGTCCAATCTCTTACGATTGGACATTTAAAAATGAGCCGATAGATAAATAAGCTATGAACTAAACCCAAGTTGTGCTTTAGTAATTTCTTCCCAAGGTTTTGAATCGTGCTGTTCTGGATGAAAATCTAATTTGTAATAGTCCAAATAATCTTTCCATAAAGTACTTAAAAAGCCATTCTTCCCAAGAATTAATGTATTAAATTCTTTTAGGTGAAGTAACTTCCATACGGAAAAGTGAGTTATGCCCAAATACACCGTACCTGCTGTCATTATTCCTGCCATATATAAAGTCACAAATGGCATGACGACGAGACGAATAAAATTGTTTCCCGAAGCATCTTGATATAAATCGAAGGCCACACTTTTATGTTCGCTTTCTTCTATCGCATGCCATAACCAGATATTTTTTAGAGTTTCATTACTCGATAAACGCTCCTGCAAATCGGAACGTTTCATAATTTGCCGTGCAATAATGGCCGTAAAATGTTCAGCAGCCGAAGTAATTGCTAATTGCTGGGTGGGTGTGAAATATTTTTTTAGCCTAGCCATTAACCATTCCACATTGGCTGAAACAGGCTTGGTATCGAGTCCAGATGACTGTATAAGTTGGTTCAGATGTTCATGTTCTTTGGCATGCATCGCCTCTTGTCCAATAAAGGCTGCAATATCTTTTTGAAGTCTTTCTGTTTTAGCCTGATTTTGTAAGTTTCTTACACTATGTACAAAAAATCGCTCACCCGCAGGAAACATAGCAGACAAGGTTGCCAGCCAGTACTCTCCCCAAGGGTTATCCTTAAATAAAGTAGGTTGAGACTGATTAAAATTAAAACTCATATGGCGCACAGGAAAGTGGGCACCTCGATCAAAGACTTTAGCTAGAATTCCCATTTTTTATTCCTTCATTGTTTCATTGAATACAATTCAATGGATTTATTTTTCTGAGGTTTAATCACTTATTTAGCAGTTCATTGAAGTTCGCTACTATTAAAAGGATGCTTAAGCTGCCTCCCCTAAGCATCTTTTTCAAATGAGCTAGTCACTTGTCATATATCTATTTAGACAAGGATCTGATGGTTTTCCCATAAACTATTTAAGGTAGTATTCACATTATTTAAGGTTAAAAAAGAAGTACTGTTATAAGTAGTTCCTGCACCATCTCGGTCAATACTTAAAATACTGTTATTTCCATTGAGGTCTAATGAGAGATAAGAAAAAATAGAGTTTACAGTGCCGCTATTGGCATAATTGATGAGCAGTTCACTAATATCAATTTTGTCAGCTTCACTGTCGGTTAATGTATCGCCGACTTTAAAATCTTTCCAAACATCAGCTCCGTTACCACCCGTCACATCGTTTGTATTTAATAATTTATATAACGCAGTGTCAGAACCTAAGCCGCCAATTAAGGTATCGTTATCTTTTCCACCATTTAAAATGTCATTACCCGCACCACCATTTAAAACATCATTATTGGTACCACCGCTTAAAATGTTATTAGCACTGTTCCCAACAATCGTATTGCCATTTCCATTCCCCGTTCCATCAATATTATCTATCCCTAATAGATTCAAATTATTTAGCGCATTGCCGCTATCTAATGTATAACTCACGGTTGAGTTAACGGTCTCAAACCCTTCATTAATCTTCTCGATAATGACGTCGCTAATATTATCAACATAATAGATGTCATCACCCAAGCCTCCAATCAGCGTATCAATCCCAATTCCGCCATCGAGACTATCATTGCCGACTCCGCCATCTAAAGTGTCGTTTCCTTCGCCACCGTTCAATGTGTCATTTCCGGCAAATCCATTTAAAATGTTGTTGCCAACATTACCAATAAGTACGTTATTCAGCGCATTTCCGTTGCCGTTTAAATTATCCGCACCATTTAAAGTGAGGTTTTCTACGTTATCTCCTAATGTATAATTTATATCCGAGATTACTTTATCGTTGCCCTCAGCAACATTTTCTAAAATGCTATCGCTGACATTGTCTACATAATAAATATCGTCACCCGTTCCACCAATCAGGCTATCCGTACCTTTTCCACCATCTAGCAGGTCATTTCCTGCACCACCCAATAGAACGTCGTCTCCCCAATTTCCTTTTAAGGTATCGTTTCCAGCTCCACCTTCGAGTCGATTAGATAAATTGTTCCCAATTAAAATATCATCGTAAGCCCCGCCAATTGCATTTTCAATCTGGGTTCCAAGATTGATGCTGAGTTGGTTTGCACTCGATATATGAGGAGATTTTTCACCAATATAGCTCCAGCCACCTTGATTAAGATCGATGGTAGCGGCTTGGGCAGCGTTGCTTGCATTGATTGTATCGACGCCTGCACCATCCCATACCAATACGCCTTTAGTGCCATCAAACACATAGCTATCATTACCTGCACGGGTTGAACTATTGACTCCATATATCGCTTGCAAAGCCGCAATATCAAACGGCGCAAAAGATCCGTCATATGACATACCAGTACGGTCATATGACATCACTGACCATGCCCGTGTGTCTTCTTCTTTTGAGAAACTGTTAATGGTGGAACCTTCAAAGGTATGCCGTAACCCTAAAGCATGCCCCAACTCATGTGGGTAGCTTGCAGTCACCCAAGTGCCCGCTGGATCAAACCAAAAATCAGGCCCAAAAGCCACATCTGAACCAACAAAAGCTCCGCTCGGATACTGTGCATAAGCCGTGGCAGCAGTGCTATTACGGTACGCAGCAACCGTATTAAGCTGTGATGCATTGTCCGTTAAAGTAAAAGTTAACGCCGAAAACTCAGAAGCTTTATGGTAAACCTGAGTCATAAAGTCCTGTTGAGCTTTACTAAAAGGACTCCACCATGCAGGTGCTTGTCCATTTGCATCGAGTAGGTAATCAGGTGCAGTAGAAGGAAAAATATATTTAAAATCTGGATTACTATTTGTTGTAGCAACAAGTGCACGTACCCAATAATTCACTCCAACCGCTGTGTCTAGTTGAGCACGTTCAATCGTCACGCCATCGGCAAATTGAATACTAAAGTTTTTATTATTGTTGGCAAGATATCCAGTTAGCTTAACAATATCACTATCGCCGTATTGAATATTTAAAGTGGTTTTATCAAAACTGTATTGAACATCGGTAGATTTAACATCTGTAAACACAATCGTGTTGTTACCCGAATAATCACCATTAATTGTGTCTATTCCATCGCCTAAAGAAAAACGGTAAGTGTCATCACCTTCACGACCATTTAGAGTGTCATTACCTTTGCCTCCAGTAATCACATCATTGGGAAGAGTACCCGAAAAGTTATCGGCATTATCTGTCCCATTCCATGTCGCAGTTTTTCCTGTTAGAAACTGTTGATAGGTTTGAACCACGCCATCTGAAAGAATATAGTTATTAATATAGGCTTTTAAAGTGATGCTATCCGTTGCTGAATAATTAATGACTAACTCATTATTATTGTTGGTGGTAAATGTGATGTCTTTTGAGGAAACATCCATAATTTGAATGATGTTTGTGCCCGAGTAGTCATTAATTGTATCGTTACCATCTCCTTTGCTAAATTGATAAGTATCGTCGCCACTTCCTGAAGCCAACCAATCATTTCCAGTTCCACCTACAGTCAAGTCATTACCGGTTCCACCATATAACTTATCATCGCCAGCGCCCCCATTTAAGGTATCGTTCCCCGCGTTTCCGTTTAATGTATCGTTACCTTCAAGCCCATTGATAATGTCATTGGATGCAAAGCCATTAATCGTTTCGTTGCCTTTGGTGCCAGTGAGCGTAATAGTTTTATTTGTGAGTAATTGATCGAGTGTGGCAGTTGTACCATCTAAAAATTTAAAGCTACTTATATTTCCTTCAATTAACACTGTATCAGTATCAGAATATTTGATCTCTAAATTACTACCATTCCCTTGGATGGATATATCTGCCAAATTACTAGCCATGAACTGGATGGTGTTATTTCCACTATAGTCAGTGACTTTATCTACACCATCTCCTTTGGTGAATTGATAAATATCGTCTCCTACTCCCCCAAACAGACGGTCATTTCCAGCATTACTATTGATTAGATCGGCCGAGTTTGTACCTACAATCCACTCACTATTTGCCGTCGAAATATTTAGACCATTGCCCCCGCTTACAAAAGAAACCTGTTTTTCCATCCCATCACTAAAAATCATACGGGCTTTAGCAAGGGAGTTAAAATTAAATGAATAGTAAGTTCCTAAATAATTAGTGACATATAAGACATTATTTATATATTCAATTTGCCTAATATCATTTGAAGTAAAATTATCGAACTTTAACCATAAACCTTTTTGATCATTGCCATAAGTTGCCATTGAGGTTTCCTTTTTTTTGTTATTGGAAAAGGAAATACTATTTAATTACACTTAATAGAAGAACTTCTTTTGACGACAAAAATGACCATTTAACGACATATTTTTTAGTTTTCTTAAAATTTTAATGGAATCGAAATTTTGGAAAAATTTATATATTTTCTCGTAAATTTTTATTTTTATTCATATAGGACAGTTTTATAAGTTTTAGATAATTACTTCTCAAATTAGTTTTAAAAAATTTCGACTTGATATATTTCAAAAGAAATACTGTCTTTTGGGTCACTGAACTTGCCACTCATTCCCTTTAATATCCTCAAAAGACCAGCTCGTTATTGCTCTGGGCAACATCTTTATAGGTTTTATATTCAATGAGTTTATTGCTTAAAGTTCGAAAGAACGTTCCACAGCTACAGTCCATTAAAAAATCTCTTCAGACACGTGCTGGTCAAAAAATACCTCACATGCTGATCAATGCATCGGATCTATTTTTTAGAGGCCCTGAAATTGCCTTGTCAGGAAAAACACCTTTTGACGTGATCTATAAGCATGAAATTATTAGCTTAAGACATTATAGAAATGAGACTGATGCGCCTACGCGTAAACACCGCGTACCTTTAGTTATTGTTCCGCCATTAGCAGTCAACATGCTCATTTATGATTTATTTCCTACCCGTAGTTTTGTACGCTTCTTTTTGGCACAAGGCTTTGATGTCTATCTCATTGACTGGGGCGTGCCCACCCGACACCAAGCAAAATACAATTTCGGCACCTACATTAAAGTCTTTATGCCTGAAATGTTAAAGCAAGTTCGCGCCCATAGTGGTCAGCAACAACTTTCTTTACATGGCTGGAGTTTAGGCGGTGCACTTTCGCTCTGCTATACCGCATTATTTAAAGATAAAGATATTAAAAATCTGATTATTCTTGCTTCCCCTATCGATACACATAAAGCGGGCTATATGGGAAAAATTTATGGCAGCCTGACTAAACCTGCTGAATGGATTCGTAAACATACACCATTTCGTATCCGTCACCATGTGCCAAGTGAAGCATTTCATATTCATGGATGGCAAAACACACTAGGTTTTAAATTAACGGACCCGATTGGAAATTTGAAAACATATTGGGAACTTTTTAAGAATCTTGATAACCGAGAATTTATTGTCGACCATGCAACCTCAAGTTCATTTATCGATAATATGCTCGCCTATCCGGGTGGAGTCATGCGGGACATTATCCTCCGTTTCTGGATTGATAATGAGCTATCTAATGGGGTAATTAAATTCGGTGAACTTACAGCCTATCTAAAAGATATTGAATGCTCAGTACTCGCTGTGGGCGGGAGCACAGATATTATTGTTACAGCAGAAGCCGTCAAACCGCTTATGGATTTAATTAGCAGCCAAGACAAAACATTTAAGGTCGTGCCAGGTGGTCATATGGGAGTTGTTTCCGGAAGCCAAGCCCCCACTGCAGTCTGGCCAGAAATGAGTACTTGGCTAGCTACGCGTTCAGATTAATCAATTTAAATCTTAATAAAAAACCAGCGTAGCAAGCTATGCGCTGGTTACTAGGTCACATTAAATTTTGCACAAATCTTCTAGAACTGCGTTCAGCTCTTTTGTACTGTTCTAAGGGCTAAACTTAAGAATTTATGGATAGATTGTTATGGGCAACTGGGTGGATATTTCAAAAGATACCAATACAGGTATTGAAACCATCCGTGCCCATTTTACTGGTCATGCTTATGATCCCCACTGGCATTCGAGTTATTTAATTGGTGTAACTGAATCGGGTATTCAACAATTTCATTGCCGCAAAAAGCAAATTAATAGTCATGCGGGACAAGTCTTTATGCTTGAACCCGAAGAAATTCATGATGGACATGCTCCTGCATCTGATGGTTTTACCTATCAAATGCTCTATCTACATCCAGACTGGTTAAAACAACGAATCCAAGGGTTATTTCATAATAGCCCTGATCACTACGAGTTAGTGATTGATGCACCATTAAAGTCAGATGAACAGCTCGCTATTATTACTTCTCAAGCATTCCAACATCTGCACTATAAAGAAATGAATATCGTGAAAGATAATAGTTTAGACTTACTTATTCACTATATCGCACAAGGGAAATGGCTAAAAAAAGCTCACCAATCATCTTCTACTCATACGCCTCGAATCGCACACCAAATCCGAGATATTTTGCATGATCATCTTTTCGAAGATATCGGGCTTCAAGATATCGCTCAAATGACAGGCTTAGACCGATATCATATTCATCGCATTTTTAAAGCAACATTTCATTTGGCTCCTCACCAATATCTCATTCAACTTAGACTGACACGAGCACGTGATTTACTCGCCAGAAACCTTTCTCCTGCACAAGTTGCCTCAGATTTATGTTTTGCAGACCAAAGTCATTTAAGTCGTTGGTTCAAACGTTGCTATGGTTTAACACCAGCAGCCTATAGAAAAATCTGCACAAATCTTCAAGATTAAACATCTTAATTATTTCATCTTGTATACCCCTATTAACTCAAGTAGACAAGATGGAAAACCTTACTGCATTTTCATTATTTGCTATTGTTGCCTCAATTACACCGGGACCAACTAATTTTATAATTTTAAGTTTAAGCAGCCGTTATAAAATTTCTAAAACGCTTCCTGTTATTTTAGGTTCTTGTATCGGGGCTGCTCTACTTGTGCTCATCGTTGGTATTGGATTGGGTTCCACCTTGCTCGCTTACCCGATTATTCAAAAAATGATGACATTAATTGGTTTAATCTGGCTCACCTCATTAGCTTGGAAGCTATATAGCTACAACCCGATTACTCATTTTGAACAAGACAAAGAAAAAGGTCCAATTGGTTTCATTACTGGCTTTTTTATGCAAGCAATTAATCCTAAAACCTGGATGATGGCTTTTGCAGTGATTAGCGTCTACACAAAACAAGGGCAAGATATTTGGGTGAATGTCTCAATTTTATCCTTCATTTTTTTAGTTATTGCTATTCCTTGTCTTTACATTTGGGCTTTAGCTGGCAGACTAAGCAACCGATTATTTTCTCAAACTAAACATATGAAAATTTTTAATAAAATAATGGCGCTAATACTACTCATCTCTGTATGGTTGCCAACTCTATCTACATTTCAATAATCTAAACTCACCAAAATGGGATAAGGATATCTATTTTTTTAATAGTATAGATTAGTTCATATAACTTTTATTATTAATTTTTCATACTAAAACTTCCTATTTTTATACTTTCATAAAATAAATTTTAATGAATATTTATTTAATGGCCTAATTTTTTTATCTTGAGAAATATATATCCTAAAGCACATGTTACTTTTTGTTATTTATGTAAAAATCATCCCAATAATAAAACCATATAAGCTTTTGTTAAATATAGATTTATATTAAAAATCATTTTGTAAATTTTGTCTATTTTTCAACCAATTGTAGGCAATTTCTCACAACCATGTACGCCAAAACCTACATCATAACCAATTGTTTTTCCTATAATTAATTTCAGTACATATAAGCACTCTTAACTATTGACTAGAAAGCTGAATATTAATGAAGAGATCTGGAGAAACAATAACGCAATCTTTATTAATATAAAAACTCCTAATAATAGAAAAAGAATCTCAAAAAATTAATATGTACTATCTTTCCTCTGGAAACAGAGGAAAGATAATTTTTTTAATCATCAGATAGGATATAGAAAATGTTTATTGCAAAAAATATATTTGTATATTTACTATCAATGTTAGCTTTATGCTTACTCATTATTTTATTTAATTACCTAGGAATGAATGAGACGACCAACCTCGTTCTTTCTTCAGCTCTCTTTGGAATATTTATCACTTGGTATTACAAAGGTAGTGGACTATGCCTAGCCTTATTTAGTTTTTTTTATTGGGCAATGTTCGTTATTAGTCAAAGTTTGGAAGTGATCTGGATGTTCTCAATTTCAGTTATTGTGTATTTAGTCATGACTAAAATAATACCTAAACTCAAGCATATCCAGATCGGTATAACCTCAAATGTTAGAACGGATTTACACCACGATTGACCATTCCCACTTTTTTAACAGGAATAATTTTAGTTTGCTCAGTAATTAATAGCTCATCTAAGAAGAATTTGAGATTTTGTTCATCAAGACGGATGGGATTAAAACTTAATTCACCCATATTTAAAAAGAAAGATTCAATATTTGTATTACGCTGTACATATTTCATTGACCAACGCTGAAAAGAGTTTTTATCAATGGAATATGTACACAACCATTTAATATTATGGTGTCGTTGATCATTTTTAATTTTTTCAAATAATCCTTCAACTAACTCTTGCTCACCTTCTAGACATTGAAAGAAAGCATTATCAGCATAATAGAGCACACCACAAATTTGATTCAAATCATTGAAATTTCGAGCTTCTGTCAGGATATCACGTAAATCTTGTAATAAATCTTCATTTTTTTCGTTTCGTTGGCTGGCATAACACAGTCGAACGTTCATTAACAATTCCGTGAAATATAAAATTTCTTTATTTAAAGATTTTCTAATCTAACATATATCTATTCCTGATAATTTATATTTCTTCTCCACATTAAGTATATGCTTAAACAACCAACTGATGAGTGATTATGAAAAAATTATTAGACTTATATACTGGATATAAAACAAAAAGCCCTCTTACTAGAGGACTTTTAGAGATCTGAAAAGAAAACAGAATTTCCTTTAAAAGACAAAAATAAAAAAAAGCACTAAATAGTGCTTTTTTTCTTACTGAAATATTATTGTGGAATAATATTTACAGCATTTGGGCCTTTTTGACCTTGAGTAACGGTAAACGTTACACGTTGACCTTCGTGCAAAGTTTTGAAACCTGAACCAGAGATCTCTTTGAAGTGAGCAAACACATCTGGACCGTTGTCTTGTTGAATGAAACCGAAACCTTTAGTTTCGTTAAACCATTTTACTGTACCGCTTACTGTATTAGACATGATATATCCTACTGATTTCTAATATTTTAGCATCATTTAATAATGACACTAACATAACTTTGAAAAAAGAATAACAAATTGAGTTAAGATCTTAAAAAACGAAGGATTATGACTAAAACTACGATACTTTAAAGAAGATTTACTAACAAGACTTTTTTCTAGTTAAGAGCATGATACACTAAATAAATTTCTATTCAAGCTTTTTATGAAAAAAATTTTATAAATTATAATAAAAAACCGAAAAACAATAACTTAATAAGACAACTAAAAACTTAGTATATTCCCTACTTAACCAACAACTTACATCTGATGAGATAAAATAGAGGTGAGCAGAAGAATGCATGGTTATAACTTATCAAACAACAGAATAAAATATAAACAAAGCGATGAAATAATTTGAGCTTTAAAAATTCAGGCAATAAAAAAACTCCTAAACAGGAGCTTCATTTTCAAATCTTGGCAGAGGATCAAGGACTCGAACCTTGACGAACGGTTTTGGAGACCGTCATGCTACCATTACACCAATCCTCTATCTTTATGATTAAATAACTAAGGAATTAATCATAAAAAAAGCAAGAACGTCGTCTTGCTTCTTTTAATGGTGGGGGCGAAGAGACTCGAACTCTTACACCTTGCGGCGCTGGAACCTAAATCCAGTGCGTCTACCAATTTCGCCACGCCCCCATCTGGGACATTTATTTAAAATAAATGTGGCAGAGGATCAAGGACTCGAACCTTGACGAACGGTTTTGGAGACCGTCATGCTACCATTACACCAATCCTCTTCCAAGATATAGATGACTTAACACCTGTATCGAACTTTAAGCTTTAACTTAAAGTGGTGGGGGCGAAGAGACTCGAACTCTTACACCTTGCGGCGCTGGAACCTAAATCCAGTGCGTCTACCAATTTCGCCACGCCCCCGATGGCTGTGTATATTAGCGATAAGAACTTGCAGTGACAAGTGTTTTTTTTTCAAAAATTCCTGACCGAGTAAATAGTATACAGAAACTAGATCAATGATTTTTATCAGATTGAAACTGCTTTTAAGCAATTTAACGCTTCAGCAGCATTTGAGAATCGATTTTGCTGCTTTTTTTGCAATAAACCTAAAAGTAATGGATAAAAATTCATAAATTGTGTTGGCAATTGAATGGTTAAATTTTGGCAATGTAATACTGCCCAATCATAGTAACTCCCTGCTTCTAAGCGAGTTTGGGTTAACCATTCATATAGAACAATACCAAATGCATATAAATCGCTTTGTACATCCTTACTGGCCCCTCTAAACAACTCTGGAGCCATATAACGTGGTGTAGCATCCATCCTTAAATCTGAATTCGATAAAAGTCGAGCTTTCTCAAAATCAATCAAATAAGCATTTTGCTCAAACTTTCGAAAATGCTCTTTCTTAATATCTCCATGAATCCAACCAAATTTATGGAGTTCTGCAAGTTTATCTAGCGCGAACCAAATCGTATGATAGATATCAGTTAAATCCGTCTTATGAGGCAATGGGCCAAACCACAAATCAGTATCAGGTAAAATTAAAACTCTACCTAAAGAATGGTTTAACTGAGGAATAGCACTCACTTCGATTAATTTATGGGGTAAAAGCCATGCAGTTTTTTTATGATTGATTTCTTCGTAAAACAATTGTTCATGTATGAAGTCTCGCTCACTTTGAACAAATGTCTCAGGTAAATGATATTTTAACCAATAGTTTTTGTTATCTATACGACATAGCCATAGATACCGCCCTAAAGCGGCACTTGCAGGCTTTGTCACAATTTTTAAATTTTCTATATGCGAAGCAAAATCATGCTTCAGCATAATATGACTCTGGCTGTTGTTGCCTTTCTTCAAAACGCAAAACTTCTAAACAATGCTGAATCGTCTTGCCAATACGAGCATGGGTCTCAATCGAAGAAATCTTTGGCCAAGTCGCACGCTCCCCTTCTCGTTGCAAACGTTTAAACAAATGCGGACGTGGGTTTTGCAAAGTATAGGTATAGTGACTCAAGCCATATTTAGCAATGATATTCACATCGCCATAATAACGCTGTCCCATTACACCATAGCCATGATCAAGTAATCGTCTAACCGGAGAAATAGAACCAAGTCTTTGACGTGTAAAGTCCATAAGTCCCATAGATAACACTTTACCTTGACGTCTTAAAATCCGTTCGGGCCAACTTAAAACGTCTTTACGAAAGCGGTCTGCGTCATTTTGCATAAATGGAACAATATGTGGGTTAACCTGACTCGCGATGGTGTAATTTAAGTTATATAGACGTGCCATTCTTTCTTGCGGAAAATCACTTCTTACACTGCCATCTACCCATTTTGTATTTGCCATATAAGGCGTGTGTTCGCCGTCATAACGTTTGCTGGTTAAACGTACGGGTGGAAATAATACAGGTACAGCACATGAAGCCAACACAGCACTCCAAACCAAAACATTAGGCGTCATAATGGCATTCATGATTCGCGGGTTTTCTGTTGCATCATAGGGTGCAACCGCAACATTAATGTTTAAACCAGATTTTTTGAAAGCCTCTTCAAACGTGAGATCACCCAGATTTTCAACAAGGAACTTTTTCAAATAGTGCACATCGGCAATTCCACCATTTCCTTTAATGAGCTCACGAAGTTTTCTAAAGTGAAAAGCATCACTAAAAAATTGTTCTCCATTTAATAAATTTTGAACATCTTCACGGGCAGAAGTTCCGAGCATGCCTGTCATAATTGCCCCTGCACTTGAGCCAGACAATACTTTAGGCATCAAATCTTGTTCAATTAAAGCTTTACACACTCCAGTGTGAAAAAGACCTAAAGTCGCACCACCCGAGAACATAAGCGCTGGCTGTCCATATGCTTTTTCACAATTTTCAAAAAACTCAATTTTTTCTTTTCTTTGAAAAGTAATACATTCACTTGAAGCAATATAGGCCAAGCTTTGACTAACTTCTTCAATATAATCTTCAATTAATTTTTTTGTTCCCACATGCGTTGCAGCAAACAGCATAGGATGACCAATATTTGCAATATCGTAAGTTAGACCTTCTTTAAGTAAATAAATGAGATCTAGCGTTCGATGTTGTTGACGATATCTTTTCAGTAAAGTGTATCTATAAGAAATGAGCTCTGCATCGAAGTAAGGCGAACTATTATCAAACTTCCACTCTTGCACACCTGTTTCTTCATCTAGTTTTAGTGCAAAAGATTTCCACTCTTCATAAGATTCAGCCATGTCTAATTGACGTTGTAATTTTTTGATACGGTAGGCCTGATGCGGATTCATATCACTTCGTATTTTTTCAAACATATTTCGTCCTCATCTTCACAGATGATTTTACTGAATAGACATGACAACACTATGCGCGGTCTGAAGATTTCAATCAATTGCAAAACCGATAAACTGTATAGATAACAACTTTTTTGTCAGCCTGTTAATTTCGGTGTTAGTATCCTATTAAATTACTGTTTAACATGATTGACTTACCATGGCTACCATTGATTTACCAGATAATTTAGTTCAAACATTATCACTTGTATTAAATCAGTTACAGCAGGTCTTACCTGAACCTAAACAAGAGACAGATTTTAATGCACCTGCTTTTAGATGGGAAAATCAGCAACTTAAAGCCATCTATACACCAAAAAATATTTATCTTGATGACTTAAAAGGCATTGAACGTCAGAAAGAGAAAATCATTCAAAATACTTTGCAGTTTTTAAATGGTCTACCCGCAAATGATGTGCTTTTAACTGGCTCTCGTGGTACAGGAAAGTCATCTATTGTGCGTGCTCTATTGACTGAATATGCCCCTCAAGGATTACGTTTAATTGAAATTGAGCGTGACGATTTGGCAGATTTACCTAAAGTTCAGAAACTTATTCAAAACCGACCTGAAAAATACATCGTGTATTGTGATGACTTAGCGTTTAATGCTGAAGATGAAAATTACCGTAGTTTGAAAAGTGTATTGGATGGTTCATTACAGTCTGGTTCAAGTAATTTTATTATTTATGCGACCAGTAACCGCCGTCATTTGTTACCAGAATTCATGCATGAAAATACGCCTGTAACCAAGGTCGATGTACCACAATATACTGAGTTACACCCACAAGAAGCGATTGAAGAAAAGATCTCTTTGTCAGATCGGTTTGGTTTATGGTTATCTTTTTATCCAATGGATCAGAGTTTATATTTAGAAATCGTAGCGCATTATATTCATAAGGCAAATATGGCTTTTAACGACGAAGTTCGTGCTGAAAGTTTGCGTTGGTGTCAAATGCGTGGTCAACGTTCAGGTCGTGCCGCATATCAGTTTTCTAAGCACTGGATTGGTTTAAATGGCTTAAAAGAGCTGTCTAACAATTAAACAAAATGTCCCGCAAAGCCTTAGCTTTGGCCTGAAAACCGCTTAGTTTTGATAGTTGTTTTTCATAACCTAAAACAAAGATAGTCCTATCCTGATTTAGGTTTATATATGAAAAAACAATTGCCCAAAATTTCTATAGGCAGCAAAGTTTTAGGTCAAAGCTTATTGCTCGCGCAAGGTGTTATAGATAAAGCAGAAAAATACTCAACTCTTCCTTTTTCTCAGTCTTATATCATCCAGCCCCGAGTTAATGAAAAATATTATAGCTGGACTCATTACGGCATCTTTTTTCCACTTTTGCCTGAGCCACATCGTTATTTAAATATTATGATTTTACTAGGCACACCTGGTGCTCTTGCATTTGATCATGATGACATAATTGATGGAAATCCTCGAAAAACAGCGACTTTCTTTTCAAGTACAGCTGCAATTGAGCAAGCTTTGCTTAAGGCTTATATTATTCCTGAAGATACAAAAATTAATGAAGATGGAAGCTTAATCGAACTAGGTCAAGAAATTTCAATTCAAGGAAAATTCCCGAAAATTCATATTCATGGACACTATGAGGGACTTGATTTCAACTTTGATATCGATGTTACCCCACATGTTTCATGGTTTATAAAAACACCGATTTATGATCATTTTAGTTTATTGGCAAAGTTTAAAGGCTTTTTAAACTACCAAGCAAAACGCATTGAAAGCGAAGGACTATGTACCTATGAATATGCACGAGCGGTTGGACCACATAGTTTCATAAATAAACTTCTTCCTGATGTCCACAAACTGCCGCTTGATTTTTTTACTTACCAAATTATTAATTTAAATGAAACCACTCAACTTCTTCTAACAAAAGCAGATATTGCGGGACAGACAGCGGCTTATACTTTGCATATTAGATATCTTGACCGACCCCCAGAAATTTATACAGATGTCAGTTTTGACGTTATTTCCCATCAAGTGGATGATTACATCTCACCCACTGGACAAAAGATGCGACTTCCGAAATATTTTTCATGGATTGCTAGAAATGATGCGAAACAAATTATTTTAAATATTCAGGCAGAAATTGACTGCCCACTCCGCTACGGTCATGGGCGAGGTTATGCAAGTAGTTATATATTTACCGGTAATTATTTCGGTAATGAAGTTCAAGGCCGTGGATATATCGAATACATTGATATCGAAAACCAAAAAGCTTTTGAATAGAAGTTGTTTTACTCAGGAATAGACAACTCAGTCATTGGCCAACGTGGTGTTGTGGTTACAGCAAGACCATCATGTTGGCCTGCTTTTAAGCGTTGATAACCTGCAAAAGCAATCATTGCCCCATTATCAGTACATAAGGCAGATTCTGCGTAATAAACTTGTGCTTTAATTTTAGCTAATGAGGTTTCCAACTGTTCACGTAATCGTAAATTTGCGCTTACTCCACCCGCAATAACCAAACGCTTAAGTCCAGTTTGCTTTAAGGCTTTTACTGATTTTTTTACCAATGTATCTACAATTGCTTCTTGGAATGAAGCTGCGATGTCTGCGTCTCGGTTTTCACCATTCAATTTTTTCAATTGCACAGAAACTGCTGTTTTTAAACCACTAAAAGAGAAATCTAAACCTTGATGAAGCATTGGTCGCGGAAATTCAAATGCTAACGGATTACCACTTAAAGCCAATTTCGCAATATTAGGACCGCCTGGATATGGCAAGCTCATCATTTTTGCAACTTTATCAAAGGCTTCCCCTGCTGCATCATCAATAGATTCACCTAAAAGCTCATATTGACCAATCCCGTGAGCTGCCATTAGTTGTGTATGTCCACCTGAAACTAATAAGGCAACAAATGGAAATTCAGGTGGTTGACTTGAGAGTAAAGGTGCCAACATGTGCCCCTCCATATGGTGAACACCAATGGCAGGTTTATTTAAAGAAAAAGCTAAAGTTCTTCCAAATAAAGCCCCTGTCATTAAGGCTCCCATTAAGCCAGGACCACGTGTATAAGCAACAGCATCAATCTCTTGTTTTGTTACACCACTTTGCTCAAGCAGTTGATTCATTAAAGGAATTAATTTACGAACATGGTCTCGAGAAGCAAGTTCAGGTACTACTCCACCATATTCGGCATGAAGTTTAATCTGGCTATAAAGAACCTGTCCCCGCAAGCCGAGTTCGCTATCATAAAGTGCCAACCCTGTTTCATCACAAGAAGTTTCCAAGCCTAAAACAATCATCAAAACTGCCTTTTATATGAGTCAAAATATTGCAATCGCTATTATAGACTTGTGATATGAGTTGTAAATGAGTAAAATACTGACCTTCACTTGTGATCCGGCACAATAGTGTGCTTGATCTTATCCATAATCTAGAGGATTTTACATGCCACAAGTTAAGTTGAAAGAAGGCGAACCAGTTGACGTAGCTATCCGTCGTTTCAAACGTTCATGCGAAAAAGCTGGTGTTTTAGCTGACGTTCGTAAACGCGAATTCTACGAAAAACCAACTCAAGAACGTAAGCGCAAAAAAGCTGCTGCAGTTAAACGCTACCAAAAGAAATTGGCTCGCGAATCTGTACGTACTACTCGCCTTTACTAATTAATTTGTGATTGACTGCTGAATTATGACTACTTTAAAAAACCAAATTACTGATGCATTAAAAACTTCTATGCGTGCCAAAGATATGGCAACAGTGACGGTTTTGCGTAGTCTACAAGCAGCAATTAAGCAAATCGAAGTCGATGAGCGCATAGAGCTTGGCGACGCTCAGGTTCTTGCGGTCATTGAAAAGCAAATTAAACAACGTAAAGAATCGATCAAAGCCTTTGAAGGTGCTGGTCGTGATGATTTAGCTAGTAAAGAACAAGCCGAAGCTGAGATTTTATCTCAGTTTCTACCAGAAGCTATGACTGAGGAAGAGCTTGATTCTCTTATTGAGCAAACGATTTCTGCTCAAGAAGCAACTAGCATGAAAGATATGGGTAAGGTGATGAATTCTCTACGTCCGATCATAGCCGGGCGTGCCGATCCTTCTGTAGTTTCAGCAAAAATTAAAGCTAAATTAGCTTAACCTCTTGTCTTAAATTCTATATCTCCTCAAACCAAATTCTTTTTAGTTTGTGCGTGTTTATATATTTGAAACTTTTTAAAGATATATCTTTAAATTTTCATTCTTCGCTCATCTTGCATTTGTTTCAATCTACTGTCTATTCTAGCCGACATTGCTTGATTGTCTTTTGCTAATCGTTGAGCATGCAACATCGATTTAATCGCATTTTCTTCACTCCCCGACCAATATTCAGCTTCCGCTCGATAGCGCAGGACGTTGACTGCCCTCAAAGATGCTCCCTTGTCCAAATTAGCTGCTTGCTGTAAAAATTGCCAACCTTGGATATCTCTTGGGTTTTTATTGATAAATCTTTGAACCAAAGTTTGAACCTGTGCAAATTTTCCTTGACGTAGCAACACTTCAGCCAACTTATAACTAAAAGCTCTATTTTCAGGCATAGTCATTTGTGTTGAAGCAATTGAAGTATAGGCTTGATCCAACTTGTTTTGTCCCAGATAAATATCAGTCTGCAATAACGTAACAAGAGGTTTTCCACTAGATTTCGCTTGGTTTAAAGTGGATTGTGCCTGGGCGTAATCACCTTGTTTCACGTAAAAAGCCGCTAAAGCAATAAGACCAGCAATATTTTTTTGTGAGGCCAGACTCTGTAGTTGGTTTTCAGTAGCCTGATTTGAAACCACCATGGTGTACCATTTTAAAATTTCAAAATCGGTATCATATATGCGATTTTTAACTTTAGGCATCTGGTTCGCACGAAGTCGAGCTTCACTCATGCGCTCAGTTGTTAATGGATGGGTCAGCCAGAAATCTGGTAAAAAACTTACCCGACTGGTCGCACGATGCATCGTTTCAAAATAGTCTGCCATACTTTGCGGGTTATAACCCGCTGCATACATATATTGCATGCCAATACGGTCCGCTTCACGCTCCTGATTTCGACTATATGTTAATTGCTGATCCATTAGTGCTGCCTGTGTTCCTAACATCACTGCTGCTCCTGCATCTCCACCACCCTGTGCAGCTATGGCAACACCTGCTAAAAGCCCAGCTAAACTTAATAACGTTTGTCCCTTAAAGGCTTCCTCTGAACGACTAAAATGTCTTTGTGATACGTGTGCAATTTCATGTGCCATCACCCCAGCAATTTCATCAATATTGCGAGCTGAAGCAATAAGTCCAGTATTAAGTGCAAATAGACCACCTGGAACAGCAAAAGCATTAATTTGTGGATCTTTAATAACAACTAGACCAATAGGCTGACCAAGTTGAGTCTCACTCAAAATACTCGAAAATACTTGAAAAAATTGGTCTTCTAGCCAGATATCTTGGATAACGGGCATTTGTTTATGAACTTCACGAAAAACTTTTTCACCAATAAATTTTTCTTTTTGCTGATCAAGCAA
Organism: Acinetobacter sp. AYS6; assembly: GCF_025630795.1. NCBI lineage: Bacteria > Pseudomonadati > Pseudomonadota > Gammaproteobacteria > Moraxellales > Moraxellaceae > Acinetobacter > Acinetobacter sp. AYS6. Next base: position 377,631 of record NZ_JAOTNV010000004.1, read on the forward strand.
GCCTATCCCACTTCCAATATTCGGAATTTCCACCTGACTCGCAGATGGCTGTGGGTCGAAAGACTGTGCATACGAAGCATTTGCTATAAAAGTCGCACTTAAAATAACTGGCAAAAATCTCAAAAGTTTTTCTCTATTAAAATTAAACCATAAAAAAGCCTACTGATTTAAACCACAAAAAATGGTTTTCAATCAATAGACTTTTACTATATCACTCGAAATCGACTAGTTTTGCAATGAAGTGTTATTAATCACTTATACAAAGTTTGGGTTTACCAAATATCTAGGTGTTTTATCTTCTAAAGCTTCAACCAAATTTTTATAGGCAAGATTTGCCATTTTTTTACGGGTTTCGGCAGTAGCAGAGCCCACATGAGGTAAAGTGACTACGTTTGGCAATTTAAAAAGTGCTGAGTCTTGCAAAGGTTCTTTTTCATATACATCTAAACCAGCAGCAAAGATCTGATTTTGCTGCAAAGCCTCGATTAAAGCTTGCTCATCAACTACCGAACCACGCGCAATATTAATAAAAATAGCGTGTTTTTGCATAAGGTCAAACTGAGCCTTACCCATTAAAGCTTTCGACTCATTATTTAAATCAACTGCGGTTACTACAAAATCAGACTGCTGTAGTAATTGATCCAAACCAAGATATTGTGCATTTAATGGTTCAGCTAATTCAGGCTTTTCACGACGATTATGATAAACAATATTCATGTTAAATCCATAAAAACCACGTCGAGCAATAGCAGCTCCAATATTGCCAAGCCCAATAATTCCTAGTGTCTTTCCAAAAACATCTAAACCGAATTGCTGAGGTCCCACAGTTCTTTTCCATTCACCTTGTTTGGTCCAATGATCAAGAAAAGGAACTTTTCTAGCAGCGCTTAGTAATAATGTAAAAGCAAGATCAGCTGTTGTTTCAGTTAAAACATGAGGCGTATTTGATAACCAGATTTTTCTTTGATTTAAATAAGCCAGATCATAATTGTCATAGCCCACTGTTACAGATGAAATAATTTTTAGTTTTTGGGCAGGTGCAAGGTTATTTTCGTTCAGTAACCGTCCTGCACCAATCATTCCATCAGCATCTAAAACGTGCTGTCGTATTTGTTCATTAATATCACCCAATTTTGGGTTAAGAACTACAACATGATAAGTCTGTTGCAATCGAGACAAAATTTCTTCATCAATTTGGCTAAAAACTACAACTTTTTTCATGTAAATCCCTACTACTCGTTGTTATCTTGCATTAATTTCCATAACCTTTTTTTAAGGAGTGGTTTCTCCAGCATTTCTTTTAAACTTGCTAAGTAGATAATATTAGCGTGTTGAATATAAGAACAATCACCAAGACACAATATCTTCTTCTCTGCTGCGACAGCATCTAAAAAGCCTTGTATATATGAACTAGCACCCCGCTGATCTTGATAAGTCGCTAAAGGGAAAGGCCATTTTAGTTCAGCATACTGCCCTATTTTTGCTTTTTGTATATTGCTCCAAAGCTGTTTTTCTTCTTTGGTTAAATTCGTAACATCTAAAAAAATAACACATTTTTCAAGAGAGAAAGCCTGCAACTCAAATGATGCAATCTTAATTACAGGTGCTGGTACTTCATTTTGAGGTGGTATAACAGACTGAACCTGAATTGGAGCGGGTGCCACAATTTCAGGTTTAACGTTTGGAATATCATTGATTTGTGGAGGTATTGGTTGTTCAAGAACCACCGGTTCCACAGAAGGCAATATCGGCTGCTGAGGTTCTTCAACGACATGATCTCGCCAAAGGCTTTGAGCATTATTTTTTTGGCACACCTGTGTCTTAGGAATCCATAAATCAATTCCTAAAGTTGCCAATATATTTCTTTGCTGCCCAATCATGTTTGAATCAATACCTCTACCTAAGCTACATTCTAACGGGCTTCAGCTTTTTTTTCAGTGTTTTATTTCGTTCAGTTGTTTTTATAGTCGTATATGTCTTTTAAATAATCATCACACTATTTCTTTTTTGCATTTGCTCAACAATTTCTTCTGTCTCAAAGCCAAAACGCCAATAAAGCAATTCAAGTACATCTAACTCGTCTTGTGTGATAATACGATCGCTCCACAAGCACATTTCTGCAATTGCTAAGATACTAAGACGGTCACGCAATAATAAACCCGCAATATCATTTAAAATTTCAGCTAAATCTAAAGGCTCATCCGAAATCTCATCATAGACATACATTTCATCTGGGTTGAGTAGCGAACGCAAAATACGCTCACGTACTTCTAACTGATTTGGACTATTAATTTGCTGAACATGAAGCAAGGCATCAATCAAACGGACAATTTGAGGTTTTACTTCTTCAAATGCAGTTGGCAAATGTAACGGCATCAAATTCAACTCATATTTAACTCGCTCCAGCAAAAGTGCATCTAGCAAACCAATCTCGCCATCTTCTTGAATAATGAGCGCTAGTTTAGTGAGAAATTGCCTCGCAATGCTTGCTGGCATATGTCCAATATTTTTACAAGCATCATGAAATATTTGAATATGAATACGACCATCAAGATTTAATAAGGCATCTATAATGGCATGACTAACTGGCGCATCTTTAGGGATAAATTCTCGATATTGACGAATCATCAAAATAGCGACCATTACCTCGCGCGAACCTGTAGCAGTTTGTAGCGCACGCTGAATGAGCTCAGGACGCTTTTTATTTCGACGTACATCACTACTAAGAGGCTTAATCGCATCATTTAATGCAAAACTAATCGGTGACAATCTTAATAAAGGCAGAGGTTGTGGAGATGACCACGGTACATAAATTTCTTTCTCAGATTCCTCTAAAAAATGAAATAAACTAAATAACGGACGATTGCGGAGTTTTTTTAAATTTTCTAATTGTAAATCTTGGAGCAAAGTCGGGTTTAATTCATAAATACGCTCACGAATACTCGGATGAATATTCATCCAGCTTTGAGGGCTAAGTGAGTTAGCAAAACACATATGCGCGATTGATTCAGAATAAGCACTATGAATTTGTGAACCGGAATGGTGGACATAAATACGCAATAAAGTCTGGGTATTGGCACTATTTTTTAATAATCGTACTGTTTTTTGGTCATTACGAAATGTGCGTCCACTCAAAGTTAAGTATTTAATGAATCGGGTAATCAGTACGCCTAAACTTCCAGCCAACCAAATTACACCACCCACCGCAACAAAAACAGTTTCAAACTTATGTTTATAACCTGGGCTATAGCGCTTAAAACCTTGTTTCGCTAATTTACTACCCCACTGGCTAAACGTTGTTAATCCACTATATAAAATCTTTAATTTAGTATTTTCAACAGCTTCACCCGATAAAATCTGATTAAACTCATGGCCTAACAAACCATATAGTTCAAGTTTATCTAGATTTTGCAGGGCTCCCCAAGTCAAAATAATCACAATATCTTTAGGGTGAAAACCTGCAGTAAGCGCATTTACACCTACTTCATCAGGTAAAACGTATAAGGTTGGAACTTTAAGTGAAAAATTTTGCGCCAAATATTCAGTAATTTTTAATGCTTCAAGCTCTTCTGGTGTACTTTCTTCTTTTACTAAACGACGCGCTTTAAGTTGTTTTGCTAAAGAATGCCCACCTTTACGCAAGATATAAAGTTCAGTCACTACAGACCAAACCATAATAAAAAGTAATAGCGCGACAAAATAAGGACTTAAAGTATGCCACCAAATGGGCTGACTATAATCAAAAAAATGAACGAGTAAACCTAAAATTAAATTTAAGATAAAAATAGTAAGCAGCACAGCAACCAAACACATAGTGATGGACCATGCCATATTTTTATTTTCGATTAGATAGTGGCTTACTTCTTTCAATGTAAATATTCCCAATTACATTGTTAGTTTTCATCATAAAAGAAAAAAGCGGGAAACACCCGCTTTTTTCAGCTATTTCTATTCTTCTTTAATGCCTGTTAAATCTACAGAAGCTGCGTCAACATTAACATCAATGTAGCCATCTTTTTTCTTTTTCGCAGAATCATTACGCTTCTGCTCCAAATTATTTAGATAAGCACCATCAATATCACCAGCAACATAGATTCCATCAAATACAGAGCAATCAAACTCAGTTAGATCAGGAACTTTGCTAGTACGTACAGCATTTTTTAAATCTTCCAGCTCTTGGAAAACTAAACGATCAGCACCAATAATTTCCTGGATTTCTTCTACACTGCGTTCTGAAGCAATTAGCTCAGTTTTAGCAGGCATATCAATACCGTAAACGTTTGGATACATAACCTGAGGTGCGGCTGATGCAAAGTAGACTTTTTTCGCACCAGAATCACGTGCCATCTGGATGATTTCATTACAGGTCGTACCACGAACAATTGAGTCATCAACCAGTAAAACATTCTTACCTTTAAACTCAAGTTCTACAGGGTTTAATTTCTGGCGTACTGATTTTTTTCGTTGCTGCTGACCCGGCATAATGAAGGTACGACCGATATAACGGTTTTTCATAAAACCTTCACGGAACTTAACACCTAGAATATTTGCAAGTTCTAGTGCTGAAGTACGGCTCGTATCTGGAATTGGAATAACCACATCAATATCATGGTCCTCACCCCAATCACGTAAAATTTTATGAGCAAGCTTTTCACCCATTTTCAAACGGGCTTTATAAACTGAAATTCCGTCAATAATCGCATCAGGACGTGCAAAATAAACATATTCAAAAATACATGGACGGTATTTTGGATTAGCCGCACATTGTCTTGTAAACAATTCACCATCTGAATTGATGAAAATTGCTTCACCTGGCTCAATATCACGTTCAATTTTGAAACCAAGAGCAGTAATAGCAACTGATTCAGAAGCGATGATGTATTCCATCTCACCTTGTTCAGTCATACGCGAACCATAAATGAGTGGTCGAATACCATTTGGATCACGGAAACCTACCAAACCATGACCAGTAATCATCGCTACTACGCCATATGCACCTTTACAACGCTCGTGCACACGAGAAACCGTATGGAAAATATCATCTGGTGTTGGGTTTAAAGTACCGTTCTTCTGCAACTCATGCGCAAATACGTTCAAAAGAACTTCTGAGTCAGAGTCCGTATTCATATGACGTAAATCTGTTTTAAACAGGTCGTCATGAATATCTTCAGCATTGGTTAAATTACCATTATGTGCAAGCGTAATACCGTAAGGTGAGTTCACATAAAATGGTTGTGCTTCAGCACTGCTAGCAGAACCAGCAGTTGGGTAACGTACATGGCCAATACCATAATTACCAAGTAATGCTCTCATATGACGAGTATGAAAAACATCACGCACCATACCGTTATCCTTACGAAGGAAAAGACGGCCTTCATGGCAGGTTACTATTCCAGCTGCATCTTGCCCACGATGTTGCAACATCGTTAAAGCATCAAACAACATTTGGTTCACTGGCGATTTACCGGCTATACCAACAACTCCACACATAGCAACCTCGCAGACAAGCTAGGAATTAATAAAAAGGATTCTTTGTCGAATGGTCGGATCGATTTTCTAACTCTTCCGATTCGGCCATTGGTTTTGAAGAAGTACTTGATGCACTGCTTCCAGATGTTATTTGATGAAATGCCTCACTTGCTGCATCTTTAGATAATTCGGTAGCTAAAGGCGCATAAGGCAATAAAAATTGTATAAGTTTGGACTGTTTCCAATGTGGTGAACTTTCAACCCAAGGTCCTACGCCCTGCATTGTAATCAGCACAACTAACAAGCCTTTTAAAGAACCAAAAGCACCACCCGCTAAACGATTTAATGGCCCCAATTTCAGACTTTTCAAGAGGCCATTTAAAAATGCAGTGACGATCCATGTTAAAACAATGATCATAAGTGCGATAAAAGCGAAAGCTGCAATTTTTTGAACAACCGGATCATGACTTAAACCTGACATGGACGGCGCAAGAAGGACAGCATATTTTGCACCCATAATTAATGCAATGATCCATCCTACCAAGTTCGCAAAGGCTTTGATAAATCCTTGTCGCAAACCGTTTAGCCCCCCAATGAGCAAAAGTATCAGAATAATGATATCAATTGTGTTCATATTCACTTAAGTCATGGCTGCAACACATTGTTTTACTAATATAGGACCGGTATAAATCAATCCGCTATAGATCTGTACTAGTGTTGCTCCAGCTTGCTGTTTGACTGCTGCTTGTTCACCCGACAAAATTCCACCTACGCCAATAAGCGGGATTTGTCCTTTTAAAGTTTGAGCAAATAAACGTAAGCATTCTGTACTTTTTTCAAAAACAGGCGCACCTGATAAGCCACCTGACTCATTACCATTAGGAAGGTTTTCTACCCCTTCTCTAGATAAAGTCGTATTGGTAACAATTAGTCCATCAATTTTAAATTCCAATAATTGCGCTGCAATAAACTCAACATCTTCTGCTGTTAAATCAGGCGCAACTTTTAACACTAAAGGAACATAATGGTTATATTGCTCGGCAAGCTCAAGTTGTTTTTCTTTTAACGTTTGCAATAATTCAGTTAATGCATCGCCACTTTGTAAACTTCTTAAGTTCTTCGTATTTGGAGATGAGATATTAACGGTAATATAAGAAGCGTAGTTATAAACTTTCTCGAGGCAAATCAGGTAATCATCAACAGCCTTTTCTACAGGCGTATCTGCATTCTTACCAATATTGATACCTAGAATTCCTTTAAATTTTGAAGCTTTGACATTCTCAATAAGTTTGTCAACACCCTCATTATTAAAACCCATGCGGTTAATAATAGCTTTCGCTTCAGGAATACGAAACAATCGCGGCTGCGGATTACCCGACTGAGGACGAGGTGTAATTGTTCCAATTTCAATAAAACCGAAACCCAGTCCGGCTAAAGAATCAATATGTGCACCATTTTTATCAAGCCCAGCCGCTAAACCTACCGGATTTGGAAATTCAATTCCCATACAGGTTGTTGGTTTTGATTCTACGCTCTGACGTAGCAGGCCGAATTTATGTGCTTTATCAAGCATAGATAATGTTAATTCATGGGCACGCTCTGGTGCTAAACTAAACAACATCGGGCGAGCAAGTGAATATAACATACCAATCACAGTCTACTGATTTTAGGTAGGCATATTATAGGCACAGGCAGCACAAAACACCATGCTTAAGAACACCATATTTTAATATGTTATTGAACCGTCGCTGTTAATTTAATCTGTCCGTCACTTGAAACCATTTCCATTTTTTGAATACTTAAGCCCATTTGTGCAAGTTGGGTTAAAAAGTTCGCTAAAATTGCATAATTCTGATGAGTAACAATAATTTGTAACTGCTCACCATTTTGTTGAGAAGTAACCGTTAAGCCTTGTTGCTGAGCTACTCGTTGTATTTTTTCCGACTGGCCTAACTCAAGTTCATTTGCGGGTTTCATGGTAACCGCATTGCTCTGCATCCATACCATCAAATCTTTTAAATCATTTAAACGTTGTTGTTGTTGCTCCGCCAAGGAATGCATTTTCCAGAGTGAAGCACCGACAATGGCAACCACAACAAAAATTGTAGTAAAGACCACCATAATACGTTCGCGCACAGTTAAACGATCTAAATATTGAACGATCTGTTCAACCCACTGATCAAAGCGGTTTTGTAATTGAATTATCATTTTCATTATTGTATTTTCACCACCCCGATTGCCCCACCACCATCGGCTTGAACATTACCGAGCTCTGCTTTGAATCCTTGCTGGTTAAGTTGCTGAGTTAAAGCTTGCAAATCATCTGCTGACTTTGCTTTTAATGCCATGGTCAGTGTTGAAGCATCATAATTTAACTGCTGAGCTAAAATTTGTCTTTGCATTAAAATAGGACCAACACGGCTCAATAAAGAAAGTGCTTGTGTATCACCTTGCTTACTCAGGCGTAAATGACTTTCAAATTGGCTTTTTATGTTCTGCTCATTTACACGACTAGAAGAGCCAAACCAATATTTATATTGCTCAATCGTCTGCTCAGCGGTTTGATTAGCCACACTTTTTAACTTAACCCAGCGCAACAAGTCATAGCTAAACTGAACCACTATAATTGCTAAAATAACAGCAGCGCATGCTTTCCAATAACCAGAAACAGTTTGTTCTTGCCCTTTCGCTTTAGGTAGAACATTAAAAGGATGCTGTTTAGGTTTATCTAAACCCTGAAATTGATAAATAAATTCTGAACGCTGCTCCGCACTTGAAGCTGCCATCAAGCTTTCTAATTGCTCTGCTGTCAAACCACTATATTGATAATGAGTTTCAACTGGCTGGAACTCTAAAAATAATCCTAAATCATCTAGCGAATTACCGACCCATTTACTTTCACGCACAAGTAATTTCTGATCAATATTACACAAGACCACTTGCTGCTCTTGCGGTTCCGGTAAAATCAGAAAGTCTGGCAATAAAGCAACGAGCTTAATAGGCAACAAAGCCATTGCATGTTGCCACGTTTCCACTGTTGTTTTTGCCACGCCCAATATGGTTAATTGATCAGCATGAAAATGATGAACCACTTTCATATGATCAATCGGCAAAGTCACAAACTCTTCAAGCAAATATTTAACACCATCTGCCCCGAGTTGCTTGTAATGAGACTTTGCCATGTGCTGCTGGAGTACCTGAGCATGGCGACTAGGGAAAAAGATGACAGTTTCTTTTCCTTGATGTAGTTGCAGATCTTGTATTAATTGATCAAGACTTGCTGCCTGCAACCAGTTTTCTCCGTTAGACCAATGCCATATTCCATTGGTTTCAGGCATCCATAAATACAGCATAATGGGCTAAATGACCTTTTTAATTATATTGTGGGTACAAAACTATTTTTCTGTGTTGATAAACCAGTTGCAATCACAGCCTGATCGTAAATTCGAGCTTCGGCAAGTGCAAATGGATTAAAGTTCTCATGTGTCAGTAATTCGGCAATATGCCCCACCACATTCATATGGCACACGACTACAATTGACTCATAAGGAACTTGAGACAACCACTCCACTGCTTCTTTGGCATTATCATCCGGTTTAATTTTATCGCATAACAACACAGGTACATCTTTAAAATAGGTTTGAATATGAGCCAAAGTCTCTTGTGCACGCAATAAAGGACTAACTACAAAAATATCGGGCTTAACAATATCTTTTAAAAATGTTGCTGTCTGCTCAGCTTGAGCATGCCCACGGGCAGTAAGCGGACGTTTCGTATCATTACCATTCACTGGAGGAGCGGCTTCCCCATGACGAACCAATGTCAGTTGCATAAATATTCCTTGTTAATAATTCTTGCATTATAACCGTAATTTATGACATTTCCTCTTCAGACTTCATGATGAGGTAAAACAAACTCAACATCACTACGGTGTCCATTTTTCATAAGAGATAAAGCAATATTTAAAGGTGGCGCACCCTCAAAAATCACTTCATATAAGGCATTGGTAATCGGCATATATACGTCTAATTCTTCTGCTTTACCACGTACCTGAACAATCGTATTAATTCCTTCCGCTGTTTGCCCTAACTCTTTACTCGCTTGGTCAAGTGTTTTACCTGAACCCAAAGCATATCCAATCTGATAATTACGACTTAATGGACTATTACAGGTTGCAAATAAATCACCAACACCAGATAAACCCAAGAATGTTAAGGGATTTGCCCCTTGTTTGACTGCAAAACGGCTCATTTCAGCCAAAGCACGCGTTAAAATCATACTTTTGGTGTTTTCACCAATCTTGTAGGCAGCACCAATTCCCATTGCAACTGCATAAATATTTTTAAGTGCCCCACCCAGTTCAACACCATGCACATCGTCACTACCGAAAACTCGAAATAAAGCGCTATGAAGAGCATGCTGTACAGCGTAACGAACGAGTTCAGAATCACTGGCAATCACAGTACCTGATGGCATTCCCGCCATAATTTCCTTAGCGAGATTCGGACCAGACAAGACTCCGTAAGGAACTTCTGGTAGTTCTTCACGAATAATATCGCTCATGAAGCTAAAAGTTTTAGCCTCGACACCCTTCGTTAAAGAGACAACAGCTTGCGCAGTAATATACGGCGCAATTTGTTTTAATACATCACGAAATGAGTGACTAGGAATCGCCACCAAAATAATATCTCGATCACATACTGCTTGTTCTAAATCAGACACGGCACGTAATGATGACTCTAAAACAAAATCTGGCAAATAACGTTTATTAATATGAGTTTTATTGATTTCTTCTGCTGTATCCGTATCACGAATCCAGATCATGGTATCGCAGCCATTACGTGCAGCTAAATTGGCCATAGCTGTACCAAAGCTGCCTCCACCTAAAACAGTAATACGTAATGCCGTTTTTTTATCGACCACAACAGGTTCCACTAAATCTGTAAACTTAAATTCAGCCATGCTTTATTATCCTATTTCTTACTTTTGAGGCTCGTTAAGCCTGCCAAACCTTTACAAATTCTTTACTATCAATCTCTGCACGCGGTGCAATCGCTTTAGCTGCTGTGCCCACATAAATAATACCTGAAATTAAATCATGTGGTTGCAATCCTAAATGCTGTTTTAACCAATTTGATTCAACAACAGCCCCACTACGCCACATGGTAGAGAAACCTTGAACTTGTAAAGACAATAAAAGGTTTTGTACGGCAGCACCCGTACTTAAAATCTGTTCAAAATGAGGAACCTTAGGATGGTCTTGCAATTGTGTAAGCGCTAAAATGAGCAAAGGCGCGCGGAAAGGATGTTGCTTAACGCGCTCAAGTTGCGCTGAGTCAGTTTCACCTAAATCGGCAAGTGCTTTCGCTAAAACTTCACCAAAAGCAGCGCGTTGTTCTGCCTCAATAACGATAAAACGTGTTGGTTTAAGTCTATGGTGGTCAGGAGCAGTTAAAGCCGCTTGAAAAGCCAACTCTAATTGATCTGCATTTGGCGCAGGCTCAATCAATTGACCAATAGATTGACGTTGGTGAATATTCTGATGAATTATCTGTGTTGCTGAATCCGTCATTAATATTGATCTAACTCAAAAAATTCAAAATAGATTAGCATAATCTACAGATAATCCACCATTGAATCTAGAACATAAAAATAACGAGTTCATGCTTTGACATTTTTTTAAGACAAAGCATCAAAACTTATACAACGTCTTCAAAATCAATTAGAAAACTTGTGTTCAAATAGTGAGATCTTTTTAGGATTAACAATATTAGGTGAAACATGAAAAAAATAATTTTAGCGAGTGCATTGAGCAGTGTTGTTTTATTACTAGGTGCTTGTGCCACTACCCCTAAAAACACCTTGGCAGTTCAAAAAGAGAATAATCAATTTGAAGTCACAGGCATTGGTAAAACAAATCTAATTGCAAAAAATAATGCAATTACTGCCGCTCAAAAAACTTGTTCAAAAAACACCTCGCCTGTTGTTGTAGATGAAAAAACAACCTACAACGGTGTATTAAAAGATGTAGTAAGCGAGAAAACAGGCCAAATGGTTGAAGCAGCGGCTGGAGTTATTGGCACATTAACGGGTAAAAATGCATCTCTAGCAAAAGATGATGATTATCAAACAACACTTACTTTCTATTGTAAAATTAATTAATCAAAAAAAAATCCCAATCATTTGATTGGGATTTTTTTATTAGCAATAACCATCTAGACGGGTTAATGGCAATTTCTTACCAATTGCTTTTTCAATTTCGGGCAAGTAAAAAGCATCATCTTCTGAAAGAAAACTAATACTTACACCTTGTGACCCAGCGCGACCTGTACGGCCAATGCGGTGCACATAATCGTCTGATTGCTCAGGCAAAGTATAGTTGACCACATGAGATACGCCATCAACATGAATACCACGGCCTGCAACATCAGTTGCGATCATGATATTATTTTTACCCTGCTTAAACTGGTCTAACATTTTTAAACGTTTATCTTGAGCAATTTCACCAGAAAGCATACCGACCCGGTATCCATCTCTCTTTAAATGATCATAAAGACGACGTACTTGATCACGTCGATTAGCAAAAATCATAACTTTATCGATAGGCTCTTCACGCAAAATATCTTGTAGCAAACGATATTTATCTTGTTTAGCTACGACATAAACACGCTGCTCAACATCGTTATTGGTTTTTTGCTCAGGCTCAATTTCAACAGTAATAGGTTCAAATAACCATTGTCTCGCTAAATTAAGCACATCATAACTAAAGGTAGCCGAGAACATGAGGGTTTGACGTTGTTCCTTACGCGGGGAATAACGCACGATGCGTTTCACAGAAGGAATAAAACCCATGTCCAATAAGCGGTCAGCTTCATCAATGACTAAAAATTCAATTTGATCGAGCCAAACTTCTTTTTGTTCTACAAAATCAATTAGACGTCCAGGCGTAGCAACTATGATATCGACAAAATTAGCATCTAGCTGTTTCTTTTGCTTATCAAAATCTACGCCACCTAAAAGTGTCACGACGTGTAAATCTGTAAATTTTGTGAGTAACTTTGCATCGCTTTCAATTTGCAATGCTAATTCACGAGTAGGCGCCAAAATCAAGGCACGTGGCTCACCACGAAAACGCTGCTCTTGAATCGGGTTGTGTAACAAGTCATTAATTACACTAATAAGGAAAGCAGCAGTTTTACCTGTTCCTGTTTGTGCTCTACCAATTGCATCATGCCCGCCCAACGTATATTTTAAAACCTTTTGCTGAATCGGGGTCATTTGCTTAAACCCTAAAGCATCAATCGCCTTTTTAAGTTGCGGATGTAAATTCAAGGTTTCAAAACCAGATGTCATAAATACATGCTCTAACAAACAATCTCTCTAATGAGAAGATCATTATAAACAAAAACGCCCCAATTCAAAAATTGGAGCGTCCATGATTCATCAAAAAGATGAATTAGTCTAAAGGCTGAACGTTTTCAGCTTGAAAACCTTTTTGACCTTGTACTACACTAAATTCTACGCGTTGGCCGTCACGTAAAGAACGGTGGCCGTCACCAACGATTGCGCGGAAATGAACGAATACGTCGTCACCGCCGTTACGTTGAATAAAGCCAAAACCTTTAGTGTCGTTAAACCACTTTACTACGCCTTGTTCGCGAGCTGTCATAAGTCAATCCTCAGATGTTGAAAAAAGGACCTTCCGGTGTTGCAAACAGCAGAGCAAACAAGTTTTTAAAATATTTATAATCTTAAAGCTTGTAATCATTCTGTAAAACTATCAACAATTTCCGGTTACATCCATTTGTTATAAGACTTTTAAACCAATTTAAGTGTGTGGTAAATCCTAAAACGGTTCGAGCTTACCATGGGTTTATGACAATTAATAGAATTTTTTTCAATTATTCCCCGTATTTTTAGTCCTTTTTTTAAACAGCTTATTACAATATTTTTTATAGGTAATTGCTTGTTTCTTCTTTTATAAAATGTGCGGCGTTTATAAAAAAATTTGTTAGAATAATCTTTTTAGTTGTTTTGATAATGAATGAACGACACTTCTTCTACTCCTGCAATCATTGAAATTAATGCCATGGGCCAACCTTGTCCAATGCCTTTGTTAATGCTAAAACGCGAACTCAAAAAAGTATCGGGTAAACAGTTATTCTTATTAAAATCTTCTGATCCTCATAGTGAAATAGATGTAACTCGTTACTGTGGTTTACATCATTTTATGTGTCAGACTACACATATATCAGAAAGAGAATTTCACTATTTAATTGAAACTCAATAATTCTTTGCTAAACTAAAAGATTAGAAATTGCATAAAATTTTACATTTCTCTACCCAATTTTCCTTAATTATGAAGCTGATTCAAATTAAGATGAATTTATTGGTTATCCCATCCGATCCTACAAGGAGAAATCATGAGTGACAGCAGCAATCAATTGATGCCCCTGTCATTGTCTGCGCCCGGTGTAAACCTTGGTGCATATATCAGTACTGTCAATCAGATTCCTATTTTAACGGCCGAGCAAGAAAAAGAACTTGCTGAACGTTATTATTATGACCAAGATCTTGATGCCGCAAAAATGCTGGTAATGTCGCATTTACGTTTCGTCGTTCACATTGCGCGCAGCTATGCAGGTTATGGCCTACCACAAGGCGACCTTATTCAAGAAGGTAATTTAGGCTTAATGAAAGCCGTGAAGCGTTTCGACCCAAATATGGGCGTACGTCTTGTATCCTTTGCCGTCCACTGGATTAAGGCAGAAATTCACGAATACGTTATTCGTAACTGGCGTATTGTCAAAATTGCAACGACCAAAGCTCAGCGTAAATTATTTTTCAATTTACGTAGTTTAAAAAAATCGAGTAAAAAATTAACGCTCGAAGAAGCTCAATCGATTGCGAATGACTTAAATGTTACTGCAGAACAAGTTCTGGAGATGGAAGGTCGTTTAACCGCTTATGATGCTGCTTTTGAAGCTCAAGGCGACGACGATGATGATACTCCACATACTGCACCTGCATTGTATCTCGAAGATAACCGCTATGATCCCGCACGTTTAGTCGAAAATGAAGACTGGGAAGAGCAAAGTACATCTGCTTTACATGATGCAATGGATCAGTTAGATGACCGTTCGCGTAATATTTTACAACGTCGTTGGTTAGATGATGACAAGTCTACTCTCCACGAGTTAGCGGCCGAATATAATGTATCAGCAGAGCGTATTCGCCAGCTTGAAAAGAATGCAATGGAAAAAATTAAAATTGCCATGTCTGCAAGCTAAAATAAGTTTAAAAATAAAAGGGCGATTAGCCCTTTTGTTTTATCTGGCTATGTTTAGCCAACCCAATCTATGATAACGTTGCTGTTCATTATTCATTTGCGTTTTTTGTTATGTGGATTGCCATTTCAGCCCTTAATCTTGCCTTTGCAGTCATGTTGGGTGCTTTTGGAGCACATGGTCTTAAAGCTCATGCGAGTCCTGAGCAACTTGTTTGGTGGCATACTGCAACCGACTATTTTTTCTACCATGCTTTAGGTCTCTTAGCACTTGGTATTTTAAGCAAAGTCATCCTTACGTTCCCCATTAAATTGCCATTCATATTGATTCAAATCGGTATTTTATTCTTCTGTGGTTCACTCTATATCATGGCGCTTGGATTACCGAGAATTTTAGGGGCAATTACCCCAATTGGTGGAGCATTTATGATAGTTGGCTGGCTCGTTTTGGCTTGGAATGCCCTCAAATACGCAAAATAATTGGAATGTGATCATGCAAATTTATTTAAATGGCGAATTAACGGACACGCCTTGTCAAAACCTAATGCAGCTCATTCAGGCTTTGGCACTTGAAGGAAAAAGATTTGCGGTCGAATACAACCAGCAAATTATTCCAAAAAGCAAATTAGAGCAAATCACTATTGCTCAACATGACCGTATCGAAATTATTCACGCTGTTGGCGGCGGCTAAGTCGGAGTTATCCATGCAAGACACCCCTCTCATTATTGGTTCACGTTCTTTTCAATCTCGTTTATTGGTAGGAACTGGCAAATATAAAGACTTAAATGAAACAGATTTAGCAATTCAAGCGAGTGGTGCAGAAATCGTTACTGTCGCAATCCGCCGTGTGAATATTGGACAAAATCCAGATCAACCCAATTTACTGTCTGTCATTCCACCAGAAAAGTATACAATTTTGCCAAATACCGCAGGTTGTTTTGATGCTGATAGCGCAGTACGTACTTGTATGCTAGCGCGTGAGCTACTCGATGGTCATAACTTGGTAAAGCTTGAAGTTTTGGGTGACGAAAAGACGTTATATCCCAATGTAACCGAAACTTTAAAAGCCGCACGTACTTTGATTGATGACGGTTTTGAGATTATGGTCTACACCTCTGATGATCCGATCATTGCTCAAGAACTTGAAAGTATGGGCTGTGTTGCGATTATGCCTTTAGGTAGTCTAATTGGTTCAGGTTTAGGTATCTTAAACCCACATACTATTTCAATTATTAAAGAAAATGCAAAAGTGCCAGTTTTGGTAGATGCAGGCGTTGGTACAGCAAGTGATGCAGCTATTGCTATGGAACTTGGTTGTGATGGCGTACTCATGAATACAGCAATTGCAGCTGCTCAAAATCCTATTTTGATGGCTTCTGCAATGAAAAAAGCTGTTGAAGCTGGACGTGAAGCATTTTTAGCTGGACGTATGCCACGTAAGCGTATGGCAAATGCAAGCTCCCCAGAAACAGGTTATTTCTTTAAATAATTATTAATTTTGCCCAAATGTTAAAGCACGATAACAAAAGCTATCGTGCCTAGTGCCGTGGATGCCACTTTTGAACAGGGGCCACATGGATGTGCCCTCTGTTCAACAAAGGTTTTGTTACTTTTGACCTTTCAAAAGTAAGGCAGAGTTTAATAAATTAAACATGAGACCAAAGGCCGTATGGCACGTGAAATTATTAATTTAATTAAGCCACTTGCTCATCACGCTTAAATACCAACTCTTTTGCTGATGAATTCTCAGCATCAAAGTAGTACCCGTCTGTATTGAACGCTTTAATATCCTCAGCTTTATTTAATTGGTTCTCAATCATAAAACGAGCCATTAAGCCGCGTGCTTTTTTCGCATAGAAACTAATGACTTTATATTTGCCATTTTTCTGGTCAAGAAAAACAGGCTTTACAATTTCAGCCTTAATTCTCTTTTCATTGACCGATTTGTAATACTCATCTGAAGCTAAGTTTACAAGTAATTCAGAATTTATTGCTGCCAAATCTTCATTAATCTGGTTTGTGATAATTTCACCCCAGAATTCATACAAATTATGACCACGTAAATTTTTTAATTTAGTGCCCATCTCAAGACGATAAGGCATCATTAAATCTAAAGGACGCAATAAACCATATAGACCAGAGAGCATACGTAAATGCTGCTGAGCAAAATCAATATCTTTGTCTGTTAAGTGATAAGCATCTAAACCCGTATAGACATCACCTTTAAACGCATAAATTGCCTGACGGGCATTTGAAAAATCAAATTCGGGATTCCAGTCTCTGAATCGGTCTGCATTTAGTGTGGCAATTTTTTCACTGACACTCATTAAACTTGCAATTTCCGAAGCAGAAAGTTTACGGCAAACATCAATTAATTGCGCTGAGTGTTCTAACAAGCGAGGCTGAGTAAACTCATCTGTAGGTAACGCTGTTTCATAATCCAAAGTTTTTGCAGGAGAAATTAAAGCAAGCATAGATAACCTGAAAAATTATTCTTAATACCAACTATAACAGTAGATATTTTTTAATGCTAACTCGTGTTTTCAATGACGACTATCGGTAAAATAGCATCACGTATTGTTATTTAGCGGTTCTTATATGTCTGAGCAAACTTTCATCCAGGGTCCAGTAGGTAAAATTGAACTTTTCGTTGACCGCCCTGAAGGTGAAATCAAAGGCTTTGCGGTTGTTTGTCATCCGCACCCATTGCAAGGTGGAACCCCTCAACATAAAGTCCCTGCCCTTTTAACCCAAATCTTTAATGAATATGGTTGCATTGTTTATCGCCCGAGTTTCCGTGGCTTAGGTGGCAGTGAAGGTATTCATGACGAAGGTCATGGTGAAACTGAAGATATCTTAGCTGTCATTGAACATGTTCGTAAGCTTCATGAAGGCCTACCATTTTATGCAGGTGGTTTCAGTTTCGGTTCACATGTTTTGGCAAAATGCTTTGCCCAGCTTAGTCCCGAATTACGACCTATACAATTAATTCTATGCGGCTTACCAACCGCTACTGTAGTAGGCTTGCGCCACTATAAAACCCCTGAAATTCAAGGTGATATTCTACTCATTCATGGAGAGCAAGATGACATTACCTTGCTTTCAGATGCAATTGCATGGGCCAAACCGCAGAAGCATCCAATTACGATTTTACCGGGTGCTAACCACTTCTTTACAGGCTATTTAAAACAGCTTCGCCAAATCATTACACGCTTTATTATTATGAAATAAAGTGTATTTGATGGGCATAGATTGAGTCTATGTCCATCATCTTATGAGCACTGTAACTGCTAAAAATTATTCCAACTTAATCCAAAACGGGCCAAATATTTTTTTACTCGGTCGCTATCATTTGTTCACCATAATTTCTATAAAATTTTATAAGTGTCTATAATCTCTCTAAACATTTGACTAAAAAATTCCAACAATATGCTTCATTTTACTTTTTTAGGTACTTCTTCAGGTGTACCTACTCTGACACGTAATGTTTCAGGATTAGCAATTCGTAATAGTAAAAATAAGGACTGGATTTTAGTTGATGCTGGTGAAGGTACGCAGCACCGCATTCAACAAGCCAGACTTTCTCTACAAAACCTAGTTGCCATTTGTATTACACACGTTCATGGCGACCATTGTTATGGCCTAATTGGTTTATTGGCAAGTGCAGGCATGAATGCCCGCAGCAAACCGTTAATAGTGATTGCGCCGAAAGAAATTCAACAATGGTTTGAAATCACCGCCCAACTTACAGATTTACATTTACCCTATTCAATCGAATTTATTGATGTTAATGAGGCATTCGAACCACATCGACTCACCAATGAACTATTAGTTCAGGCGCATCCACTTAGTCATCGTGTTCCAAGTTTTGCCTTTAGTATTTATATGAAATCGACGCAAAAAAAGTTAGACATTCAAACTTTAACTCAGCTTGGTGTACCCAAAGGTGATATGTGGGGGCATTTAAAACGAGGCTACGATGTTGAGTTTGAAGGGAGAAGTTTAAAAGCGAAAGACTTTATCAAATTTCAAAATCAGCAAATTCATGCAATTATAGGCGGTGATAATGACCAACCTGAACTATTAGCAGACGTTTGCAAAGATGCTCAACTACTTATTCACGAATCGACTTATTTGCAAACAGTTTTAGATAAAGTAGGCAAAGGACCAATGCACAGTTCTGCAAAAATGGTGGCTGAATTTGCAGAACAGCAATCTTTAAGTAATTTAATTCTGACGCATTTTAGCCCTAGACATCAGGATAAAGCTGGGCAGCAAGCTATTGCAGAAGAAGTTCGCCAGTTTTATAAAGGTCATTTTTATTTAGCGAATGATTTTGATGAGTTTTCTTTAAACGAAGCTGGACAGCTTTTAAAAATCGAGAAAAAATCATGTTAGCTATAAAATCGAATTTATAGAATTAGGTACGAATAATTTTCACGTAAAGGTTAAAGTTTAAGAAGCTCTTTACAGAGCTTCTTATTTATAAAAAACTACTCTACAGATGCCAAAGCTGTTACCAACAGCTTCCAGCATTTCTCTACAGTATCAACTTTGACTCGTTCGCCTGGTGCATGCGCCCCCTGAATATCTGGACCAAACGAAACCATCTGTAAATCTGGATAATGCTCGGCAATAATCCCACATTCTAAACCCGCATGAATTACTTTTAGATTCGGCTCAATGTTAAATGCCTTTTGATAGGCTTGTTGTAGGCACTTTAGAGCAGCCGAATCTGGGTTTGGTGTCCACCCCGAAACTAAGGGCGTGAGTGCAGAAGCGATATTAAATTGACTAAAATGTGCCTGAATTTTTTCTGCAAAATCTTGAGCTTCTTGATTCAACATTGAGCGGACCATTAAGACAGCTTTTCCACCTTCTCGATTTAGTTTTACCACTCCAATGTTATTTGAAGTTTCAACTACATCTGGTAAAGCTTGACTCATACTTGCAACGCCGTAAGGGCTTGTTGCTACAGCTTGTAACCACTCGTTTTGCTGCTGTTGAGCAATCACTTGATTCACTTCAACACTTGTAGGTTGAATAGTTAATTGTAAGTTGTCATCAATACCTTGTAACTGTTGTTTCCATGTCATTTGATATTCAGCAAGTAATTTTTCTAATTCGGATAATTGGTTAGACGAAATTGCAATGGTTGCCACTGCTTCTCGAGGTAAAGCATTACGAGCTGTACCACCTGTAAACTCAATAAGTCGTCCACCAAGCTTTGCTAAATACTCATTTAAAAAGCGGGCCAGAATAACGTTGGCATTACCACGTCCTAAATGAATATCTACACCAGAGTGACCACCTTGAAGACCAGCTACCTGAATATTTACAACTGTCAAATTTTCAGAAATTGGTTCATACGTAAGTGGTTGCTCAACTTCAACATCTATACTGCCAGCACAGCCGAGATATAACTCGCCCCACTCTTCTGTATCAATATTAAATAACCATTTTCCTTTTAGCACACCTGCCTGTAAAAGCCGTGCACCACTCATACCTGCTTCTTCATCAACAGTTAAAAGAACTTCAATTGGTCCATGAGCAATATCATTTGAGTCTAAAACTGCCAAAGCTAAAGCTACCCCTATGCCATTGTCTGCACCTAAAGTAGTATCTTTAGCAATTAACCAGCCATCTTCAAGGATTGGACGAATTGGGTCTTTAAAGAAATCGTGTACTGTGCCAGTGTTGGCTTGTGTAACCATATCTAAATGGCCTTGAAGAATGACCCCAGACACATGTTCTTTACCCGCAGTCGCATTCTTACGAATAATTAAATTACCGACTTCATCTATGTAAGTTTCTAAATTTCGACTTTCAGCCCAGTTTTTTAAAAACCCACGAAGCTGTTGTTCATGCTTTGAGGGACGAGGAATAGTGCAAAGTGTTTGAAAATGCTGCCAAACCACTTGAGGAGATAATGCTGCAATATCAACTTGTGTCATGAAAACCACACTCTAATTATGTAAATATCTTAATAATTTCAATATACACAATGCATTAAAGATAGGTAGGGATTTCAGGAAAGATTTTGTATTTTTATCTTTAATCTAAAGAGACTGTACGGCTTTCTTTAAAAGCCGTACTTCATGAATAAGTCTTAACAATCGTATGCTTAATTTTTCCATTCAAATGCTGAAAAGCTATGATCAGCTTTCAAACTATTTTCAACGGCCTGCGCAAGCTGACGAATAATGCTTTGTGTTTCGATTTTCTCAAACCAATCTTGTTCTTCATCAGGATTGGCAGAGATTTCACACATCAAATGCCCTTCATGGTCTGTTTTCTGACAAGTAATAGATAATGGCAAAAGATGATTATCTATACTGACTTCTACCTTTTCATGTTCATGCACAATGTGCTGTGCATCAAAACCGTAATGCCCCAATTGCTTAAATAATAAAGCCGCTACATATTCTTGAGTGATATGGCATTCATTTGGTGGATGATCAAGCACCCCATGCTGCGGGCAACTGGCAATAAATTGTAATTTTTTCATCCTTTGTCCTAACACTTTTATCATTATCTGCGCTTAGCATAAGCAATAAACAAACAGCAGCCAAGCCTTTAGCCCGCTGCTGCCGTTGCTATTGTGTTAGCAATTATAAAATGTGTTAGATCAAAAGTTATTGGCTAACTTCAATCGTTAAGCCTGCACGATTCGCCAACTCAGTAAAAGTTGGGAAGCTTGTCGCCACAGTTTCAGTACCATGAATTGTAATCGGACCAGAGTTACGTAGACCTGCCATACTAAAGCTCATGGCAATACGGTGGTCATGATGTGATTCGATTTCACCACCAGCAAAGATTGGTGACCAATCACCTGACTTACCCTTACCTTCGATAATGATGCCATCATCAGTTGGCGTGCAGTCAATGCCCATGATTTTTAAACCATCTGCCATAACCTGAATACGGTCAGACTCTTTCACACGAAGCTCTGCTGCACCAGTCAATACCGTTTGTCCTTCGGCACAAGCTGCTGCAATAAATAAAGCTGGGAATTCATCAATTGCTAAAGGTACTTGGTCTTCAGGCATATGGATGCCTTTAAGCGTGCGTGAACCTTTAATATGAATATCAGCAATAGGTTCGCCACCAGCAATACGTTCATTTTCAACAGTTAGGTCAGCACCCATCTGTTTTAAAATTTCAATTACGCCAGTACGTGTTGGGTTAATACCTACAGCTTCCAGAATAACATCAGAACCCTCAGTAATTGCAGCACCCACCATAAAGAAAGCAGCTGATGAAATGTCTGATGGTACTTGAATATCAGTACCCACTAATTTTCCGCCACCAACAAGAGAAATCTTGTTGCCTTCGGTTTTAACATCATAACCAAATGCACGAAGCATGCGCTCTGTATGGTCACGAGTTGGCTCTGGTTCAGTTACCGAAGTTTCACCTTCAGCCCACAAACCCGCAAGTAAAATACCAGACTTCACCTGAGCAGACGCCATTGGTAAGTCGTATTGAATGCCTTTTAATTGCTGGCTACCCGTAATGCTGACAGGTGGGGTACCTTTCTCACCTGTCGTTTGGATTTGCGCACCCATTAAACGTAATGGTTTAGCAATACGCTCCATTGGACGTTTAGAAAGTGAAGCGTCACCTGTCATGACTGAGTCAAACTTTTGCGCTGATAACATGCCTGAAAGCAAACGCATGCTTGTACCAGAGTTACCCATATACAATGCACTTGCTGGCGCTTTTAAACCATGCATGCCTACGCCATGAATAGTCACTTCACCATTTTTAGGGCCTTCAATGCTTACGCCCATATCACGGAAAGCTTGCAAAGTTGCCAAAGCATCTTCACCTTCAAGGAAGCCAGTGACATGGGTAGTGCCTTCGGCAATAGCACCAAACATAATGGAGCGATGTGACACAGATTTGTCACCCGGTACGGTAAATTTACCTTTAAAAGTTTTATTTCCCGGTAAGATACTGAATTGCTGTGTCACCTTATTTTTCTCCATTAAAGGTTTTTTGGCTAACATATGATTGAAATGCTGACGTGCTGCCTGAGCATGGCCGAGTAATCCCATTAATGCATGAGAGTCTTCGTTTTCAATCAATTTTCTAAGTACGGTAAGTTGCTTTTCGAAGCCATCTACAGCATTTAATATCGCTGTTTTATTAGCAAAGAAAATGTCATGCCACATTTGAGGATCACTAGCCGCAATTCGCGAGAAGTCACGGAAACCACCTGCTGCATAACGGAAAATATCAAGATTATCTTCACGGTTTGCAAGTTGCTCGACCAAATTAAATGCCATTAAATGTGGTAGATGACTCGTATGTGCCAATACCTCATCATGCTTGGCAACATCCATACAAATGACTTCAGCTTTAGCAGCTGACCACAGTTGAATCAGTTTATCAACTGCCCATTCTGCGCTTGTCGGTAACGGCGTTAAAATTACTTTGTGATTTGCAAAGAGATCAATCTTACCCGCATGAACACCCGTGTGTTCACTACCCGCGATAGGATGCCCCGGTACAAAACCTGCTGGTAAATTTTCACCAAATACAGCTTTTGCTGCATCAACGACATTACCTTTTGTACTTCCCACATCAGTTAAAATTGTGGTTTCTGACAAATAAGGTTTAATTTGCTCAAGCACTTTTTGCGTAGCGCGCACTGGCAAGGCTAAAACGACTAAATCTGCCCCTTTAACGGCTTCAACAGGATCAGAAAATCCTTCTTGTATTAAGCCAAGTGATTTTGCATCTTCTAAAGTTTTCTGTGAGCGTGTAGATGCAACAACTGTTGTGGCCAACTTTTCTGCAATAATAACACGAGCTAAACTCGATCCGATGAGTCCTAAACCAATAAATGCAACTTTTTTAAATAGGGGTTGTGACATAACTTCAACTTTGCTTTTGCTCAAAGATATTTAAACCATTGAGCAATTTGTTTTTAAGCATAATGACATGCTTATCTTGATGCATGTCATTATTCCAACATAAGTGATTACAGAACAGCGGCAGGATAAGAACCTAAAATACGAATCTCTTTCACCATTGGGCGAATATCATTAATCGCAGCAGCAACATTTTCTTGTTCGATATGACCTTCTAAATCGATAAAGAATACGTATGCCCACTTTTCAGGCAACGCTGGACGAGTTTCAATACTTGTTAAGCTAATATTATGTTTTGCAAATGGTGCTAAAATTTCTAATAAAGCACCCGCACGGTCATGTGCTGAAATCAATAACGATGTTTTATCATTACCGCTTTGTGGAATTTTTTCACGGCCAATCACTAAGAAACGCGTGGTATTTTCCGGATTATCTTCAATATTGCTATGTAAGATTTCAAGGTTATACATGCCTGCTGCAATATCAGATGCAATCGCTGCCGAATGCCATTCGTTGCGAATACGGCGCGCAGCTTCTGCATTTGAGTTTAAAGCAACACGCTCAACACCCGGATAATGCGCATCTAACCATTGGCGACATTGAGCCAAAGTTTGCTGATGAGCATAAATCTGCTTAATACTGTCTTTTCGTGTATTTTCAGAAACGAGGAATTGATGATGAATACGTAATTCAACTTCACCAATCACATTTAAATTCGATGTTTTAAAGCAATCTAAGGTATGGTTTACAACACCTTCAGATGAGTTCTCAACTGGAACTACACCATAATGTGCACTACCTGCCTCCACTTCACGGAAGACTTCATCAATCGTTGGAAGTGGGCGTACAACAGCATCCTTACCAAAATGCTTAAGCACAGCAGATTGTGTAAAAGTACCTTCTGGCCCTAAAAATGCAATACTTTGCGGTGCTTCTAAAGCAAGGCAAGCAGACATAATTTCACGGAACAAACGCGCCATGGTTACATCAGACAAAGGACCTTGGTTACGCTCCATAACTTTACGTAAAACCTGCGCTTCACGTTCAGGACGATAAAACAAAGGATTCTCTTCGGAAGCAAATTTAGCTTTCGCAACAGCTTCAGCAAGGCTTGCGCGTCGATTTAATAATTCTTGAATCTGTTGATCCACGCTATCAATATCTTCGCGAATTTGTTCTAAACTAAGAGAAGTCGTTTTGTTTTGATCATCGTTGATCATTGGAATGCAGCCTCAGTAAAATCATCTTTTGAACGAGAGTATAACAATAGTCTGCTTTGATTTGTTAGGCAATATAGCTGTAAGAGCTTTTTTCATTAACCTTTTTGCTCACATTTCTTGAATTATCTTATTTGATAATGATTTTCACTTACTTTTCTTTGGGCCATTTTATAACCCTGCTGAACAGCATATTATGAATTTGTATATGAGCCCACCCAAAGCGTTTATGTTTGCTTCGTGTCAAAACCTAGAAAGCTGTAAATCATTATTTGATGGGCCATTACCAAAACAGCTAAATAATAAAAAAGCCTACTCAAAGGTAGGCTTTTTTTTAAATCTATTTAATTAGGCTTTGCCAATTAATCCACGGGCTACGATTTCTTTCATAATTTCATTTGTACCACCGTAAATACGTTGGATACGGGCATCTACAAAGAAACGTGAAATTGGATATTCAGTCATATAACCATAACCACCAAAAAGTTGGAGTAAGTTGTCTGCGACCTTCATTTGCATATCACTACTGAAACTTTTCAATGCCGCAG
Organism: Acinetobacter sp. AYS6; assembly: GCF_025630795.1. Taxonomy (NCBI): domain Bacteria; kingdom Pseudomonadati; phylum Pseudomonadota; class Gammaproteobacteria; order Moraxellales; family Moraxellaceae; genus Acinetobacter; species Acinetobacter sp. AYS6. The sequence continues at coordinate 403,031 of NZ_JAOTNV010000004.1, forward strand.
CTGTTTCTACATCTAGTTTGCCTTCTTGATATAAAGCCACATTTCTTTCATAAAAAGCCGCTGTTGCAAGCTCATCAATTTTTGCTTGTGCTAAAACAAAACGTGTATTTTGGAATTGTGAAATGGGTTGACCAAATGCTTGGCGCTCTTTTACATAAGCTGTTGCCAAATCAATCGCACCGCGAATAGCTCCAATTGCAGTAGATGCAATTGCAGTACGTTCACGAGGTAACTCTTGCATTAAATAAGCAAAACCTTGCCCAGCTTGACCAAGTAACTGGTTTTTAGGTACTTTCACATTGTCAAAAAACAACTCAGATGTATCTTGAGAATGTAGACCGATTTTGTCTAAATTTGTGCCTTTCTTAAAGCCTTCCAGATGTGTATCTGCCAATAATAATGACACACCTTTTGCACGTGCTTGGGGATCAGTTTTTACTGCAAGTACAACAAGATCAGCATGCTGTCCATTTGAAATAAAGGTTTTTGAACCATTTAATAAATAGTGATCGTCTTGCAAAATAGCACTGGTACGCATTGATTGTAAATCCGAGCCTGCTCCAGGTTCAGTCATACCAATTGCACCAACAACTTCACCTGTTACCATTTTCGGTAACCAATGTTGTTTTTGCTCTTCTGTCCCGATATGTAAAATATAAGGTGCAGCAATTTCAGAGTGACAAGAAATAGCTGTCGATAATGCACAAAAACCAGCACGTGCAGACTCTTCAACCAACATTAATGAATAGTAGGTCGGAACTCCATAACCACCATATTCTTCTGGAATATCCACACATAAATAGCCATTTTCACCCAGTTGATTCCAAACTGAACGAGGCATGATTCCTTCGCGTTCCCATTGGTCGTAGTGCGGTGCAATATACTCACTCATAAAACGTTTAAAATTATCACGGAATAATTCTAAATCTGCATCGTATGCCAACATAATATTTTCCTTCAGCTTTATTGTTTTATCGAATCTCATTGCTGTGCATGCTAATCATTTTTTTAGCAACTGTCATGGCATAGCTGCTCATTAAAACTGTACTTTTCAGTCAGCCAATAAAAAAGGAAGCTTTAGCTTCCTTTTTTATTGGGTTGTTTGAATTAATCTAGACCTTCAGCGACCTGAGGATTTTTTGGTTCCATCATTTTTCTGTCGACTTCATCTGGATTATTTAAGGCATCATTGAGTTTATCTTTATCTAAAGCACCGACCCATTTAGCAACAACAATTGTCGCTAAAGAGTTACCAACAAGGTTAGTTAAAGCACGTGCTTCTGACATGAAACGGTCAATACCTAAAATCAATGCCAAACCTGCAACTGGAATATGACCTACAGCAGACAAAGTTGCCGCCATAACAATGAAACCAGAGCCAGTTACACCCGCCGCACCCTTAGATGAAATTAAGAGCACTAACAACAAAGTGATCTGATGTTGAATATCAAGCTGTGTATTTGTTGCTTGAGCAATAAAGATTGCAGCCATGGTCAAATAAATTGACGTTCCATCTAGGTTAAATGAATAACCTGTTGGAATAACCAAACCAACTACAGACTTTTCACAACCTGCAATTTCGAGTTTACGTAACATGCGAGGTAAAACAGATTCAGAAGAAGATGTACCAAGTACAATTAAGAGTTCTTCACGAATCATGCGAATCATTTTGAGGATACTGAATCCACTCATACGGCTGATTGTACCCAAAATCAAGAAGATAAAGAGTAGACACGTAACATAGAAGCAGAGAATGAGTTGCCCTAATTGTACAAGTGAACCAACACCATATTTACCGATGGTAAACGCCATAGCACCGAATGCACCAATCGGAGCCAGTTTCATAATCATGTTCACAATGTTAAAGAACACATGTGCAACTTGATCAATAAATTTTAAAACTGGGCGTCCTGCATCACCTAACTTATGTAAAGCAAAACCAAAAAGAATTGCAAAAAGAAGGACCTGTAAGATTTCACCATTTGCAAATGCGCCAACAACCGTATCTGGGATGATGTGCATTAAGAAATCAATGGTAGATTGTGACTCACCAGAACTGACGTATTTTTGAATGCCCGAAGTGTCTAGAGTTGTAGGGTCAATATTCATCCCTACACCCGGTTTAGCAATGTTAATTACAACAAGGCCAATCAGAAGTGCAATTGTTGAAACAACTTCAAAATATAACAACGCAACGCCGCCAGTTTTTCCGACTGACTTCATGCTTTCCATGCCAGCAATACCGCTGACTACGGTACAGAAAATAACGGGTGCGATGATCATCTTGATCAAACGAATAAAGGCATCACCTAATGGCTTGAGTTTCTCACCTAAACCTGGGATATGTTGTTCGACACCATTGACAATTTGCGTTGAGCTTGGGGAAAAATGCCCTACCAAAACACCCGCAATAATCGCAATAATCACCTGAAAATAAAGTGATTTATAAATCGGTTTTTTAGCCATAACTTTACTTCAATCTATATTTCCAAGTCCGTTGGAAATACCAAAATGAAACGTCTATTCTTTACGAATACACAGCCCTAACCTTTCACATGAACACCGCAAAAGGGAAACGGTTCTTTGTAAACAAAAAACCTTCCTACTACCTCAATGAAAACAAAAAAGCTGTTTTCTAAAACAGGAGAATACCTGAAGTTTCTAACTACTTTGAGTTGTTAGAAATAACCTCTTACTTTTTCAATAAAAAGCTGAAGATATAGGAGAATCACAGAAAATTATGATATGAGTGCTCAAAAAAGCACGAGAAAGTGTACTCGAATTAAATTATGATTCGGTTAAATTTTTAGCTAATACGCATAAAAAACACTCATGCAGCCCTAAGACTTTAGTATAAGAAACACTTTTGATATTTTTTCGACAGTTTTTTATGTCATATTGATTAAATATTTGTGGACATTTCATTTTGAGTTGCCTGCATCCCATCATTTTTATTGTTTTTGAACTACGATGAATACTAAACGTAATATCTATAAAGATGCTGAACACCCCTTTGCTCAATATGTCCGTATTTTAGGTAAGGGAAAAAGTGGTTCGCGTTCTTTAAGCTATGAAGAAGCTTATCAGGCATTTACCATGATTTTAAAAGGTGAAGTGCTTGATGTTCAGTTAGGCGCTTTTTTGATGCTGCTTCGGGTTAAAGAAGAATCAATTGATGAACTCGCAGGATTTGTTCAAGCCACTAGAGATCAACTCAATTTTCAGCCATTAGACGTCGATTTAGACTGGTCATCTTATGCTGGTAAACGTAAACATTACCCATGGTTTCTTTTAGCAGCGCTCACGCTTGCCCAACATGGCCATAAAATTGTTATGCATGGTGCATCAGGCCACACGCTTAACCGCGTCTATACCGAGCAGGTTTTAGAATATCTGGGTTATCCAATTTGTCACTCTGAACAAGAAGTTCGCACGCAACTCGCAGAACAGAATTTTGCTTATTTACCTTTAGAAGTGATTTCACCCGTTTTGAGTGAACTAATTTCTTTAAGAAATGTGATGGGATTACGCTCACCGATTCATACTTTAGCCCGCTTAATTAATCCTTTTAATGCTAAAGCCACCTTACAAGCAATATTCCATCCTGCCTATAGAACTTCCCATCAACATAGTGCCCTACGCTTAGGCTATCAAAATAGTGCAGTCATTAAGGGTGAAGGTGGTGAATTTGAGCGAAATCCAGACGCAAAAACACTCATTTGTGGTATCAAAAATGGTGAACTCTATGAACATGAGTTACCGAAACTCACACCTGAACGAAGTCCAATTGAAGAAGAGTTAGATTTAGCAACTTTTAAAGCAGTATGGCTAGGTCAACAGCACCATGAATACGGTGAAATGGCAGTAACTGAAACAATGGGAATTGCACTATATACTATGGGGGTTGTTGCTAGTTTTGAAGAAGCGATAGAAAAAGCAAAAGTATTATGGGAAACAAGAAATTCAGGGCTAAAAGATAAAATTTAGTTCATACAGCCTTATACGCTATGTCTTTTCGATATGGTTACATATAGGCAATATTTACTTTTCAAAGATGAAAAGTAACAAAAATCTTTCGTTGAGCAAACAGTACGTTCTTGTACTGTTGCTCAACAGGCGACATCCATGTCGCCCACGCGATAGCAAATGCTAATACGATTTATCTTTTTATTCTAAAATGCTGTTTTAAACAAAACGAATCGGTTTAAACTCAGGTTCATGTTTGTGATGATCATCTTCACAAACCTCACCCTCTTCTTTCGTACCACGGTCAATATAGCCACTACGCTGCTCTTCTGGTAAGTTCTTTAACTCCCAAGCAATTACAGCTTGCATACAAGTTTCACGCTGCTCTTTTGTTAAAACAACGCCATTTGGCCATTTACCAATTTCTACTGCTGTTTTTAAACGCTCTACAATCTCAGGGTTTAAAATAGATAGCATTTGTTCAATATTCATGATTCATCTCTTTGGAAAGATTCAAAATCTTGGTTCCAACCAAGTTTGGTACGGCAGGCCATATAGAAATCATAACCTGGTGGATGCAATAAACTTAGTTTAAATGGATGTTTGCGGATGTGTAAACTATCTCCGACATTCAGCGATATACTATGTTGCCCATCTGCACTTACCATTGGTAACACCCGATTTTCGCGAATAACGATTTTAATTTCGCTTTGTCCACCGACTACGATAGGACGTGATGACAATGTATGTGGATGCATTGGAACTAATGCAATCGCATCCATACTTGGATGTAAAATTGGTCCACCACCTGACAAAGCATACGCTGTTGATCCAGTTGGAGTCGAAACAATTAAACCATCACTGTGCTGGCGATAAACGTATTGCCCATCAATATTGAGCTCAAAGTCGATCATATGTACCGACTTACCGGAATGTAGTACGACATCATTTAAAGCAATGGCATCATAAATGACTTCGCCATTTGTTCGCACTTCCATTTCAAGTAAGAAACGGCGATCAAGTTGAAAGTGTCCTTGAAGGACTTGATCAAGTTTAAAAATGGCTTCTGAGGGTTTGATATCAGTTAAAAAACCTAATCGTCCGCGGTTAATGCCAATAACAGGTGTATTGTAGCGAACTAAAGCTCTTGCCGCATGGAGTAAAGAACCATCACCTCCAACCACAATAACCAAATCAGCAACTTCACCTAATAAATGACGGCTCACGACCTGTGCATGATCATAAGGCACTAATTCAGCAGTTTCCTGATCAAAAATGGGGTTTAAGCCTAGGTTCAACAAATGATCATGAATTAAACATAGTGTTTCTACAACTGATGATTTATCTGGTCGACCGATTAACCCGACGTTTCTGAAGGACTTATGTGAAATTTGCACGAATGAGTAAGCTCCGCTGCGATACTTGCCTATAATAACATTAACCTGATTAATTTAAAAAAACATAACTACAAGATGCTGTAAAATTCAATCTAAGTTTTCCAATTATTCACAGTTTTATCATTGCAAATTGATGACAAGCTATCGCATCATTACAGGCATTGTTAGGGTTTTATCTCATTTTTATGAAGTTTGAACGTGGTATCGGTTTCTTTGCACTAATCTTTTCCATTTTGGTCATTGGTGCTTTTATTGCTCTTAGTATCTATCTGATTCGTTTAGATAATATTATCCGTGAAAAATTTGAAGGCCAGCGGTGGGATATTCCTGCCAAAGTCTTTGCACGACCTTTAGAAATTTATAATAACGCGCCTATTTCTCAAGCAAATTTCACTCAAGAATTAAAGCTATTGGGTTACAAAACTTCAAGTAATTATGACAAGTCTGGAAGCTATGTTGCTCAAGGTAGCAATATGTATATCCACACACGTGGTTTTGATTACGGTGACAGTGTTGAACCTGAACAAGTACTAGAGTTAAGTTTTGCAAATGATCAAGTTGTTGAAGTTCGAAGTACTAAACCTTCTTCAACCGGCGTTGCACGCTTGGAACCGTTACTCATTGGAGGAATTTATCCTCAACACAATGAAGATCGTGTACTCATTAAACTGAATAATGTCCCTAAACCACTCATTGAAGCTTTAATTTCCACAGAAGACCGTAATTTCTATCACCATCATGGCGTTTCGATCCGTGGTACTGCCCGTGCATTAGTGAGTAATGTTACAGGCGGAAAGCGTCAAGGTGGTTCAACCCTGACTCAACAATTAGTTAAAAACTTCTACCTTACACCTGAACGCACGTTAAAACGTAAAGTGAATGAAGCTTTAATGGCTTTACTCATTGAGCTGCATTACAGCAAAGATGAAATTTTAGAAGCGTATTTAAATGAAGTGAATCTGGGCCAAAATGGAAGCTACTCAATTAATGGCTATGGTTTGGCTTCTCAATTTTATTTTGGTTTACCGTTACGTGAGCTGAATGTTGCACAACAAGCTTATTTAGTAGGTTTGGTTCAAGGCCCTTCTTTATATAATCCTTGGAAAAACCCTGAAGGTGCAAAAAAACGCCGTGATACCGTGTTAAATAACATGCGTGTGATGGGCTATTTAACTCAAGCCGAATACGAAGACGAAATTGCACGTCCTTTAAATGTATTGAGTAAACCAAGTTTAGGCCCTGCAAAATTCCCAGACTTTTTAGATATTGTGCGTCGTCAATTGCGTACAGAATATCAAGAAAGTGATTTAACTAATCAGGGCTTACGTATTTTTACGACTTTAGACCCAATTACTCAAACTCAGGTTCAAAACGCATTTAAAGCTTCAGTAGACCGTTTAGCTAATAGTAATCCAGCTCGTTTGAAAAACTTACAAGGCGCTGTACTCATTGCACATCCTGAAAATGGCGAGTTAGTTGCGGCAGTGGGCTCTACACAAGACTTTACTGGTTTTAACCGTGCGTTAGATGCAAAACGTCAGGTCGGTTCTTTATTAAAACCTGTGATTTATTTAAGTGCTATTGAATCTGGACGTTATAACTGGGCAAGTCAAATTGAAGATGCACCGATTAGTGTTCCTGTAGACGGCGGTAAAAGCTGGACACCTAAAAACTATAGTGGTGGCGGACATGGTGTAGTCAGCTTGAGCGAAGCATTAGCAAACTCATATAACCTATCTGCTGTACGTTTAGGTCAAGAATTTGGTCTATCGACATTTACTAATAATTTAAGAAAGTTTGGTGTTGAATCAACCATTCCTGCCTACCCTTCTATTTTCCTGGGGGCAGTCAATATGTCACCAATGGAAGTGCTCGGAATCTATGAAAACTTCGCTACAGGCGGTTTTAAATATCCAACTCGTGCAATTCGATCTGTCGTAGATGCCAATGGTCGTCTGCTTGACCGTTACGGGCTTAATGTTCAACAAACGATTGATCCGGCTGTTGGCTATATCATGAATTATGGTTTACAACAGGTGATGTCTTCGGGTACTGGTCGTGCAGCCTATAGCAGCTTATCTCCAGCTTTAAAATTGGCGGGTAAATCAGGTACGACTAACGATACACGTGACTCATGGTTTGCGGGTTACTCAGGTAATCATGTGGCTGTCGTGTGGTTAGGTTTAGATGATAATAAAGTAACAGGTTTAACAGGTTCATCTGGTGCATTGCCAGTATGGATTAATGTGATGAAACAGTTACGCCAGACCCCTGTGAATCTACGTCAACCAGACACTGTACAGTGGCAGTGGATTGATCGTGCATCAGGTGATTTATCTGCTCAGGCTTGTGATGGTGCTATGTATATTCCTATGCTAACGCATACGGTTCCGCACCGTGCTACGCCATGTGGAGCACCTTATTATCAAGTTGATCCAACATATACGCCACAAAGTGATAACACAATTCCTGACTCTCAGGATGATAATACCGACAGTTATATTCGTGAAAGTGAAAATCAGATGGAACAAGATCTGTCAAACAACTCACGTGTAATTTCAAGTGGTAGTTATAACAACTAAGCGTTAACAGGAAATTAGGATATGTTAAAGAAAGGTGTTTTTTATATTGGTGCTGTGCTTATGGTCGGCTGTACAACTTTGCCTGATCATTCTGACTCCAAAGATAAAACACCTACTCCGCCAGTGAAGAAAAATACGGAAACTCCATCGGGTGTAAAAATTACACCTTATGAGCATCCGGAAATTCAACGCAAAAATTTACAGGTCATTGTTCCGCAGCAAAAAAAGCTGCAACGCTTTAATGATGATGGAAGTCAATTACCTGCATTTAAAGTCTTAATGCAAAAAACGCAACAGGCTTACAAAAACCAGCAATGGTCACAAGCTGAAAGCTATGCACTTCAAGCGCAGCGTTTAGCACCACAAGCGGCGGAGACCTATTTATTTCTTGCCCTTACAGCAAATCATAAACAGCAATATTCTAATGCTGAATCTTTGGCAAGACGTGGTTTGAGTTTTGCCCAAAGTCAAGCAATGAAAAAGCAGCTTTGGTTAGTCATTTTAAAAGTCGGACAACAACACAATAATCAAAAAACTGTTCAAGAAGCGCAACAAGCATTAAAAGCTCTTTAGCTTTTAATGCTTGTGTTTATTTTCTTTTTAAAAATTACGAATACCTGCCAAGCCATATGCACCATGCTGCTGTGCAGTGGCTAAATCATCAGGATGCACGCCTCCTAATGCAAAGACTGGAACTTGGCTATTTTGGGCTAAATCTGCAAAACGCTCCCAACCTAATGCTACGGCTTCTGGATGAGTCGTTGTTGGTTGTACAGGACTAATAAAAACAGCGTCACAGCCAATCTGCTCAGCCTGCTTTAAAGAAACAGCATCATGACAAGCGGCAATATGGCGTAGGCCCACGGTTAAATCGCCCTTATGCAAATTCATGAGCTGAGATTGTTTTAAATGAACGGTCTTAATCTGTTTTTTTAATTCAGGGTTCAATTGCTGCCAGATATCGATATTAATAATTAAATTTGATAACTGATTTTCATCTAAAGTAGTTAATTGCTCTAAATATCTCTGATCAGAACCATCTTCTTCTATACGCCAATACAATAAAGCCTCACTGCTCTCTACGGGTGTGAGCGTATTGCTAATTTTAATGAGATGAGGCCAATAGAGTCGTTTTATGATGTCTTTATTCGCATTTGGAAAGTTTAAGTGAAGTAGCTGTTCACGTGTGTACCATACCCATGGTTGATGAATAAGATTTAATAACTCATCAGGCACATAACTATGGAATAAATGTAAATTGACAATAATGTCATCATATTCATGGTGAATATAATCAAACTGGTGCCAATCTTTTAAACCGATACCGACTTCTTCATAGATTTCACGGCGGCAGGCTTCTTCGGGTGTTTCCCCCTGTTCAACCTTTCCTCCCGGAAACTCATGCTTTCCACCTTGATGCTGCTGCTCTTCGCGCCATCCTACTAATATTTTTCCGCGATGGATCAAGATTGCTATAGCGACATCGACGATAGGTTTGGGCATTTTTTTACTCTCTAAAACTTTTCTCAAGTGTAAGCAAATTTTATCATTTTATAAAATCTTAAAAATCTCATTGACAGATCTATTCGATAATGATTATCATTTAAATCGTTCAAGAACATACCACGGAGCACAACAAATGAACGCACCTTTTAGCTTATTTACTCGTAACAATGAAACAGCTCATGCCTTACCAATGTTACATTCTAATAACCTCTTTGCATTAGGCCGTGAAATCCGCATTATGCATGCTGGCGAGGAATATCGTTTACGCCTCACTCGCAACAATCGTCTAATTTTAACTAAATAAAAAATACACTCGCGTTTCAATAATATTCGTGGGAAAACAAAAAATGGATAGCATGGGTAACCATGCTATTTTTTATAAAGGAAGATTAACTTCTACCCTCAAACCGCCCTGTTCAGCATGCATGAAACGCAACTCGCCATTATGTAATTCAATAATTTTTCGTGTAATCGAAATTCCCAACCCTGAACCTTGCTGCTGAGTACCCAATACTCGAAAAAAACGCTGCCCTAAACGTTGCAATACCTCATCATCTACACCAGTTCCTGTATCTTCTATAGAAACCTTAATGTGTTGTTCATCCTGACTCATCTCAACATGAATAGAGCCTAGTGTCGGGCTATAACGAATGGCGTTATCAAATAAATTTCTAAAAGCAATAAACAGTAACTCTTCATTCGCATATGTTTTAGTTTCTGTCGATAAAGTATTTGTCTTTATCAACATTTGTTTAGCTTGCGCATCTAAATTTACAGTTTCAATGACTCTGGCCAATAAGTAATTCAAATCGATAGTTGTTTTAGGAAGTTCTGGTTGCTCTACTTCATTGGGTTCCAAGCGAGCCAGAAGGAGTAAATTTTCAAGTACTTTTGTACTTCTTGAAACGTCTTCTTGTATGCGCTCAAAGTCTTGATGAAGTTCTGGAACATCTTGATATTTACGTTGTAAAACCTGAAGACGCATTTGTATGGCAGACAATGGAGATCGTAGCTCATGAGAAGCATCTGCGGTAAAACGCTGTTCTGCCACTAATGCCCTTTGCAACCTTGCGAGTAATTGGTTTAGAGCATCAATCACAGGTTGAATTTCTGTAATGACATCTGGGTCTTGAATGGGTTCTAAATTTGATGCTGTTTTTTGGGCAATACGTTTAGAAAGTAAATTTAGCGCAGCCAATTGTTGCTCAGTACGCCAACTGACAATGACCCATTGTAGCAGCCAGAACAACACCATAAGTCCACTATACCCAGCAAGTGCCTTAAGTACTTCTTCAATACGGGTACTCATTGGCTGAAAGACTTCAACGTGAAGTTGAGAGTCTTCTTGTTGTGCAGCCAGACTACGCCATAATTGACCATCAAACCAAAAATATGAAAAGCCTTCTGATAAGTTTCCTTGTTCAAAAAGCTCGTGCTGATAGCTATGAGAATGTGTAAGTAATTGACCAGAGCTTAATAATTCATATTGAATATCAAATTCATCACTGAGCTGATCAAACTGTTTCATAGAGTGTTTAGAAAGATCAGAAACCAGCAAAGTATCTGAAATTTCATCCATGATTTCGTCTTGCACTGACATGTTGTGATAAACAGAAAATATGGTGAGTAAGCTTAAAGCCAACAAGCCCACCACGACACTACTCCACATCGTGGTTTTAACCAGTTGCGACTGCAAAGATGAGCGATTTGATTTCATTTTAAATCTCCCATACGGTAGCCTAACCCCCGTATGGTTTTAATGCAGCTACTCCCGATTTTTTTTCGAAGCTGATAAATAAATACTTCTATCGCATTACTTTCAATTTCCTCACCCCATGCATAAAGCGCTTCTTCTAATTGATCACGGGTAATAATATGTTCAGGATGAACCATCAACTTACGTAATATTTGGAATTCTTTTGCCGTTAAATCGATAGTCTTACCAGCGCTTAATACAACTTTCGCTTGTGTGTCGAGTTGCAGATCGCCCCATGTTAAAACCGATTGCTGACTCAAAGTTTGTTTGCGTAATTGAGCACGGATTCGGGCAGATAACTCTTCTAGACTAAAAGGTTTAACCAAGTAATCATTCGCACCTAAATCTAATCCTTCTACCCGGTCATGAATGCTGTCACGTGCAGTAATAAAAATAACAGGAACATTTTTTTGTTTATAACGGATCGTTGTTAGAACTTTTTCACCCGCTAATTGCGGCAGTCCCCGATCAAGTAAAATACAGTCATAGTCATGCTGCTCAATTGCCGTAAGTGCATAATCACCTCTTTCCACCCAATCAACCTGATAACCATCTAACTCTAACCATGATTGAATACTTTCAGCTTGAGAGCGATCATCTTCTGCAAGCAAAATTCTCATCTATATTTCCTGTTCTATGCTAATTTGATCTTGCCAAGCCTTTATAAAAAAAGCAAAGCCGCATCATTTAAATGCGGCTAAAAATAGTAGATTCAGAGATCAATAAATTAGAACTGAACTTGATCTACCTCAATTTCTACACGTTTTAAAGGCTTATAGTCGATATCTACTTCACCAATTAGAGTGACATTTGTATTTGCTGAAATAGGACGCCCCTGCCAAAGCTCATCATCTACATCAACTGTAATGCTACCTGTCTTGTCACGAAATTGATATTTTTCATCACCTAAAGATTTTACAACCTGCCCATGTAATTTGACTGGTGTATTATCTTTTGCCGTTAATGCATGCTTAACAGTTGTTAGCGTTGCTGGAGCAATTGCTGCCTGGTTCACAGGTGTATTCGCTACAGCCACACCAGCCGCTGTTAGACCTGTAGTCATTAGTATTGCTTTAAGTATTTTCATAAGATCACCTTTTTAATCACATCTTGGAATAGTGTAAGTACAACAGACATAGATGAGGTGAATCTTAAGAAAAAGTTAATTTAATGGCACGACCCGCAATACCTCTTCTAAAGTTGTAAGGCCATCAATCACTTTACGAGCGCCTGCAATTCTTAAGGGTTCTATACCTTCTTTTTTAGTTTGCGTTCTCAAATCATTTAAGGTCATATGGCTACTAATAAGATGCTTAAGCTCAAGACTGACTGGCATAAATTCATAAATACCAACTCGCCCTTTATAGCCTGTATGACGACATTGTTCACACCCAACTGCCTGATAAACTTTTTCTGGCATGTCCATAATGTAGTCAAATGTGAGATGTTGCCATTCATCCTCATTAATATGAGTTTGTTGCTTGCAGTGCGGACAAAGCTGTCGTACCAAACGCTGTGCGAGAACACCCAAAATGGTGGCTGCTGTTAAAAATGGCTGCACACCTAAATCATGTAAACGAGTCAAGCTAGACGGCGCATCATTGGTGTGTAAAGTTGATACCACCAAATGACCGGTTAATGCTGCCTGAATGGCCATATTTGCTGTATCTTGATCGCGAATCTCTCCAATCATAATAATATCTGGGTCTTGTCGCATAAGTGCACGAACACCATCTGCAAATCCTAATTCAATTGCATTATTAACCTGCATTTGGTTAAAACTAGGTTCTAACATTTCAATTGGATCTTCAATGGTGCATACATTGACCTGATCTGTTGCGAGCTGCTTTAAAGAAGAATATAGCGTTGTAGTTTTACCTGAACCTGTAGGACCAGTAACCAAAATAATCCCATGGCTATTTTTTGTTAATTGTTGCCACTGTTGTAATAAACTCTCTTCAAAACCAAGTTGATGAAAAGAACGTACCAACACATCTGGATCAAAAATCCGCATAACCAGTTTTTCACCAAAAGCAGTTGGCAAGGTTGATAAACGGAGTTCAGTTTCTTGCCCTTTAGGTGTCCGAGTTTTTAATCGACCATCTTGCGGTTTACGTTTTTCCGCTACATTTAAACGCCCTAAAATTTTAATTCGCGAAATCACGGCGGTCAGTGTATTTGATGGCATGTTATAAATGGTGTGCAATACACCATCAATACGAAACCTGACTTTGCCATTGTCTTTACGCGGTTCCATGTGAATGTCACTGGCACTCTGCTCGAATGCAAACTGTAAAATCCAGTCGACTAATTTCACAATATGCTGATCATTCGCATCTGGGTTTTGACTATCACCAAGCTGCAAAAGAGCTTCAACATTTTTAGCGTCACGTTCATGAGCTGCATCTTTTTGAGCTGAGTTTACTGCACGACTGACCTGATAATATTCGCGCAAATAGCGTTGCAACTGTTCAGGGTTAAGTAATACTCGTTCAATTTTTTTAGGCGCTAGACTCCGCTCTAAATTATTTAACCAATCTGTTTGAAAAGGCTGGTCTGTACCAATCATGATTCGGTCAGCATGAATTTCAACAGCTAAAATATGATTGCGAATAGCAAATTCTTGTGACATGACCTGCGTTAAAGCACTCACATCTGCCTTTAAAGGATCAATCACAAATAAAGGGAGCTGAACCCGATCTGCAAACCATAAACACAAGCGGTTTAAACTTAAATGAGCGTGTGTGTGCTGCTGATCTTTTAAATTAAAATGTGCAATCCACTGTAATGGATGCCACTTTAGCTGGTCTTTTTGGCGGTGGCTCGACTGTACCAGTAATTTATCTCGTTCCGTAATCCGGCCTTCTTGTAATAATTGTTCTAGACACCAATATGTATCTATTTCTACATGTGCATTCATGCGTTATCCCCAATATATTTTTATAATATAGCAGAGATGTTTTTGATTTATCTCACCAAAAAAATATTAGCCCTCCTTTTTAAATATTCTTTAACTTCAAATAATTAAACAAATTCTCAACTTAATATTTTTTTGCGTCATAGTTCATGTTTATGAAAATATTTTTTAGGTTACCTTGTCTAAAAAAGACACTATGCTCACTATAATAAAAAGCATAAACTGAACGTGAATATATGATTTTAAAGTGTCTCAATCCTATATAACAATAAACCAAAGAGGAAGTAATATGGAACTTCCAATGACAATGTCATTACAAACAACATCATTTGAAGACTTCATTACTGTGATTGCTGCGGCGCTCGGTTGTGGCTTATTAATTGGTTTAGAACGTGAACGAAGCAAGTTCAAACATGAATACAAAACTTTTGCCGGATTTCGTTCTTTTGCAATTAGTTCCCTACTCGGTGCAATCTGCTTTTTATTCGGAACTGAAATTGGAATTGTAGGTGCCCTTCTCATTGGGGCAATTAGTATTGTATCTCTTAAAAATCAGCCCAATGACCCCGGTGTGACCACCGAACTCGCCTTTATTATGACTTACTTCATTGGGGCACTTTGCATTTGGAATATCTCTTTGGCTGCGGGCCTCGCCGTCATCATGACCATTATTTTATTGGCTAAACAATCTATGCATGGCATTGCCAGTCAGTGGATTACCGAATCAGAATTGCGTGATGGTATTTTCCTACTCGCCTTACTTTTAATAGCGCTGCCTTTAGTTCCCAATAAACCTTTCTGGGGGCCAGTTTTAAATCCACATGTCATTTTAAAATTACTGACTTTAATTTTATTTGTACAAGCACTCGCCCATATTGCGAAGCGGTTACTCTCATCTAAAAACGCTTTATTACTCTCTTCTTTAGCTTCGGGATTTGTTTCTAGTACAGCAACTATTGCCAGTTTAGGCTTGGAAGTACGTTCTGGCAGAGCCAATGCCATTACAAATGCAGGCGCTGCATTAATGTCGTGTGTTTCCACACTGATTCAAACTTTAATTATTGTGATTGGGATTAGCTTTGCTTGGTTTAAGCTGATTATATTTCCTACCCTTATTGCAGTGGCAGTTTTAGCAATCTGGGCTTTCATTTTATTACGTAAAGCAGAGCCCAGTACAACTTCGCCCGAACTCGACTCCAGAATGTTCAGCTTAAAAGAAGCCATTATTATTGCAGGCACACTTACCCTCATTCAGGCAGGTGTTTATGGCTTAAGTATATCTTTAGGTGATGCAGGATTAATCGCGGGGACCTTACTTGCTTCTTTATTTGAAATCCATGCAGCTATTGCAGCGGTCATTGTGCAAGGTGAACCCGATAGCGCACATATGACGCCTTTATTAATTGCCTTTTTGGGAGGTTTTGCAGTTCATGCGCTTGCCAAAAGTGTGAACTCTGCAATTTCGGGCGGGCTACGCTATGCTCTTGCTTTTATTCCCGCCCAACTCATTCATATGGCTATATTTATTAGTTTACTTTGGCTCAACATCCATTGGTTTTAAAGATTTCTATTGTGCCACTGTAGATGCCTTCACTACATCAACCACAGTAACGACAAATTGATCAACTTTAAAATGAATATCAAAGTCTGAAAATTTCATTTTATAGAGTCTTTCTGGGTCTTCTTGATAGGCTGGTCGAGGGTCTAAAGCTAAAACTTGCTCAAGCTCATCAATGTACTGTGAATTTATTTCATTATTTTGCAGAAAATATTTTTGCGCTGTTAACGCAGCTTCTGACCAAATGACTGACTTACGTTCTGGTTCTGCATGAGCATAACCACTCTGTGCATCGGCAATTGCATCAGAATATTGGATATAGGGTTTGATGTCTAAAATTGGAGTGCCATCTAATAAATCACTTCCTGTGACATAGACGCGAACAGACTTACCGACTTTTTCTACTTTATTAAGCTTTACAACTGACAGGCCTAGTGGTGATGGTCGATACATGCTACGTGTAGCAAATACGCCAATTTTTTCATTGCCCCCTAAACGTGGTGGACGAACCTGTGCACGGAACTTCTCTATACTCCCTTGATTTTTATTGTCATGAAACTGCCAGACTAACCAGAGATGACTGAATTGCTCAATTCCCTCAAATGCTAACAAGTCGTTATACGGATCTACCATGTCGATATAAGACTCAATATTGACCAAATTAGGCTGGCGTGGAATACCAAATTTTTCACGATAAGGAGAACACATATGGCCAATTACGGGGAAGGTGACAGAATTGATCATCACTTTTTCTTATAAACACAATTAAATATATTCAGTTTATCGGGAATGAAATTAGATTAGAATAGCAATCTGTTTTCTTTTAATCGTGATCGAGACCTTTAATGGCTGCTTTTAACGTCGAACGCATTACTCATGTTCACCACTGGAATGACACCCTTTTCAGTTTTAAAACTACACGCGACACTAGCTTACGTTTTAAAAATGGTCAGTTCGTAATGATCGGACTTGAAGTGAATGGCAAACCGTTAATGCGTGCGTATTCGATTGCAAGTGCAAACTACGAAGAAGAGTTAGAATTTTTCTCAATTAAAGTACAAGACGGTCCTTTAACTTCGATTTTGCAAAAAGTACAAGTTGGCGATGAAATTTTAATTTCTAAAAAACCGACAGGTACTTTGGTTCATGATGACCTTTTACCGGGTAAAAACTTGTACCTTTTATCTTCTGGTACTGGCCTTGCACCATTCTTATCAATTATTCGTGACCCAGAAACTTACGAACGTTTTGAAAAAGTGATTGTTGTTCATGGTACACGCTATATTTCTGAATTAGCTTACCAAGACCTGATCTTGAACGAATTACCGAACCATGAATTCTTTGAAGAGTTAGGTATTAAAGACAAGCTTGTTTACTACCCAACTGTTACTCGTGAACCTTTCCACACTCAAGGCCGTGTTACCACTGCAATTGAAACTGGCGCTTTATTTGAAAAAATCGGTTTACCACGTTTCAACCGTGAAACTGACCGTGCCATGCTTTGTGGTAGCCCTGCATTCTTAAAAGATGTGGCTGCGTTACTTGACCAACATGGTTTAGTTGAATCACCTCGTATGGGTGAAATGGGCGACTACGTGATTGAACGTGCTTTCGTAGAAAAATAAGATTTTTCTAATTAAAAAAACCGAGGCAAGGTCCTCGGTTTTTTTAATTGTTTTATAAGTTAATCGTACCGTTGATACAAGTAACGGCGGTTCCACCCACTAAGATTTTATCTTGATGTAATTCAAGCTTCAGCTGTCCATCACGACCTAAAGCCTGGCCTTGTGAAGAAAGCACAGCATCATTTTGTGCTGGCAAAATACCATGATAACGAATAAAAGATGCCACACTCCCATTCCCACTACCACAAACTGGATCTTCGTTTACACCACATGCAGGTGCAAATGAACGAACTTCTATACGTTTATGCTCATCATTATTTTCATAAAAACCGAAAACTGTGGCGCCCGTAACTTTCATTTCTAAATCATGTTCTTTTAGAGCAGCAAAGTCTGGTTGGGTCGCTAAAACAGCTTGGGCATTTACCGCTTGTAATACAACCCAACGCGCGCCCACATCAACCAGTGTGGCATTCCATTGAGTATTAATTTCACATTTTAAAATTTCTGCCAATTTCTGAGTATGTTCTGCATCGAGTAGAGTAATTTTAGGCTTAGGGAGTTCAAATGAAATATGACTTGAGCCACTCACGGTAAGCGTTACCAAACCCGCACCACATTGCTGTACCAGTTTACCTTCTTTAGCTGTCACGAAGCCCGCTTCAAGCAAAGCATAGGCAGTACCAATTGTAGGATGTCCTGCAAATGGCAATTCACTTTGCGGAGTAAAAATTCGAACCTGATAGTCTGCTTGCGCATTGGTCGCAGGCAGTACAAACGTGGTTTCAGAAAGATTGGTCCAGTTCGCAATGGCTTGCATCTGCTCAGATGTTAAGGTGCTGGCGTCCATAATGACCGCAACAGGATTTCCTTTAAATGCTTGTGAAGTAAAAACATCAACTTGTTTAAATGCAACAACAGACATAGACCTCTCCTACTGATTTTAATATTAAAAAATATGGCTTTAAATCCTCACCATTTCTTGATCTTACTGATTTATTTTTAATGATCACAGTATCAGTTAATATGAAAAATAATAGACACAGTTGCTAATTTCAAATCATAAATAAACCGACCAATCTAATGTCATCACAATATTTGAGTTAAATAAGAGATCGCTATAAAGTGTAACCATTGCTTTGGTTTTTTAATGAATTGACATGTACAAATATAAAAAAGTGAGTGATGACCTAACCCTGCAAATTCAGAATGGCAGGCAGCCTATTGGTTCACGCTTACCATCAATTCGCGACTGCGCAAATCATTATCAGGTCAGCATTAACACCGTAAAAGAAGCTTATCGTCAGCTTGAAGACCAAGGTTTAATTTCTGTTCGCCCCCAGTCTGGTTACTATGTTTGTCATGCACCTTCAAACTTACTAGAACTCGAAGAACGTTATGTCAGTGAAGAAAAAGTATCACTTTCAGGAATTAGCTGTTTTCTCGCGCAAATTGTTAAAAAACAGATGGACCCCGACTATATCAATTTGGCTTTAGCTTGCCCTGCTGGTGAAAATTTCTATCCGATTGACCGCTTAAAACGCTTAACTGCTCAAGTTTTACGAACACAGCCGGACATTTTTAAAAACTATACTTTACCGCCCGGATCCATACGTTTACGTACTCAAATTGCTAGGCGAGGCTTACAGCTTGGTATGTTTCTTTCAGCAGATGACATTGTGCTGACTCACGGCACGATGGAGGCTTTAAGTCTCGCGATTATGGCAACGACTCAAGCCGGTGACAGCATTGCACTTGAGATCCCTACATTTCATAATCTGTACCCGCTTCTTCATAATTTAGGTCGAAAAATTGTAGAAGTTCCAACTTCACCACATACAGGCATGTGTCTAGATACTCTTGAAGAGCTATTAAAATCAAAAAATGTGCAAGCTATTTTAAGCATTCCAACAGGACATAACCCTCTCGGTTTTAGCATGCCTGAAAGTAACCGTCGTCGCTTGGCAGAGTTAGCTAATCAGTTTCAGGTTCCCGTCATTGAAGATGCAATGTACGCCGAACTGCAACTGAGTGAACCTCTCATTCCAAACATCAAAGCGTTTGACCAGAACGGATGGGTTTTGGTGTGTGGTAGCTATACCAAGACTGTAGCACCTGATTATCGAATTGGTTGGCTAGAAGCTGGACGCTTTCGTAATATTGTGCAGCAGCTTAAATTTACAACCACTGTTGCCGAGCCAGCTTTACTCACAGAAACTTTAGGACTTTTCTTAGAAAATGGTGGTTACGATCTACACTTAAGGCATCTTAAAAAACGCTATCAACAACAAATTGACACCATAAAATCTTATATTTGTCGTTATTTTCCACTCGGTACCCGAGTCAGCCGTCCGCAAGCAGGATTTATTTTGTGGTTAGAGCTCCCCGAATCCATTGATGCATTAGAACTGTTTCATCAGGCAATGGATGAAAAAATCTTATGCATGCCAGGAATTTTATGTTCGGCTGATAAACGCTTTAGCCATTGTTTACGTATTGCAGCTTGTTTTGAGTTAAATCCCAAAATGTTAAATGCTTTGATGCGCTTAGGAGAGCTAGCAAAAAATATGCTGCCCGTACAAAAAGATAGTGGTCAAATCCCTACTAATTCAGTAGGTTGAATCCAAAATGTGGAGTTAATAAAATAAAACCATATATTTTTTATGCCTTTTATTTTATGAAAACCGAACTTCTCTCTCCCGCAGGTTCACTAAAAAACATGCGCTATGCATTTGCCTATGGTGCAGATGCCGTATATGCAGGCCAACCACGTTACAGTTTACGTGTGCGTAATAATGCTTTTGATCATGACAACTTAAAAATTGGGATTGATGAAGCTCATGCTTTGGGCAAAAAGTTTTATGTTGTGGTGAATATTCAGCCTCATAACAGCAAATTAAAAAACTTTATTCGTGATCTTGAGCCGATTGTAGCTATGCAACCAGACGCTCTTATTATGTCTGACCCGGGCTTAATTATGATGGTGCGTGAGCATTTCCCAGAAGTACAAATTCATCTATCGGTTCAAGCCAACGCCATTAACTGGGCCACTGTTAAATTTTGGAAAGATTACGGTTTAAGCCGTGTCATTTTATCTCGTGAGTTGTCATTAGAGGAAATAGAAGAAATCCAGCAACATGTGCCAGACATTGAACTCGAAGTTTTTGTACATGGTGCACTATGCATGGCCTACTCAGGCCGTTGCCTACTTTCTGGATATATGAACAAACGTGATGCCAACCAAGGTGCTTGTACCAATGCTTGCCGTTGGGACTATAAGTTGCATGAAGCCCGAGAAGATGCAAACGGCGATGTGATTCCAGTCACTCAGCTCAACATGTCAGAGAAGTCTTGCTGCTCATCAGCGCAATCAGAGACAACTTCAGCTCAAACTTTGCTTGTACAACGTAATGATGAAGAAATGTTTGCTGCCGAAGAAGATGAACATGGTACTTATTTTATGAACTCTAAAGATTTACGTGCGGTACAACATGTAGATCGTTTAACCAAAATGGGCATCGCCTCACTCAAAATTGAAGGTCGTACTAAATCATATTTTTACTGTGCCCGCACTGCTCAAATTTATCGAAAAGCTATTGATGATGCTTTAGCAGGTAAACCTTTTGACCCAAGCTTAATGGCTCAGCTCGAAGGGTTGGCAAATCGCGGGTATACCGAAGGCTTTTTAAGACGGCATGTACACAGTGAATATCAAAACTATGCTGATGGTTCATCGCATTTCGACTATCAACAATTTTGCGGCGAAGTATTAGAACGTCACGGCGATTATATTCGCATTGAAGTTAAAAACCGTTTTGTGGTGGGTGACTCACTTGAACTCATGACACCTCAAGGCAATATCACCTTTACCTTAACCGAAATGCGCGATTCAAAAGGCAACCCAACTACAGATGCTAAAGGTTCGGGGTATTTTGTTGAGATTCCACTCTTACAAAATGTTGATGTTAGTTATGCCCTACTCGTACGCAATTTGCCGCATGCGAAAGAAAGTATTACTGCATCTACATTGGCTTATTCAGCGAGTTAAACATGGCGCTTTTGATTACGAGTGACTGCATCAATTGTGATATGTGCTTACCTGAATGCCCCAACATCGCTATTTTTGAAGGGAGCAAAGTTTATGAAATTGATCCACTTCGTTGTACCGAGTGCGTAGGCTTTTATGATGCGCCAACATGTAAAGCCGTTTGTCCAATTGATTGTATTAAACAAGACTCTGCACATATTGAAAATAAAGAGCAACTGCTAGAGAAATTTAAAGAGTTAAATTTACTCGGCGAATCTATTTCTTAAAAAAACTATCGAGGATCAGGCTAAAGTTACTGATCCTCTTTTTATGACTATGCAGCTCAATGATTAAATAAATGAATAAATAGCTGAGAACACTTGGCTAGTGATAAAATCAATTTATCAGTTCAGTTTGATTTACTGGTAATTTTGTACCAAAAAAATTAAACAATCGTTAAAACTGCCAATCCATTTCAACATTTCATGTAGATTGATTAAAACTCATTCTGGCGCAGCTCCCTATGTCTTATCTTTATTTAGCAATTGCGATTGCTTGTGAAGTTATTGCAACTTCAGCTTTAAAAGCATCTCAAGGTTTTACTGTTCCTATTCCATCCATTATTACAGTTGTGGGCTATGCGATTGCGTTTTATTTATTGTCCCTGACTTTAAAAACGATTCCGATCGGAATCGCATATGCCATTTGGTCGGGTGCAGGTATTATTTTAATTTCTGCAATTGGCTGGATATTTTATAAACAGCATTTAGACTTGGCAGCCTGTATTGGTCTTACTTTAATGATCGCAGGTATTATCATTATTAATGTATTTTCTAAAAATACCCATCTATAAATTACAATTAAAAAGCACCCGTAGTACCTTATTGGTCTAGGGTGCCTAAATGTTTAAAATACAATAAAAATAACTTTAAATTTTTAACACTCGTGCCTGAACAATATATCTGCCAGTAAGCAGCCGAGTATGAACAGCTTATTTCAGACTGCCCGTTAAAAATTGCTTTAAACGCTCACTTTTTGGGTTGTTAAGGACTTCATCAGGATGACCTTGCTCTTCAATTTTCCCTTGATGCAAAAAAATCACCTGATTAGATACATGACGTGCAAAGCCCATTTCATGTGTCACCACAATCATGGTACGCCCTTCTTCAGCCAAACCCTGCATTACTTTCAGTACTTCGCCCACTAACTCTGGGTCAAGCGCACTGGTTGGTTCATCAAACAACATGACTTCCGGCTCCATCGCCAAAGCACGAGCAATCGCTACACGTTGCTGCTGACCACCAGATAAAAATGCTGGATATTTACTTTCAACGCTTTCAGGTAATCCAACTTTGCGTAGATATTTCCGTGCACGGTCTTCGGCCTCAGCACGTTTAACTCCGAGTACGTGAATTGGCCCTTCAATGACATTTTCAAGCACTGTCATGTGAGACCATAAATTAAAGTGCTGAAACACCATCATGAGCTGAGTACGCATTTTCTGTAGTTGCTTTGAATCAACCACTTTTAAATTGCCTTTTTTATCAAAGACGGTACGTAGTTTTTCGCCATTGAGCTTAATGGTGCCATTGCTCGGTTGCTCTAAAAAGTTGATACAACGCAGCAAAGTACTTTTACCTGAACCAGATGAACCAATAATACTAATTACATCACCAGCATTTGCATCAAGTGATATCCCTTTTAGTACTTCATGATCGCCAAATGTTTTGTGTAAATCACGAATCACTAGTTTTGCCACTTGTTCCATTTATAACTCCTAATGATTCGATGGCTTTAAAAATGCCAACCAACGTTTTTCAAGCCGACGAAATATCCAAATCAAAATAAATGCCAGCATCGCATATAACACCGCGGCAATCCCAAAAGCATTAAAGGTGTCATAGGTTGCCGCATTTACATCACGCGCAATTTTTAAAATATCAGGAACAGTTGCTGTAAATGCAATGGTTGTCGCGTGCAACATCAAAATGACTTCATTGCCATAAAATGGTAAGGCACGGCGCAACATCGATGGAATAATAATACGTGTGTAGAGTTTCCATTTTGACATACCAAAAGCTTGGGCGGCTTCTATTTCGCCATGTGGAATAGAACGAATCGCTCCAGCGAAAATTTCAGTCGTATATGCACCAGTATTGAGCGCAAATGCCAAAATGGTGCAATTTATGCCCTCTCGAAAAAATGCATCGAGCGTCTGATGTTCATGGATGTAATCAAAGCTGTAGATACCTGAGTAAATAATCAGCAATTGGATGTACAGTGGAGTCCCACGAAAAACATAGGTAAACAACCAAACTGGACCACGCAACCAAAGATTTTCTGATACTCGTGCAAGTGATAAAGGCACAGCAAGCACAAAACCAATGCCAATAGAAACCACCAATAACCAAGCAGTCATCGCCACTCCGGTCATTTGTAAGCCATCTGTCCAAAGGTATGCCTGCCAATATTGTTGAAGGATTTCAATCATAGTTGTCCCTTCCTCACACCAGCAGAATAACGACGTTCAAGCCACATTAAAATGAGATTTGACATAGTGGTAATTGCCAAATAAATCGCAGCAGCCACGATGCTGAAAAAGAACAGTTGCATGGTACTTCTACCCGCATCTTGCGTAATTTTTACAATGTCAGTGAGGCCAATAATGGAAACCAGTGCAGTTGCCTTAATCAAGACTTGCCAATTATTACCAATACCCGGCAATGCAAAACGCATCATTTGTGGGAATAAAACACGACGAAAAACCTGCCAAGGGGTCATACCATAGGCCATTGCTGCTTCAATTTGACCCGTTGGAACCGATTGAAATGCACCACGAAAGGTCTCTGTAAAATATGCACCATAAATGAACGCTAAAGTAATCACACCAGCCACAAATGGGTTGATGTCAATTTGGTCCATGTGCAGTGATTCAGTAATTTGGTTTAAACCCAACTGCAAGCTATAAAATAACAGCAGCATAATGACCAAATCAGGCACACTACGGATGAGTGTGGTATAGGCAGTCGCAATATAGCGTAATGCTTTAATATTAGAGAGTTTTGAACTCGCACCAATTAAGCCAATAATGACAGAAAGCAAAAGTGACAATAGCGCAAGCTGTAGCGTCATCCATGTCCCGCTGAGAAGGAGTGGTCCATAGCCAGATAAAAACATGACTCATCTTCTCCTTAAAAACCATATCTAATATTGATGAGATGAGAATAGATTTAAAAATGTCGGCACTAAGCCGACATTTTTCACATCATTAGTAAATGTTAAAGGAGAAATATTTTTTCTCTAGTTTCTTGTATGTACCATCCGCAATGATTGCTGCGAGTGCTTTATCAATATTCGCCTTCAAATCTGCATCTTCTTTGCGTAAACCAATCGCTGCGCCTACGCCCAGTGTTTTTGCATCAACCACATTGCCACCGACAAAAGCGAAGTTTTTGCCTTTTGGTTGTTTTAAGAAAGCCCCATCAACCATGATTGCATCTTGTAAAGTTGCATCCAAACGACCAGACATCATGTCTTGGTAAATCAAATCTTGAGTTGGATAAGGAACAACACTCACACCTTTTGGTGCCCAATAGGTTTTAGCGTAAGTTTCTTGAATTGTGCCCTGTTGTACGCCTACACGCTTTCCTTTCAATGATGCCGCTGTCGGTAATAATGGTGAGCCTTTTTTTGCGACCATACGCGTTGGTGTATTGTAGATTTTGCTACTAAACAAAATTTGTTTCGCACGTTCATCAGTGACCGTCATTGATGAAAGAATGCCATCAAACTTTTTCGCTTTAAGTGCCGGAATCATCCCATCAAAAGAGTTTTCAACCCAAACACATTTGGCTTTGAGTTTTGCACAAATAGCATTACCCAAATCAACGTCAAAACCAGTTAATTTGCCATCTGGTGTTTTATATTCAAACGGTGCATAAGAGGACTCCGTACCAAAACGAATCACCTTCCAATCCTTTGCTTGTACATTCGTTGCAACAGCAGCCAAAACTAAGGTTGTTGAAACGAACATTTTTTTCATAAAGCTTGCCATCTTGAAGCTTCTCCTTAAAATCCAAATAAGGTGATAAAAATTTGAGTATTTCTAACTTACTCTTCTGTCGAAATAATTGCAATTTCTATACCATAAATTAAGGATTTATGAAGATGTCAAAACAGCAGATCACATGACCTGATTAAATGCTGAAAAATCATTCAAACGACGAGACTAATTTTTGAGTGCATAGGCTTCTGCCATATTTTCATTTTCGACCAATGTCCGAATGGTATATTCATGGTTATGTTCTTTAGCACTGGCAAATTCACATTTCTGATCCCATAGCATTGAACAACCACTCAACAATGGACAACCAGCAAATAATTCAGCCACCCAATCCACAAACACTCGAACTTTAGGTGATAAATGACGGTTCTGTAGATATACGACTGATATTGGCATAGGTGCAGGCAACCATTCAGTCAGCACTTCCTTGAGCGTGCCATCTTCTAGATGTTTCGCTACCATGTAATATGGGCATTGAATTAAACCAAAACCCTGCACAGCCAAATCAACATATGAATCGCCATCGTTGACAGAAACACGCCCTTTCACACCAACGCTATGAATCTCACCATCCACCATAAAATCCCAGTCGATATTGCGTCCAGTACGACTGTTAAAGTAATGCACGACCTGATGTTTTTTTAAGTCATCAATAGTTTTGGGTTCGCCATGTTCCGCCAAGTAACGAGGTGCAGCAACTGTTACACACTGAATTGTTCCGATACGGCGTGCAACCAAACTTGAATCTTTCAACTGACCAATACGAATGACACAGTCCACCGCATCTTGTACCAAATCGACAGGACGATCACTCATGCCAATCACCAAATCAATATCGGGATACTTGGCATGAAAATCACAAAGCATCGGAATCAGAATGAGTCGTCCGATTGAAGCTTTAACATCAATGCGTAGACGTCCTCGTGGTCCACGTTCCGAATCATGGAAATTCGATTCAACATCTTCAACATCGGCTAAAATTCGCGCAGTACGTTCATAATAAACCGCGCCGTCTGGTGTCAGACTGAGTTTTCGGGTGGTTCGGTTCAATAAGCGAACCTGTAAATGTTTCTCTAAACCTTGAATCGTTGTCGTCACAGAAGCACGCGGTAGGCCTAAACTATCAGCCGCTAAACTGAAACTATTTGTTTCGACAACTTTGTTAAATACTCTCATCGCATGAAATAGATCCACACGCACACTCCTATCAATGCATTTTTTCATTCAAACACATCAATTGTTATAAAAATACGAATAGTGTTATCGAATTTAATATATTTATTCGTGATTGACAAACTTTTATGCTCCGTCCATCCCATAAACCCTGTTTCTCCCATACGGACCATAATTAAAAGTCTGAAAAACAGGTATCCAAATAAGTAGGAGCACCTCATGTCATTTTCTCGCAAACAGTTCGCGCTGTCTGCCCTCTTTGTTGCCATTTTGGCAACGGGTGGCAGTTTTATGTTTTTACATGAAAATGCCGATGCAAAAGCTGCACCGACGACAGCCCAACAAGCTGCTACTGTTGATATTTCCAATGTCATCAGCAAAACCATTACCGATTGGCAAGAATATTCCGGTCGCCTAGAAGCGATCGACCAAGTCGATATTCGCCCTCAAGTCTCGGGCAAACTCATTGCTGTACACTTCAAAGATGGAAGCCTCGTTAGAAAAGGTGATTTACTTTTTACAATTGACCCGCGTCCTTTCGAAGCAGAACTCAATCGTGCCCAAGCTCAACTCGCTTCGGCTGAGGCACAAGTCACTTATACGGGTTCTAATCTTTCCCGTATTCAACGCCTCATTCAAAGTAACGCTGTATCACGCCAAGAGCTAGATCTGGCAGAAAATGATGCGCGCTCAGCCAATGCCAACCTGCAAGCCGCTAGAGCAGCCGTTCAGTCTGCACGTTTAAATCTTGAGTACACCCGTATTACTGCACCAGTCAGTGGTCGAATTTCTCGTGCCGAAGTAACCGTAGGCAACGTGGTTTCTGCTGGTAATGGAGCACAGGTTTTAACAAGTTTAGTCTCTGTATCTCGCCTTTACGCATCTTTCGATGTGGATGAACAAACTTACCTCAAATACATCAGCAACCAGCGTAACTCTGCACAAGTTCCTGTCTATATGGGACTTGCCAATGAAATAGGTTTTTCTCGCGAAGGAACGATCAACTCAATCGACAATAACCTAGATACGACCTCTGGTACGATTCGTGTTCGCGCGACTTTCGACAATCCAAACGGGGTCTTATTACCAGGTTTATATGCTCGAATCCGTCTGGGTGGTGGTCAACCACGTTCAGCAATTCTGATTAGTCCAACCGCGGTCGGCGTTGATCAAGATAAACGTTTTGTTGTTGTAGTCGATGCTAAAAATCAGACTGCTTACCGTGAAGTAAAACTTGGCACCCAACAAGATGGCTTGCAAATCGTGAATAGTGGCTTACAAGCAGGTGACCGTATTGTGGTAAATGGTTTACAGCGGATTCGTCCGGGTGATCCTGTGACCCCGCACCTCGTCCCAATGCCAAATGCACAAATCACTGCGAGCAGCACCACTCCTCAACCTCAGCCAACAGATAAAACATCAACTCCGGCAAAAGGTTAATCACATATGAATATTTCTAAATTTTTTATTGATCGGCCGATCTTTGCTGGTGTGTTATCAGTATTGATTCTACTTGCCGGTTTACTTTCGGTATTTAAATTACCGATTTCTGAATATCCGGAAGTTGTTCCGCCATCTGTGGTGGTACGTGCTCAATATCCGGGTGCTAACCCAAAAGTAATTGCTGAAACTGTTGCTTCTCCGCTTGAAGAGTCGATCAACGGTGTAGAAGACATGCTGTATATGCAATCTCAAGCAAACAGCGACGGTAACTTAACCATTACCGTGAACTTTAAGCTTGGTATCGACCCAGATAAAGCTCAACAATTGGTTCAAAACCGTGTGTCGCAAGCATTGCCTCGTTTACCTGAAGACGTACAGCGCTTAGGTGTTACTACCTTAAAAAGTTCACCTACCTTAACCATGGTTGTGCATCTGACCTCACCAGATAATCGCTATGACATGACCTACTTGCGTAACTACGCGGTGCTCAACGTAAAAGACCGTTTAGCTCGTTTACAAGGAGTAGGTGAAGTCGGTTTATTTGGTTCTGGGGACTACGCAATGCGTGTGTGGCTCGACCCACAAAAAGTAGCGCAACGCAATCTCACTGCAACTGAAATTGTGAGCGCAATCCGCGAACAAAACATTCAAGTTGCAGCAGGTACCATTGGTGCATCGCCAACTAATTCTCCTGTACAACTTTCAGTGAACGCTCAAGGTCGTTTAACGACTGAGCAAGAATTCGCAGATATCATTTTAAAAACTGCACCAGATGGCGCTGTCACTCGCTTAGGTGATGTTGCTCGTGTTGAACTTGCAGCTTCACAATATGGCTTGCGTTCATTACTCGATAATAAACAAGCTGTAGCGATTCCAATTTTCCAAGCACCGGGTGCTAATGCTTTGCAAGTTTCTGATCAAGTGCGTAGCACGATGAAAGAACTTTCAAAAGATTTCCCATCCTCAATTAAATACGACATCGTTTACGATCCAACCCAGTTCGTACGTGCCAGTATTAAAGCGGTCGTTCATACCTTGCTTGAAGCGATTGCATTGGTTGTTGTGGTTGTTATTTTATTCTTACAAACATGGCGTGCTTCAATCATTCCATTGCTCGCAGTACCAGTTTCAATTATTGGTACATTCGCGCTCATGCTCGCTTTTGGTTACTCAATCAATGCGCTTTCACTGTTCGGGATGGTACTTGCCATCGGGATTGTGGTCGATGACGCAATTGTCGTCGTCGAAAATGTCGAGCGGAATATTGAAGCAGGCTTGAGTCCAAGAGATGCAACTTATCGCGCGATGAGAGAAGTGAGTGGGCCTATTATTGCGATCGCCTTAACACTGGTTGCAGTATTCGTACCTCTTGCCTTTATGACAGGCTTAACAGGGCAATTCTATAAACAATTTGCCATGACCATTGCCATTTCAACGGTCATTTCGGCATTTAACTCACTGACGCTCTCGCCTGCTTTAGCAGCCATGCTACTGAAAGGACATGATGCTAAACCTGATGCATTAACACGCATTATGAACCGTATATTTGGACGTTTTTTTGCATTATTCAACCGTGTATTTACACGTGCGTCAGACAACTATGGTAAAGGCGTAAGTCGTGTCATTTCCCATAAAGCATCAGCAATGGGTGTCTATGCAGCACTTTTAGGCTTAACCGTTGGGATTTCTTATATTGTTCCGGGTGGCTTCGTACCCGCTCAAGACAAACAATATTTGATTAGCTTTGCTCAACTGCCAAATGGTGCGTCATTAGATCGTACCGAAGCGGTCATTCGTAAAATGAGTGACACCGCACTTAAACAGCCTGGTGTAGAAAGTGCTGTTGCCTTCCCCGGCCTCTCAATTAACGGTTTTACCAACAGCTCAAGCGCTGGCATTGTCTTTGTGACCTTAAAGCCATTTGATGAACGTAAGGCTAAAGACCTATCTGCCAATGCGATTGCAGGTGCGCTCAACCAGAAATATTCAGCCATTCAAGATGCCTATATTGCAGTTTTCCCACCACCACCAGTGATGGGCTTAGGGACCATGGGCGGTTTTAAACTTCAACTCGAAGACCGAGGTGCCTTAGGCTATTCAGCCTTGAATGATGCTGCACAAAACTTTATGAAAGCAGCACAATCAACCCCTGAACTTGGTCCAATGTTCTCAAGTTATCAAATTAACGTACCTCAACTGAACGTAGATCTGGACCGTGTAAAAGCCAAACAACAAGGTGTTGCAGTAACAGATGTGTTCAACACCATGCAGATTTATTTAGGTTCTCAGTACGTTAACGACTTTAACCGCTTTGGACGTGTTTATCAGGTTCGAGCACAAGCCGATGCCCCTTTCCGTGCTAACCCTGAAGATATTTTGCAGCTTAAAACCCGTAACAGTGCCGGACAAATGGTGCCGTTATCTTCATTGGTGAATGTAACTCAAACCTATGGTCCAGAAATGGTAGTTCGTTATAACGGCTATACCTCAGCAGATATTAACGGCGGCCCTGCACCGGGTTATTCATCTAGCCAAGCAGAAGCTGCGGTTGAACGTATTGCTGCTCAAACTCTACCACGTGGTATCAAGTTTGAATGGACAGATTTAACTTACCAAAAAATCTTGGCTGGTAATGCAGGACTCTGGGTATTCCCAATTAGTGTATTACTGGTGTTCTTAGTTTTAGCCGCTCAATATGAAAGTCTAACTTTGCCTTTAGCTGTAATTTTAATTGTGCCAATGGGAATCTTGGCAGCTCTGACAGGTGTTTGGCTGACAGGTGGAGATAACAACATCTTTACCCAAATTGGTCTGATGGTACTGGTCGGGCTGGCCTGTAAGAATGCCATCTTAATTGTCGAATTTGCGCGGGAACTCGAAATGCAAGGTGCGACTGCATTCAAAGCTGCTGTTGAAGCAAGTCATCTACGTTTACGCCCAATTTTAATGACTTCTATTGCATTCATTATGGGTGTCGTACCACTGGTTACCTCAACAGGTGCAGGTTCTGAAATGCGTCATGCTATGGGTATTGCGGTGTTCTTCGGCATGATCGGTGTAACGCTGTTTGGTTTGTTCCTGACCCCTGCCTTTTATGTCCTGATTCGTACACTGAACAGCAAACATAAATTGCACTCAGCAGCAGTTCATGAAGCACCTTTATCTACTCCACATGATCATTAAGGAGGACATTTGATGGCTACAGTAAAACAAAGCTTATTATTGTCCTCACTCATGGGAAGCCTGCTGCTTGCAGGCTGCTCTTTGGCTCCGGAATATCAACCTGCAAAAGTGATAGTTCCCGTCAAATTTAAAGAGTCTGACCCAAAACTTGAGGATAATAACTGGAAAATTGCCCAACCTGCTGATCAGCAGATTCGAGGTGAATGGTGGCGTGTTTTTAATGATGCTCAATTGAATGAGCTCGAACAACAGGCCATTTCTGGCAACCAAAACCTTAAAGCAGCAGCGGCCAATATTCAGGCTTCACGTGCGTTACGTTCAGCAGCACAAGCTGAACGCTTACCAAGTATTGGTGCGGGCTTTGGGCCAACTCGTCAAAAGCCATCTCCAGCTTCACTCGGTTTAGATGAAAATGCCCATACGTCTGCACAAACCTTATGGCGTGCTCAAGCGAATGTCTCATATGAGCTCGATTTATTTGGCCGTATTGCCAGTAGTGTCAATGCAGCAACAGCTGATGTACAGCAACAAGAAGCTTTATA
Source organism: Acinetobacter sp. AYS6 (assembly GCF_025630795.1). NCBI lineage: Bacteria > Pseudomonadati > Pseudomonadota > Gammaproteobacteria > Moraxellales > Moraxellaceae > Acinetobacter > Acinetobacter sp. AYS6. Next base: position 434,766 of record NZ_JAOTNV010000004.1, read on the forward strand.
TCAGTCAGCACTTTTAGCTTTGCAAGCAGATGTTGCCCAAGGCTACTTTCTCATTCGTCAGCTTGACGCTGAACAAGCAATTTATAATCGCACTATTAAACTGCTTGGCGAGACAAGAGACTTAGTTCAAACACGTTTTCAAAATGGTTTAGTCAGTGAATTAGATGTTTCTCGCGCACAGACCGAACTTGCTACAGCACAAACGAGCGCATTGAATATTGCTCGTAACAGAGCTAATGCAGAGCATGCTCTTGCAGTATTATTAGGCAAAACACCTGCTGAGTTTAGCTTGGCAATTCAACCCTTAGTAACAAACAGCGTTCGCCTTCCAGCAGGTTTACCTTCTGCTTTACTTGAAAGACGACCTGACATTGCTGCTGCCGAGCGTGCTATGGCAGCAGATAATGCGCGTATTGGAATTGCACGCGCTGCTTTTTTCCCAAAACTGGACCTAACAGGTGCACTTGGTTATGAATCATCAACTTTAGGTGATTTAGGTAAATGGTCGAGCCGTACATTCTTACTTGGTCCAGTCGCAGGCACTATTTTATCTTTGCCATTATTTGACGGCGGACAACGGAAGGCTGGCGTTGCTCAAGCACGAGCTGCCTATGAAGAAAGTGTCGCAAGCTATCGCCAAACCGTATTAAATGCATTTCGCGAAGTTGAAAATGGCTTGTCCGATCAACGTATTCTCGATCAGCAAATTCAGGCTCAAAACCAAGCACTCTCCTCTTCTCGTCATGCAAATCAGCTTTCTCATCTACGCTATAAAGAAGGTGCAATTAGCTATCTTGATGTGATTGACTCTGACCGCACTATTTTGCAACAAGAGCAACTCTCTGCACAGCTTAACGGCAGTAGAATGATGGCTAGTGTAGATTTAATCCGCGCATTAGGTGGTGGCTGGCATGATGCCGAACCATTGATAAAATCTAAAAGTTAATTCTTACCTAATTAACTTGATATAAAAAAAGCGCCATATGGCGCTTTTTTTATATCTACAACTTATTGTGCGTATACAGGGAATTTTGCACAAACAGTTTCAACTTTCGCTTTTACGTCAGCAATAACTTTTTCGTCACCTTTGCTGTCAATCACGTCAGCGATCCAACCAGCAAGTTCACGAACTTCAGCTTCACCAAAACCACGAGTTGTTACCGCTGGAGTACCGATACGGATACCAGAAGTCACAAATGGAGAACGTGGGTCATTTGGAACTGAGTTTTTGTTCACAGTAATGTGAGCAGCACCTAACCAAGCATCTGCTTCTTTACCAGTTACGTCTTGTTTGATTAAAGATAACAAGAATAAGTGGTTGTCAGTACCGCCAGAAACAACATCATAGCCACGAGCGATTAATACTTCAGCCATAGCTTGAGCATTTTTCACAACTTGTTGTTGGTAAGCTTTAAAGTCATCAGACATTGCTTCTTTGAAGCAGATTGCTTTAGCAGCAATCGCATGCATCAATGGACCACCTTGGTTACCAGGGAATACAGCTGATTGAAGTTTTTTCTCGATTTCTTCATTCGCTTTCGCAAGGATTAAACCAGAACGTGGACCACGAAGTGTTTTGTGAGTCGTAGTTGTGGTTACGTCAGCAATTTGAACTGGGTTTGGATATACACCAGCAGCAACAAGACCTGCAACGTGAGCCATATCAACAAAAAGGTACGCGCCAACTTTGTCCGCGATGTCACGGAAACGTTGCCAATCTACAACACGGCTGTAAGCAGAGAAACCAGCAACGATCATACGTGGCTTATGCTCTAATGCTAAACGTTCAACTTCTTCGTAATCGATCTCACCAGTTTCAGAGTTTAGACCGTATTGAACTGCATTATAAGTTTTACCAGAGAAGCTTACTTTAGCACCGTGAGTCAAGTGACCACCGTGAGCCAAGCTCATACCTAAAACAGTATCGCCTGGGTTAAGAAGCGCTAGATAAACAGCAGAGTTAGCTTGTGAGCCAGCGTGTGGTTGAACGTTTGCGTAATCTGCACCAAAAAGTTCTTTAGCACGATCAATCGCCATTTGCTCAATGATATCCACATATTCGCAACCGCCATAATAGCGTTTACCTGGATAACCTTCTGCATATTTATTCGTAAGTTTTGATCCTTGCGCTTCCATCACAGCAGGAGAGCAATAGTTTTCAGATGCAATTAACTCGATATGTGCTTCTTGACGCTCACCTTCAGAAGCAATTGCTTGAGCTAATTCTGGATCAAATTCAGAAATGGAAATATTGGCAAACATTAGCGGGGGTCCTATAAATTAGGGCTTTTAAGCCGTGCTAAGATTGCGACATATTGTAGCATGAACTTTATAATTAAACAGAATGAAGTTAGCTCAGTTTTAAATAAAAATGGCTCAAGTTTTATAAAAAATGAGCCATTATTTATAAATCAGTTAAAAAGCTGATTTAAAGCTTACATTTGAATTTTTTTCATTGTTAACTTTACCCTATGAAAATATTAAAAAGACTTTAAATATCAATAACTCTATTGTGCTGTTAGCAAAGTCTGAACATTTCCAACGATGTTATCTACATTACTACTCATCGCCGTATTATGGTCCCAGTTACCGGTCACATAACTATTAATTTTAGTACCTACGACAGTGGCATTAGATATCAAGATATCCGTTGCTACTTTAGGTACTGTCGTATCTGCTAGCCCCTGATAAATGATGATTGGTGTAGATACCTTTGCCTGTAGCGGCTGCGAATCTTTATCTAAGAATGCCTTAACAATTGGCACACCCATAAAATTAGTTTGTGTACGTGTATAACCATCTAGTGTGCCGCCATGTGTTTCTGCGTAGGTTTGCATATTAACTGCAAAAGTTTGCGCTAATGGCCCTGCACAAATCGTTTCTGCCTGCTGTGCTGTACTTTCTGTTTGTGAAGTAAATACCTGCGAATAATTAAAGCTTGGCTGTGTATTTCGGATGCCTGCTGTAACTAACGCAGTATATGTATCAAGCTGGGCATACATTGGGATCTTTTTATCTAAGGTCGCAGTAGCAACGGACTGCTCTCCCGCTACTAAAATAAATCCTAAATTAGAAGCAGGTGCTACGGCTACAGTACCTTTATAGTCGAGCTGTGCACGACTCGCATATTGTGCAGCACCCAATGCAGCATGCCCACCTTGTGAATGCCCGACTGTCAGCCATTTTTTTGAAGTTAATAAATTACGCTGTGATAAATAGTTACGTGTTGCAACCACCGCATCTGTAATTGAAAAAGCCTCACTTTTAACATTTAAAAAAGGATGTATGCCTGGTGTGCCTAAACCTTCATAGTCAGGCGCAACGACCACATAACCCGCTGCAAGTAATTTACTAATTAAATCTTTTGTACTGTCTGCTAAAGCTGTCTTACTTGGTGCACAAGCATCAGCGACACCAGTAGTACCATGCGCCCAGACTACAATTGGCCAGCCGCCTGCTGGTGGTGGCGTATTTGGTGTAAATACTAGACTGGTTGCCTGCACTTCTTGGCCACTTTGGCCTAACATTTTATAAGTCAAAATACTACTTTCTGCAGCAACTGATCCTAAGTTAGTACTTGTGTAAGCATCTACTTTAACCACTGGGTTTTGAATATTATTGGTTGGAGTTCCAGATGGGTTAGTACTTGCTGGGCTGTCATCGCTACTTCCTCCTCCACAAGCGACTAAAAATAAACTCGTGCTGAGAACGCTCGTCATTAATAGTTTCTTTTTCATTGATATATCCCTTAAATTCCATTTTTGTTGTGCTTTAGTTTTTAATCAACATTTTCTAATGCCTTAAAAACAATTACGCCTAATCTTTATTTTTCGCAAGTTCTATTGGATGAAATTAATCTCTGAAAACTTTATTTTTAATATAAATTAACGTTCTCACTACTTTCTGGCCTCACTTCATGTTTTAAAGTGAATAGCCAACTGTTAACATTCTTGATTACTCGTGATTGTTTAAAGGGCCACATATGCAAGCCATTATTTTAGATACAGAAACTCATACATTAAATGGTTTGCCTATTGAAATTGCGTATGCCCCGATTGAACTTAATGAAGGCAAACTCACCTTAGATAAAAGCAAATTGTTTGATCAGCTCTATCAAGTGGGAGCTCCTATTTCTTATGCCGCTATGGCAGTTCATCATATATTAGAGTCAGATTTAGAAAACCAGCCCCACTATAAAACCTTTAAATTGCCAGAAACTACAACTTATATTATTGGACACAATATTGATTATGATATTGCTGCGATTGCTCGTTGCGGTGTAGATGTATCAAATATTAAACCGATTTGTACATTAGCTTTAGCACGCAAAGTTTGGGCAGAGGCAGAAGCTCATAACATTTCAGCACTCATCTATATGATTTCTCAAGGCAGCAGTAAAGCCCGGGAAATGCTTAAAGGTGCTCACCGTGCTGATGCGGATATTATTTTGACTGCTAATATTTTGATGCATATTGTCTATCATTTAAATATTCAAGATATTGAAGAGCTTTACCGAGTTTCTGAAGAAGCACGTATCCCCACGACTGTTAACTTTGGTAAGCATAAAGGCACAGCAATTACTGAACTTCCTAAAGACTATATTCAATGGCTATTACGCCAAGATGAGCTCGATGTTTATCTTCGCAAAGCATTAGAAAATGCTTTTTAATAATTTAACCAAATGATATTTATAGATTATTCATAATATTGTCATTTTTAGGTTTTATTGTTAACCCCATTTATATTTTATTAAAAATAGTACTGTTCAACTCAGAAGATTGAACAGTCTGATTTATTTTTTATTTGGGGAAAAACGATGGCTGGTTTTTATAGAACCAATTTGGGAAGAGTTGCGCTTCAACAACGCAATATAGTTTTAAATGCAAAACAAAGACGTTTATTACTGTTAATAGACCATGAAGATTTTCAAAACTTAAATAGTGAATTTAAAAAACGTATTGCATCTCCAGAACTCATTCAACAACTTATAGACTTAAAACTTATTGCCCCAATTGCCTCTACCGAAGCATCTACTGGTGAAGAAATTATTTTAAACACATTACCAATAAATAAAATGGAAGGAAATCAAAAAGAATCTGTTGTTAACTCTATAGAGCAAACTCCTTATCTTGAGGGAGAAATCCAGCTTTCTCAACCAGCAATACCACCCCAGACTCTTTCTTTCGAAGAAATACAACTGTTAATGATGAAAACACTTAGTGGCTATTGTGGGCTAATGACTAAACCACTTGTTCAAAAAATAGAGAAATCCACAACAATACAAGATCTTAAGTTGTGTCAGATGCAATGGATTACCAGTTTGCAAGAATCACGGATACCCCCGCAGGAACTTGCAAACGCTTTACGAACAATTAATTATTCAATTCAGCTTCTTTAACAAAGTATATAAAATATTGAACAACTTGCTGTTTAATTAAGCATTAAATCCATTTGGCATGTATTTCGTGCTTTACCTGCAAGTGTTTTTTTCCTATGATGTGCCCCACGCATGCGCTCGTAGCTCAGTTGGATAGAGTACAGGTTTCCGAAACCTGGGGTCGTGGGTTCGATCCCCGCCGGGCGCACCAAATTATTTTATACAATTAATAACTTAAATGAATAAAATCAAAATTTAAGAATAAAAATCTTTATTTGTACCGTATTTAGTTAAATTTTTAGTTAGTTAAATGAGATTCTATGAGCAATCCAGCCATAAAAAAATTGTTCTTGGCTTGGATTACGCTCACAGATTTCGATGTACCGCTGGCCTTGCATGATATTTAGTACACGCACTAGAACTTTTTCACCATCTTTCCCACGTTTAGTCAAATAGATTTTTAAAGCACCCAACGTAGCTAAACCATAAATTCCATCCACTACAAGATCAGACCAACCTGCTTTGCCTTGGTTATTCAGCAAATTTAAGGCACGCTGTAAAAGGGGTTTTGCAAATCCTATGCCGCAATTAACACCTGTATCTAAAAGTTCTTCAGCTACTACAGGAGAAATTAAATTTACTTGATCAAAGTGTGGGGCTGTCCAGTATTGTTTTTTATAAATAGACTTTGCAGTTTCAATAGGCAAATCTCGCATATTACCTTTGAATCCGTTTGCTCGAGCAACTGCTTCAGTAATTCCGTACTTTGTTGCACCTCCCCGATCCGCTGGATTATTTACATAGCCGCCTTCGCGCTTAATTAACTCATCTAAATATTTTTCAATATTCATTCCACTTTCCTTTAGAGTTGAAAACTACTCAGAGGTAGCACGTAAATTTGAATCATTACTGTTGATTTGAATCTTCAGCTTCCTTTTTTTGTTTATTGGTAGATCCAAAATAGAAGGCAATCACAGCACTAGATAAACCAAGTAAGGTACCTAGTGATACGTTTAATAGATCACGGTTTTTGTCTGGATATTCAATAAAGAACAACCCAAGAACACAGAGAAATGACATTGCAATAACCATGTATGCTAAATATGTCCGAGTATTTTCACTTTTCATCTTTATCCTCTTTATCCTCTTTGATGCGTAATTTGGCTTGCTCATACTGTTTTTTACGCAATTCATGAATCTCTTCTGAACGTTTTTCATCACGGCGCTTAAAGTAGAGATTTGTTAAGTAGGTTGCTACACCAATTAAGATTGAAATAATTACAGCCCAATCAATTTTTCCAGCAATTCCAATCAACCCCCCGCCCACGACATAGCCATATGAAAATTTAGTTGCCGTAGCCGCTGCTGTACTTGCAGCTGCTTCAACCACACTATTTGTTTGGTCATTCATTCATGCCTCCCTCCAGTTCTTGGGTATAAAAAAACACCCTTATGGGTGCCTGTGAAAAAATCTGTAAATTAGTAGTTAATTAAAATTCCAAATGAAGGGACCATTATTTCCAATGGCTTTTAAAAGTTAGTCACATCAATAGCCATAGCAACACAATTTACCAATCCTGCTGGTAATGTCGAAGAGCCTGAACCCCTGGCTATCTTGAGCCATCGCAATTGCAAATTTAAAGTACCTTGTGATTCATCTACCCAAAAAGCAGGTATTGCAAACCATAGACCAAACTCACCATTTACATAAGTAAATTGGCCTTGATAACCTAACTGAGTAACAACCGTAGCAATCTTTTTACCTGATGTACCTCCACGTATAGGGGCTGTATGCGTGGCAATAGGATTGGTTTTTGGAAGTGCTCCACCATTATCCATATAAATAGCTTGCAAATAAGACACTACATTTAATGTTGGATAATTGGAGCTATAAATCATATTGCCATTTTCATTATATATTTCTAATCCACTTTTCCCTGTTATTTCCCCTATGGCAGCATTACCAATATTCATAAATTCGTATACTGTAAATGTACCTTCGATTAAGTTGTGGTTAGTGTCTACAATCTCAATAGAGTATTTTCGAATATCTCCGACAGGCAAGTTATCTACGAGATCACAGCGCATACGAGTGTTTACATTGTCATGAAGATAGATCGCAACAATAGATATAGGACTCTTACATGTATACTCAAAAGTAGCGGCTATATAAGTAGCTCTATTAACCATATACATTGCAGAAGACTCACCATCTATCTGAATATCCCCGTTTTCATTTTTAATATATATTCCAGCAGTCATTAATAAACTCCAAAATAAATTCGTAAAGGAACATCATTATTAGAAGCCCCATAATAATGAATATTAATGGTGTCCCCATTTTGCGAGGTCAGATAAACAAAATGTTGATTACGTCTCATCGTTTTCTGGCCATCAGGAGTGCCCCATGTAAGATAATTTGCACCACTATTATCAGGACTAAATATATATCCTGTACCATCTGCCAACCTTGGATGTGTAACTGGATAATCATGGTGCCCTGTATTACGAGGGACCTCAATGTAACCAAGTACCTTTCCGACTACATCGTTTAGGTCTAAAACGATTTCAGCATTTTCATTAAAAACCTGTAACCCTTGTGGCAATTTAGACTCCTTGGCCTTATGCTTTTTAATAAGCACAAGACCGATAATAAATAAAGTTATTACTGCTACAGCAATTAATCCCATAAACCCATCTTTACTCGCATAACATTGTTGTCGTCATAAATGGTAATCAAACTACCTGTAAGTACCATTCTAGCTCCATTAGGCTTCGCTGAATCCTTGAGTGTGGTTAAGGTTCCAAGATTGGCACTAATGGCGCTTAGACTTGTTGCATTGATTTTGTCGGCATTGATGTAACCAATTGATGCATTATCTAAGTACAATCCAGCAGGAATCACTGTACCGTTAGGCAAAGTCGTTGCCGTTGATTGATAAGTAAATGCGTATTTCGGAGTGACCGTGCCCGTAACAGTTGAAGGTGCACCAATGGCAAATCGGTTTGCTTGGATAATGAAATCAACTGTCTTGCTATCATTCTCAATACCAATACCGCCGACCAAATTGCCTGATTGCAATTTCAACGTTGCTCTTGCTTTCAAGCCATCGATTGATTCTTGTTGGGATTGAATCGATGATGTATGTCCACCGACAGTGGTTGTTAGATTTGTGATGCTTGTGGCTTGTGTAGAAACCTTTCCATCGATGGTAGTTACTTTGGCATCCAAAGATGTTAAGGCCGATGCTTCTGCTTTGTTGGCAAGTCCGTCACTAAGAGTTTTGATGTCTTGCGACCATGCGCCCCAAGTGCTTGTGCTCGCACTGCGGCGTTCCGCAGTTAGCTTAGAGTCAGAGCCACGAGCAATCTGAATGATTGCCCCGCCAGTTGCGTCACTGTAGTAAACATAAGTTTCAAGTGATACATAGGTGCCCATTCCCGTTAGGCCGATTATTGAAGCCTGTTTAAACTCACGAACGATACGTTTAGGGTAATTTGTCCAATACCATGACGGCGGTTGGTTCGTTGAGCGAGTGTCAGTAACCTCAATGTCTTTTAGTAATCCATTAACTGAACTATTTAATGACGTAATGCTAGAACCTTGAGAGGTAATAGAACCTTCAGTTACGGTTACTCGGTTAGCCAAGTTTGTCAAAGCTGAACTATCTGCCTTTGAAGATAAAGTTCCGTTGATAGTCGTAATGCTGTTGTTAAGCGAAGTAATTGAGCTACCTTGTGAAGTAATCTTTCCTTCTGCTGTAGTTACTCGCGTATCAAGTGACGATAAAGCATTAGCTGTGGCATCGTTGGCAGCAATCGCATCGGCATCTTCAATGATGATGTAATCAAGCTCTGTCATGCCTGCCGCGTTCGAGTAGTTAGTAAGGAATTGAACGCTTAAAAATGCAGTTGCATTTGGCATCTGGCGAGGAGCTGCTAATGTCCAACTTCCTGTCGCCGCTCCTGTTGAACGCCCTTTGACGTACACTGTCACTTCTTGCCATACGTTGTTTGTAGGGCTTTGATTGATCACAAAGTAGTTTGATGAACCAAAGTCCAAAGAAACAGTATTGCTTGAATTTACGTGCGAAATGCCATCAAGCGCCAAACAACAAACTGCACAATAGATTGTTCCTGTGCCATTGAGGCGACGATAACGAGCACGGATACGATAAGTTTTAGTTTGGTCAAACGGCAGTTTTGCTTTTGATCTCGCGTTTACGTGGTCATTTCCCGCGTTGTTACCAAAACGATAGACTTTGCCACCAAGCGCTGAAGTATCATCAGCTCTCGCAACTTCACCGTTTTTAACCCAATAATTCCACTCGCTATCAGGATCCACATCAAGTGATGCAGACATTGTGATGCCATTGGCTACATTTTTAAGGTTTGCAGTTAGGCTAGTGATTGAAGACGTATTTGCCGTGATTTTACCTTCGGCAGTTGTCACTCGACTATCAAGATCAGTTACCGCAGAAGTGCTCGCTTTGGTATTTAAGGCGCCGTTAATGCTTGTAATACTGTTATTTAACGTAGTGATGCTATTACTGTGAGAAGTAATGGTGTCACCCTGTTGTGTAACTGTATTTGTTAGATTAGAGATAGCCGAAGCGTTGGCGGTAATCTGAGTAGAAACATCTAACAATGATGGCTCTACAATTGCTGAAATACCACTAGATGCAAGGTCGGCTTCCGCAATTAGGCTTGCTGACCAACCATTAATCCAATCGTCTGGCGGAGTTGTATAGCCAATTTCGGCATCAATATTAAATTTAGGATACTGCCAATAAGCGTTAGGCGCTTGTGACGTCAAGATAACCACAACAGTACCGTTGCGAACCCCCATACGTACACGCATCGGCAATGTACCTGAGTTCACTACACCATGTTGAATAATTGAAGTGCCGGTATAAGCATAACCGCCGATATTCAAATTAATATCGGTCTTACCAGCCAAATAGTTATAACCAGTAAGCGCCAACCTAAACATCTTACTTGTGAAGGTAATAGGCGTTTGAATTACGATGTTACCGACGACATTTGCGCCGTTTTGTTGGAAAACCAACACCCCTCTAAACAACTTAGCTGCACCAGTACCACCTTGAATCTTAGGCAGTGCAGCGTTCGCTGTATTGGTAGTCACCGCTAGGTTATTAGTCAAGGAAGTAATTGAGCTACCTTGAGAGCTAATATTGCCTTCTGCTGTTGTCACTCGATTTGATAATGAGCTTAAAGCGGATGCATCTGCTTTCTGTGAAAGCGCGGTATTAATGTTGGTAACGCTATTGTTTAAAGTAACAATATTGTTAGATGCAGAAGTAACACGACCATCAATATTGGTAACTTTAGAATCAAGCGTACTTAATGCAGAAGAGGTTGCCTGCAAATCACTAGCTAATTTTTTATTACCTGTGATGTTGCGCACTTGGATATTCGTTACATGCCACAACTGAGCCGCTGCATCTGCTGCTGCAATGCTTACCTGTAACCATGGGCGAACTTCTACCGCGCCAGCAGGAATAGTGAAATAACCTTCAACCATCGTCCAAGTGGTTTTGTCTGTAGATTTCGCTGCAACCGTATACCAGCCATTTACAGCCGAAGCATTACGGGTATTTAAGCCAATAACTGCTGTAGCAGTTGCGGAAGCGTTAGGAGTCGCAAACCAAGCAGAAACATAGAACATATCCCCGACATTGCATTTAACGTGTGGTCCATAATATGAATCACGGTTGTTAAGTTTTAATGCTTTTGGAGATGGTGGATTAGGTGCTGCATCAGTCGCATCAACAATCACACCAGCAGTCCAACCACTCTTAGGGTCAACAAAGTCAGGATTAAGAATAAGATTTGATAAATCACTATTCGCAAGCGTGTTATTCAAGCTTGTAATTGAGTTGCCTTGGCTTGTGATGTTTCCTTCTGCTGCCGTAACTCGGTTAGAAAGAGTATTGACCGCCGACGCATCTGCTTTGTTAGTAAGCGTTCCGTTGATTGAGGTAACACTGTTTTTCAAGTTGGTAATGTCAGCGCCTTGACTTGTAATAGTGCTGCCTTGTTGGTTAACAGTAGATGTTAAAGAGCTAAGAGCCGCAGAGGTCGCAAAACTGCTATCAGCATCCGCCGTCGTTAAAACTGGTGAAACTTTATAGCCCTGAACTTCCCACCAACCTGCTGTGCCCGTATGACCAGGCGCGATACCGAAGAACAGTTGTGGATTGGCGTCAGATGTAGATGTAAGATTTACAATCTTCTCGATCTTTGTCCACGTTTCATTCTTTGGAACGTCTGTAACTGCCACGCCAACGCTTGTGTAACCCGAAGTTGTAAACTTGCCATCATTTCCAGAACGACCGATTGGAATCATCAACAAGCCATTTGAATCAGCACTACAACGAACCCAAAAGCTTACTTTGTATGTGCGATCATTTGGTAAAGGCGTTCTTGCGTAGTTAAAACAGTTCACTGGAACTGTTGTGTCTTTGCGGAATACCGTATTGCTGACTTTGCCAGTGGTAGTCGTTTTGAAATACTGAGCCATCGCATAGCTGTAGTGACTAATCCACTTTTCAGAATTTGCGAGGTTGTAATCAGGAATTAATGAATCGCTATCAAATGAGTTAATCGAGTTGGTTAGCGAAGTGATTGAGTTACTTTGATTCGTTAACCCACCTTCAGCAGCCGTCATTCTTGTGGAAAGGCCACTTAAAGCAGAATTGGTCGCCGAAATATTTCCCTCAGCGGTACTCATACGAGAGCCAAGCGCTGTGATTGAATTTGTAGCCGTCGCTAAGCGTCCATCAACATCAGTAACTTTGGTATCCAAAGTAGTTAAGGCAGTTGCATTCGCTTGGTTGCCAGCAATGGCTTCTGCATCTTCGAGGATTAAGTAATCAAGCTCTACAATGCCTGTTTGACCCGTATAGTTCGCAATGAGCATTGGCGTAATGAAGCCAGTTTGTTGTGAGATGGTGCGAGGGCTTGCTTGCGAACCTGAACCAGTCGCGGCACCTGAAGAACGCCCTTTAAAGTAAGCAACCACCTCTTGCCATTGATCGAACGCAGGTGTTTGAGCATTGACGACGTAGTTTGATGAACCCATATCATTGGCGAGGGTGTTTCCAGTCGTGACGTAAAACGCTTTGTCAGGAGTCTTTTGAGATACGCCAATGTAAACAGATCCCGTACCCGCACGACGGCGATAACGTGCGCGTAATCGGTAGGTTTTAGTTGCATCAAATGGAATGAAGTTGTTTGGATGCATCCAAACCATATCGTTACCAGTATTGTTACCAAGCTGGATTACTCGTCCTGCTTGGCCATCTACTTGAGCGACAATTGAATATTCGCCAGGCGCATTGAATAAAGTCCAATCCGTAACTGAGTTGCCAGCATTCATTGAAATGCTAGAAGTGGCATTGCTTAATGTTGAACTTAGCGATGTGATGGCATTTGTATTGGACGTTACTTTGCCGTCTACATTCGTAACTTTGGTATCAAGCGTTTGAAGCGCTGAGGCATCAGCTTTAGTCGATAACGCCCCTTCTGTCGAAGTCATTCGACTTTCAAGACTCGTTACACGTCCCGCAGTTGCGCTGTTTTGGTTAGTTGCTGTGTTGAATAAATCCGTCGCTTTGGCTTGCGTCGAAATAATCATTCCACTTGGGTCAGAACCCGCAATCCAAGTTGAAGGCGTTGTGTTGCTGCCAACTTGTCTCTCAAGCATCATTCTTTCAATAACGACAACTTGACCAGCAGCCTTCGCAGTAGGGTTGCCGATTAACAACATACAAGCAGCAGCACCGCCAGCAGGCACCGTAAAAACTCCACTATAGCGGGTTAGTGTTGCTGTAATGTTGAAACGTAGACGAGTAGCGCTTACGTTATACATCAACCAGTCAATCGGGTGTGGTGGTGTGCCATCAACTGTTTTAGCAACGAAACTAAATATGTATTTGCCTTCAGTTAACCACTGACGAGGCACTTGCCCTCCGCCAATATTAAAGTAAAGTCCGCTACCACTTGCAGTAGGCATTGTGAACTGGAATGCCCGAACGTTAACTGTATCAGTTGACGAAACGACCTCATAAGGTAAACCTGATACCCAGTTAGTTGGTTTTTCAACCGGATTTGAGATTTCTGGGCCTAAAAGGTTTACACCTTGATTCGGCAGGCCATCAAAACTACTTTGCAAAGCGGTTAATGCAGAAGTATTCGAGGTTAATTTTCCATCGATTAGCGTTACTTTAGAATCAAGCGAAGTAACTGCCGAAGCATCAGCTTTGTTTGCAAGTGAGCCATTGATAGAAGTAATGCTGTTATTCAAAGAGGTAATCGAATTACCCTGTGAAGTAATGGTATTATCCTGTTGTGTAACGGTATTTGTTAGGGTAGAGAGAGCACTTGCATTAGCTGAAATCGAGTCGCGATAAGCTTTAGGAATCGTATCGTTTACAGCGGTAACGTCGAACACTTCATAAGATGCGAGTTTTACTTCAAGTGGGTTTACGGTCGTACCAGTCTGAGTCGATCTAACGGCAGCTCTAAAATGACCGTGAATGCTCGCTGTAGCATCTGGACCACAAGCAACTACTGTCAAATAAGTTTCAAACTTACCTGTACCATCGATATTGCCGTAAATTTTTCGATAGCCGCCTGTACCAATGTCATTCCCAATAGCGACAAGATAGAAGCCGACAGGCATTTTAATTACTTGCTTGATCAGGAAGACTTTATTAGGTCCACCCACTAATGTTGGAGCTGTTGGGTACCACCCTGAACCTAGACCCGTTACAGTCGATGTAAATGACAACAGCATTTCATTTGTGCTTGTGCTTGGGTTGTCACTTGACTTTGCTTGGCGTGTAAAACTAGAGCCAGTGATTGCAGCATACGGCCCTAAGCCGCCATTACCAGTCATGAACATCGGATCATCACGTAATGGTTTTCCGAGTGACTGCAAGCGCGCTAGATCGTTAACGTCATTAAGCGCTGTGTTTGTTGCGGTCAAATTGTTATTAGTCGTCGTGAGATTGTTGTTCAAAGTGGTAATTTGTCCACTCTGGCTAACAAGATTTCCCTCTGTAGCCGCAACGCGACTTGTTAAGCTATTTACGACACTTGAATCGGCCTTATTAGATAAATTGCCATTAATTGTTGAAACGCTGTTTTGAAGAGAGGCAATTGAATCACTTTGATTTGTGATTTTGCCCTCAGCGGTTGTCATACGGGTCGAAAGTCCACTTACAGCGCTGTTTGTACCATTGATGTTTCCTTCCGCCGTTGTCATTCGAGAACCTAGAGAGGTAATCGAATCTGTGGCAGTGGTTAAACGCCCATCGATGTTGTCGACTTTGGTTTGTGTTGTCTGAATGGCGGTAGCGTTGGCATCAAGAAGCGCTTTGGTATCACGAGGACTAGGACTCCAAGCAGTCGCCTTAGTGCCTGCCTCAATCTGCAATTTGCGAATTGTCGGAATACGGCCAGTACCATAAACTCCGTAAAACTCAATTGTCGAAATGGTCGTACTCGCAATATGTGCTTTAGGAGTTACTGTGACTGAATACTTAACAAACTGATTAGGAATAATCGCATTCACTGTTACGGCGAATGTGTGTGCCGAATTATTAGAGGCATACACTTGGACAGAGCCGACAACAGGTACACTCATCTCGAAAGAGATTGTGATTGGCTTATCGAGATTCTCATCGTAGAACGCCTTTAATTCCGCGCTACGTTCGTACATCAAGTATTCTTTGTTTGTCGCAGCAGTTGATGTACGTGGAGCTTCTGAATTTGCAACGGCATTCACACCACCAATCGTTAACTGAGAATTAAATGTATCGATCGCTCCCGAAGTCGCAGAATCAGCCTCAGTTTTTGTGTAGTAGTTGTTTAATGCAGTTGCTTCGGCTTTAGTTGAAAGTCCACTTTCAACAGTATTTACTCGTCCTTGAAGAGCGGTAACAGCATTGGTATTGGTCGTTACGCGACCATCAATGCTAGTCACTTTTGTATCAAGTGAGGTTAGTGCGGATGCGTCAGCTTTCTTCGAGACGTTATTGTTGGTTGTGGCCAGGTCATTACGCAGGGAGGTAATTGAATTACCTTGGCTTGTAAGAGTGCCTTCCGCATTACTAACGCGTGTTGTGAGATTGCTTACGGCTGTGGCGCTTGCATCTAACGAGGCGTAAATAGCACTAAGATCGGCTGAACCCGCTACCCATGGCGAGCCATCCTTGCTGTCTCCCACATATTCTTCGATCATTAACTTGTCCATAGTTAAGATCGCGCCAGCAGGAGTCAAAGAGGCAGATGAAGCGCCCCCTGTGTAAAGCAAAATAGTTGCAGTTACGCCAGTTGCAACAATTGGAGCAGAAATATAAAGATTGTATTTTACAAAATCAGTAGTGAAAGAAATGTTCTGTGTTTGCGTTGATGTCCATAACAAAGTGACTGTTTGAACAATAGCGCCGCTTTGATTAAATACACGCAACGCAAAACGACCGATGTAGTCGGCTACATCTGCTTTTGCGTAGAAGCTAAATAGCAATTTAGCTCCACCACGTACTGCTACAGGAGCTTGCTTGCCATCGGCATAGTTGCCGATGTAAACGTAGTTGCTCAAATTGGCAGTTAAGTTTTTAAAGTTATAGGCCTTTCCAGTTCTGAAAGTTGAGTCAACTAGGCTAACTTCAACGCCTGATTTAGTTACCGTATACGGCACAACTTGGGGATCTGAAAAAGGCGCAACAAGAAGATTCGCTCCTTTACCACTTAATTCAGATTTTAGAGAAATGATCGCCCCTGCATTACTCGTAACTCGCCCGTCAATGCTTGTAACTTTAGAATCAAGAGTATTTAAAGCACTTGAATCAGCTTTGGTGGCTACCGCGTTGTTTGTTGTTGTCAAATCATTACGAAGTGATGTAATCGAATTGCCTTGACTTGTAATCGTACCTTCGGCCGTTGTTACCCGGCTGCTTAAGGAATTTAGAGCCGTAGCGTCTGCTTTTTCTGAAAGCGCTCCATTAATTGACGAAACGCTATTATTCAATTGGGTGATCGAATTGCCTTGGCTTGTAATCGCGCCTTCTGCTGTCGTAACGCGGTTAGTTAATGCGCTTAATGCAGTAGCATCAGCTTTATTCGATAAAGCTCCATTGATTGAAGTAATGCTGTTATTCAATTGAGTAATTGAATTACCTTGGCTTGTAATCGTGCTTTCTGCGTTACTCACGCGTGTTGTAATGCCGCTAATCGCAGTGGCATTGGTATCAAGTGCGGTTTTAATTGCACCCAAATCAGCAGGACCCGCTGTCCAAGTTGAAGCAGGCTTATCGTCGCCAATAGACTCTTCAAACATCAGCATATCAATGAGAATACGTGAGCCTGCAACGTTATTTGTACTATTGCCCGTACAAATAAAAGTAAATGCGAAAGCATCAGTTGGGGCCGTTACGCCTTTAAAAGTAATTGTCCCTCCGTCATTCGATGGGGTTACTCTTAAATTGCCGGTTAGCTGACTTTGCAATGTAATCTGAGTAGTTAAGACAGTTCCGTCTTGTGCTCGTTTAAACCAAAGCAATGTAAAATAAACATCTGCTTGTTTAGTTGCATCTAGATTCTTAAAGTAAGCGCTAAGCATGTAACGCTTACCGCCAGTGATTGAGCCTGCTGCCGTTGTGTTTACGGTTGCAGTTGATGCGGCACCGAAATAAATATTTCCTGCTGCTGTCGTAAAAGTGACATCGTAGGCTTTGCCCTTTACGCGCATTAGCGAATTCACTAATGCCACAGTTCTTGAAGAGCCAAGAATATTAGTTGATAGCTCTTGAGGATCAGAAAAAGGCGCAATGATGTTATTGATACCCTTGCCTGAACTTAGGTCTGATCTAAGAGATGTAACTGCTGAGGCCGCTGCTGTCGCATTTGTTACCGCTGTATTTGCCGTTTGTTGAGCAGTTGCAGCAGAGCTAATTGCATCGGCTGTCTTGTCCTCATTTGTTGTTAAACGCGAATCAAGCGAAGTAATTTTTGAAGTATTTACACTGGTATTTGTAGCATTCGTTGTAATTTGCGTTTGCAAACTTGATAACGTGCCATTGGTACTTGATTTATAAGTTTCAACATTGCTTAGCAGAGCCGCATCTTCTGATTTACGCTGCGTCGTTTCAGTAATGAGGCCATCATTCATTTGTGAAATTGCAGCAGTACGTGCGCTTGCTTCATCTGCAATTTTTTGATTTAACTGATTTGTAGACGTAGTTAAATCGGAAGCGACTTTTGAGGCAGCCGTTGCTGCATTATTTGCCGCCGTTTGAGCATTGGTGGCAGTTGTTTGAGCATTGGTCGCAGCGGTATTTGCCGTGGCAGCAGATGTGGTTGCGGTTTCTGCCATAGATTTTGCTGTATCGGCAGCATTTTTGGCATTTGTCGCTACATTGCTGGCAGTTAATGCTGTGCTTGCCGCTTGATCTGCGGCATTTTTTGCATTAGCCGCAGTTGCGCCCGCTTCATTGGCAACTTGTTGAGCATTGGTTGCTTGTGTTTGCGCTGTGCTTGCCGCAGTTTGAGCACTTGTTGCTGCTGTTTTGGCATCTGTAGCTACCATCTGAGCATTTGAAGCCGCAGTTTGAGCGCTACTTGCCGCAGTTTGTGCATTAGTAGCCGCTTGCTCTGCTGCCTCTGCAACATTAACAGTATTTTCAATTTTGCCTTGAAGCTCTTTGGCGAGATCACTTTCAGCAATATGTCCAGAGATAAGATCTAATACAGCCTCAGGGTCAGCAACAGTTGTTCCATTAACCCATTCCGACCATGCTCCAACATTACCAATTTTATCTACAATTCGACCACTATAATATTGAATTAGATTTGGCTGTAAGCCTTGAACTTTATGAGTATTAGTTGGATAAGCGAACTGACCTAACGGCGCGATATTACTTACACCATCCGGAGAAACGCGAATTTCAACATATGCTGCATCTTGAGCCCCTACATTAGGAAAACTCCAATCCAACTGCATACCAAACAAAATACCAGTAGCACGGATAAATTCCAGTTTAGGAGGAAAACCCTTTTTACCTACTACTTCAGTAATTGATGAGTAAACTGGTAATGAAGAAACTTCAAATGCTGAAATTGCGGTAACACGTGCTTGATAATCTCCTGAATAAACTCCCTGCACTTCTAAAGAGTTATTTCCTGTGAGTGGTAAGCGAAGCCAAGAACCATTGTCTTTACGCCATTCAACAAGATATTTAACTGCACCTTTTGCCTGTTTCCAAGACAAAATCATTGTTGTGATATTAATACCTTGATTAACTTTATTTTCACTTGTAATTAAAATATCACTTACGGGATCCTGAATAGTTGGATTAATAACTGAAATTGGTACTTCTTCAAAATAGGCCCCACTATCTATTTCATCAAATTTCTTAGAGTTATATTGAATAGCATTAATCGTAAATTTGTTTTTCTCTTCCTGACGAATTGAAATAACCCTAAATTTCATTGTTGCTAAATCTTGAGCATCGATTACCCAAATATTTTCCGCAGCAATTGAACCTAAATCGAATGGTAAAGTGACTGTAATTACACGACCATTTATAGATTGAATAATTCTAGTTTGAGCTTTTCCGTTTTCACCATTAACAACCAAACGATCGCCTGGCTTAGCTACAACATCATCGCGATCAATTGTTAGATTAACTCTATCTTCAGAAATTGCAGATACACGTCCGCCATTAGCACGTCCTGCAAACAATTCATCTGCAATTTCAATAACTCGACCAGGTTGTGGAATCCATCCATCTAGACCAACTTTAAAAGTTACGGTTCTTGTTTCAGACTGTTCAGACTTTAAAGCCCACAAACCAGCACGTTGTGCTTGTCCACGTGAAGTACACCCCCACGCATTTAAATCTAAAATGCGTACTTGACCAGAGTCTGAAATTGCCTGCTCATCTCGAACATATTCATATTCAGTTTTATAATGATTTGCTGGATTATCAAATGCGACTTTTACAACATTGTGGCGATCACGAGCACGTGTACCTGAATATTCAAATTCTCCAATCACGTTGGCGCGGGTATACGTAAAATATGTATCTTGTGGAATATCTGCATCACAGATAATACTGTTTCCATCCCAATAAGAAATTGCTCTAAAAACTCCAGCTAATTTTTTTAGAATTTCATAAGCTTCTTCTGCTCTTTGCAAATATACATTACAAGTAAAACGTGGCTCTTGTCCTCCTTGGCCATCATTTACAGATTCATCACAATATTGACCAAGACGGTATAAAGACCATTTATCAATCATAAATGGTGTAAGTCGATCACCTAAACCATATCGATCTGAGGTACAAATATCGTAATAAACCCAAGCTGGGTTATTTGAATATGCACTAATAAATGTACCATCCCACATTCCAGCATATGTTCTAGAAACCGGATTATAGTTGGAAGGGAGTTTAATTTTTGTACCCTTACATTCAACTGCAATTTTAGCGACATTGTTAAAGGTCTCTGCATCATATTGCAAACCTAATAGTGCTGTATTCGGATAGCGTAATTTTGCATCAATAACTTCAGTGACAGCCTCAATATACATTTTGTCACTAACATACTCAGAGGTTGAGTTTGGTGTAATACGGCGCACACGAATAAGCCAATCTGAATCAGCTTTTGGTAAGTTAATCCGATGAGCACGCTCATAATTTGCGGAAGTTTTATCAGAGATTTTTGTTTTTAAAACTTCAGTCCAAGGCCCACCATCAGTTTGTAATTCTACTGCGTACTCAATGGTTACACCTGATACATCTCCACTCGTAGCATCTTGAGTTCGTAAAGGCCCCCATTTAAGTCGAATACGTAAAGCATCTAAATCTAAATTTTTAAAGGACTTAACCCATGGCGTTCCCGCTTTTAATTCGACATCAATTGCAGTTTCGCTCTCAACAGCTGGAAAACCTTCTATATAGTCTTGGTCATTTGTTCCTGAACGAAAATCAACTTTTACACTTTCAAAATTTAATTTGCCATTGTTATCTTCAAGTGGTGTATTTTCAAGCAAGATAGACTTATTACCGCTTGCTAATCCTTCAATCTCCCCCTCAGCAAGGCCATATAGAATATTTATGCGAGTTTTTGACTGTGCAGAATCAGGAGCGATATTTGGTTGTCGCGCTTGTCCGCTTCCTTTTTTTGAACCTTTTACAATTGACATAATAAATCTCACGCATAAAAAAGGCGCTGATAAGCGCCTATAACAAAATCTATTTTTTGATTAAAGTTGGTCTTCAGGGTACTGACCTGCACTGATAATAAATCCACCAATTTCACGCTGACCATAAAGAACAGGTACAGGATTTCCTTGAGCTACTGTTGTTACTGCACTACCAAATCCTTTATTTGCTCTGTTACCATCTTGGTTTTGGTCTTGAGTCGTTGAAACTTTAGGCATTAACATACTTGAAATTCCACCTATTGCCATACCGGCACCAGCACCAATTAAAGCGACACCCATATTTGTAGTTGCACCACCTGTCCAAAAACCTGCAACAATAAGAGCAACACCTAAAATGGTTTGAACAACACCACCACCAGCACCTACCACGCGAGGTACAATATGAATGGTATCGGCTTGGGTATTCATATCTAACTGATCTTCAGAGATATTATCTCCTGTAATCTGCTGTTTTGAATCTGAGTCATAAATTGAAGATTGTTTCTTTTTATATGTAGAGTTCTTATTATTTAAAAATACGGCAAATTTAAGTCCAGACTCATGAGCACGTAACATAAAACTTTCAAAACCCGGAACTTGAACTGATAATGCACGCATAGCTTCACGAGTATTCACAACATCTAATTGAAATTGCTTTCCAAATTTTTCAGCTAATACACCATATAGTTTGATTGTTTTTAACATGAGATTATCCTGGATTTAATAAAGGAGATATTCAACTGAATATCTCCTCTAAACTTTAAAATTAGAGAGCTTCTGTTGGAGTCTGAGCTTCTTCAATCAAAATAGAGAATCCTGTTTCTCGATTATAAGTCAGGACTAAATTTTCAAGTGTCATACCTTTATTGAATTGAATCGCATTCACTTGATTACTAAATTGAGTTACGAGTTCTGCTTCCAGTACTGAAACTTGTTTTGCTGCTTGAGTTGCCATTGAAATTACCTCTTTAGAAAATAAAAAACCTGCGAATGCAGGTTTTAGGGATTTTGCCTTTCGGCGGTTTAATTCATTTTTTTGTGTCTTAAAATCTTCACGGTTCGATCTAACCATTGTGGTCCATAAATCTCTCTTACAGACTTACGCCCATAAGGATGATGAAGAATTAAAGATGAACCAATACATGGTTCTGTCTGCTCTGTTTTAAGTTTTCCTTGGTCACCAAGCCAGATTAATGCATGATTAGGATGTTCCGTGCGTCCTACTCTACAAATCAACATGTCACCATATTTAGGTTGTGATACTTCATAAAAACCAGCTTGTTCATAATTTTCTAAATATAGTGAAGGGTGATCTTTTTGTTCCCACCAAGCATCTTCTCGATCAAAATCAATTAATGAAATATTGAGTTCACGACTATAAAAATCACGAATTAATGAATAACAATCTTGCCATCCATGATAATAGTTACGTCCTACCAGAGGTGCTTTATAACCAGATGGTTCGTATATTTGAAAATCAATATGGGGATATGAACAAATCACCCAAGGTTTTTTATGTAACTCAATTTGTGTTAAGTCTAATTCGGAAGCACGTGTAGTTCCATCTGGATGACTATGAACATACGCCTGAATTTCCCCCTGATCTTCAATCATAGTTAAATCTTCAGGATTGATTTCAAATTGATCATTTTTAGTAGAAATATTACGGCAAGGAATATATTGGCGATCTACAATCACACCACAGCATTCAAGTGGGTAACATTCATCGGCATGTACCATAATTGCTTTTTTAATTTTTGCTGAAAGTTTCATAATCGACCTGCTTTACGACAAGTTTGAAGCTGGAAAACCACCGTAAGATAAAGGCTGGTTTTCACCAAAATGTAAGCGACAATCTCGTAAACGACCTCCACACTTATCTTGGGCTGGGTCATCAGTAAGCTCACCTTTTTCTGTATACATTGTCGTCCCTGTATAACCACACTCCTCACCACGATAACGTCCTTTACATGCCCATTCACACAGTGAAGTAATTTGCCTAACAGGAATTTCTCTTCCTTCATTATCTATAGGATTAGAAAGTTCAAATGTGACTTGCTGAGCATTTTCAGACGTTTTCTGTTCTATGTACCAAATCTGTTCTTTTGATTCATTTGCTGCATTTGTATTGCCAGAAGAAAAGTTTGATGCATCTAAATATTTAGCCATTGTGGTAATGACTTTTAATTTAGCATCAGCAAAATCTTTGAATTGTAAACAGTAAGCCGAAACAGCTCCTTGAATACCATTAATATTATTTGCAATTGCTAAGGATGGAGTAGAGGCTTTTCCATCTGAACGCAATTCTAATTCAGATACTTTAATTGCTAATGGTTCATAGGTTTCACCTTGCCAAATAATATTTGGCTTCCACTCACCATTATCTTTAAAACTAGCATGGCCATGAAACCTTAAAATACCCGCACCAAGATTCCTTGCATCTAATTCATAAAGAGTAATTAGTCCATCTACTTCAAGTTTCTGAAAATCACTGACGAGAGACATATTTATTTCCATAAAAAAAGCCCCTTTTCAGGAGCTTATAAGTGAATAAGTATTTAAGGATAATAAACTTGGGTAAATGTTGTACTAATACGCCACCAACCACCACCTAAATGGACAGGTTGATATTCACCCACTTTTACACGTACTTCACCATCTAAAGGTGAGTCCCAAAGAAATGATTTTGAACCTTTATGTAAGTCAAAAAATTTTTTAATCTCTAAAATATTTTTTTCGGTATCAGTCTTAGTATATTGCCACTGACTAGAACAATTATTAATACCAACACTTACGTTTTGTTCGTAACCATCCCCAAAATTTGCATTTAAGACATTAAATGTATTTTTTTGGGAATTACCATCTAAATCTTGATTCCAAGTAAACTTAAGGGCACTCATAAAATATTCCTAAAATATACAGAACAGCTATATAAATACTTATTCACACAATATTTAAATGATAAATAATTTATTATTTGCTCTATTAAAATACAACTTAAAAAAATAAAATACCAAATGAGATTTATTACAATTATTTAAACCAAAAAATAAGATATATTTCAAAAATCTAAAAAATTAAAATAATAGTATTAAAAATAAAAAAGCTAACTTTAATTTTAAAGTTAGCTTTTAATATATGTCGAATTTATATTTCGACCATCTTAGTTACACTATACTTTAGTTTTCAGAAAAAAGAAACTATAAATTAATGAAGATCATTTAAAATATTTAATTCAAATTATGTCAAATTAAATAATCTCTTGAATCTATTATTTTTTAAAAACCGAGTGGGTACATTTTACCCACGAATCGCATTATATAAAATCCGACCTTGACGTAACTCTTGAAGTAATACTTGTCGAATTGTATTCCCAAGCACTTCTCCAACTAATTTATATTGCCCAGATGAGTCAACTTGGCTACTACCATCTGAGTTCACTGTCACATTTACCGACACAGGAGCATTAATGGCACTTCCTGTTGGCGGAAGTTCAGCAAGCTGAGGCACGATAATTTGACTTGCGTCTGTTTGAGGCATCTCACCTGTCTGGTTCATATAATTAAGATTATCCAAGCCAATCTTTTTAGCTGAAGATTGTTTAATCATGAACTCTTCATTAGAAGCCCAAATAGGAATACTGTCACTTAAACCATTTCCCAAACCTCTAATCTGTCCACCAGTTGCAAAGCCTTGAATTGTTTGTGCTGCCATAATACCAACTGAAGCATAGCCTGTAGCTCGTACAAAAGCAGCTAAGAATGAACCATATGCGCCTCCTTGAGCCAAGGCTTTAGTTGCACCTTCTTCTGTATTTACAATTGCTTGAGCAATTGATGCTGCTTTTGAAGCTAAAAACATCGTTTTATATAAAGCATTCGATTTGCCTGCTGACTCGGCAACCATATTTGCCATCTGATCAAATACTTGTCCAGTCATGCCCGCAATTTGCGAATAAACCTGCAACTTTGTTTCAAATTGTTGTTGAGTTAAATCAGCTTCACGTTGTGCATATTCTTCATCTAAAGCTGATTTCGCGATAAGATATTCTTGATGTGCAGCTAATAATTGAGCACTACGTTCACTTTCATCATCAGTTGCTAAAAATATACCTGCTCGCTGGTCGCGGTAATCTTGATCGATAGAACCATTTGCAACATTATATTGATTTTGCAAAGTATCCCACGCAGCTTGATTCGGATCACGTTTTGTGGATACCACATCAAGACTTTTTATAGCGTGGTCTTCCATTTTCTGGCTATTCTTAGTAAGTACATCAGCTATTGCCATATCCTTAGCTTGTAATAACTTCTCACGTGTTTCTTTTGTAAGTTGTGAGTTTTTTTGAATTTCATCGCGTTCAAGTTTATAGCGGTTTAATACAATCTCTGTTTCACTCAGATAAGCTGCTATGGCTGCCTGGACTTGTTGCTGTTCTTCTTTTTTAACTGCTTCGATATCAAGGCTTTTTTTACGGTCTAATGCCTCTTTTATTTCTAAAGCTTTTTGAGATTTCCCATACTCATAATCAGCATTAGAGTTAATTAACTCTTTTTGTCGGTCATAGTTTTGTTCAATTTGTTTAATTCGATCTGTTTCAAAAGCGAAGTATTGGTTGTACTCTTCCTTTTTATCAGACTCAAGTTTTGCAAGTTGTGCAGCATATAAAGCATTTTCTTGATCAATTAGCTTTTGAAAATCAGGGGTACCGCCGTGGGTTTCAGTAATTTGATCAATATGATCTTGATGCTCTTTTGAGAACTTTTCCTTTGGTGTTGCATAAATAGCAGCAACATTAGCTTTTTTAATCGCTTTTTCTTTATTTGAAACAATAAGATTTTCTGCAGTTTTAAGCTGATCAGCTTGAGAAGGATTAACCATCGAATCATCAACGGTAGAACTATTGTTAGCTCCAGCTCTATATTTCAATACCGTTTTCGGATAGTTCTGCATTTCTCTTGCTTTAGCAGGCGACAAATACAATTTGCCATTTATAACTTGATGACCACTTTTGTTTTTAACTTGGCTTGAAATTCTATCTTCTTTAAATGCTCTTGTTCCGGCAACTCCTCCATTATAAGCCATTAATGCATCAGACCAGTTACCAAATGCTTTATATCCATTTAATAATTCTGCTGAAGCTGCTTTAGTATAAGCAGCTTCAGAATAGCCACCAGCTTTTAGAATTTTAGCATGTTGTCTACGAAAAATTGAGGTTGTTTGAAAAGGTCCTGTTGCTCCTGTCGGACTTGTAAGATTTTTACCACCAGATTCGGTAGCAATTAAGCCCGTTAAAAGACCCGCGGGAAGCCCTTCCTGCTTTGCAATTTCTTCCAAATTATTTTTAGAAACAAACAGCCTTGCTCCATTAATTTTTTCCTTGTCGTTAGTATTAAAAGTATAGTTTTTACGCTCAAAATCTCCCTTGAGAATTCTTAATTGATTACCATCAAGAGTTTTACCTGTATATCCCAATCCAGCTTGTTCACGATAATTTGCAGCATATTCTGCCTGTTCTTTTGACCAACCTGCTGCCATATTGGCTTCAATATATTTTTGACGTTGCTGACTAGTCAGAATATTTGTTAGAGCATCACGTTGCTTTTGAGAATACGCATTCCATTTATCAGGCATAATACCCAGTAAACGAGCCTGATTTTCTAAAGCTACATTTAGTTCTCCCTGAGCTTTACTATTTTGCTCAGTTGATCCCGATAAGGCATCAACTCTTATTTTTTGCTCGTCTACTGCTTTTTTCGCATTATCAACTTTATCAGCAAATAGTACTGCTGTGGATATTTGTTCTTTTGTATAAATACCTAAAGTAGCCATACCATCAGCAAAATCAGAAGCAGAGATTTTTCCATTTTTAAATCTTTGAACTAGATCATCGATTACTTTAACAGCTTGCTGGCTATTTGCAGACTCATAAGCAATCCCAACAGCGCTATCATAAAAGGCCTCTTTCGCATCTTGATACACTTCATTTTTGTCTTTAAGTTTATTTTGAGCTTCATAGACGAAAGCTTGTTTTTTCGCAACACTAAGACTATTGTAGTGATTAATTAATTCTTTGAGTGATACCTTTTGTTCATCAAAGGAATCCGTTGCTTCCTCGGTTTTTCGGGTCATTAGATAATAAGCACCTCCAGCAACTACTGCTTGAAGTGCAAGCATTGCAATACCAGCAGGCCCTCCAAGAAATGCCATAGCTCCTCTTAATACCCCCATAGCGCCTGCTGTTTGTAAAGAAACCCCTGCCATACGTGCAAGAGCTATTTCATAGCGAATAGCTCCAACTACTCCCATAGTAAACTCTTTAGCTACCATCGCACCCTGTACTGCAAGTTTAACGCTTAGTGCAGCCCCCAAACCAACCGCTGCTGCAGTAATGGTGTCCATATGAGAAGTGACAGCAATAAATACAGGCATGATTCCATTGACCATCGTGGCTTGAAGACCCTGCCATTGCAAATCCATGATTTGTAAGTTTTCTTTAGCTTGTGATAATTTCTTTATCATGGCGTCATCCATGATAGCTCCAGCTCTTTGTGCTGCATCACCCCATTTTTTAAATTCTGCGCCACCATTTTCCAGTAAAGGAATTAACGCGGTCGAGTCTGAAATAAGGGCTTCCATATAAAACTGCATACTCTCCTGACTAACATTTGCTTTAACAAGAGAATCATAATAAAGCTGTAATGCATCTGGGCCTGAAAGTTTTTGGAATTGAGCAATTGTTACACCAACTTGCGGTGCAATGTTTTTAAAGAAATCAGCTAATGGACCACCTCCTGTCTGTTGGAAATTTCCGATATTTTGTTGCATACCTTTCATCTGGTTTGCAAATTTATCCATGCTAATTCCTACAGTTTCTGCGCCTTTTGCGTAATATTGAAAGGACGAAGTACTTGTATTGGCTAGCTGAGCCAGCTTTTTGATTTCACTACCTGTATCAATTACACGTGTTACAGTCGAGGTGAGGCCGGCAACAATCTGATTATTCATGAAATCACTGACAGATTTCATGGTAGAGCCTATTGTTTTAAAACTTTGGCCAATAGTTTCACTGGCTGATTTCGCTTTACGTTCTGCCTGGTTAATAGGCTCAATAAAATTAACAATATTAACAACTAAGTCTATGTTCAGAATTCCTAAATTAGTTGCAGCCATACTTATCTCCAGGCAAAAAAAACGACTTTTCGGTCGTCAATGATTAAATTATGATTTAACTAGATTTCAAGTTACTGCTTTGCTAAATTGGGCATACTTTACAAATACTAGAGTTAATCAAGGCAATGAAACAAAAATTATTACTGCTATCTTCATTTTTTTTAATTAACCATTCTTTTGCAGTAACAATAGATGATTTAGAAACAAAATCGATATTCCGTACATTTTATCCATCTATGTTTCATGCTACTTTTGAAAGTAAAGATGAAGAAGAAATTAAACTTCCCCATATTGGAATCGAAGAAAATAGCCAAGAATATTTAGCCATACTCCATCCCGCGGAAGTCTTTAAAAATAACTCGGATGAAGATAGATATTTAATTTTTGTTGAAAAACGTGAAATTGGTAAAGCAGTAAGTGAAATTGAAAAAGGAAAACTTGTCGAAAAAAGTTCGAACTTCTATGAGTTTAGTGAAAGTTGTCATGCCTGTGAAGGTAATGCTGACCTCATGATTTTTAAGAAAAATAATCAAGGTAATTTTGATTTAGTCTCTAAAAATATCAATTCATACACTCCACCAAGTCAATATGGAATTATTAATTTAAATATTGAAAATCTAGCTTCAAGAATTGTCAAGATAGGTAAAAATGATGTTGGCTTCTTCGACGACTCATATACCTATTCAAATGATGGCGGATCAGATACTTTACTACATCTTATTAAATTAGGTGATGATGCTATTCAAGGATACAATATTGATATTGTTGGAGGAAGTAATGAAGGCACTTACGACCAAAACTCACCTTTAAATTATAGCTTTAAGGGTGAATATAGAGTTAAAACGGATCAACCTGATTTAAAAAGTTACCCTATTGAAATTAAATTCAAAGGAGATATTTATAATGAAAAAACAGATAAATTTGTTAAATATAATAAAATAAAAACATATCAATTTAATAATTCTAAAAATACATACAGTATTACATCAGAAAAAAGTTATTAATTTATTTTAAAAAAGCACTTTTCTCAAAGTGCTTTTTTAATTAGTTATAATTAGCGTAACTTTTTCATTTTATTTATACGCTCTTGCTCAAAAGTAAGAGCTGGTGGTTTATCAAAGTGTGGTAAATAATCATAAATTTGAAGCCCTTTTACACCCTTAGATGACGCAAACATGAGTTTCATTTCTGCCATTACTTCTTCTAAACGTAAACCTATGTTGAGGCTACCTCTTTTTTGTCGGTAAGCTGCCCAAGTTCTAATTTCTTTGTGGGTAAAGCTTGTTCTGACTTCTTCGATTGATCTTGAGGTTGCGATCGCGATTTCGATGAGGAGCTCTTCTCTGTCGTCGATTTCAATGTCTGCTTTCCCATGACATTAATTTCAACAATTTTAACCCAAATGATATCAACTAATGCTTGGCTAAAGTGTAATCGTACTTCATCCTCAGTGAAAGTAGGAACACCATGCTCATCTGTAATACAACTTGCTAAAATACCTGCTAAAGCCTCTTTATTTTCTCCGTATGCTTTC
This sequence comes from Acinetobacter sp. AYS6, assembly GCF_025630795.1. Classification (NCBI taxonomy): domain Bacteria; kingdom Pseudomonadati; phylum Pseudomonadota; class Gammaproteobacteria; order Moraxellales; family Moraxellaceae; genus Acinetobacter; species Acinetobacter sp. AYS6. The sequence continues at coordinate 464,085 of NZ_JAOTNV010000004.1, forward strand.
ATATTTGCTACAGCAGATTGATAGTTAAAAGGTTTAATATAGGTTGTAAACTCTGATTTTTCACCATTTACCAGAACTTGAACTGTTACTTGTTCTGGCTTACCAAGCAAAATGCCTGATTTGATTTGATCCGCACTTAGTTTCTTCATTTTTAATTTTCCAAAAGAAAATAAGCCTGCTAAGCAGGCTTATTAATAAAGCTAAAAAACCTTAAACGGTTTTCAATGTATCGAAAGCTGGGGTTTGGCGTTTCATTGGAATAGTATGGTTTACCAATGAGTCTTTATCGAAAATTGGTGGACCTTTTCGTAATTGAGCTTGGAATTGTGTCCAAGAACGACCTTGCGGTACTGTCACAACATCACCTTGTAAAGTTGGTGCAGCAGTACCATCGGCCCATCCAACAAAAACATCAACTTTTGCTTTATTTTGAGCCAAATTCAAAATCGTAACATGGGTTTCATTTTCAGGATCAGTATTGATTTTCAAACTACCTTCACCTGGTTTAACTAAACCATATTCTGAAGTTGAAGATTCACGCTCTTCCATACATGTTGTTTCAATTTCAGTAACACTATCATCGCCTACCGACAACTCAGTAATACATTCAATTTTAGTTAATACAGCTGGTGAACCATGTTTTACCCATGTTTCAGTACCTTGTGTTAATACGCCCATGATTGGACTCCTTTTTTAACGACGAAAAAAACCTCGCGTTTTGCGAGGTCATAAAATTTTAGAATTTGGGAAGTTTGTCTAATAGAGTACTACATATGTGCAATATATAAATTTAGTATTAATTACACATAGCACCTAGATCTTAGTTTTCTAATAAACTGTATTACAATTTATTTATTAATTCACTTCTAAGCATCTTAGCCATTAATTCTTTAGCATTTTTGGGAGAAGTTGCTTTTTTTTCAATGTCATCCACAATTTGACTAATTTTTTTATCATCTGATAAATTTTTTAGTTTCTTTTGTAGAGTAGACAAGCCATTCATATTCATAGATATATCCTCCAAAATAAAACCATTTATTGCAAGATCTCTTAACAGTAACTATTTTTACTTTAAATAGTTATTTTCATTAGATTTACGACGGGCCTGCCTTAACTTATTTTGATTAGTTAATTTTTTATTTTTTTCTAATGCATCTGAATTAATAAATTTAACTAAGTTTAGCTTCAATAAATCTTCCGCACTGTTTAAATCAAGTTCAATTACCTCACCGGCTATATGAACAATTCGATTATGCATACATGTTGTTAAAAACTGGACTTTTACATTTGACATATTTTTTCCAATAAAAAAAGAGCTAGACTTTAAATCTTGCTCTTCTAATGACTAAGATAATATAAAATACTTTTACCAATTGATATAAATATTATTTTTCTTTTGGCTTTGAATCTAAGTAAGAAATAATATTTTGATCAACTATTTGATCTTCAAAATAACTTTGAAGTAATTTATTATTCTGCTCGATAGCAGAATAAATAAGAGTATCTTTATTTTCAACCTTTTGAATCAATGTGTTGTTCTGCTTTACCAACTCTTCCATCACTTCGAGTAACTTTGAGCAACAGTAATTTTGTTCTTCGTTCAAGTTCATTATATTTACTCTCTAACCATTTACGTCTTTTAGCACAACCCGTACAACTCATAATAAATACCTTTCCAGATTTATTACTAATAAAAAAATAAAGCCATATCAAATTAATTTGATATGGCTTTATATGCTGCATTTTTACAGCAAAACTTAAATAACGATTTAAGAAATATTTAAAACTTTGACTCATATAAAATAATTAAATAACATAGATTTTTAGATTTTCCATGAATAGAGAACAATCTCTCTAAAAAATTATTATCTATGTAAAAATTTAATATATGAATTATTCTTATAAATACGATAATAAAAAATTTAAAACAACTTAAACTAAAAAGTCGCACTGCAAATTAAATCCGCAATACGACCATCTTAAATATATATTACTCTTTTTTTCGGAATAATGAAAACCCTATAATTGTAACTCTTTGTAAGTGTCTTTCCGATATTCACGTATAGTATCTTCTGCCTCCGCAATAGCAGATTCAATTGCAAGCTGCATTAACTTCTCATATGGCTTCCATGTCATTCTATAAACATCTGCTGACATCTTATAAGCCGTAATCCCTGCATAATAAAGTCTACCCTGAGCCGTAAAGTTTTTTTCAAGATCAGGATTTAAAGAAAAATCGATAACCATACGAGCAATAAGCCATGCCAAATGGTGAATAGCAATATATTCAGGTTCTCTTTTTTTATCATTTTCAGCTTCTTTTAACATAATTAAAGCTAAATGATTTCTTATGAATTTATAGTCCTCTTCTGATTTTCCATTATAAATAATTAATGAAGACACTGATTTAGCTAATTGGGTCTCCATTTTAGCAATTGCCCCCAATCTATCTTGATAATTAATAGCGTCTTTACTAGGTGTATGTCCAACTCTTGAAAAGTCCAATGATTGTGCTGTTAAGCCTCGGGATAACCATTGAAATTGAGTAAACTGATTCATAATACTAATATCAATATTCATTCATTAACCCTCTCAAAATATGCACAATCACGATCATTACTAAAATCGAAAAAATAAAACCCAATCCAAAGGCAAAACCTCTTCGCATCCATTCAACCACTGCCCCATGGTTATATTCACCGACCAACCATTGCATCAAAAACTTAACAGCAAAATAGAAGGCAAATGAGGCAACTATTACTAAAATAATTTGCTCAGTTTTCATTACATTAAGCCCTCAGTACATTTAAGTATTAATAAGCGCCCATAAAGTTCTATACCCAATAAGCATTTAAAGTTCTTTTTCTGTAATTTCAGTTCATAAGCAAAATTTTTATTACTCTTGATAGGTAACTCTACATTCGTCAAATCTTTAAAATTACTTAGAATTTTTTTGTGATTAATTCTAACATCCAGAGTTTGACAATAATGCTGTTCAACAAGATGATTCATTATTCACCCCTAAATTTTCAAGTGACTGTCTTAAAACATTCCAATCAAGTAATGAAGCTTCTGATCGCCCATGATAAATCCGATAAAGCTGATGAGCTGTTAATGCATAACCAGAATTAGCTGCTAAGAAATCCCAAGATTGTCCGAACTTATTAACAAATATTTTTAATAAAGCTTGTTGGTCATTTAAATATGCTGTCGTTTCTTTAATTGATGAATGAATCAATAAGTTTTTTGATGTAACACCTGAGTCCATATAACTTTTGCCGTTATACTCATCTTTAATAGACTTCTCCCTCCCCTGTTTCAGATAGCCTTGATTCTCATTCTTGTTTTTAATCAAGTTAATTTGATTACCTTGAGCCACCCATTCTGCTAATTGGATAGCGAGTTCATTACGCTGTTTAGACTTAAGAAAAACATTTGAATAACTTATTGAATAATCATGCTTAGTAAGTTCCAATTTAGCATTCATAGTTTTGCTCCTAAACGAGTATCTGCCCATACACATTCAATTTGAGTTAATCCCCCATGTTGAAACCGAGACCAAAGGCGATCACCTAAATCAGAAATCAAGCCATGAATAATTGTGCCTATCCGATCCTTAGTATCATTAAGCGCAAAATTTGAAATAAGCATTGTTGCTTTATCTGCGTCATAACGCGCATATAAGACCTTATGAACCACTTCTTTACGTTTTTCGCGATCATGCAATCCATACTCATCAATAATGAGTAAGTCATATTCTGTATAACGATAAATAGTATTTTTTTCACTATCACCCTGACGATACCAAGCTCCCATGATGTCATTTGCTAACTCTTCACTGGTGATATAACGAGCTGTTTTGCCATTCTTAAGTAATGTTCTAGCCGTCGCACATGCAAGATGTGTTTTACCTGTCCCAGTTTTCCCCACCATAACCAGATTCGTTACCTGTCCTTTCATAATTCGTTCGGCGTAAGCTGCACAACTATTAAAAGCAATAATTTGTCCTGGTAATTCACAGCGATAATTATGGAACCCAGAGTTTTTATGACGTATAGGTAACATTCCACCTGCTAAATGATTTGCATAAACCATTTTTCTAACGGTTTTACTATGCTTGAGATTAGACTCAGTTACTTTATTGACAGCACACGTTGGACAGATTTCTAAACCAGCAATCTTGACCTTTTTCTCCAAATGAATAGAGCAAATATTTAACCCTGGTTCGAAGGAGTGATTAATTTTTGTCATTACATTCATACAAATTTTCCTCCCAACTCCAATGGCTTAATACTTTCGTCATATTCTGGCTGTTGGTATTCAAAAGCTTGATTTACATTTCCATGTATTCTTGAATTTAAATAAATTGACTTCGTTGATTTAGTTTTTGAAGCTTTTAACTTTTCAAACTTTTCAAATATCCATTGAGCAAACTTGCTGTGTCTTTGACTATCAGTTAGATATCGTGAAGTTTCATGGTGAGCATTGAAATTACTCAAATGAAATTCAAAATCATCCATAGATAAGATTTCTTGCACTTGCTGAGAATATTTAGTCTTTTTCAAATAAGTAGCGAGATGGTTTAAATCAGGTCTCCAATCCTCTGATTTCATAACGTTCGTTAAAATTACTTGAGAGAGAATTTTTTCCTGTTCCTGTTCTTGCTTCTGTTCTTGGCTTAAAAGAACCTTGTTAGGGGCTTCTTTCTCAAGATAACTATTATTCTTTCCTTCACGTCGATGCGTCATACAAAAGGCTTCAAAGTATTTATTATAAAAATCTTCTAAAAATGGATTTGACGGTAATGAGTCATAATCCTTTTGAATACCTTTACAACGGTTATCACTCTCCTTCAAAGATTCAGCAACCTGAAAACGAGCCATTTCATGTACCCAGATCATTTCTGAAACATTGTCATAACTACAGAAACCTACTTTACATGCCCATTCAAGCCCCTTCTCTGCTCCTTCTAGCCCCAAACCAGTTTCATGAGCTATATATAAAAGAGGCATATAATAAAGACCAAGCATATTTGCATGTGGACTGGTGATTAAATACATAGCCACGATAATGGACTCGGGACACTCTCGTAATTGTTTACCAGTTATACCTGTCCAGAAGTGTGGAGAAACCTTCCCATAGTCACGCATTGGTATTTAACTCCTTTAAAAGAGTTTTAAAGGAATTTAAATGGTAAAAGATTTTATTTTCCTTACCCTTACAATTAATCGATTTGTTTTCACCACAACATTGTGATAAATTTATTTTAAAATTCATTGTGATTTCCTAATTAAATGAATTAACTAAAAAGTCTGATTTGCCGATCAGGCTTTTTGCTTTTTAAATTAAGTATGTAAAATTTCTTTTCACTGTTTGATAAAATCTAGTTAAAAAACCTTTTCAATCAAACCGATACCAGTCATTAAAAAAACTCCTAAAAACTTAATATTTATCTAAATCTTTAGTGCAAAGATTAACTTGTAATATTCTTCTCGAACTCTTTTAGCGTTGGGCAAAGTTGATATGCTTTGAATCTCCCATTACTTACACACTCAGCCCGTAAAGCAATTTTTTCAGACATTTGACTTTTACCCGTTAACCAAGCATTAACCGAAGGTTGCTTAATAGAAAGGGCTTGTGCCGTTTTTGTTTGACTCCCGAAAAAGCTCACCAGTTGGATGTAGATTGAAATATTATCTATATTCATAACTATCAAACCCCTAACTTGATAGTTAATTTATAGTTTTAACTATCAAAAGTCAATAGTTTAGGTTATTTGATTTTAATAGTTTTAACTATAAAATCAGATACAACGATTTTAAGGTTAATATCATGTCTGATTTAGCAACTCGTCTAAAAGCGGCTCGCTTAAAAGCAGGAAAGAGTCAATATGAAGTCGCTGAAGCGGTTGGTATTAAACAACCGACATATCAAGCGCTGGAAACAGGAAAAAGTTTAAAGTCAGCATTTCTTCCTTTAATTGCAAAATTTTTGGGAGTTGATGCTTATTGGCTAACAACTGGTGAAGCTGAGGATTCGTTTAGTGAAGACGATTTGGTCAAACCAGTTATAGTAAATAAAGAAAATAATGAATATGTATGGATAGAAGTAGCTGAGGCTAATTTTTCATGTGGCACAGGTGAATCAATTGAATTTCATTTTGATGCTATTAATGGAAAAATTCCTTTTCCATCTTCTTTTTTCAAGGAAAAACATGTAGCTCAAGATTGTATGCGCATTATCAAGGCTAAAGGCGATAGCATGATGGACTATATAAAAGATGGCGACCTTGTAGGTATAGATATATCTCAAACACAAATTATCGATGGTGAAATATATGCTGTATATTTTGCTGGTGAAGGTATGCTAAAACAGATCTTCAAAGAAGAAGATGGGTCTTTAATTCTCCATAGTCTTAACGAAAAATTTAGAGATCGACGCGTAACAGAAGAAAATGGTAAAAACTTTAGAGTAATGGGTCGACAGTTCTGGAGAGCTGGATAACCCCTCCATACACATAAAGTTTAATAAAAAAGCCACAATTAATGTGGCTTTTTTATTAGCAACAAGAAAGTAAAAGTTAAAATTATTATTTTGATAGTTAAAACTATTGACTCAATTAATAGATAAAACTATATTTAACTATATATTCTTTGACCCGTATTCACAATAAGTCCAATTTCAACTTAATAAGAGGTAATTATGAAAGAAGATATAACACACAACTTGAACTCCCCTCACAAGTCTAGCCACGAACAAAATTTATGGTTCTTAAATTTTAAAACTAATGTTTTGATTACAATAAAAATGTTAGGCTTCTTGTCAATAGGATTGATCATTTGGTTTATCGCAGCTGTTATTACAGTGAAATTTATTACTACCACCTAACAATAGATATGACTTTCCTCTAAAACCTGGTAGTTTTCCACTATAGAGTACAACCCCCAGTATCCCTTTTTGTTCTGTATCAATGTATAATTCCCATCTATTCAAAAGGTGCTGAAATCTTTTCAGTTCCTTTTTTATTTTCTAGATTTCAAAATTACTTGTTGATTTGATCAACACAACTGTAATTTTAGGCATTTTTAAGTTTTATAATATGTATAGACCTTATGGAAAATTAATCCATATAAATCAATATCTTAATATTATTCTATCAAGTATAGCGAGTACTTACCATTCAGCTATCTTAAACATTTATCTCAATTTTATAAAATTCCGACTATTTTACTTGGTTTATTAATCATTATCGCTCAAAATATACCCCTCTTTCATAATGTGAGAATTTCATGACTGATGCTTTGGTTTTAAGAGATTTGTCCAAAACATATCGTAATGGTTTTCAGGCGTTAAAAGGTATTAACCTCACTGTGCCTGAAGGTGAATTTTATGCGTTGTTAGGCCCAAATGGTGCCGGCAAATCAACAACCATTGGTATTATCAGCTCCCTCACGAAAAAAACCGCTGGAACAGTTGAGATTTTTGGGCACAATCTCGATACCCATCCATCTCTGGCAAAACAGCAGCTTGGCGTCGTTCCCCAAGAATTTAACTTCGGACAGTTTGAAAAAACATTCGATATTTTAGTCACTCAAGCTGGCTATTACGGCATTCACAAAAAGATTGCAGAAAAACGCGCCGAACATTATTTAGAAAAACTCGGTCTGTGGGAAAAACGCAATATACAAGCACGTATGCTCTCTGGCGGTATGAAACGCCGTCTGATGATTGCCCGTGCCATGATGCATGAGCCTAAACTTCTCATTTTAGATGAACCCACTGCTGGTGTAGATATTGAATTACGCCGTTCTATGTGGGATTTTCTGACCGAAATGAACGAAAGTGGTACTTCTATTATTTTAACGACTCACTATTTAGAAGAAGCAGAAATGTTGTGTCGTCGCATTGCGATTATTGACCGCGGTGTAATTAAAGAAGATACCAGCATGAAGAGCTTCCTTAATCAGATGAATGAAGAATCATTTATCTTCGATTTAGCCGAACCGATTGGGCCGCTTCAGTTAAACATTATTGGTGTAAAGTTTAACTTAATTGATAGCAATACTTTAGAAGTAACAATGGATAGAGCGCATACATTAAATGACCTATTCCAGCTATTAGAATCTCAAGGTATTCGTGTTCGTAGTATGCGTAATAAATCAAACCGTTTAGAAGAATTGTTTGTCAAAATGGTCGAGAAAAATCTTGAAGGAGAGGCAAAATGAATTTTAGCCAACTACAAATTGCTCTCTGGACCATAGTTCGTAAAGAAGTACGCCGTTTTCTACGCATTTGGCCCCAAACCTTATTACCACCCGCAATTACAATGAGTTTGTACTTTGTCATTTTTGGTAATCTGGTGGGTTCACGCATTGGACAAATGGGTGGCGTGAGCTATATGCAATTTATTGTACCCGGCTTAATTATGATGGCTGTCATTACAAACAGTTATGCCAACGTCTCTTCCAGTTTCTTCAGTGTAAAATTCCAAAAAAGCATTGAAGAACTCATCATGAGCCCTGTGCCACTACATATTATTTTGTGGGGCTATGTGATTGGTGGTATTTGCCGTGGTGTATTAGTTGGTACAATTGTGACTGCAATGAGCATGTTCTTTACCGACCTTTTTATACACAACTGGTTCGTAACTATATATACAGTCTTAGTTACCTCGGTTCTTTTCTCATTAGGTGGTTTTATTAATGCAGTCTATGCAAAATCATTTGATGATATTTCTATTATTCCCACCTTTGTTCTTACACCTCTAACTTATTTAGGTGGTGTGTTTTATGCCATTAGTGCACTTGGTCCTTTTTGGCAAAAACTTTCTTTAATTAACCCTATTGTGTATATGGTCAATGCTTTCCGTTTCGGCATTTTGGGTCATAGTGATGTGAACGTTACGTTCTCTTTAATCATTGTGACATTATGCTGTGCTGTACTTTACGGAATTGCTTACTATTTACTTGCTCGTGGTTCAGGAATGCGTGAATGAGTGTCGAACAGTCTTTATTGGGTAAAGAAACCCAATATCCAACTAACTATCAACCTGATGTTTTATTTCCAATTGCCCGTGCTCAGTCTCGTGAAGCTTACTCGCACATTGAAGGTATTACGCAAGGTAAAGATTGGTGGCATGTTTTTGAAATCTCATGGTTAAACGCTCATGCTATCCCGCAAGTTGCAATTGGCAGAATTACATTGCCTGCTTCTTCACCAAATTTAATTGAGTCAAAGTCATTAAAACTTTACTTCAATAGTCTTAATTTCACTCAATTTGATTCGAAAGAGTCGTTCATTGAAACGGTTGAAAAAGACCTCTCTACGGCGGCTGGTGCAAAAGTTGAATTAACCCTATTTCAGGTTGATGATTTAGATATTTCTAAACCTCAAGGCATTTGTATTGATGATCTAAACCCAGAGCGTTTAGAGCAACATCCAGATGCGACTCTTTTAAAAAGAGATGAGTCTGATGAAGAAGTTGAAATTGAACTGTATTCTCATCTTTTGAGAAGTAACTGCCCAGTCACAGGACAACCAGATTGGGGTACAGTTTTTATTCGTTTTAAAGGCAAAAAACCTTGTTATCGTAGTATTTTAGCTTATATTATCTCGTACCGTCAGCATAACGGCTTTCACGAACAATGTGTCGAACAGATCTTTGCCGATATTTGGCAAAATCTAGAGCCTGAAAAGCTGATGGTTTATGCAACTTATACTCGTCGCGGCGGACTTGATATTAACCCTTGCCGAGTATCGGATCTTTCATGGATGCCAAAACCGATTCGATTGGCACGACAATAAAACGAATAATTTGAGGATATACCATGCCGTTTTTTGGTTTTACCCCTTCAGAAGGCTTATTGAACGATATACAAACTGGAATTGCGAATAAAAATTCTAGTGAACCTTTATATCCACTTCGCGATAAGATTGCTTTACAACTCAATGAAGAAATTATTGATAATGTCTTAATTCAGTTAGTTCAGCATTTTCCTGCGAGTGAAAAACGCGATACTGCCGAAAAACTTGCTGGTTATGTCAAATCTACAGTTGCTGTTCTTTTAAAGCAATTGCTAAGCAAAGCACCAAATGATGTGGTTAAACAGTCAGTAGAGTTTTCTGAAAAAAGCTTATTTAAAGACCCACAAGGCCAATATAAAGTAGGCGTAAATTTAGATGCAGGTTTAGTAACTAATCTTAAGCATAACTTTACTGAGCTTGAAGCAGGCAATGACATTAATAAAGCTGCGTTAGCTGAATTATATAAACAGTTCGGCGATGCCATGATCAAACACTTCATGTCTGATTTTAATAAAACATTAGACCTAGGCATGATTAAGCGTAAAGCAGCCGATATTGGTGCAGCAGCCGTAACTAAAGCTGTTCACATTGCAATCGACAAACTGATTCCAAGCTTAAATCGTACTGAACTTAAAGCGATGGCTGAATACCATGATGGTTTATTCTTTAACTAATAAAAAATAGACTATCGGAAACCTAGCGAAAGCTGGGTTTTTTTATTGCAAAATATTGATATACATTGCCATTAACCACGTTTATGTTAGCATGCGCCAAGCACTGATTGACCTTAGTTAACGCCGCATGTCTCCTAGTCCACAATATAAATTTTTACGCCAAGCTCCTCGAGATGGTCTTAGCACCGCTATGCAACCGTCAAAGTGGCAACAACTCCATGTTGACCCTTGGTTATGCCTATTTCTGCTCTTAAATGCGTTATTAGGGTTAACCGTACTCTATAGTGCTTCTGCACAGGATGTAGGGTTAGTCAGTAAACAAGCCATGAGTTTTGGTATTGGCTTCATCGTGATGATTGGTTTAGCCCAAATTCCGCCCAAGGTCTATCAAGCTTTTTCACCATATTTTTATTTGTTTGGCTTATTTTCACTTGTGGCAGTCATGGTGTTTGGCGAAGTCCGAATGGGTGCTCAGCGCTGGATTGATATTCCCGGTTTCGGAAGTGTTCAACCCAGTGAGTTCATGAAAATCGGCATGCCCATGATGGTCGCATGGTTTTTAGCACGTAAGCCTCTTCCCCCTAGCTTTTCACAAGTTGTTTTATCACTAATGTTAATTGGTATTCCTTTTTTATTAATTGCGGAACAACCAGATTTAGGAACATCAGTGTTAGTGCTAGCAAGTGGCATATTTGTTTTATTTTTAAGTGGACTATCGTGGCGTATGATCGGTGCTGCGGGAGCTTGCGCTGCGGTCATTATTCCGATTGCTTGGGAATTTCTTTTACACGATTATCAACGTCAAAGGGTTTTAACGTTGCTTGATCCAGAGGCAGATGCGCTCGGTACAGGTTGGAATATTATTCAATCTAAAACTGCAATTGGTTCGGGTGGTTTTTCAGGTAAAGGATTTCTTGAAGGCACCCAATCACATTTGCATTTTTTACCCGAAGGTCATACCGACTTTATTATTGCCGCGTATTCCGAGGAGTTTGGACTCATTGGCGTACTTATTTTAGTTATTCTTTATTTTGCTATTATTTTTAGAACATTCCAAATCGGTTTACAAAGCTTCCATAACTATGGACGTTTAGTCGCTGGCGCCTTTGGTTTGTCTTTTTTTGTTTATGTATTTGTAAATGCGGGAATGGTCAGTGGTATTTTACCTGTAGTAGGTGTTCCTTTACCTTTTATGAGTTATGGTGGAACAGCTATTATTACTTTAATGGCCACCTTTGGTTTAGTCATGTCCATTCATACACATCGATAATCTGGAATTTTAAAACGATATGTTGTCTCAACACTTAAATAAAACTTTAAAAATGCTCGCTTTGTGTACTGGTTTAATCAGTACAAGTCATTTCGCCCAGGCCAACGATTTTGCAACACATCCTGATTATTTAAATTTTAAACAAAAAACCATGAGCGCTTATGGGTTAAGTGGCGATCAAGTTGATGCCGCAATGAATGGTGCAAAAAATTTACCAAACATTCTAAATATTATGACTCGTCCAGGTGAAAGCAAACCTTGGTATGACTATCGTTCTATGTTTTTGGTTGAAGGGACAATTCAACGTGGTGTCCGATTTAAAAACCAATATGCAGATGCTTTAAACCGCGCTGAACAACAATATGGCGTTTCTCAAGCTGTCATTTTGGGTATTTTGGGTGTCGAGACAGGCTATGGCGCAAATAAAGGTTCTTTTATTACACGTGATGCTTTAGCCACCCTTGCTTTTGGGTACCCTCGCCGTGCTGAATATTTTGGTGATGAGTTAGCTGCTCTTATTGCATGGACTTATAAAGAAGGCTACCCAACAAATAGTATTGTAGGTTCCTATGCAGGTGCAATTGGCTATCCACAGTTTATGCCGAGCAATATTAGTAAATATGGGGTCGATTATGATGGTAATGGACACATCGATTTAAGAAACTCTGCCGAAGATGCAATCGGTTCAATCGCAAACTACTTAGCAAAACAAGGTTGGCAACGCGATCAACCTATCGGATTTATGGCGCGTTACACGGGATCAAATCCGGAAAGTGTTATTGCTAAAGATTTAACTCAGCCTTTTCCATATGGTGCATTAAAAACACTAGGGATTTCACCATTAAATCCTTTAGTTAAAATTGATGATCTGGATATGGTGAATGTTATTCAATTACAAGACTATAACGGTCCAATTTACTATTTAACTTACCCGAATTTTCAAGTAATTACGACCTATAATAAGAGCCGTATGTATGCTACTGCTGTATGGTTATTAGGTACTGAAGTGGCTAGCCGATAGGCTAGCTTTTTTATGAGTTGTGTAAAAGTCAATAAATATTTTTGTTAAACAGTTCACAATGTGCACAAATTTAATTTCTTGTTACACTTTTGGTTATTTTTTAACCCATAACTGTAAGTTTTTGCCCTTTTTGTAACGATTTCTCGTTAAAGACTAGACACTCTCCGTAAGCGATGAATATTATCCACCCCAATGTAGCAATTGCAAAAGTGAATAATAAGACATGTTCACTTTAAATTTCAGTCAATCGCTGAAAGAAAAAAGTACATGTTCTCAGGAGTTTATACAAATGCAGTTATCGCTGAAATACGTTCTTGCACTGACGGCTAGTTTAAGTATGGCCCCATTGCACGCTGAAATGGTGCAATCCTCATCATTAAATAGTGATGTAGATGGTTCTAATTTAGCAGCTCGTGTATTGAGTAAAGATACTCAAAATTTTAATTCTCGTTTTTCTAATATTAACAGTCTTTCAATCACTGAACGTTCTGGCGATCAAATCCGTCGTCAAGCGATCGCAGCAAAAATTGAAATCCCTGAAGATGAGCCTTCAGTGATTGAAAAACTTAACACAGTAGCCTCAAACACTGTTCGTAAGTTTAGCCAAACTGGTATGGCATCGTGGTATGGTCGTCAATTTCATGGCCGTAAAACAGCAAGTGGTGATACCTTCGATATGAATGCTCTAACTGCTGCTCACCGTAGCCTACCATTGAACTGTTACATCCGAGTAACCAATAAAGACAATGGTAAAAGTGTGGTTGTAAAAGTAAATGACCGTGGTCCTTTCCATGGCAATCGTGTACTTGACCTATCATACGGTGCAGCTAAACGCCTTGGCATTACCAATGCTGGAACTGCAAAAGTAAATATTGAACGTGTTGATGGTCCAACTTCATAAGTTATAGCCTCTAGAGTTCATGTAAAAAGCCGCAATTTTTTCTGCGGCTTTTTTCTTTTTCAAACTTTAAAAATAATTTCTAATTTAGGTTAAAAAAATTTTCTTTTTTAGCCCTTCTCCAACCTTAAATTTGCATATTTTTTACACAAAAAATCACCTTTATTTTCCTCAAGCTAATTTAGCCTCTAAATTGCGCTTAGCACGACTTTATTAAATTTGCGCTACCCTAGTACCATTTTCCTAAAATTAGGGCTATTTATGGCGTTTTTAGAGTAGATGAGTAGAGCCTTTTTATATAATTTTCCCACCTATCTCAAAATTACACTTTTTTTGATGATTTCATCATCTAGTAACCAATAAAAAATATTCTGAAAAATTGCATCATTCTCAAGGTTAGATTGAGTACTTTTTCTATAATCTAGGCATTACGTTTTTCTCATGATTTTTTTAAACACGTATTGCGAGGTTTCTATAGTTGAATAGTATCGGTTTCTTGTCGCTTAACCGAAGAACAGGATAAAATATAATCAGAAAAAATAATTCAAAGTTAAAACAAGGAGTGTGTCATTAATGAAATCCGTTACAGAATGGTTTGATGAATATAGCGAAAGTCATCAGAACCCAACCAATAAAAAAATTCACTGGCTTTGCGTTCCTGCCATTTTATTTTCTATTATTGGAATCATTGCCCATTTCAGCACCTTACTCACTGCTCTATTACTTGTACTCACTTTAGTATTTTATGCCCGTTTAGATCTTGTACTTGCTGTTGCAATGGCTGCTTTACTGGTTGTTATGGCATGGCTCATTTATACCCTACCTGTAGGAGTAGGATTTTATATTGCTATTTTTGTGATTGCTTGGGTCGGACAGTTTTATGGCCATAAAATTGAGGGTAAAAAACCATCTTTCTTTAAAGATTTACAATTTCTACTCATTGGCCCAGTCTGGTGCATGGATGCTTATCTCGGGAAAGTCTTACCTAAATGGAAAAGCAGACAAAAACACGCTATTTCCTAAATGTTCAATTAAAGCTGGATCATTTCGATTCAGCTTTTTACATTTTAGTAATTTATTAGAAAATTTATAAAATAGAAAAAAATCAAACTGGCAATAACACTTAAAAGCACCCTCTTCAGATAAAAGGCAATCGCAACACAAAAGATTGCTGCATAAATATAAGGATTAGCAAGAATTCCTTTTAAATTATCGCCCTCAAAGAAAATTATTGGAATACATATTGCGGTTAATAAACAGGGTGCAGAATAATTAAGCATCTTATTCATAATAAGAGGTAATTTAACTTTAACATTGGGCTCTAAAAAATAATAACGATTAAAAAAGACGATTACTGCCAAAGCTAAAATCATGAACCAAGACATATTATTGCTCCTTACCTATTTTTTCAGTTAGCACAGCAACCAACATCCCTATTAACCCTGAAAGTAAAATCGCTCCTTCAACCTGATAAAATTTAAAGAAAAATCCGCTTAAACAAGTCATTAACACACCCACAACTACAGGTAAGCCCTTACATAGCGGCACTATCATGGCAATAAAAATAGCCACAATTGAAAAATCTAAATGATAATTTAGTAAATCAGGAATCACTGTTGCCAGAAGTATTCCGACCAAGCTAAAAACCACCCAGAATAAATAAAAAGACAGACCTGCACCCAACAGATATTCTGGCTGTCTTTTTTCACCGGATGCACACACCGCAAATAATTCATCCGTTAATAAAAAACCCAAACTTAATCGTTTCGAAAGAGACCAAGCAGAAATGTCATTCCTTAAAGTTAATGCATAAATGAAATGCTGAGCCGTTAAAAAGAAAATCGTCACATAAATTGTAAAAGCGGATGCACCTTCCATTACCATGCTTAAGCTAACCAATTGAGCTGCCCCAGCAAAGACAATTCCTGACATTGCAAGCCCCTTATAAAAAGATAAACCGGCATGAATTGCCATAGATCCGGCTAAAATTGCCCATGGAATAACAGAAATTGATAATGGTAAAATATCCATTGCACCGCGCAAAAAAAGATAGGATGGCTTATTTTTTGAAGACCCAACCGACTGATGAAGCTGAATATTCATATATAGAAATCCAATATAAGAAACACCTCCACAAGATGCGTGATAAGACGTGATTTATATTGAATAAAATTGCTGTAAATAAATTTTTAATAATTTAGTTATTTAGACTGACTACATATTGAGTTGGGGTCACTCCCATTGCTTTTTTAAAGTGACGATTAAAATGGCTTTGATCAGAAAAACCACATTGCTGTGCCACCATCGCAATTTGGTCACCCTGTTTTAATAATTGCCTTGCTTTTTGTAAGCGTGCTTGAACAAGCCAGGCATGAGGTGGCAAACCTACATATTTTTTAAATTGTCTTAAGAAATGCCATGCACTTAGACCCACCATGTCGGCCAAATCTTGTAAAGAAAAATTTGTTTCAGGCATTTCTACCAGCAACTCTTTAACTCTTAATATTTTTGAATATACCTCTGGCAACTCACAAAAAGTATGATTTGATTTACTATGTCGTTTCATTAAGCAGGCTAAAGTAGACAAATACATTGTTTCTTTAAGCAGGAAATTATCTTTTTGTTCTAATAAATCAAATAGTAAACAAAGTTGTTGGGCCAAACCCAAGTCACGAATAACAGCTTGAGGAAACCAGGGTGCCCCTCGGGAATTTTCAAAAAAATCTTGGCTGACTTCTGCTAACATTTCAGGTGTGGGATAAATCGCCCGATATCGCCAACCCGACTCAACAGCAGATGAACCCGTATGAATCTCATCAGCATTTACTAAAATAATATCGCCTTTAGGAGCTACATGCAGCTGGCCCGTCCTAAAAAAAGACTGTGCTCCCTCTTCAATCACACCAATACAATACCCTTCATGAGTATGCTTCGAAAATTGAGTTTGGTGATAATGTGCTTTCATTAACTCTAGACCGCCCAGCTCTCGCACATGCAGATAATCGGCTTGCTCCCGCTGCATAAATACGTCTCATCTATTCATTAAAAAAACCATAGCATGTTTTAAGAAACTGAATAGAATAAAATTGCTCTATAAAAATAATCTCTTTATTCGTTTATTGGTAGATTTGCCCATCATGTTTGAGCCAACCGCTTTCATGACGATTTTGTGGATCTCGATGTGTCCAGTGTAATACACCACCTTTAGGGTTATATTCGTATTCGCCATAAAACTCTACCACATCACCTTTTCTTAAATTAGAAATTTTAGGTGCTAAATCAATATTATGTGCGACTAAAATTGAAAGGCCATTTTTTAATACAAGAATAAATTTCTGGTGTCTTGACCCATCATTATCATCTCTTAAAATTGCTTTTACTCGACCATTTCCCTGCACTTGAACATTACTACGTCTCTGCTCATAAGCAGCTTTTATAGTGTCCACCCCATGACTTGATAATGTAGTTTCAGTGGGCTGAGCTTCGGGTATAGTGGATGGTGATTGACTTTGCTTATGTCCAGATAAATCCAGGCCAAAATATGCAGCAATCAATAAAATTATGACACCACCAATACTGAGATTCTTTTTATTTGTCATTGCATGCCTTTATTTTAACTGAGATAAAAAAAGCCCCGATGGGGCTTTTTTTATTGTGATACGAATTACTTCGCAGCAGCTTGAGCAGCAGCAACTTCTTCAGCGAAGCTAAGTTCTGCTTTCTTCTCGATACCTTCACCAACTTCGAAACGTACGAAGCTAGCAACATTAGTACCAGTTGCTTTTAATACATCAGCAACTTTTTTGTCGTTGTCGATTACGTACATTTGACGATCAAGAGCAACTTCGTTCAAATATTTATCAACTGAACCAGTTACCATTTTCTCAACGATGTTAGCTGGTTTACCAGATTCTAACGCTTTCGCTTCAGCAATTTCTTTTTCTTTAGCGATAAGGTCAGCAGGAACAGCTTCTGCATTTACAGCTACTGGGTTAAATGCAGCAACGTGCATTGCAATACCTTTACCAGTATCAGCATCACCAGTATAAGAAACTACAACACCGATTTTTAAACCGTGTTTGTAAATAGCCAAGTTTTCGCCTTCAACGATTTTCGCACGACGAACTTGAATGTTTTCACCGATTTTTTGAACAAGCGCAATACGAGCTTCTTCAACTGTTTGACCGTCTGCTAATTTTAATTCAGCGATTTTAGCAGCATCAGTTTCACCAGCAGCTAAAGCAGCAGTAGCAACAGCTTTTGAGAAGTTAGAGAAGTTTTCGTCTTTAGCAACGAAGTCAGTTTGACAGTTAACTTCAACTAAAATTGCTTTGTTGCCTTCTTGAACGATTGTGATTGCACCGTCAGCAGCAATGTTACCTGCTTTTTTAGCAGCTTTAGCTTGACCAGATTTACGAAGGTTATCAATAGCAAGCTCGATGTCACCGTTCGCTTCTGTTAATGCTTTTTTGCATTCCATCATTGCAAGACCAGTACGGTCACGTAATTCTTTTACCATGCTTGCAGTAATTGCAGTCATGTTGATCTCCTAAAATCGGTAGAAAATAAATCTTTTCAACAAAAACGGCCCAAAGAAACTCTGGGCCGTTTGCACTCTCGACGCTTAATTTGCCACCATTACATGTCGCAAAAATGACAAGCCTGCGTCAAAACGCATTAAGCCTCAGAAGCGTCTTTCGCAGCGTCGTCGCCTTTTGCTTGAGCGTTCGCTTGAGATTGAGCGTATTCTTTACCAGCAAGAATTGCATCAGCCATAGCTGAAGCATATAGAGTTACTGCACGGATCGCATCGTCGTTACCCGGAATAACGTAATCAACGTTGTCTGGGTTAGAGTTTGTATCAACGATACCGATAACAGGAATACCTAAGTTCTTCGCTTCTTTGATTGCAATCGCTTCGTGATCAACGTCGATTACAAATAATGCGTCAGGTAAACCACCCATGTTTTTAACACCGCCTAAAGAGCGCTCAAGTTTTTCCATCTCACGAGCACGTTCTAAAGCTTCACGTTTAGTAAGCTTAGCAAAAGTACCATCTTGAGATTGAGTTTGAAGATCTTTTAAACGGTTGATAGATTGGCGAAGTGTTTTCCAGTTCGTCAACATACCACCTAACCAGCGGTGATCTACATATGGTTGACCAGCGCGTTGAGCTTGTTCACGGATGATGTTAGAAGCAGCACGTTTTGTACCAACGAACAAAACTTTGTTCTTTTTGCTTGCTAATTGGTTAGCGAAGTTCAAAGCATCATTTAACGCAGGAACAGTGTGCTCAAGGTTGATGATGTGAATTTTGTTGCGCGCGCCAAAAATGTATTGACGCATTTTTGGGTTCCAGAAACGAGTTTGGTGACCAAAGTGCGCGCCTGCTTGAAGAAGGTCACGCATGCTTACGTTGTAATCTGCCATTTTCTTTACCTTAAAGTTGGGTTAGGCCTCCATATATCCGCATTCTCCACCCTTTTACAGGCACCCAGAGTAATGTGACGATATATGTGCGGATTTTTTACTCCATCTATCAAAATTGTTCGTAAAATATATTCACGAAAAGCATTTGATAAAATGGGCGGCTATTTATACCATAGACACTTGTAAATTACCAAAAGTTTTTAGAGATCATGAACAGTACTTATACAGCTCCACGTCGATTAATCAAAACTCCAGATGAAATTGAAAAAATGCGCATTGCAGGACGACTGGCGGCTGAAGTTCTAGAGATGATCAAGCCCTATATTAAGGCAGGTGTAAGTACACTTGAACTTGATACCATTTGCCGTAATCACATTGAAAATGTACAGCATGCTATTCCTGCCTGTGTCGGCTATGGTGGTGCTCCTGGACGCCCTGCTTTTCAGCACTCTATTTGTACTTCGGTTAACCATGTTGTCTGCCATGGTATTCCTTCTGAAAATAAAACTTTAAAAAATGGCGATATTCTTAATATTGATGTGACTGTGATTAAAGATGGTTATCACGGCGATACAAACATGATGTATATCGTTGGCGGAGAAACTTCTATTTTAGCTAACCGTCTTTGTAAGGTTGCCCAAGAAGCGATGTATCGAGGAATGGCAACTGTTAAAGATGGTTCATATTTAGGTGATATTGGCCATGCAATCCAAAAATATGTTGAATCAGAACGTTTTAGTGTAGTGCGTGAATATTGTGGTCACGGTATTGGAACTGTTTTCCATGATGAGCCTCAAGTATTACATTATGGTCAAGCTGGTACAGGTATGCGTCTGGAAGCAGGTATGACTTTTACCATTGAACCTATGGTAAATGCGGGCGTCTGGCAAACTAAATTATTAGGCGACAAATGGACTGTTGTAACGAAGGACCATAAACTTTCAGCTCAATATGAACATACTATTTTAGTCACTCAAACGGGTATTGAAGTTTTAACTGCACGACCTGAAGAAGACTTATCTCGCTTCAACTAATAGTTTAACAAACTTAAATAAAAGGCTGCTTTTTGTAGCCTTTTATTATTTATTATGTACTTTTCATTAAGAAATCTTTCCAAATATAAACAAATATTTCAAAAAAATTACAATTATTAATTTTTAATACACAATCATTTTAATAAAACGCGGTATGGTTGGCTCAATAAAAATCAGTAAACAAATGTTCGGACATGGAGTCCTTTTATGATGAAAAAGTCATTATTTTGTATGACAGCTGCCTTTTTTGCCCTGCCAACAATCACTAACGCTGCTTCTCCATATTTTAGTTTAAAGGATGGTGATGGCTTCAAACGTTTTTCAGTCTCTGCTGGTCCTTTATATGTTAAACCGACTGGTAATGCTCAGCCTTTTAGAATTAACACTTCTGTTAAAGAGAATGAGCAATCAAAAGTCGGAGATATTAAAGTCAAAACTATTCAAGATAATATTTCAGATAGTAACAGTAACGTAGTGCTTGAAAAGCTCATCGATGTTATTGGTCTAGGTACAGATACGATCCCTTCTTGGCTAAGTGGGACAGCTCAAGTTCGAGGATTGAGTCAATGGGATGCTGAAAATACTGGCTTAGAAGCAGATGATGTTACGACCTTAGGTCTCATGAGCAATTACTTTTTTACAGATAATGTCTCATTAGAATTAAAAGCTGGGATTCCACCTAAAGTTGACTTGCAAGGAAAAGGGAAAATTTATGCGCCTTTTTCAGCCACAGCTAAACCCGCCGGTGGAATTCTTGGATCTATGGAACTTGAAAATAATCTTTTCATTACAGATCTTGAAGGACATGGGAGTGCCGCTTCTGCACGCGCTTGGACACCAGCATTTGAATTTCAATATCACTTCGGCAAAACTGGTGTAAATAAATTTAGACCTTATGTTGGACTAGGGGTAATGTACGCCTATTTCAGTGAATTAGAAATGAACCCAGAAATTGAGAAAGATTTAGTCAATGCTGGTCATATGATTGTGAATATTAAAGATGGTAAAGCAGGTGCTGCTTTAGAAAGAAAAACTAGCTCAGGAGATCCTAAAGTAGAACTTGAAGCTTCAGATGCTATTGCTCCTGTAGCGACTTTAGGTTTCACCTATGACTTTAATGATAAATGGTATGCGGTTGGCTCTGTTTCCTATGCTCACTTAAAAACAGATACGACGATTACCGTAAATGATGCTAAGTATGGTGAATTAATCAATGCAAAAGCAGATATCGAAATTAACCCAATTTTAGGTTATGCCGGTGTCGGTTATCGCTTCTAACTTCTGTGCCATATAAAGCTATAAAAACTGATGCGCGTTTTTATAGCTTTCTTTTAATTTCTCCCATCTAAAAATTGCTTCTTTTTAAATCAAAATGCTAAAAAAACGAGCATATTTAATAAAAACTACAGATAAACCAACCTTCCTTTATCCTTATTACTGTTCACCCGCCTTGTTGATCTTTTTAATTATTTTTATCTTCACAAACTAACTTAATAAAATTAGAAAGTAATTTTTCCTTTTTAGTAAAATTTATTTTTTGGCACGCCCTTTGCTTTATTCATTGCATGATGAATCAATGATGATTCAATGAATACACCAAGACGGCCAACGATGTCCGCTCTGATCGGTCTGCAGATAGGCAATAAATTGCCATGCAAATTAAAATTTCGTTCAGTTCAGGGGGACGGCGTATGTCTTCAAATATCAAGCTAGATGCAAAAAAAGCAACTGAGATTAAATTATTCAGTTTTTCAACTCCAGCAATGCGTGCTTTCCACATGACATGGCTCGCTTTCTTTGTCTGTTTCTTCGCATGGTTTGCATGTGCACCATTAATGCCCGTTATTAAAGGTGAGTTTGGCTTAACAAAAGATCAAATTGCCAATATTAATATTGCTGCTGTTGCAATTACGATTTTAGTACGGCTTATTGTCGGACCACTTTGTGACAAATATGGCCCACGTATTACGTACACAACCCTCCTATTGGTCGGTAGCATTCCTGTATTCGGTGTAGCTGCTGCCAATAGTTATGAATCTTTTCTATTCTTTCGCTTACTTATTGGGGCTATTGGTGCAAGCTTCGTCATTACCCAATATCACACAAGTGTGATGTTTGCCCCGAATATAGTTGGGACAGCAAATGCAGCAGCAGCTGGTTGGGGAAATGCTGGCGGTGGTGCAACGCAAGCTTTGATGCCTTTATTACTGGGTGCAATTGTGATGTTTGGTGTTGAGCAGACCATGGGATGGCGCGTTGCATTAATTGTACCTGGCGTAATGATGGTTATTGTTGGCATTCTTTACTGGAAATTAACTCAAGACTGTCCTCAAGGAAACTTTAAAGAAGTTCGTGCACAAGGTATTGAAGTCGGTAGTGGTAAAAAAGGTGGTACGGCAATTTTAATGCAAGCCGCTCGTAACTATCGTGTCTGGATTTTATTTTTGGCGTATGGGGCAAGTTTTGGCATTGAGATTTTTATCCATAACGTTGCAGCAATGTACTATGTTGATCAGTTCAAAATGGATTTAAAAACCGCTGGTTTAACTGCCGGGATCTTTGGTCTACTGGCATTATTTGCTCGCGCACTGGGTGGCATCATTTCCGACAAAGTGGCACTAAAAAAGGGTTTAGATGGTCGCACCAAAGTACTTGTACTTATGATTTTGGGTGAAGGTTTATTCTTAATACTCTTCTCACAAATGAATGCTGTTGCGCTCGCAATTATTTCGATGACTATTTTTGCACTATTTACTCATATGGCATGTGGTGCAACTTACGCACTCGTACCATTTATCGATCGTAATGCATTAGGTGGTGTCGCAGGTATTATTGGTGCAGGTGGCAATGTGGGTGCCGTCGCAGCTGGTTTCTTACTTAAAGGCTTACTTGATGTTCAAACTTGCCTATTTATTTTAGGGGGGTTGGTTATGGTCGCAGGCTGTAGCGTAATTTTGATTCGCTTCACAACCGAACATAAAGAAAAAGAACAAGTTCTTTTTGAACAAGCATTACTCGAACGTAATTCCGCAGCTTAATTTTTCGAAGAAGCAGAGACCAAAATGATTTCTGCTTCTTCAATTTTCTGATCATAAAACGCTACCCTTACGAACTTTTTAATTCTTCTTAAATATTCTTTCCACATATATCGATATTACTCGATATATCTTCTACAATAAATGCTCACATTATTATAACTTCCCATGAGTCATGACTAAAACTGCCAATCAATTTTCTCAACCCCTCATTTATATGTTGATTGGAAGTGCTCTTATTTTGGCACTTTCTTTAGGCGTTAGGCATGGTTTCGGTCTCTATCTTGTGCCAATGAGCCATGAGTTTGGCTGGGGCCAACATGTTTTTAGTCTTGCAATCGCCATGCAGAACCTGATCTGGGGTGCAGTTCAACCTTTTACCGGCGCAATTGCAGACAAATATGGCAGTAAAATTGTGGTTGCTGTTGGCGGATTGCTTTATGCTCTCGGCTTACTCTTAATGGCTTTTAGCTCAAGCATCTTAATCTTAAATTTAAGCCTAGGATTGATTATCGGCTTAGCTTTATCAGCTACCTCTTTTACAGTCTTACTGAGTGCAGTAGGTCGAGCTGCTCCGCCTGAAAAAAGAAGTATGGCAATGGGGATTGCAAGTGCAGCAGGTTCTTTCGGTCAATTTATTATGTTGCCATCTACCCTTCTCTTACTCAAAAATGTTGGATGGTCAGCTGCTCTCATAGTCAGTGCGCTATTAATTGCTCTTATCATCCCCCTAGCGTGGATGTTAAAAGGCCCTAGCACTCAATCACCAAAAACAATTGCTAAGCCTCAACTCACATTTAAGCAAGTACTTAACATTGCCAGAAAACATAAACCCTTTTGGTGGTTAGCTTTAGGCTTTTTAGTATGCGGTTTCCAAGTTGTATTCTTAGGTGTCCATTTACCCGGCTATTTAATTGATCACGGCTTTGACGCAGCTACGGGTACTGTATTTCTTGCTTTAGTCGGATTATTTAATATTGTGGGGACTTACGGTGCAGGTTGGTTAGGAGATCGTTTCTCAAAACCTAAATTATTAATGGCACTTTATGGTAGCCGTGGCATCGCGATCATTGCCTTTTTGCTATTACCTTTAAGCACTTATACTGTATATGCTTTTGGAGTCATTATGGGGCTTTTATGGCTCTCTACAGTTCCGCTCACAAACGGCATTGTGGCAAATATGTTTGGGGTAAAGTACCTATCGATGCTAAGTGGTATTGTGTTTTTCACCCATCAAGTCGGTTCTTTCTTTGGTGGATGGCTTGGCGGTGTTAACCATGATTTAACAGGTAATTACGATGCGATTTGGCTCTGTTCTATAGCCTTAAGTATACTAGGTGTTATTGTACATTTCTTTGTAAATGAGGAGGCTGTTATTCATGATGCATAATGCCTTACTTTTGAAAACAATTGTGACTTTCCTCATCATAGCTCTTCTGGTTTTATCTATCGTTTTATGGAAACAAACACCAGATTTATTTGAATATTTTAACCAAGCGTTTTGTCCACATTAGTATGATGAAAAGCTGAAATCATAGTCTGGATTGTCATAAAAATATAAAAAACCTATGGTCTAATGAAAATAAAAAAGCCCGCAAATTTGCGGGCTTTTTTATTAAAAACTTATTTAAAATCAAAACAAGCGATTCATACCATTAAGCGCAGCTACGCGATATGCTTCAGCCATGGTTGGATAGTTAAATGTCGTTTCAACAAAATATTTCAAGGTATTATTTGGGCTGTGCATAACTGCCTGCCCGATGTGGATAATTTCGGCAGCGTTATTACCAAAACAGTGAATACCTAAAATTTCCATAGTGTCGCGGTGGAAAAGAATCTTTAATTCACCAACTGTATCACCCGTAATTTGTGCACGAGCTAAATGACGGAAAGAAGCTTGACCCACTTCATACGGAATTTTTTCTTCCGTTAATTCCTGTTCATTTTTACCAATTGATGAGATTTCCGGAATGGTATAGATACCAGTTGGAATGTCTCGTACTGGTTTCGCATCTTCACCACTCATGTTAGCACCAGCACAGCGCCCTTGGTCATAAGCAGCCGAAGCAAGTGAAGGCCAACCAATCACATCACCAGCAGCATAAATATTTTCAACTTCAGTCTGGTATTGATCGTTTACAGAAAGTTGACCACGGCTGTTTGGAACTAGTCCAACGTTCTCAAGACCTAAACCTTCTGTATTTCCTGAACGGCCGTTACACCAAAGAATAGCATCAGCTTTAATTTTTTTACCACTTTGTAAATGTAGAACCACATGGTCATCAAACGTTTCAAGATGATCCATTTGCTCATTGTGGCGAATCAATACTCCCTGTTCACGTAAGTGATAAGACAAAGCATCAGCAATTTCATCATCTAAATAACTTAATAGTTTTTGCTGAGTATTGATCAAGTCAACTTTATGATCTAAACCAATAAAGATTGAGGCATATTCACAGCCAATAACGCCTGCGCCATAAATGATGATCTTCTGAATTGAGTAATCAAGATCAAGAATCTTATCCGAATCAAACACACGAGGATGATCGAAGTCGAGACCTTGTGGATGATAAGGACGACTACCTGTTGCAATCACGATTTGCTTACAAATAATGGTTTCTTTAATGCCTTCATGGCTAAAAACTAAAACTGTATTTTTGTCTTGAATATATGCACGACCGTGGAAGACACCAATCTTGTTGCGGTCATAAAAACGTGTATGTGTATCAACCTGTTGTTGAATCACTTTGTGTGCATTACGCAAAACCTGTTTCATGGTGAACTGTTTCCACTCACCTACTTTTTGAAACATTGGATCACGTTGATAGCGAATAATACTAGAAACTGTTTGACGTAATGCTTTACTTGGAATCGTTCCTACGTGTGCACAGTTACCACCCAGTTGATCACGCACATCTACAATTGCAACACGCTTACCAGCTTTTGAAAGCTTCATTGCCGCGCCTTCACCCGCAGGTCCAGAACCGAGAACTACCGCATCGTATTTAACGAAATTCCCACTAACGACCTCTTTTTTACGTGGCATTGAAAGCTCCTTCCTCTCTTGAATGACCATATTTTATAATAGATTATGACTAATATGCGGTGAATTTATGTATTTCTCAACCCTATATTTCTGAATAGCCACATTTATTATATGAATAGTTATTTTCCGCTATTAACTGAAGAACTTCGCTATAATACAATGTCAATGTCTCTATAAACGAGTGGAAAAGTTAAATATGTCAGAACACCGTAAACCAGAACAGGGTGTAAAACTTCGTGGCGCAGAAAAGGTCGCAAGAATTCCTGTAAAAGTTGTACCTACGGTTGAAGTGCCGCGTAAACCTGACTGGATTCGTGTCAAGATGACGGCACCAGAAGAAGTTCAGCGTATTAAAACGACTTTACGTGCTCAAAAACTCCATACCGTTTGTGAAGAAGCTGCTTGCCCTAACCTGCCAGAGTGTTTTGGTGGCGGTACGGCAACATTCATGATCATGGGCGATATTTGTACACGCCGTTGCCCTTTCTGTGATGTTGCACATGGTCGTCCAAATGCCCTGGATGCTGATGAACCTCGTCACATGGCAGAAACCATTTCTAATCTCAAACTCAAGTACGCAGTAATTACTTCGGTTGACCGTGATGACTTACTTGACGGCGGTGCACAACACTTTGTGGACTGTATTAAAGAAGCTCGTGCACTTAGTCCGACGACACTGCTTGAGATTTTAGTACCTGACTTCCGTGGACGTATGGATATTGCTTTACGCATTATGACCGAATGTCCGCCAGACGTATTTAACCATAACATTGAGACTGTACCTCGCTTATATAAAGCAATGCGTCCAGGTTCAGACTACCAACACTCTTTAAATTTATTAAAAATGTTTAAAGAATATTGCCCAGATATCCCAACAAAATGCGGTTTGATGGTCGGTATTGGTGAAACTGAAGAAGAAGTCATTGCATTACTTGATGACTTACGTGCTCACGATGTTGACTATGTAACGATTGGCCAATATTTACAGCCTTCTAAACAGCATGCACCAATTGACCGTTTTGTAACGCCAGAAGAGTTTGAACGTTATGCAGAGCATGGCCGCAAACTTGGTTTTAGAAATATTTGGTCTGCACCAATGGTTCGTTCAAGCTACTTTGCTGATCGTCAATACCATGGTGAACCAGTACCAGAAGTTCGTCGTAAAGTAGATCCAGCTAAAAAAATTGCTGTTCAAACCATCGAAGCTTAAAAGTTAAATATCTATGAAAGCCCTCTAATACAGAGGGCTTTTTTATTTGTATAAGAAAATCAATAACATTTCTTGACAAATCGATAAAACAACCCATTACACTTTCACTGAAAAATATCTTATACCTAAAAGTACGATATATCCCTGCTCTAGCATATACATCAATATTTGCGACATAAAAACTCAAATTTAAACAGCATCAAAATAGCTAGTTAAGCCTTAAATATCTCCTCGCTTTTGTAACGTCATCCACCTGAGGGCTTAGCTAGTAAGGAGCAAGTATGATTTTCCTACTCTTTATATTAAGTATTATTATTCAGCTTATTGCAGTATGGGCAATTTTCTTTTTTAACTTAAATAAAGTTCTTGGTAGCGGTGTGGCTATTATTGTTGCCATACTTTCAGCATTCTTGCTAACACCATGGTCTTTGCTTTTAGGTATTCCAATTATTGCGCTCAGCATCATTATTTTAGTTGAGCCATTACGATTTAACTTGATTACTAAGCCAGCCTATAAAACTTTAGCAAACTCAATGCCAAGCATTAGTACTACAGAACAAGAGGCTTTAGAAGCAGGTACAAGTTGGTGGGAAAAAGAATTATTTATGGGAGCACCTGACTGGTCGCAATTTGAAAAGTATCCCTACCCAAAATTGTCAGAAGAAGAACAAAGTTTTATCGACAATGAAGTTGAGCTACTTTGCAGCATGCTAGATGAGTGGGAAATTCATCATCATTTAAAAGATCTTCCACCTGAAGTTTGGCAATTTATTAAAGACAAAGGTTTTTTAGGCCTTATTATTCCAAAATCCTTTGGCGGTAAAGAATTTAGCTCATTCGCACAAAGCCGAATTATGAGCAAAATTGCTTCACGCTCACTCACCACCGCTGTGAGTTGTATGGTTCCTAACTCGTTGGGACCGGGTGAGCTACTCATGCATTACGGTACGGATGCTCAAAAGCAGCAATATTTACCGGGCCTTGCTAAAGGTGAAGAAATTCCATGCTTTGGTTTAACCAGTCCAGAAGCAGGTTCAGACGCTGGTGCCATTCCAGATTCAGGCGTTGTTTGTTATGGTGAATATGAAGGTGCTCAAGTTCTTGGCCTCCGCATGAATTTCTCTAAACGCTGGATTACGCTTGCACCAATTGCCACAGTCGTAGGTCTTGCTTTTAAACTATATGACCCTGAAGGGTTACTTGGTGATAAAAATAAAACTGAATACGGAATTACTTGTGCCTTAATTCCTGCTAGTCATGCGGGTGTAAAAATAGGAGCACGTCATTTTCCAGGTTCTCCATTTATGAATGGAACAGTAGAAGGTGAAGATGTTTTCATCCCAATTGACTGGATTATTGGTGGGCAAGAAAATGCCGGTAAAGGCTGGCGAATGCTGATGGAGTGCTTAGGCGTTGGTCGTGGTATTTCCCTTCCAGCTTTGGCAACAGCAGCAGGTGAAATGAGCTATTTAACCGTTGGTGCTTTTGCGAAAATTCGCCAACAATTTAATATTTCTGTCGGTAAATTTGAAGGCGTACAAGAAGCGACTAGTGAAATTGCCAGCGATGCCTACATGCTTGAAGCATTCCGTTATTTAGTGACATGTGGTCTAAATCAAGGTGGAACACCTGCCGTGATGACGGCCATGGCAAAATATTATGCAACTGAAACCATGCGTAAAGTGGTCAATCACGGAATGGATATTGCGGGAGGACGTGCAATTCAACTTGGACCACGTAACTTCCTTGCTCTCACCTATCAAGCAATTCCAATTGCAATTACGGTAGAAGGCGCAAATATTTTGACCCGTTCATTAATGATTTTTGGTCAAGGTTCAATGCGTTGTCACCCTTACCTTTTTGAAGAGCTTCAACTCCTTCAATCTGAGGATAAGAACACTTCAGTCAAAAAATTTGATGATTTATTATTTAAACATTTAGCCTATACCTTTAACCGAGGCGCAAAATCATTTGCTTACGGTTGGACAGGTGGCTCAAGCGATGCTCCTCAATCAGTGGATCAATTTACTGCCAGTTACTATAAAACGATTAACCGCTTTAGCGCCAACTTTGCACTTGTTTCGGATATGTCCCTTGGTTTACTTGCAGGCGACCTAAAACGCAAAGAAATGTTGTCAGGACGCTTGGCAGATATTCACGCTCACCTTTTTATTTCTACTGCAATTTTAAAGTTTTATGAAGCTGGCCAAAAAACTGAAGCTGAGCAACTTCACGCTAAATTAGCTCTTCAAAAAGCGTTCTTGAATATTCAGGAAGCATTTTGGGGATTATTTGAAAACTTCCCAGCTAAACTTCCAGCAGCATTTGTAAAATGGATCTGTTTCCCTTTTGGTCGTGTCATTTCAAAACCAGATGACGAACTAAAACAACAAGTCGCTGAACTTATGATGCAAGAACATCCTTTCAGAGAGCAGCTCAAACATCACGTGTTTTATTCAACCAAAGCCGATGATGTGACTGGACGTTTAGAACATACATTCCAAATTTTACGAACGCTTGAACCGCTTTGGGATAAGTTTAAAAAAGCTGAATCTAAAGGCAAATTTACAGGACTTACTTTCGAAGAGAATATTGCACAAGCGATAAAAGAAGGTTTTATTACTGAAAGCGAAGCTCAACAATTATTGCAATACAACGCAATTCGATTCGACAGCATGCTTACAGATGTTTTTGATGAAAATTTAGATAAAGATCTTCCTTTGTCGAACCCTCATCAAATTTAGTGACTGATGCCTCCACTAATTCACTATTGCAAACACTCTTGATTCGCATTAATTAATAAACAGCCATAAAAGCGTCAATCGACGCTTTTATTTTTAGGAGAAATGAATGTCTAAGCAAGATTACGAAAATGGATTAAAAGTTCGTACAGAAGTGATGGGAGAAGCTTTTGTAAAACGTGCCCAAGAAAATACCGTACCCTTTACCCAGCCCCTACAAGACTGGATTAACGAACATGCATGGGGTTCGACTTGGCAGCGTGAAGGCGTATTACCGCGTAAATATCGTTCATTAATTACTTTGGCAATGTTAACCGCACTTAAGTCACCAACCGAACTTAAAGGCCATGTTCGTGGTGCGCTTAACAATGGCTGTACAGTTGAAGAAATTCAAGAAACGTTATTGCATAGTCTGCCTTATTGTGGCGCTCCCGCTACACAAGAAGCTTTTCGTGCCGCTTTAGAAGTGATTCAAGAATATCAACAAAAATAATTTCAATATGAGCCAGCACCCTACTGGCTTTTATTAATTCAATTTAGTCGAATGCATCTGAAAATTACGGTCATCAATCACGATAGCCTGACGACAGATCCCTTCTACTTGACGTTGCTTTTCAAAAACAGATGCTGACATCGGCTCAAAACTATCAAAGAAACAGATATTTTTTTCATCTATTGAATACACGAGTGACTGGTTCCCCACTCCAGCTAAAGTGTCGTAATAGACAATGACCATTTTGCCATTTTGAATTTCAGCTTGAATATCCTGATAGCTCAATGCTGGCCCCATTGGTATTTTCAATACACTTGCTTCTTTATAACTCATGCGTTCGCTTGAGCTAATATTGGGGTCTTTATCTGAATGAAATGACACATCAAACCCAAGTTTCTTTAAAGCGACCGCTAAGGCAATACTATAGGTGCCGTCTTCATCATACCGACAAACTTGAATTAGCTCGTCAATATTAATTTGCACACCATGATGCCGAAGCACCATCCAAACCGCAAAAACACCACAGTTTGCTTCGAGGTTTGCTAGAGCTTGGGGAATATTTACTGCCATAATTTGAATCTATAAAGATAATTAGGCAGATAATAAACAAAACTGGATTGGCACTAAAAGCTTTTCCAAGTACAATGTTGCGCTAGTCGAGGGATGCTGCGACAAATGATCGGCACTAAAGATCAATTTGCCAGGCTCGACAATCGGTTAAACACTCGTTTTAACCAACAACGGCATCCGCGAACAGAACGATCCATACTATTTTTTCCTAGGAGATCCTGATGAACGCGGTTAATGCTTCATTTACAGATTATAAAGTTGCTGACATCTCACTTGCTGACTACGGTCGTAAAGAAATCAAACTTGCTGAAGCAGAAATGCCAGCTCTAATTGGTTTACGTAAACGTTATGCGGCGTCTAAACCACTTGCTGGTGCAAAAATCCTTGGTTGTATTCATATGACCATTCAAACAGCGGTTCTTATTGAAACGCTTATTGAATTAGGTGCTGAAGTTCGTTGGACTTCATGTAACATTTTCTCGACTCAAGACCATGCTGCTGCTGCAATTGCTGCTCGCGGTATTCCTGTTTTTGCTTGGAAAGGCGAAACTGAAGAAGAATATGTATGGTGCCTTGAACAACAAATTAATGTGAATGGTCAGCCTTGGGATGCCAACATGATCTTGGATGATGGCGGTGACTTAACTGCTCTTGTTCATGAAAAATATCCAGCTCTTTTAGAACGCATTCACGGTATTACCGAAGAAACTACAACAGGTGTTCAACGTCTTATCGAAATGTGGAAAGACGGTTCTTTGAAAGTACCTGCAATCAACGTAAATGACTCGGTTACTAAATCTAAAAACGACAACAAATATGGTTGCCGTCACTCATTAAATGATGCAATCAAACGCGCAACTGACATGCTTTTGTCTGGCCGTCGTGCGCTTGTAATCGGTTATGGTGACGTTGGTAAAGGTTCTGCTCAATCTTTACGTCAAGAAGGCATGATCGTTCGTGTAACTGAAGTTGACCCTATTTGTGCAATGCAAGCATGTATGGACGGCTATGAAGTTGTATCTCCATACAAAAACGGCGTGCAAACAGGCAAAAAAGAAGATATTAACCAAGACTTACTTGGCAACACTGACCTTGTTGTAACAACAACTGGTAACTACCACGTATGTGACGCTGCAATGTTAGATAGCTTAAAAGCTGGTGCAGTTGTATGTAACATTGGTCACTTTGACACAGAAATCGATACTGCTTATTTACGTGGTTACAAGTGGGTTGAAGTTAAGCCACAAGTTCACCAAGTTTATCGTTCAGAAGATGAAAATAACTACCTTATTCTTCTTTCTGAAGGTCGCCTTGTGAACTTAGGTAATGCAACGGGTCACCCATCACGTGTAATGGATGGTTCTTTTGCTAACCAAGTGTTAGGTCAAATTCACTTATTCCAAGAGAAATTTGCTGACCTTCCTGCAAATGAAAAAGCTGCGAAAATTCGTGTAGAAGTTCTTCCTAAGAAACTTGATGAAGAAGTTGCTGCGGCAATGGTTGCAGGTTTCGGTGGTGTACTTACCCAATTAACTCAGGAGCAAGCCGGCTATTTAGGCGTTGCTGTTGAGGGACCATTCAAGTCTGACGCTTACAAATACTAAGAACTTAAGGGCAGACGGTAAACCGACTGCCCTTTTTTCTAAAAATATTGTTTCGCTGTTTACAAGGATTTGACATGACTAAACGTATACCCATTTCTTTTGAATTTTTCCCACCGAAGACTGATGCCGGTGCTGAAAAACTTCGTATTGTTCATCAAGAATTACAACTATTAAATCCAGATTTCTTCTCGATTACTTATGGTGCTGGTGGTTCTACGCGTGAACGTACGCTTGCTGCTATTGACGATTTCAATGGTAAAGGAACACCAGTTGTACCTCACCTTTCGTGCATTGGTGATGATAAAGCGCGTATTGCTGAACTACTCGACCTCTATAAAGCACAAGGCATTAACCGTATTGTCGCTTTACGTGGTGACTTACCTTCTGGTCAAGTTGGACTTGGCGAACTTCCTTATGCTCAAGATTTAGTACGTTTTATTCGTGAGCATTCAGGTGATCATTTCCATATTGAAGTTGCAGCTTATCCAGAAATGCATCCTCAAGCTGAAAATCTTGATTCAGATATCCAACGTTTTATAGAAAAAGTACAAGCTGGTGCTAATGCAGGAATTACTCAATTCTTCTTTAATCCAGATTCATATTTTTATTTTATGGAGCGCTTAGAAAAAGCTGGAGTTAATATTCCGGTGGCTCCTGGCATCATGCCGATTACCAATGCCAGCAACTTAATCCGCTTTGCTGATGGTACGGGGGCAGAAATTCCTCGTTGGATTCGTAAGCAATTACAAGCCTATGGAGATGACAGCGAGAGTATTAAAGCTTTTGGTCATGAAGTTGTTGTGAAGCTATGTGAGCGCCTCATTGCAGGTGGTGCACCAAGCTTACATTTCTATTCAATGAATCAAGTCGAACCAACTCGTCAACTCGTTGTTGATCTTGGTTTAAATTAATTTTGTAAGGCGTACCCAATGAACCGTTTTTTTATCGAAACTGAACTTACAGTTGGTTCAACTATTCAACTAACTGAATCAGTATTTCATCATTGGGTGCGTGTTTTACGTGCACAATTACAAGAACAAGCGACTCTCTTTAATGGTCAAGGCGGCGAATATCTGGCTACATTGACCGAAATTAATAAAAAAAATGCTTTTGTCACAATTGAGAATTTTAACCCTGCAAATCGTAACGCCCCATTTAAAGCAGTTCTGGGACAGGTCATGAGTAAAGGTGACCGCATGGATTATGCCATTCAAAAAGCCACTGAACTGGGTGTAAGCCAAATTCAATTGCTTACCAGTGACCGCTGTGAAATGCGCTTAAAATATGATCGAGATCAAAAAAAATTAGATCACTGGCAAGCGGTTGCAATTGCAGCATGTGAACAATGTGGATTAAACCTAGTTCCAGAAGTCTTAGCGCCCATTTCTCTAAGTGAATGGATAAGTTCTTCTGAACTTCCTCAATCTAAATTTGTTTTAGCACCAGAAAAAGAACAAAGAGATGTATTGGCCGGTATTCAACCCGAACTGGCCCTTTTGATTGGACCAGAAGGCGGTTTAAGTGAAAATGAAATTACTCAAGCCAATCAAGCTGGTTTTATGAATTGGTGTATTGGTGACCGCGTCTTACGTACAGAAACTGCGCCTGTAGTTGCCTTGTCTATTTTAAATTATCGATTTTTATCCACCTGAGTTCATTGAACATTGATTAAATCGTTATTTAAAGTTAATTTACTTTTATTGTATGAATAAAATTTCAAATTCTTTATCACTGATAAATCAGATTCTTTCTGTATATATGTAAAAAAATAGGATAGAAAAATCTTATGTCTGGGCTTCAGGAAGAATATCTACAGCATCAAACGAAAATTGAACAGCTTAGACTTTCAATTCAATATATACGCTGGTATTTGATTAGCTTAATATTACTCTGCCTGATTTCATATGCTATTTTTTCCTATTATTTTTCATCATCAATAACAACATTTAGTTGGTCTATGGGCCTTACTATAATATCTTTTATCTGCTTATGGTTTATTCCAAATATTTTAAACCATTACCGTACTATTGATTTTATTAAAAAAGCCGACCTTATCTTACAAAGTATTTGTTTTATTTCAGGAATTTTACTTGGAATAAACGTTACAGTTATTCATTTTTATCTTCCGGCAGAATTGGTTGCCCTACCAGATGCTCATATTTTAATTGCTTTGTTTATTACTTCTGCTCATATCATTGGACTGACCTTTTTAACGCAACAACCCCGATATTTCTATCTTTTATTCATTCCCAGTACCTTCCCCCTATTAATTGCTCAATTTACACATACGCCCATTACTCAACTACCTTTTTATTTCGCTTACAATATAGCTTTCGTCGCTACTGTACTCTGCGCATACGCAACTCAACGTAACTATAAAAAGATTTCTCAACTATTATTTAAAAATAAACAGCTCGTTCAAATTTCAGATCAACATACTCAGTGGGCTGAAGAGTTATGTGTACAGCTGCAACAAGAAGTAAATAAATCAAAAGATATTGAAGCCCAGCTCCAATTTAATAACCATTTGCTTGAACAAAAAGTACGAGAGCGCACTTACGACCTCACCAAAATGAATGAGCAATTGGAAAGCCATCATTACAATTTAGCTTTTGCACATGAAACTGCTGGTATTCGGCCTTGGGACTGGGATATTGAAAATCAAAAATTAGAAATTACGTTTTTCGATCAACAAAAGCAAACACAGACAACCGTTATTCATCTCAATAGCATTTTAGACCGCGTACATCCAAGTGATAAAAAACTTTTTGAAGAGCGTTTAAAACAACATATAGAAGGAATTACAGATCATTTTAATATCAATTTCAGGATATTACGACGAGATGGTTCATGGCGATGGATTCAGGATGTAGGGCGTGTCATTACAAGAGATCCTAAAACACAAAAAGCACTTCGTATGGTAGGTATGACCCGAGACATACATCAAGAGAAAAAAGATCAAGAACACTTAAGGCTATCGGCAATTGTGCTTGAACAAGCAGCCGAAGGTATATTTATTCTAGATGAGCACCTAAACTATATTGATATTAATCCTTACTACGAAAAATTAACTGGATTCTCTAAATCAGAACTATTAAATAAAAAATTATTTAGCATTGCGATGAATCAAAAAGAATTACAACAACAATTTCATACTTCAATTACCCAACAGCTCCTCGAAACTGGAGAATATATGGGCCAATTTGATGAAAAGTTTAGTTCTGGCAAAAGCGTATATTTGTGGTTACACATCAATGTGGTTAAAGATGAATTCCATCAAATCACAAATTATATTGGATTCGCACGTGACCTCACTGAGCAAAAACGTCAGGAACAGCATCTATCCTATTTAAAAAATTATGATAGTCTCACTCACCTGCCTAATCGTCTTTACTATTACAATCAATTACATCAATATCTTGTAAACCCTTCATATAACATTAAAAATTTAGCTCTAATACGAGTAAATATTGACCGCTTCCGTGCATTTAATGAGTTTTTAAATAATGATAGTGGCGATGAACTGCTTAAACAGTTTGCTCAGCGTTTACGCTTAATCAATATTAATGCAATTTTGGTTGCCTATTTAAATAGTGACGATTTTGCAATTATTTATGAAATTTCTCCCATTCATCCAAATATTGAGCAATATTGCCAAAATATTTTACAAGCACTCAACGCACCTTTTTATATTGATAATCACGAATATTTTATTACGGCATCAATCGGTGTTGCATGCTTTCCTGAGCATGGCCGACAAATTGATCATCTTAACAACCATGCAGAACAAGCACTTTCAGAAGCAAAACGCTTAGGAGGCAATACCATTTCTTACTATTGCAATAAAGCAGAGCATCCATATAAAACTGCTGATTTAGAACAAGAGTTACGCAAAGCCATTCAAAATGATGAATTTGTCGTTTATTACCAACCAAAAATTAGTCTACTCGATCATTCAGTGATAGGTTTTGAAGCATTAATTCGTTGGCAACATCCCGAAAAGGGATTAGTTCTGCCAAATATGTTTATACCTTTTGCTGAACGTAGTAGCCTGATTTCGGACATTGGTAAAGTCGTTTTAGATAAAGTTGGAAAACAGCTCCAAGAATGGAAAAGCCAAGGCTACACAAACATTCAAGTTTCAGTGAATATTGTTGCCCAGCAAATACATCGTGGCTTATTACTTAATGATCTAGATGAGGTTTTGCAAAAATATAATATACAAGGTTCAGATCTAGAACTTGAGATTACTGAGTCGGCTCTTTTGGACAATACTGATAACGTTAAAACGCTATTACATGCAATAAAACAGCGAGATATCTCAATTGCTCTAGATGACTTTGGTACAGGTTATTCCTCTTTAGCTTATCTGACAGAATATCCAATTGATGTATTAAAAATTGATCGGGCTTTCATTTCTAAAATCGGTGATCACAAACAAGAAGCTATTGTAAATGCCATGATTGCAATGGGTAAAAGTATGGGACTTAAACTGGTGGCCGAAGGTGTAGAAACAGAGGAACAAGTTGCCTATTTACAAAAACAGCAATGTGATTTTTTACAAGGCTATTTCTTTAGTCGGCCGATCCCGGCTGAGCAGATTATTCCTTATCTACAAACAAATCCGCCTACTTTTTAATTGTTCTCACAGACTATTTTCACATATGCCGCTTTTTCCAAAAATGAGCGTTTTTGACTGTGAGAAATAAAGAAGTAGTGTTATATTCTTTAGCATTTAGCTCACTACAGGGCTATTGGCAATTCGTCTACTATTCTCTTAATTGATAAAAATTAAAGCATAGTAAAATAACTGAATTGCCTTCTCCCTGAATGAGTGATTTGACTAGTTTGCTTTTTTGTATCAAATAGAGACTCAGATGGACGATCAATCTTTAAAACAGGCCGCTTTAAATTACCATGAATATCCAAACCCAGGGAAAATCAGCGTCACCCCAAGTAAGCAACTTGTCAACCAACGAGATTTGGCTTTAGCCTACTCACCAGGAGTTGCCGCGCCATGTTTAGAGATTGAACGTGATCCATCAACTGCTGCTAAATATACAGCACGCGGAAACTTGGTTGCTGTAGTAACTAACGGTACTGCTGTTCTTGGTTTAGGTAATATTGGCCCATTGGCTTCTAAACCTGTAATGGAAGGTAAAGGCGTTCTTTTCAAGAAGTTTGCTGGTGTTGACGTATTTGACATCGAAATTGCAGAAAACGATCCAGATAAAATCGTGGATATTGTTGCCTCTCTTGAGCCAACTTTCGGTGGTATCAACCTCGAAGACATTAAAGCGCCAGAATGTTTCTATATTGAAAAGAAACTTCGTGAACGCATGAAAATTCCTGTATTCCATGACGATCAACATGGTACAAGTATTATTGTAGGTTCAGCTTTGCTCAATGCATTGCAACTTGTAAATAAAAAAATTGATGAAATCAAAATCGTTGCTTCAGGTGCAGGTGCAGCAGCACTTTCATGTTTAGACTTGCTTTGTGCGCTTGGTGCTAAAAAAGAAAATATTATTGTTGCCGACTCTCGTGGTCTATTAACAACTTCACGTGAAGGCCTAGACGAATCTAAAAAACGTTATGTTCAAGACATTACAGCATCTCAGCTTCATGAAGTAATGGCTGGCGCTGATATGTTCTTGGGTCTTTCTGCTGCTGGTATTCTCACCAAAGAAATGGTGAAACAGATGGCTGAGAACCCTATTATTTTTGCTTTGGCGAACCCAGATCCAGAAATTTTACCTGAACATGCACATGAAGTACGCTCTGACGTCATTATGGCAACTGGTCGTTCTGACTATCCAAACCAAGTAAACAACGCATTATGTTTCCCATACATTTTCCGTGGTGCACTTGACGTTGGCGCAACTACAATTAATGAAGACATGAAAATTGCATGTGTACATGCAATTGCGCGCATGGCTCATGTAGAAGCTGATGCAGCAACATATGGTGAAAAATCTGCTTCATTTGGTCGTGACTATTTAATTCCACGCCCACTTGATCAACGTTTAATTTTAGAAATTGCCCCAGCTGTTGCTAAAGCGGCAATGGACTCAGGTGTAGCAACCCGTCCTATCGAAGATTTCGCTGTATATCGTCAAAAATTGTCTGAGTTTGTCTATAACTCTGCATTCTTGATGAAGCCAATTTTTGCTCAAGCAAAAGCTGATCCAAAGCGTATTGCATACGCGGAAGGTGAAGACGAGCGCGTATTACGTGCAGTACAAATTGCTGTTGATGAAGACTTAGCTAAACCAATTTTAGTAGGTCGTACTGCTGTAATTGAAGCTAATATCAAAAAATTAGGCTTACGTTTACAACACGGCGTAAATATTGAGATCGTAGACCAAGAACAAAACCCGATGTATGAAGAGTTTTGGAAAGACTACTATCAAACAATGCAACGTAAAGGCATTACTGTTGAATATGCTCAACGTGAAGCTCGTCGCCGTTCAACTTTAATTGCATCTTTACTAGTTAAATTCGGTAAAGCAGACGGTATGTTATGTGGTACTTACAGTAGCTATAACATTCACCTTGACTTTGTACGTAATGTTATCGGTCTTAAAGAAGGCATGAACAACTTCTTCACATTAAATGCATTAATGCTTGAAGATCGTAATTTGTTTATTGCAGATACCTACGTAAACACTAACCCGACTGCTGAACAACTTGCTGAAATGACTATTTTAGCAGCTGAAGAAGTACGTCGTTTTGGTATTACTCCACGCGTAGCACTTCTTTCTCATTCAAGTTTTGGTAGCGACCAAACTGATTCAAGTGCTCAAAAAATGCGTGAAGTTTATCGTATTTTATCTGAGCAAGCTCCTGAGCTTGAAGTTGAAGGTGAAATGCATGGTGATGCAGCATTAGATGAAAACATTCGTCAATTTGCATTCCCGGGTTCACGTTTTAAAGGTTCTGCAAACTTGCTCATTATGCCAAACCTAGATGCAGCAAATATTTCATTTAACTTGTTGAAAGCGACTTCTGGTAACAACGTAACAATTGGTCCAATTTTGCTTGGCGCAGCAAAACCTGTTCATATTTTGACACCGACTGCAACTACTCGTCGTCTTATCAATATGACTGCTTTAACTGTTGCTGAAATCCAACAACAAGAAAAGTAATTTAGAAACTGCTTTTTACGAAAAGCCACTCTAATGACTTGAGAAAACCTCTATTCTGTAGCATGATTGCTTGAAGAATAGAGGTTTTTTCATGCAAGTGTATTTAGTAGGCGGTGCTGTCCGTGATTCTTTACTTGGGCATCCCTATCAAGAAAAAGACTATGTTGTGGTCGGTGCAACGCCGGAACACATGCTCGCCCAAGGTTTTCAACCTGTAGGCAAAGATTTTCCTGTGTTTCTTCATCCTGAAACGAAAGAAGAATATGCACTTGCACGTACTGAACGAAAGTCCGGTAAGGGATATCACGGTTTCCAATTTTTTACTGATAGTACAGTAAGTTTAGAAGAAGATTTAATTCGTCGTGATTTAACCATCAATGCCATAGCAATGGATCAAGATGGCAAATTATATGACCCCTATGGTGGTCAGACTGATTTAGAAAATAAAACCTTACGCCATGTTTCAGAAGCTTTTGCTGAAGATCCTTTACGTGTTTTACGTGTTGCACGCTTTGCAGCTCGATATTCTGCATATGGTTTTCATATTGCGCCTGAAACATTACAGCTCATGCAAACGATGGCAGAATCGGGTGAACTTGATGCATTAACACCTGAACGTGTATGGAAAGAAACTTCACGCGCGCTTTTAGAAGATCATGCAGATATTTATTTTCAGACATTACGGGATTGCGGTGCATTAAAACATCTTTTCCCTGAAATTGACGCATTGTTTGGTGTCCCGCAGCGTCCCGAATATCATCCGGAAGTAGACTGTGGCATACATACTCTCATGTCTTTACAGCAAGCATGTAAGTCAAACTACTCGCTTGATGTTCGATTTGCTGTTTTAGTACATGATTTGGGTAAAGCATTAACTCCCGTTAATGAACTCCCTCGCCATATTATGCATGAAGAACGCGGAGTGAAACCCGTTACTGAATTATGTGAACGTTTAAAAGTTCCAACTCAGACTCGTCAGTTAGCATTATCGGTGTGTAAAGAGCATCTAAAATGTCATCAGATTATGTCGTTAAAACCAGGAACTGTATGGCGTCTATTACAGCGTCTCGATGTATTACGTCGCCCTGAGAGAGTAGAAGCTTTTGTACAGGCATGTGAATGCGATGCTAGAGGAAGACTAGGTCTAGAAGACCGGCCTTATCCTCAAGCTCAATATATGTTAGATGCAATGCAAGTGGTTCGCTCTATTAAAGTTCAGGATTTACCAGAGAATATTAAGGGTGCTGAAATTGGTGAAATGTTAATTCAATATCGCATTGATGCTTTAACTGAGTTCAAACATCAACACCAAACACCCTCACATTCTTAATTTAAACCAATAAAAAAGCCTCATGATGAGGCTTTTTTTAACTTTACTGTTTAGGTAGCGGTATATATTGAGATTGACTATTTTGGTTTTTTCTTTCGCCAACTGTTACTACAAAGTTTTCTTGCTTCCCAGCTCGCTCAACCACTACATTAATTTCGCTATTAGGCGCTTGTAATGCAACGTAATTAATCAAATGAGATGCCGAAGTGATTGGTTCATTATTGACCTGAACAATCTTATCTCCCACTTTTATACCTGCTGAAGCCGCTGGACCACTTTTTAAGACATCTGCGACCACAACACCAATTTGCTGTTTAGGTGCCAATACGTCGTCTTGTGTAGGCGGTACTAAACTAATGCCTAACCATCCACGTACAACGCGGCCATCTTTCAAAATCGAGTTTAATACTTGTTGGCAAATTTTAGCTGGAATTGCGAAGCCAATACCTAAAGAACCACCCGACTGAGAGAAAATAGCAGTGTTTACCCCAATTAAGTTACCAGCGACATCAATTAATGCTCCGCCTGAGTTACCTGGGTTAATTGCAGCATCTGTTTGAATAAAGTCTTCATAGGTATTGATGCCTAAATCAGAGCGCTCAGTAGCAGAAATAATACCTTGAGTTACCGTTTGCCCTACGCCAAATGGATTACCAATTGCCAAGACAACATCACCCACTTCATTACCGCTAAGCTTAAATGGCAACACAGGTAATTTATCTAAATCGATTTTAATAACAGCTAAATCTGTATCTGGATCCGTTCCAACAATCGTTGCTTCCGCACGGCGTCCGTCACGTAATGCAACTACAATTTGGTCAGCCTGAGCAATTACGTGATTATTGGTAAGAATATAACCATCAGCACGTACAATAACCCCAGAGCCTAAGCTATTTTCATTTTGCTGTTGTTCAGGAGCCTGATTTCCGAAAAATTCACGGAATACTGGATCACTTAACAAGGGATGATTTTGTTTAACTTTCTGGGTCGTAAAAATATTAACAACTGCCGGCGCTGCAACTTTGACCGCAGCGCTATATGACACCACCCCGCCCGCTCGTGAAGTATCAACCAGTGGTTCAACTTTCTCGGCAGGCATTTGCACCCCATCAACTGCAACAGTTGGTTTCGGCTGATGGTATTTTTGCCATGCAATAAAACTGGCAATTACAATAATAAGTAACACCCAAGGTAACCATGTAAAGGTGCGGCGCACGTTCATATCCTCTACGAAAAGAAGTTTTTAATTAAATTAATATATTGAACAAAAAGAGTTTTCAGTTAAGCATTTTAAATTAAATATGTCGATATACACAAAAAACTCAAAAAAGATTTGTCTAGCTTTAGTTACACAACAAAATATGTTTTTATAGCTTTAGCAATTATTTACTACTCAATTCAGGAAATATCATGGCAAATTTGCATGAAATTATTCAGTGGTGCGACCAAACCTTAAAAGCAGCAGAATTTAAAGATTACGCACCAAATGGCCTGCAAATTGAAGGTTCAACTGAAGTAAAACGTATCGTTTGCGCCGTTACTGCGTCCGAAGATGCGATTGATGCAGCAATCGCTCAGAATGCCGACCTATTACTCGTACATCATGGTTATTTTTGGAAGGGCGAACCGTATCCAATTACAGGAATGCGTGGTAACCGCATTAAAAAACTCATTCAAAATAATATTTCACTCGTAGCTTACCATCTACCTTTAGATGCCCACCTAACTTTGGGCAACAATGTAGCTATTGCAGAAAAATTGGGATTACACCATTTAGAACCACTCGATTTAGCCGAGAAACATCCAATTGGAAATATTGGATATTTAGAGCAAGCTATTTCTGTTGAAGAATTTAAAGCAAAATTACAAGATAATTTTGATTTTAAAGTGATTCATTTACCAGCTGAAAAGCAAAGTATTCAAAAAGTAGGCTTTTGTACGGGTGGTGCTCAAGATTTTATTGCTAAAGCAGCTTCACAAAATTGCGATGCTTATATTTCAGGCGAAGTCAGTGAACGAACTTTCTATGAAGCAAAAGAATTAGGCGTTCACTATTTTGCTTGTGGTCATCATGCAACTGAACGCTATGGAGTTCAGCGATTGGCACAAGCAATTTCACAGCAATTTGCTATTGAAAGTGAATATTTTGAATTGAATAATCCGATTTAATTAAGTCTTTTTTTCAATCTGTGTTATGCGTATTAATTAGATCTTTATTGTGTATAGTTCTTTAAAACGATGCCCTATTGTGAACAGAATCATTTACAATAGAGCCACTTAATATTGTATAACC
Organism: Acinetobacter sp. AYS6; assembly: GCF_025630795.1. NCBI lineage: Bacteria > Pseudomonadati > Pseudomonadota > Gammaproteobacteria > Moraxellales > Moraxellaceae > Acinetobacter > Acinetobacter sp. AYS6. The sequence continues at coordinate 507,686 of NZ_JAOTNV010000004.1, forward strand.
CAGCAAATGCAAGGAATAGGAACATGACAACCATTACTTTACCTGCACTTCCATATGGCTATGATGATTTAGCGCCACATATCAGTAAAGAAACTTTAGAATACCATCACGACAAACACCACAATACCTATGTTGTTAACCTAAACAACTTAATCAAAGGGACTGACCTTGAAGGTAAAACTTTAGAAGAAATCATCAAAGCAACTGCTGGTGATGCATCTAAAGCAGGTATTTTCAACAATGCTGCTCAAGTTTGGAACCATACATTCTACTGGAATTCTATGAAGCCAAATGGTGGTGGTAAGCCTACAGGCGCAATCGCTGCTAAAATTGAAGAAGCTTTTGGTAGCTATGAAAAATTTGCAGAAGAATTTACTGCTGCTGCAACAACTCAATTCGGTTCAGGTTGGGCTTGGTTAGTTGCTGATGAAGTAAACGGTAAATTATCTATTACTAAAACTTCTAATGCAGACACTCCACTTGCACATGGTCAAATTGCTGTATTAACAATTGACGTTTGGGAACATGCTTACTACATCGATTTCCGTAACTTACGTCCTAAATACATCGCAACTTTCTTAGAAAGCCTAGTGAACTGGGACTATGCAAATGCAAAACTTGCAGGCCAACCTGCAGGTGTAGAGAAATAAGTTTATTTCTTTATAAAAAACCACCCTATTTTGGGTGGTTTTTTTATTTTTAATACAACAAAAGCATATTAATCAAGCAAACGATTCATTTTCTTTAATATTCTTATTGACGCTTTTAGATTTCATCCATAAAATGCGCATCAGATTCTCCAATAGCTCAGTCGGTAGAGCGACGGACTGTTAATCCGCAGGTCCCTGGTTCGAGCCCAGGTTGGAGAGCCATCTACTAATCTCCCATAGCTCAGTCGGTAGAGCGACGGACTGTTAATCCGCAGGTCCCTGGTTCGAGCCCAGGTGGGAGAGCCAAGATTCTAAAAGCCCGCATTTATTGTGGGCTTTTTCTTATCCCATCATTTAATACTTTTCTATTATTTTTAATAAAATCAATGTTTCGGATATTTTTAAACCAAACGATTAGATATTCTGACTAATTCTATTATTAAGACTTGACCCAGCCCCCTTTCCTGCCTAAAATCCTTTTCCAGATTCTCCAATAGCTCAGTCGGTAGAGCGACGGACTGTTAATCCGCAGGTCCCTGGTTCGAGCCCAGGTTGGAGAGCCAAGATTCTTAAAAACCCACTCCTCATGAGTGGGTTTTTATTTATATGATGCCTTCACATGTTCGAATCGAGTCACTTATTTTTTATTGTTTTAGGTTGCTTAAGCACCTGCATTTTTCTTGTTGTTTGTTTACGTCCTTATTTATTTCCAAAACAAAAATTTTTTGCTCGTCCTGTCATTACTAACTTTGAAACTCAGATGTTTATTCGTTTAAAACAAAGTTTTCCAAGTCATCATGTTTTAGCACAAGTGGCTTTTAGTGCTTTGATTACCAGCAATGACTATAAAATTCGTAGTCAGTTCAACCGTAAAGTAACCGACTTCGTTGTGCTTAACGACAAGATGGAAGTAATTGCCATTATTGAGCTAGATGACCCTACCCATCTTGAAAAAGCAGAAGAAGACCGTATTCGTGATCAAATGCTCACAGAAGCAGGTTATATAGTAAGACGCTATACAAGCATCCCAAGTGTACGTCAGCTACAAAAGGATATTCATTAAAGGCACTGCTGTTATTTCTTTTCAGAACTTACTGCTTCTTTTTCAGCTATTCTTTTTTCCATCTCTAAACGTTGCTGTTCATATTGCTTTTTAGTCTTAGCATCACTTTTTGCAGCCAAGAAAAGTATTCCTACAATTAAAAAAGGAATAAGTAAACCTAATCCCATTAATAACCAAGGAACAGATTTTTTTTCAACAGGTTGCTGGTTCATGACTACTTAAAACTCAAACGGTATCAATTTTAATATACGTAATAATATAACAAAAAGAGCCGCTATAAAGTGGCTCTTTTTTTAAAGCTAATTTTTAATTAGATAATTAAATCTTAGAATTTACCGGTACAGTGAGGACTTTGACTAGCATCTATTACCGATGGATCAAGCACTATATTTGTTTTAGCTGGCATCTTAGATTGAACAAATTGATAAATTTCAGCATTTCTACATACAATCGCTTGAGTATGAGCAGCCCCTAGAACAGGCACAAATGTCACATCAGTTCCCATTTTTTTAAGCCCCTCTTGTAAGGCGAGAGTAATAGGATATGGTACAGCCATATCAGCAGTACCCTGAACAATCATGACAGGTGAATTAATTTTTTTGGTTGCAGGTTGGTTATCCGCCAAGAATTTTTTCACAGTTGGGTTTTCTTGGAAGTTACCAGCTAAACCAGGATAATCTAAAACTGTTTTGTCAGTATTAGTCGCAAGAAAATCACGAATATCATCTGCAAATTTATTATGCAAATCAGTTAAACATACACCATTTTCACCAGTAGTCCCTTCTGCGAACTCAGCTACACTCTGAGAACGTTGTTGGAAAATTTCACGATAATTAAATTTGGGTTCATAAGCCGTAATACCCACTGTGGTATATGCAGCATATGCGAGTAGCTCAGCATATACTTCTACAGCCGTACCAACAGGTGCAGTACCAGCCTGCTCTTTCTCAAGAATATCTTTAATTGCTTGCGGAGCAACTTTAGAAATAATATCGCCAAGGCTAGAAGCTGGTGCTGTTGCAACCGCTCCTTTGTAATTACTGTCGTTATTAGCAAATTCAGCTGTTCCTAATGAAGCATGGCCTCCTTGAGACTGGCCAATTGACATCCATGAACTATTTAACTGACTACCGTAATGATCCTTCGCAGCTTTAACTGCTGCAATTGCAGATTTAGCCTCACTTCCTAAATTAAGGTATGGATGCATTCCTCGAGTACCTAAACCTTCATAGTCTGGAGCAATCACGACATAGCCAGCGGCCAATAATGTATCCGCTAAAATTTTGAAGCGTGGATTAATCGTATTGTTGCTTGGAGCACAACTATCCCCTACGCCTACAGTGCCGTGCTCCCATACCACTACGCGATAACCATCCTTAGGCTGAGCCGCTTTAGGAAACATCACTAGCGCCGTTGCTTCAGCAGTTTTCCCTTGTACATTGACCATGTTATAAGTCATGACTTTGATTGATGCAGCATCATTCAAGCTATCCTTAGAGTAAGCTTTTTCAGAAATATAGGTTTTATCAGGATTTACGCCAATAAAGTCATCATCATTGTCATTACATGCTGCAAGAAATAATGTTGAAACCGATAATGTTATAGCTAAAGCAATTTTTGACCGTTTCATAGAATATCCTTTTTATGTATTATTTATTCCGCATATTTTTTATGCACAAATATTAAGACATAAAAAAAGTGCTCTGCATAGAACACTTTTCAACCTTGTGGTCATTTTTACTATATGAAATTTAAAAATATTCCCAGAAAAATGATTAATCCTACCCAGCGATTGTGACGGAATGCCCAAAAACATACTTGAGGATTGCGGTCTTTGGTTTTAATTGTTTGATATATAAAATCGAATGCAACAACAATTAAAGCAATGATCGCCCATGGAAATAAGATATTTTCTAAATACAGTGCAGCCCCAATCAAAACAAGGCTGGTTGCCTGTAAGAGTGCAATAATCTGGATGTCATATCGACCAAAAAGAATGGCGGTAGATTTGACGCCAATCTTTAAATCATATTCACGGTCTGTAATTGCATATTGAGTGTCATAAGCCACTGTCCACGCTAGATTACCAAAATAAAGAAGCCAACAAGTCAAATCTGGGGTTTTACCTACCGCAGTAAAGGCCATTGGAATAGACCATGAAAAGGCGGCACCTAAAAAAACTTGAGGTAAGTTGGTATAGCGTTTCATAAATGGATAAATGAACGCTAAGAATAATGCTCCAAATGACCAGTAAAAGGTTTCAATGGGTAAAAAGAACAACAAACATGCGCTTGCTAAAACGAGTACCAAGAACACATATACTGCTTCTCTTGCACGAATCACCCCAGTTGCGAGGGGACGCGTTTTCGTGCGCTCAACATGCGCATCAACTTTACGGTCTGCAAAATCATTAATAGCGCAACCAGCGGCACGCATAAAAATCACGCCTAAAATCATGACAAATAAAATACCTAAATCAGGTATTCCTTTTGATGCAACCCAAAGCGCCCACATGGTTGGCCAAAAAACCAGTTCAGTGCCAATAGGCTTATCAAATCGACATAGATAATAATAAGCTTCTAAGCGCTGACGCCATGTTGTGCTTGTTGCAGTCGTCATAGTAATTCCTTGTCGTGCTGCTGATTTAAAAAAGCTTCAAAAGCCGGTAAGAATGTTTCTTGGACGATAAATTTACATCCATGCCAAGTATAGCAACTTTGTCTCGTCCAACCTTCTGGCAAACGAATGACACGACGGTCACAAAGCGGAGTTGTTCTTTGAAATAGAAAAAAGCCAATGGGTGTAGAACCAATGTGCTGAAATATACGGGCTTTTTTTTGTAGGCTTAGAATTGGAAAAATACTTTTTGCTTTCACCCATGGCTCTACTTCACTGCCATATAAATAGGTTTCCCTCACCCATGAAGTATGGGCATGAGACATCTTCATCCATTGGCTATCTGCAAAAGTTAAACGCTGAAAATGTTCTTTAAAAGGCTTCACACTAAACTTACCACCTGCAAGTTCAGTCAATTGTTGAGTCAGAGAACCAGACGCATACAACCATGTTTTCAATTCAGGATTTAATGTCTTTTCCTGCTTAAGTACTGGTTGATGTTTACGCATAATCTGCTCACATGAAAACTCGCACTTAGTTTACCCCAATTTTTTGATAAAAAACGTAGAGAATTCAATCAACATTTTAAACAATAAAAAAGCCTGCAGAAGCAGGCTTTTTTATGAAAAGATATATTACAAGCTGTAGTACATATCAAATTCAACTGGGTGAGTAGTCGTGTTAAGACGACGTACATCTTCAGTTTTAAGTTCGATGTATGCATCAAGCATTTCTTTAGTGAACACGCCGCCTTTTAACAAGAATTCGTGATCTGCTTGAAGTGCTTCAAGAGCCATATCTAAGCTATGAGCAACTGTTGGGATTTTTGCTTCTTCTTCTGGAGGAAGATCGTACAAGTTCTTATCAGCAGCTTCGCCCGGATGGATCTTGTTTTGGATACCGTCGATACCAGCCATTAACAATGCAGCGAAACCTAAGTACGGGTTCATCATTGGGTCTGGGAAACGAGCTTCGATACGCTTACCTTTAGGGCTAGAAACGTATGGAATACGGATAGAAGCAGAACGGTTACGTGCTGAGTAAGCAAGCATAATTGGTGCTTCGAAGTGAGGAACCAAACGCTTGTATGAGTTTGTAGATGGGTTTGTGATTGCGTTCAATGCACGAGCATGCTTGATTACACCACCGATGAAGTACAGTGCCATTTCTGAAAGGCCTGCATATTCATCACCAGCAAACAAGTTCTTGCCATCTTTAGAGATAGACATGTGAACGTGCATACCAGAACCGTTATCACCTACCATTGGTTTAGGCATAAAGGTTGCAGTTTTTGCATATTGGTGCGCAACGTTCCAAACAGCATATTTGAACTGTTGAACTTCGTCAGCTTTACGTACAAGTGTATTGAAGCTCACACCAATTTCTAACTGGCAAGAAGCAACTTCGTGGTGATGTACTTCTACACGACCTGGACCCATGATGTCTTCGATTTTTGCACACATTTCTGCACGCATATCTTGTGAAGAATCAACTGGAGGAACTGGGAAGTAACCGCCTTTAACACGTGGACGGTGACCAGAGTTACCTGACTCGTAATCTTTACCAGTAGACCAAGCAGCTTCTTCAGCGATCAATGTATGACGAGCGCCAGACATATCGATGTCCCACTTCACTTCGTCAAATACAAAGAATTCTGGTTCTGGACCAAAGAATGCAGTATCACCGATACCTGTAGATTTTAAGTATTCTTCTGCACGGCGAGCAATCGAACGTGGGTCACGCTCATAACCTTGACCTGTTGAAGGTTCAATAACGTCACAAGTCACAACTACAGTTGGTTCAGCAAAGAACGGGTCGATGAAACCAGTTTCTGCATCTGGACGTAAAATCATGTCAGACGCTTCAATGCCTTTCCAACCAGCGATTGAAGAACCATCAAACATTTTACCGTCTTCAAAAGTATCTTCATCAATAGAATCAGCTGGGTAAGTTACATGTTGCTCTTTACCCTTAGTATCAGTAAAGCGAAAATCGACCCATTTTGCGCCACTTTCTTGTATGAGTTGAAGGACCTTGTTCGCCATGCTCATTTTGCTCCAATGAAATTTTGTTGCACTTGTTAAGTGCGTGTTAATTGCTGGTATTTATATAGCAATTCTCATACCAACTTTATAAGACTTACCTAAAACATTGAATTGCTTATAACTATCTATGATTTAGGTCCCTTGTCTTGAACCCATTATACTGTTTGCATAGTTAAATGCACCATATTCAGACATTTTCAAATTATGGCATACAAGAATAGCTCGCAATCGCCCTAATTTAGTGCAAAATTGTTGCGCTAATATGAATCATCGCATCAATTTCTAACAGTAATTCATGATCATAATACTTTCTTATATAGAATGCTGATCTTCTTACTGCACTGAACGAAAATAATAAATGGTGACTTATGAAGTTTTAAACTTAAGTTGAGAATACGATATCTACGCCATGCTTTTGCCAAAAGGGTTCTAATATAAATATTGTTTTATAAAATCACTCTCAAAACCTTCTTAAAAAGTCATCTATCACGTCATACCTCATCCATTAAAATAAGGAGGTTTTAAGAAATTATTTTCCTTTATGACGGAGTTCTTGTTTTCAAAGTTTGTTAAAAATCTCTTAATTTACTTTTTTATTATGAAATTCGCTGCGATGAGGTAAATTTTGATCAGCTTTGGTGCAGTAAGAAGCTCAAAGGAATTTTTTTACCATTTGTTATATACCTTTTTTATACAGTACCAACTTGCTTTTCAATTTAAATAAAACTAAAAAATAAAACATAACTTTTTTTTATAACTAAACAAACTAAAAGTTTGGTTTATTAAACAATTAATACATTCAAAGGATTTGAAATGAAGCATGAACTCGAACAATGCGACACCGCTTTTTTCGGCCATCCAAAACCCTTAAAAACTTTATTTTTTACAGAACTATGGGAACGCTTTTCTTACTATGGAATTCGTCCCCTATTGGTCCTTTATATGGTTGCAATGGTCAATGACGGGGGTTTAGGCCTTGACCGTCCTACTGCCGCCGCAATTGTTGGATTATTTGCAGGTTCCATGTATTTAATGACCGTTTTAGGGGGTTGGATTGCCGATAACTGGTTAGGTCAGGCACGATCAGTATGGTATGGCTCCCTCATTATTGCATTGGGTCATTTATCGATTGCACTTACCCCTGTCTTTGATCAATTCTTTTTTTATTTCGGTTTAGTTCTTATTGTTCTTGGATCAGGGTTGTTTAAAACGTGTATTTCAGTGATTGTCGGAACATTATATAAAGCTCAGGATAGTAGACGAGATGCTGGTTTCTCCATTTTTTATATGGGAATTAATATAGGTTCTTTTATTGCTCCACTTCTTACAGGTCTATTTGCACGTGATCATAACTGGCACTTAGGTTTCGGGATTGGTGGTCTTGGAATGTTGGCTGCATTACTTATTTTTCGTATATTCGCTATTCCACAACTACGGTCTTTCAATCAATTGCGCCAGCAAACTGACAACTGGAATAAACCTGTCATAGAAAATAAAAATGCTCCCAAAATTGCTTTCTCCTTTTTACTATCTGTCGCAGTCGTTATTGCTCTTACCTACTTTGGTGTCATTCACATCAATCCAGTCGCTGTAGCAACTTATTTAACAGTTGGGATTGGTATCGGTATTATTGCTTATTTTGCGTACTTACTACTTTTCTTGAATTTAGAGCAGTATGATAAATTTAAAATTATTATTTGCTTCGTTTTATTAGCAGCATCTGCCTTATTTTGGTCAGCTTTTGAACAAAAGCCCACAACTTTTACTTTATTTGCGCAAGATTATACGGACCGTATTGTTTTCGGATTTGAGATCCCAACTGTATGGTTTGAATCAATCAATGCTCTATTTATTATTATTTTTGCCCCGATTGCAGCATGGCTTTGGGCTAGACTAGGTAAGGCAAATAAAGACCCAAGTTATATCAGCAAATTTATTATCGCATTGTTATTCGCAGCAGGTGGTTTCTTATTGATGTCACTTGCAAGCAGTTTTGCTATTGCAGGTGGATTAGTTTCACCATTTTGGTTAGTAGGTACTTTATTTCTACTTACTATCGGAGAACTTTGTCTAAGCCCAATTGGTCTATCTACCATGACTAAACTTGCACCTGATGTTATCCGTAGTCAAATTATGGGCCTATGGTTTACAGGTTCAGCTTTGGGTAATCTTATCGCTGGTTTAATTGGCGGGCACGTATCGGCGGATGGCATTAATCATTTACCTACCTTATTTATGCGGTGTGTTTTAGCGTTAGTGATTGGCGCAATCGTGTTATTTTTATTAAAGAAACCTATCAATAGATTAATGAACAAAAGTACCAGTAAAGTTCAACCTGAGTTGGAAACTATATGAGCGTTTTAACTGTTCCAGAAAAACTTGAGAAACTTCGTGAACTCATGCGCAATCAACATGTTGATGCCTTGATTGTGATGAGTGCCGATCCACATATGTCAGAATATTTACCAGACTACTGGAAAGCAAGGCAGTGGTTAAGCGGTTTTAGTGGTTCGGTTGGTACGCTCGTCGTAACCCAAAGTTTTGCGGGCCTATGGGCAGATGGTCGCTATTGGGTACAAGCTGAGCAACAACTTGTTGGGACAGGCTTTCAATTACAAAAACTGACTAGTGATGAGTCTTCAACACATCTCGCTTGGATTGAAAAGAATCTACAGCCAGAATCAGTTATTGTCGTAAATGGGCATACTTTATCGATTCAGCAATTTAAGGCACTGGAACATACTGCACGAGTTAATAATTATAAACTCGAAACCCAGCAAGATTTAGTCGGAGAAATTTGGTTAAACCGCCCAGAACTTCCATCAAAGAAAATTCATCTCATGCCTGAAGGGTTAAATGCCCTATCTCGTAAAGAGAAAATTCAGGCTATTCGTGAAACTTTACATAGCAAGAATATTGCGGGTCATTTCATTTCATCTTTAGACGATATTGCATGGATCTTAAATGCACGTGGGCAAGATGTAGAATATAACCCTGTGTTCCTTTCACATTTATATGTCAGCGCAAAACAAACTATTCTTTTTATTGATGCTGAAAAAGTTGATGTGACCATTCAACAAGCTTTGGCAGCCGATGGTATTGAAATTCGTAACTATGAAGATACAGCTCAGTTTTTATCGAATATTTCTGATGCCTCAATACTTTTAGATCCAGCCAAAGTCTCGATTTTTCATGAACAAGCCATCGCAAAAGATATTCGAGTTGTATACGACATCAACCCGAGTACACTTTTTAAATCGCGTAAGCATGAAAGCGAAATTGCTCATATCCGTCATGCAATGGTTAAAGATGGAGTCGCGCTTTGCCACTTTTTCCATTGGTTAGAGAAAGCACTTCATCATGGTGAAAGCATTTCAGAACTCACCATTGATGAAAAGATTACAGCTTTCCGTGCTCAGCAAGATGGATTTATAGGGCCAAGTTTTTCTACAATTGCCGGCTTTAATGCCAATGGTGCTCTACCCCATTACCGTGCAACTGAAGAGCACTATTCATTTATCGAAGGCGATGGTCTATTACTCATTGACTCAGGTGGGCAATATGTAGATGGCACAACCGATATTACTCGTGTTGTTCCTGTAGGTACGCCAACAGGGCAACAAAAACGTGACTATACCTTGGTTTTAAAGTGTCACATTGCTTTGGCAAAAACGATTTATCCTGAAGGTTTAGCTGCTCCTCTACTCGATTCAATTTGTCGCCATACGCTGTGGCAACATGGTTTAGATTATCGCCACGGAACAGGCCACGGCGTAGGCTTTGCGCTTAACGTTCATGAAGGTCCGCAAGTTCTTTCTTATTACGCGCCTATACATGCCTATAGTAAGTTGCGTGAAGGAATGATTATTTCTAACGAGCCGGGCTTATACCATGAGGGACAATATGGTATTCGCATTGAAAATCTGGTTGCTAACAAACTTCACTCTGGGTTTGAAAAAACTTATGGTGAATTTTTAGAGTTTGAAACGCTGACCCTTTGCCCGATTCATTTAGATTGTATCGTTGTTGATATGCTAACGAATGAAGAAAAAGACTGGTTAAATCGTTACCATCAAACTGTTCAAGAAAGACTCGCTGAACATTTGTCTGGAGAAGTTTTAGACTGGCTGATTTACAACACTAGAGCGATTTAATCTTCTTTTTTTAACTCAGGCAGAATAATTTTCTATTTCTAATGAAAAGCTTATTTTGCCTGAGTTGTACTTATATATCATCTCAAAAATGCTCACTTCTCAAAGTCTTTTTTTCTGTAAATTTCTAACGAATGAAATAGTTAAACTGATTACTTCTTTTTTTGTTATATTAGCCGCTTAGAAAGCGGCTTTTTATTTGATCAAATAAAAGTGCTTTTGAAAAAGTGAGCAATATTGTGAGTAAATCTCTAGTCACTTATTAAATATATATTAACTATCATGAGGTTAAGTTCATCATGCTTCTAATGATCGACAATTACGACTCTTTTACCTACAACATTGTCCAGTATTTTGGCGAGTTGGATCAGGAAGTAAAAGTTGTTCGCAATGATCAAGTCACATTAGAGGATATTGAACGATGGCAACCAAAATATCTAGTTATTGGTCCTGGCCCTTGCTCTCCAAGCGAGGCTGGTATTTCAATTCCTGCAATTAATCACTTTGCTGGAAAAATTCCTTTGCTTGGCGTGTGTTTAGGGCATCAAAGTATTGGGCAAGCTTTTGGCGGAAATATTGTAAGAGCCAAAACAGTGATGCACGGACGTTTATCTGATATGTACCACAGCAATAAAGGTATTTTCAGTAATCTTCCTAGCCCATTTTCGGCAACTCGTTATCACTCTTTGGTGATTGATCAGCAAACACTGCCTGATTGCCTTGAAGTAACGTGCTGGACCAATGAAGCAGATGGCTCAATGGAAGAAATCATGGGTGTTAAACATAAGACATTGCCTGTTGAAGGCGTGCAGTTCCATCCCGAATCAATCTTGAGTCAACATGGCCATCAAATCTTTAAAAACTTTTTAGACATCTACGCATAATTCAGCCATGAATAAATCGTTTTAAAAATGATTTGATAAAGTAATCCCAATAAAAAAGCCAACTATGATCAGTTGGCTTTTTTTATGGCTGAAACAATTACAACTTTAACTGTTGCACAATCGATCCATCTTGTTTTGCCACTAAAGATTCGCAGAGTTGAATACGTTCTTTAGTCTGTTTCAATCCTCTTTCAACTCCAACCAATTCTTTAGTTCGTGGTGCAAAAAAGTCATTTAACTGTACTGCCTGTTGTTGGGTACATGCGGCCCCACTAAACATTGCAGGAAAACGCCCAGCAGAAGATTTACCTAAACGATCAAACACGGCGTCATGATTTACTTTAAACCAAGACCACAAACCACCTTTTTCATCTCCATAATTATTAATGGAGTTAACCACAGTACGAACTTCACCGACTTTAACACGCGGGTTCAAAATCAACTGACGTGCTTGTTGGCGTGTTGCTTCTTGATTTGCTGAACCTAAGGCCGTAAGAATTGCAAGACGTTGTGTCGGTTGAGTCACACGTTGTAACTCACTAGATAAACGGTCAAAAGCAGGTTGGCCTTTTTCTTGTACACGTACAGCTAAAATAGTTGGCAATAATTCAGGAGTTACTTGCGCAAAGTTAAGCTGTTTTTGAGCAAATAGAGCATCTGACTGTTTTAACAGTTGTGTACGGACTTCGGGAACTTGAATATCTAAAGCAAGAAACTTAACTAACTCACTACGCCATAAACTGTCCTCAGCTGATTCATCTTTTTTGTTTACATAACCCAATTGATTTAATTTAGGTAAATATAAATTAGCCAAGACTTTTCTAAAATGTTCACGTTCAGCTTCTGTTTTTAACACATGACGATGAATGGTACTTAACTGAGAAAACAAGGCCGTACTAATTTGTCGGCTATTCGAATTGGCAAATTTCTTCGCAGCATCTACGACAGCCAATAAATTAATATCACCATGGTTAAATGCCGCTGAAATCGTGTAGGCGTAGGCCAACTGTTCAGTGTTAGAAAGCTTTTCTGTAGCAGCAGTCAGACGAGTAAACTCTTTTTGAGGCAAACTAAATTGGTAATACCCTGCCGCATCTGCATTTGGAATATACCAACTGCCAAGGCTGGCACCTTTGAGTTCAATCTTGGCTTCTGCTTGATCTACCAATTCACACTGAACTTTACTGCCTGCATTTGGAACTTCATAACGGGCACATAATGGTACGCCCCACAGGCTTCTTGCATCACCTTTTGAACCCACAGGTAAATAACGGGTTTGCCTCACATTTAAAAAGACTTTATTACCTTCTTGCTGTAGTGAAGTATTGATTAAAGGTACACCCGGTTGATCAAGGAAACTTTTCATCGCTTTGGAAAAGCGCTCACTTTGCTCAGACTGCTCTGCTAAAGCGCTAATTAAATCATTGGCTGTCGCATTACCATATTGGTGCTTATTAATATAATTGCGTACGCCTTGTTTGAATTTTTCTTCGCCTAAATAGCTTTCAAACATATTTAAAACAGCTGCACCTTTTTGATAAGTAATGCCATCAAAAGCCGTTTGAATATCGGCATTGCTTAAAATAGGCTGACGAATACGACGTACACTCACCAAACTATCACTTTTCATCGCATCGGCAGTATCTGCAATACGCTCTAAGTCTGCATTAAATTCAGGATGTAGTTTTTGAGTGATTTTACTTTGCATCCATGTGGCAAAAGATTCATTAAGCCATAGATCATCCCACCATGGCATCGTGACGACATCACCGAACCATTGATGCGCCAGCTCATGTGCATTAACGTTAAATGAATTCTGTACAAAAGAGACTGGTGAGTCCTTATCTAGCAACATTAGATAGTCTCTAAAAGTAATTAGCCCCGGGTTTTCCATTGCACCAGCGGCGAAGTCTGGTGCTGCCAGTAAATCGAGCTTGTCAAATGGATAACCAAAGGCAAAATAATCTTCTAAAGTTTTTAAAATGGCTGGCGTTTCAGATAAAGCATGCTGCATTTTTTCAGCTTTAGCATCAGGCGCAATACCACGTAACTGGATCGGTTGCTTACGCCATGAAGTTGCTCCAATATCTGGCCCTTTTTGTAATTGCCACGGTCCAACAGCCAACGCAAGTAAATACGTTGGTAGTGGTTTAGTTTGTGCAAAACTCAGTGTTTTCCAACCCGACTTCTCTGCTTGCTCAGATGTTTGCTGGGTATTAGCAAAACCTGAATATTTGCTTGGAATCGTCAAACGAATATTAAACGGCGTTTTAAAACGTGGCTCATCAAATGACGGAAATGACTGACGTGCACTAATTGCTTCCATTTGAGTCATGACATAAGGCTTACCTTCAAACTCGATTTTATAAATACCGTCGAGCTGCTGATCGTAGGCCGCATTAAAATCTAGAACGAGTTGATACTGGCCTGCTGGCAAGGTCTTGGCAAATTTAATTTTACTCACCCCATCAACCTCGGAGGCTTGCTCATATTTTGCTTTGGTTTTAGCACCCTCTGCCGATGTGATACTCACATCTTTCACCGTCAAAGATTTACCATGAATCCAGATGTGATCTGTAGCTTGAGCCAGCTTTAAATGAATAGTGGTTTTACCGGTATAGCCTTTTTGTGCGGGATCAATCTTAAAATCTAAATCATAAGATTCGGGTATGACCCACTCGGGTAATTTACCAATCGGGATTTGTTCACTGTTATTCGATGCAAAAATCTGTGTTGCCGATAAAGATAATAATGTTGTAAGTAGTAATCTTTTTTTAAATGAAGGCTTGACCGACATAAGGGATCTATCCTCTGTAGTTTTAAATAAAAAGATGCAGCAATTGCTGTACCACTTCGCTGCATCCATACATCATTCTTAGAATTTATAGTTAAACTCCAACCAACCTTGACGGCCGAATGGCGAATATAATCCTACCGGATAATACGGCCAACCGCCTGTGTCATCTCGTTTCACTTTGTCAAACAAGTTATTAATAATGATTGAAGCAGAAGCTTTTGGAGAGATTTGATAAGTACCACTCCAGTTCACTAAATATGTTGGGCTTAAATAGGCAGTCTGGTCGCCGTTTGGAATTTTGCCATAACGATTAACTAATACTGTTGATGCCCAATCACCAAAGCTCCAGCTGAGACTGGTATTAAAACGGTCACGCCAATCCTGAATATTTAAATCTTTTAAATAGTCATCTTTCTCGTGATCTTTTGATTGTTGATATTCATGTTCTAGTACACGACTATAATTTACCGTCCAGAGAAAGTTACCAAAACTGTCTGTTTTCCAACGCCATCTGCTAGTGAAATCAATCCCACGGGTATGGTCTGATGCAGCGTTAATCGGAACGATATTAATATTTTTAATCACATTTGGATCGACAACTGCATTTGCAGGGTTACGCTCTACACGTGCCAAAGCATCAATACAGGCCGCAGAGTTAATATCTTGGTTGCCTAAACGACAATCTGCTTCTAAACGTAGAATTTTGTCATCACTCAAATTTCTCACAAGATTATCAATTTTGATATCCCAGTAATCGACGCTAATGTCAAACTTATTGGTTGGCGACCAAACAAAACCTGCACCATAAGATTTACCCTCTTCAGGTTTAAGCTCTTTGTTTCCGGTTAAAGTGTAGTTCGCCCCAGGTGCGTAATCTTTAAAACTACATTTATCTAAAGGTTGTCCCGTTTGGCTACAACGTAAATAATCGGTGGTCTTTTCGAAATAACCTTTTTGTTTATTTAAAAACAGATAGTTCATATCTGGTGCACGAAAGCTGGTCGCGTAGTTACCACGCACCAATAAAGTCGGATGTGGTCTAAACTCGAGACCCGAACCGAAAGTTAGCTTATCAATACTGTTATCTGACAAAGCATAACGGTCATAACGTCCAGACAGGGTTAAATTTAACGGTTTTGCTAAAGGTAAGAACAATTCAGCACCGAGTGCTTGGCGGGTCCGCGTTCCTCCATATTCGCCGCTAGAGCTTAAATTATAATATTCACCATTTTCGATCGCCTCATCTGGCTTAATCGAGAAGCCTTGACGCCCAATTTCAGCCACAGTCGCAAGTTTGGCCATTCCTGCAGGTAACTTAAATACGTCACCATTCGCGCTTAAGGTTAAACTTTGCGCCCACGACTTATCTTTTTCTTTTGTTGTGCCCGAAATACTTTCAAATTCACTTGCTGTGAGTGGTCGACTTAAACGATCTAAATGAGGTGAATAAATAGGAATACCATCTGCATCTGTACCAAGTTGATGACCTAAGAAGTACTCATCAACATTCGAGCGTAATAAGCCTTGGCGGCGTAGCTGACTGGTATAAATAGAACCGTTATAGGCTGCTTCATAACTCCAGCTCGTCTCTCCAATATCGCCTCGAATTCCAAAATTTAAGTTAGAAGAAAGTTCTTTCCATTTTTTATTTATTCGTTCTACCCCACCTAATTCTTCAGGTGCAAAACGACGATTCCAAATTTCATAATTTCCCGAATCTTGATTTAGAAAATAACCACTCGACGCACCTAAAGAGGTCCATATCGGACTACGGGTATTATTTTCAATTTGGTTTGCCCCAATCAAAAAATCTGCAAATAATTGAGTTTTATCATTTAACTCATAATCTAAACCGAGATAACCATTTTGACTGCGATTTTGAGTTTGAACAGTCCAATAAGTCGGTCGAGCCAAACCACTAGCACAATTGTCCGCCCCTGCTTGTCCAATATTATTGACTGATCCGTTAAATAAACCATTAAAGGCCTGACACCCACCAATTGAAAGATATTTACCAGTATCAGCATTTTTACGACCCACAATAGTGTCTGGTTTTTCTCCTAAACGAGTTCGGCTCTTCATAAAATCTCGATCGGCTGCCCATATCGGTTCACGGCCGCTGAGTTCAACCCCATAAACGAGACTAAGCTTGTCTAAAGTTTTACTACCACTCAGTTGTAAACGTAAATTTTCACCGCCTTCTTTGGTTCCACCTGCCTTAATATTAAATTGTGTACCGTCTGTTTTCTTTTTTAGAATAATGTTCACCACACCTGCAATTGCATCTGAACCATAAATTGCAGAGGCACCACCGTTTAATATTTCAATCCGATCAATAATGGCAGCGGGAATATTGGCTAAATTTACGAAATTGACAGAGCCATCATAAGGTACAGGATAGTCTGCAACCCGATGTCCATTAATCAAAGTTAAAGTATGATTGGGTCCCAAGCCTCGTAAACTAATCGCATTAGCCGCAGGTGTAAACGTGTTTCCATAATCAGCACCTTGTACAAAACCCGTGTTCTGCGTCAAATTATTGAGTGCATCAAATGCATTACTAAAACCTTGTTTTTCAATATCGGCTGCGGTAATTACGGTGACACTGGTCGGGCCATCTTTTTGTGCTTTTGAAATCCGAGATCCTGTCACAGCAACACGAACTACTTTATCTGGTTTAGCTTGGTTTTGGGGTTGCTCTACGGTTTCTTGTGCATAGCTTTCTAATGGATGAAACAGTGCAACAAATACAAAAATAAATGAGCGCTTATTTTTTAAAGGCCCTAGATATTTCAAGTTATTTAAATACATATTTATTGATAGATATAATAAAGATCACCCTACTATATCCATTTTTATTTGCTTGATTTATACACATTTTTTCTAGATATATGTATGTTTAAGATATACCAAATGGTTAATTATTTATCATAAAAACTCACAATAAACTAAAACCTTTTTCAATAAATAAATTTTATTTATGAATAAAACCAACGCAGTGAACTAGCAAAAATTTTAAAACTCTTAAGGAACTACAAAAAACTTTGGTTATTTTCTGCTAACATAGCTCTCTGTAGCTAGTGAAACATGGAATGCAACACGCTGAACATCCCACTCTTGATCAACTTCACCTAAAAATTTTAATCATTAATGCTGTAAATCATGACTATGAATATCCAACAGGCGCTCAACCACATTACCAAGAACATTCATTTGACTCAGCCTCAAATGGAAGAAATTATGCGCAGCATCATGCAA
Organism: Acinetobacter sp. AYS6; assembly: GCF_025630795.1. Lineage (NCBI taxonomy): Bacteria > Pseudomonadati > Pseudomonadota > Gammaproteobacteria > Moraxellales > Moraxellaceae > Acinetobacter > Acinetobacter sp. AYS6. The sequence continues at coordinate 525,150 of NZ_JAOTNV010000004.1, forward strand.
GGTGAGGCAACCGAAGCACAAATTGGTGCTTTAATGATGGGGCTACGCATGAAAGGTGAAAGCATTGACGAAATGACAGCTGCTGCACGTGTCATGCGTGAATTTGCGATCAAGATCGATGTGAGCGATATCAAACATTTAGTTGATATTGTGGGTACAGGTGGTGATGGTCAAAATTTATTTAACGTCTCTACAGCTTCTAGCTTTGTCATTGCAGCAGCAGGCGCAACCATTGCAAAACATGGTAACCGTGGCGTTTCAAGTAAATCAGGTTCATCTGACTTACTTGAACAAGCAGGTATTCACCTTGATTTAGATATGCAACAAACCGAACGCTGCATCCGTGAAATGGGTGTAGGTTTCTTGTTTGCACCAAACCATCATAAAGCCATGAAATATGCTGCTGGTCCACGTCGTGAACTTGGCATTCGTAGTATTTTCAATTTACTTGGCCCACTGACCAATCCAGCTGGTGTAAAACGCTTTGTGATTGGTGTGTTCTCAGATGAGCTTTGTCGTCCGATTGCAGAGGTTATGAAGCAACTGGGTGCTGAGCATGTCATGGTTGTCCATTCAAGAGATGGTCTTGATGAAATCAGCCTTGCCGCTCCTACAGCTATTGCAGAACTCAAAGACGGCGAAATTACGGAATGGACACTTAATCCAGAAGATGTCGGCATTGAGTCACAAACCTTAAATGGCTTAGTTGTTGCTGATGCAGCAGCAAGTTTAAAACTGATTAAAGATGCATTGAGTAAAAATAAAACTGACATTGGCGAAAAAGCAGCAAATATGATTGCGCTTAATGCGGGTGCTGGTATTTATGTGGCGGGTATTACCAAAACTTATGCGCAGGCTGTTTCATTCGCTCAAGATATTATCTATGGCGGACAAGCATTAGAGAAAATGAGTGTTTTGGCTGAATTTACCAAAACATTAAAACAATGTCAGGCAGATTAAGGATTTCTCATGATTAATATTCAAAATACCATTTTAGGTAAAATTGTTGACCGTAAACATGAGGAACTTGCTGCACGTTTAAAACAACGTAATTTGCAAGACATTGAAGAATTAGCGAAAGCTGCAACTCCAGTAAGAGGATTTGCAAAAGCTTTACAGCATAAGCGCCCTGCCGTAATTGCTGAAATTAAAAAAGCATCTCCATCAAAAGGCATTATTCGTGCAGATTTTAATCCTGCTGAAATTGCCGAACAGTACGAACAAGCTGGAGCAGCATGTTTATCTGTTTTAACTGATGTTGATTTTTTTCAGGGTGCGGATGAAAATATTGCGATTGCCCGAAGTCACTGTGCTTTACCTGCTTTACGTAAAGACTTTCTGATTGATCCATATAATGTAGTCGAAGCACGTGCATTACATGCTGACTGTATTTTATTGATTGTTGCATCTTTGTCAGATCAGCAGCTCGAAGAAATGTCTAAGACTGCTTTTGAACATCAGCTTGATGTATTGGTTGAAGTTCATGATGAAGAAGAACTGGAACGTGCTTTAAAGTTGTCTGAGCAATGTTTGTTAGGTGTGAATAACCGCAATTTAAAAACCTTTGATGTAGATTTAAAAACATCAATCCGTTTAAAAAATTTACTTCCTGCTTCTCGCTTACTCGTAACTGAAAGTGGCATTGCCACTCCAGATGATGTTCGTATGATGCAGGAACATGATATTCACACCTTCTTGGTTGGCGAAAGTTTTATGAAACAACCAAGACCAGATCAAGCCTTTAACGCCCTTTTTGGACAACCCCAAACGGTTTAATAGAAGATATATGAGTAATAAAGATTCATCGCTTTCTAAAGAGCAACAAAAGTTATTGAAGCAATTTAAAAAGCAAATCTCCAATCCTCATTCAAGCAAAATCGCAAGTCAGCCTGAGGCCAAACAACCTCAAGCTGAGTCTGAAGAATTGGAAAGTGCAAATCTGTTTCAAAGCGCTGTAGCAGGTGTTAAACCCATCAATAATAGTAATATTGCTGATGTAAGAACTCCTCGCGCAAAAAAAGTTGATGCTCAAACTCTCGCTAAACGTGCAGCTGCCGAAGGCGGTCGTGACACTGAGCATGCTGAACTCTCTGATACTCAAGCTGCTTTAAATCCGGTCGCAAGCCAAGCAACATTAAGCTATCGCATTGCTACCCTTCAGCATAAAGTTTTTGAAGACTTAAAAGCTGGGAAAATACGTTGGTTTGAAGCTGTAGATTTACATGGTTGTACGATTGAGCAAGCACGTGAGGCGGTTTTACATATTATCCAAATGGCAAAAGATGAAAACCAAAATGTGATCAAAATTGTGCATGGTAAAGGCCCTGAAGCGGTCTTAAAAACCTATGTCAACGGATGGTTACGCCAACACCGCGATGTTTTAGCTTTTGTAAGTGCACCAGAAAATCAAGGTGGCACAGGCGCTGTTCTCGTACTGCTTAAACGCGCAGAAAAAAATCCCAAGTACCAACAATAAAGCGGCATTTTCTACAGAATTCAGACTTTTTATAGTTTTCTGATAGAATGCCGTTTTGTTCAACCAGTGTAAGTGAACATTCTTATGTCTATGCAGCAATCGTACGCAAATATTCTGACTGCCGTCGGTGAAGATCTTGATCGTCCCGGCCTTAAAGATACGCCTGTGCGTGCGGCTAAAGCTTTTTCATATTTAACTTCTGGCTATAGTAAAACTTTAGAAGAAGTCACCAATAATGCTGTTTTCCCATCAGATAACCATGAAATGGTATTGGTGAAGAATATTGAATTCTATTCGCTTTGCGAACATCATCTCCTCCCATTCTATGGCCGTGTACATATTGCCTATCTACCAGAAGGCAAGGTTCTTGGCTTGTCGAAATTTGCCCGTATTACTGAAATGTTTGCACGTCGTTTGCAAATTCAGGAAAACCTGACTCAGCAAATCGCTGAAGCTGTAGTTGAAGTCACGGGCGCGCGCGGTGTCGCTGTAGTCATCGATTCAGCACATATGTGTATGATGATGCGTGGTGTAGGTAAGCAAGAGTCTACTACGCGTACTGTTTCATTTATCGGAGATTTTAAAACCGATAAAGAATCACGCCGTGAGTTCTTGAGTGCCGTACCTGAAAGTTACTAATTTCTCTTTAGTGACACATTTAAAAGCCCAACTGAGTTGGGTTTTTTTATATTTAGATAAAGCACTTAGTCTATAAAACATAACAATTAAATTATGTGATTTTTGTTATAAAAGTACGCATCTTTCTTTTTAAATAATTTATGAGTTAATCATGCGATTTAAAAAAATTTCCTGCTTACTTTTGCCTTCTCTTTTCATTTTTAATACCTCAATTTATGCAGGCAATACACCCAAAGAGCAAGAAATTAAAAAACTAGTAGATCAAAATTTTAAACCGTTATTAGAAAAATATGATGTGCCTGGCATGGCCGTGGGAGTTATCCAAAATAATAAAAACTATGAAATGTATTATGGCCTGCAATCGGTTCAAGATAAAAAAGCCGTAAATGGCAATACCATTTTCGAGCTAGGTTCAGTGAGTAAATTATTTACCGCCACAGCAGGTGGATATGCAAAAACAAAAGGAAAAATCTCTTTTGAAGACACACCCGGAAAGTATTGGAAAGAATTAAAAAACACACCAATTGACCGAGTTACCCTACTTCAGCTTGCGACGTATACGAGTGGCAACCTTGCGCTACAATTCCCAGATGAAGTCCAAACAGATCAGCAAGTTTTAACTTTTTTCAAAGAATGGAAACCTAAAAACCCGATCGGTGAATATCGACAATATTCAAACCCAAGTATTGGTCTATTTGGCAAAGTTGTAGCTTTGTCCATGAATAAACCTTTCGACCAAGTCTTAGAAAAAACAATTTTTCCAGATCTTGGCTTAAAACATAGCTATGTAAATGTGCCTAAGACTCAAATGCAAAACTATGCATTTGGCTATAACCAAGAAAATCAGCCGATTCGAGTTAACCCCGGCCCACTAGATGCGCCTGCCTACGGCGTTAAATCTACTTTGCCTGACATGCTTAAGTTTATTAACGCTAACTTGAATCCACAAAAATATCCGGCTGATATTCAAAGCGCAATTAATGAGACACATAAAGGTTTCTATCAAGTAGGTACGATGTATCAAGCATTAGGTTGGGAAGAGTTCTCTTATCCAGCACCATTGCAAACTTTATTAGACAGTAATTCAGAGCAAATCGTGATGAAGCCTAATAAAGTCACTGCCATTTCCAAAGAACCTTCAGTTAAGATTTACCACAAAACTGGTTCAACCAATGGCTTTGGAACGTATGTCGTGTTTATTCCTAAAGAGAATATTGGTTTAGTCATGTTAACCAATAAACGTATTCCTAATGAAGAACGCATTAAAGCAGCTTACGCAGTGTTGAATGCAATAAAGAAATAATCTTTTGCTAAAACAAAAAAGGGAGAAATGATGTCATTTCTCTTTTTTTTATGGGCTTATTCTTTAAAAGAACCAAACATAACCTAAACTTGATTTCATCCAGTCTTGATGATTTTGTTGTTCATAATCCCAGTTTAATCGAACAGCATTATTACGATTAATCACATATTGCCACTGGGTATTAACTCTCAAATTCCATTGATTTTGGTCTTCCCAATAGGGCAATTCAATTTGTACCACAGAGTTGAAATTTTCAAACCATTGGTTCATACAACCTAAAGTTGGGCCTACACCGACACGCCACCCTTTATCTAGATTTGAACCTGCTTGTACATAGGTTTGTAGTTGCCCATAGCAAATATTTTTACGTTCATAATCTGCAAAACTATATCCAACCTGAGCGTTAAAATTCGCTACGCCGTGCTGTTTTTCTTCACTAAAAGTACCATCATGAATCGCTTCCTGACGCCAACCCAAATTAAATCCCCAACTCAGCGGTGTTTTAAAAGGTTGAATCGGGTTATAAGAATTTACTTCTAACAGATCAAGATTTTCTAGTTTTAAATGATCATCTCGCCACTGCGCACTGCCATTTAAAAAAAGTAATTGAGTGCCTGCACGGTATCCTCCTTGAGGATCTATTAAGTCATGATAGGCTTGTCGATGACCAAGTTCGAGAAACTTGTCTCCTTGAACCTCGCCTGCTTTGACTGAAATATTACGTGCATTGTGACCTTGAGTTGGCTCTTTTGTTGGTCTTTTAGGTTCTTGACGCTGTTTGTCTAAATCAATCTGGCTTCTGAGTGCTAAAAGCTGACGCAACTGCGGCTGAGCAATGCTTTCTTCTATTTGACGACTGGTAAATTGAAGATATAAATCATCGTAAGCCATCTCTAAAATTTTAGCCTGATCTTGCTCATTAAATGATTTTAAAATTTGAGAAGACTGCTGAATAGGCATCAGCGCAATTTGATGAGCTACCTTCGCTAATGAAGCACCATGCTGATGAGCTTGGGCCAATAGCTGAGTTTCTAAAGCAGGTCGATACACTGGAGCTTTGGTGAGCCCTTGCTGCTGCATCGATTTAATGGTTTCCATGGGGATGGAAGCATGAGTGAATTTCTCTTGCAGATTAGACTTAGGTTTTACTAAATCGACTAAGCCTAATAATCTGTAGGCGCAGTTATCACTCACAAAGTAATAGGGAAAGCTCACATGCTGCATTTCCCAAATATGAGCCACTAAAAACCGTGTTTCTTCAGGCGTTAAATTTAGCTCATATTCCCATAAATCACGGCTTTCAAAATCGCCGTACTCTTTTACTTTACGGTAATAAGGCATCAGTGAATATTCACCCGGATATTGCCCTGTTAAGCCTTTCCAGGCATATGACCAGTTGTCGTTTCCGGCCACAGTTGCTGCATAATTTACAGCATAGGAAACTAAATTTAATTGCTGCTGATCTTTTGGATCTAAACGCAATAAAGTATGACCAAACATTGAGCTTGGATTGCCCATAAAATCGGTCGCATAAATTAAGGTCGCTTTATGAGGCTTAATCTGTCCAATCCAGTTTTCAAATTCTGAACATTTTACTTGAGGTAATTCATTTTCTTGAATGCCTACTTTCTGCATGAGCCATTGACTGCGTGCCGGAAATTTACAGCGAATTGACTGATTATCTTGAGCAGGCATAAATAATGCCGAGATGTCGGCTTTCATTTCTTCTTTTAAATTATTTTTTCCATTTTCTGATATGAAATAGCCAGAATAAGTGACATCACTTTTATGGTTTTTATTGGCATACATGAGCCTTTGCCAAGTAATATCTTGATCTAAATTTTTCTGTTCTGCAATTGACCAATATTTTTGAATAGATGGATTTATATCTGCTGAATACGCAATATTCGCTGCCAACGAGGCAAAAACTAAAACAACTGACTTCATTAAGCTCATCAATTTTTATCATTAAATATAAGAAAAACCCTGCCAGACGACAGGGTTTTCAGTTTCAAACTTATACGTAAGCTTTTAAAACGTCGTCTTTAGCCATTACAGTTTGTAGTGATGCTAAAACTTGAAGCGTATTTTGGTTGTTTGCAGAGTAGATTTCACCAAAGTTTGCTTTTGAAACTTTAAAGAAACGTTCTTTGTCTTGAGGTTTAATTTGCATTAACTCAGCAAGTACGTTCAGGCTTTCACCTTGGCCTACTGCCATATCACGTGCTAAAGCTTCTGCATTTTCATTTGTGAATGTTACAACTTGCGCTGTTACTGTTCCGCCTTGACGGCAGCCCAAAGTACCGAAAGTGATCCCTAGTAATTGGTTAGTAAAAATACCGTTTGTTGTTGCAGCAAGAATTTTAGGCGCTACTCCTTTTTTGCCAGCCCATACTTGTGTACCCACACCACAGCCCACATCGTTATCAGCCATTGCAACACTTGAACCAGCTGCTAATAAAGCAGCTAAAGCTAATTTTTTTAACATAGATGTAAATCTCCAAAATCATTATTGATTGTTTCTTATGTGTTGTATTGTTATGTGTAATTCTTATTACACGCTATTAAAGATAGCGAGAAGGCTGTGATTTAGCAATTAAAAAATAAACAATATGATGAAAAGTGCAAAAGAAAAATTATCTTAAATTCCAGTTACCTTGATTATCCCTGTTACCTAATATTTTAAGCACCAGCACTAGACTCAAAATTAATAATAAATACCACGAACCTAGCTTACCCCAACCCACCATATGCCAAGCATTAACCTGACTTGGATAGAGCCAGATTTTATAAAATGTACTTATATTTTCAGCGACCCAAATCACAAACGCGAGCGTCAATAATATGGGTAACATCGGAATTTTAAATTTATGTTGATTAAGTTGAAAATAAAGTTTTGTTTTCCAAAAAATAAAAATACTAATGGCAAATAAAATATAGCGAATGTCGGGAACAAAAAATTTACTCATAAAATTTATATATGAGAAAAATGCCAGCAAAAGCATAGTTCCAAAACTTGGAAGCTTTTCAAAAGAAACTTGAAACAGTCGTATAGAGCGTGCAAAAAAACTACCTACAGCCGAATACATAAAGCCCGCAAATAAAGGCACTGTTAAAATTCTAAATACGGCAGGCTGTGGATATTGCCATGACGCAATCGCAGGATGCGTTAAGAATATTTCCATGACCATTGCCATGACGTGAAACAAAGCAATTACTTTAGCTTCTGCCCACGACTCCAGTTTTAAATAGAGTAAGCAAATCTGGATTAATACTGCATAGATGAGTAAATAATCATAACGATAAAAACCCATATATTCATGGCTTCCCATCGGCGCTGTTAAAGCAAAAGCAATTAAAAGCAAAATACCAAACAAGGCTGCCGAAACAGCCTTGCCGATAAATTGAAACGGTAAAGTGAGATATTGCACAAAAAACTATCCTAGATATTTAGCACTATACTCATGTACTGTATCTACAAAGATTTTTGGTTGTGCAGGGTCTACCCACTGAGTAATCCCATGGCCCAAGTTAGCGATGTAACCCGTCTTTTCACCATTTGCGTAAGCATCATCCAACATTGCTTTCACTGCTTTTTCAATTGAAGCAGCCGAACCGTATAGAACAGCAGGATCAAGATTTCCTTGTAAAGCTACACGCCCAGCCACTGTAGTTCGAGCTGTATTTAATGGTGTCGTCCAATCTAGACCTAATGCATCTGCACCTGTGGTCATCATTGGCTCTAACCATTGGCCGCCACCTTTAGTGAACACAATGATAGGAATGCGTCGGCCATCTTTCTCACGTTGTAAACCTGCAATGATTTTATTCATGTAGTTTAAAGAGAATTCGACATATTCACGATGTGCCAATGCCCCGCCCCAGCTATCAAAAATCTGAATCGCCTGAGCGCCTGCATCAATCTGAGCATTTAAATAATCAATAACTGAATCTGCTAAATGATCGAGCAACGCATGCAAAACTTCTGGTTGGGCGTACATCATTTGCTTGGTAAAACGGAATTCTTTACTTGAACCGCCTTCAACCATATAAGTTGCTAACGTCCAAGGGCTACCAGAAAAACCAATCAGTGGAACTTGACCACCTAAAGCAGAGCGAATCGTGCTTACAGCGTTCATCACATAATCAAGATCTGATTTTGCATTTAACTTTGGTAAGTTAGCCACATCTTGTTCAGTACGCACTGTTTTATGAAACTTAGGACCTTCGCCAGTTTCAAAATAAAGTCCTAAACCGAGTGCATCTGGAATAGTTAAAATATCTGAAAATAAAATTGCTGCATCTAAATCATAGCGACGCAAAGGTTGCAAAGTCACTTCACAGGCAAAATCTGTATTTTTACATAAAGATAGGAAATCACCTGCTTTTGAACGTGTTTCACGATATTCAGGCAAATAACGTCCTGCTTGACGCATCATCCATACCGGGGTGGTATCTACAGGTTCGCGTAACAAAGCACGGAGGAAACGATCATTTTTCAAAGCCGTCATTACCAATCTCTATCTTCTTTATGTGGCAGCATCATATCAAAAACAGAGACATTTTTATAATTTCAATTTCACACAAAAAACTCGTCAATCTACTAAAAAATGCATATTTACACAAAAGTCTACTGCAAGATGCGGGGTTTTCTGCAATACTTGCAACATGTTACATTGGGTTTATTGGTATTCTTTGACTCACTAAATTGCCAATCTTGGGCTCATAGAGATGAGTTATTGGTAATTTTTTGCACTTTAAGAACAGATCAATCCCCTATTGCCTATATGAAAATTCTTAAGGTTGAATTACATGTTTGTTCGCTCATTACTCGCTATGAGTTTAAGTTGTATTATTGCTAATGTTGCTTTTGCTGCTTCAACAACTGAGCAACCACTGAACCCTAAAAAGGTATCAGCTCCTGTAGAAGATCCGATTGATCCTTTAGCAGTAGATGCAGCTTCAACTGTACAAGCTCAAGCTCCGACACAAATTACCGCTCAAGAACAAAATGATCTAAATCGAGCGTCAACAACATTACAAAATTTGCAAAAAACCGAAGACCCAAATGCTGAGTCTGGTATTGCTGCGTCTACACCAGCAACTGCTAAAAGCACAACGGCGTCTAAAACCACACAAGTACCTGCTGCTTCATGGACATTAGATGGCTTGAACTCGGCAGAATGGTCTGAAAATATTGGTAAAGGCCAACTTCCAGTTTATGCACGTGCGCACGTTATGCTTAACAATGCGCATGCATCGCCAGGTGCTATTGACGGCATGAGCGGTAAAAACACATTAAAAGCAATTTCTTCATTCCAGCAAATGAATGGTTTATCACCTACTGGTGAACTGACTAAAGAAACTTGGGATGCGTTAGTTGCTAAACAAACCAAGCCAGCATTTATTGAATACACCATTTCTGATGCTGACTTAAAAGGTCCATATGCTGAGTCGATTCCTTCTGACTACGCATTACAGGCTAAAATGAAAGGTTTGTACTACACTCGTGTTAGCGAAATGTTGGGCGAGAAGTTTCATATTGATGAAGCTTTCTTAAAGAGATTAAACCCAACAGCAACATTCAAAAAAGCGGGTGAAAAAATCATTGTTCCAAACGTGCGCAATGATTTACCAGAAGACATTCATTTGATTATTGCCCACAAAGGTGCAAAACAATTGTATCTCTTCAATAGCCGGAACCAAATGATTGCCTCATTTCCTGCAACAATTGGCAGTACTGATACGCCTTCTCCGGCCGGTACTTACAAGGTAGTGGGTGTGGCACGTAACCCATGGTACAGCTACTCACCTTCGAACTTCGTACAAGGTAAAAACTTAAAACCACTTTCTTTACCACCTGGCCCTAATGCTCCTGTTGGTAATATCTGGATTGGTTTAAGTAAAAAATCTTTTGGTATTCACGGAACACCAAATCCATCTTTAATTTCTAAAACAGCGTCACACGGTTGTATTCGTTTAACGAACTGGGATGCGAACGATTTAGGAAGTAAAGTACGTTCTGGCGTAACTGTTAAATTCCTTGAATAATCAATATATTCTTTAAAAAACCTGCCTACATGGCAGGTTTTTTTATTCTAAAAAATGCATTGATATATAAAAAACTTTACAACCATATCAATTATGCAACGACATGTTGCAGTTAGCCTATTTTTATAGCCTCTATAGAACATTAAGATATTTCTCAAGAGATAAATAAAAATTTGGGAGATTAGATCATGAATGGTTATCTACATCGTGGTGAAGATCGAGGACATGTTAAAGCAGGTTGGTTAGAGTCTTATCATAGCTTTTCATTTGGTAGCTGGTACGATCCTAAATATATGGGTGTAAGTGCTTTACGAGTCATTAATGACGACAGAATTGATGCGCATAATGGTTTCGGTACACACTCGCATGACAACATGGAAATCTTAACCTGTGTGCTTGATGGTGCTATTTCACACCGCGACACCATGGGAAATGAAGGCGAGATTAATGCAGGTGAATGGCAGCTCATGAGTGCTGGCACAGGTGTTGCTCACAGTGAAATTAATAACAGTGATGCACCTGTCCATTTACTTCAAATCTGGATTATTCCTGATGAAAGAGATGCGGAACCAAATTACCAGCAAATTAATCTTGACCCAAGAAAAGAGCCCAACAAATGGCATTTAATTGCAGGTCCAGATACAAATGCTCCAATGCATATTCGCCAAGATGCAGAAGTAAAGTCTGCTGTATTGGAAAAAGGACATGAGTTAAATGTTGAGCCAGTTAAAAAAGTGAACTATGTTCACGTGATCTCTGGTGTTATTCGTATTGGTGATCAAGAAGTCAAAGCTGGTGATGCCTTTGTTTTTGAAGATAAAGCGACGATTCAAGCAACTGAAGATAGTCAATTTATCTGGTTCGATTTACCTTAAAGTCATCAAAAGCCCTTTGCATAAAAGGGCTTTTTTTTAATCTCCACCGCCACCGCTGTCACAGCTACCCGAGTCTGAAGATGACGAACAATCATTTGAATAACTTGAACTATGATGACTAGGACTATTATCGTGAAAATGATGTGTTGAAGAAGATGAATGATCATGCTCGCCAGATGACGAATTGTTTTTTAGATTTTTGAGTAGAGCAATTAAGCAGATCAGTCCAATACTAGAAAAAATTGCAATAAATATAATAATAAATATCTTCAAATAACGACCTCCTAAATCAAGCTAGAGAGATGCTTGTTGTATTCCTATTCATTTATTTAAATGAGTCATGCTCAATAAACAATTTATTTTTTTGATAGATATAAATAAATCTTAAGTTTCCTTTACATACAAATAGGCACTCGCTCTTGATATACCTAAATGTTGTGCAACTGTCTCTAAAGCCTTTTTAATGTCTAACAAACCATTATTCTTGAGCTCATGTATTACTTGCTTTCTCTCATTGAGTTTTAACATACGTGGTGTAGTGGCATGTTTTGAGGCAAATTGATCGATATATTTTCGGATTGCTTCAGTACCACTCGGCTCCAAATTTTCAATAATGTTATCAGTTTCAATTTTAGTGAAATGCTCTAAAGCGCTTTGCATACCTCTAAATAGGGTTAAATCAATATTCATGCATAAAGCAGCCACATACTGGCCCTCTTCATCTTTAATTCCAATAGACGTGCTTTTTGCAGGACGACCATCTGCAAACTGATTTGCATAGTTTGAAATAAGGTTTGGAAATTCTGGAGACATGATTCTAGCCAATCCTAGTTCAGTTGCTGGATCTCCAACTTTTCGACCAGATAAATTGTTATGTATAGAAAGTATGGCATGTTCAGGATTTGTTAAGTCATGGACCACAACTTCGCAGAAAGGAGATAGCGTTTCACTTAAGCCCTTTGCAATTGTATCTAGCTGAGTGAGTAAATGTTTATCACGATTGCCCAATGTATTTCCTCCAAATGACTTACTTACTATTTCAAACCCTAGCGTAAAGCATGCAATAGTAATTTAGACTTTTTATCTAATTTTAAACTTAATGTAAATCAAAATCTTATATCTCATTGTTATCACATTAGAAAATAAAATTAGACATTTTATCTAAAACTATATATTTTATCTAAATAAGGTCAATACATTGTGCGTTGCTTAAGCAATAGTAAATCTTGCATCCAAAAATATTGAATAAAATTAGGTTTAATTATGAAAAATTTAACCCTTCCTACTTATGAAGATGTGGCAGCCGCTGCTGAACGTATAAAAGGTTTTGCAAATAAGACTCCTGTTTTAACTTCACGTACTGTGAACAATGAATTTGAAGCAGAAGTATTCTTTAAATGTGAGAATTTCCAGCGTGTTGGCGCTTTCAAATTTCGTGGTGCAATGAATGCACTTTTGCAATTCAATGATGCTCAAAAAAAAGCTGGTGTGGTTGCTTTCTCTTCGGGAAACCACGCACAAGCGATTGCACTGTCAGCAAAAACTCTTGGTATTCCAGCCATAATCGTTATGCCCCAAGATGCTCCTGCTGCAAAAATGGCAGCAACACGAGAATACGGCGCAGATATTGTTGAATTTGACCGCTATACAGAAGATCGGGAAAAAATTGGAAAAGAAATAGCTGAAAAAAATGGCCTGACACTCATTCCATCTTATGACCATCCTCATGTAATTGCTGGACAAGGAACGGCTGCAAAAGAGTTATTTGAAGAAGTGGGTGACTTAGATTATCTGTTTGTATGTTTAGGTGGTGGTGGTTTATTGGCAGGTTCTGCCCTTTCTGCTCGCCAGCTCTCGCCTAACTGTAAAATATATGGTGTTGAACCTGCTTTAGGAAATGATGGACAAATGTCATTTAGAAAAGGAGAAATTGTTCATATTGATACGCCGCAAACCATTGCTGATGGTGCTCAAACTCAATATTTAGGCAAACTCACTTTTCCTATTATTCAACAAAAAGTGGATAACATTTTGACAGTAGAAGATGAAGACCTGATTAGCTGTATGAAGTTCTTTGCTGAAAGAATGAAGATGGTCGTTGAACCGACAGGATGTCTCGGATTTGCTGCTGCGCGTAATTTAAAGCATGAGTTAAAAGGCAAACGTATAGGCATCATTATTAGCGGTGGCAATGTCGATATTTCTAAATATGTAGAATTTTTATCTGCTTAATAAAAGTCGCTATCTATCTATGATGCCAATTAATGCGTTATAGATAGCCATTACATACTACTCGTCTCTCGACCTGTTCGCGTCTTAATTTAAATAAACTTTTGGAGATGTGATGAGATTTCTTTCTGAGTCTGAATCTTCTGCTCTCATCAATCATGAACTGGCTTATGACGCCATTTACCAAGCTTTAATCGCTGCAACTCAAACAGACACTCAAAGTTTTCCTGTAGTTCATGGTCATGCGTCCGATAGCAAAAATACATTTAGTGTTAAATCATCGGCGACTCAGCACTTAGCTGGTCTTAAAGTTGGTTCTTTTTGGGAAGATAATCCTAAAAATGGTTTGCCGCGGCATAACGCACTCATTTTATTATTTAATCAGGCCAACGGAAAAATGACAGCAGCCATTGAAGCAGGCAAAGTCAACGCATTCCGTACAGCAGCGTCTAATGCAGTTGCGACTCACGTACTGGCAAGAAAAGATTCAAAAGTATTAGCCATATTTGGTACTGGAAATCAGGCTAAATATGAATGCGAGGCTTTAACAAAAATTAGAAATTTCGAGCAGATTTTGATAGTTGGACGCAACTCAAGTAAAGCTGAAAAAATGGCAGAAGCTCTAAAGCAATTAGAGATTGAAATTAAAATTACTGATGCAAAAGAAGCTTGTGGACAGGCTGATATTATTGTGACCGCAACCTCCTCCCACATTCCTCTTTTTAAAGCAGAATGGGTAAAAGCTGGCACGCATATTTCATCTATGGGTTCGGATAAACAAGGCAAACAAGAGCTTCCGCCAGAGTTATTTGAACATAGTGGTTTATTTTGTGATCTGAATAGCCAGTCTAAAGTCATTGGTGAATTCCAACACGCGCCCGAGTCTGCAATTTTAATAAATATCGGTGATGTGCTTTTAGCAAATGCTCAAGGAAGGCAGTCTCAGGAACAAATCACAATTTATGATAGTTCAGGGTTATCTATACAAGATTTATATATCGCTCAAAAAATTTTAGAAATTTCTTAATCTTTACATTTAACTGCATCATTCAGGCTGATGCAGTTAAATTAAAACATCTTTCTTTTTATAACGCTTAGCGAATTCTCTCTTAAAATCAGAATTAATCTTGAGTAAAAATTTTGGCAAAAGACGCTATATATTGCTCGGCCTTTGCCTCATAATTTTGAAAACCTGAATCAAAAATCCATCTTTCAATTTCAGATTTTTTGACTAAATTTTGCAAATGAAGCTGATGATGTTTGTCTAATTCTTCTTTTAAACTTCTTAGCATCAGTTCATTTAAACCAGCGGGAGGATTCAGACCTGTATCTAAAATACTCGGCGCAAATGCCACACTTTGTAGTTCCAGTTGATGCGCTGTTTTTACAGCAGTTTTTATCGCAGTCTCGATTCTTTCTATCGTGAAATCTTCTGGAGCCCCTATCCCGATAAGTAAAACATTAGAGGCTTGTATGCTTGATGGAGTTTGATTTATTAAAAGAACATCATTCAATTTCGCGCTGAACCAGTTATTTTTTCGTATTTCATTTAGCCTTCCATTTAGAGCTTCATCTAAATGTGCCAAACCGCCCGAAAAAGAACGGTTATTCATTTCATGTTCAAAAATACAAGCACAGGAAAGTTCAACCTCGGCCGAAGCACAGTCCCAAGTCACGAGTTCGATGTCTAGATTTTGGTAACTTCCAATTTTTGTTTGCTTTAAATCTGTGCTCATATTTTTCTCTTCTATTTTTACCATCCATATTTAAGCTCAAGGCCTAAATAGTTTGCATCTTTACCACCTGCTCTCTTAACTGTATCTCCGACTTCAAAGTGCACTCCTTCAGCAGCAACAGACAAGTTAGCATTTATTTTTTGATCTGCTCTCAGTTGAATATATGTCCCTGTCCAGCTTGAACCTTGCTCTGCTGTGTTTGCCATGCTGTTATTACCTTGGAAATAAACTGCATCATTGGTGGTTTCACGCCATTGAAAACCTAAGGCACTTAACAGAGTAAGTTTATCCGAAGGCTTAAGTGTCAGAGATGGTTTGATATGAATAATATTGCTGTAGCCACTATACCCTGCCAAAGTAAAGTATGAGCCGTTTGCAAAGAGCTGATTAAAGGTATTGAGCTCATTATCATTAGTGTTTTTATCGCCCGTGGCTATATCAAACTGGACGCCTAAACGCGGTGCCCAAGCTTGCTCAGCAAAGGTGTATCCTGTAATGCTACTGAGTCCCCATGCCTGAATAGTTTGTCCACCAATCCTTCCATGTTGAAACATACCTTCAACATCCCAATCGATATTATTCTTTTTACCCATATGGCGAAGGTCATATAAGTCTCGAATTTCATTCCCCTTAACGCTTGTAAAAGATGCATTATCACGTTCATAACGTGAGTAATAACCAGACAACTCACCTCCCCACACATTTTGTTTATCTACGCGAAAACCGCTAAAACTTAAATTACGTTTCGAGTGGTCATTAAAAGTTGAATCTTTTTCAATTTGAACAGGTCTGGTGAGATAGCCTAAAACTCTCCAATCATCATATTCATAACCCGACCAAATGCCATCAAAGGCTTGCCTAACGTTTGGCCCCTCGCGATTTGAAATAAAGCGTTGTAAGTCAAAAGCCATCTCTTGACGGCCCACTCTAAACTTAAAAGTTCCATTGTTGAAAGGACTCACCCAAGCAATAAAAGCTTGCTCTACATCAAGTCTATTCTGGTCGGTACTACTAATATTCTTTTTATCAAACGCTCGTGCATCACTGAGCTGAGTAAATAATTGTAAATGATCGCCAATACGTGCATCTGCATGAACTTGTAATCTTTGAATTAAATAGCGATCGGCTTGATTATTTCCGCTACCAAATCTCGCATTATTATTGACTTCAAAACGCTCACGAATATTTGCACCCAATGACAAATAATTATTATTGCCAAAGGGTATATATTTGAAATCATCGCCTATTTTCTTTGGTACACACGAGTTTTTTAAAACATCCCAATTTTCTTGCCAACGATTGGTTGAAATTTTTGGACGAGTTGGACATGCATTTATATTTGAAGCTTCATTTTCTGCATGAGCAAATTCATAAAGAAATAAACTCCTCGTAAGCAAGAAACTCATTTTTATAATTTTGAGATAATTTTCTGAGGTCTTAGTGCGATATTTTCTATCATTAGAAATAGGCTGGGCCATATAATTATCCACGGTAATAAACAGGTCATTGCAGAGACTTCGTCTTTTACGCTCACACCGCCCTTAGGCCATATGAGCATTGATTTCGAACAATCATTAAGACAATAAATTACTTTGTAGCAGCATGAATTTCGGCAATATAACCACCCGGGAACTGTACCATTGCCGCCTCACGACCCTCTGATTTATAGGTATTCACCAAGACTGTCACACCCGCTTTTGTCGCTTTATCTAAAGTCTCTGATAAATTTTTGACTTCATAACCCGTCATATCGTGCCCATATGGATATGGAAGATGACCATCAATAACCAATACTGTCATTTTGCCAAAATCAGATTCAACGCGAATACGTCTATACGTTTCATTTGGGCGTCCAATCTCTACACCAGCTGCTTTTGGATTATCTGAAACCACTTTGCCGTGTGAGAAATTAACGAACTTTTTAACGAATGAATCAGCGCTTTGTTTTGAAATATAAATACGATTTTCTGGCACAGTTTCTAGTTTGTTATAGCTCGGTTTAGTGGTGTGCCAATACAGCTGCATATTTACGCCACCCGGCCATTGAATGACTGCATCACGCCCGATTGGGTCAGGAAATGCATCAACAATCACATCTGCGCCGTTTGCTTTGGCAGCCTGTACTGCCGCATCCATGTCTTTGACTAAATAGCCTGTTCTTTCTAAACCAAAAGGATGTGGAATGGGAGTTTTAAAACCAAATACAGACAGTGTTCCTACCGGAGTCAATACAAGCTGGGAAATGGTTTGGCTTGGTGTTGGTGTCACCTGAAAAACGCCCTGTTTAGATTTAGTCCCGCCAAAAGTCGCGACTAAGCTGTCAGTAAATTTATCGACGTCTTCGGGGTTAACATACACATGCGTTGTATCGTATTGAGGAGCTACACCGGGCGCTTCACTTTTTACACTGGTTGTTGTTTTGGCTAAAACTTGAGGAACAATGGCAACATTTGTGCCCACTAGCATTGTGCTTAAAAGCAAGGCTGATAATGATTTACGCATAAAGACTCCTGTAAGAATTGAGTACTACAACTTATTGTGACTTTGTTTGTTGATTAGAAAGAATGGTGACCATTACTAGAGCGGCAATGAGACCGAGGTGTTCAAAGAAACTATTAAAGGTGCTAAAAAATGCTGGACCTGTGTGATTCCAAAAATCGTTGGCGACCAGCATCGCTATTGCGGTTAGACAGCCTAAAGCCCCAGCTCCTAACCAGACAAAACGATTAAAAATAACCAAGAGCGAACCCACAATTTCAATCAAAATTGCTGTAGATGCCCAGAGCCAAGCAGGCTGTAAACCAAAACTCGCCTGCTCCTCAATCGCCATATGAAATCCGATTAATTTATTAATTCCACCGACTAAATAGGCTGAAACTAATGCAAGTCGAAGAAGTGGCAGCAATCCATGAATTGATAAGATCTTTTTTATCCACACAGGATTATTATTAATTAAATCACTCATCTATTTACCTCATTGGTATTTCGATTTTTTAACAACCCTATAAAGTTATAAAAATATTAATATTTTCAAGAAATATGATTTTAATTTAGATATTTAAAATGATTATTTATATAACTCACCAAACAAATTAATTAGCAGACTATATAAAATCAAAAATAACTGTAAACTACTAGATATTCATTTAAATACAAACTGTATCCCTAAAAGATACAATGATTGATAAGTAGAACATCATAATATAGTTTAGCGACACGCCAATTTAGCCTTTCAAAATTTAATGGATAAACTAGACTGTATTAATACTTTCATTAGTGTCGTAGAAAATGGAAATTTTAGTAATGCCTCTAGAAAATTAGGTATTACTAGAGATCAAGTTTCTAAAAGAATCTTTTATTTAGAAAGTCTATTTAGTACATCATTGTTTACGCGTAATACCAGAAAGATGGACCTTACCCGTTCGGGAGAAAAGTTCTATCAACGCTGCAAAGTCATTGTTAAAGAATTAGATTTAGCAGCCAATGACTTCATCTACGATCAAAAGTATCCTGAAGGTATATTAAAAATTAGTGTTCCTCATGCTTTTGTACAAACATGCTTTTCAGAGATTATTTCCAATTTTTTAATTCAATACCCTAACATCGAAATTGATCTTTTATTTTCAGAAAATTCAATAGATATTAATGAAAATAAATTTGATATTATTTTAAAAATTGATGAAGAAATTAAAGAGCAAGATATCTTTTTACTAGAGACTTATAAAAGAAATTTTTATGCAACGACTGCATTTTTAAATAAATATGGAAAACCTAAAAATATAGAAGAATTAAGAAAATATAATATATCACTATATTCAAGATCGGATTTAAAAAATAATTTTATTGATTCAATCCCTCAACTCATTTGCAATAATATAGAAATTCTTTTAGATTTTTGCCAAAAGAACCAAAGTCTTTTATTTATTCCCGATTTTTTAGCAAAAAGATATGAAGATGCAGGCATTATTATTAATTGCTCACAGGACATCTTTTCATCAACGGTTCATTTTTATGCAACCACACCCTATGGATCAAAAATTCCAAAAAAGGTTCAGCTTTTCTTAGACTCATTAAAGCAGCATTTTCAGTCTATTACTGAACCTTTATAGATTAGGACTTTTCGATCTCATAGAGTTATTTATTTTCATTCGCCACAAACCAACCCCACCAAAAAACAATCCAGTACCTTTTCCCGCTCGATTGCCATCTCCGAGCTTAAAAGCTGAATAATTGTGCCTTCAATCATATATAAAAATAGCTTGGCATCATGAAACGAAGCATCGTTTTTTATTTTTATGAGTTGGCTATAAATTTCATTGATGAGCCACGTTCTATATCTAACCGCGGTTTGATAGGCTTTTGGATAGCCTAGTTTCGTTTCAAAAATGGCTTTAAATAACAAATAGTAAAGACCCTCTAAATTTGTATGTAAGTAATAAAACGCTTTGAGTTTATCAATCGCGCTTGGGTAGTGGATGTGCTCAGTAATTGAAATCACTTTTTGTTTTAGGCGCTCTTTTTGCACGGTTAAGCAGATATCAATCAACCGCTCTTTTGAGTGAAAGTAATTATAAAAAGTCGCTTTGGGCATTTCACATTCTTTAATAATTCTATTGACCCCAACCGTATGAAACCCGTGATGATGGAACAGATCAATTGACTTATTTATAGCTTGGATAGCACGTGAAGAGAGAACTAAATTTGGCATAGTTTTACCGTTATAAATTCTTGTTGTTTCTAAAAGAGATACTTTTTTGGGAGAAAAAAGGCATAGCAAAGCCGTAAAGACTGTGCTTGGCACATCTCAAGTTTTATTGTGGATGCAAATTTTTTGAGCAGTAATGACTTAAAGCCTGAGAACCTTTTGGCTATCAAGCTGCTTTAATTTTTAAGTTGTGTCGTTATAGCTTTCGGCAAAGGCTGCCAAGAAATTAAGAATGTCCAAAGCCAACTCCTTTTTATTGGGAGTTCTGCCAGACATTAAAATTATGGTGGCAGAACGGAAGAAGGTTGACAGACTAGCAATAACTCAAACTAGCACACCCGAAGGTGTCCCTCTCCCGTCCTACCGCTACGGGAGGGAACGAGTGGTCCACCACACACAAAACTATTCCTCAGAAGGAAAAGCTCTGATGCGGGAGTTATTATTCAGCCTGTCAAAGCCGGCTGGCAATGTAGGCCAGCAGGCAAAGGATAGTTCCCAACACTGTTGCAGTCAAGCACACAAAATGACATTTGCTTTAAAATAGATCATTAAAAAGCAAGGTTAAATAATCAATAAGTTATTGTTAAATTGGGGTTTATAAAGGTGGGGAATTTTTAGAGGTATAGGGGTTTTGGAAAGTAAAAATGCGCTAGTGTGGCTTTCACCACCTGCACTTTATTATTAAAGCTATTGTTCAACTGAGTATTTGCAATGTGCCCTAACGCGATGACGGTTTTCTATTTTTCAGAAGAACTCTATCCTGCCGCATTAAAGCTCCTATGTTGATAAATTAATTTAACTTATCAATTTTAAAAATTTTACCAGTTGAAGTACTTTGAAAACACATTTCAAAACTCGGACGTATGTCTTCGCCTTCAACTGTAATGTATTTTAAATTTGAAAAACATTGAGTATTCGCAAAATGATGATCTACTGTTGCCTGAATGACATATTTAGTTCCAAACTGGTCTTTAACACTAATATCTTGTTTAAGCATTCTAATATCCTAATAAAATTATGGCAGAAATAATGGATCTACCTAAATATCCAATAACAAATTGAGTTTTTAACTAACTCTATAATCTAATTTAAATAGTTGATTTATAGAGGCATAAAATGTACGCCCATCTAAATTTAAATCAACTTCCACTCCAGAAGAAAGGAGAACTCTCTTACCAACTTCAACAGTTTTAAAACCATCACGTGTATTTTGTATTCTATTTAGAGGAATTAAAGACACTAAAATTTCTGTACCATTTTTAGATTTTGCAATTAAATCATTTATTTTTAACAATTTATATCCTAAATTAAATTTATTTATAATCTTAAAACAACTTTAAAATTAATTTGAAAATAAAAGCACTCATCAGTGCTTTTATTTATTCATGCTTATAATTATTTATAGAGCAACAATATTTACAGCATTTGGGCCTTTTTGGCCTTGTGCAACACTGAATTCAACACGTTGACCTTCAGCAAGCGTTCTGAAACCTGAGTTAGCGATTTCGCTAAAATGAGCAAAAACGTCTGGTCCTGATTCTGGTTGGATAAAACCGAAACCTTTAGCTTCGTTAAACCACTTAACAGTACCTTTCATGATATTTGAATTAGACATAATAAATCCTATTTTTTTAAAATTTAAACCATTTTATTGGTTAGCTATAACATCGAAATAATAAAGAATGGAGCTGAAAATCTAAAAAAAACGAAGAATTATGACTAATACTGCGGTACTTAGAGAAGTTTTTACCAAACATGACTTTTTCTAGTTATATTCATTATATATGAAAAATAAAATTAATCAAGTTTTCTAATATATATATTTATTTTATTTATAAAAAAGGTGTTGTTCTGGTTCTTAAGTGTTTATAAGGGGGTGTGCTCAATGCGAGCATTCTTTTGGCGTATCCCTTCGCTTATCTTTATAGATAATGAGATGAACAGGCATAAAAAAAGACCTATAAGCTATTAAATTGCTTATAAGTCTTTATAAATCTTGGTAGGTATATCCAGACTCGAACTGGAGACCTCTACGATGTCAACGTAGCGCTCTAACCAACTGAGCTATACACCTAGAATGGAAAGCATCATATTCATTTTTCAAAAGCAAAACAAGTGATTTTCAATTGAAAAAAATACAAATGAGCAGACTTTAAGCAAACTTTTTTCATTTTCTAAAAAAGAAAAACGGTACATGGTTTAACCACATACCGTTTTGTTTAGCTGAATATCAAGCTCAACTTAACAAGGACATTTCTTTAAAGTGCCGCCTGCTGTTGGATAACGCGCATCGACACAATAACGATAGAAAGTCTTTGCATCCATTGGTGTTAAATCAGGATGATGCGCTTTCATGTGTTCCAAATAAGTTTGGTAATCTGGCACACCAACCATGAGTCGAAAGCTTTGCTGCAAACGCTGCCACAGTGTTGCAATGCGTGACCAGTTCTTTGGAGACAACAACAGCTCTTTTTGCGAGAGCACCGTCATTTTGATGATTTTCGCAATAATGACAGTTCCATTTTTTGCAAATTTAAAATTCATCTTTACTCTCCTCGAGTGGTAACCACTTTAGGATCGGCATATACCGCAGGCGCTTCGTTTACAGTCGGTGTCCGACTTGCTAAAGCACGGCGCACAATACCAATTGAAGCAATAATCATGACAATCGATACAATCATAAAGAAGCCACAAAGCGCAGCATTAATCTGATTCGACATCACAATGTTTTGCATCTCAGCAATAGTTTTGGCTGGTTTTAATATTTCCCCACGAGCAATCGCATCTGAAAATCTATTTGCTTGCGCCAAGAATCCAATCTTTGGATTTTCGTGGAAAATCTTTTGCCAACCCGCAGTCATACAAGTCACGAATAAGAAAATTGTTGGGACGATTGTTACCCATACATATTTTTCTTTTTTCATTTTAAACAAAATGACTGTACCCAAAATGAGTGCCATTGAAGCCAGCATCTGGTTACCAACACCAAATAAAGGCCAGAGTGAATTGACACCACCGAGTGGATCAATCACACCTTGATAGACGAAGAAACCCCATCCACCCACTGCAACCGCAGTACCCACTAAGTTACCCAAGAATGAACCAGAAGATTTAACCGCAGGAATAACAATACCCACTGTGTCTTGCACCATGAAACGACAAGCACGTGTACCCGCATCTACAGCAGTTAAAATGAATAACGCTTCAAACAAAATAGCAAAGTGATACCAGAACGCCATCATTGAACGGCTATTGAAAATTTCCGAAATGATGTGTGCCATACCAATCGCAAAGGTAGGTGCTCCACCTGTACGCGATAAAATCGAAGATTCTCCGACTTCCTGTGCCAACACCGTCAACATTTCAGGAGTAACCACAAAACCTAAATTACGAACAGCTTCTGCCGCAGTTTCTACAGTCGTACCAAGTACAGCCGCAGGTGCATTAATTGCAAAGTACACGCCTGGGTCTAAGACAGTTGCACAGATCATCGCCATAATACCGACGAAAGATTCCATGAGCATGCCGCCATAACCAATCACACGAATATCAGCTTCGTTATCAATAAGTTTTGGTGTTGTACCACTGGATACAAGCGCATGGAAACCAGAAATCGCACCACAGGCAATGGTAATAAATAGGAATGGAAATAAACTTCCTGAGAAAACAGGACCAGTACCATCAATAAAGTGGGTCACTGCTGGCATTTTCAATTCAGGTAAAGCAATGATAATACCGACTGCTAAACCGAGAATGACACCAATTTTAAGGAAAGTTGATAGGTAATCACGTGGTGCTAACAGTAACCAGACTGGCAATACTGAGGCAATAAAACCATAAATGATTAAACACCAAGTGAGCTGTGTTCCCGTTAAAGTGAAAAATTCACCCCAGTAAGGATCTGCTGCAACATGTCCACCATAGACAATCGCAAGCATCATTAACACGAAGCCAATAATAGAAACTTCAGCAATACGTCCTGGGCGAATAAATCGCATATAGACGCCCATAAATAATGCAATTGGAATAGTGGCTGCAATTGTAAAAACACCCCATGGGCTATGGGCAAGTGCTTTAACCACAACTAAAGCCAATACTGCAAGGATAATAATCATTACCCCAAGTGCACCAAGCATTACAACGATTCCGGCAAAAGAACCTAATTCCTGTTTTGCCATTTCACCAAGCGACCGACCGTCTCGGCGCGTTGAAATAAATAAAACTAAAAAGTCTTGTACTGCCCCCGCGACAACCACACCAACCAGTAGCCAGATTGTCCCCGGTAAAAAACCCATTTGTGCCGCTAAAATTGGCCCGACTAATGGCCCCGCTCCGGCAATTGCAGCAAAGTGGTGACCAAAAAGTACATATTTATTGGTGGGTACATAATCCAGACCATCGGCTAAACGATGTGCTGGGGTTAAACGTCTTGGGTTTAATTCAAATACTTTAGTTGCAATAAATAGACTATAAAATCGATATGCGATGCTATATACACATGCTGCAGCGAGTACAAGCCAAACCGCATTGACATGTTCACCACGACTGAGTGCCAGCATCCCAAAAGAAATCGCACCTATAATTGCCACTAGGCTCCAGACCAGCTTGGAGGGAAGCGTAGATTTCGCTTGCATTGTGTCCATTCTTAACCTCTCAATAAATAACTACAGCATTTTTATATTGTTATGTACTGTTCCTATCAAATCCTTGTGACTGTACTCCTCCTTTCGTTTTTTTCCTCTTATACTTTCGCATAAAAAAAGGGATGATTGACATCATCCCTTCGATAATAGTTTATTTTTTAACTATTATGCACGCTCTAAATAATCGCCAGTACGAGTATCTACACGAACGCTTTCTTCTTGCTGAACAAATAACGGAACACGAACAACCGCACCTGTTTCAAGCTTAGCAGGTTTACCGCCACCGCCAGATGTATCACCACGTACGCCCGGATCAGTTTCAACAATTTTTAATACAACGAAGTTCGGTGGGTTTACAGTTAAAGGTACGCCGTTGAACAACATAATCGTACATTTTTCATTTGAATCGTCTTTTAACCATTTTGCAGCATCGCCCATTGCAGTTTTGTCTGCAGCGATTTGCTCAAAAGATACAGGATCCATGAAATTCCACATTTCACCATCGTTGTATAGGTATTCCATTTCAACTTCAACAATATCAGCAGCTTCTAAAGAGTCACCTGATTTGAAAGTTTTTTCTAATACTTTACCGGTTTTAAGGTTACGTAGTTTTACACGGTTGAACGCTTGACCTTTACCTGGTTTTACATATTCGTTTTCCATGATTGAACATGGGTTACCATCAAGCATAACCTTAAGGCCTGCTTTAAAATCATTTGTAGAATAATAGGCCATGAAAGGCACACTCCAAACTTAACAAGTCAACTATGCGATATAATGCGTTGTTGCATTATCTTAATCGTGTCAAATGATAAACTATTTATACCAAGAGCAAAACTGGCAATCACAACTGAGTGACCTTATTACTGATCCTTCTGAATTGCTAAGCCTACTCGAGTTATCCTCAGAGCAGCTATTATCGGGTGCGATTCTGGCTTCTGAACAGTTTAAATTACGTGTTCCTCGTGCGTTCGTCGGAAAAATGAACACACAAAACCCTTTTGACCCGCTTTTGCTACAAGTTTTACCTCATCATTTAGAACTTGAAGAACATCCTGAATTTGTCACTGACCCATTAGGCGAAGAAGCAGCAAATCAATTACCCGGTGTATTACATAAATATAAATCGCGCTTTTTACTGACTTTGACCGGTGCCTGTGCCGTACATTGCCGTTATTGCTTCCGTCGTCATTTTCCCTATCAAGAAAATTTGCCAAAAAATGAAGATTGGCTAAATATTAAAAATTATATCGAAGCGAACCCGCACATTAATGAAATCATTTTGAGTGGTGGAGACCCCCTTACGCTTTCTAATCGTAAATTAGCACTTTGGCTAGAACGTTTATCATCTCTCAAACAAATTAAGATTCTGAGAATTCATTCACGGGTTCCAATTGTGATTCCAAACCGGATCGACGAAGAGCTGATTTCTTTATTAAAAAACAGTAGGCTGCGTATTATTCTGGTGGTACACTCAAATCACGCTTCTGAACTCGATGACTTTACCTGTTCAAAATTGTTGCAGTTATCTGCCGAGCACATTACTGTACTGAATCAGGCAGTATTGCTTAAAGGTGTGAATGATTCTGCACAAACATTAATTGATTTAAGTTATCGTTTATTTGAAGCTCGCGTTATGCCTTATTACTTACATGTTTTAGATAAAGTAAAAGGTGCACAACATTTTGATTTAGAATCATCTGAGATAGATGATATATATCGTGATGTGTTAGCGAACCTACCGGGGTATTTGGTTCCTAAACTCGTCAGGGAAATTGCGGGCGAAAAGAATAAAACACCGCTTTTTGGGGCTACAACATTTTGAGTTATATAATAAGTGATGATGAATAATGCACTGTCGGACATTTTTCACAATCAAACCGAACTCACTCGTGAGCGGTTAAGCTTTTGTGAAGCCAATATTAAAGATCTTAATGAATGGGTCACTACCCTTTCTATTATGCAACTCGGCGATACCTCAAAAGCATTATTCACCGCTATTTTAGAGCTCAATGAATTAAAATGTAGTGAAACCTTACGTTTTGATCTCATTCAAACGCTTCACCCCACCATTAATAATGTTCTTTCAAGTCTAGAAAAAAACTTTTTTAACCAAGGTGTTATTAGTACAGACCGTAATGAACATATTATTGAGTTAGCGATGTTGCTGCGTTGCTATTTCGCCAGTATTTATTTAAATATTGCGCAAAATAGCCATGAGCAATTACAGCATCAAAAGTTTTCTTTATTTGCCTATAGACAAAAAAAGAATTTACAAACGGCACGTACTCTATCAACTTTCCATGCCCTACAACAATTAACCAGTCTCTTATATCAGCAGCATATGCTCTATAGTGAACCGGTTAAAGGGCAATGGTTAATTGCGCATCAACTCTACGAAACCGCAGTTCAACATAAATATCATCTGGTAAATATTAACCACATTCAGGGTGTACATCATCCCCTAGCAAATATTACTCAAGCATATGCACAGCTAATTTTGCTCGATATTTTAAATACGAACCAGATTCGTCAGTCAGAAATTCAGGCTTTATTTCAATGTAGTTTTGACTGGGCAAGAATGATTCATATCTTGCCAAAAGATACAGCTTTAACAAAATATGTGGTCGACCCAAATAAAGACCATCCGCCGGTTTATAACACCAAACGTAGCTCTAACTTTAGCCCAAGCATTTTTATAGGCACACAGGCTTTACTTGAGCATGTCACTGCAACCATGCATAAAAATGCACAATATATTTCCAAGAATGAAAAGTTTTATTTAAGCCCTGCTTTAAAATTTCATGTTCAAACAATTTTAGGTACGACCGCTCAACGTCGTCATGAGCGTTATGAATATAATGCAGAGCTACAAATTTGTTTCGGTTTAAGCACGGCCCACTTCTATCTTTCAAAAGCAAAAAACTTTGAAGAAACCTTACATCTTAATAATAACTACAACTTACAAAGTGAGTCTAAAGTCCTATCCAATTTAGAGAAAAAAGAACAACAAACGACATCCTATCAACGCTTAAGTCGTGAAACTAAAACTATTTATCAAACGACTGTTCTTGATATTAGTGTCAATGGATATCGTATTAAATGGTCTGGGGAAGCACCGAAAAATCTAAGAACCGGTGAATATATTTTAGTTAAAGAAACCCTGCATGGACAATGGCGTGGTGGCGTAATCCGCTGGATTAAGCAGTCGACAGAAAAATCATTAGAGTTAGGTCTAGAGATTTTGTCACAGGCCATGTTCCCTTGTGCAGTGCATATTCAAGCCGAGCGTCATACGCGTAATTATCATCCTGCACTATTACTACAAACACAAAACCTAGAAGAAATACAAAACACACTAATTTTACCGGGGTCACAAATTTTTAGAGAGCAACAAACAATTCATTTACGATTGGGGACAGAAGAAATCAAAGTGTATCTACTCAAAGCACAACTCATTACTCAAAGTTTTATTCAATTTCATTTCGAACTTCTGAATGAGCAGCAACAAAATCTGCTTGATCAATTCATGATGAAAAAGAATAGCAACTCTAGCAGTCAAGATTTATGGGAAGCACTAAAGTGAGAAACTCTTTATTATCTAAAAAGTTAAAACGTACTGAAACACGTTTACTCATTATTGATGACAACCAGCTACGTTATAACCAGATTTTAAATTTATTATTGGGGAATAATTATCAAGTCCACGCTTTACTACTTGATGATCTAAAAAGTTTCGAAAAACAGTTAAATACGCCTTGGGATGCTATTATTTTTGGTCGTGCTTATGACCTAAAAATTGAACAAACCCTCTCCCTTATTCAAGCATCTGAGCAGCCACATTTACCTGTTTTATTATTGCAACCTGAAGATTATCAACCTCAGCAATATCAAGCGTACATTCATAAAGGTATTTATGATGTAGTTCCATTAGAACCACTAGATTATTTTTATATCACGCTTATTCGGACCTTGTCGTATAGCCACTTATTGCAGACCGAACAACGTCTGACCAATGAACTAGAGACTATTCATTCTCATACACAAACATTGGTCAATAACAGTCATAAAGCAGTTGCCCTTTTTCAAGAAGGTATGCACGTTAAGGCAAACACAGAATATCTCAACCTTTTTGGCTTTAAACAAGAAGAAGAGATTATTGGCCTGCCTATTTTAGATGTGTTACAACCCAATGATTTAAATATTTTTAAACAAAGATTTAAGAAAATTTCATTAGGTCAATTTGATCAGGCACGTTTTGAAATCCAGAGTCAACATGCGGCCATTTCAGGCAATAATGCTTTAAAACTTGAATTTATTCCAAGTCAGGAAGAAGATGCCGTACAGTTAACCATTGACTATCAACTGGATTTACAAGCACCTGCAAATACAGTTTTTTCTGAAAAGGGTTACGGATCCGTTACGCCTTGGCAACAGATTAATCGACAGCTATCAACCCACCCTGCTCAAGCGAATGCATTGGTTTTATTTAGATTAAGTCAGTGCCCAGAACGTGTATTTCAACTCGATTGGCAAACGCCTGCACAATATTTTAATCAGCTGCAAAGTTTCCTGAAAGAACAAACGCAAATGCCGATTTTTAATCTTGAACTTGGGGCATATCTTGGGGTTTTGCAAGCCGAAAACAGTACAGTCCTTAACTCCCAATTGGCTAGTCTGCAAAGTTTGCAAAAAGAGCATTTATTAACGATTGATGAGCTTAATTACTCAGTACAATTCAAACTCAGTTATGCTGAAATTAGTGAACCTTTAAATGAAGCTAGCTTTGCAGAGCTTCTTGATCAAACGAATCAGCAAGAGCTACCTAAGGCGAAATCAGAAATTGAGTTAGTACCAACCATCGATATTATTTCTTCTGAACCGACCAACTCATCTATCTCGCTTGATCTTACCCTTCAACATGTCGATGCTCCTGTGCAATCATCGCTATTGCAGCAGTTAAAGCAACAGCTAGCTCGGGGTGAAATTCATTTAAAATATCAGCAGATTTATGATAAGCATGATCAAGACACTCATAACTATGAAGTAACTAGTGGCTTTATTGCAGATGAACAATGGCATGATTTAAACGATTTAGCTGCATTAAGAGATGATAGTGAACTTTCAATTCAATTAGACCGTTGGGTTTTGGTAGAGGCTTGCAAGCAACTACATAATTTCATTACGCAGTACCCGAAAGCTAAACTCATTATTAACTTGAATATTGATATCTTACTCAAAGATAAAACATTCCCTGAGCTCATTTCGAAATTACTCACTATTATTGGGAGTAAGCAAGAAAGCCCGTTGATTTTGCAATTTTCAGAGCAGGCGATTCAGCCACATCTTTCAATTGTTCAGCAACACATAACCCGCCTACGTCAACACGGTGCGGAAATTTCAATTCGAGATTTCACCTCTTCACTTTATAGCGAATCGATATTGCAACAGCTTGATGTTCAATATTTAAAATTGCAATTGAAGAAGACAGAGCTATTAAACTCAGAAGATGGGTTAGCGCAACTACAAGAAAAGATTTTGAACTATCTGGCTGTAAAACCTGTAGGGATTTTACTTGCTGATCTTAATGATATGAACTTATTTGCTAACGCTTGGAATGTGGAAGCACGTTTCTTACAAGGTCGTTATTTCCAGAAAAGACTTGATCGATTAACAGACGTACAAGACCAATAATGGTCTTGTTGTTCATAAACAAAAAACGGGCATAAAGCCCGTTTTTTGTTTCGTTTTGCAGTATTAACGCTTGATAGAGCGAGACATACCAGAAAAACGTTGTTTGAATTTGTCGATACGACCACCAGTGTCTACATTCTTTTGCTTACCAGTGTAGAATGGGTGGCAAGCTGAACATACGTCAAGGTAGATAGTGTCTTTACCTAAAGCAGAACGAGTTTCGATTACGTTACCGCAAGAACAAGTTGCTACTAATGTTGCATATTTTGGGTGAATATCGGCGCGCATCGTCGATTACTCCTAATTAGAAAGGCTTAAGCTGTCATCGCAATTGATCACTCTCAATGTAAATCGAGGAAAGCTCAAAATGAGCAGATCAACACCACAACAGACCATTCTTTTGGCCCACCGAAACCTCTAGGGTTAGAGCTAAGCACAACAAGTGGACAACATTATACGTCAAATAATTTATTTTTGCGAATTAATCTTTAGATTTAGCCCAGTAATTTGCAATTACCCCGCAAACCATTAATTGGATTTGATGAAAGATCATAATAGGTAACACAATCATGCCTAAAGGCTGGCCAATAAATAAAATTTGCGCCATTGGCACGCCACTTGCCAATGTCTTTTTTGAACTACAAAAGAAAACCGTGACTTGATCTGCGCGGTTAAATCCTAAAGCACGAGGCAGATACAGTGCTAATAGCATAATGATGGTTAATAGAACTGAACAAGCAACTGTTAGAATGAGTAAGGTTTTCCAGCTCACCTGATGCCAAAGCCCTGCGACCACTGCCCCACTGAAAGCTCCATACACCACCATCAAAATTGAGCCTTGATCGAATGCCTTAACAATACTTGGAACTTTTGCCATGTAGGGAAAAATATAAGGACGTAATATTTGCCCTAAAATAAATGGCACTAATAGCAACAATGTAATTTGTATAATTGAAGCAGTCGGGTCAAACCCATGTTGGCTTTGGCCTAAAATAAAAAAGCTGACCAACACTGGTGTAATAAACATACCAATCAAGTTTGAAAAAGATGCGCTACAGACCGCTCCAGCCACATTCCCTTTTGCAACTGATGTAAATGCAATAGAAGATTGAACCGTAGAGGGTAAAAAGCACATAAACAAAAAACCCCAATATAGCTGCTGACCTAATAGAGGTAACAGAATCGGTTTAGCTAACAAACCAATCACGGGGAAAACAAAAAAAGTAAATGCGAAGACAAGTAAATGCATTTTCCAATGCAAAATGCCTTCAATTACTGCCTCACGAGACAGCTTCGCACCATGTAAAAAGAATAAAATTGCAATCGCGACAGTAGTCAGTGTATTGAAATATTGCGCTGCTTGACCACTGACTGGAAAAAATGTTGCTAGTAGTACCATTCCAACTAACAAAATTGTAAATCGATCAAGTGCCAATAACTTCAACATAGCCACATCCTATGATTATTTTAGATAAATAAAAAACCCAGTTGATAAATTGACCATTTGGTCAAGCATTCATCATACTGGGCTAAAAAAATAAAGCTAGACTTTTAAGACCTAAATCTTAAAGCGTCATAGTCAATTTTTAGTTATTTGTCGCATTAGCATCTTGTTGAATCAATTCGACTTTATAACCATCTGGATCTTCAACAAATGCGATCACGGTAACACCACCTTTCATTGGACCCGCTTCACGCACCACTTTACCGCCACGTGCTTTAATCTCTTCACACGCTTTATAGGCATCATCAACACCAATAGCAATATGACCATAGGCATTGCCTAACTCATAACTTGATGTATCCCAGTTATGGGTAAGTTCAAGCACAGTATTGGTTTCTTCATCACCATAACCAACAAATGCCAGTGTAAAGCGCCCTTCTTCATAATCGCGCTTACGAAGTAACTTCATTCCTAATACTTCGGTATAGAACTTTAAAGATTGTTCTAAATTGCCTACTCGCAACATTGTATGAAGCATTCGCATGTTTATTCACCTGCCTTTTCTGATTCATGAGTTTGATGATCTTTTAAAAGTTTTCCAACCCAAACCACTAAAATTAAGATTGGAATACCAATAAGAGTGGTCATCAAAAAGAACTTTGGATAACCAATATTACTCACTATGGTACCTGAATATCCACCCAAAAGTTTTGGTGTGAGCGTCATGAGTGAACTAAAGATCGCATATTGAACAGCTGTAAATGAAACACTTGTTAAACTTGAAAGGAATGCAATAAATGCTGCGCCAGCTAAGCCAGAAGCTAAGTTGTCGACAATAATGGCAAAATAAAGCCATAAAGAACTATATGGTTTAATCACCTTACCGCTGATTTCAACAGATTGACCAGAGAGTGGATCAATATAAGGGAGCGGCTCAATATTCACATCTAATTCACTTGTCGCTTTTAGATTTGAGCTAACCGCATAAGGATGAGTTGCAGAAAGTATTTTCTGTTCGCCCTCTATTACAGCTACATCAAGCTCTTTACTCTTCGATGCCACTAATTTTTTCGCATCAATGGTTGCACTGAAAACACCTTTTTGATCAGACATTTTTGCATCAAAATTTTGTCCATCAAGACTAATTATGATTTTTTGTGCAGGAGTTAAAGCTTGCCCAAAGTATTGGCCTCGAACCACAACACTTCCCTCCCCCTCTTTAAGTGAAACCTGATCATTGCCCATGACAGGTAAAATTTGTAGAGGTGATTTTGCTAATTCAGTGGTCAGTAATGGCTGAGTACGTATGACAGGTAGCACACTAGTTTGTGCAGCATAAGCAGCTTTTACTTCAATTTGTTTTGTTCCACTAAAAGCAGAACTTGGAACTTCTAATTTCCATAATCCCACTTCATCTGGTTTAACTTGATAATTTTGACCGCCAACTTTTACATCAACCATATCTAATGGCTGACCAGATTTTACCAGACCAATAAAAATTAAATTCGTAGAACTTGCCAAAACTGCACCCACAAACATAAGCTTCATAATGTTTATGCGCTGTGCTAAAAGACCGCCTAAGAACCCACCAACTAGGCTAAATAAAACACCATAGATTTTGACTGCTTCGGCAATTTCTTCTTTACTAAAATTCAGATCTTGGTAAAACACATTGGAAATGACACCGGCAATAATGTCTGAAATACGGAAAAAACCAATGAGAAGTAATAAGACTAATGCGAGTTTGACACCATAACGTTTAAAGAAATCTAAAATTGGTGCAATCCATGTTTCTTTAGCCATTTGTTGGTTAACTACTCCAAATTTAACCAGTAAATAGCCCACAAAAATGGCACAAGCTGTGGCCGTTAAAAATCTTAAAGCTTCTAAACCAAATAATGCCGCGTTGTCTTTTATATTTCCAGCTTGCGAAATTGCCTCTGTTATCTGTCCAGAATAAATATAGGTGACTACAAATGAAATAACGGCAACAAAAAATACGAAAACCAAGCGGTAGTAATCACTACTCTTATAGTTTTTATAAACACGATTTACCTGAGGTTCACGAATGAGCAAAGTCGTTACAATACCGACTAACATAACCGCTGCCATGGTTAAATAAGTCATTTTCCAAGCTTCGTAAATGTAATTACCTTTAGCCGTCCCCAAATATGCAGCTAGAAATAGTGCCCCCGCTCCAGCCACAATCATTCCGATTCGATAACCAGCATTATAGGTAGATGCCAACACTGTTTGCATTTCTGTTTCTGCTAATTCAATACGGTAGGCATCAATCACAATATCTTGGGTTGCTGCTGAAAAACCAAGCAACACCGCACCCACTGCCATTTGAACAAGATAACTCTGTCCTAAAGCAGGATCAGAAAAAGCCATGATACAAATAGCAAGAACAATCAAACACTGTGCAATTAACAACCAAGCACGTCTTCGACCTAACATTTTGGTTAAAACAGGTACAGGTAACTCATCAATGAGAGGAGCCCAAACAAACTTAAAAGAGTAACCTAGAGCCGCCCAACTAAAAAAAGTGACTGCACTTTTATCAATACCCGCCTCTCCAAGCCATAAAGAAAGACTAGAGAAAATTAATAAAATTGGAATTCCGGCAGAAAAACCAAGAAACAGCATAATTAATGCACGGCGATCTAAAAATGCTTTAAAAGCAGAGACCCAACCCGAAGCTTGTGTGGTCATTCGTTTTTTATTTTCCATAAATTGTAAATGTGCCTATTCAAACCCTTCTTACAATTGCTTTCAAGATTCTTTATGCAAACATTTTTGTTTTGGCGATAAAAACCGCAAGTTTGCTTGATATTTTATGCTAAACCTGTATACCTTTAGGCTTCAAACTTCGTTTTCTTTTGCTGGATATCAACAGTGACACAAAAACTTGATCAAGTGACTATTTCAACTTTATCACTCGCTAAAACAACCACCACAAACGTCACAGTAAATGCATTTCCTTCAGCTTTTGAGCAACCTGATATAAAAATGACCTTAGATAAGACCGTTTTAAAACCCGAACAACTTACACATATCCCAGATTTTGAAAAAATTCCAGCTTCAACCAAACGCATCAAACCTCTTAATAACTTTTTAGGTCAAGATCGTGCCAAAGCATCTGTAGAGGCAGGAATTTCGTTGCCCTACTCAGGCTATAACATTTTTGCAGTAGGAACTGCTGGTTTAGGCAAACGTACCATGATCAAACGTTTGTTACAGCAGCACGCCAAAACAATGCCAACGCCTGATGATTGGGTGTATGTCTATAATTTCAAACAAGCACGTCAACCTATTGCCCTACGTTTCCCAGCAGGTCAAGGGACTAAGTTTCAGCAAGCACATGAACAAACTTGGCAAATTATTTTAAAACAACTTGAACGCCGTTTTAGTGCAGAAACTTATCATAACCGTATTGAACGGATCCGTCAGGAAACAGGTGATGTACAACAGCAAGCACTTGTTGAACTGACCAAAGAAGGTGAAGAACTCGACTTAAAACTCATTTCCCGTAATGAGAAACATGGTTTTGTGCCAGTACAAGTCAAAGATGATCAAGTTCAAGAACTTACCCAAAACGATATTGATGCGTTAAATAGTAAACAACGCGCTGAAATTGCGGCCAATATTCGCTATATGGATAAAAAGCTGGATCGCCTTGGTCTACATTTAGGTGATTTAGAAGATGATGCACGTGACAAAGTGTCTGTGTTAAATCGAGATATTGCAACGCAAGTCGTTATGCCAAGAATGGATCTTATTTTAAATAAATACGGTCAGGTTAAAGGACTCGAAGACTACTTAAAACAATATGCGCAAGATATTATTGATAATGTAGAACTGATTTTAGAACAAGAAGAAGATGATTATGCTCCTTCAATGTTCAATCGTGTTCCTGCACGTTATCAAGCCAATGTCATTGTTGCAAATAAACCAAATAGCGGTGCTCCTGTTATTTTTGAAGACTTTCCAACACACTATAATTTACTCGGTCACGTTGAACAGCTCACCCATAACGGCACAATTACCACAGATTTCACTTTGATTCGTCCTGGTTCATTGCATCAAGCCAATGGTGGCTTTTTAATGCTTGAAGCTGAGCAGCTATTAGAACAACCCTATGCTTGGCAAGGTTTAAAACGTGCACTTAAATCTGGGCAGCTTAGATTATCGTCACTCGAACATATGCTGACTTTAACAGGTAGCATTTCGATTGAACCTGCTGCAATTCCGCTCGACATTAAAGTGATCTTAATGGCTGAACCTGAAATTTATTATGAAATTTTAGAGGTTGAGCCGGAACTTGGTAGTGTCTTTAAAATTCGTGCAGATTTTACCGATACGCTTCAACGCAATGAAGCAAACGAACAGGCTTATATGCAGTTGATTGCTGACTACGTACAAGCCGATAAATTATTACCATTTGATCGTAGCGCTTTAGCAGCTTTATTAACTGATTCTAGCCGCCAAGCTGAAGATCAAAGCTCATTATCATTACATGCCTCTACTCTAGGTGACCTCATTCGGGAAGCGCATCACCATGCGTTTAAAGCCGATGATAAGATTGTCACTGAACAGCATATCAACCTAGCTCTACAACATCGACAATACCGCTTAGGCTATTTGAGAGAGTTATATTGGCAAGATCTTTCACGTGGCACACAATTAATCGAAACGTCAGGATACCGTTTAGGTCAGATCAATGCCCTCTCCGTTATTCATTATGCAGATGTTGAGTTTGGTCTGCCTTCACGTTTGACAGCCTCT
This sequence comes from Acinetobacter sp. AYS6, assembly GCF_025630795.1. Lineage (NCBI taxonomy): Bacteria > Pseudomonadati > Pseudomonadota > Gammaproteobacteria > Moraxellales > Moraxellaceae > Acinetobacter > Acinetobacter sp. AYS6. The sequence goes on from NZ_JAOTNV010000004.1 coordinate 561,733, forward strand.
GTTTATCAAGGTGGCGGTGATATTCTTGATATTGAACGTAGTGTAGAGCTTGGTGGTTCACTTCACGCGAAAGGCGTGTTGCTCATGTCTAGCTTTTTGAAAGCTCACTTTGGCCGTCAACAGATTTTGCACTTCTCTGCTGCACTTGCATTTGAACAAAGCTATGGTCAAGTCGATGGTGATAGTGCAACTGTTGCTGAGCTTTCAGCGTTGATTTCTGCGATTAGCCAGATACCAATTGATCAATCATGGGCAATTACCGGCTCTATGAACCAGTTAGGGCAAGTTCAGCCAATTGGTGGTGTAAATGCAAAAATTGAAGGCTTTTATGATGCATGTAAGCTACAAGGTTTGACTGGTAAGCAAGGTGTTATTATTCCTCGTCAAAACATGCAGCATTTAATGTTACGTCAGGATGTTATTGAGGCTGTTCGCAGTGGTCAATTCCATATCCATGCGATTGATACGATCGATCAGGCACTTGAAATTTTAATGGCTCGTCCAGTCGGTACACTCGATAAGAAGGGTAAATACAGTAAAAATTCAATTTATGCGGCAGTAATGGAACAACTTGAATATTGGCAAGCCATTGAAGATGGTGCTGAAATTGAAGAAGAGCCAAAGAAGAAAAAGAAAAATAAGAAGAAAATTAAAAAGCATGAAGAACTTACTGCTGACGATCTGCCACAAGAAAATGCAGAAGAAGTTGCCACATTAAAACAGAAGTAATAAAAAAAGGCCTGTAAAATACAGGCCTTTTTTACTTTTAGAGTGGCAAAATTAACGAACGATCTGAATCGCTCGTCCTCCTGCTAACTGGCTAAAATACTGTTTAAGTGCCTCAACACAACGTTGAATTTTCATTGGTTGCTGTTCATGCTTTGCAATCTCAGCATACAATGTAAACGTTGGTAATTTCCAATCTGGCATGAGCTCAATTAAAGAACCATTTTTTAATTCTTTTTGAGCATCCAAATATAAAATTCGTGCAATACCATGCCCTTGCTGACATAAGGCTTTTGCAACTTGTAAATTATTACTCTGCAAACGGCTTTGCATTTCAATATTCAGTGTTTCACCTGTTTTTACATGTTGGAAATTGAAATGGCGCGAGTCATTCATGACATTAATCGGCAACAGTTCATGATCTCTTAAATCATTAGGATGCACAATTGGACTAGACTGGTTCAAATAACTTGGAGAAGCTACCAAAATTTGGTCTACAAAAGCCATCGGAATGACAGAGCTACTCTCTTCTACCGGAGTAGAACTCATGCGTACTGCAATATCAATTCGCTCTTCAAGTAAATCGATATAACGATGCCCAACTTCGAAATGCACAGATAAACCGCGATGAGCAGACATCCAGTGAGATAATGCAGGAATGAGGTGTTGAACTGCTAAATCAGGAGTTGTTGCAATACGCAAATCCCCGATTAAGTCATCCCTCAATTCATTAATTCTGATTTTTCCCCTTTCAGCAGCCGCCAACATCTCTTGACAGCTTGAAAAAAAAGCCTGTCCGGCTTCTGTCAAACTCAGTTTACGAGTGGAGCGATGCAATAGAGTTACATCCATTTCATGCTCAAGCGAGCGTATTTGCTGGCTCACCGCACTTGTTGTAATTCCTAATTCACGTGCCGCACCACTAAATGAACTTTTTTCGACCACACAAGCGAAAACACCCATCGCACGAAGCTGATCTAACATAGGTTTCCTCAAATCTAATTTTAAATTTATAAAAAATGCTTATTGTTGTAATGAAAGCAACCAATTACATTATACGAGGAAACCTAAGTTTTTTGCATTAGCTATTTTGGTAAAAGATTTATAGGATTAATCGGTTTTCCATCCAAACGAATCTGGAACTCAAGCATGACTTGAGATGTTCCGGTAGAACCCATTTCGGCAATTTTTTGTCCAGCAGTTACATTATCACCGCTTTTCACCAACATCTTGCTATTGTGAGCATACGCACTGATGTAACCATCAATATGCTTAATTAAAACCAGATTTCCGTATTCTTTTAAGCCATCAGCGGCATAAACGACTTGACCATCGGCTGCGGCATAAATAGGGTCACCCTGATTTCCACCATAACGGATTCCCTTGACATTATTTGCCAAATTAAACCCTTGAATTACTGGACCATTAGTCGGTTTTATCCAACGTAAGCTCGAATTTGGTGCAACCGAAGTTACTGTAGTATTCGTTGACGGTGCAGTAGTTGACGGCTGAGTTACTGGAGTAACAGGCTGTGTGGTTGGTAAAGCAATCGTTTGACGTTTGATTTGCTCAGGTTGCGCCATGACTTGCGTAGATACTGTTCTTGGTGAAGAACCTTTCTTCAAACGCAAAGACTGATTGACATAAATACGATATGGCGCAGGAATATCATTCATTTCGGCAATACTGATATAGTCCAAACCATAACGCATTGCGATACCACTTAAAGTATCACCTGAACGAACTGTGTAATAGTTAGGAGCCATTGCATAGCGAGAACTATTATTAATTTGTGGTTTAGAAGCACATCCAGCCATAACCGCAGTAAAGCCTACTACTACAGACAGCATCATAATTTTCATTATTTTGTCTTTTTGGATATGCACTCTGTTTTGTTGCCCAATTAAATGCATTGATCTCCCTCACTAAATGCTACAAATCATTTCGGCTAAGAGTACCAAAAAAGTAAGAGGAAACACGTTCCTCTTTTTCTTTATTCACAAAGTTATAACATTCGAAGCAAATTATTGACTCAAACTGAGCTGAAGGTCTTCTAAAACGGCGTAATTTGTAGCGTCCATTTGAATAGGCGTAACACTTACATATCCGTTTGCTACCGCAAAGAAATCCGATTGAATCTGGCTGGAAACACGCTCGGGATCTGTTACCGCCTCGCCTGCTAATCCAATCCAGTAAACCTGACGGCCTCTTGGGTCGACATGACTGGTAATAGGCTTAGATTGAGCACGACGTCCCTGATACGTAATTTGTGCTCCTTGTAACTGCGGCACGTCAGGAATATTGATATTAAAAATATGTCGTGGAGGTAAAGCTGGCAGCCCGCTTGCAATAAAATCATGAACCCACTGAGCAGCCTGAGCATAATCTTCTTTATTGTTATAAGCGCGTACATCAGGACCAGCTAAAGACACAGCAATTGCTGGTTGCTTCATTAAACGACCTTCAAATGCGGCTCCTACTGTTCCAGAATATAAAACATCATCCCCTAAGTTTGCTCCGCTATTGATTCCACTTACCACCAAATCAAATTCGAAATCAAACAAACCATTCATTGATAAATAAACACAATCTGCTGGCGTACCATTTACTGCCCATACATCTTCGGCAATTTGGATTGGGCGCAATGGTCGATCTAATGTTAATGCACTTGAGAAACCACTTCTTTCACTTTCTGGGGCAACCACAACCACCCGTCCAAGTGGTTTTAATGCTTCAGCTAAAGCCTGTATACCTGGCGCAAAAACACCGTCATCATTCGCTATCAAAATATTCACTAAAATCTTTCTCTACAAATAAACCTAAAGGTTTTCACAATTGAATTATTTGTTGAATTATATATATTTATGCCTCCATAGCATTATAAAATTGTGAAAAAATGAAAACTTTTGCTCCTTTTTTTCAGGTATTGGGGATCAGTATCACATTGTGTACGCAAGCGGTTTTTGCAGATGAGGACATCTCAACACAAGAGGCTGATAGCTTAATTAAAGATGACATTGCCGCAACGCAAGTTTTACAAGAAATTTGTCCAGCTTTCGTTGGGACAAATAAAAAACTTGAGTCAAATAGTCAAAAAATTATCGCAATGTATTTAAGCGGTTATTCAAATAAATCCATTACCCTCGCCACTCTACAAAATGATGCAGAGTTTAAAACCTTGTTAAATGAAGCGCGTCTTGCGGCAAAACAAATGGACCATCATGAGCAACATGAGCTCTGTGAAGAGATCGTCAATTATAAAGAATAGATGTTTGCTCTTTTAGAGTAGAGATTTATTGAGGTTTTCTGCTTGGTATTAAGCAGAAAACCAACATAACAATACATTTTTTCCATTTTTTTAACCTGCAAATTGGTTAAGCTATCGACATATTTAAAAATTTTATTTCGGGTTATCGATGTTTATGAAGAAAAGCTTAGTTCAATCGCTCTCTTTGGTTTTACTTATGAGCATGGCAACAGTTGGTTTTGCTGCTGATAAGAAGAAAACAACTGAAAAGAAAACCGAAAATGAAAATGTTGTTGAAGTAACTCCACAACAAGGGATAACTCCTGAAGAATTGGCTGCAATTCAAGTACTTTCTGAAATTTGCCCAAGCCTTATTGGCAAAAAAGATGCTGATTTTGCTCAAGGCTACGAACGTTTAGTTAAAGACTATCTACCAAATGAAACTGATCCTGTCTCTGCTTTAGAAAAACGTAGTAAAGACAAAGGCTTCAAAAAATACTTAAAAGAAGCACGTAAAGATGCTAAAGCAGCGGGTGATGAGCAAAACACATTAGTTTGCCAAGACGTGAAAGCGTATCAATCGCAAAACTAAATTAGTAAAAAACTCTTGAGTTACAATACTGTTTGAAAAAGCCGACTTCCCCCATAGAAGTCGGCTTTGCTTTATCCTAAAATGCTAGGTTCTTCTGCTTCATACAAGATATTGGAATTACCTAGAATGACTCGAAAAAGCGCTATTGCTGCACTACTCCTCTTACCAAGTTTTTCTTATGCAGCAACTGTCTTATCAGCTCCGCCAGAATTAAATAATAAGTCTTATGTATTAATGGATTATGAGACAGGACAAATTCTCGCTTCTAAAAATGAAAACGAAAAGCTTGCACCTGCTTCTATGACAAAAATGATGACTAGTTACATCATTGAACAAAAATTATTAAAAGGTGACCTGACTGAAAATGAGCAGGTTCGCATGAACGAATCTGCGTGGTGTAAAGGAAGTAGCTCTGAATCATGTATGTATGTCCCTTTAAATGGTACAGCGACTGTTCTAGAAATGCTCCGTGGTATTATTATCCAGTCAGGTAATGATGCATCAAAAGCAATGGCTGAACATATTGCCGGAAATGAAGGCACGTTTGCTCATATGATGAATCAGGAAGCAAAACGTATCGGCATGGTAAACACTCAGTTTATTAACTCGACCGGTATGCCAGCTGAAGGTCATTATTCAACTGCAAAAGATATGGCAGTTTTAGCACAACATATTATTAAAGACAGTTCAAAATATTACCCAATCTACTCTGAAAAAGAATTTACCTTTAATGGTATTAAACAAGGCAACCGTAATGCTTTGCTTTACACAGATCCAAGTGTAGATGGTTTAAAAACAGGCCATACAGATGAAGCAGGTTACTGCTTAACTACTTCAAGTAAACGCGGTCCAATGCGTTTAATTTCAGTGATTTTTGGTACACCAAGCATGTCTGAACGTGCAGACCAAACGCGCACATTATTGGCTTGGGGTTTTGCAAACTTTGAAACTGCAAATGTTCAACCAGCCAACCAAGTTCTTGCAAAAGCAAAAGTCTGGTTTGGTAAAGAAGATGAAGTTCAAGTGGGTCTGGCTGAAAACTTTAGCGTGACCATGCCTAAAGGTAAAGCTGGGGGCATTAAAACTCAATTGGTCGTTCAGCCTAACTTAAATGCGCCGCTTCAAAAAGGCCAAGTCGTAGGTAAACTTGTTGCAAGCTTAGACGGCAAAGTCATTGCTGAAAAGCCATTAGTTGCATTAAAGCCAGTTGAAGAAGCAGGATTCTTTGCGCGCTTAATCGACCATGTTAAACAATTCTTCAGCAACTTATTCTAATTTTTTGAATAGTTGAATTAAGCACTCATGCTATTTAGCCTGAGTGCTTTTTTATTTTATAATTCGACTAAATTTTATTTTGATACTCATCATGGCAAACAACATTCGTCCTTATCTTGAACACCGCCCTCAAGTTGATAAAACTTGCTATATCGATGACATGGCTGTTGTAGTCGGTGAAGTGAGCTTAGCTGAAAATGTTTCTGTTTGGCCTTTTGCAGTGATTCGCGGTGATGTAAATAGTATTCAAATTGGTAAAAACAGTAATGTACAAGATCATTGTATGTTGCATGTTAGCCATAAAAATGATGCAAAACCTAATGGCTCACCTCTTATTATTGGTGAAGATGTAACTGTTGGCCACCATGTGACTTTGCATGGCTGCACCATTGGTAACCGTGTTTTAGTCGGAATCAATACCGTTATTTTAGATGACGTGATTATTGAAGATGATGTGATGATTGGTGCGGGAAGTTTAGTTCCACCGCGTAAAGTCTTAAAAAGTGGTTATCTCTATGTAGGAAGCCCTGTGCAGCAAGTGCGACCACTAACCGAAAAAGAATTAGCATTTCTTCCTTATTCAGCAAGACATTATGTGAAAGTACAAAATAATCATAAAGCGGCTCAAGCAGATCAAGAGTAATAAGCTCTATGAATTGCCAGTAATAAAATTCTGATTTTTTAAGCGATATGGTTTTGTAGCACTGCTCATATCGTTTAGCAGATCACCGTAGCCAAAAACCCCTAAATTTCGTATTATACGTCTTTTAAATCATGGTGCTTTTTTATGGCCGCATGGACTCCTCACGTCACTGTTGCTACAGTCGTAGAAAAAGACGGACGCTATCTTTTTGTAGAAGAACATAGCGAAGGTTTTGTACACACCGTATTTAACCAACCTGCTGGTCATGTGGAATGTGGTGAGTCATTAACACAAGCAGCCATTCGTGAAACACTTGAAGAAACAGGACATCATGTTGAAATTGATGCGTTGCTTGGTATTTATACTTATACCCCGCCGATGTTTCCGGATCGCACGTATTATCGCTTCTGTTTTTTAGCACACGTGACTCAAGTTGAAAGTAATCCGCAACTCGATACAGATATTGTAGCTGCTGTGTGGATGACACCAGATGAGCTCAAAGAATCTGCTCGTGCCCGTAGTCCACTCGTGCTAAAAGCAGTTGAAGATGCCATAAAAGGCCACCATTATCCTTTATCGCTTATTTATGAGCACCCTTTCTCTCCCTCATTAACCTCTCATTTGGATGCCTAGTCCTATGCAACAACGTGTCATCGTCGGTATGTCTGGTGGTGTAGACTCTTCTGTTTCTGCAGCACTTTTACTTCAACAGGGATATCAAGTTGAAGGTCTTTTCATGAAGAACTGGGAGGAAGACGACGGCACGGAATATTGTACGGCAATGGAAGATTTAGCCGATGCTCAAGCAGTCGCCGATAAAATAGGGATTAAACTCCATACAGCAAACTTTGCTATGGAATATTGGGATCGCGTGTTTGAACTTTTCTTAGCCGAATATGCAGCGGGACGTACACCAAACCCAGATATTTTATGTAATAAAGAAATTAAGTTCCGTGCATTTTTAGATCATGCCATGACTTTAGGTGCAGACTTTATCGCGACTGGTCATTATGCGCGTCGTGGTGAAACTGCATATAATTCAAAAGGCGAAGCATACGCCCCGTTATTACGTGGTGTAGACAATAACAAAGATCAAACTTATTTCTTGCATGCTGTTCATGGTAAAGAAATTAACAAAACCCTATTCCCAGTAGGTGAGATTGAAAAACCAGAAGTCCGCAGAATTGCTGAAGAACTTGATCTTGCTACAGCCAAGAAAAAAGACTCTACAGGAATCTGTTTTATTGGTGAACGTCGATTTAATGACTTCCTTAAACAATATTTACCCGCTCAACCTGGAAAAATTGTACTTGATACAGGTAAAGAAGTTGGTGAACATCACGGTCTGATGTACTATACGCTCGGTCAACGTGGTGGAATTGGTCTAGGTGGTTTGAAAGGTGCAGCGGAAGGTGCATGGTTCGTACTACATAAAGATATTGCCAATAACCGCCTAGTTGTTGGTCAGGGACATGAACACCCACTCATGCAAAGCACACAGCTTTGGAGTGAGTCAATTGACTGGGTGGCGGGTGAACAGAATATTCCAGTTGAAGGTTTACGCTGTACGGCTAAAACACGCTATCGCCAACCTGATCAGGCATGTACCATTTTTATTGATGAAAATAGTGAACACGGTGTACGAGTTGAGTTTGATGAACCTCAGCGTGCTGTTACACCGGGTCAAAGCGTTGTATTTTATTCAGATGAAGTTTGCTTAGGCGGGGGTGTCATTCACCATACAAATGCCCCTACACCAAATTTTATTTAAGGGAATGAATGACATGGTGGAGTTACCATTTCAACAATCACAAGCCTTGAATGTTCGCCAAAACCGTGCCCTTGCCTTGGCTGGGGTATTTCAAGCTACCCAGCTCACGCACATGACAGCTTTAACGGGTCAGCAGAGTATTGGTGAAAGTGGTAACTTCTATTTTGAGCTGTTAATCAAAGCGAGTTTAAATATTCGCCCTACAGTCAACAATGGTGTTCAAACATTAGATTTTTTTAATCAGTTGGCAGATATTTCTTTAGGGCTTAAAACACTCGAAAATTGTATTACTCAACCTTTTACAAATATGCCTAAATCTCGCCTTCCAAAAATGGGCACGGCCAAGCTTCCAATGTCCTATGCGATGTCACTTTTACAATTAGAAAAGAAGGTCTACAGCAACCCTGAATACGTCGCAATCATTGAAAAAGCGCAGCAAAAGATTTTAAAACAGCTTTCTTTTTTTGATAATAACTACTTACACCCAAGCATTTTAGCCAATTTGGCTCAAACCTATGTTGATACGGCTGGGCAAATTAACCCTCGCATTCTAGTTCGTGGTAATGCAGAAGCATTTAAAGATACCAACCATACTAACCGCATCCGCGCTTGTCTGTTTACAGGCTTGCAAATGGCCCATTTATGGCGACAACTCGGTGGTAGTTCGTGGAACATGATTTTTAGCAAACGTAAATTGCTACAAGATATTCAAGCACTTGCTCGTTTACAGTACCAAGTCATCTGACTGTAAAGAGATTATTTTTAGTTTTATGTTTATTCCAACATTAAGGAATCGTTATGAACGCTTTAACCGCACTATCACCATTAGATGGACGTTATGCCAGCAAATGTGATGCGCTACGCCCTTTTCTTTCTGAGTTTGGTTTAATTCATGCTCGTGTCACTGTAGAAGTGCGTTGGTTACAAGCGCTTTCTAACCGTCCGGAAATTGTTGAAGTTGCTCCTTTTTCAAATGAAACAAATGCAGCTTTAGATGCAATTGTTAGCAATTTTTCTGAAGAAGATGCTAACCGCATTAAAGAAATTGAACGCACAACTAACCATGATGTAAAAGCTGTTGAGTATTTCTTAAAAGAGAAAATCGCAGGTATTACTGAATTACAAAATGCAGGTGAATTCATTCACTTTGCATGTACTTCAGAAGACATCAACAACTTGTCTCATGCATTAATGCTTAAAAACGGCCGCGAAGTTTTAGTATCAAGCATGAAGCAAATTTTAAATGCAATCTCTGCTTTGGCAACAACTCACGCTGAACAACCAATGTTGTCACGTACACACGGTCAAACTGCAAGCCCAACAACTTTGGGTAAAGAAATGGCGAACGTGGCATACCGTTTAGCTCGCCAAATCAAACAATTTGAAAATGTTGAGCTACTAGGCAAAATCAACGGCGCTGTAGGTAACTACAATGCTCACCTTTCTGCTTATCCAGATGTTGACTGGGCTGGGCATGCTCAAGCTTTTGTTGAATCTTTAGGTTTAGCATTCAACCCGTACACTACACAAATCGAACCGCATGACTACATGGCAGAGTTGTTTGATGCGTTACGTCGCTTTAATACGATTTTAATCGACTTTAACCGTGACGTATGGGGTTACATTTCTTTAGGTTACTTCAAACAAAGATTGAAAGATGGTGAAGTTGGTTCTTCAACTATGCCACACAAAGTTAACCCAATTGACTTTGAAAACTCTGAAGGTAACTTAGGTATTGCGAATGCTGTATTAGCGCACTTAGGCGAAAAATTACCAATTTCTCGCTGGCAACGTGACTTAACTGACTCTACTGTACTTCGTAATATGGGTGTTGGTTTTGCGCAAAGTTTAATTGCTTTTGATGCGTGTTTAAAAGGTATCGGTAAACTTGAACTCAATGCAAACCGCTTACTTGAAGATCTTGATCAAGCTCAAGAAGTTTTAGCAGAGCCAATTCAAACTGTTATGCGTCGTTATAACGTTGAAAAGCCATATGAAAAGTTAAAAGCATTAACTCGTGGTCAAGCAATGACTCGCGACATGATGGTTAACTTCGTAAATGGTGATGAACTTTCTCAAGTACCAAGCGAAGAGCGTGCACGTTTAGCTGAACTTACTCCTGCAACTTACACAGGTAATGCAGCTGAACAAGCAAAACAAATTAACGATTTAATTAGCAAAATCTAATTAAAAAATTTATAAAAAGCGGAGCTTAGGCTTCGCTTTTTTATTACACTGATATAAATCACAATAAAGTCTTCATAAAATGATCGAAAAACAATTCAAACTTAAACACTATATTGCTCTTAGCCTTATTTTGATTGCCATTATACTGTCTGGTATTCAACCTCTTGAATTCGAAGCTTATTTACTTCATCAGGTGGGTACAGTCTTTATGTTAGTTATCCTATTTATTATTTTTAAAAAGATTGGTCTCGATTTTTTAAGTTTTACTTTCTATTTAGGGTTTTTGCTCATCCATATTATTGGTGCGCACTATCTGTACTCATACGTGCCTTACAATGACTGGATTCAACACATATTCCATTTTAATCTAGATCAATACATGGGTTGGACCCGTAATATGTATGATCGTTTAGTTCATCTGGCCTATGGGGTTTTACTCTACCCTCTTATTTATCGAGTTTTTCAAGTTTGGTTACCTACAGCGCGGCCTTTCACTCTGTTTTTACTTGTGGTCCAGTTCGTGATGGCATCTAGTGTTTTTTATGAACTCATTGAATGGGCAATAGCCATTGGTTTATCACCAGAGCAAGCTGAGAATTATAATGGTCAACAAGGCGACATGTGGGATGCCCATAAAGATATGCTATTAGCAACAATTGGTGCAATTTTCTATGGACTTGCGGCTCTTATAAAAACACCTAAACACATAGGTCATAAATAAAAAAAGCGCTCAATGAGCGCTTTTTTTAAAGGTTCTTTAGACTACCGGATAAGTCTGATCTAAAAGATTTGGCAAAATTGAAGTAGCTGTGTTTGGTAGAAGTTGATCTAGATTGGTTGTGACATCACTAATGGTGTTGCTTCCATCACTCTGTTCATGCACCACTGGTTTAGACTCTGTTGAAGATAAAAGCTTTGCAATCGAGTCAGAAGTATCTGTTGAAGAACTTTTTAATAAATCATCTAAGGACACAGATTTTTGCTGTTGATGGTTCGTTTCGCTTGTTGCATTTTGCGCGAATTTTAAAGTACTCAAACCAACACTGTCCGCCACAGAAGGAACAACTTCATGTGTATCACTACTCATAACTTCACTAGCCGCCACTTTTGGTGCGACTACATAAAAGGTGAAGGGTGAACTGACTTCACTGGTAAGACCTGCTGCATCAGTTTGAATTAAAGTAATGGTATGTTTACCGAGGGCTAAATCTTTATCAAGTGTAAATGACCAAGTCTTACTCGTACCTAAATCACCTATTTTAATAATCGAAATTGCTACACCGTTATCATAAATAGTCAAAGTCGCATTGGATTCAACTTGAACAGTAAATTTTGGTTTAGCATCATCGGTTTCAGAACCAGCTGTAATTGCTCCCTTTAAAGCACCCACATCATCATCTAAACTTTTTAAAACAGGCTTAGCTGGTGGAATCGTATCTTTATCACTACCAACAAACTCCAGCGCAACAGATTTATTTCCTGCACTGTCTGTTGCTATTACAGAACCTTTCAAGCTATCGGTTAAAGCAGGAGAAATAGTGATTGTAAATTTTCCATTCGCATCTGCTGTTCCAGTACCAATAACCTTATCTGCTGAATTTTTGATTTCTATTTTTGCATTGGCTTCGGCGGTACCAGTAACAGAAGTTCCTTCTGCATTGACTTGAGCTGTGGGTTTATCTGGCGCTATGGTGTCATAGCCAGGGGTAACCTCTAAAGGCTTAGATTTATTACCCGCTGCATCTTCAACAATGATTGTCGCCTTTTGCGATTCTTTTAAGGCCGAAGAAAGCGTAATTTGAAATTCACCTTGCGCATTTGCCGTACCAGTTCCAATGACTTTACCATCAGCATCTTTTATCTGAACTTTCGCATTAGCTTCAGCTTTTCCTTCAACCACTGTTCCTTCTTTATTGACTTCAACTAAAGGAGTCTCTGGAGGAATAGTATCTTTCCCAGCAAAGATGAGAGTCGCTTCGGATTTATTTCCAGCAGCGTCCTGAGCAATGACTTTACCACCGGCTTCACTTGTCAAAGGAGGGGTTAGCTTTAAAGAAAAAATTCCATCTGAATTTGCTTTTACAGTACCTAATAATTTTCCGCTAGCATCATAGACATTTACAGTAGCATTCGCTTCAGTTTTACCCTCTAAGATCGAACCATCTTCATTTAATTGAGCCTGAGGAGCATCTGGAGCAATTGTGTCTTTGGTACCAGTAACAACGGTGGCTTTAGAGTTATTTCCAGCAGCATCTTGAGCAATAACAGCTACTTTTTCACCGTTTACCAATGGCTTATCAAGTTTAATGGTAAAATTACCATTGCTATCGACAGTACCCGAAGCAAGAACCTGTCCTTTTGCATCTTGAATATAGATCTTTGCATTGGCCTCTGCTTTACCACTGACCGTAACAGTATCATCAGCCAGAGTAGCTGTGGGCTGATTAGGTGCAATTAAATCTGGCGCCGATGATGAGTCATCTTTATCATCTTTATCAAAAGCCCAAAGGTATAAACCCTCAGCGGCTAAAACTGCTAAGCCTGCTTTTAACACATTACCCATCGAAAAATTTGGAGAATCATCAACTGCCATGGTTGAAGCTGGCTGACTAGTACTTGTATAGGCTAAATCTGTGACATGGTCTAGACCTCTATAGTCTATAACCTTACCTTGTGCATCGAATTGTGCTTCAACAAATTTTCCTTGTTCAGTCGGAAAAACAAGCGAATGTTCTGTTGTATTTGTTGCTTCATTAAAGAAATTTTCTAAAACAAGGGTTTCTCCATTTTTTAAATGGATGATAAGACTTCCACCCTGCTTTTCCATCGATGCTATGTCTTTTTGGCTAACACCAATCTGAATGATTGCAGGTTGGTTTAAAACCACTTTATTGAGCTGACCATTTTGCAGAACGTCCAAACCCTCTTTGGATGCCACAATTATTCTTGTCATTATTTCCTATCCTGAATTTCAGTTATATTTTTAAATGTCTAACTTTTTAAATGATTCATCTAAAAGCTATTTTATTGCTGTTTAAAATATCAAAAACATGTGTTTATCACAATTCAAAAAGTATATTTATCAATAATTATTTTTGACTTTTAATTAAAATGTCTATTTCTCAAAAAAGTTATATAAGCTTTAAATATTACATATTTTAGTATTTACTTAATTTCACCTATTTTAAGACCATCATTTTACATTCTTAAGTAAAAAAAGCTAAAAGTGCCTATCAAAATCAAAAGACATAAAGCAGCCAATTTAGTAATCTTCGCATCTGATGGCGTCATTTTTAGCATACTCCAGCCCTGAAAATGTTTTGCAAAAACGCTATTTAGAATAAGAGTTGAAACATGCAACAAAACCAAAGCTAAAAATAAGTTTGCAAAAAATTCGTGTAGGTCTTTCAAAGAAAAATTAACATGCTCAGTCGCATACCCTAGCCCCACCACAATGGGAATCACGAGAAATATAAGTACAATTGAAATTTGAAAAAGTGCAATGCTGATTGAATGAATTGAATTTTTAGAAAAAATATTTCTAAAATTTGAATGGACTAAAGATTTTTTGATCGCCCTTATCGCTATAATACTTCGCTTTTTAATGCCAAACGGTGTTGTACTTGAAATACGCGGACTCAAAAAATGCCAGATCACTCTCACGGTAATACTAATAAGAAGTATGTAACCAAACATCATATGGACTTGGTGTAAATCTTCATTGTCTCCTGTGAAGTAAGCACCAATAAAGCCAAGCATAATAATGATATGTAAAATACGTATGAGAATATCAATATGTGACCATGTTTTTGTCATCACAAAAACTCAGAAGTGAAAAGTTAACTATAACTTTTACAATTGAAACTTAAACAAATATTAATCAATTTCTTTCACCCCCCCCATAAAAAAAGAGTACCCATTTAGGTACTCTTTAGTTCAAAAATTTAGGTTAATTAAAATCTAGTATCACGCATTTGAACTAAAGTTGAATTAGCTTTTGCCAAACTATCTACAAATTTATTCATTACAGCGGGAATCAAGCTATCAGCCATCTGTGCCGCTTGCAAACCTAGCTTTTCACCTAAGGTCGCTTTTTTACGAGTGTTAATTACATAGACATCATGCTGTGCTAATAAAGCCAATAGATACTCATCAGATGTTTGTAATTTATCAACTAGGTTGAGATTAAGCGCATCTTCACCATACCAATGTTCGCCTGTAGCGACTTTATCAACATTAAGCTGTGGACGATACTTTTCAACAAAGTGCTTAAATAACACATGCGTTTGTTGAAGTTCTTCTTCAAACTTCGCTTTACCTTCAGGCGTATTTTCGCCAAACATCGTCACAGTACGCTTATACTGCCCTGCCGTGTAAAGTTCAAAATCAACATTATGTTGTTTTAAAAGGCGGTTAAAGTTTGGAACTTGAGCAACCACACCAATTGAACCAACAATAGCAAATGGTGCTGTAATAATTTCATTTGCGATACATGCCATCATATAGCCGCCACTTGCTGCCACTTTGTCTACACAAATCGTCAGATGGAAACCTGCATCGCGTAAACGCACCAATTGAGCTGCTGCTAGTCCATAACCATGTACCATGCCTCCAGGACTTTCAAGGCGAACGACAACACGATCACGCCCTGCCTTAGCAGTTGCTAAAATGAGGGTAATTTCTTCTCGTAAGTTTTCAACTGCTGAAGCTTGAATATCACCTTTAAAATCTAAGACAAAGATTTTCTGATTATTTTTACGGCGAATTTTAGCTTCTTTAGCCAGTTGTTGAGCCAATTGTAAAAGTTCTAAACGGCTTGCAGTTGTTTGTGCAATTTTTTTTCTCTGTTCATTTACACGTGCATTTAAATGACTAACACGTATTTCTGCAGGGAGTTTAGGCAAATGGAATAACATAAAATTCTAAGCTCATAAGTTATCTTTTATAGCCTTAAGATGTGGTCCTTTTGACTAAAATTCAATAGCGTTTTTGCAAAATAGAGTCATTTTCATTTATATAATAAAAAAAAGAGCACATGGCTCTTTTTCTTTTCTTGATTATCAATTAACCAAAGCGACCAGTAATATAGGCTTCTGTTAACTGATGGTCAGGCTGCGTAAAGACTTTTTCAGTTGAGTTGACTTCAATCAAATCACCTAAATGGAAATAAGCAGTACGATCAGAAACACGCGCTGCTTGTTGCATCGAGTGAGTCACAATAACAATTGTATATTGCGCTGATAGATCAGAGATCAATTCTTCAATTTTTGCTGTTGCAATTGGATCGAGTGCAGAACACGGCTCATCCATTAAAATGACTTCTGGACTAACTGCAATTGTACGTGCAATACATAAACGTTGTTGCTGACCACCTGATAAACCCGTACCCGGTTGATTCAAACGGTCTTTCACTTCATCCCATAGACCCGCTTTACGCAAGCTATTTTCAACAATTTCTTCAAGATCATATTTATCGCGCGCTAGACCATGAAGTTTTGGGCCATAAGCCACGTTATCAAAAATAGTTTTAGGGAATGGGTTTGGCTTTTGGAATACCATACCAACCTGAGCACGTAATAATACGACATCAAGATTTGGATCATAAATATTGTGGTTATCGAGTGTAATCTTACCTGTTACACGACAACCATCAATTGTGTCATTCATGCGGTTTATCGTACGAAGAAAGGTCGATTTACCACAACCTGACGGGCCAATAAAAGCAATAACTTCGTTTTTGTAAATATCGAGGTCAATACCCTTAATCGCTTCAAAATCACCATAATAAACATGGGCATCTTGTGCACTAATTTTGATTTCGGTTGAGTTCTGCTTTTTTGAAGTGTGTGGTTCAAAATGCGAAACATACGAAGTGCCATGGTTCTGCGATTTATCTGTAAATTGAGATTGTTCAGTGTTCACTAACTTATCCTTTTCTAAGGAATTCGTAATATCAATAGTATTCATAATTTATCCTCTATTACCAACGCACTTCGAACTTTTTACGTAACCAAATTGCAAGACTGTTTAACCCAATCATTAAAGCAAGTAGTACGATAATCGCAGCGGCAGTACGGCCTTCGAAGAAGTTACGCAACTCATTACCTTGCCATAAGTAAACCTGGACAGGTAAAGCAGTTGATTGATCAAATGGAGTTGTTGGAATACTTGCAACGAATGCACTCATTCCAATTAAAAGTAAAGGTGCAGTTTCACCAAGCGCATGGGCAACGCCAATAATCGAGCCTGTCATAATGCCTGGTAAAGCTAATGGTAAAACGTGGTGGAAAACAGTCTGAAATTTAGAAGCTCCCAAACCTAGTGCAGCTTGTCGAATAGAAGGTGGTACTGCTTTTAGGGAAGCACGTGTCGTAATAATGACTGTTGGTAATGTCATCAAACTTAAAACTAAACCACCGACTAACGGAGCAGATAAAGGTAAATGCATCCACCCAATAAAAATTGCCGCACCGAGTAAACCAAACACAATTGAAGGAACAGCAGCAAGGTTATTGATGTTGACTTCAATAATGTCTGTAAGAATATTTTTTGGAGCAAACTCTTCAAGATAGATTGCGCTGGCAACACCAATCGGAATTGCAATAATGATCACAATCAGCATCATGAATAATGAACCCATGAATGCACCTGCAAGACCACTAATTGCTGGTGAACTACGAGAGTCCGGATTCTTAAACAAGTTCAAATTGAACGTATTTTCAAGAATACCTTTTGCTTTTAGCTCATCTGCAAGTTTACGAACTTCTGGGTCAAGTTGTTGCTGATCATCTGGCAACGAACGGTCAATATTACCTTTTAACCAGACATCGACATTCGCATCGCCTAAGAAATTAAGATTTTCTTTTTTACCAATGAGTGATGGGTCTGCAAAAACCATGTCACGTAAACGATAAGCTTCTGAACTTGCATATAGGCTACTCAAGTAATCACGCTGTGAGGCAAGTGCAGGATCTTTCGCAATCATTCCATTTACAATGATACCGTCCCAATCGACCATACCCATTTTGGTTTGCCAGTCGATATAACGCTCTTGATAATGTGCAGGTGTTTCCCCCTGCCCACGAACAGGTACAGGACCTGCATTAATCACTTGCGGATCAAAGTAAATTGGAACAGTCATACTTGTTTGCCAAAAAGCAGGTAAACCTTTTGCCAAAATACTGGTAAACAATAGCGCAACGAATGCAAGTCCAATTACGACTGCCGAGAAACCAGCATAACGAAAAGCTTTTTCTTTACGATGACGTTTAGCCAAAGATTTTTCGATGACCTTTTTACGTCGTTCACGTGATTCAGCAGCAGCTTTTGGATCAAATACGTTCTGATCCATAGGAGACGATGTATTTGATGTACTCATTCGTATTGCTCACGGTATTTACGCACAATGTACAGTGCGACAATGTTTAGACATAAGGTAATCACAAAGAGTGTTAGACCTAACGCGAATGCAACCAAAGCTTGTGGGCTGGCAAAGTCAGTATCACCAGTTAACTGTTTTACGATTGTAACGGTCACTGTCGAAACAGCTTCAAATGGATTTGCATGTAAAAGTGGGCTGTTGCCTGCTGCCAAAACCACAATCATGGTTTCCCCTACGGCACGCGAGACAGCTAATAAAAAGGCGCCTGTAATGCCCGGTAACGCAGCAGGTAAAACGACTTGACGAATTGTTTCCGACTTAGTTGCTCCAAGTCCTAAAGAACCGTCACGTAAAGCACGAGGTACTTGGGTAATAATGTCGTCTGATAAAGAAGAAACAAACGGAATAATCATAATCCCCATCACAAAACCAGCAGTTAAAGCACTGGTCGCGTTAATTTCAAGACCGACATAGGCACCCGCTGTCTTGAAAAATGGTCCAATAATCATCATGGCAAAAACACCATAAACAATTGTTGGAATACCAGCTAAAACTTCAATTGCTGGTTTTGCCCATGAGCGTAACCAAGGAGAAGCATATTCAGCTAAATAAATGGCAATCATTAATCCAATTGGTACGGCAACGAGTAAAGCAATACCGCTGACCATGAGTGTGCCCCAGAGCAATGGTAATAAACCATAACTGCCCTCGACATTACCTGAAGTACTAAAGCCAGGGTTCCACTCTGTTCCGAAGAAAAAATCAAGCGGACTTACAAAACGGAAGAAGTGCATTGCTTCGCCAAACATCGACATCACAATACCGATGGTTGTTAAAATCGCAACGCCAGAACATAAAATCAAAGCAACATTAATGGCACGTTCAACTTGGTTACGTGCACGATATTGTTGATTAATTTTTTTCTTTGCCCACACTAAACCTAATAAAGCTGCACAAACGACAACAGCAAATTTGGCAAAAGAGCCAATGGTTTGAAATTTTGCGAACTGTTGAGCAGCAGCTAACTCATAGGCTGCCGGTTTGTCACTTACCCCAAAACCTGAAGCAATCGCTTGAACACGATCAACTAATACGCTTCTTCCCGCTTCATCAAGTGAAGCACTTATCGATGCGGGAATATTATTAAAAATAATATGATTTAAAATACTTGGTTCAACCAAGCTCCAAATGATCAAAATTAAAAAAGCAGGGATACCGCACCAAAGCCCAACCAGTGCACCATAATAACCAGGACGAGAATGTAATGTCGCCGAGTTGCTTCCCTTACCTGCTAGGCTACGGCTCTTTCTCAGCCCAAGTTGATATGCGATTGCCACAAGGGCTAACAACACACCGATAAGTAGCAGATTCATGTACTCTCCACTGTTTTCTCAATTGTCATAATTTGGAAAAACAAGTTAGACAAAAAGGCTGATGAACTCTCAAGATCACCAGCCCCCTATTCAAACTAACTTATTTAACAGTTTTACCTGCTTTAAAGTCAGCCAAAACTTTTGCACGTTCAGCATCAGACATTGCGATTAAGCCATCACGTTCAGCTTTAGAACCTTTACCTGTCGCTTTTTTGCTTACGAAATATTCTACATATTGCGGTAAGCCTTTAACTGATTTTAAATGTTCGCCTTTCACATAGAAGAACAATGGACGAGATACAGGATATGTACCGTTCAATACTGTTTTCTCAGATGGAAGAACATTATTTACTGTTGCTACACGTAACTTGTCACGGTTCATATCATAGAAACTTAAACCAAACACGCCTACTGCACTTGGAGAAGTCTTTAAGCGAGCTAGAGTTTCTGTGTAGTCACCAGCAATTTCAATTACACGGCCATCTTTACGGAAAGTAGAACATGCTTTCTTCTGAGCATCTTTATCTAGGCTCTTGAAGTATTCATATGATTCACAACCAGCATCAACCATTTTCTCTTGGAAAACTTCACGCGTACCGTGGTTAGACGCAGGAATTACAAGTGTAATTGGTTCATTTGGAAGTGATTTATCAATCTGGTTCCAGTTTGTATATGGGTTTGGAACCAATTTACCTTTTGAAGGTAACTGTGCAGCTAAAGCAGCAAACACATGGTAAGGTTTTAATTTATAAGCTGCTTTGTGTGAGTTAGACGCAAATACGATACCGTCGTAACCAATTTTGATTTCTTGAATTTGTTTTACACCAGCTTTGTTACAAGCTTCAATTTCAGTGCTTTTAATTTTACGAGAAGCGTTAGCAACGTCGATTGTGTTATCGCCAACACCTTGACAGAATTGTTTTAAACCAGCAGAAGAACCGCCAGAACCAACTACAGGAGTTTTAAATTGAGGGAATGTATTACCAAACTCTTCAGCTACAACGCTGGCAAATGGTAATACAGTTGAAGAACCAGCAATTTGAATCGTATCACGAGCTGCATTTGCAGTCGTTGTTACAGCTGCCCCAGTTACTGCTAACGCAATTGCGATTTGACGTGGATTTAAGCGCATTCTGTTCTCTCTCATTAATGCAATAGGTTGTACGTCACTTTTTGTTGAGTGCTTGTACGCTCTTCGATAGCTGCATTGTGAATAGAAAATATGACAATTAAGTTACAGTATGATGACGCTTTAATGATTTCGATATTGTTAATTGTCACATTATTATTTTTTATCTATTATCAAATATTTAATTCAAACCAAGTGGGTATTTTACTTTATATATTAGTCTGTATTATGACACTCATTAAAAATATAGAATTTAAATATTCATAAAATATAAAATCAAAATATATTATAAATATTTTAAAAATCGATAATTTAACTTTATTTTTACTTTTACTACTAAAAATAATTTTATGACTAAAATTGTTATTAAATTTTGCGATAAATAATAATTTCTTTGTAACATTAAAATAATATGACAAAAGATAAAGGGTTACCTTCCGTATGTAAGGTAACCGCAATATCGTTGTAAATTTAGCGGATTAATTCGATTGTACTTCTGGCATCGCTACCATTTTTTTACGATATTTTAAGAAATACATCAGTGCTAAAACAGCAAGCCAGATGGGGCCTAAAATAACAGCCAATCTCATATCTGGCGTCATTGCCATGATAATAAGAATAAAGCATACGAAGCTAATGGTTAAATAATTACTCCACGGGCTAAGAATACTTTGAAACTTAGTTTGACGTTTTTGCAATTTCATCGCTTTAGTAAATTTCAAATGTGTGACTGAAATCATAAGCCAGTTAATAACAAGTGCCGCCACAACAAGCATCATAAAGAGCTGAAAAGCTTGACCAGGAATAAGGTAATTTACGACCACACATATTGCTGTAATAGATGCAGAAACAACTGCTGCTGGAACTGGAATACCGCGACTGTTTACTTTTTTCAAAATTGCTGGAGCATTACCCTGCTCTGCTAAACCGTGCAACATACGACTATTACAATAGATACAGCTGTTATAAACTGAAATAGCAGCAATTAAGACTACGAAGTTTAAAACGTTCGCAACGCCATTACTGTTTAATGACTGGAAAATCATGACAAATGGACTACCGCCTTCTGCCACCATATTCCATGGGTAAAGACACAGTAAGATCCCAATCGCACCGATATAAAAAATTAAAATACGATATACAATCTGATTCACTGCTTTTGGAATAGTCGTTTCAGGTTTTTTAGTTTCAGCCGCAGCAATACCAATTAATTCTAGGCCACCAAATGCAAACATAATGACAGCCAGCGCCATGACAAAACCGTGGATCCCGTGTGGGAAGAAACCACCGTGCTGCCATAAATTTGCAATACCTGCTTGCGGGCCAGCAGAACCTGTAAATAAAAGATAAGTACCAAAACCAATCATGCTTAAAATTGCAACAATCTTAATGCACGAAAATAAGAATTCAGATTCCCCGAAAAAGCGGACATTGACCAAGTTAATGCCGTTAATCAAAATAAAGAAAAATAAAGCAGTCAGCCATGTCGGAATTTCAGGCCACCAGAACTGAATGAAGGTTCCAATTGCACTGAGCTCTGCCATACTTACCAGCACATATAACACCCAGTAATTCCAGCCAGACATAAAACCAGCCATTTTGCCCCAGTATTTATTGGCAAAATAACTAAAAGAACCACTTACTGGCTCTTCAACAACCATTTCACCTAAATGACGCATAATCAAAAAGGCAATAATTCCTGCAATTGCATATCCCAATAAGATTGAAGGACCTGCCAATTTAATCGTTTGAGAAAGACCTAAGAATAACCCTGTTCCGATCGCGCCTCCGAGTGCGATGAGTTGAATATGCCGATTGGATAAGCCTTGTTTTAACTCGTGCTTATTGTTTGCATCCATAACATTATCTCCAATGTTGGTGTCACTTCCTGTACACCTTTATTCAGCACCATATCCGAAGATCAGAAACCGACCTTCGGACATAAGTTTGCTTTAATATGAGTCCATTTAATTTTTAAGAAGAATTTTCCTATCTTCTATTTAAAACGAGCTTGCATCCTTACATTTAATAGGCTGGGAACGCTCCTTTAAAATTTCATAACCACGATCACCATAGTCAAAACGTGCGATGACTGAAGCAAATTTTTTCAAACTCACTGGTGCATCCATAGCTGGCAGTTTTAATTCAATAAAAGTTAACTGATCATTTTGCTGAACATTATCTAAAACACTTCTAAGCTGCCCTGCGGTTTCAACTACATAAGTGGTATGGCCTTTTTTACCGTTAAATACAGCTGGAATTTCGGTGTATTTCCAATTTTGCACGTCGTTATAGGCTGCATTTTCACCCATGATTAATCGCTCAATGGTATAACCACCATTGTTCAGCAAGAAAATAATAGGTTTTAAACCGTGACGGATAATCGTAGAAAGCTCTTGTACCGTAAGCTGGAATGAGCCATCACCAATAAATAGAATTTGACGGCGTTCAGGAGCTGCCAGCAAGCTACCGAGCAAAGCTGGTAAGGTATAACCAATTGAACCCCAAAGTGGCTGAGCAATATATTTAGCTGTCGCAGGAAGTTTTAAACCAGACAAAGCTGAGTTTGAAGTTCCTACTTCACCAATAATCACATCATCTTCTTTTAAGAACCCTGCAATATAGTTCCAGAGCACATCTTGGCTTAGCTTTTGTTGGGCTGGAGCTTCAAAGGCTTTTTGAGGCTGTTGTTCAAGAACAGGTTTAGTTGCTTTACGCGGTGCAACTTTTTTATTTAACTCAACAAGTAATTGCCCGATCTCAATACCTGGGTAGTCCTGACCAAAAATATTCAGGCCATAAGACTTAATTTCAATATAATTTTTAGTCTCAATTTGATGAGTAAATACGGCTGAACCGACGTCTGTAAAACGTGCGCCAATACCAATTAAGCAGTCAGATTGCTCAATGATATTTTTCACATGCGGCTGGCTTGCCCCACCTACATAAGTGCCGATGTAACGTGGCGAACCTTCATCCATAATATTTTTTGCAGTATTCATACCGGCAAATGGAATTGAGCACTTTTGAGATAAATCATTAAGCAAAGATGTCACGCCAAAAACTGAAGCTTCATTATCAATGAGAAGCGCTGGGCTTTTTGCATTGTTCAAAATGTCGCAAAGTTTATTGACTACGCTGTTTAATAAATCTGGTTCAACAGCTGGGTAGCTTAAATCGAGCGGACGCTCAGTAACTTCAATTTTAACGTGAGTAATATCGCCTGGTAGTTGAATGTGCACAGGGCGGCGATCGAGGAAACACTGACGTAATACACGATCAATTTCAAAGGCTGCATTTGCAGGAGTTAAACGTGTTTGAGCAACTGTGAACTCTTTCATACAGTTCATAATATTGTCGTAGTTGCCATCAACCAACGTATGGTGAATTAAAGTGCCCTTTTGAACTGCATGTAAAGGTGGAATGCCAGAGATATGAATGAGAGGTACATTTTCTGCATATGCACCTGCAATGCCATTAATCGCGCTTAAATCACCTACACCATAAGTAGTTGCCAAGGCAGAAAAACCGTTAATTCGTGCATAACCATCTGCTGCATAGGCAGCATTTAATTCATTACAATTTCCAATAAATTCGAGTTCTGGATCTGCTTCAACTTGTTCAAGATATGAGAGGTTAAAATCACCAGGTACACCAAAGAGATGTTGGATACCCATTTGTTTTAGACGAAGATTTAAAAAGTCACCGATTTCTATGAACATTGCTCTATATCCTTTGAGACCAATTTTTATTCCATAGAAAAATAATATTTCATCTACCTTTTAGATTTCGTGCATAATGAAAACGCATTTTAATAAAAATACATGATTTGTGTATCATAAAAGGATTTTATGCAATGGATAAGTTCGACTGGCAAATCATTCAGGCGCTACAAAAGAATGGACGGCTCACCAATCAGGAAGTTGGAGATTTAATCGGTTTATCTGCTTCCCAATGTTCTAGAAGAAGACAGCTCCTTGAGCAAAAAGGCATAATTTTAGGCTACACCGCCCGCATCCAGCAGCAAGCGCTAGGACTGGAAGTCACAGCGATGATTCACATTAATTTAAGAACACACGAGGCAAAATCTCAGCAGGCATTTCAAGAACTCATTGAAGCGGAAGATAACATTCAAGATGCATTTTCAATTAGTGGTGATGCGGATTTTATTTTAAAAGTCGTTGCAGAAAACTTAGAACAGCTTTCTCAATTTGTAACCGAAAGATTGCTTTCTTATAATTTTATTGGTCACATAAAGTCTTACATTGTTCTGAAAAAAATCAAAGAACAGAATCATTTTTTAATCAAACCTAAAGGTCACGGTTACCATCACACGACTTAAGCAGTCTAGTTTTACTAAAATAATTTAAAATAAAAAGGCGGATCTATCATCCGCCTTAAAATTAATATTTAGCCTTTACTGATATGAAATGTTTGCCCAATCGTATTTTCAAGTAAACCTTCTAAACCAAACTCAGCACCTAAGCCTGACATTTTCCAACCACCAAAAGGTGCATGAGGCAGTACTTCTGCATGGGTATTAATCCAAACAGTACCGCATTGAAGCTGAGTCGCATAAGTTTGAGCAGCTTGAATATCAGAAGACCAGATTGAGCCACCCAAACCAAATTCACTGTCATTGGCTCGTGCAATTGCATCGTTAATGTCTGTATATTTTAAGATAGGTAACACTGGACCAAATTGCTCTTCTTGTACAACACGACAAGAATCAGACACTTCAGTCAAAATGGTAGGTGCAATAAAGTAACCTTGCTCTGGTAATTGCTGTTGACCAGAAAGTGCTTTTGCGCCTTGCTCAATTGCTTCGGCAATAAGTTCTTTAACCTTGTTATATTGCATTTGGTTTTGTACTGGACCAAACGTGGTAGAAGTCTCCATTCCATCGCCCACAATTTGAGCATTAGCAATGTCAGCCAGTTTTTGGGCTAAAGCATCGTATTGGCTTTCATGCACATATAAACGTTTTAACGCCGCACACGTTTGACCCGCATTCAAAAAGGCAGTATTAAAAATCTTAACTGCAATTTCATCGATATTTGCATCTGGTAATACAATACCAGCATCATTACCACCAAGTTCTAAAGTTAAGTGTTTTAGCTGCTGAGCTGCACCAGCCATAATGTGTTGACCAGTTCGAGTTGATCCCGTAAACACAACTTTTTGCACATCTGGATGAGAAGATAATGCTTCACCAATTTCACCAGCACCGACCACAATTGAAATTACACCAGCAGGAACTTCTTGCTGAATGATTTCACATAAACGCAAAGTTGATAGCGGTGTGTATTCAGAAGGTTTACTAATCACAACGTTACCCGCGCGTAAAGCAGGCATAATATGCCAAACAGCAATCATGAGAGGCCAGTTCCAAGGAGTAATTGAAGCTACCACACCTAATGGCTGACGATGACGTTCAATACGCTTGGTTTCACTGTCTTCGATAATTTCAACGGGTAAATCCATAGCAGCCGCATAACGAGTCCAACCAATTGCACCCTGCACTTCCATTTGCGCGAGTGCCAGTGGCTTACCTTGTTCAAGCACAACAAGTTCAGCGAGCATTTCAGCATGCTTTTCAATACCATCCGCAATCTTGTTCAAAATGGATTTACGTTCATCATGGGAAACGAGTTGCCATGCTTTAGAGGCTTGCTTAGCTGCAATCACAGCTTTATTTACTTGCTCAACCGATGCTTTTGCACAGCGTGCGGCAGTTAAACCTGTAGCAGGGTTAATAATTTCCAGTTCACCTTGCTCACCTGAACAAGATTGACCGCCAATAATCAGTTTAAATTCACTAAGCATATTAACTTGTTGCATTTCTTCTTCCTTGTCTTAATTGTAATTACAGCCACTTACTTTTTTCAGTTAAAACGGGATTATTTAAAGTAAGTACGATATTGATATATCAGTGTGACCAAAAATATTGTGGACATACCAATACAATAAGAAATTTGCATAAGATAGATCATGCAT
This sequence comes from Acinetobacter sp. AYS6, assembly GCF_025630795.1. NCBI lineage: Bacteria > Pseudomonadati > Pseudomonadota > Gammaproteobacteria > Moraxellales > Moraxellaceae > Acinetobacter > Acinetobacter sp. AYS6. Next base: position 588,054 of record NZ_JAOTNV010000004.1, read on the forward strand.
AATTATTTTTCTTTTAAAAAAATATGCATGTTTTGTGCATTTCATTCTCTTGCGATGCACAATTTTAATAAAAATAATATGTAATAAAAAAGCCCGGTAATAAACCGAGCTTTTTTTGTTATCAACTTAATTAGTCGATTGGTGGTACATAGTTACCAGAAGCAATTGCATCTTTAATGCGATCAGCTTCCGCCAATACTTGACCTAAAAGGTTTTTAACGTTTTCAAATGTCACAACAGGGCTTAATGTGGTCATTTTCAATGACTGTACATTACCAACTTTTGTTACACCGATATTTGCTTCACCACGTGCAAACAATTCGTCCGCTACGTTTTGGTTCAAGCTGTCGATAAACTCAACTGGGTAGCCTTGTGGAACAACACGGAATAATACCGAAGCAAACTGTGGTTCAACTAAAAGTTCTAAACCTTCAGTTGCCTTGATGTAATCTGCAACTTCACGAGTAAGTTTTACACCATGGTCAATCATTGAACCGTAAAGGTCTTCACCAAGCGATTCAATTGTCATCCACAATTTCAATGCATCAAAACGACGAGTCGTTTGTAATGACTTAGAAACAAGGTTTGGCACGCCATGTTCTTCGTCATAAGCAGAGTTCAAGTATTCAGCTTCGTAGTGCATGAAACGATAGTTCGCTTCGTCTTTCAACAAGAACGCGCCACAGCTAATGCTTTGGAAATAATGCTTATGGAAGTCGAGGGTAATCGAGTCTGACAATTCAATACCATCAAGCATTGCACGATAATCATTTGACAGAATTAATGCACCGCCCCATGCCGCATCGATATGCATCCATGAACCATATTTAGTGGTAATTTCACGGATTTTCTTCAATGGGTCAATTGCACCGGCATCAGTCGTACCTGCTGTCGCAACAACACAAGCAACCACTTTGCCTTCTGATTGCAAATGCGCCATCGTTTTTTCGAGAGCATCTACATCCATCTGTGCATTTTCATTCACAGGAACAGTCACAACTGACTGGAAACCCATGCCCATCATTGCCATATTCTTTTGCACAGAGAAATGCGCATTTTCAGAACAAATGACTTTGACGTTTTTCATTGCCTCAGCTGGAATACCATCACGCTGTACAGACCATGGATTACCATTTTCGTCTTTCCAGTTTTTCGAAATGCACCAGTCACGAGCAAGCAATACACCCATTAAGTTAGATTGAGTACCGCCAGAGGTGAACACACCTGCCTGACCAGAACCATAACCCACTTTTTGGCGTAACCAATCAATAAGCTGAACTTCCATTAATGAACCGGCGGGGCTTTGATCCCATGAGTCCATAGACTGGTTAGTTGCATTGATAAGTACTTCCGCAATCTGGCTCATTACCATCGTTGGACAGTGTAAATGTGCTAATGAATGCGGATGATGTACTTTTAAGCTTTTATTTAAGAAAAGCTCAATCATACGTTGAAGTGATTCTTGTACACCCATACCTTCTTTTGAAGGTTGGAAAGAAATTGCTGAACGCAATTCTTTAATGCTACCGCCTGTGTACATCTTTTCGTTTTGCAACCATGCTGAAACGGCTTTTACCGCTTCGCCCATTGCTGACTCATAGTCAGCAATGGATTGTGCATCATTGCAGAGTAACGCTTTACGATGTTCTGCAAAATCCACCATACTTATGCGCCTCGTACTGCAACCAATGCTTCTGCAATTGCTTTCTTAAAGCGAGCAACTACTTCAACACACTCTTCTTGAGTGATGATAAGCGGGCAAAGTAAACGAATTACTGTACCGTTACGACCACCTTTTTCAAGCAATAGTTTATTGTTGAAACAAGCAGTTTGAATTGCAGCAGCTAATTGTGAGTCAGCAGGATGCGAACCAATACGATCAGCTGGTTTACGCTCGTCAACGATCTCAACACCGATCATTAAACCGCGACCACGTACGTTACCGATACATGGGAATTCTTGAGCTAATTTTTTAAATTCAGCTTGAAGATAATCACCACGTTCTTGGGCGTTTTGAGCAAGTTTTTGTTCAGTAATCGTTTTTAATACGACAAGGCCTGTACCCATAGCGAGTTGGTTACCACGGAAAGTACCCGTGTGACCAGCAGGTTGCCACGCATCAAATTTACGTTTAATACCTAATACTGCAAGTGGTAAACCACCACCTACCGCTTTAGACATTACAACAACATCAGGTTCAATACCTGCATGTTCAAATGCAAACATTTTGCCTGAACGTGCAAAACCAGCTTGAACTTCGTCTAAAATTAAAACGATGTTGTGCTTTTCAGTCACTTCACGGATTTTTTGCAACCATTTTACTGGAGCTGTAACGACACCGCCTTCACCTTGAATCGCTTCAAGAATAACAGCAGCCGGCTTTGTTACACCGCTTTCAACATCTTCAATAAAGTTTTCAAAGTAGTAAGTTAAAGCGTCAACACCAGCTTCACCACCTAAACCAAGTGGGCAGCGGTATTCATGCGGATATGGCATGAATTGTACACCCGGCATTAAACCGTTAACTGAATTTTTTGCACTTAAATTACCAGTCATAGCAAGTGCACCATGGGTCATACCATGGTAACCGCCAGAGAAACTGATCACTGAACTACGGCCAGTGTAAGTCTTAGCAAGTTTAATTGCTGCTTCAGTTGCGTCTGCACCAGCAGGACCACAGAACTGCAAGCAATATTCTTCTTTACCACCTGGTAAATATGCTAACAATGCTTCAGTGAATGCATCTTTTAAAGGTGTGGTTAAGTCTAAAGTATGCAATGGCAAACCACTTGCCAAGGTATCTTGAATACTTTGAATCACCGCAGGATGATTATGACCTAAAGCCAATGTACCTGCCCCAGCTAAACAATCAAGGTACTCTGTACCTTCAACATCAGTAACCCAGCATCCTTGTGCTTTCGCTATCGCTAACGGTAATTTACGTGGATAGCTACGAACATTTGATTCCATTTGACTTTGGCGAGTCAAATAATATTCGTTAGTAGCATTAGTGGCAGGGTTAACGGAAGTAACGCTCATATCGGATTACCATCTCTGATAGGGGTAGAAAGAAATAAGTCTGGTGACGATTGGTCCTTTGACTCGGTGCTTTATAGAACTAGTAAAGACACTTATTTTATATCTTGTAACTAGGAGCGCGATGATACCTAATTTTACAAGAAAAAAAACGTCTTTTATGTACTTTACTCATCTAATCTTATTGAAAAAATGTATCATCCCAATAGTTATGATGAATTATCATCATACTATGTGACAACCTAAAGAAAATATTCTTTTTTTATATTACTTTGATTTTTTAAGTTACATTGAAATACTTTAATTTTAAGTCTTTATTTTTAGAAGATTTTATCTGTACCAAAATTTAAAAAATCAGTTCTAAATATTACAAATACGCCACAAAATCTGCAAAAGTTATGCATAAGTTATGTTTAACATTTCTTAATGAAAAAAATTAAATCTATATTAATTTTTAAAGGAAAAATTTATGCGTACTTTAGCTGTCTCAACTCTTCTTTTAGGTTCCCTCCTTAGCCCTTTAGTTTTTGCTCAGGATGATAATGCTTTGAACTATAATATTGTGAACGTACAAGCTGAAGCTTCTCGTCAAGTTTCTAATGATGAAATGCATGCAACTTTATATATTGAAAAAAGTAACAAACAACCGGCCGAACTTTCAAATCAAATTAATCAATTGATGAATCAAGCGCTTAATATTTCTCGTAAATATCCTCAAGTAAAAGTGGAAACTGGCGCTCAGAGCACTTATCCAATTTACGATAACGATAGTAATAAGCTCAAAGAATGGCGTGGCCGCGCTGAAATTCGTCTAGAAAGTAAAGACTTTAAAGCAGCAAGCCAGTTAGTCAATGAATTACAGCAAAACTTCCAAACTCAATCGATTAATTTTACGGTTTCTGATGAACAACGTAAAAAAGTTGAAAATGATTTGATGGTTGAAGCGTCTAAAAACTTTCAACAACGTGCTCAAATGTTGACTCAAGCATGGAATAAAAGCCAATACACGCTCGTTAACTTAAATTTAAACACTAACAACTATTTCCCACAGCCTGTAATGCGAGCGAGTATGGCAAAGTTCGCTGCTGCTGAAGCGGCTCCAGCCCAAGACATGGCAGCTGGTGAGTCTAAAATCACCGTAAATGCAAACGGTTCAATTCAATTTAAATAATTTTTTTCATCAAAAAAGCCGCTTGAAAGATGCGGCTTTTTTTGTATGTGCGGTTTAATATATTCAACTCAAATTTTGCAAAGAATCCCAAGCAGCTTTTGCCAAAATATCTTTATAAACTTTAGGATTTGAAGAAACGCGTTGCGATAACCATGCACGGCAGTAATTTTCTGTAGATCCAATGACTAATGAAAGTAATAACTCATGCGGTATAGATTTTAAAAACCCAGCCTCAGCATACTTTGAAATTTCACTAAAGATTTTCTGATTTCTTAATTTATTTTTTTGAACAAGACGCTCTTGGTCCTCACCCTGCATCACACTAAAACGAGCAGATAGTAAAAATTTAGCAAACTCAGGTTGTTCACTTACCCAATCAATATAACTATGAATAAAAGCATATAAAACGTCTTGAAGGGATTTTGCGCCTTCCAGATAGTCATCTCTTAACGTCGCTTGGTCATCTAAAGCAGCAAAGAATAAAGTCGCAACGATCCCTTCTTTATTTTTAAAGTGGTGATAAATAGCCCCTACACTACTGTCAGATTTCGAACGAATCATCTCAATACTTGTGGTTTCAATTCCATTCTCTAAGAAACAAGACAAGGCATCTAACAAAATCTGTCTCTTTAAAGCAGCTCTTCTGCCTGGATATAACCGTTCTAATAACTCTTGTGCAGATTGCATTATTTGTTCCCCAACCAGTTATCGGAGATATTCTGAATGACTTGACTCGCTTTTGTAAACAGAATTATATTCTTTAACAGAAAATAATTCTGTTTTTATTATATGGAGCCTTAAATCATGGCAACCACTTTAGAACTTTGGAACAAAGTGTCTGCTTTTCCTAAAGGAAAATGGACTTTCTCACGCATGCTATGTTTAAAAGCACCGTATTTCGGCAGTATTTCACCATTATTTATTGAGTTAAAACCGAATTATTGTGAAATAGCGATTAAGAAAAAACGTTCTGTTCTCAATCACATTGGAACAGTTCATGCGATTGCGATGTGTAATATGGCTGAACTCGCAGGTGGCACAATGACAGAAGTTACTGTGCCTAACACACACCGCTGGATTCCCAAGGGCATGACTGTCGAATATTTAAAAAAGGCAGAAACAGACTTAATTGCAGTTGCAACGCCTGTAGAAAAAAATTATGACTGGGATAAAGCTGGAGAATATTTAGTGAATGTAGAAGTCTATGATTCACAGAAAGATAAAGTCTTCCAAGCTACGATTACCATGTGGATTTCTAAAAAGAAGTAATAAAAAAGCCCTGAATTCATCAGGGCTTTTTTGATTATTTTTTAAAGGGTAAAGCATATTTAAAGATACGACCCACAACCTGACCAAACTGTTTAGCCAAACTTGCGTTGTTATAGTTCAGACCATATTTTTTACATACAGCTTCAACTTTTGGAGCCATTTGACGATAACGGCGCGCAGGAACATCAGGATATAAATGATGCTCGATCTGATGGCTCAAATGTCCGCTTAAGATATGTAATGCTTCTGAACCTTTTAAGTTTGAAGAACCACGAATCTGGCGCATATACCAATGGCCACGACTCTCTTCTTGTAAAACAGACTTTGGAAATACTTCTGCATCTTTAGTAAAGTGACCACAGAAAATAATCGTAAATGTCCAGATATTACGAAGACCATTCGCAACCAGATTACCAGTAAATACAGGTAGTGCTGCTGGACCGGCAATTAAAGGGAAGAAAACATAGTCTTTAAAAAGTTGTGTACCAATCTTTTTATTAACAGGTTTTAATTCTTCCAAAAATTTTGCCATGCTCTTACGTTTATAAAGAACGCGACCAATTTCAAGGTTCTGAATGGCTACGCCCCATTGGAACAATAAGCAAAATGGAATGCTATAAACAGGTTGAAGTAAGAAACCTGGCTTCCAGCGTTGCTCTGGGAATAAACGAAGTAAACCGTAACCAATATCATCATCTATACCTTTAATGTTGGTATAGGTGTGATGTTTATAGTTATGAGTTTGACGCCAGTTATCAGAAGTACCGACGGTATCCCATTCGTAAGTTTGACCATTAAATTTAGGATCATTCATCCAGTCGTATTGGCCATGCATAACATTATGACCAAGTTCCATGTTTTCCATGATTTTAGAAAAGCCTAATAGACCTGTTCCTAAAATCCATGCTGGTGGGAACCAACCTGCAAACAAACAAGCTCGGCCTAAAAAACTACTGTAACGAACTGCTGCATAGACACGGCGGATATATTTAGCGTCTTTTTCACCCAAATCATCCAATACTTCTTGTTTGATCTGATCGAGCTCTTTTGCAAATGCATCAAGTTCTGCTGGAGTCAAATCGCGATTTTTAGGATTTTTAAAATATTCGACTTTCACTGGCATATTCATAAAAGTTCTCTCTTAAAGATCAATAACTAGATCAGATTGTGCTGAGTTCACACAAATTTTGAGTAATTGGTTTGGTTCGGTATTTTCACTACCATTGAGTAAGTTACGTGTAGACCCTTGAGCTTTACTACAAACGCACTTATTACAAATTCCCATACGACAGCCATGTGTTGGCTTAAGGCCTTCATGTTCCAGACTTACCAAAATTGATTGGCCTTTTGGAATTGCAATGATCTTATTAGACTGGGTTAATGTGACATTTACATAACCAACTTCAGCCGTACTGTCCTGAGTTAAACTAAAAGCTTCTGTTAATACAGTCGGTGCTTTTTCAAAAAGTTGTTCTACTGTTGAAACGAAACCAGAAGGCCCACACGCATATACAGTGCTATTTTCCAAATCATCTACTAATGCTAAATGCTCTGCATTTAAACGTTCATCATTTGGTTTTTCTTGTGTGTAGAAAACCTGATAACTAAAATTTGGGAATTGCTGTGCAACTTTTTCAAAGTATTCGATAAAAGCTGCATCTGAGCGTTGCTTTACCCAATATAAAAGCTGTACTTGAACTTTATCTAACTGCTGGCTTTGTTTAATCGCAGTGATTAAGCTCAACATTGGTGTAATACCACTACCCGCAGCCAACATAATTAATTTCGGTGTTTCAATATTTTGTTGCATGTCACCGTAAGGCTGACCAAGCTCAAAAATATCGCCAATTTGGCTTTCAGTCATAAACCAATTACTGACGATACCATCTTCCACTTTTTTAATCGTTAAACGTAAATGTTGTTGGTCAATTTGCGTCAGGCTATAAGTACGTTCATAGCGACGACCAGCAATTTCAACAATGACAGGATGATGCTGACCAGCAACACCCATTTTCACTAAGCGGTTACATTTTAATGTAAGGCTTACCACGTCATGAGCGACAAATTCTTTTTTTACAATTTGAACAAGCCCATGTTTTACAGACCATAAAGGATTAACTTTTTGTAGCCAGAAATTAGCCATTTCTTTATCAAAGATGGCTTGTGTCAATGAATTGAATAGAGAATTTCTCTTTTCGATTACTTGCATAGCTGGGGCTCTGTCGCTCTTTTTTAATTATTATACACATGTATATATATTTGTATATACACCCGTACTTTTAATTACAATTTCACAAGTACAGCTTCTAAGGCTATAATCTTGTGAGTTTACAAATATATTGAACAGCATGACCCAATCTTCACTTTCTCAGAACCTGAATGACACACCTCTACAACAAGATGTCATTGAAATTAAAACAGCTACGCGTTCTGTGGGAAGAAAAGCGACAATTACTAAAGAAGAACTTTTTCAGGCTGCTCTAAATCTGATTGGCCCACAAAAGAGTATTGCTTCACTAAGTTTACGTGAAGTAGCACGAGAAGCTGGCATTGCGCCAAATAGTTTCTATCGGCATTTTAAAGATATTGATGAATTAGCAATTTCTTTAATTGACCGTGCAGGTATTGTTTTACGTAAAATTATCCGGCAGGCTCGCCTCCGTGCTTCTTTGCAAGAAAGTATTATTCGTAGTTCTGTCGATATTTTTCTTCAGCAATTAGATGCCGATGAAGGTAATTTAAGTTTATTACTACGTGAAGGTTTTACAGGCTCTACTTCTTATAAAGCTGCTGTTGATCGTCAATTAAACTTCTTCCAACAAGAACTGCAAGAAGATTTAATTCGTCTAGAGCGCCTAAATAACAATCACCTATATCATCCTGAACTCGTTGCAAAAGCAATTACGCAACTTGTATTTCACATGGGTGCCAAAGTGATTGATCTTCCAATTCATCAACGTGCGGAAGTTGCTGAGCAAACCATGATTATGATTCGAATGATTTTAGAGGGAGCTCGTCATTTGGATGAAGCAAAAATTCGTTAAAATCATCTAATAAATGGCTTGTTGATGAACAGGCCATTTTTTCCTCTAACTCCTCTATTTCCCAATAAAAATATAATTCACCGATTGAAGCGAATAGCTTGCGAGAGTATAAATAATTATTCCATTTGCTCTTTCTTCTATATTCCCAACGATCTCAGGGATCAACATGCAAAATTTGAATAATCGTCAAAGTCTGATTGCAAGCTACATTCTTATGGGCATCTTTTTGCTTTCGGTTATCCCATTACATCTATTAGCAAGTTTTTTTGCAGGTTTTCTTATTTATGAAATTATTATTAGCTTAAGCTCGGTTGTAGAGCGCTATATTGATGGTCAAAGAGCTCGTATTTTTATTAGTATTTTATTAAGTATTATTACCATTTCCCTTATTGGTTTTTTCATTACAAGTCTGATTAGCTTTGTTGTATATGACCTAAAAGGCGTTGGATTACATAGTATTAATGCAAAGGTCGATCAAACTCTACTGCATTTACAAGCTGAAATTGGCAAATATCTTCCGGGTTATATTCCCGATAGCGTGACGGAATTAAAAGACGAAATTTTCGCGTTTATGAAAGATAATGTGACCATATTAAAAAATACCAGTTCCGATATCTTACATAACTTCGTGACGATGGTTATGGGACTTATTATCGGTATTTTGGTGGCTATACATGGTTTTCATCACCGTAGTCCCCAACCTGTTTTTAAGTCTCTTTTGATTCAACGTATCCAGAAATTATCAATTTCATTTAAAAACGTTGTTTTTGCACAAATCAAAATTTCAGCTATTAATACGCTGCTCTTTATTTTATTTGCCTTTATTTTATTACCGCTTTGGGGAGTCCACCTTCCTTTTGCTAAAACTCTCACTATCTTGACCTTTATGTTTGGACTGATTCCAATTTTAGGTAATCTTATTTCTAATACTTTAACGTTTATTGCCGCTCTTACTGTTTCTCTGGGACTCGCAGGGGTAGCATTACTTTATCTCGTTTTGGTTCATAAACTCGAATATTTCATTAACGCTAAAATTATTGGACATAAAATCAATGCAAATGCATGGGAGATTTTATTAGCGATGCTGGTATTTGAGTCAATTTTTGGCTTAGGCGGTTTAATTGCAGCTCCAATTTTCTATGCATATTTAAAATTAGAACTTAAAGATGCTGGTCTCATCTAATTGAAAATCGATCTATAAAAAAAGCGCCCTCTAGGCGCTTTTTTTATTTTGAGTTAATTATGGCTTAACCACAACCAACACCTGAATCGCTTCTGGTGTAACAGTTAAACCATCAAGCAAGCTCAAGCCTTCTTTTTGCAGCTTTTGTAAACGATCAATTTCATCTTGACGGATACTTGGGTTGAACTGTTTTAGATAAGTTAAACGGTCAATTTCATATTGCCATTTATTGCCATAATGTTCTTTCGCTTGCTGCTGAAGCTGTGGCAAATCCACTTTCGCGATATCCAAAGCTTGTTTATAACGTTGCTCAATAATATCACGGCGGGCTTTAACCACCTGACGACAGCTATTGCCATCTAGGTGATGCAAATATGGTTTCAAAATTGTTGGATCAATTTTTTCAGACAAATCCTGACCATTTTCGCTTAATAACACGCGAATTAACTGCTTAGGCAAGCTCGATGGTAGATTCAACGCCTTAGGCGCAACTACATCGACTTTAAACCACACTTCAATTAATACTGAGCCCTGCTTTAATGCATTAGATTTAAGTACAGCAACATTTGTACTACCAAATGATTGTGTACGGATCATTTCCATCACACTTTCAATAAATGGATGCTCTAAAGTTAAATATTGGGCATCTTCACGAAGCTGAGCCTGATCACGATAGAACGTTGCTGTCATACCTTCTTCGTCTAGCGCCAAACCTTGCACTTGCATTTGGTCTGTTGGACGAATAATCACAGTACCGTTACTTTGCTCATCAAAGTCGATATTGGTTGATGACATAAAGCGCTTCACAAACATTGGTAGCGTTGTATTGTCATCATAATCTTCTAAGGCCTGAACAATCTTTTGTGCCACAACTGGACGACAAGAGTTATATTCAAGTAAACGGTCTCGGCCTGCTTGAAGTTCAGCTTCTAAAGCTTGACGTTGAACATTCACTTCTTCAAGCAAATCTTCAAATGTTTGGCCTTGGTCTGCAAGCAAACAGTCTTTTAATTCAACAATAAAGTTTTCTTGCAACGTTTGCGCTGTCGGCGAAATATTGCTGAAAATATTAAGTGCTTCATTGTACCAACGGAACATACGCTCTTGAGCTGTTCCTACAAGATATGGCACATGAATCTGAATACGGTTTTCTTGACCAATACGGTCTAGACGTCCGATACGTTGCTCTAAAACATCTGGGTTCGCAGGTAGATCAAATAAAATTAGATCACTGGCGAATTGGAAATTACGGCCTTCTGAACCAATTTCCGAACACAGTAGAATCTGTGCACCATAGCTTTCTTCAGCAAAATAAGCAGCCGCTTGGTCACGTTCAAGTAAGCTCATTCCTTCATGGAACATTGCAGTACGGATACCTGCATGCAAACGCAATACGTTTTCTAAAGCTTCAACAACTGGTCCACTACGCGCAATTAAAAGCACTTTTTTATGCTTGAGATCTTTGCGCAGAATTTCCATTACCCATAGTACACGTGGGTCATTTTGCATCCATGAACCATCAAGTTGTGCTTCTTCAGGCCACATCTGCTCACGCAATTTTCCATCTTTTGACCAATCTTCTGGCGCTGGTAATGGTGCTGGCTGACAATCACGCCCTGGGAAGCCTTGAATTGCTTCACGCGTATTACGGAATAAAATACGACCTGTACCGTGACGGTCTAATAATTCGTGAATTGCTCTAAAACGCTGGTCAGGTTGGTCTTCAATAGTGTGACCTAACAAGCCTTCTAAAGCAGATAAATGCTCAGGCGTTAAAGGCTGATCAGACATGAGCACTTCAGCAATTTTTGCTGTCTGCTGGTATTGAGTTTCTTCATCTAAGAAGCGCTCTAAACTACTAAAACGCTGTGGATCAAGTAAGCGTAAGCGAGCGAAATGGCTTTCCACACCTAATTGTTCAGGTGTTGCAGTGAGTAATAAAACCCCTGCTGTATTTTCAGCAAGCTCTTCAATTAAATCGTAGCGATCATTACCGCCTTCTTCTTCGCTCCACATCAAATGATGTGCTTCATCGACCACGAGCAAATCAAAACCAGCTTCTATTGCTTGTTCACGTAAATCATCATGGTCAACCATCAAATCAACGCTAGCAATAATGCATTGCTCAGTTAAGAATGGATTGAGTTCTGGATCATGTTCTTTAATAGATGCAGTGCGTGTTAAATCAAACAGAGAAAATTGCAAATTAAAACGACGGCGCATTTCAATCATCCACTGATACTGTAAAGAATCAGGGACTAAAATAAGAATTCGTTCTGAACGTCCGGTTTTAAGCTGTTGGTGGATAATTAAGCCAGCTTCAATTGTTTTACCCAAGCCCACTTCATCAGCAAGTAAAACACGAGGTGCAAAACGTTTACCAACTTCGTGTGCGATATAAAGCTGATGTGGAATTAAACCAACACGTGCCCCAACCATCCCACGTAGAGGGCTATTCTGCATTTGTGCTTGCATAAGCATCGCTTCAATACGCAGGTCATACCACTCTTTATAGTCGACCTGACTTGCAAGCAAACGATCTAAAGGTTTCGATAACTGAATTTGCGCACCGATACGGGTTTCATTCAGCGCTTTACGATCTTGTTCGCCATTTTCTAAGGTACGAACAACGTTGTAACGTAAAACACCATGTCGGTCTTCAACAGACTCAACAATCCACTTCTTGCCTTCTTGATCTTGAACTTCATCATTTGTGTTAAAGATGATACGAGATAGTGGCGCATTATTACGTGCATATACACGTGTCTCATCACTTTTGGGGAATAAAATGCTGACAGATCTTTCATCTACATCAATAAGCACACCTAAACCGAGCTCAGTTTCTGTGTCTGATAGCCAACGTTGACCAATAGCATACTGCTGCAATTTTTCCACCTTTCTCTCAAGTTCGCACTACATATTGTACGATGCAAATTAGCTTATTTTTGCATCTTTTTATGTAGTCTTTAAAGCAAAATTTTGAAGCAAAAACCAATTAAATGACTTTGCTACAAAAAATCACGCATTAAAATTTTTACATTAAAACGGTACAGGACAGTCAAAAGTTAATGTTTCTGCTGTGACAGGATGATTAAAACTTAACTGTTTGGCATGCAAACATAAACGCGGAACAAGTTGTTGCTCCGGTGTTGCATACAGCGTGTCACCTACAATTGGATGTCCAAGATATTGCATGTGTACACGGAGTTGATGGGAACGACCCGTAATTGGTGTTAATTTCACACGAGTTACAGGCTGTCCCTGAATCTGAAAATGTTCTAGTACCTGCCAATGAGTTAAAGCAGGCTTGTTGTGAGAAGCGTCGACAATATGTAAAGGTGGTCGGCTTGGATCATAGATAACAGGAATATCTACAGTCCCCTCACCCTCTAAATGACCAGCAACCAATGCTTCATATATTTTTGAAGTCTGACGGTCTTGGAATTGACGAGCAATCGCACTTTGACCGCGCTTGGATAAACCAAATACCAAAATACCTGAAGTGTCTCGATCTAGACGGTGAATGAGCAAAGTTTTAGGCTCAATCGCAACCAACCTTGTCAAAACGCTATCATGTAAATCACCCTTACCAGGAACACTCAAGATGTCCGAAGGTTTATGAATCACCATAAAATCATCATCACGATAGATCAGATGTTCACTTAGAAAATCACTCAAAGTTGTATTCCCAAGGCAAGATGAAAAACAAGCGGGCAATAATAAAAAGCTTACGTCCGAATTACAATGCCGTTCGGGTAAATTAACAGCATAATTTGCAAATATTATGGATCACTTGGAGTCTATAGTTAGTCAAGGCTTCAATAACTGCATAATATGCTGCAATGTCGGTGCTTGCATTAACTCTTCAGCGCTCAAGCTCGCACCATTTGCACGCCAAAGTTCGACCAGATAATCCACAGCAGACTGATCTAAACCGTAGTTTCGTAAATCTATTTCCGGGTGAAGCTCCATGGGGTGTCGCCCCACCTGTTCAGCAATTGCCAATAAGATTCCTTTATCCGACAAAATATATTCAGACGGCGCACTTAACGACCATAGGCGCATTAAGGTCTGTGTATTTAAGTGTTTTATATGGTCAAAACTAATCTTTTCAACCCATTGAATGTGCTGCTCTAGATTAGCCGCCAAGATCGCATCATTTACAATAGCTACATAATCGGTAATAGATAAAACAAGCTGCATGACTTGTTTAAACAGAGGTGACAAATCACCTACCATCACAACTTGGGCTTTAGCATTTGACGACAGTCGCTGCCCCAACTGCAACATGGTTTGCTGAAGCTGAGATGCATCAATAAAAATAACTGGAATTTCGAGTGCCTGTGCTCTTTTACTTAGCAATTCTAAATGATCGGCTAATGGCTGGTGCGCCCAGTCAGGTGATTTCTCAAGTTCATTTAGCCCAACCATGAGCAAAATACTTTGTGTAGATTCAATCGACCAATTTGAAGTATTTGCTGCTAATTGGATTTTTCGAGGTAAGGGATAAAACATTGTTCTCAACAAGTAAAAAATAGCTCAAATTAAAAAGCCCGTTTAACACGGGCTTTTTTGCTTACTTCATTTCAGCGAAAGTTTCTTTTGCGGCCTGAATTGTAAACGCAATATCTTCATCAGAGTGAGCAGATGAAATAAAGCCTGCTTCAAATGCTGATGGTGCCAAGTTTACCCCACGCTTTAACATACCGTGGAAGAACTTTTTGAAAGCTTCAATATCACATGCCAACATTGAGTCAAAGCTTGTAATGTCTTCTTGGTCTGTAAAATAAAGACCAAACATTGCACCAGCTTGTTGAGTTTTAAATGGAATACCCGCTTCATCAGCTGCAGCTTGTAAGCCCGCAAGTAACTTTTCAAGTTGAGCAGATAATTTGCTGTAAAAGTCTGGTTGACGTAAATGTTTGAACATCTCGATACCAGCGCGCATAGCAAGTGGGTTTCCAGACAATGTACCTGCTTGGTATACACCGCCTAAAGGTGCGATGCATTCCATAATTTCACGCTTACCGCCAAACGCACCAACTGGTAGACCTGCACCAATAATTTTACCTAACGTCGTTAAATCAGGTTTAACGTTATAAACTGATTGCGCACCGCCTAAAGCAACACGGAAACCTGTCATCACTTCATCAATAATGAATACAGATTTATATTCATCACACACATCACGAATGGCTTGTAAGAAACCGTCGATTGGTTTCACCATATTCATGTTACCCGCAACAGGTTCAATAATGACGCCCGCAATCTCATGACCAAACTTGGCAAAGCACTCTTTTAATGCGGCAATATCGTTGTAAGGCAGCGTTAATGTATGTTTAGCAAAATCAACAGGAACACCTTTTGAAGTCGGCTCACCCTCACCTAAAGTGAGTAAGCCCGAACCTGCTTTTACTAAAAGTGAGTCTGAATGCCCGTGGTAACAACCTTCAAACTTCACAATCTTGTCACGGCCAGTATAACCACGTGCTAAACGAATAGCCGTCATGGTCGCTTCTGTACCAGAGTTCGTCATACGTACCAATTCAATTGATGGCATGATTTCACAAATAATATCTGCCAGCGTTGTTTCGTGTACGGTTGGTGCACCAAAACTTAAACCATCTTCTGCGGCTGTTTGCACTGCTTTAATAATTTCTGGATGAGCATGACCCAAAATCATTGGTCCCCAAGAACCAACATAGTCAACATAACGCTTACCATCTACATCCCATAAATAAGCACCTTTTGCTTTCTCGATGAAAACAGGTGTTCCTCCAACGCCATTAAAGGCACGTACCGGAGAGTTCACACCACCTGGAATGTGTTTGCTGGCTTGTTTAAATAACTGTTCTTGCTTTGGAGATAAACTCATGGAAATGCTCGTCTTAAATATCTAAAAAATAATTTTGAAAGCTTAAGAAAATAATTGTGCCCACGCTTGTACACGGGCAGGAATTTCAGCAGTTGATCGGCCTAATATATCACTAATGACTGCACACAGGTCAGCCCCAGCCTCAATCACAGGCTTTGAGTTTTCAACCGTTAAACCACCAATCGCACAAATTGGTAAATCATATTGGGCTGCCGCTTGCTTAATCACGTCGATACCCACATTACCTGCTTCAGGTTTTGTAGAGGTCGCGTAGACTGCACCAAATGCAATATAAGTCGCGCCATCTGTAATTGCTTTTTGTGCAAGCTCTAAAGAATTTAGGCAAGTACGACCGATAATAACACCTTCCGGTAATTGCGATTTTGCATCGGTAATTTCGCCATCACTTTGCCCTAAATGCACACCTAATCCAAATTGAGCGGCCAGTTTTAGGTCATCATTAATCACAAAAGGAACCTGATATTTTTCACATAAAAGTTTGATTTGTTCAACTTCAGCAGGCTGGTCGGCTTTTTCTATTTTCTTACGGCGGTACTGTAAAATTGCGACCTGATGAGTTGCGAGCGCGGCATCTAGTTTTTCTAATAATAATTGGATTGGGTCATCATTGGTAATGAGATATAAACCGCGCATACTCTACTCTCGCTTTAAAAAACTTCGCTAGTATAACGGATTTATAGGACATCATAAGTACCGATTGATATAGGTCTATTAGTACCAATCGGTATATTAAAATTAGAAATGAAAAATTAACTCGGAATTTTATCGTGCTTGCGATCAGTCAAACTCAATCGGCCACATGCAACATCCGATAACATTCGCCAATCAGAAATAAAGCTATAGAAAGGTTGTTTAAAACTCGCAGGCTTATTTTTTTCAAACACAAAATGTCCAACCCAAGCATTTGCATAACCCGCTACCAAACCATAGAGAACATATTTGGCTTGCTTTTTACGAATGGCTTTAGAAAAAAAGTATATGCCAATACTACTACCCACCACATGTAAGCGTCTGCTCATGATGTTACGGTGTTCAGTTAAATAAAAACGATAAAATTCCTGATAGTTTTTAACCGGCAATTCAAACTCTGGCTGAGCTTCATGGCTAAAGTTTACTGGTGCATTCACGATCATCTTCCTGATTTTTATTTGATCAAAACATCACCTGATTGTACACCTAAATAAAAGTGTAGCGTCATATGTTTGATTGTAACTTTCTCTATCAAAACCATTATTTTTAGCACTAAGCTATTATACTTATTCAAGATAGTTAAATACCTGATTCAGGGAGATATATTATGGTCGAAGTCGAGCTAAAGTTTCAGTTACCTGAATCGAAGAAAAAAACTGTCCAGCAATACTTAAAAAAACATAAAGCAAAGAATATTCACTTACAGGCAAAGTATTACGATACTCCTGATCGATTACTTGCAAAAAATGGCATGGCCTTACGTCTACGTAAAGAAGATGATCAATGGGTACAAACATTTAAAGCCGCAGGTCAAAGCCACCTTCACCGTGTTGAAGAAGAAATTCATTTAGGTGCGTGTGACCAAGAACCTGACTTAAACCTTGCGTTATATCAAGATAATAAAGTCGTAACTGATTTAATTAATACAGCTCTAGGTAAAGAAGCTGAAAAGTTAAGTTTGCAATTTGAGACGGATGTACAGCGTACTTATCATGTATTTGAAGCAGACAATACAGCTATTGAGGTTTGCCTTGATGACGGTGTTGTAAAAACAGCAAATACACAAAGTGTAATTTGCGAAGTTGAGTTTGAACTCAAGCAAGGTGCAGTGAAAACGCTCATTCAGTTTGCACAGCAATGGATTAATCGTTATGCCCTTTGGCTTGATGTAAGAAGTAAAGCTGAGCGTGGTAATTTATTGGCATTAGGGCAAGCGGTCTCACCTGCTGTTCATGCTAAAGCACTATCTTTAAATAAAGATATTACTGCTGAACAGGCCCTCAAAAAGATTATTGAAAACTGTTTAGGACAATTTTTACCAAATATGGCTGCAATCGCCGATGGTGTTACCGAAGCTGAACATATTCATCAGGCGCGTGTGAGTTTGCGCCGTTTACGTAGTGCACTTAAGCATTTTTCTGGCTGGTCAAGCGAGTTAAATCCCCTTTGGGAAGAACAAATTGCCGAGCTTTTTCGCCAGCTTGGGGACACTCGTGATGAAGATGCTATTCGTACCGAAGTGTTACCTATTATTCAAAAACATGGCTCACCTGAGCTTTTACTGCCAGTTTCAGCACAGCCCCCAAAAGAACTCTCAACACTTTTTACCTCTGCGGACACGATTAAGCTATTACTCGATTTATTAGCATTTGCGTATTCAGAAGAAGATTCAAAGAACAAAAGAAGTGGCTTAAAAAAACATATTAAAAAGAGTTTAGATAAGCTACATCATAAAGTGATCAGCAATGCTGAACATTTCTCTGAACTTGAAATTGCTGAACAGCACAAAATACGAAAGCAAGCTAAACAGTTACGTTATTGTGTTGAGTTTATTTCGAGTCTTTATCCGGACAAAAAAGTACAGCAGTATTTAAAACAGCTACAACCAGTACAAAATACCTTAGGTCACTATAACGACTTATTTATTGCAGAAGGTATTTTCAATAAAGTTGTCGAAAATGACTCGTCTTTCTGGTTTGCTCTAGGCTGGGTAAAAGCCAAACAGCCTCACCTACAAAAGCGCTCGGCAAAAGCTTTACAAACTTTTAGTCAGGCTGAAACTTTCTGGTAATTTATAAAAAGTCGCTGTAAACACGCAGCGACTTTTTATCGATACTTACCAAATACTTTCCATACACCATTATCTGCTAACGGATCACTATAGCTATCACTACGTTGCTTTCTTGGTTTATCGCGAGCATCGACCAATTTAAAATGCGGCTCAACCCCTAGCACAATACCATTGGTGTAAAACCGTGAACGTGTATATTCGCTTTGCCCATGCTGGAATACATAGGTTCTTAAGTCAATGAACTCACGATGAGCAACCAAAGCCGCGGTATCATCGCTCTGCAGCCATTCTTGCATCGTAAAAATCTGGTCTGTTTCAAACTGCCCACATTTTTCAATAAGACTCGCAACACCACGGAAAGTTTTAGATTCTTTTGCGCGTGTTTTATTAATCCGAATTCGGTCTACATGAAAAAAGAACAATGGTAAATTTAAATGACTTGGCAAATGAATCGCATCTGGTAATTCATCTTCCATAAATGGCTGAAAAAGTTCTTGTGCCCTTTCAATTAGCCCCTGCCATTGCTGGTAATAATTTTCGACTTCTTCTTGCAAGCCATAATAAATCGGTAATCCTTCGACATGCTCTAAATATTGAGGTGGGAAAACATGCTGGCGTAATAAAGCAATGTCTGTTTTTAAACTTTGAATCGCAATTGCATCTTGCATATTAGTCTCTCCTACCAATACTTAGGCTATTTACAGACTAAGTCAAAGGTTTTGTTTCCGCAAGCGTTTGCCTATAATAAGCAGCTCTATTTTTGCGGGAATAAGTCATGTCTCAAAAGATTAATGCAACAGATATTACTGAAGAAGAAGCATTAAATGCTGTTTTCTTTGAGCGTGCGGATGAATTCATTAAACAAGCCAATGATTTTTGTCGCCCGCCAAAAGGTGAAAAGCCTGATCCAGCCGAGCTGCGTGGTCAAGTAAGTGCCGCAATGTTGTTTGCGAGCGCCCGTTTTAACACATGGGTAGCAGCAAATAATTTTAAAGATAGCGAAGAAATGCGCGCTGCTAAAGATCAAGTCATGTCTTATCTTGTGCAACAATTTCAAATGATGCTTGAAGATAACTTTGATGAATATTGTGAACAGTTCGAAAATTATTTACGTTTCCGTAAAAATGAAGATTTTCACGCGCATAAACATGATCATTAAGATGATTTAAATAGCCAAATAAAAAGCCACAATTTAGTGGCTTTTTATTTAAAAGAAGACTTTATTTTTTTGCTGCCTGACCATATTGATCAGCCATAACTTCAACTAAATGTTCAAGTTTAATATACTTTTTAATGACTTTATTTACGTCTGCAACAGTCAGTTTAGTCAGCTCTTGATCATGTCGAATTCGATCTTGTAATGTTTTATCAGACTCGAGCTGAAGATTTAACATACCATGAATATTACGTTCATCTTCTAATGCCGTAACTCGTTTCTTCATGATATCTGCTTTAGCAGCTTCAAGCTCTTGCTCAGTCACACCATTTTTCAACAAGTCATTTAATACTTTGTGTATTGATGCAGAAACTTGCGCTGAACGACCCGAAGTATAATTTGCGCTAATGCTTAAGGCTCCAACATTCGTATCACGATCAAGCTGTAACCCACTTCCAAAACCATACACTAATGCATTTTTCTCACGAAGCTCTTGAGCCAAACGTGATGAAATTTGAGACTCACCTAAAATATAGTTAAGTAAAATTAAAGCAGATGCATCAGGATGATTTTTCCCGACTGGTAGAGCGAGCACACTTTGGTAGCTACCAAATTCACGCTGCTCAGATAAAACATGCACTTGCTGAGCCGGAAAATCCACATGATCAATCAAGATTTTTTGATAAGGCTGCTTCCCATTCCAACGACCAAATTCCTGATTAAGTAATTTCTGCATTTTTTTTGCATCAAATTTACCCGTAATGGCAATTTGAGCGTGGTTCATTGCAAAGAAACGCTCATACAACTCTTTCACTTGCTCTTGAGTTGCATTCTTCAATTGCTGTTTTGCCAGTTCAGGTTCGAAGTGATAGCGTAAATCACCCGGTTGATATTCTTCAAGCAAACGTGAAAGTGTTAGGCCTGCTACTACATCGGGCTCGGTATAAGGACGATCTAGACTTGATAAACTCTGTGATTTAATTAAATCAAATTGAGATTGCTCAAATTTCGGATTTTTCATCACATCAAGAACAAACTTAAAAAACTCATCAAATTTTTCTGATTTAGACTGAATGTTAATGGTCATACCATTGCCATCAGCACTCGCATAAGCCGCACCGCCCGCATCAATTGATTTATCAGCAATATCTTGCAAACTGTATTTATCAGAACCACGTAGTAATAAATATGAGGTTAAATCGACGACCGTACCTTTATTAAATAAAGATTTTTCTGTCCCGAAATCCATTGTAATCGTTGCATAAGTGCGATCATCACGTGTTTCGACTGGGAATAAAGCGTACTTCATTCCATTTTTCAGTTTTCCACGAATAATCTTTTTCTCATTACTTTCTACATATTGTTTTGAAGCTTTTAAAAACTCTGTCACTTCTTGTTGATAAGCTTTCGGGTCTTTTAAAGGCTCTGCCTTTGCTTCTACCTGATCGAGAGTTTTAGGTGCCTCTTTTGAATTTTGCTGTTGAGCTTTTTTCTGGTCTTCAGGTGTTGGTAAAATATCACCATCAATACGATGATCAGCAACAAGGAACTGTTTTAAAGTTTGATTTACTTGATCTAACTTAACATTTGCTACTGAATCTAAATCTTTAAAATATTGATCCCATTGCCCACCAGCGACCGTGTAATCACTCAAACGTGACCCAAGTGCTACTGCATCTTTAGTGATTAAATCGCCTTGTGTTTTCATTAAACTCTTAACACGATTTAACTCAACTTCAGTGAAGGGCTTCCCTTTCTCAATACCGGCAAGCAAAGAACTTTCAACTTTTTTAGGGTCATTACTTGGCGCATAAATGGCACCCAGAAATACCACATTAAAATCTTGGTCTAACCAAGTACTCGCCTCAACATTGGTAGTAATACCTGTTTCAACCATGTTCTGATATAAATGACCACTTGGCTGCATGGTATATAACAAAGGAGCTAACGCGAGTGTCGGCTGAATTTTGGTATTTTTACCATTCATATAGATATGGAATTTAGCAAGATCACTCCCCTTTTTCACTACAAACTGACGATCTTTTATTTTTGTAGAGTCAAGCACAGGAATCTGTACAGTCTTCGGGACTTCTCTTGCCGCAATTGGACTAAAATATTGATCAATTGTTTTTAAAACATCTGTTTTATCAAACTTACCTGAAATCACCATGACTGCATTATTGGGTGCATACCAGCTACGATAAAAGCGGTCTAGCTCAGCCATTTTAATCGATTTAAGCTCAGGTAAATCCCCAATCGGTAAACGACCTAAATATTGATTACCATAAGCCGATTTCCACATTTGATCCATCAAGACAGCAAATGGCTGATCCATACGGACTTCGCGTTCACGTTTTACGATTTCAATTTCTGAAGGAACAAATTTTTCTTGTAAAACTAATTTATCCATACGTTCCGATTCAAGATACAGCACTTGATCTAGTGCAGTCTTTTCTGGACGAACGATATTCGTATATTTGGTTGAATAATAATCTGTGCTTGCGTTCGTCATCAATGTATATTGATCTAAACGACGCTGGAATTCTTCCCCTTTAACGTTCTTGGTGCCTTTAAAAGCCAAGTGCTCAAGCAAATGAGCTAAGCCACTTTTGCCTTGCGGGTCATTTAATGAACCTGTTAAATAAATGGTATTAATAAAGATTTTATTTTCTTTGTCATTCGGCGCAAGTACAATCCGAAAACCATTATCTAATTTATATTCCTCAATATTTTGCTTACTTTTTACTAGTGTAGTTTGTGCCCAAGACGCAGCACTTAAACCAAGAATACATAGGGAGAGAGTCAGTTGTTTAAACTGCATAAACATATAAATACCAATTAATTTGAATAATAAAAAATCAATAGTTGTGGGACTATAGTAGGAAATTTAAGCTGACTTTCATAGTAAAGTTTTGAAAAAAAAGCCGTTTATTTAAACGGCCTTATATTTTAAGGAAAAATTTCAGCTTGCATATAAAGTTTCCCATAACCTGAAATTTCAATACGATCTTCAGACAGGATGTTGCAATATAAAACGCCTCCACGGTTAGAAGCCTGATAAGCCATAATATTATTTTTGCCCAGCTTTTCTGCCCATAACGGCGCTATAGCAGTATGGATCGAACCTGTAACAGGGTCTTCATCAATACCAGCGACAGGAGCAAAATAACGAGAAATGCAGTCATATTGCAGGTCGGCTTTTGAAGTTATTGCCACGTCCATACCTGTAGTTGTAATTGCAGTCCGTTTACCTAAATTTTTGAGTAAGTTCATGTCAGGCTGTTCATCTAATACATCTTGAACTGACTCATATTCAACAATGTAAGCTTGAACATTTTGATAAACGGCTTTAAAGGGCTTAGTTAATGCCTCACGTAAAACAGCCGGATAATCTTCGACTTGATGAGCTTTACGAATCGGAAAATCCATTCTGATTTTGCCATCATCATCTTGATGAACGATAAAAAGACCTAAGTTTCGTACATGAAAATTAATCGTCTTCTTGTCAGTAAAATCTTTAAATATTACAAAAGCGCTAGCCAGTGTGGCATGCCCACAAAAATCGACTTCAACCGTTGGCGTAAACCAACGAATTTCATAATTTTCAGCATCTATAATTTTTACAAAGGCAGTTTCAGATAAGTTATTTTCAAGTGCTATCTTCTGCATTAGCTCTTCATTTAGCCATTCTTTTTCAACAACGACAGCAGCGGGATTGCCACGAAATAACTCTTTTGTAAAAGCATCGACTTGATACATTTTCATGATATTTAACTCTTATAATTTAGCTCATTTTCTTCAATTTTTTTAAATATAAACAGACACAGATTTTAAAAAATTAGCATCACAGTCATCATTCACTCGTAAAAAAACGACCCAATCAAATTGATTGGATCGTCTCTTACAGTGTATTAGTGATGTGTTAATTCAATTTCATCTTCACTGTTTAATATATCTTTATCTGTCTGGCCCATCAATTGACTGGTCACAACACCAGCAGTCATCGAACCATTTACGTTTAACGCAGTACGGCCCATATCAATGAGTGGTTCGATTGAAATAAGAAGTGCAACTAAAGTCACAGGTAAGCCCATAGCTGGAAGAACAATCAGCGCAGCGAAAGTCGCACCACCGCCTACTCCTGCAACACCAATTGAACTTAAGGTCACAATACCCACTAACGATGCAATCCACATTGGGTCTAATGTGTTAATTCCCATGGTTGGCGCAACCATAACTGCTAGCATTGCTGGATATAAACCCGCACAACCATTCTGACCAATGGTCGCACCGAAAGAAGCTGAGAAACTTGCAATCGATTCAGGAATACCTAAACGGCGAGTTTGCGCTTCAATACTCAGTGGAATACTGGCAGCGCTTGAACGGCTGGTAAATGCAAAAGTCAGAACAGGAGCAACTTTTTTAAAGAACTTAAGTGGAGAAACACCTGTCAGGGTCAAAATAATGGCATGCACAACAAACATGATGGCTAAACCTAAATAAGATGCCACCAAGAAGCCGCCTAAGTTTAAGATATCTGCGACATTCGAACTTGCCACAACTTTGGTCATAAGCGCAAAAACACCGTAGGGTGTTAATGTCATAACGAGACGAACCAACTTCATGACCCAAGACTGTAAAGTCTGGATTGCGGTTAAAATACGCTGACCTTTCTCTGCATCATCTTTCATTAGGTTGAGCGCTGCTATTCCTAAAAAGACAGCAAAAATAACCACACTAATAATTGAAGTTGGGTTGGCACCAGTTAATTCAGCAAATGGATTACTTGGAATAAAGGAAAGAATAAACTGCGGTACACTTAAATCGGTAACTTTACCCACATAATCTGTATTAATAGCAGTTAAGCGTGCAGTTTCAGCAGCGCCTTGCACCAAACCTTTCGCAGTTAAGCCAAACAGGTTAGTAACAAATACCCCTACCAGTGCAGCAATCAGCGTTGTAAAGAGTAAAGTGCCGATCGTATAAAAACTGATTTTGCCTAAAGATGAGGCTTGGTGTAATTTTGCAACTGCTCCCAAAATAGACACAAATACCAAAGGCATAACAACCATTTGTAAAAGTTTTACATAGCCGTTTCCAACGATATTAAACCAGCTAATAGATTCAGCAAGAATCGGATGGCCACCGCCATAAATCAAATGTAGTCCTAAACCAAACACCACACCGAGAATTAAGCCAGCCAGAACTTTTTTCGATAAGCTCCAATCTGTTTTACGTGTTTGGGCGAGTAAAAATATTAACCCGACGAAAACCACAATATTGATGATTAAGGGTATATTCATTCCCAAACTCCAAATTATTGCTTGTGTCATCTTTCAAGGGGGCATATTTGACCATAGCCGGCCTATATAAACTACCCTTTTCCACAATTTTATAGCATCAAGATGATTACAAACTTGCGTGAGAATATAAAATGACTTTTAAATACATATATATCACTTTTAATTTATAAATTACGTAGGATATTTATGTATAAAAATCAACCTCTACCTAAGCAACCTTTAATTCAAATTGTTGCTCAATAAAATAAATAAACTGCTTTAAATTGCTTCCCCAGGTTTCTGGTGACTGGGCAACTAAATATGTAGTGAAATAAGCAGATTCAGTATTTAGATCAAAACAATTGACTGACACTTTATCTGCAACTTTTGTGAGATATGACTTCGGTAATAAAGCAAAACCCACTCCCAGCTCTACACAGCTCACGATTCCATCCAGACTTCCCATTTCCATAATTTGTGAGGGTGGAATACTAAAGTCATTCAAGAAAAGCTCTATGGCATGTCGATATGAGCAACCTTGTCGAAAGGCAATAAATCTAGTTTTTGCAAGGGTTGCCATGTCTGGAAAGCTTTCTTGTTGCTTAGGACAAACCAGAACCAGCTCTTCATGCCACACAGGAAAACTATATAACTCAGGAATAGAATGTTTAGATGCCACAAAAGCACAGTCTAATTCACCCTGATGTACCGCATTTAATAAATAACGCGTCGGATGAGTTTGGAGCTCAATGGGTAAAGTAGGATATTGCTGCATACATTGATTGAGTAACTGTGGCAAACGTATTGCGGCAGTTGTCTCCATGCTTCCAAGGCGAATTATTTCATTAGGATCAACTCCACCTTCTTGAAAGATCTTCTTAGCTTTATTGTGTAGTGTAATCATTTGAACAGCATAACTATGTAGCTGTTGTCCGGCATTCGTTAAAGTCACAGGATTATTACGATTGAATAAAATCACCCCTAACTCTTCTTCAAGTTTTTTTATATGACTCGTAATATTCGATTGAACCGTATACATTTTTTGCGCAGCTAATGAAAAACTTCCACTCTCTGCCACTGCTAAAAAAAACTCTAGAGACTTAAGTAACATACCTTTATCTCAAAACAAGATAACTACAATCATATTAAATCATTTTTAATGATGAAGAAACTCGCTTTTAATAATAAAAAAATTGAGCGTCTTCTCATGTCTACGTTTTATCGAATGAGCTTAATTGTCTTTTTGGCAACTTGTTTGGGAATTGGTGTTTTTAGATTTTCCTATACCGCACTCATGCCCATCATGATCGAGCAGTACCACTGGACTCATGATTTTGCCAGTTACTTAGGCAGCGCAAATTTATTGGGTTATCTCATAGGTGCCTTATTAGCGCTATTGAGTATTAAAGAAAAGTACGTCCCATCCATGATTGTATTTTCAACTATTGCGGGTAGCCTCAGCCTACTAGGCTGTTCATTCATGGATATGCCTCTGGTGTGGTTCATTTTCTGGCGCACAATTTCAGGTATTGCTGGTGGCTTACTTATGATTTTAGCGCCTAGCTTTGCAATGAAATACATCCCCACCACGCAAAGATTAAAAGTTAACTTTTTAGGATTTAGCGGAATTGGTGTAGGTGTGTTATCTGCCACCATTATTATTCCCCTACTTAAAAATATGCCCGTACATTATGTTTGGGATATTTTTGCAGGTATTTCTTTATTAGGAAGCTTAACTCTTTATCACTTATTAAGTAGCAATACTGCCCAGATGATTAAGTCACCATCTGCTACTTTACAAACCTCACAAAAATCACATTTAGGTCTGATTATTATTATTGCCTATATGTGTAGTGCCTTTGCCTATATTCCACATTCTTTGTTTTGGATGGATTATTTATCTGGGACTCTGCACTTTCCCTTACAGCAAAGGAATTTATTTTGGGTTCTCTATGGAGTGGGAAGCTGCATTGGTGCATTTGTCGCTTATTGCTTAAGCCGAATAGTGGGATATATACAGGCGATTAAATGGTTATATGGCATTTACTGCCTAGCCGTTGTTTTACCTTTCCTTTCACAGACCACTTCTTTACTCGCCCTATCTTCTTTTCTGACCGGCTTACTGACCCCCGCAACGGTGTTTATTAGCTCTTATAGTTTGCTACAGATTTATGAACAGCGTTATCAAAAGCTCTGGAGTCTTGCCACGATTGGGTTTGCTAGCACTCAGCTTTTAGGTGGCGTAGTCATTAGTACTTTGCATCATTTGCATTGGTCTTATGCCCACCTCTTTCTTTTGGGTGGAATCGTTCTTCTCTTTGCAATTTGCCTTTTACTACCTGTACGCCCTTCTTTCACCTCAACTCTCGGAGAAACCGAATCATGAAAACTCTGCTCTTTCCTTTATTTCTAGTTGCTTTCGTTCTCGTTATTCAGGCCCTAGATCAGAGTTATCAAAAGAAAATCGGTCTTATTAAAACTCCGAAACATCCCGAATTTATGCAATAAAAAAAGCCCTCAACTGAGGGCTTGCTTATGCAACATTTTTCAATCTTCCATATGTTTTATAATCGCACCACCAAATTCAGAGCAACGTAACAAGGTTGCACCTGGCATTAAACGCTCAAAATCGTAAGTTACGGTTTTAGCGGCAATCGCTCCTGAAATCCCTTTAATGATCAGATCAGCAGCTTCTCTCCAACCCATATCACGTAACATCATTTCCGCAGAAAGAATGATAGAACCCGGGTTTACTTTATCCTGACCCGCATATTTAGGTGCAGTACCATGCGTCGCTTCATAAACTGAAATTGCACCACCAATATTTGCACCCGGTGCAATACCAATGCCGCCTACTTCTGCCGCCAAAGCATCAGAAATATAGTCTCCATTTAAGTTAAGCGTTGCAATAACAGAGTAATCGGCTGGACGCATTAAAATTTGCTGTAAGAACGCATCTGCAATCACATCTTTAATGATGATGTCTTTACCAGTTCTCGGGTTTTTAATTTTAACCCATGGACCGCCATCAATTAGTTCTCCACCGAAGCGATCTAGAGCCAGCTCATAACCCCACTCTTTAAATGCCCCTTCGGTGTATTTCATGATATTACCCTTGTGAACAAGGGTCACAGAAGGCTTGTCATTTTCGATTGCGAACTGAATGGCTTTACGAACTAAACGCTGAGAACCTTCTTTTGATACAGGTTTAATTCCAATACCACATCCTTCAGGGAAACGGATTTTCGTCACACCCATTTCCTCTTGAAGAAATCTAATTACTTTTTTAGCTTCTTCAGAATCGGCTTTCCATTCAATACCTGCATAAATATCTTCCGAGTTCTCACGGAAAATCACCATGTCAGTTAATTCTGGGTGTTGAACTGGAGAAGGAACACCTTCAAACCAACGCACCGGACGTACGCATACATACAAATCTAACTCTTGGCGTAAGGCAACGTTGAGTGAACGAATACCACCACCTACGGGGGTGGTTAAAGGACCTTTAATGGATACAACAAACTCACGAAGCGCTTCAAAAGTTTCTTCTGGCATATAGCTGCTATAAATTTTATTTGCTTTTTCACCGCAATACACTTCCATCCATTCGATCGAACGTTTGCCACCATAAGCTTTTAAAATAGCAGCATCTACGACTGCTTTCATGGTTGGTGTAATATCCACACCAATACCATCACCCTCAATGAAAGGAATAATTGGATGATTTGGTACGTTCAGCGACAGGTCTGCATTTACTGTAATTTTGACGCCATCTGCAGGAACCACAATCTTCTGATAACCCATTGTGTGAATTCTCCCTTTTATAATATTTAATTAACTAAAAATAATTATCGATACACAATACTTTCAACGCTTCTTAACGCATAATAGCTTAATTGAATTTAATCATTTTTGGGATTTATATGAGAAATAATAAAATTTCTCACTTAAATAAACCTCAATGTTTTCTCTAGTTATTTGAAAGAAGAAGCCATTTTTTATGAAAATTGTCATTCTCAACAAACCATATGACGTTCTCTCCCAGTTTCGTAAAGACGAAGCGCATATGACCGTCTCTGACTTTGTTGATGACCCGACTTTGCGTTTGGCAGGCCGTCTTGATATGGACTCTGAGGGTTTAGTTTTTTTAACCGATCATGGTGGTCTGAATCAGTTCATTACCAACCCTGCGAATAAAAAATACAAAACCTATTTAGTTCAAGTTGATGGCGATGTAACTGAAGAAGCGCTTGAGCAGCTTCGTAAAGGTGTAGAACTTAATGATGGTATGACGCTTCCTGCCACAGCCATTAAAGTAAGTGAGCCAGAATGGTTATGGGAACGTAACCCACCTGTACGTTTTCGTGCAAATATTCCAACATCTTGGATCGAAATTTCAATTTGCGAAGGCCGCAACCGTCAAGTTCGTCGTATGACTTCTGCGGTTGGTTTTCCAACTTTACGTTTAATTCGTACTAAAATTGGTTCAATTGATCTAGTTCAACTCGGCTTAAAACCAGGCGATGTTAAAGAAATTGAACCTTTGCTTTACCCTGACTTTAAAGATGTTCCAGCTGAAGAACCTTATCGTTCACGTTCATATGTGAAAAAACCAGGCGGTACTGGCGGTAAACCAATGGTTCGTAAGAATAAAGATGGTTCTGCGAAAAAGTCTGGTACAAAACGTATTTGGCAGATGGATGAAAGTGAGAAGCCGCGTCGTAAGACCAACGGTACAACTCGTCCAAATGCTAAAGCACCACGTGGTCGTGGACGCAATGCTCGATAAGATCTAAATTTTCAAAGCCCACCTAGGTGGGCTTTTTTAATGCCTTTTATTTTTATAAAAATAAAAAAGCCGATGTATAAACACCGGCTTTTGAGCTATTTACTAACGAATTAGTAATTAAGCTTCAACAGTTGCAAGAGCTGCATTAAATGTAGCACTTGGACGCATTACAGCGTCTACTTTTGCTTTATCAATTGCATAGTAACCACCGATATCAGCTGGTTTACCTTGTACTTGAGCAAGTTCAGCAACAATCTTCTGTTCTTCTTCAGCTAAAGTTTTTGCAAGAGGAGCAAATTTAGCTTTTAACTCAGCATCTTCGTCTTGTGCAGCAAGCGCTTGAGCCCAGTAAAGTGACAAGTAGAAATGGCTACCACGGTTGTCAATCTCACCTGTACGGCGTGATGGTGACTTACCATTGTCAAGTAACTTGTCAGTCGCTTCATCAAGAGTCTTCGCAAGCAACTTAGCACGAGCATTATTTTCTTTAATACCCATTTCTTCTAAAGAAGCCGCTAAAGCAAGGAACTCTCCAAGTGAATCCCAACGTAAATGGTTTTCTTCAACAAGCTGTTGTACGTGTTTTGGCGCTGAACCACCTGCACCAGTCTCGTACATACCACCGCCCGCCATAAGCGGAACGATAGACAACATTTTTGCAGAAGTACCAAGTTCCATAATCGGGAACAAGTCAGTTAAGTAGTCACGTAAAATGTTACCAGTCACAGAAATAGTATCTAGACCACGTACTACGCGTTCAAGTGTGTAACGCATTGCACGTACTTGAGACATAATCTGGATATCAAGACCAGTCGTGTCATGATCTTTTAAGTACTTTTGTACTTTCTTGATCAATTCATTTTCGTGTGGACGGTACGGGTCAAGCCAGAAGATTGCAGGCATGCCTGAGTTACGTGCACGAGTTACTGCAAGTTTTACCCAGTCACGAATCGGAGCATCTTTAACCTGACACATACGCCAGATATCGCCTTCTTCAACATTTTGAGTCAATAACACTTCACCAGTGTCAAGATCGGTAATGTTTGCAATACCAGCTTCTGAAATTTCAAAAGTCTTGTCGTGAGAACCGTATTCTTCAGCTTTTTGAGCCATCAAACCAACGTTCGGTACAGTACCCATAGTCTTCGGATCGAAGTTACCATGCCACTTACAGAAGTTGATCATTTCTTGGTAAATACGGGCAAATGTTGATTCTGGCATAACGGCTTTAGCATCATATTGCTTACCATCAGCACCCCACATTTTACCACCGGCACGGATCATTGCTGGCATAGAAGCATCAACGATGATGTCGTTTGGTGAATGGAAGTTAGTGATGCCTTTCGCCGAGTCAACCATTGCAAGTGCAGGACGGTGTTCTTGACAAGCATGTAAGTCTTCAATGATTTCTTCACGTAATGAGGTTGGAAGAGTTTCGATTTTCTCGTATAACCCAGCCATACCGTTATTAACGTTAATACCTAATTCGTCAAATAACTTACCATGTTTTTCGAAAGCTTCTTTGTAATAGATTTTCACACAGTGACCGAAAACAATCGGGTGTGAAACTTTCATCATTGTCGCTTTTACGTGTAAAGAGAATAAAATTCCCGCTTCTTTACAATCATCAAGTTCTTTTTCATAGAAATCACAAAGTGCTTTCTTGCTCATGAACATTGAGTCAATGATTTCGCCTTCTTGAAGCGCAACTTTTGGCTTAAGAACAATGCTCTTACCACTGTTCGTGATAAGTTCCATTTTCACATTACGTGCGCGATCAAGTGTCATTGATTTTTCGCCATGGTAGAAGTCACCTTCTTCCATATGTGAAACGTGAGTTTGTGACCACTGTTTCCACTCGCTCATTGAATGAGGGTGTTTTTTCGCATAGTTTTTAACTGCTGCTGGAGCACGGCGGTCAGAGTTACCTTCACGAAGGACAGGGTTTACTGCTGAACCAAGGCACTTACCATAACGAGCTTTGATTGATTTTTCTTCTTCGGTTGCAGGATTTTCCGGATAATCAGGAATTGCATAACCTTTTGATTGAAGCTCTTTGATACATGCAGTTAATTGCGCAACAGACGCACTAATGTTCGGGAGTTTGATAATATTAGTATCTGGATCTTGTGTAAGACGACCAAGCTCTGCAAGGTTGTCGGATACCTTTTGCTCTTCACTTAGGTAATCAGCGAATTCTGCGAGCACACGTGCAGCTACAGAGATGTCACTTTTAATAATCTCGATGCCAGCTGGCTTAGTAAAGGTCTCAATGATCGGCAGTAGCGAATAGGTCGCCAATAGTGGCGCCTCGTCAGTCAGTGTGTAAATAATAGTTGACTTTTCACCAGCCATATATAGCCCCTTCCGTTTGATTGAGTGTTGAGGACCGAGCTTTTGACCCAGTGCCTACGAACCGATATGCTTAAATAAAACCCTGAGAGTATCGGCTCTCATTGCCTTCCAGTCAACGAAATATCCAGTGATAACGACATTTCGCAGTGAAATAATACATAATTCAAATGTATAGATAATTTTCTGATATCTAAGTCATTGTAATACGCATATACAGATCACATTTTAGACATTAAACATCATTAAAATACATGAGATATCTTTCAGTGTTCTAACAATTATTATACTTTTCATTCAAAATAAACTCAAAGGTAAATCGGATTTCACCATTGGGAAGTACTTAAAAGTAAAAACCGATGTGCAAAACATCGGTTTTTTATAAACTATTTAGCTTTAATTTAAGCTTTTAGCCATTTTTCAGTTTTAGCTTGATCTTCAACGATGAGTTCAACTTCAGTTAAATCAGTTGTAGTGCAATCGACTTCAAAAGATATTAACTCATCACGACGGAAAGCAAAGACAGTATAAGTACCACCTTGTTTTGAATATTTCTCAATAAGCTTGGTGGTCGCTTTTAAACCATCAATTGCAATAATCATATCATTGGCAGAAATACCTGCTTTCGCTGCTGCACTATCACGGCGAGCACTTTGCACAAGCACACCTTCTGGTTTATCGACAAGTTTTAAGCCTAATGGCAAAGATTTGTCGGTTTTAACTCTATAGCTTAAGCCAAATTCAGGAAACAATTGATCAAGCGGTAATTCATCAGTCGTGTTAATCAAATGATTAATTTGTTCAATCCAATTATCACCCGTCAGTTCTTTACACAAATCAAAAATGGTTCTTTCGTTTACTTGCATGCCATTTTGAGTATTTTCATATAATCGACGCATTAAAGCATCAAGACTAGAACCACGTAGACGTAAACCTAAATCTAGGCACAACGCAACTAAAGCACCTTTATTGTAATAACTGGTGCCTGCGTTATTTGAGTTCTCATCTTGACGATAAAATTTAATCCATGCATCAAAACTTGATTCGGCAACGGTTTGAACAAAACGGCCCGGGTTTTGTAAATAGCGATCAATTTGTGCTTTGAGTAAATCAAGATAAGACTTCTGAGAAATAACGCCGCTACGCAACAAAATCAGGTCGTCATAATATGAAGTAAAGCCTTCAAATATCCAAAGCAAAGAAGTATAGCCTTCTTGATGCAAATTATAGTTTGCAAAGTTTTCTGGACGGATAAATTTTACTAACCATGAATGAAAATATTCGTGACTACATAAGCCTAAAAAGCGTTGATAATCTTTAGAAGGTTCAGTTGGTTCATTCGATTTTGGCAAATCTTCGCGTGGTGTAATCAGACTGGTGCTATTGCAATGTTCTAAACCACCATAACTATTCCCGGTTGCCATCGTCATAAAGGTATAGTTTTTAAATGGCGCTGAACCGAACATATTTATTTCGGCTGCACAAATCTTTTCAATGTCGGCTTTTAAGCGATCAATATTGGCATTATGTGGGCCGGAAATTACAAACTCATGTTCAATGCCATGTGTTTCAAAATTAAAGCGTGTTTGGTCAGCCAGTTCAAATGGGCTATCAATCAGTTGATCATAATGATCAGCTTTTAAAGTAAAGCGACCTTTGACTAGGCTTTTTGAGGCTAAGCCCGTTGCTAACTGAAAATGCTTTAATTCATCTGGCAAGAAAACTTCGACTTCACAAGCAGACTGTTCTTGCCCTTCTAATGCTAAACATACACACGCCGGATTAATATATAAGCGCGTCTGGTCTACATAGGCACCGCGTACAGACAAATCATATGCATAAACATCATATTCAATTGTCATTAATTCATGGTCGGTATTAAATAAACGCCAGCGATTTTTGCTCGTTTTTTTAATATCCAGCATGCGTCCAGCTTCATCATAAGCTTTAACGGATTCAATGTGTTTTGAGAACTCTCGAATTAGATAACTACCCGGAATCCACGTTGGCAGCCAAAGCTCCTGATTCGGATTGGCTAAAAAACGAATTGTTACGTGAACAAGGTGCTGTTTGTAATCATCGAACTCAATTTGATAATGCAACATAAATTCTTCAATTTAAAATAAGAACGGCTTCACATTAGCTTAGCATTTTTTTATATCGTCTTGCGTAGATGTATTTTTTGGCAACAATTCCCACTAGCCTTCCACGAAAAAAAGGCATAGCATGCTGTGCATCTGTGCCCCGTATTTGCTCGTAAAAGTTAAGGTCATCCGTGAAATTTTTTCTATCTCTTTTTACCCTCTTCAGTATTTTTTGCACCACCCTAACCAATGCTGCGTTACTCAATATTGCACCTGAAAGTGTAGAAGCCGCAGCATGGACTATTGTAGATACTCAATCGGGTCAAATCATTGCCGAGCATAATAGCCATGTGCAACGCGCACCAGCATCTTTAACAAAAATGATGGTTGCTTATATTGCTTTAAAAGAGATTAAAGCTGGAAGGCTTAAAAAAGAAGAAATCATTACTGCAACGCCGGTGGTTGGTGTGGTGCAGTGGGATGAATCACAAATGTATCTTAAAGCTGGTGAACAAATTTCAGTTGATCAGTTATTAGCAGGTTTAATTGTGATGTCGGCAAATGATGCAGCTGTGACTTTAGCTGAAAAAATTTCTGGCGATGTTCCTCACTTTGTACAACGTATGAATCAGGAAGCTCAAGCGTTGGGCATGAAAGATACTCACTTTAGTAATCCTCCTGGGATTACAATGCCTGATCATTACACCACAGCGCATGATTTAAGCTTATTAGGTCAGGCTGTAATTAAACAAACTCCTGAATATTTACATTATTCAAAAATGCCAAGCTTTAGCTACAACCAACGTTTCCATCATGCGACTAACCTTGCACTGAAATATGACCCATCTGTTGATGGCTTAAAAACGGGTTACACGAAAGCAGCGGGTTATAATTTGGCATTAACGGCATCTCGTCCTTCATTTTCATCTGACTTAGCTCAAAGACGTTTATTGGTGATTGTTTTAGGTACACCGAGTGCGGTAAAACGCGCTGAGATCGCAGATAAATTAATGAATCTTGCTTATGCCTATACACGCGATGAAGTCATTATTCCTGAGCAAAAAATAATTGCTGAACTGCCTGTTGTAAAATCAACTTTAAAAATGTTTAAGGTAGCAACAAAGCAACCAACAATTGTTACGACATCTTTATATGCAGACCCAGCACCGATTGACTTAAATACTTTTGATAATGTGACTCAACGCGTTCAAGTACTTGATAGCAACCTGCAACCAAAGGTTATTGCTCCACTTGAAACGACACAAACGCGTGTAAATATTGAACTCAATGAAAAACAGTTAACTGCGCCATTAATGAAAGTCATGAGTTTGGCAACAGTATCTATTTATCAAAACAACCAGCTTATTCGTAGTCTTCAAATTGAAGATAACGTGCATATTGAAGAAGCCAATATTTTCCAAAAAATCATGATGTGGTTTTCTGGCCTTTTCTCTATTTTTTCATCGAGTGAACATAGTGCCGCAAAACTCTACCCTGTAGATTCGCACTAAAAACATCAAATTGTGCACAGACGCACAATAAATTCTATAAAAAAAAGATGGCATAATTCAGCCATCTTTTTTTTATAGAAAAATAATTAGGTGATAAAAATGACCCAAAATTTACATCATATTGTAATTGTTGGTGGTGGTGCTGGAGGCTTAGAACTGGCGACACAACTGGGTGAAACTTTTGGGAAAAATCGTAAAGCGAAGATTACGTTAATTGACCAAAACCTAACGCATATCTGGAAACCCTTACTTCATGAAATTGCTGCTGGATCTTTAAACCCACACGAAGAACAAACTAATTATTTTGCACATGCAGAAAAGCATCATTATGAATTTGTGCTTGGAACCTTAACTGGGGTCAATAAAGATAAAAAATTAATTGAGTTAATTCCTCCTCAAGTGTCTAAAGATCAACAGAATCACCCGCAAGAGCTCAGTTATGACACGCTTATTTTAGCGCTTGGTTCAGTATCAAATGATTTTAATACCACAGGTGTGCGTGAAAACTGTCATTTCCTCGACAGCAGAAAGCAAGCCGATGTTTTCCAGCAAGACTTATTACATCTTTATATTGAAGCTCAAAATCAGCCAAATCAGCGGACTTTAAATATCGGAATCGTTGGTGCTGGAGCAACTGGTGTAGAACTTGCGGCAGAATTAATTGAAACAACAAAAAACTTTTATAAATATGGCTTAAAAAAGATTCATCCTAATCAAGTTAAAATTACACTCATTGAAGCTTCTGAACGTATTTTACCTGCTCTGACCGATAAAACTGCTGAACACAGTGCCGAGCAACTCAAAAAAATGGGCGTTGAAATTTTAACTCAACATCGCGTTGAAAAAATTGATAAGCATTGCATCTATTTTAGTAATGGTAACCAATTAAAAAGTGATATTACCGTCTGGGCTGCGGGCGTAAAAGCACCTAAAGTACTAGAAAACTTTACTGATTTTAAACGCGATAACATTAACCGTTTAATGGTCTATGCAACTTTGCAAACTTATTCCGATCCAAATGTTTTTGCCTTTGGTGACTGTGCGCATTGCCAACTTGATGCAAGACAACCTCCACTTGGGCCGCGTGCACAGGTTGCAAGCCAACAAGCGAGCTTTTTAGTCGATGCGATGGCAGCTCGATTAAACAATCGTTCACAACCTATGTTTACCTTTAACGACAAAGGTTCTCTCGTGTCTTTAAGTCGTAATAAAGCCGTTGGAGAATTACTGGGTGATGTAAGTATACAAGGCTATATTGCCAAAACCATGTACGTATCTTTATATCGTTTACATCAAGCAACAATTCATGGATACACACAAGCTGGACTACTCACAATGAAAGATTTACTTACAAGACGTGTACGTCCAAAAATTAAGCTGTATTAAGTTGAATTTTTTAAATTCATCCCTATTTATATAAAAACGCATCAGAAAAAGTGACAAAGATTAAGATTTTGTAGTCTACAAAATTTATTTTTCACTTTATGATGTACGCTTTAATTGATTGAATGGATCAAAAACATGACTGCTATTGCAAATAACCACGTGGTTTCATTCCACTACAAATTAACAAACGCTGAGGGTGAAACACTTGATCAATCTCAAGGTGAACCACTTGCCTATTTGCACGGTGCAGGCAATATCATTCCTGGTCTAGAAAATGCATTAACAGGTAAAACTGTTGGTGAAAAATTTACTGTTAATGTACCAGCAGCTGAAGGTTATGGCGAATACAACCCAGACCTAGTACAAGAAGTTCCAGCTCAAATGTTCCAAGGTGTTGAAAACATTCAACCTGGTATGCAATTCCAAGCGCAAACAGATGACGGCGTTCAGATCGTAACTGTTAAAGCAGTTGAAGGCGACAACATTGTTGTTGATGCTAATTTCCCACTTGCTGGTCAAGATTTAACTTTTGAAGTTGAAATCGTAGAAATCCGTGAAGCTTCTGAAGAAGAATTAGATCACGGTCACGTACACGGTGCGGGTGGTCATCACCACTAATTCATCTTTAAAGATGATAAGAGCAAAGCTTCGGCTTTGCTTTTTTTATGTATTTATTTTATATAATATTTTGATAATAAACCTCTAAATCACTCAACATTATAAGGGTAGCTTTCATGTCAAACGTAAATCAGCTGATTTGGTTTCGTCAGGATTTGAGAGTTCGGGATCATGCTGCCTTATGGCATGCCTGCCAGCAAGGACCTTCGATCGGGTTAATTATTTTGTCGCCTGAACAGTGGGAAATACATCACGATGCGCCTATAAAAATTAATTTTTACTTACGCCAGCTTCAACAACTTAAAAAAGAATTAGAACAGCTTAATATTCCACTTATCATTCAAGTCATTCCCTACTGGCAAGATATTGCAGATTATATTTGCGAACTTACACATCAACTTCATATCGAAAATGTTTACTCAAATATAGAAGTCGGTGTGAATGAATTAAAAAGAGATAAAACTGTACAACAAGCTTTGAATCAGCAGAATAAAGAACTTTTTTTATTCCATGACCGTACGATTTTCCCTTTACGTTCCATTCGCAATCAGTCACAGCAACCCTATCAAGTTTTCGGTGCATTTAAAAAAGCATGTTATTCGAAACTAGATATAAGTGGTTTGCCTCAGTGCTATCCCATTCCCGGAAAGCAAACAGCCAATCCCGAGTCTGATTTAAATATCAAAAGTTTAGGTCTAGAAGATATTGAAGCTTTTTTCGACTCATCTGTTTCTAAAGAGCAACAAGACCTATGGCCTACCGGAGAAGACTATGCTCTAGAGCAGCTCGATTTATTTATTGAAGATCATTTATCTCATTATAAATCAGAACGTGACTTTCCAAATGTAGAAGGAACTAGCCAACTTTCTCCGTATTTAAATCTTGGAATTTTGTCTATTCGTCAATGCTTACAAGCCCTTTTTCGAGCTGAACATGGCAACTTCCATCTTGCAAACGAAGGCCAGCAAACATGGTTAGATGAGCTTCTTTGGCGCGAGTTTTATCAACATATTTTATTTGATTTTCCAAAGGTTTCTAAGCACTATCCTTTTAAACAAAATATGCAAAATATTAAATGGGAAAATAATCAAGCGCACTTATTGGCTTGGCAAACTGGCCAAACAGGTATACCGATTATCGATGCAGGTATGCGTCAGCTACAAAAAACAGGATGGATGCATAATCGTGTCCGTATGATTACCGCTATGTTTTTGTGTAAAAACTTACTCATCGATTGGCGAATAGGTGAACAATGGTTTATGCAGCATTTAATTGATGGTGATTTAGCAGCGAATAATGGTGGTTGGCAATGGTGTGCATCGACTGGAACTGATGCTGTACCCTATTTCCGAATTTTTAACCCTATTGCTCAATCTAAGAAATTTGACCCAAATGGTGACTATATTCGTCAATGGGTGGATGAGTTAGCTCATCTAGACAATAAAATGATTCATGAACCCTACTCAACCAAAACAACTCTTCAGTTGAATTATCCAAAGCCAATTGTTGATTTAAAAGAAACTCGTATGAAAGCAATTGAAACATACAAGAACATTTAGATGCCACTTCAGTCTTTTATGTTTATTTTTGATTAAAAAAATACGAGAAATTTGACTATATTGTGACTTTAATCTAAATATAATTCTAAAGGGATTTATAAAAGGACAAACACAACAATAATTTCAAAAGTCATCACAGTTCATTATAAAAGTATAAAAATTAACATTACAAAATAGGCGCATATCTCGCATGCAACAAAAAAACCCGGGAAGAACACTCATCTTATGGATTATCGCAGCTCATCTATTTATGGGCATGGTGGCATATGAGTGGTTGCCTGTGAGTTTTAGAGGAAGCTGGATTTTTATTCTCATTCTTTTAATTTCTGGCGCTTTTTTAGAAGTCGGTGCTTCTTTAATTGTAGGTTTAATCGCTTTTGTAGGCGTTGCAGTATATTTTCTACTAGATTTAGGTGCACAAACCCATATTGAACGGCAGCTTCTTTTACTTTTTATTATTCCTCTGATTCCTCTTTTTCTTAGTGCTGTACGCCACAATATTGAAATTAATGTCCAAAAATACCGTGATATTCAAAGTTATGACCGTAATTACCGCCGTGATATTTTTCCACTTAGCGCACTAAAGTATTTTCAACGTAGTTTCTTTAAACTTCTGGATCATCATCAAATACAAGATTATGAAGTCTTTGAAATTAGGATTCTCAATCGAAGCTTAATTAAAGAAATGTTAGGCGATGATGTATGGAAAACCACTCAAAATGAAATGATTAAAATTTTGAGTCAGCATCTTCCACAAGAAATTATTTTCCAGTTTGCTGATGATGATCTTGAAAAGATATACAGTATTGTCATTCGTAAACAAAAAACGGAAGAAGAACCCGATTTTATTAAAAAGCTAAGAGAAATTACGACGTTACGGCTTGAGGTAGAATATAAGATTATTCAGATTCCACCTGAAGAGGAGACTACTTAATGTCTAACCTTCTTAATATTTGTGGAATTATTATTGCCTCTAGCCAATATCCGGATGGCACTTTACAGCAGTTCTATCGTCAATATTATCATTGTGAAATTAAATCTGAACAAACAAAAACCGAGGTTCAGAGTATTAACGACCTTTCCATGTTTTTCCCCTCGCAGGACACATGGTGGCCGATTTTTACAATTGACCAAATTAGTTCGGACAGCTTTCAAAGGCTTATTCATAAAGGGATAAAGCCCGGTATTATACTACCGGATGAAGTTTTTAGCTTTTCTCATTATTTCTTATTAAAAGAAGCAGTCAGTCAAGGTGCAATTCCTATTGCGCATTTTAAATCGGAACAACCCCAATATTTTGCGGCCAAAGCGACTTTCTCGACTGCAATTGGATTACGGCCTATGGCCGCTTTTGTTTCTACAGGTTGGGATGAAAACTTAATTTCACAAACCGCTGGCAGCTATATTATTCAGTTTAATCCACTAGAACTTCCTCTACCCTCTAGAGAGATTAAACAAAAGCAGCACTTATTTTATTCAGCTAAAAGTTTGAATGGTCATGTTTCGGGTTATGAAATTATTATTAACCCTCCTGCTGATCTACCAACCACAAATATTCGATATCCTCAACTCGGTATTTCTTGGAAATTTAACAATATTAATTACATAAGCACACCTGAACATGTAAAAACTAGTTTTCTTGGGTATCTTTTTATTGGTTTAAGCACAGTCGTGGTTCCACTCGATCTGATTTTAACCACGACCTATCCTGACCTTCTGGGTACCTTCGGCAGCTATATTTCATGGTTCTCGTTGGTCATCGGGGTGATTTTATTGTTATTGCTGATCTCATCTATTATTAGGAGGGTTAAATCAAATGGCTCCCATTGATATTCTCTTCCTATTTGGATTTTTAGGAATCTGGATTCCTCAAGCATTTTGGGCATGGTTAAGTTATCAGGCTTGGAAATATTCAAAAACAGCTGAGAAAGAGTTACAGAACCTGCCTGTGCCAGATAGATGGCCCGTTTTGAGTGTATTAATTCCTGCCTATAATGAAGGCATAGTCATTGAAGATACTTTACATGCAATCGCTCAACAGGATTATCCTGCCGAAGCATATGAGGTTTTACTTATTAATGACGGCTCTAAAGATAACACCCTAGAAATAGCCGAAAATCTAGCGCAGATTTACCCTTGTATAAAAATTGTCAATGTTCCTAAAGGAATGGGAGGCAAAGGTAAGTCTAGAACACTTAATAATGGCCTACCCCATGCCACAGGTGAACTCATTGTCGTCTATGATGCAGACAGTACACCTGAACCCGATTGCGTAAGGTTATTAGCTCAAACCTTACTTGCCGATAAAAAATTAGTGGCTGTAAATGGCAAAGTCAGAACCCGTAATTGGCAAGATAGTATTTTGACTCGATTTATTGCCATCGAATTCATCTTTTTCCAATGGATTTTCCAAGGGGGTCGTTGGCAACGATTTGAGCTCTCCACATTAATGGGTACTAACTATGTTATTTGGCGAGATGCATTAGAAACCTTAGGTGGTTTTGATGAGAAGTCATTGGTCGATGACACTGAAATGAGCTTTCGGATTTTTATCGGCCAAAAACGAATTAAGTGGGTTCCCTATGCAATTGGTTGGCAGCAAGATCCACCATCGTTGAGTGTATTTGTTAAACAACGCTCACGTTGGACTCAAGGAAATTTCTATGTGACTCGTAAATATTTACCTGTCGCGTTAAGAACACCTTTTCCAATTGGCATTGAAATTCTAAATAATATTATGTGCTACATACTTTTCGTACCCGCTTTATTCTGGAGTCATATTACTTTAACGCTCGGGTTACTGGGTATAGCCGGCATTTCAGTTCCGGGTCCATTTACCACCTTGTGGGGTCTCTCATTTTGCCTGTACGTTGCGCAAATGTGGTTTACTCTTTCTTTAGAAAAGGTCAAACCAGAACTCTACTTTTACTCTGTTTTATCTTATGTAAGTTACTCACAAATTTTTCTATTTATTGTTTTTAAAGCCGCATATGACATGCTTAAAAATAAAATACAGGGCAACTCCCTTCAATGGTACAAAACGGAACGTAGCAAGGAGAAAAAATAAATGAAATACCCTTCAAATTTCTACCAAATGGTTCAAGTACTCCTTGCCAGCACCAGTTTTATATTTATTGCTCCTAGTTATGCAAATACATGGAAACTGGATGATATTAGTACCTCAACCAAATATACGGTCGAGCCACATTTTTTCTATATTGGAAAAGGTGCCCAATGGGAAAAAACGCAGTTTTCAAGTGATTATTCGACTGAAAGTGATACAACCTTATTAGTTAAATATGATGATAAGCTCATCTATAACACAACGCTGAGTGGCGATGGTCAATTTAAATTTGATATTCCCCCAAGTCAAAGTGGTTTCCACCGTCTAGATTTTATTATTCAGCAATATTCTAAGCCTACCTCTTTAAATCAAACCAAAGAAACATTCTGTACAGAAGATATTGATCATTTAACTTATTTAAGTAACTCTCAAATCGATTTTACGCCTATTCGCAACGAATACCGCTTAAAAGACTTACCCGATGCCTTATTTAACCCGCAAGCAAGGCGACCTACCCCATTTGTTGGCATCTTAAAATATAATCGTAAAGAAATTACAGAAGCTTCCATGCTTGCTAGGCTAGCTAGTTCGTGGAGTTCTATAACACCAATAGAATGGGTCGATTCAGGACAAATCAACTTAAATCCTGAAACCAATTTTATTATTGAAGTGAACCACTCAGCTACTCCACTCAAAGGAGGTGCTTTAGTCCAAATTGCAAAACCAGCAGACGGCGTGGCAACTCTTTCAATTACTTACCACACCCAACAAGAACTCACTGCTGCCATAAATGGATTAATTAATCCTTCTTATGTCCAGCAACTTAATACAGGAAGTGCAATTTTCCCTACAACAATCTCTAATCCAGCTTGGGCCCAATTTAAAAAAATTAATACACTTGCAGACTTAGGTATTGAAGATTTCAGATTAAATCACGCTGAAAAGAACTTATTTCTTGATTTCCCAGCAGTATGGCAACCCACCGATATCTTGCAAGGACAAATTGCACTTCGAATTCAAAGTGGTTTATTGCAAGGTTCGAATATTACGGCTTGGATTGATGGCGGTCTCGCAGGAAGTATGAAAACAGCCGACCTTGCTTCAGATCCGGTAAACCGTCAATTCAATATTTTTGCCAAAGCGATTTCAAATACGACTAATTTTAGTCTAAAGCTTGAGAATTCAGTCATTGCTAACTCTCAGTGTTTACCCAATGCCCATGGGTCACTCTGGATTGATACAGCCAAATCTACTTTAAAACTACCGCATAAACTCAAAAATGGCGTAGCTGCAATTTCAATGACTTTGGCAACAACCCCAACCATCGCGATTGATGATCAATCTGGTGCCTTAAATATTGCTATTGTGTTAGGACAAGTTGCTAAAAAAATGCTTTTAACACAAGCACCAATGCCTTTGAATCTAGTTCGTTATACACCCAATGCCCCACAATCAATAAATGTTCGAGTGAATAAAGATATTTATAAACAGCAAGTACTAATGCATCAAGATATTATTTATGCACCTGCCGCTGTGAATGGGTTTATTGTGAGTTATAACAATAACCGTTTTGATGTTATTACCGATTCAGAAGGTGGTGCACAAAGCTTTATGCATCTTTGGGAAAAAATACAGCATAAAATTCCAAATAATGTGACCAAAATGTTGGTTTCAGAAAATGGCAATATTTATGTTTTACAAAAACTCATTGTCGGCAATCAAAAAGCACCTTTAGTTCAACAATCTTCGTTCTTCTTATTGGTTGTGATTATATCTGCCATTATGATAATAATTATCTTCTTGTGGTACTGGTTAAGACGAAATAATGAAAAAACAGATACCAATTAAAATAGCTGCTTTTATTATTTTAATTATATGTAGTGTCATGGTTTACGCGGGGTTGTTCAAACATCAAGGACAAGCCCCGCGTATTGAAGGAATTTTTTGGCAGCCTGACAATAACACTAGTCCACCAGAGGGA
Organism: Acinetobacter sp. AYS6; assembly: GCF_025630795.1. Taxonomy (NCBI): domain Bacteria; kingdom Pseudomonadati; phylum Pseudomonadota; class Gammaproteobacteria; order Moraxellales; family Moraxellaceae; genus Acinetobacter; species Acinetobacter sp. AYS6. Next base: position 632,196 of record NZ_JAOTNV010000004.1, read on the forward strand.
AACTGGCATTACTTGGGTGTCAATACATTTGTTCCTCAGTGGTCTGTTGTTGAGTCTAAATCATGGTGGAAAGAATCAAACTTTCCTCAATGGGAAAAAGCCATTAATTTAGAAAAAATTAAACAAGAGCCATGGGCTAAAAATGTAATTTTGGGCTTAGCAGGCGAATATAACGAACCTAAAGCTCGAGCAAATGTAACTGAATTAGGGGAAAAATCTGCTCAAATTATAAAAGAGCAGAAAACAGCGTTTAAAGGTTATTATTTTCCAGTAGAGGCAGATCCAACTTGGTTAAGAGTAAGTGCTTTAGGTCAGGTTTTAACCACGCTCCCAGTACCAGTTTGGGTGAGTATTTATAGTGGTGAAAGCGAACCCGAACATTATGATTTATGGGTTAAAAGCTGGTTACCGGAACATAACGGCGTTTTCTTCCAAGATGGGGTTGGCGTAGGTGTAAGATCACCTAAGCAAGCCAAACATATTTTAGACCAACTTGAACAAAGGCTTGGAAAAGATAAAGTCATTATAGTGCTAGAAGCTTTTAGAGTGAAAAATAATGGGCAATTTAGAGCCGCATATCCTTGGGAGATTATTTCTCAACTAAAAGCATATGAAGGTAAAACCGTCTATATTTTTGATGGTCCACACTACATGAATCGCTGGTGCGTTAATATTGTGAGCTTGTGGTACCGACTCACTTATGGGGGTAAAAGCACCTCCATAAATGAGAATAAATCCTTAGCTCACAATTATGCTAATTCATAAGATTTAGCAATTTGATCGAGAATACGCCGAGCAGCTTGCCCATCACCAAATGGATTTTCTACATGTGCCATTTTTTCATAGTGCTGCTGATCGGTGAGTAACTTTTCAGCTTCTTCAATAATTTTTTGCTGGTCTGTACCCACCAAAACACCTGCTCCAACTTCAACAACTTCAGGTCGTTCTGTAGTGTCTCGCAAGATTAAAACTGGCTTATTAAATGATGGACTCTCTTCTTGTAAACCACCTGAATCCGTCAATATAAAAGTAGATCGATCTATCACTGCCAATAAACTTGGATAATCTAATGGTTTAACAAGATGGATTTGAGGATGATCTTTAAACTTATTATGGACAACATCATGTACTGCTGGATTTAAATGGACTGGCCAAATAAAATGTAAATTAGAATGATTGTTAGCTAAATGCTCAACCGCATTACAAATATTTTGAATTCCTTCCCCAAAGTTTTCACGGCGATGAGCCGTAATAAGTACAACTTTGTCATTTTGTTTTAACTGAATTCCATAGGGTTCAAGCTGATTTTTCAAACCCGATTTTTCAGAAATTAATTTGCGTCCTAAATATACGGCATCAACAACGGTATTGCCTGTAACAGTAATGAGCTCTGATGGAATTTGTTCATTAAGTAAATTTCTTTTTGATTGTTCAGTCGGGGCAAAATGCCATTTGGTAATACGAGAAACTAACTGACGATTTCCCTCTTCTGGAAAAGGATGATCTAAATCATAAGAACGTAAACCAGCTTCGACATGCGCAACAGGAACTTTCATTGAAAACGCAACTAAACCTGCCGCTAAAACAGTTGTTGTATCTCCCTGAATAACAATTGCATCTCTTTTTTGCCCATCAGTGTATACATTCTCGATTTGGCTCAAACCATGTATTAATAGCTGATTTAAACTTTGTCCAGCATTCATAATTTTAAGACGGTGATCAATTTCAACCCCAAAGAAATCTATCGCATCTCTTACCAATTCGTCATGTTGCCCAGTAAAAATGACTTCAACTTGAAAGCGAGGGTCTTGTTTTGCCAATAAAATAACAGGAGCAAGTTTGATTAATTCAGGGCGGGTTCCAAATACAATAGATATAAAAACTTTCTTCATTTTAGAAATCCTTATAAAAGACGAGTTCTACTCGAGTATTGTTGTAATGATCTTTTGTATTTACTGGCACATCTTTAAAGTAATTGCCATATAGTCGTTCTACACGTAATTTTATAGGTTGATAATTAAAAGGCTGCCATGAAATGCCTGGGCCATATTCGAATAAGTTATTGTAATATTCATCTTTACTGTCAGCCAAGCCATGCAACTTCACATAAGCCTGTACATTTCCATTTTCGCCTTTATAGACATTTAAACCCGTACGTAAGCGCAAATCGCCAATAACGTTATAATCTTCTCTAGAATAAGTCGCTGCATTGCCATATAAATCGGTGAAGTAATCATTAAAGCAAAGTGACTGATTACAATTATTTTGAGAATACCATTCTTGATAACCTGTCACCCCACCGACAACACTTTCACGAAATTTATCTCTATTTCGATCAATCAGATCGTAGCTTCCCCCTACTTCTAGATACATGCGCACAGGTATAGATGTCCAAGGCTGATAATTAGCACCCACACCTAGAGTTACTGCATTTTCATCAATAATTTCAGGTCGTACCCCACCTTGAGACTGGGTATCACGGTTTAGGTTTAAAAAGCCATACACCTGTGCTCGACCATTATCAAGATTCTTACCATAACGGGCTTTCAGTGGGAAAATCACATCGTCATAACGCGACTCATATGAAGGTGCAAAATAAATATCGCGGAAATAAGTTTTGACCTCCCCACCACTCAGATTTTTTACAGCTTGTGTCGCCTTATTGGCAATATCAGCATCTTTAGATTGCGTAAGCTCCTTAAAAACTACTAAAGCTTCTTTATTATTTTTCTGAGAATTAAGCAGATACGCTTCTTGTAATTTCAAATTATCGTCAGCTGGGTCTAATGCCTCTGCTTTTCTTAAACTTTGTAAAGCGGCTTCTTGTTTCCCTATTCTAATCTGTAAATAAGTTAAACTTTTCCATACCTTAATATCTTGTGGAGTCATATCTCCGATTTCTAATAATAATTTCTCAGCATTTTCCGGTTGAGTCTTCTCAATTTTATAAAATTGATCCCATTTATCATAAATTGGATTACCTGGTTTATATTCTTGATTAACAATCTCTTGGGCAAATGTAGTCTCCATATTTAAGAGGCCTAAAGCTGGACAGATTGAACCGATAACGATAAAGGAACGGGTTAGAGATTTTATTGTTTTGCTATTCATCGAGACCTCTAGAGTAAATTGGATAGAATCTAAGCGTAGAAATAAAGTTAAAATTTAATCAATAAATATTATAGTCAAGCTCATAAATTACACGATTTAGGTAAATGGATGAGTCCCATAAGTTAGACATTTTATCTCCTTTTATATTATGTTTTAAAAGTACTTATCTGATTGTTTTTCCTATAATGACACATTTTTTAATCGTATTATTGTAAATAATCTTATAGGATAAGATAAAAAGTTATAACTACAATTAGGTAAAATCATGTCCTTTTCTCAACATCCAGAACATCATTTTATTCACCGCTCAGGTTGGTTAAGGGCAGCCGTTTTAGGGGCTAATGATGGAATTATTTCCGTTACTAGTTTAATTATGGGAATGGCTGCAAGTGGTGCTTCTGCTCATACTCTTTTTATTGCCTGTATTGCAGGTTTAATTTCTGGTGCAACCTCCATGGCCGCCGGAGAGTATATTTCTGTAAAATCCCAAGAAGATATTGAAAAAGCTGACTTAAAATTTGAAGCACAAGAATTAAAAAAACATCCTCAACGTGAACTAGATGAACTCACTCAAATTTATATAGCCAGAGGGTTAGCACCTGATTTAGCTCGACAGGTTGCTACTGAACTTACAAATCATGATGCCTTAGGTGCTCACGCACGTGATGAAATTGGTATTCATGAAAATACTGCAGCAAATCCTGTTCAAGCCGCACTAGCTTCAGCTGGCTCATTTTCATTTGGGGCCTTGTTTCCTATGCTCGCTATTTTACTCAGCCCAGATATTTGGGTTGAAAAAATGGTCTTACTATTTGGCATTATCTCATTAGCTTTTTTAGGAGCGCTATCAAGCCATTTCGCGGGCACTTCTAAGCTTAAAGGAAGTTTACGCATTACCTTGTGGGGAATTTTAGCAATGGCTTTTTCAAGCTGGATCGGCTCTTTGTTTCATGTTACTCCACTTTAAAAAACCAGAACTTTGAATTATTTAAGAAATAAATATTTAAAAACTAAATGCCCAATATTATTTGCTCTTGGTTCAGATTTCACGTTATGGTGAAGAGAAAGAAATGAGGTGAATAAAATGACCCTGTTACAACAACTTGAAATTAAACATCCGATTTTTCTTGCCCCAATGGCGGGCGTATCTACACCTGAACTTGCTGCAGAAGTTTCTAATCAAGGTGGACTTGGGTCGTTAGGACTCGGCGCAAACACGGCACAAAGTGCTCGAGAACAGGTTTTAAAAACCCAAACACTTACAGAGAAATCATTTCAGGTTAATTTTTTCTGCCATCAACCCGAGCAACTTAATCCTCAAACTTCCGCACAGTGGATTGAATATTTACGACCACAATTTGAAAAGTTCGGTGAACAGCCTCCTCAAAATTTAAACTGTATTTACCCAAGTTTTCTTGATAATGATGACTTTTTAAATGTTGTATTAGAAACCAAGCCTAAAGCTGTTAGTTTTCATTTTGGCATTCCCCATCCCCATCAAATTCAGGCATTAAAAGATGCCGGAATTATAACGATGGTTTCTGCTACCAATTTGGTTGAAGCACAAGCCATTGAAGCAGCGGGTATCGATATTATTATTGCTCAAGGGATTGAAGCAGGTGGACACCGTGGAATCTTTAACGAGACCTTTGATGCAGCAATTAAAACCAGCGATTTAGTACATCTTATTGTGAAACATTGCAAACTGCCTGTGGTGGCTGCTGGCGGTATTATGAATGGTGCACAAGCACGACATATGTTGAGCGTAGGAGCTACAGCTGTTCAACTCGGAACTGCTTTCGTTCAATGTCCATCTTCGAACGCATCGAGTGAATATCGCAAAGCTCTATTTAATGAGCCAGTAACACAAATCAGTGCTAGTCTTTCTGGACGTCCGGCCCGTGGATTGCTCAACCATTGGCACACACAAATTGATTTACCTAATCGCCCTCCTCAACCAGAATATCCATATACTTATGATTTGGCTAAGCAACTCAATGCAATTGCAAGCAAAAATAAAGACTATGGCTTCGGTGCTTTTTGGGCGGGTAGTAATGTCTCACAAATACGTGAATTAGCTGCTGCCGATTTAGTTAATCAGTTAGTGGTAGAAATGCTAGAAGATGAGTAAATTTAAAAAAGCCAGTAAACATTTACTGGCTTTAATGAGTTTCTAATAAGTTAACTTGCTCGACTTGCACATCACTCATCAAATTGCCTTCAGCTAATAGCTGATTAAAATAGTTTTCGACCACTAATGCTTGTTCAGCAGTACTTTCAACTTTATACATATTTTGGCGGAATTCGTTACTTGAGCGTAATCCTTTTGTGTACCAAGCAATGTGTTTACGGGCAATACGGCAACCTGAATATTCACCATAAAATTGATATAGTTCTGATAAATGTCCAAGCAGCACATGCTTCACCTCTTCAATATTAGGTGCGGCTAAGTGCTCTCCAGTTTTTAAATAATGAGCAATTTCACGGAAAATCCATGGTCGACCTTGAGCAGCGCGACCAATCATGATTGCATCAGCACCTGTATAATCGAGCACATATTTTGCCTTTTCAGGACTATCAATATCACCATTCGCAATAAGTGGAATATTAATCAACTCTTTGACATGTTTGATCAAATCATAACGTGCTGTATTTAAATACATGTCTTCACGGGTGCGACCATGTAAAGCCAATGCAGCAATTCCCGCTTCTTCTGCTCTTTTTGCGACTCTTAAAATATTTTCTTGACCATTTAAAAAGCCCAAACGGGTTTTTAATGTCACAGGAACATCAACAGCAGTGACCACCGCATCAAGAATTCGTGCCACTAAATCTTCATCTTGTAATAATGCTGAACCAGCAAGTTTATTACATACTTTTTTGGCAGGACATCCCATATTGATATCAACAATTTGTGCGCCATTTGCCACTTGATAACGTGCAGCTTCTGCTAATTGCTCAGGATCAGAACCTGCAATTTGAGCAGAAATTGGAGCGAGTTCGCCATCAAAATTTGCACGGTAAAGGCTTTTTTTACTCATCCGCAAAGTCTTATCGGCAGTCATCATTTCACTGACTGCATGGCCTGCGCCAAAATACTTGCAGAGCGTTCTAAATGGACGGTCAGTGACCCCAGCCATAGGAGCAACGATTAAATTATTTGACAGTTGATAGGGACCAATATACATATATATTCATACAATTGATGATCAACATAGTATACTTCATCCGCTTAATCGGCTCATCTTTTTATGCAGGTGCTTTCCTCGCCATGAACAAACCGTTGTCTTCCCGTTTTTTATTAAAATCATTCGGTATGGTCGCCGTGTGCATGAGTTTAGCTGCTTGTGGTGATAAAGCTTGGTGGTCAAACAATGATGAGCCTGAACTAGAAAACCAACAAATTAAACGACTGATCCCATCGCGTGTGCATGACCGTGAGTCATGGGCTAAAGATATTGACGACATTATGAAAGACTTGGATATTCCTAAAACCAAGAAAAATGTTTGTAGTATTGTGGCAGTAGTTGATCAGGAATCTAACTTTGTAGCTAATCCTCAAGTACCGGGATTAGGCCAAAAAGCAGTTGAAGAAGTTAGTACCCGTTTAAATGAAAAATTTGAAGATAAGCTTGGCAAAACTATTGGTGGAACAATTGCTGGTTATTTTGAAGAAGTGCTAAAAACCCAGCCCTCTCCTGATAACAACTATATGAGTCAAATGCGTAAGGTTAAAACCGAGAAAGACCTCGACTTACTTTATCGAGAAATTTTCGATTTTATGGCTAAGCATTACCATGTGAGTGCATTAACAGGTGCAGCCAAATTAGTTGGTCAAGATATTGGCGAGAAAATGAACCCTATTACGACCTTGGGTTCTATGCAGGTTCACATTAATTATGCGAAAGCCAATAAACGCTCAAGCATGAGTACTGCTGCTCTTCGTGATGATCTATATACCGAATATGGCGGCTTATATTACGGCATACATCGTTTAATGGTTTATCCAGCTAATTATGACAAAGCTATTTATCGATTTGCAGACTATAACTCAGGCATGTATTCTAGCCGTAATGCTGCTTTTCAAAGCATGTTAAATGACTTAACCGATACAGGAATAAGTCTTGATGGTGATCTACTTCTTTACACAAAAGATGGTGATCCACGCCCGACTCAAAGCCAGTCAGAAAGAGAGCTCATTACGGTATTTGCAAAAAATAATGTATTAGTTACCCCAAGACAAATTCGTGATGATCTTAAATTAGAAAAAGAGAAAAAGTTTGAAAGTACACAAACCTATATTGCCCTGACTAAACTTTATAAAGCGAAGAAAGGTAAAGAACCGATCTACGCCATTATGCCGCAAGTCGTTATTTCTGGGCCAAAATTAAGTCGTGACTATAATACTAACTGGTATGCAACCCGCGTAAACGGACGATATGAATCATGTATGCAACGAGCGAAACGAATAAGACTATAAAGAGTCTCGCCCTGTTCGATTTTGATGGAACCTTGTGTAGCAAAGACAGTTTTACAGGGTTTATCTTTTATGCTTTATCTAAGCGCCACATTGTTAAACAAGGCTTAAAAATTCTGCCATGGATTCAAGCCTACTATCTTAATTTTTATCCAGCCCATGCTATGCGCGCCAAGTTATTTCGCAGCATGTTCAAAGATACCCCCGCAATTGAATTGCAAAGATTAGGTGAAGAATATGCACAAGAGTTAGTCTCTGCGCTTTCACCTGAACTTTTCGCACAGTTACAACACCACCAGTTACGTGGTGATCGGGTGGTACTGGTTTCGGCTTCAATTGATGTTTACCTTGCCCCACTTTGCAAGTTACTAGATATCGAATTAATTTGTACCGAAACTCAAATTAAAAACGGTTTGATGACGGGTTACTACTCCACCCCAGATTGTAGTAGTGAACAAAAAAAGTTAAGAATACATCAGCAATATACGCTACAGCATTACCATCAAGTTTATGCCTATGGTAATAGCTCAGAAGACCTAGATATGCTGAGTCTTGCGACACATCCATATATGGTGGGTGAAGATCGTGTTCTACCTCGTTTAACGCCAGAAAAAAAGCTCGCATAAAGCGAGCTTTTTTAATTTCACAACAAACTAGTAAATCGCCATATGATCACGATGAATCATCTCAAGTGAACGAGCTTCACCAAGTACTTGATAAACCTTATCAGAGGCTAAACCTTTAATAATTTCAGCAGATCGCGAGCTAAAGTTCACTCGCCCCACTGCAATACGTTTACCTTGTTTATCTACACATTCAACTACATCGCCACGATCAAAATGTCCTTCAACAGTCTTAACTCCAACAGGGAGTAAACTGCGATGTTTCAATTTAATCGCTTCAATAGCGCCATCATCAATCACAAGACGACCTGCTGTCTGCAAATGGGCAGCAAGCCACTGTTGATGAGCAGTCATACGGTCTTTATCTGTAGTAAACAATGTACCTAGCATTTCACCTGCCATAGCACGTGACAAGACATTATCACTTTCACCACTCGCAATGAGTGTTGGACAACCTGATTTAGCTGCTAAACGTGCGGCACGAACTTTAGTGACCATACCACCACGCCCGAGTAAACCGCCGCCACCGGCCATTTCGAATAAATCATCATCCATGGCACGAACAGTAGAGAGTAATTTAGCATCAGGGTTATGACGTGGATCTGAATCAAACATCCCTTGCTGATCCGTTAAAATGATCAGCAATTCTGCATGAACCTGACCTGCGACCATCGCAGCTAAAGTATCATTATCGCCAAAGCGAATCTCATCGGTAGATACCGTATCATTTTCATTAATGACTGGAATTACACGCCAATCAATCAAGTTTTGCAAAGCATCACATGAGTTTAAATAACGACGGCGATCTGCCAAATCATCATGTGTCAGTAAAACCTGAGCAGTACGAATGCCATGTTTTTCAAGCACACTAGACCAAGTATGAATTAAACCCATCTGCCCAATCGCAGCACAGGCTTGTAGACTGGGTAGATCGGTGGGTCGACTCGCAAGCTTCATACGAACCATACCTTCTGCTACAGCTCCAGAAGACACTAAAATAATTTCGTGTCCAGCATTGTGTAGATCTGCAATCTGTTTCGCCCAAAGCGAAATAGCATCCAAATCTAAACCTTGCCCATTGGCTGTGAGTAAAGATGATCCGATTTTAACAACGATTCGTTTACACTCACTGAGCTGACGTTGCCCATCGACCACTTCTATCATGTTTTCCTCGGTTTTCTAGTCACGAACGTAGATGATTTCTACATCATTGTCGTCGTCTTCATCATCGTCAAAATCATCATCATCGCCCAACATGCCTTCAAGACGTTGTGCTCGACGCATAGCACGATATGCTTCTTTTGCCGCAATGGTTTGTTCACGTGTTTCAACTTCAAGTTGTTCACGGAAAGCTTTTACTTCTGCTGCATATTCAGGATCTTCAACTTCGCGTTCACGTTGTTGTTCAATCTGATCCATGAGGTAATACACAACCTCTTTTGTTCCTTCACTTAATAAGCCTGATGTCTTAAAGACAGGTCCAGTCCACTCTAGTTCATCTAGAATATGCTGACACCACTCTTCACGACTTTCTTCAGCAATCTGATCAAGTTTATTGAGTACTAAAACAATCGGTAGTTTCGCCAAAGTAGGTGAAAACTTAGCTAACTCGTTCATAATTGCTTTGGCATTATGAGCAGGATCTGAACCATCAATTGGTTGCACATCAATAATGTGTAAAAGGATACGCGTACGTGCCAAATGCTTAAGGAAACGAATTCCCAAACCAGCACCTTCTGCTGCACCTTCAATCAACCCAGGAATATCGGCCATTACAAATGAACGATGACGGTCAGCATCTACAACACCAAGGTTCGGAACCATAGTTGTAAATGGATAATCTGCTACTTTTGGTTTTGCAGCACTTACAGCACGAATAAAGGTTGATTTACCAGCATTTGGCATGCCCAATAAACCAACATCTGCTAATACTTTTAATTCAAGGCGAATTTCACGGAATTCACCTTTGATGCCTGTCGTACATTTACGCGGAGCACGGTTAGTTGATGATTTAAAGTGGGTATTCCCCAAACCACCGTCACCACCACCTGCAACCAGAATTCTTTGGCCGTCTTCAACCAAATCGCCAATAATATCGCCTGAATCTGTATCAACAATTGTTGTACCAACGGGTACTTTTAAAACCACATCTTCACCACCACGTCCGGTACAGTTAGCGCCTGCACCATTCTTTCCGCGCTCAGCACGGAACTTACGTGTGTAACGGTAATCGACTAGCGTACTCGTATCATCATCAGCTTGAATATAGATACTTCCACCACGTCCGCCATCACCACCATCTGGGCCACCAAATGGTACAAATTTTTCACGGCGAAAACTGGCTACGCCATTGCCACCGTCGCCAGCCTCTACGGTAATGACTGCTTCATCAACAAAGCGCATCTGCCAATCCTCTAAAAACTCTAAAACCGCCTATTCTGCCATATTTTCATAAAATTCTCGAATAGAAAATGGGACAATTCCCATATATAACGAACTGTTTTTATCTTTAAGTCATCAAAAGCATTTTAGATTCACAAATATGAGCTTTACCCAAAATAAAATGCAGTATGACTATTTAATTTTTAAGGATGAACATTGCGTAAAGGTAAAGTCATTTGCATATCAAGATTCGCTTTTGTTTTTGGAACCGAATTATACATAATGGCATTAAATGAAGAGATATTTCCCATTTCCATAGGGTCATTCACTTCTAGGCTTGGTTTAAACTGATGTTTAACCGATAAATTTACTGGCTCATCAAATTCAAAATAAACAGGACCATCAAAAACAATTTTAACTGGAATGGTATAACTACGTTTTAAATTAAAAGGAACGTCCAACTTGATAGGAATATCCAGTTTAAGTGGAAATTTTGGTAAAAATTTACTTTGATAGATCAAATCAGTCGTTGTTTCGAGAGGCATAACCTGATCAATCTTTAGATTCGTTGAATAATCAACACTTACCGTAATGGGCGTCTCTACAGCAAAACTTAAATCTGCTAGATATTTCCCTTTTAAAGGTAAAGTCAGTTGGCGATCTATATCTAATGTTGTATCAAGTTTACCAATAGACTGAACCTGCAGAGTATTGCCAACTTGGATTTTTGTTTCTAAAGAGTCAGGTAAACTAATATCTGCATTATGAGCCGACACGACTAAATTAGCTTGAATATTGAGGTATACCCAAAACATAACAGCAGCAAGTATCATCATTAAAAAGAAACTGATGAGCATACTTTTGAGTGAACGAAACATTAGCATCCACCCTATTGATCAGTTGTTGTCTGCGGTGTTTCTGAACCTACTACCCGATTTAACCGCATAGTGGAGAGAGGAATCTTTAACTCACCATTTGCAATCTTCACAGGCAATGTATTTTTCACATCAACCGAAGCATTTAGTGCTGTTTTAACAGGAACATTTAAATTACCCTCAATTGGAATATTAGTATCTAATCTTGCCTTTAGAGGAATATGTAAATTTTCTTTTAATACTGTCCGTACTGGTGCATCGAATTTTAAATGAACCTTTTGTTCAAGCGGAACATTAATATCAATCGGAACATCAAGTTTTAAGGGTATTGATCCCTTTAACGGCAACGTAATGTCACGCCCTAAAACTCTTACCTGAACCTTCGTATCGATTGGTAAATTTTGCTCAACTTTTAGTGTTTCTTTAACCGGAATTGTTGTGCTAATTGGCACCATATTATCGAAATAAACACGCGGAGTTAATGTTTGTGTTAATGGAATATTCAGTTTCTCATCAATTGGAATACTGGCATTTACCCGCCCTTTTACATCCACATTTAAAGCATCTTGCACTTTAACCTTAACTTGTAGAGGCTCTTGCAAGTCAATAGCAACTGCTTGATTTTTCAATGGAATATAAATATTGAAATGCTTAAATACCCATATTGCAATGAGTACACCACATAGATTGGCAATAATGATGAATATAAAAACGACCAATAAACGTTTAAACTGCGACAATTCCTATCCCTTACTATATTCTTTTTTTCCTTAATTCCTATTCTCATTTATTTACAAAAAATAGTCAGCATATATTTTGTACGGTTGTAAAAAAACCCAGTCTAAACTGGGTCTTTTTGTGAAAATCTTTTATCGATCGTTAAATGATCTTAAGCATTCAATTCTGCTGGGATTTTTTTGTAGCTTACGCCGCACATTTGTTCAGCAATACGTAATACCTGACAGCTATAACCAACTTCGTTATCGTACCAAACATAAGCAGTTAAACGGTTACCAGAAGTAATCGTTGCTTGAGCATCGTATACCCCTGCTGTACGAGAACCGATAAAGTCACTCGATACAACTTCAGTCGAGTTGGTATAACCAATTTGACCTTGAAGGTTAGAGTTAATCGAAATTTGACGAATGTATTCATTCACTTCTTCACGATCAACTTCTTTATCAAGCGTTAAGTTCAAGATTGCAAGAGATACGTTTGGAGTAGGAACACGTACAGAGTTACCAGTTAACTTACCTTTTAATGCAGGTAATGCTTTAGCAACTGCTTTAGCTGCACCAGTTTCTGTAATTACCATGTTTAAAGTAGCAGCACGACCACGACGATCTGCTTTATGGTAGTTATCGATCAAGTTCTGATCATTTGTAAATGAGTGAACAGTTTCAACATGACCGTTAAGAACTTTATATTTGTCATCCAATACTTTAAGAATTGGAGTAATCGCATTTGTTGTACAACTTGCAGCAGAGATGATTTTGTCTTCATCTAAGATGTCTGAGTTGTTTACGCCAAATACAACGTTTTTCATTTCGCCTTTACTTGGTGCAGTCAATACAACACGTGCAACGCCTGGGCATTTCAAATGTTGGCTTAGACCTTCAGCATCACGCCATTTACCAGTGTTGTCGATTAAAAGTGCATTTTCAATACCGTATTCAGTATAGTCAACTTCACTTGGGCTAGACGCATAAATCACTTTAATGAAGTTACCGTTAGCAATAATTGCTTCATTTTCTTCATCAACAGAAATTGTACCAGCGAAAGTACCGTGAATAGAGTCACGACGAAGTAAAGAAGCACGTTTTGCTAAGTCACCGTCAGAAGACTTACGTACAACGATTGCTTTAAGGCTTAAACCACGACCTAAACCTGATTGGCTAATGATTAAACGAGCCAAGATACGGCCAATACGACCAAAACCGTAAAGAACTACATCTTTAGGTTGTTCAGAAGTTGCGCTTCCTTTGATTGACTCAACAGATTGAGCAACAAAAGCGTCAATATCACCGCCTTTTTCTTTATATTCAACAGCAAGTTTACCAATATCAACTTCTGCAGAACCAATATTTTCAACTTTTGCTAAAGCTTCTAAAATTGGGAATGTATTTACAACAGAAAGCTCAACGTCTACAACACGTGTACGGCGGTGAGTTTTCAAAATTTGGATAACAGAACGGTTAATTAAAGAGCGACCGTAAACAGATACGACAATATTTTTTTCACGGTATAATTGACCGATTAATGCAATCATACGTTCCGCGATTTCTTCACGGTTTTTCCAACGGCCTTGGTGTTCAGCATGCAGGGCGATGATAGTGTCTTTGCTCACAGATACGTCCTCTAATTAATTATATCTAGGCGTGATTTTTTAAACCCCGTAATTGTAATGGAATTATTAGCAAGAATGAATCAAAAGCTGACGTTAGTGATTAGATTTTCCTAAAATTCATCATAAATTCATAAAATACCTATAATTATTTTTTATTATCTTATTGTTTAAAGCAGCTAAATTTTTGCTTTTTCTTACTTTTTAGATTCTGATGCTCTAATTCTAAGCATCATTTTTTAATCTTTTTTGATATTTTGCGATATTTAGCTGCAAATTCTTGGCTTTTTGACGTTGTTGATAAAGGTGAACTGCGCCTTCTAAAACCAACACAAATACTGCGCACCAGATCGGAATATAAGTGAACCACTCTTCTTGACCAATACTCTCCCCTAAAACTAGAGAAGCTAAAGCAAGTAAGACAGGTTCTAAATATCCTAAAAGACCAAACACGACTAAGGGTAAAAAGCGGCTTGCCAGGATATAACTTCCTAAACCAATAGCACTTAAAATTCCAAGCCCAATAATGACGAATGTAAGACTCGGTTGGTCCATAAATTTGCTATAAGGGAGTAAACCTGTATGGGTCAAATAAATTGCAATCGGCAGAATAATGACCAAATCCCACCAGAAGCCGCCTAAATTGTCTGTTTTAATTGTTTTACGTAATAAAAAGTAGGCAGAATAGCCAACCGCAACCAGTGCTGTTTCCCAAGCAATACTTCCTAAACGCCAGATTTCATGACCCACGCCAATAACAGCAAGAATAATGGCGACCCATTGAAATTTTGATATTTTTTCGCCATACAACACACTTCCAGCCAAGACAAGAACAAGTGGCAATAGAAAATATCCTAAAGATACTTGTAGGCCTCTCCCATGCATAGGTCCCCATAAAAAAAGCCAAAGTTGGACTGAAGTTAAAACGGAGGTTGTGATTAACAACAATAATAAAGATGGCTTAGCCAAAATACGCTGATAGATAGTTTTGATATACGCTAAATCACCACTCCACCACATAAACAAAGTTAGAAATGGGATTGTTGCAATAATCCGCCAGCCAAAAGTCTGTTCACTATCAAGCTGACTTAACAATTGAGTATAAAAATAAAGTACACCAAAAGTGACAGATGCCATGACAGACAAGCTCACGCCCTTAAACATCATCACCCTCTTAGACTTTAGTAAAAACAGCTCATCACAATACTTGATTTATCCACTATAAAAAAGAAAAAACCATGTGAAAACATGGTTTTTTCTTAATCAGACGTATACAGTTATTCTGTATGCTCTGTACGG
This sequence comes from Acinetobacter sp. AYS6, assembly GCF_025630795.1. Classification (NCBI taxonomy): domain Bacteria; kingdom Pseudomonadati; phylum Pseudomonadota; class Gammaproteobacteria; order Moraxellales; family Moraxellaceae; genus Acinetobacter; species Acinetobacter sp. AYS6. The sequence goes on from NZ_JAOTNV010000004.1 coordinate 647,307, forward strand.
ATAACATCACGAATATCAAAACCTAATGTTTTTGCATAATTTAGATATTCGTCAACCACTTCTTGTTCAGGATGAGGCGTTCTTGATAAAACCCAAAGATATTTACGAGAAGGTTCCCCGACTAAAACAGTTTGATAGTCTTCATCTATTTTTAAAATCCAGTAATCTCCACGAATAACTGGAATCCATCTCACAGCTTCCGGTAAGAAACTCACCTTCAATTTCGTATTATAGGGTGGGTTAACCACGAAGGCTTCACCGATAGATTGCTGTAATTGTTTTCTATTGTCATAGCAGCGATTATCTACAACAACATTTCCATTTTCATTTAGGGTGTAAGTTGCAGATACGTTATAAGCACATTTTTTTTGGAAAAATGCAGGCTTACGGGCGGCTTCATACCAGACACCTAAATATCGGTCCAGTTCAACTTTATAAACAGTTTGCAAGGGTTTCGGCTGAGCATAGACATAGGTTCCAACAGCTAAACCAGCCAAAACGACACCGCCCAACGCAATTTTAGCCAAACGCCAACTGGCTTGCGGAACATTATTTCGAAATGCCATTGTTGCCCTCAACGATTAGTTGTGAATACAAAAGAACTCAAACATCTACAGTAGCTTGTTTTTTAAACACATTATGTAGCGTTATGTATTCGTTTATTGCAACATTTGCGCTTTTAATCGAATGATTTCATCACGTATCCGCGCTGCTTGCTCGAACTGTAAATCTTTCGAGGCCTTTAACATATCTTTTTCAAGCTTAGTGATATGTTTACTAAACAATTTTGGATCTGAAAGAATATGTCTTTCATCGGCACTCAATGCTTGTGCTTGTTCAAGTACTTTTTCATCAATCTCGTCGTCTGAAAGTACCTCACCCGAGTCAATTTCTTTGATAGCCTGACGAACAGCACTACGTGGTGTAATACCATGCAGCTCATTAAATTCGATTTGTTTGGCTCTACGGCGATCAGTTTCATCTATTGCTTTTTGCATAGAGTCGGTAATTCGGTCAGCATATAAAATTGCTTTACCTTTCACATTACGCGCCGCACGACCAATCGTCTGAATGAGTGAACGTTCAGAACGTAAAAAACCCTCTTTATCTGCATCTAAAATAGCAACTAAAGAAACTTCTGGCATATCCAGACCTTCACGGAGCAGGTTAATACCGACTAAAACATCAAATACACCTGTACGTAATTCATGAATAATTTTGACACGTTCAACTGTATCAATATCTGAGTGGAGATAAGCAACCTTGACGCCATATTCTTTCAAATAAGAAGTCAGGTCTTCTGCCATACGTTTTGTTAAGGTCGTAATTAATACCCTTTCATTCAAATTCTTACGAATATTAATTTCAGAAAGAACATCATCTACTTGGGTTAAAACAGGACGAATCTCAATTTCAGGGTCGATTAGACCTGTTGGACGTACCACTTGTTCAACAATTTGATCTGACTTTTCTAATTCATATTTAGCAGGTGTTGCACTTACAAAAATGGTAGTCGGTACAATACGCTCCCATTCTTCAAACTTCATTGGGCGGTTATCAAGCGCACTTGGCAAACGGAACCCATAATTCACTAAGTTTTCTTTACGTGAGCGGTCACCTTTATACATTGCCCCAATTTGCGGAACCGTAACATGTGATTCATCAATAATGAGCAAAGCATCTTCTGGAATATAGTCGAATAAAGTCGGTGGTGCTTCACCAGACGGACGTCCAGACAAATGACGTGAATAGTTTTCGATACCATTGGTATAACCCAACTGTTGCATCATTTCCAGATCGTAACGTGTCCGTTGCTCAATACGCTGTGCTTCGAGCAATTTGTCATGTTCACGGAAGAATTTGAGCTGATCTTGTAACTCATCCTTAATTGTATCGATGGCACGAGTTAAATGATCTTTTGGTGTTACATAGTGGCTTTTCGGATAAATCGTAACTCGAGAAACTTTACGAACCATTTTACCTGTTAATGGGTCAAACCAACGGATTGAATCGACCTCATCATCAAATAGTTCAATGCGAATGGCATGTTGATCGGATTCAGCTGGGAAAATATCAATAATTTCGCCGCGAATTCGATAAGTACCGCGTAAAAATTCAAGTTCATTACGCGTATATTGCATTTCAACCAAACGGCGGATGATTTCATCACGGCTTACTCGGTCACCTTCAACCACATGCAGTAACATTTGCATATAAGCATTGGGGTCACCCAAACCATAAATTGCAGATACCGATGCGACAATAATTGCATCACGACGTTCTAATAAAGCTCGTGTTGCAGATAATCGCATCTGATCAATGTGATCATTGATGGCCGCATCTTTTTCGATAAACGTATCCGAAGATGGAACGTAAGCCTCGGGCTGGTAGTAATCGTAATAACTTACGAAATATTCAACCGCATTATTAGGAAAGAAAGATTTAAACTCACCATAAAGTTGGGCCGCCAAGGTTTTGTTATGGGCCATCACAATTGTAGGTCGCTGTGTTTGGGCGATCACATTTGCCATGGTATAGGTCTTACCCGAGCCAGTTACCCCTAGCAATAACTGATTACGAAAACCCTGCTCGATACCATTGACCAGCTTTTCAATTGCCTGTGGCTGATCACCTGCTGGCTGATAATGTGTGACCAAATCAAAAGGTTGATTTTCGTTCAAAGTTATCTCTCTTTATGAAAAAATTGAATTTAACGTCTCCCTCATTAATGGGGATTTTTATCTTAATTTAAAGTGCAAATTGAGTTGGAAATTCAATGTAAAAGATTAAGCATCTTAACACTTGACCAATACTCTAATCAGTTGCAACATGAAGCTATCCATTAAATAAAAAGCATAACCATGACCTACCAATATCATGATGAAAGTATTGTAACCGAACTTCCCGAAGATACAGTTTTTGTGTTTGGAAGTAACCTTGCTGGACAGCACGGTAGCGGTGCAGCACGCGTTGCCAGACAACACTTCGGAGCAGTTGAAGGTGTAGGTCGCGGCTGGGCTGGTCAAAGCTTTGCAATTCCCACCTTAAATGAACATATTCAACAAATGCCTCTTTCTCAAATTGAGCACTATGTTGAAGACTTTAAGATATATGCAAAAAATCATCCTAAAATGAAATATTTTGTCACTGCTTTAGGTTGTGGCATCGCAGGTTATAAAGTTTCTGAAATTGCACCACTGTTTAAAGATATTCATCACAACGTTATTTTTCCCGAATCTTTTAAACCCTATGTTGAAGATAATGCAGTTTCTCAATTTCCGACATTAACTGAAAAGATGGTAAAAAGTTTCATTAATGATGAAGTTATTTTTTACTTTAATCATGGAAGTGAATCTTTTGAAGAAGCCTTAGATAAAACAGATTTATCAGGTGCCGAAAAAGCCATTGCTCTTATTGTGTTAAATGAAGAGCTATACCCTCGTGATCGTTATGGACGAGGCCGTGATCATGAGCTTCGTGATATTTTAGGTAAACTCAATGGTAAAATTTTTGACCTTCATGGAAACTCTGAAGGCGCCATGATTTTTGTGAGTGCTATTGTTGCCCTCATGGAACTTTACGATTTTGACGAGCAAGATTTTATCAAATTATGGCGTGGTGAAAAAAATATTGATCACCCCATTAATCGTTAAACTCTCTTATAAATTTATGAGCTAAGCAGAGCATTTCTGCTTTCTCATTATTTTATTTTATTTTACTTACATTTAATGTTTTTATTTTTAATTATTCTAATAAATTTAAGTTCTTTATTTCCCAAATCTTAATTTTTCTCATTATACTTTAAGACAAACTGAATACTTAAAGAAACATATGGAAACTTTAGATTCTTCAATTTTTGACCTTAGCCCAATTCCAATGTGGATTGAGGATTTCAGTGAAGTTAAAAAACAATTTGATTTATGGAGAAATCAAGGCATTGAAAACCTGCATGAATTTTTAAATCAAAATCAAAATTTAATTATTGAATGTGCTCATAAAATTAAAATAATTCGCGTTAATCAAAAAACATTAGAACTTTTTGAAGCAGAAACACAAGAAGAATTATGCTCCAGTTTAAATTTGATTTTCAAAAAGGAAATGTTTGAATCACATATTTATGAGCTAGAAGAACTTTGGAATGGTAAAACCCATTTTTCAAGTACTACGGTGAATTACACTTTATCAGGCAAACGCATTGATGTTCAGTTAAGAGGCTCAATTTTACCTGGCTTTGAATCTAACTTTGAACGTGTATTAATTACCACTGAAGATATTACGCCCTATCAAAATGCACTCCGTCAGGAAGAAAAAAATCGTCGCCTAGCTGAATCTATGTTTATCTACTCACCGACTTCTCTTTGGGTCGAAGATTTCAGTCGTATAAAAAATAGAATTGATCAACTTAGACTATTAGGAATTGAAGATTTTAGAACTTTTCTAGATGTGCATCCTGAATTTGTCCGCCAGTGTGTAGAAGATATTCTGATTTTAGATGTTAATCAGGCCACTATAGATTTATTTAAGGCGCCGGATAAGTCTACCCTTCTTAGAAATACACATAAGATTTTTGCTGAAGAAATGGTTGAAACCTTTCGAGAACAACTCATCGAGTTATGGCAAGGTAATATCCATCATAAACGTGAAGCCATTAACTATGCTTTAGATGGCCAAATAAGAAATGTCTTACTTCAATTTACCGTTTTTCCCGGTTATGAAGAAACTTGGGGACTGGTACAAGTTGCACTTACTGATATTACCGCGCGAAAAAAAGCAGAAAACTATCTTGAATATTTAGGACAACATGATGTTCTTACCAAACTATATAACCGCGCTTTTTTTACAGAAGAACTTAATCGTTTAAACCGAAGCATTATTCGCCCTGTTTCTTCAATTTTCTTAGATATGAACGGATTAAAAGAAACCAATGATCAGTTTGGTCATGATATTGGGGATGGGTTATTACGTCGCGTTGGAAATATTCTAGGTCAAGCTATTTTAAATACAGCCTATACGGCTTCTAGAATAGGTGGCGACGAATTCGTGATTTTAATGCCAGGGGCAGATAAGGCGAATGTTCTCATTATGCTTCAAACCATTCAGGAGCTTTTTAATATCGACAATCAATATTACTCAAGCCACCCAATTAGCATCGCAATTGGACATGCGACTACGCAAGTCAATGAACAAATTGAGGACATGTTAAAACGAGCAGACCATCACATGTATCAAAGGAAAAAATCTTATTATCAGGAAATTTTATTTAATCAATAAAAAACAGGCATATTGCCTGTTTTTCAAAATTAGCGTTTTCCCATAGAACGACGAGTACCACGTGGCGGCATCCACGTTCTATCTGCGTATTGCTCTGGTTTAGGACGTACTTGGTTGTGTACCGCATCGTCGGCTTGATTGCTATCATTCGGCATTGGGAATGGCAATTTCACCAAAGCCTTTTTCTGTTTTGGCTGTTGCTCAGTCATGATTCTTTCTCGAAATTTCGATTGCGAGCTATTATAAATGATTTTCTCATTTCTTTCTAAAAAAGCTTCAATTGAATAAATCTTGTTTAAGATAATTACTAAACTAAACTTTTTTACATCTGAAAAGGTTCACATCCGCAAATTGCTTAATTTTTGCGATAAGATAGAGTGCTTTTTATTTTTAATCCCATAAGAGGAATATTGCCGTGGACGTACGTCTTTCTGATCGTGTCAATGCCATCAAACCGTCCCCTACACTTGCTGTAACCAACAAAGCTGCTGAACTTAAAGCTGCTGGCAAGAATGTGATTGGTTTAGGTGCTGGCGAACCAGACTTTGATACCCCTCAACACATCAAAGATGCTGCAATTGAAGCGATTAATAATGGTTTCACCAAATATACGGCTGTAGATGGTACTCCTGGGTTAAAAAAAGCAATTATTGCTAAATTTAAGCGTGATAATAATCTTGATTATCAAGCGAATCAGATTTTGGTTTCATGTGGTGGTAAGCAAAGCTTTTTTAACTTGGCACTTGCACTATTAAACAAAGGCGATGAAGTTATCATTCCAGCACCTTTCTGGGTAAGCTATCCAGATATGGTCATTATTGCTGAAGGTACTCCAGTCATTGTGAAATGTGGTGAAGACCAACGTTTCAAAATTACTCCTGAACAATTAGAAGCTGCGATTACGCCTAATACTCGTTTAGTTGTATTAAACAGTCCATCTAACCCAACAGGTATGATCTATAGCAAAGCTGAATTAGAAGCTTTAGCTGAAGTTTTACGTCGTCACCCACAAGTATTTGTTGCATCTGACGATATGTATGAACCAATTCGTTGGGAAGATGAGTTCTACAACATCGCAACTGTTGCTCCTGATTTATATGATCGTACGATTGTTTTAAATGGTGTTTCTAAAGCATATGCAATGACAGGTTGGCGTATTGGCTATGCGGCCGGTCCAGCAAAAATCATTGGTGCAATGAAAAAGATCCAATCACAATCAACTTCAAACCCAACGTCTATTTCACAAGTTGCTGCTGAAGCTGCTTTGAATGGTCCACAAGACGTTTTACAACCGATGATTGAAGCGTTTAAACGCCGTCATGACTTAGTTGTAAATGGCTTAAATGATATTAAAGGTATCTCTTGCTTACCTGCTGACGGTGCTTTCTATGCTTATGCAAACATTCGCCCTCTTATTCGTGCAAAAGGCTTAAAGTCTTGCACAGAGTTCTCTGAATGGTTACTAGAAGAAACTGGTGTAGCAGTCGTACCTGGTGATGCATTTGGTTTAGGCGGCTTTATGCGTATTTCATATGCAACAGCTGACGAAGTACTTGTTGATGCGTTAGCACGTATCAAAAAAGCTGCTGACTCAATTGAAGGTGTAGATGCTGCTATCGCTTCAATTGAAGCTGAAAAAGCTGCGAAATAAACTGCATTTTTACATAAAAAGGGTTCTCTTAAGAGAGCCCTTTTTTAATTGACCTATACGTTACCTTTCTTCGGCGTCATATAAATAACCAGCAAAATTCCAAACAAAACCATAAAACTAGACAAAATCACTCGTCCTGTTACAACTTCATTTACAAACAGGCTTCCACCTATAATTGCCAAACATGGCACACTCAACTGTACGGTACTGGCCGTCACGCGATCAATATGCTTCAAAATTGCATACCAAGCTACATACGCCCCACTTGAAGTCACGCCACCAGACAAAATTGCTAACATCCAACCTTGCAAATCAATATACTGCTCTTGATTAAACAATATATTTACCAATAAAACGATTGGTACAGCCAATATAAAATTTGCCAATGTACTGCCAACAGGTTGCGTCATGTTACGGCCAGCAATACTGTATCCTGCCCATGCCAACCCAGACATCATCATAAGCAAAGCATAGTTCCAATGAGGCGCTTGAGCACCAGGTAATAACAAAACAATAATTCCGGCTAAAGCTATACATAAACCTATGCCACGGTATATGCCAATCTGTTCACCATGCCAATAACCGTAAAGCACCATGGTCAGTTGTACAACACCAAATAAGAGTAAAGCACCAATGCCAGCATCGATTTGAAGATAGGCACAAGAAAATGCCAGAATATAAACCGCTAGAAAAAATGCATTCTTAAAATTCCAATGAATAAGAGTTTGAGACGATCTGGAATAAAAAAACAGTCCGAATAAAACAACTGCACCACTCACTACTCGTACGAGGCTAAAACTCATTGGGTCAATATGATGTCCTGCTAAAGCCAAACGGCATAACACAGAATTTGCTGCAAAAGCCCCCATCACAAGCACAATTCTAAAAAGCATTATCCTTATGCTCCTGTTATTTTTTATAGTGTATAAGAAGAATTACTTATCTATCTAATTCATTATGCAACTAATTTAATTCTATTTTTATCATAAAGACATTTTATATTAATAATTAAGCTTCTGATATTTTACTTGTCAGTTCAATCTTTAACTCATGGAATTGACATATCGATGACTTAATAATAGGCTAATATCAAGTTCCGTTTTAGAACTTAATAATTAAAGGACTCAAAAATGAAAAATCCTATGGAAATGACTGGTCTCAAATTTTTACAAGCTATGATAGATGGCCATATTCCAGCAGCAAGTATTAGCAAAACTATACCTATGCAACCTACTGAAATTTCAGAAGGATCTGTTACGTTTAAAGCCCAAGCAGATCATAACCATTTAAACCCACTTGGTGGAGTACATGGTGGCTTTGCTGCTACAGTTTTAGACTCTGTAACTGGGTGTGCAATACATACGATGTTACCTGCGGGTGTAGGCTACGGAACAATCGATCTTAACGTAAAAATGTGCCGTCCTATTCCAAAGAACCATCCTTTAATTGCAACAGGTAACGTCATTAACTTAAGTAAAAATTTAGGTATTTCCGAAGGAAAGATTATTGATGAGGAAGGTAAACTGTATGCCTATGCAACAGCAACCTGCATGATTATTCGTCCATAGTCATCAAAGGCAGCCTTAAACCGCTGCCTTTTTTATTGAGTAATCTTGATTATCTGGACGTTCACAAGTTTGTGCAATCACATACGGTGCCCAAATATTTTTAAGTTGAAGTTCTATAATTTCTTGATGTTCAGTAGACCAAGCGAGAACTTTATTTTTGCCCAACAATAATTCCCCTTCTAACTGAAAAATATATAACGGTTTAGAGGAATTTAATACTTTTGAACTTTTTAAAACTTTTAGTGAGCTATGTACATTCCATTTAGAACTGAACCAAAGCTGCAATAAATCGCCTAAATATAAATCTTGTTTTTTGAAAGGAAAAGCATCAATCCATGCATCTTCTACAGGCGTGTAATAAGACTCTGAATGACTTAAGATATTGAGATAATTACGTTGATAAAAATCAAAATTAGAAAAAATAGAGGCAACAGTAAGTGTTTTCATACTTATCTCCGATTTAGCCATTTTAGTGCTGGCAAGTTGGTTTAAATCCACACTGTTTGAATTTCTTCAAACGTTTGTTCTGTCTCGAATCTAGCAATTGATTTTTTAAAGTGCAAGTAATTTCTCAGCTCACTACTTAACTGATCAAATAAAAAGCATACAACACAAAAATGAAGTAAACATGACAATTTAGACTTGACCCTTCTCAAAATCTCCTTATAATCGCATGCAGATTCTCCCATAGCTCAGTCGGTAGAGCGACGGACTGTTAATCCGCAGGTCCCTGGTTCGAGCCCAGGTGGGAGAGCCAAATACTAAAAAGCCCGCAGCATTAAAGCGGGCTTTTTTTTGCCATCAATATATCCCCATCTATAAAAAATCCCCTATCAGCACATAGAGGATTAGAGTTTAATGCTTAGACTATTCGCTTAATTTAATGACCTAATTCAAGTCTAAAAGATATATCACCCTCTATCCTCTTCTTAGATCATTTTAAAACCCATTATTCTACCTCAACCACTTTTAAAGGATTAAAAGACTGGGTGGTCGGCATCATTTCAATACGGTTAATATTAATATGTGGAGGTTGTGAAGCAACCCAAGCTACCGTATTTGCAATATCTTCAGGCAAAATTGGGTTCTTTTTATCATAGAGACTATTCACTTTCTCTTGATCGCCTTTAAAACGTACCAAAGAAAACTCTGTACCACCACAAAGGCCTGGTTCAATGTTAGTTACTCGAATGCCTGTACCAGACAAATCCGCACGAAGATTTAAACTAAATTGCTCCACGAATGCTTTGGTTGCACCGTAAACGTTACCACCCGGATATGGGTATGTACCTGCAATTGACCCCATATTGATAATTAAGCCAGACTTTTTCTTTACCATGCTTGGCAAAATTAGTCGGGTAACAGTAATAAGTCCCTTAACATTGGTATCAACCATGGTGTACCAATCATCTAAATTTGATTTATCTGCTGACTCCAACCCTAATGCCAATCCGGCATTATTAACCAATAAATCAATTTGACTAATTTGAAATTCGGCGGGTAAATCAACCAATGCCTTATTTATATTTTCTGCCGTATCCGTCATATCAAATACTAAGGGATAGAATTTTTCACCAAGCTCTTTTTTTAATTCTTCTAGTTTTTCTGCCCGTCGTCCACAGCCAATAACTTTATAGCCTAACTCGATCAGTTTTTTTGAAATGCTATAACCAAAACCTGCCGATGCACCTGTAACTAATGCTAACATTCTTATATCCTTAGAAATGATTAACTATTTCAGTTGAATTCATGATGAACATATCAGCCTTTATATTTACACAATATTTATTATTAGCCTAAAAAAATAAAAGTTTTTTTAAAAAATTTAAGAGAAATTAAAATCTATAAAAAATATATTTATTAAATAATTATATGCATTAAAAAACTAAAAGCAGAAGATGCCTACCGTCGAAGAGATAAAGCTCACCTAATAAAAAAAGTTTACCGTGAAAGGTAAACTTTTTTAACTTGAAGCGTTCAAAATTATGCAGGTACGCCACTGTGAAAACGAAAGGTATCATCAGGCGTTAGAATCAGATTCTTTTCTACCTCACGAATATGATCAATGCGCTGCTGAATATCCTCTTTAGGATTTTTCATTTTTGCAGTTTTTGCAACATCAAGTGCAAGTGCCAAATAGTCCTCGAAATGACGAGACTCTGACTTAAGTAAATAACGATAATAGCGTCCCAACTCTTCATCTACGCGCGGGGCAAGTGCATGAAAACGTTCGCATGAGCGAGCCTCAACAAAAGCACCTACCACAAGCACATCAATTAAAGCTTCCGGCTCATAAGTACGAATTTCTTTACGGAGCCCACCAGCATAGCGCCCCGCACTTAACCCATCCCATTTCTGACCACGCTTGGCCATAAGCTCAAGCACTTGCTCATAATGGAGCATTTCTTCCCGTACCAATTGTGCAAGCTTTACTTGTAAATCAGGGAAAAAACTATAACGGAACATTAAGTTCATTGCTGTACTAGCTGCTTTTTTTTCGCAATTAGCATGATCTTGCATCAAGATATCTAAATTATTGATTGCCTCATCTAACCAAGCGTTTGGTGTTTGACACCCCAAAAAAGCCAAGACAGGTTGCATTAATTCATCGTAATTGATACTCGACATAACCGATTAACCTGCCACCTGAATTGCTGCTTTCATATCTTTAACAGCTTGAACCAGACCTACAAAAACACTTTCAGCAATAATTGAATGCCCAATATTTAATTCATGAATTTGTGGAATAGCTGCAATTGGCACAATATTTTTAAGATTAAGGCCATGACCCGCATTTACAACTAAACCTTTTGAAGCTGCGTATTCAACACCTTTGATAATACGCGCCAACTCAGCCTGTTGCTCTTGCTCTGTTGTTGCATCTGCATATGCACCGGTGTGCAACTCAATCGTAGGTGCGCCACATGCAACTGCTGCATCAATTTGAGCTAAATCAGCGTCAATAAATAATGATACGTCGCAACCAATAGCCGCCAAAGTCTGAGTTGCAGCTTTAACTTTTTCAAAGTTACCGACTACATCTAAACCACCTTCAGTTGTTACTTCTTGGCGTCTTTCAGGAACAAAGCAGACATGCTGTGGTTGAATTTCTTTCGCAAACTCGACCATTTCATCAGTAACAGCCAACTCTAGATTCATACGTGTTTTTAGTAATGGTCGCATACGACGCACGTCATCATCTTGAATATGGCGACGATCTTCACGCAAATGCAAGGTAATCCCTTCTGCACCAGCTTGTTCACAAATAAGAGCAGCTTCTACAGGGTCTGGGTAAGTAGTACCGCGCGCCTGTCTTAAAGTAGCAACATGGTCTATGTTTACACCAAGCAATGCAGCCATAAATAAATCCTAATTACGATTGAGTTTGAGTATTTTGAATCCACAATTGTCGACTTTTTAGGGGACGGTCTCCTAAAAGCGATGTAATCATTTGACGGTATAGTTTACCTAATAATTGCAATTGTTCGTGAGAAAAATCCTGCCCTTGCTCATAATCCAACATAGACAAAATTGCTTTCCCTGACAAAGAAGAACGACCCGCTTGCACAACAGGAGCGAAGCCTTCTGTCACTTGAAATTGATAAAACTGATGAGCCTGAATCGGTTGTTGTTGGGTATCAATTGAGAAATCAATCGCGTATCCAAGTTCAGGAAGTAAAACATGCTCGAATTGGCGCAAAATCTGCCTAAGAAAAAGGTCAGGATTTTCATGAGAAGATAATTGTTGTAATTGAAGTAACGTTAACTGATATTGCTCAAAAGTTTGTGGCATTGTCTCTTCTAACGGACAAAGTCTAAGAACAACTTCATTTAAATAAAATCCGGCAAAAAAAGCATCACCAAAAAAGAAAACTGGCTGATTTAAGATTTCAAGCTTAGTAAAATTCTTTAATTCACTTTTACCCGTTGCCTGCAATCGGATAGGTTGATACTGAGGGGGCGGAGTCTGTCTTAAAATACCATCGACTCGCCCATACTCCTGAGTAAAAAGATGCACAATATGACTTTTCTCACGGTACTTACGGTGGTGAATCATATATCCATGAAGGACTTCATTGCGCATCATAAAAAGAAACTATTCCTCAGATTCTTTTTCTTTTTTGTCATCCTCATCATCGCCATCAGGAATTACCGCCCCTACAACCGCTGCTGTACCTTTGACAACACCTTTTGTAGTTTTATAGGCGATACCTACTGGTACGGTTACAAGCTTATATACACAACCTTGCAACATCAAAGTACATCCAATTATAGCGACCAATGATGTAATTGTTTTCATACCAGTATCCTTATCCTTTAGATATCACTATATCCTAAGCTTTTTAAAGCACGCTCGTCATCAGACCAGCCACCTTTCACTTTTACCCAAAGTGTGAGCATAATTTTTTGCTCAAACATCTTTTCCATGTCTTTACGAGCATCCATACCGATTGTTTTAAGCTTGGCACCTTTTTCACCAATCACAATCGCTTTTTGGCCAGCACGATCTACAAAAATCGTTGCATCAATATAAGTACAAGCTGGTTTTAAACGACCCGTTTTTTCATTAACAGTCTCTTCTTCCGTTTTGAAAGATTCAATTTGTACTGTTAAATCATAAGGTAGTTCTTCACCTAACTGACGCATGATTTTCTCACGAATAATTTCGCTAGCTAAAAAGCGTTCAGAACGGTCAGTAATCTGATCAAATGAATACAAAGGTGCTTGATAAGGAAGATACTTTTCAATTGTTTCGCTCAAGTGTTCCAGATTTGCTCCGCGTAATGCAGATACAGGAACGATCTCGGCAAAATTCATAAGCTTGGCGCGCTCTTGAATTAAAGGAAGAATATCTCTTTTATCTTCAAAAGTATCAGCCTTGTTAATCACCAAAATAACTGGCATTTCAGCATTCTTGAGTTTTTCAAGCACTAAGTCGTCATTTGGAGTCCACTTATAGGCATCAATAACAAATAAGACCAAATTGACGTCACGTAATGCAGAATGAGCTGCACGGTTCATCATTTTATTAATAGCGCGTACTTCTTTTTTATGCATACCTGGGGTATCTACATATACCGCCTGCATTTTTTCACGCGAATCAATACCAATAATTTTATGACGTGTTGTTTGAGGTTTACGCGAAGTAATAGAAAGCTTTTGACCTAATAAATGGTTCATGAGGGTAGATTTACCCACATTTGGACGTCCTACAATCGCCACAAATCCGCTCTTAAAATCCGAAGGAATTGTCACGCCTTTGGAACTAAAAAATTGATCAATCAGATTATTAGGATCTTGGTTCTCATTTGAATCTGGATTGATTTGATCAGAATGCATCGACATGCAGGTTATTGCTCCAATAACTTTAAAATTTCCGCCGCTGCTGCCTGCTCGGCAAAACGACGACTTGAACCCTCACCATGAATCTTTGATAAACCATCTATCAAACATTCAACTTTAAAGTGCTGGTGAGGTGCATCACCCTGAATATCTACAACCTCGTAAACAGGGAGAGGTTTTTTACGTGCTTGTAGATACTCTTGTAAACGTGATTTCGGGTCTTTAAGTTGATCCGTAGGTTCGATATGGTCTAAATAGGGTACATACCATTTTAGCACAATATCGGTAAGTAAGTTGAGATCACCACTATCAATATAAATTGCACCAATAATAGCTTCTACCGTATCAGCCAATATTGACTCACGATGATGACCGCCAGATTTCAATTCGCCCGTACTTAATATTAAACACCGGCTAAGTTGCAAATCGGTTGCAATCTTACCTAAAGCTTCCTGACGTACTAAAGTCGCTCGCATACGCGTTAAACGACCTTCGTTTTCATTTGGATAGGCATGATATAGATAATTGGCAACAATCATGCCTAGTAATGAATCGCCTAAAAACTCCAAGCGCTCGTAATTGTATTTATGACTCACCGAACGATGAGTCAAGGCTAACTGTAACAATTCAAGCTGCTTGAATTGATATCCGATTCGACTCAATAAGCGAGGATCACTTAGTTTGAACTGATGTTTTATCAAAACTCTTCTCAAATGTTAAAACTAAATCAATATTTGATAAGAAGGGTTTTCTTACCTCATATTTCTTTTGGACTTTTAGACCAGACTCATTAAACACTTGCGCAATCTCTTTGAAATGAAGATCACGAATATTGTTCATTTCCAGTCGCTGATCCATTTGTGTCATAAACTTCTGCGGGGTGATGTCAGAAGAGCTTTCTTGTAAAAGCTCTTCTATTTGATTATTAATCAATCGATCATCCCAATATGCTGGCCAAACTGCAAGTACAGCTTTTACTGCAACCGCAAATATAACCACCCCAAATAAAATTGCTAAATACGAAGTACCTTGTTGTGCCTTACGCATTTCTTTTTTTCCTAATGGTTGTTTTTAATCTATTTTTCCATTTCGGCCAAAGTTAGGAAGATGTAAACCCGGTTCTTTATGCATCCAGACATAGAATGCTCGCCCTGTTAAATTTTCTTCAGGAACGAAACCCCAAAAACGACTGTCTGCACTTTGATCACGGTTATCCCCCATTGCAAAGTAATGTCCTTTTGGAACAGTCACTTCCCAATATAAACCGTCTTGGTTGGCATATTTACCATTTTCAACATAGTTGATAAACGGTGCTTGACGCGCCACATTTACGCCTTCAAGTTCACGCATCGTAAAGGTGTGCGTACCAATCGTCTCTTTATGATAAATAGACGTTGGGGTATCTAACACATCTTTTTCACGACTAAACTGTGTTGATACTTTCGGTACTTTTTGTCCGTTAATAGTCAATTGTCCATGATCATAAACAATATGATCACCTGGCAAACCGATTACACGTTTAATATAGCTGATGGTAGGTTGAGGTGGATAACGGAATACAATCACATCACCACGTTTTGGTTCTCCTACATCAATAATTTTCTTATTGACGATAGGTAAACGCACACCATAATCAAATTTATTAACCAAAATAAAATCACCAGTTTCTAAAGTAGGTACCATAGAGTCTGATGGAATATTAAATGGTTCATAAAGAAATGAACGAAGTACAAGAACTACAGCTAAAACTGGCCAAAAGTCATAGGCCCATGTAATAACAAAATTTTCGTTCCCGCGCCCTTTATTTGCACGCTGTTTGAATACAAGTTTATCTAACAACCACACTGCAAATAGAATCAGCGTAACCGGAACAAGAATTAAATTAAAATCAAAATCCACACGACCTCACTCGCAGCCTAGCTGCTTGTCTCTTAAAGTGGGGAAAAGCAATATCTCACTTCCCCCACCCTCATTTCTTATCTTTCTACTTTCAATACAGCCAAGAACGCTTCTTGTGGAATTTCAACACTTCCCACTTGTTTCATACGTTTCTTACCTTCTTTTTGTTTAGAAAGTAGTTTTTTCTTACGCGAAACGTCACCACCATAACATTTTGCTAATACGTTTTTACGCATCGCTTTTACAGTAGAACGAGCAATAATTTGTGCACCAATAGCCGCTTGAATAGCAACGTCGTACATTTGGCGAGGAATCAAATCTTTCATTTTCTCAACCAATGCAATACCACGATGACGCGCGTCATTACGGTGACAAATCATAGCCAAGGCATCAACCTTGTCACTATTAATTAATACATCAACCTTAACTAAAGCTGAACTTTCGAAACGCACAAAGTTATAGTCAAGCGATGCAAAACCACGAGAACATGATTTTAATTTATCAAAGAAATCCATAACGACTTCAGCCATCGGGATTTCAAAGGTAATAGAAACTTGATTACCCAAGAATTTCATATCTTTTTGAACACCACGGCGTTCAATACATAGGGTCATTACATTCCCTAAATATTCTTGCGGAACAAGGATATGACATTCTGCAATCGGTTCACGCAAATCTTCTACAGTAGATCCGTCTGGCATTTTTGATGGACTATCGATATAAATCGTTTCGCCTTTCTTGGTTAATGCTTCATAAATTACGGTAGGTGCAGAACTGATGAGATCAAGATCATACTCACGCTCTAAACGCTCTTGTACAATCTCCATGTGTAGCATCCCTAAGAAGCCACAACGGAAACCAAAACCTAGTGCATCAGAACTTTCTGGTTCAAAGAATAAAGCCGAGTCGTTGATCTGCAATTTTTGTAGCGCTTCACGGAATGGCTCAAAATCACTCGCATCAATCGGGAAAAGACCAGCGTAAACCTGTGGTTTAACCTTTTTAAAACCCGGTAAAATCGCAACATCAGGTGTAGATGCAAGCGTAATAGTGTCACCTACTGGTGCACCAAAAATATCTTTAATACCCGCAATAACAAAACCTACTTCACCAGCTTCAAGAATATCTGTTTCAGTATGCTTAGGATTAAATACACCTACTGAAGTTACCGGATGAGTTTGTCCTGTCGATTTAACCAACATTTTGTCGCCCTTACGGATACGACCTTGTTTAATACGAACAAGAGAAACTACACCTAAGTAGTTATCAAACCATGAGTCGATAATTAATGCTTGCAATGGAGCATCACGATCGCCTTCAGGCGCTGGAATAACATCGACTAAACGCTCTAAAACACCTTCAACACCTAAACCAGTTTTTGCCGAACAGGTTGGTGCATCAGTTGCTTCAATTCCGATAATTTCTTCAATTTCATGAATTACACGTTCAGGTTCAGCCTGCGGTAAATCAATTTTATTTAAAATAGGAAGAACTTCGAGACCTTGTTCAATTGCTGTATAACAGTTTGCCACTGATTGTGCTTCTACACCTTGTGCAGCATCTACAACCAATAGCGCACCTTCACATGCAGCTAATGAACGAGAAACTTCATACGAGAAGTCTACGTGTCCAGGAGTATCAATAAAGTTAAGTTGATATTCCTGACCATTAGGATGGGTGTAATACAGCGTGACAGAAGCGGCTTTAATGGTAATCCCACGTTCGCGCTCAAGCTCCATTGAGTCTAAGACTTGAGCTTGCATTTCACGATCTTGTAGACCACCACACATCTGAATAAAACGGTCAGCCAATGTAGACTTACCATGGTCAATGTGAGCAATAATCGAGAAATTTCGTATATTTTTGATATCGACGGATTTTTTAGCTTGCGCCATGGGTTACCTTGAGAAAATATAGAGTGCTATGTAGCTTGTTTTAATACACAGCCAAAGCAGTTAAATAAATTGCGTGAGATTATAACAGATGGATATTTTAAAGTATCCAAAATAATCATGAGCTTTGTACATATGTTTTAACAAGGACAATCACCGCGAGCATATTGCTTTAGGTTATCGAGCATATGAAACGGTAAAATCATAAGGGTTTATGCTTGAATCAAGCGGCTTATATGCATGAGTAAAAGTTGGAGACATTCGTTTTGGGCGTCCTGTAGCAATTTCAATACATGCCCATTTGGTATTTCCAACAAATAATACAGCCTGATCGAATGGACGGAAAAATACATACTGGCGGAACGAATAAAGAGCGTTAATGTCATCTAACCATGT
This sequence comes from Acinetobacter sp. AYS6, assembly GCF_025630795.1. NCBI lineage: Bacteria > Pseudomonadati > Pseudomonadota > Gammaproteobacteria > Moraxellales > Moraxellaceae > Acinetobacter > Acinetobacter sp. AYS6. The sequence goes on from NZ_JAOTNV010000004.1 coordinate 665,327, forward strand.
GCGCAATACAAGTTGTTCGCCTTCAAATGCAGCTTTACGATATTGCACATGATGCTCAACCGCGACCATTGCATGTTTTAGCTCAAGATATTTAGTTACCCCTACTCCTAATGTTTCAACATGAGCAGCAGCGACATCTTGCATCCACTGTACATACATCACATTATTTACATGTCCTAACGCATCAATATGATGTGGCTGTACCTGAATATGTAAATCAAAAATACTACTCACAAATGTTCACTCTTATTTATTAACTTTTAAACTGAAAGAAGTGTAGGTAGATATCACTATACGCTCAAGATAAATAACAAAAAACCACCCATGTTTAGGGTGGCTCATTGTTGCTTTTTTAAGTTTATTGGATACGTAAACCTAGCATTGCACGTTGTCCTTGACGAATAATGGCAACACGAGCTACCGTATTTTTTTGCAAATTAGAAACAACTTTTGCAAAATCCTGACTATTTAAAATCTGGTTATTGTTGACTTGAACAATCACATCACCCGGAATGATATTTGACAATGATGCTAAGCCACCACGGCGAACATCTTGTACGTAGATACCACCTTTTACACTTAAAGCACTTTTCTCTGGTTCAGCCAAATCACGAATACTCATTCCTAAAACTGGTCCTTTAGATACAGCACTTTGCGCACCTGTGGCAGGTGTTTCATCTGGAGCGGTCGTTAAGGTCGCAGAAATATTACGGGTTTTATCATCACGTAATACTTCAAACTGAACAGTTTGATTTGGCTGTACTTTATTTAACGCATAGAGTAAATCACTCGTACGAAGTACAGATGCACCATTTAATTTTAAAATCACATCCCCAGCTCTAAGACCTGCTTTTTGTGCAGGCGAGTTCGGAGAAATTTGAGTAATTAAAGCACCTTCAGGTTTTGGTAATTTATAGGCCTCTGCAAGGTTTCGGTCAATATCTTGCATCATCACACCAAGATAAGAGCGTGTTACCTTACCTTTAGTTTTAAGCTGTTCGGCAACATCCATCGCTACGTCAATCGGGATAGAGAAAGACAAGCCCATATAGCCGCCAGTACCACTAAATATTCGAGAGTTTACGCCGACCACTTCACCATTTTGGTTAAACAATGGACCACCAGAGTTACCCGGGTTTAACGCAACATCAGTTTGAATAAATGGTACCGAAGTTTCACCACTCATATTTCGTGATTTAGCACTGACAATACCTGCCGAAGCTGAGTAGTCAAAACCAAAAGGCGAACCAATGGCTAAAACTGGTTCTCCGACACGTAAACGGTCAACATTCCCTACTCTTAAAGCTGGGTAGCTATTTCCGGTCACCTTTAATAAGGCAACGTCTGTACGCTCATCACTACCAACCACCGTTGCATCAATTTCACGGCGGTCATTTAAAGTAATACTGATGCGTGAGGCATTTTCAATCACATGGTGGTTTGTAAGTAGGTAACCATCTTTACTAATAAAGAATGCACTACCATATGCGGTTTTTTCTTGTGGACCTTGTTGCTGTGGAATGATGACCTGATTTCCAAAGAAACGTTTTAAAATTTCAGGAACTTGCTGCTGCAATAATTCATCCTGAGTCATTTTTTTTACGACGTTTACACTCACCACTGCTGGACTAACTTGTTCAACGAGGTTTGAAAAATCAACAGCAGCATTTGCCTGAACAGCAGCAACTGTAAATACCGCTGCATACATTCCTTGTTGTAAATAGCGAGTTTTCATTCGGTGCTCACCCACAATTGGTCTACGAGAATAAGAATAAAACTGTTGTATCACAACGCTTTGGGGTTGTGCGTAACAATATGTTTATTTGTAAGACATCATCACAATCATTATTTTACGCATTGCAACTTTTTAAGCCAATTGCAATTTTTCTCTGAGTTAGAGCGCTTAGGCTCTTGCCTTTTTAGATAAAAAGGGGTGTCATTAGCGGACGTTTTAGATTGTTGCGAATGGACATGCCTAATTTACAGACAATTCACCACTTTGACGTGATTATTGTGGGCAGCGGCGGTGCTGGTTTAAGTCTGGCTTTATCGTTACCAAATCATTTTAATATTGCAGTTTTAGCCAAAGCTGCTTTAACCGAAGCAAGTACCTTCTATGCTCAAGGTGGTGTTGCTGCTGTTCTGGATGAGACCGACTCTATTCAACAGCACATTAATGACACTATGATTGCAGGTGCTCATTTATGTGAAATGGATGCGGTACAACATACCGTAGAAGGAGGTCGTCCTTCTGTTGATTTTCTTTTAAAGCAAGGCGTGCAATTTACTCTCGATGAAGATGAGCAACTTCACTTAACTCGCGAAGGTGGTCACTCTCAGCGCCGCATTATCCATTCAGCTGATGCAACAGGTAAAGCCATTTCAACCACCTTGGTTGAGCGTGCCAAAGAACGTAAAAATATTACTATTTTTGAAAACTATATTGCGATTGATTTAATTACTTCGCATAAAGTAGGCCATACCGACCAAGCGAATCGCGCTATTGGTTTATATGCATTAGATGAAAATACTGAAAAGGTTCATACCTTCCTTGCACCATTCACCGCGCTAGCTTGCGGCGGTGCAATGAAAGCTTATCTATACACATCTAATCCGGATATTGCCACAGGTGATGGTATTGCAATGGCCTTCCGTGCAGGTTGCCGTGTAGCCAATATGGAATTTAATCAGTTCCATCCAACTTGCCTGTACCATCCACAAGCCCGCTCTTTTTTAATTACCGAAGCTATGCGTGGTGAAGGTGCTTATTTGCGCCTACCTGATGGCGAACGTTTTATGTTGCGTTTTGACGATCGTGCAGAACTGGCTCCTCGCGATATTGTCGCACGTACAATTGACCACGAAATCAAGCGTCTCGGTATTCGTCACGTGTGGTTAGATATTACCCACAAATCACCTGAGTTTATTAAAGAGCACTTCCCTACACTTTATGCACGATTGCTTGAGTTAGGTATCGACATTACCAAAGACATGATTCCAGTGGTGCCAGCAGCTCACTATACATGTGGTGGTGTTGTAGTTGACTCAAATAGCCAGACAGATATTGAAGGCTTATATGCGATTGGTGAGACTTCTTATACGGGTTTACATGGTGCAAACCGTATGGCAAGTAACTCATTACTTGAGTGCTTCGTTTATGGTATGAGCGCAGCAAAAGATATTGAAAATAAATTTGATGAAAAATTCAAATTACCAGAAGTGCCAACTTGGGATGACTCTCAAGTAACCAATCCAGATGAAGATGTGGTTATTTTACAAAACTGGGATGAGTTACGTTCGACCATGTGGAACTACGTTGGTATTGTAAGAACCACGAAGCGTTTAGAACGTGCTTTACACCGTATTGAAATGTTAAAGCGTGAAATCACTGAATATTATCAAGACTACCGTGTTAGTAAAAATCTGATTGAACTACGTAACCTTGTTTTAGTATCGGAAATGATTGTTCGCTGTGCTATGCAACGCAAAGAATCACGCGGTCTACATTACACCCTCGATTATCCAGAAACGTCGAGTGAGATTCGTAAAACAGTTCTAACACCGCCAAATTTTGCAGTAGAACAGCCATTGGTTAATACTGATATTTAAGCTGTTTTTCTATAAAAAAGCACAGTTCAGACTGTGCTTTTTGTTTACTTTGATATTTATGATTTAGGTGGAATTGAATAAGTCGCGGTCACATGCGCAACGGGTTCATCCAACCCTACTGAATAAATCCAGACCTCACCTACCACCAAGCTCTTTCCGACTTTCATGAGTTTACACTCACTGCGTAAGTCTTGATCACCTGCGGGCTTTCTTAAAAAATTAATATTAAAGTTGGTGGTTACGGCTAAACCAACAATGCCGATTTCCCCTAATATCGCAATATATAAAGCAAAGTCTGCCAAAGTCATCATGGTTGGGCCAGATATGGTGCCACCAGGACGTTGATGTCTTTGATCGACATGATAATAAACAACCGCTGCTTTGGGTGTGACTGATTCAATCGTGCAATGTTCAAGACTTGGTGGAAATTCCTTTTCAAGAAATGCCACGATTTCTTCTTTTGAGCTTTTCATCCTTGTTATTCTTCAATCTGTAAATCATATGTAAGATAGCATAAGAAAATAACAGATATTTTCTATGACGTTTTAAATCAGAATTAACGTCATTTTTCACCACTCCCGTAAAATATGAGAGTGGCTCACCCACTTGCTTAGCCTAAATATTGCAAAGCTTGCTCAAATACCTGATCAGGGCTTTGTGTTGCATCTAATCGCTTAATACGCTCCGGTTCAGCTTTCCACAAGGTTTCATAACCTTCACGGACCTTAGTGAAAAAACTTAACTTTTCTTGTTCAAAACGGTCTAAAGCTCCGCGTTCACGTGCACGGTCCATCCCGAGTTCAATTGGTGCATCTAACCAGAAAGTCACCTCTGGCATGCGTGAAACAAAGTTCTGATTTAAAAGCTGTAATTTATGTTGGCTTAAACCACGACCAGAACATTGATAAGCAAAACTTGCATCAGTAAAACGATCGCTTAATACAATTTTATTAGATTCTAGAGCTGGCAAAATGACCTGTTGTAAGTGTTGAGCACGTGCCGCATAAATGAGTAGTAACTCTGTATCATGACTCATATTTTCGTCATGGTTCACTGCCAAAAGCATCGAACGAATTTGTTCAGCTAGCGGTGTGCCGCCCGGCTCTCGTGTTAAAACAACTTGTTTACCTTGCTCTTCAAAATACTGATGAATTTTTCGAATGAGTGTAGTTTTACCTACCCCTTCCGTGCCTTCAAAGCTAATAAACATCTCTTTTCCTTATTTCTTCGATCTCAACACGGATAAATAGTCCTGCACCGCTTGATTATGCGCTTGCAAACTTGCCGTAAATTTATGCCCACCATTACCAGTCGCTACAAAGTAGATGTTGTTTGAGTCATCTGGATGTAACGCTGCTTCAATAGCTTTTTGGCTTGGTAAAGCAATTGGAGTTGGCGGTAAGCCATTAATTGTATAAGTATTATATGCTGTTGGAGTACGGAGATCTTCTCGGGTAATGTTGCCTTTATAGTTATTACCCATTCCGTAAATAACAGTTGGATCTGTTTGTAAACGCATACCGAGTTTTAAACGGCGAACAAAAACGCCAGAAACTTGTGTAAGTTCACTGTCTAAACTTGTTTCTTTCTCAACAATAGAAGCCATAATTAATGCTTCATATTTATCTTTATAAGGTAAATTCGGCGCACGATTTGCCCAAGCTGCATCGAGAGCTTTCATTTGACGGTGGTATAAATCGGTCAGAATTTTCTTGTCATTCTCGCCTTTAGCGAAGAAATACGTATTCGGTGCAAATAATCCTTCTGGATGACCATAAGGAATGCCAAGTGCTTTCATCAGCTGATCATCTGGTAAATCTAATATTGTATTTTTTACGTTTTTATCATTTTTGAGTGCAGTAATAAGCTGTTTAAAAGTTGTACCTTCAATCACCAAAACACGGTTCATCTGAGCATTATCCGCATCAGATAACATCTCTAATACTTCTCTTACACTCATTCCCTGTTCAATTTCATACACACCAGCTTTCATGCTGTCATGAATCATAAATTTCTGATAAAGCTTCAATACCACTGGAAAGCTAATTTTGCCTTCTTTCGCCAAACGATCAATAAAACCAGAATAGGTTTCACCAGATGTAATCGATAACATCTGTTTTTTGCCTTCAATAGGATAAGCTTTAAATAGACTCGACCATAAAATGGCAAAAGTAGAAATTAAAACAATAAAAAGGCCAATTAGAACCAATCGCTTAGAAAATTTTGGAGCTTGTTTTTTGTTATTTTTCTTGGCGTTTTTTGCTTTCGCATTCACAGGTGGCTTCGGCATATTAATGAATCTGATTTAAGTTAAGGAGATGAAATAAATCTATGCATGCCTGTGTTTCTAGCATTTTATCCCCTAAATGAGTGACTACTCGCATGGGGTTTAAAGCATTACAAAAGAATAGACTTTGTATTTCAGATACTTCATCTAATTCAATTACACGTACTTCACAGGCAATATCATGGTGCTGCATGCGCGCCAAAATTTCTGCCCGCATTACACCGTGGACGCCATTATAGCGAAGTTCCGGAGTAATCCATCTATCATTTAAACGAATAAAACAATTACTGCTGATCCCTTCAACAATATAACCTTGTACATCAGTAACTAATGCTTCAGCCCACCCTAGTTGGTCTGCTTCTTTTTTTAGCAATACTTGCTCAAGACGGTTTAAAGATTTAAGCCCAACCAAGCTCGGCATGGTTAAACCTAAAGCCTGATTTAAAACTCCGCACTGGATAAAGTCTGGCTGAAATTGCTCTAAAGCTTTCGGATAAAACCAGATATAAATATCGGCGTCATGCTTTGGCAAACTATAACCACGTTCACCTTCACCACGACTAATCACAATTTTTAAAGTGCCGTTCAGCACGAGATTCTGCTTTTGTAGTTGTTGTAAGCTCTGCTCTATTAATTCAAAATCCGCAGTTAAAGACAGTTTTTGACATGCAAGTTTTAGACGCTCCCAATGTCTTTCTTGAAGCTCAATTTTATTTTCAAAAACACGAATTGTGGTAAAGCATCCATCCCCATAATGAAATGCTCGATCCAGTAAAGGAATGGTTTCAACAGGTTGCCCATTTTTAAAACACCACATGTTTAATTCACCCTTTGCTAAAAACCACCCAACAATACAACACCTTTCATTTAAATAATAAATGACTGATTTTAAAAAATTATACCGATTTCATATCTACTTTTGAAACTTGTTCTATATCAAGATTTAAGAATTACTTATCTCTTTTTACTATTTCTATTTTTTTCATATTAAATTCGTTTTTTATTATTTTTTTAGAATAAAGACTAGCGCTATTCTGCGTTCATGTTTTGAACATTTCATATTTTTTGAGGACTTATCTCATGCGTTTTTCTCAATTAAAAGTCGGGGTTATCGCTGCACTTCTATCTGTTTCATCATTTGCAGCTCAAGAATTTTTAAACGTTTCTTACGACCCTACTCGTGAGTTATATACAGATTTCAATAAACAGTTCGGTACTTACTGGAAACAACGTACTGGTCAAGATATTGAGTTCAAACAGTCACACGGCGGTTCTGGCAAACAGGCTCGTGCAGTGATTGATGGCTTAAATGCAGATGTAGTGACATTAGCGCTTGCAGCTGATATTGACGAAATTGCTGAAAAAGCAAAATTACTCCCAACTGACTGGCAGAAAAAACTGCCACAAAACTCTACCCCATATACCTCAACAATTGTGTTTTTGGTACGCAAAGGTAATCCAAAGCAAATTAAAGACTGGGCTGATTTAATCAAACCAGGCGTAGAAATTATTACACCAAACCCGAAAACCTCAGGTGGTGCCCGTTGGAATTATCTAGCAGCGTGGGCTTGGGCAAAACATCAACCAGGTGGCAATGATGCAAAAGCACAAGAGTATGTCCGTCAAATTTATAAGCACACTAAAGTTCTAGATTCTGGTGCACGCGGTGCAACCACAACTTTTGCTGAACGTGGTATTGGTGATGTATTACTAGCTTGGGAAAATGAAGCTCATTTAGCTCTTCGTGAACAACCAGGCAAATTCGAAATTATTACCCCGTCTCTTTCAATTTTGGCCGAACCTCCAGTCGCAATTGTAGAAAAGAATGCAACTAAAAAAGGCAACTTAACCATTGCTAAAGGCTATCTCAACTACTTGTATTCACCAGCTGGCCAAGAAATTGCAGCACGTAACTTCTACCGCCCGCGTAATGCAGCCGTTCTTAAGAAATACAGCAATGTATTTAAGCCATTGAAACTCGTTACGATCGACAAAGAGTTTGGTGGTTGGACGAAGGTACAAAAACAACACTTCGACAATGGTGGTGTTTTCGATCAAATCGTGAAAATCAATAGTGCAGAGAAGTAATTCTTTGTACTAAAGATAAGGAGAACAGACATGATTCACACTGTAATTGTTCCGGGTGTAGGTGGAAGTGAACAACAGCATTGGCAATCTTGGTTGCAGCGTAAACTCGTGTCTAGTTCTCGTGTTGAGCAAAAAAACTGGGATAGACCCGTATTAAGCGAATGGGTTGAGCAATTCGTTAAAACAGTTCAAGTAGCGCCAGCTCCTATACAAATTGTTGCTCATAGCTTTGGTTGCTTAACAAGTGTGGCTGCTCTAGCAGAGTATCCAGAGTTAAAAAACCGAGTTAAGAAACTTATTTTAGTCGCTCCAGCAAATCCAGCACGCTTTGGGGAAGCAGGATTTGCTCGACATAGTTTGACCGACTTCAAAGCGTATTTTCATCAGTTAAAGATTGATGTGCCAACATCTCTTCTCATTAGTGAAAATGATCCGTGGCTCGGCTTTTTTGATGCTTTACAACTTGCGAATGCATGGAAATTAAATCCGGTTAACCTTGGTGAAGTCGGCCATATTAATGTTGCCTCAGGTTTTGGACCGTTTCCGGATTTGCTGAATTATTTGATTCCAGAAGATTCGATGTGTAGTCACTCATCTATCGACCCGGTAAAGACTCATTTCTCTTTGAAATTTGCTTAATACCCATCCTTATATTGCATCGTTTATCTTTATTTATTCGCTTACTGGTTTCAGCAGGCTTTTCTCTTTGAGGAAATATCATGTCGCAGCGATCCCGAGTGCTGCCTGGGTTTGGTCTATCTTTGGGCTTCACCCTCGCCTATGTATCTTTTATTGTGCTTATTCCATTAGCCGCAGTCTTTATCAAATCATTTGGAATCGGATGGGACGGGTTATGGGAAATTTTAACGTCTGAGCGTATTTTAAAATCGCTTCAACTCAGTTTTAGTTCAGCTTTAATAGCAGCCTTTATTAATGTTGTGTTTGGCCTACTTCTGGCTTGGTGCCTTGTACGCTATAACTTTCCTGGAAAACGTCTGGTTGATGCATTAGTTGATCTACCTTTTGCTCTTCCAACCGCAGTTGCAGGTATTGCACTAACTTCGCTCTATGCCCCTACTGGCTGGCTTGGACAATATTTAGAACCCTTGGGCATTCAGGTCGCATATAGTCCAATTGGTATTACATTGGCATTGGTCTTCATTGGTATTCCATTCATTGTAAGAACAGTACAGCCTGTACTTAGTGATATTGAAACCGAGCTTGAAGAAGCAGCTTCGGCACTTGGCGCGAATCGCTGGCAAACTATTACTAAAATTATTTTACCGATATTACTACCGGCTCTATTCACAGGTTTTGCTTTAGCATTTGCCCGCGGCGTCGGTGAATACGGTTCAGTTATTTTTATTGCGGGTAACCAGCCGTTTAAAACAGAAATTGCGCCACTTATGATCATTTCACGCCTTGAAGAATATGATTACGCAGGTGCAACCACTATTGCTGCGGTCATGTTAGTTCTCTCTTTCATTATTTTATTTGCCATTAATTTACTTCAAGCGTGGGCGAACCGTCGTACAGGGAGAAATGTCACATGAACCTACATACAGACAGCAATGCACTTGCCTTGAAATTGCAATCTCGTGACGCGACACGTGAGCCGACTTGGGTACGTTATACCCTAATTACCATTGCACTGATTTTCTTTCTCAGCTGCCTGATGTTGCCACTTATTTTGGTTTTCGTTGAAGCATTTAAACAGGGACTTGAAGTCTATGTTCAGGCTTTGATTGATCCAGATACATTATCAGCAGTGAAGTTAACATTACTCACCGCAGCAATTGCAGTTCCGATTAATGTGATATTTGGTGTGGCTGCAGCTTGGGCTGTCTCTAAGTTTCAATTTAAAGGTAAGGCAATTTTAACCACCATCATTGATATGCCTTTTTCGGTTTCACCCGTTATTGCAGGTTTAATGATCGTATTGATTTTTGGTGCACAAGGTTGGTTAGGCGGCTGGTTAATGGACCACGACATTAAGATCTTGTATGCCGTGCCTGGAATTGTTTTAGCCACTATCTTTATTACGGTTCCCTTTGTAGCACGTGAATTAATTCCACTCATGGAAGCTCAAGGAACTGAAGAGGAAGAAGCAGCAATTGTACTCGGTGCATCAGGATGGCAAACCTTTTGGAAAGTGACACTTCCAAACATTAAATGGGGTTTGATTTACGGCGTGATTCTGTGTAATGCCCGCGCAATGGGTGAGTTTGGTGCAGTATCGGTAGTTTCCGGCCACATCCGCGGTGAAACTAATACCCTGCCACTTCATGTCGAAATTTTATATAACGAGTACACCTTTAGCGCAGCGTTTGCCGTGTCCTCATTACTTGCTTTCTTAGCCCTATTAACACTGATATTGAAAACGTGGTTAGAACTACATCAAGACAAACCAGAACCGCATTCAACTGATTCGTAAGGAATGAAATCATGAGTATTCAAGTTAAAAATATTGAAAAACACTTTGGTGCATTCCATGCGCTTAAAAATATTTCCCTAGATTTCCCGGAAGGTGAACTGGTTGCCCTACTCGGCCCATCTGGTTGCGGTAAAACAACTCTACTTCGAATTATTGCAGGTCTAGAATCAGCTGATGGCGGTCAAGTGTTACTTGAAGGTGAAGATGCAACAAATGTACATGTGCGTGAGCGTCAGGTCGGCTTTGTATTTCAACATTATGCTTTATTTCGTCACATGACTGTGTTTGACAATATTGCCTTTGGATTACGTGTTCGTCCTCGTGCAACACGTCCTTCAGAAGCTGAAATTAAAAAACGTGTTACTCGTTTACTTGATCTAGTTCAACTTGGATTTTTGGCAGATCGCTACCCTGCTCAACTCTCGGGCGGACAACGTCAGCGTATTGCTTTAGCCCGTGCCTTGGCAGTCGAACCACGAGTATTATTACTTGATGAACCATTTGGTGCTCTAGATGCCAAAGTCCGTAAGGAGTTACGTCGCTGGTTACGCAACTTGCACGATGAATTGCATATCACTTCAATTTTTGTGACCCACGATCAAGAAGAAGCACTTGAAGTTGCAGATCAGATTATTGTCATGAATAAAGGTAATGTCGAGCAGATCGGTTCACCGCGTGAAGTTTATGAAAAACCATCAACACCATTTGTATTTGATTTCTTGGGTCAGGCAAATCGTTTTGAAGGTGAAAACACAGACGGTATTATCCGTATTGGCAATGACCTTATTCAATTACCAACGTTAGTTGAAGCGCCTCAAGGAAAAGTGATTGCTTTTGCCCGTCCAGATGAGTTACATATTCACTCGCAACCGCAAGCGAATACGATTGAAGCGACGTTTGTACGTGAAATCTGGATTGCTGGAAAAGTTGTGGCGGAATTACAAGACCGTAATGGACGTTTAATTGAGATTGCTCTGAGCAATGAAGCTGCAAAATTACATGCGTTTAAACCAAATCAAACTGTTTGGGTGAGTGCATCTCAACTGCACTTATTTGCAGATCAAGTTGCTTAAGAAATATATTTGGTGAGGAAATATCTGGCGGAACTAAAGCCCGTCCTCACCTCTTTTGAGGAAAAGAGTTAATGAACTTTCAACAATTAAGAATTATCCGAGAAACTGTACGCCAAAACTTTAACTTAACCGAAGCATCGGCTGCACTCTACACGTCTCAATCGGGTGTAAGTAAGCATATTAAAGATTTAGAAGATGAGCTAGGTGTACAACTTTTTATACGAAAAGGTAAACGTCTTTTAGGTTTAACCGAACCAGGTCAATCTCTTCTTGGCATCGTTGAACGCATGTTAGTTGATGCTGAAAATATTAAACGCCTTGCAGAAGACTTTAATAAAGTTGATGAAGGAACATTAACGATCGCGACTACCCATACTCAGGCACGTTATGTACTGCCTCCGATCGTCAATCAATTTAAGAAGTTATTTCCTAAAGTTCATTTAATTTTACAACAAGCTAGCCCTGTTGAAATTTCAGAAATGCTCTTACAAGGTGAAGCAGATATCGGAATTGCGACAGAGTCTTTAACAACTGAAGAAAATCTAGCAAGTATTCCTTACTATCAATGGCAACACAGTATTATTACACCGCAAAATCATCCTTTAGTGCAGGCAGAAAAAATTACGCTTGAACTTTTAGCGGACTATCCACTTATTACTTATCATGGCGGTTTTACAGGTCGATCTAAAATTGACAAAGCCTTTGAAGAAGCTCAACTTGATGCCGATATTGTAATGTCAGCTCTTGATGCGGACGTGATCAAGACTTATGTCGAGCTCGGCATGGGCGTTGGGATTGTCAATGATGTGGCCTATGACACAGAACGTGATCATCGCTTAAAACAAACTAAAACTGATATTTTTGGTGTCAATACAACATGGATTGCGGTTCGTAAAGGCCATTTACTACGCGGCTATGGTTACGAGTTTATTTCTTTATGCTCACCTGATGCTGATATTAAAGCACTTAAGAAAATTGCTTACCCAGATGAATAAAGATTAAAAATAAATAAAAGAGCTTTTTAGCTCTTTTATTTTATTAGACGTAAAAAAAAACGAGCCGTAGCTCGTTTTTTTTTAAGATCTTACCAGTAGAAGTTCACGCCAACTTTACCAACTGGTAACCATTGGTATTTATCGTCATTCGCGATTTTACGAGCTTCCGCATTTACTGCTTCTTCAAGTGATTGATCACCAGTAGTAGTCGCTGAACCTGTTGAAACAAGTTTAACTGTTGGGTTACCAGTGTAGTAAGCACCTACTTCACCAAATACGCCCCAGTTTTTATTAATTTTAGGTGCAAAACCAAAACCTAAATATGGAGCAATGTCATTTTTATAAGACATTTTACCATTAATTTTTACTCCGCCTTCATTAGCAAGGAAGTCTTGATTATTGACACGGAATGAACGAGTCGCATCAACATTACGAGATAAATCGTAATCATTATCAAGATATGCTGCACCAGCCGCTACATATAGGCCTTGAGCCCAACGGTTAGTACTTGCACCCCATGGACGAATCTCGGCATTTAAATAGACATTGTTATTGTCCATATCTAGATCATAAGTTGAACCGTTGACTTTCACATCATCAGACCAAGAAATGTCACCACCATTATAACCAAGTGCCAAACCTACATATGGGTTTGCTTGCCACAATAAAGCACCGCCGTAACCAGTTGTACCTACCTCAGCACGCGCCCCCACAGGAATTAATTGGTTTTTGTCAAATGCGTAGCTGTCATGAACAACAGCTTCATCTGCCATTACAGCACCAGCAGCGAATAAAGCTGTTGTTGTTACTAATACACGTAATGCTTTCATAGTTTTCTCCTCAAAAGGCTCTGTTTTTAATTTATTCATCTTGTGACTGAAATCATAATAAAGAGAGCTTAGTGTCTTTTTTATACAAAAAGTGCTAGATTTCTGTTATTTTTTGATACAAATTGAGTTAAATTTTTATTTTCAAATCATTTTTGTGTAAAAAACACTTGATTATCTAATAAGCTTATTTTGATTTAACCTATTTATATCCTCAATTAAACGTAACACGTTTTTTCAAAGATTCTTGTCACAAATTAGTGTAAAATCTTTAAAATTTTTTATGGAAGGAAGATCATGTCTCAGCTTTCTACGATCATTGAGCAAGCATTTGAAGACCGCGCAAATTTTACTGCAGCAGATTGCTCAAGCGAAATCCGCCAAGCTGTTGAAGAAGCAATTGCTGGTTTAGATAACGGTACACTTCGAGTTGCTGAAAAAATCAATGGTGAATGGGTTGTTCATCAATGGTTAAAAAAAGCTGTTTTATTATCATTTAAACTAAATGACAATAAGCCAATCGAGTCATGTGATCTTCGTTTCTACGACAAAGTTGAAACTAAATTCTCTGGTTGGACTGAAGAACAATTTAAAGCTGCAGGTGTTCGTGTTGTTCCTCCTGCTGTGGCACGTCGTGGTAGCTTCCAAGCTAAAAACGTAGTGTTAATGCCATCTTATGTCAACATTGGCGCTTATGTAGATGAAGGCACAATGGTTGATACATGGGCAACTGTAGGTTCATGTGCACAAATCGGTAAAAATGTTCACTTGTCTGGTGGTGTAGGTATCGGTGGTGTTTTAGAACCATTACAAGCGAATCCAACTATTATTGAAGACAACTGCTTTATTGGTGCGCGTTCAGAAATCGTTGAAGGTGTGATTGTTGAAGAAGGCTCAGTAATTTCAATGGGCGTTTTCATTGGTCAATCAACTAAGATTTATGACCGTGAAACTGGCGAAATCCATTATGGTCGCGTTCCAGCAGGTTCAGTTGTTGTAGCAGGTAGCCTACCTTCTGCTGATGGTAAATACAGCTTATACGCTGCAATCATTGTGAAAAAAGTTGATGCACAGACACGTGCAAAAACTAGTTTGAACGATTTGTTACGCGCTGACTAATTTCAGTTTGATCAAACATCTCTACGGTCAACACTGATCGTAGAGATTTTATTTTTTATATAGTGTGGTATTTCTAGAATGGCTTCCTTACGTTCCTCTGCAATTCCTGTCTCAGACCCTGCGTCCGGTTTACGCATTACCGAGATTTTTTACTCGTTGCAGGGTGAAGCAAACGCCTCTGGCCTACCGACTGTATTTATCCGTCTAACAGGCTGTCCGCTACGTTGTAGCTATTGTGATACCACTTATTCTTTTGAAGGTGGTGAACGCTTTTCACTTGAACATATCATTGAAACAGCTACACAATTTCAAACGCCTTATATTTGTGTAACGGGTGGAGAACCTCTTGCACAGCCAAACTGTTTGATTTTATTACAACGTCTATGTGAAGCAGGCTTTGATGTTTCTTTGGAAACCAGTGGCGCGCTCGATGTTTCAAAAGTAGATTCGCGTGTTTCTAAAGTTCTCGATTTAAAAACTCCAACTTCTGGTGAAGAACATCGCAACCTCATCAGTAATCTTGATCATTTGACTGCACATGACCAAATTAAATTTGTCATTTGTAATCGCGAAGACTATGAATGGTCAAAGCAACAAGTTGAAAAATATCAACTGCATAAAAAAGTCAGTACCGTTTGGTTCTCCCCTGCCTTTGCAGTTGAAAAAGGTGCTGTTGGCCTGCCGCGTTTAGCACGTGATCTGGCACAGTGGATACTTGATGATAAACTCCTTGTTCGCTTCCAACTCCAGTTACATAAACTGCTCTGGAACGATGAATCAGGACGTTAATCATTCAATAAAATAAATTATTCCGAATATGGAGAAAAATATGCGCCCTCGTGCCATTGTTTTACTTTCAGGCGGCTTAGACTCAACCACTTGCCTAGCTTGGGCACAAGCACGCTATGAATGTATTGCTATTAGTTTTATGTATGGTCAACGCTCAACCACTGAACTTGATGCAGCAAAAGCATTAGCTCAACGTGCAGGTGTTGAACATCGTGTAATTAATATCGATTTGGCTAATTTAGGTGGATCTGCACTTACAGATCACAACATTGCCGTACCAGAACAGTTACAAGAAGGTATTCCTGTAACTTATGTACCAGCGCGTAACACTATTTTCCTCTCTTATGCTCTAGCGGCAGCCGAAGTATTTAATGCCGAAGCGATTGTTATTGGTATCAATGCTGTTGATTATTCAGGATATCCTGATTGTCGTCCTGAATTTATTGATGCTTTTGCCAATATGGCACGCTTAGCAACTAAAGCTGGCGTAGAAGGAAAACCACTTAAGTTTGAAACACCCCTGTTACATTTATCCAAAGCGAATATCATACGTTTAGGGATTGAACATGGCGTAGACTATAGTCAAACGGTATCTTGCTATCAAGCAGATGCTCAAGGACGTGCGTGTGGCAAATGTGACAGTTGCCGTTTGCGTAAAGAAGGCTTTATCGAGGCTGGTGTTGCCGACCCAACACGCTATATACCGTAATAAGTAGGTAAAATTTATGAAGTTGTTAAAATCAAATCTTATTCTTTCATCTTTGTTTTCAACAGTTGCTCTTATGGCTGGTGCAGCACATGCTGCCGAAAACCCAGTTCAAGCAGCATATAAAAGTACTAATGTTAAAGGTGCATTAGTTAACGTTTGTAAAGATCAAACAGCTAAAGGTGGCAAACTAAGCTCATCTGAAGTGAGCAAATTCTGTAGTTGCCAAGTTGAAGCACAAGGTAAAGTGACTGAAGCACAAAAATGGGAAATCCAAAGTGCAATCAATGCGAAGAAAAGCCCAAGCTCTCTAGGATTTGTACAACAACAAAACCGTGATCTTAAAGCATGTTTCGGCCCTCAGTTAACAACTAAGCTTGAAAAATTAACTGAAGATGCAATGAAAGCAGCTCAACAACAAGCTCCTAAAAAATAATTTTTAGTTATTTCAAATTAAGCCTGCATTTATGCAGGCTTTTTTGTACCTCTGTTAAAATGATATCGATTTGACCAATTCATTCGAAATAAACCATGCAAGAACAATGGAAAACCAACGCAATAAACAAAACGTCTATTGTCTCATTCAGTGGTGGTAAAGACAGCTCCCTTGCACTTTACCATGCAATGAAAACTGGCACGGTGAGTGGACTCATTATCATGCTTGAAGAACAAGGCCAACGCTCTCGTTCGCATGCTATGCCACTTGATATTATTCAAGCTCAAGCTGAAGCAGTTGGCCTACCCATATTTATGGCTTCATCAAGCTGGAATGACTATGAAGCTAAATTTATTGAATTACTCATTCAAGCCAAACAACTAGGTGCCGAGGTACTTGTTACAGGCGACCTAGATATGCCTGAACATGGGTGTTGGCATGATCGGATTACTCAACAAGTGGGTCTTCAATTAGGAATGCCTCTTTGGCTCCGTCCACACCGTGAGGTTGTTGAAGAATTTATCAATCTTGGTTTCCGTAGTGTCATTGTGACAGTAAATTTAAAACTAGGAATGACAATTGAAGATTTAGGAAAAACTTTAACTCTAAAATATATCCATGAACTTGAAAACCGTGGCGTTGATCCATGTGGTGAAGGTGGTGAGTTTCATACGACTGTGATTGATGGCCCAATTTTTAACAAACCAATTCCTGTAAGAAAGCTCGATATTGTTTATCATGAAGAATATGCTTTTTTACCACTTGAATTAGATCAAATTTAGCTTTTTGAAGGATGAGAAATGACTGAGAATATCCAATTACCAGATCAGGTGTTCCCAACAACACAAGGCGAAGTGAACTTGACTGAGGTCGAAAATGAATGGTTAATCATTTACTTCTACCCTAAAGATTCAACTCCAGGATGTACAACACAAGCAGTTGGATTCTCTTGTTTGAAAGATCAGTTTGATGCTTTAGGTGCACGTATTTTTGGTATTTCACGTGACTCAGTAAAAGCACATCAAAACTTTACTGAAAAGCAAGCGCTTACGATTGATCTAATTAGTGATAAAGACGAAGTATTGTGTCAGCACTTCGATGTAATTAAAGAAAAAAATATGTATGGGAAAAAAGTAATGGGTATTGAACGCTCTACTTTTATTTTCCATAACAAAACTTTAGTTAAAAGCTATCGCAAAGTTAAAGCTGCTGGGCATGCAGAACAAGTTCTAGAAGACTTAAAAACCCTCCAGACGGCTTCATAAACTTAACAAACAAAAAAGCGAGTTTCTTGCTCGCTTTTTTGTTTGCAAACTATTACCCAACAATTTGACTTTGGCGTATCATAAAAATATTAGAATAATTATTTTATGGCATTGATATGAGTCTACTCAAAACCTGCTCTTTACTGCCTGCTACTCTTTTTATTGGTGCATGTAGTGCAAATACTTTAATCATACCAATTAACACCACCCCATCAATTGCTCAAATTCAAAAAAATTCCAATGAAATAAGCTGCCAAGATTTACAAAATTCAGCCTACCAACAAGCTGTACTAAACACAATTAATCAGATCCGACAGCAATCACGCCAATGTGGTCAGCAGTATTTCCCTGCAACCAAACCACTAAGTTGGAGTAACAGTTTATATAAAGGAGCACTTTCTCATAGCCAAGATATGGCAGCACATAACTTTCTCGGGCATGTTGGCTCAACGGGTCTAGACTTAAAATCACGCTTAAAACTTTATAATACACTCGGTAAAGCCAATGGTGAAAATGTCGCTAGTGGCCAGAAAACTTTAGGGCAAGTTATGTCTAAATGGCTGTCGAGCCCTCTACATTGTAGTAATCTAATGAATCCAAAATTCACAACTTACGCAATCGCTTGTGCTTCTGATCAGTCTGTAAAGCAAAAGAGTTATTGGACTCAACAATTTAGTACACGTTAAAAGGAAAAATGATGCAATCTGGTTCAATCACTCCAATTTTAAGAATTTTTGATGTTGATTTAGCTCAATCATTTTATCTTGATTTCTTAGGTTTTCAGCTTGATTGGCAACATCAATTTGAAGATAACTTTCCGTTATATTTACAAATTTCTAAAGATGATTGTGTCATTCATTTATCTGAACATTTTGGAGATGCAAGCCCACATAGTGCAATTCGTATTTATTGGGAACCTATTTATGAGCTGCATAGTGAATTGAGTGAAAAGGAATATAAATTTTCTAAACCTCAGATTGAAAAAACCGACTGGGAAACACTTGAACTCAGTATCACTGATCCTTTTTCCAACCGAATTATTTTTTGGGCAGATGCTTAATCGATATAGATTTATTCAAATCTCATCGAGATTAGAACGGTCATCTTCTTCAAATCTTTGCTGTAGTTGCTGATAAGTACGTGTTTTTTTAAATTCATCCAAAAATCGAATGGTTCCTACAGGGAAAAATTCTGTTTGGATTTGACCCCGATAATAAGCTTCTCGCATTGGCGTTGCCGAAATTGAATCTTTTAAGCTATCAAGCTCAACCATAATCCATTCAGGAAACAGTCTCAAATAATAGGAAGACTCATCTTTAAAATGCCCAATCAAACCAACTTTTGAGTTGGGTTCAATCACACCATTCACTAAAGTTTTGACTTGTTTGACCCACTTTTCGTCGTTATAAACATCCACTACATGTACAAAAAGAATCCGCTTTTGTTCTTCCAATGAAAAATTTGACAAGATCATTTGCTCACGCTCTACTGCTAAGAATGGATTCTTAATATTACGTTCCATTTGAGCAGAGCCTAAAGCTAAAACTACATAGTGGCTTTGTTGTAACGCAATTTCAATTGTCTGCATATGAGCCAAATGAAATGGTTGAAAACGCCCTATAAAAACGAGATAGTCAAATTTATACATAATTAGATTTTCACTTTTTATGAACTCATCAGTAACGCTCATTGCAAAAAATATGCGCCATAATGAGAACCTAAAAATTAACAACGTGGTTTAAAGCAAGGATAGTACGATGACACTTAGCTGTATTCAACAACCTCATCAACATTTACACGCAAATTTAGAAGGTGGCGTACTCACCTTAGCCATAAATCGCCCAGATGCAAAAAATGCACTCTATGGCGAACTTTATTTATGGATTGCTCAAGCACTAGATGAAGCCGACCTTAATAAAGATGTTCGAGTAGTCATTCTACGTGGTGTAGAGCAAGATTTTACCGCTGGCAATGACATGAAAGATTTTATGGGTTTTGTACAAAATCCTAACATGGGCCCAGCCGGAAAAGTTCCGCCATTCGTTTTACTTAAAGCGGCTGCCAAATTATCAAAGCCACTTATTATTGCAGTAAAAGGTGTGGCAATTGGAATTGGCGTTACGATTTTATTACACGCAGATTTAGTTTTTGCTGACAACACCGCCCTTTTCCAAATTCCATTTGTAAGTCTTGGCCTTTCTCCAGAAGGTGGTGCAAGTCAATTACTCATTCAACAAGCGGGTTATCACAAAGCAGCTGAACTTCTATTTACTGCGAAAAAGTTCAATGCAGAAACCGCGGTACAAGCTGGGTTAGTTAATGAAGTCGTTGAAGATGCTTATGCCTCTGCTCAGGCAACAGCTCAGCATTTAGCAGCTTTACCACTTGCATCGTTAAAACAAACCAAAGCGCTCATGAAGCATAATTTAGAACAGATTATTGAATGTATTGATCACGAAGCTGAAATCTTTATGCAACGCGTTCACTCACCTGAAATGCTAGAAGCAGTGCAAGCATTTATGCAAAAACGCAAACCGGATTTTTCTCAGTTTAATTAAAATCAATTTCTATGATTTGAATAAACTCAAAGGCAGGCTCTTCATAAGGATGGCTTGCCTTTAGTGCTTTCGCTACGGCCTTGGCATTTTCTTCAATCACGATTGTTTCCACACGCCATTCTTCGACTTGTTCAAGTTCACCTAGTTCTCCGATATAAGGGTCTGCGCCTTTAACTGGCTTAAACTGCCCTATTCCTTTCACTTGCCATGCGCAGTGTTCATAATTACCAATACCACCTGCACCAGCAGAGAAAATGGCTTGTTTAGTCGACTCAAGATGTGACTCAGGTACGTAATAAATCAGCTTTAACATGAGCAAAATGACTCAAAACTAGTGAACATGCTTTAAATCATACCGTTAAAAAAGCTTCAGAATCAAAGTCAGCTCATCATTACCAAATAATTTGCTCCAATAAAGAGAATTTGAATCGCAAGCGCCAAGCCAAATAAACGCCAGCCCATATCTTTTTTATAAAACGTTTTTATGTGATTTTCATTTTTCATCATTTTGATCTCCGATTTTTTATCGTTGTTACAGAGAAAGCAAAAATTGAACCAACCTCAAATAAAGCATAAGGGGTTAAATAGTAAGCTGTCTATACTCTTATACTTTTTTTTAAAATGCTTCAAGAGTTTCAAAAATCCATATGCAGCTATTAGTTTAAAGAAATTTGAAAAATCAGTGAATTATCTTCATTCCTATAATTTTAAGCATCCGATTTCTTTAAATATCTATTCTCATATATTGTCATGGCAAAAGCTAAACCACACAAAATAACAAAACCAAAGGTCATTGGAATTAATGTACCGTTATATAACTGTCCAATAATAGAGGCAAGAATAAGTGACAAGACAGAGGAAGCTGCACCAATAATAGCCGATGCCATTCCAGCGACATGCCCCATTGGTTCCATCGCAATCGCGTTTAAATTACCAAATAGAGTTCCAAATAATAAAAATAAAATACAGGCATAAAGCATAAACATCCAGAATGATACAGCCACGCCTAAAAGCTGAATTCCTAAGAAAATTAAAGAAATTAAGCACAAGCCTAAAAAGCCATAAATACAGATTGGACGCATTCCAAACTTCATAACAATTTTAGAGTTTGTAAATGAGGCGACTCCCATCACACCAGCAAGCACGGCAAAATAAGCACTAAATTCTTGTCCTGTTTTACCAAACTGTTGCATAAAGATTTGTTGAGAAGTTCCCAAATAACCAATGAATCCACCAAAGCAAAAACCTGCACATAGCAAATAGCTCATGGTGGTTTTATTACTCACAACTTCTTTAAAGCCCTCTTGAAATGCTTGCAACCGCATAGGTAAACGATTTTCAGGCATTAAGGTTTCTTCTAATCGTAAAGCAACCCATGCTCCAATCACTGTGGCATAAACCATATATAAAACAAAGATCTCACGCCAACCAAAGAAATGAATAATGAGTTGCCCTAGACTCGGTGCAACTGCTGGAGCCACCATAAATACCATCATGATTAAAGACATGATGCGAGCCATTTGAGCTCCGCTGTATTTATCTCTAACAATTGAAATAGTAGCAACATAAGGCCCTGAAACACCAATGCCTTGAATAAAGCGCCCAACTAAAAACCACTCAAAACTTTGTGTTGTAAAGCACAATAAACTTCCCAGAAAATAAATAATAATTCCTGTGAATAAAATACGTTTACGCCCAATCGCATCGGATAGAGGCCCCGCAATGAGCTGCCCAATGGTCATGCCAGAAAAAATACCAATAATGACCCATTGTGACTGATTACTATTTTTTAAGTCAAAAACTCGCCCAATCTCACCTAAAGCAGGTAAAACTGCATCTATCGAAAAAGAAACAATCGACATGAGCAATGCCATGAGCAATGCAAATTCACGGAAATGGATTTTTGATTTCATTTTTCTTCTCCACTATTTATTAATATTCTACTACATATAAATAAGCCACCTTACGGTGGCTTATTTTAATCTTTATATTAACCAATAAACTTACGAGCATTACGGAACATACGTAACCATGCACCGTCTTCAGTCCACTCTTCTGGTTTCCAAGAATGCTGAAGCGCACGGAAAGTACGCTCAGGATGTGGCATCATAATCGTTGCACGACCATCTTTAGAAGTCACACCAGTAATCGCTTCAGGTGAGCCATTTGGGTTCAATGGATAATGCTGAGTCGGGTTACCAAGGCTATCAACATAGCGTAATACAACTTGGTTACCTGCATTTAAACCAGCAAGTGCACTTTCACTAGCAACCGCACGACCTTCACCATGTGCAACAGCAATCGGTAAGATTGATCCTTCCATGCCATCAAGTAATACAGAAACAGATTTTTCAACACGAACGTTTACGCTACGAGCTTCAAAAACTTCTGACATATTGCGGTGGAAACGTGGCCAGTGTTCAGCACCCGGAATAAGTGGCGCTAATTGTGACAACATTTGGCAACCATTACAGATACCTAAGCTGAACGTATCTTCACGGTGGAAGAATTGTTCAAACTGATCACGTAATTTAGCGTTGAACAATACTGATTTTGCCCAACCACCACCAGCGCCCATTACGTCACCGTAAGAGAAACCACCACAAGTCACTAAACCTTCAAAATCACTTAGGCTAACGCGACCAGCAAGTAAATCACTCATATGCACATCAATAGTATTGAACCCAACCTTATCAAAGGCTGCTGCCATTTCAATATGACCATTTACACCTTGCTCACGCAAGATCGCCATATTAGGACGACGTGTATTAATGAACGGCGCTTCAATAGGTTCATTCAAATCGAATGTTGGTTTAGCAATTAAACCTTGGTGTGCATTATCAGTAATTAATGAAAATTCCTGGTCAGCAGTTTCTACGTTATCACGTAAACGTTGGATCTGATGAGATACCTCAGACCAAGCTTGTTGTAATTCAGCACGATCTAAAGTTAAACCATTTACAGATAATTGATCTGAGTTATTTACACGACCAACTACAGCAATTGCATCTTTTAAGCTAGAAGCTGCGATTTCTGCTTGTAAAGCTTCCCAATCAGTTGCTTTGATTTGAAGTACTGCACCAATTTCTTCTGCAAATAAGCCAGCAGTAGTCTGGTTTTCTAACGCAACACCTAAACGTGCAGCAAACATCATTTCAGCTACAGAAGCTAATAAACCACCATCACCGATGTCATGGTAAGCTTGAATCAAGCCACGATTGTTCCAGTCTTGGATTAAAGCAAAGAACGCTTTGAAGTCATCAAAACTATCTACGTCTGGAGTGATTGAACCGATTGCTTTATATACTTGTGCAAGAATCGAACCGCCTAGACGGAACTGACCTTTAGATAAATCAATACGTACAAGTACAGAATCTTCTAGATTCTTAAGTTCAGGCGTTAAGGTCTTACGAACATCTGTCACTGGAGCAAAAGCAGTGATTACACCCGTCATTGGAGAAGTTACAGCTTTATCTTCGCCGTTGTCATTCCAAGTCGTGCGCATTGAAAGTGAGTCTTTACCTACTGGAATTGCAATTCCTAAAGCAGGACACATTTCCATACCAATTGCTTTCACGCCTTCAAACAGTGCTTGGTCTTCACCTTTTTGACCAGCAGCAGCCATCCAGTTTGCAGAAAGTTTGATATCGCTAATTTGTTCAATGTTTGCACATGCAATATTGGTAATTGCTTCAGCAACTGCCAAACGAGCAGATGCTGCTGGATTTAACAATGCAACTGGTGGACGTTCGCCCATTGCCATTGCTTCACCAGTGAAACCTTGCAAACTTGTTGTCGTTACTGCTGCATCTGCAACAGGAACCTGCCAACGACCAACCATTTGATCACGAGCAACCATACCTGTAATTGAACGGTCGCCAATTGTGATTAAGAATGACTTAGATGCAACTGTCGGGTTTTTCAATACACGGAAAATCGCATCTTTCAAATCAACTTTTGAAGCGTCAAAATCATCGCCACTACGTTCAATAGTTTCATAAGAACGCTGCATGCGTGGCGTACCACCAAGCATTACCTGCATTGGGATATCAACAGCATCATTTTGGAACAATGGATCTTCAACTGTTAAGTGACGTGCTTCAGTTGCTTCACCTAACACAGCAAACGGACAACGTTCACGTGCACAGATTGCTTCGAACTGCTCTAAAGATTCGGGACGAATAGCAAGAACATAACGCTCTTGTGCTTCATTTGACCAGATTTCCATTGGGCTCATGCCCGGCTCTAATGAAGGGATCTTACGAAGGTTAAGAACTGCACCTAACTCATGATCATTCACAAGTTCAGGCATAGCATTTGATAGACCGCCCGCGCCAACGTCGTGTACAGAAACGATTGGATTGAAGTCTTCTAAGCGCCAGCAAGTATCGATCACTTCTTGACAACGGCGTTCCATTTCTGGGTTTTCACGTTGTACTGAAGCGAAATCAAGGCTTTCACCCATTGTACCGCTATCTACAGAAGATGCTGCACCGCCACCAAGACCGATTAACATTGCAGGGCCACCCAATACAATGAGTAAATCACCTGGTTGAATCGCATCTTTTTCTACATGGTCAGGACGGATATTACCGTAACCACCAGCGATCATGATTGGCTTGTGGAAGCCCTTCACTTCACCATTTACATTCTGTTCGAAAGTACGGAAATAACCATTTAACGCAGGACGACCAAATTCGTTATTAAATGCCGCACCACCTAATGGACCTTCAATCATGATTTGTAATGGCGATGCCATACGTGAAGGTTTACCGTAGTTTTCTTCCCAAGGTTGTTCAAAACCAGGAATGTTTAAGTTCGAAACTGTGAAACCTGTTAAACCAGCTTTTGGTTTACCACCACGACCTGTTGCACCTTCATCACGGATTTCACCGCCTGAACCAGTTGCAGCACCAGCAAATGGAGAAATTGCTGTTGGGTGGTTGTGAGTTTCAACCTTCATTAAAATATGAGCAGCTTGGCTCTTATATTTATAAACAAAGTGACCATTTTCATCCGCTTTCGGATAAAAACGCATCGTGTCATAACCCACAATTACTGACGCATTATCTTTATATGCCGATAAAACATCATTTGGTGATTCTTTATAGGTGTTTTTAATCATCTGGAACAATGATAATGGTTGTTTTTCACCATCAATTGTCCATTCAGAACCAAAGATTTTATGACGACAGTGCTCAGAGTTTGCTTGTGCAAACATCATCAACTCGATGTCATTTGGATTACGACCAAGCTTACCGAATGCTTCAGTTAAGTAATCAATTTCTTGTTCAGACAACGCAAAACCGAACTCATTGTTTGCTTTAACCAAAGCTTCTTTGCCTTGACCTAAGATATCAATTGAATTTAATGGTTTTGGAGCAGTTTCTGAAAATAATGCTTTTGCATCATCAATTTGAGCAAAAACTGTTTCTGTCATACGGTCATGAAGTACTTGTTTAACTTCATTCGTAATTTCAGTAACACCTTTTAACGTGAATAAAAGACCACGTTCTAGACGGTGTACTGGTGTATTACAGTTTTTGAAAATATCAGTTGCTTTAGAAGACCAAGGTGAAATAGTACCCACACGTGGCGTAACTAAAATCTGAATCTCATCACTTGCAGATTGACGAAGTTCAAAAGACTCACCGTCATTTAATAATTGCAAAGCAGATTGATGTTGCTGCTCGTTGAGCGCTTGATCAAACAAATAGACCCACTGGCTGTCAAAAGATTGAACAGAACTAATTGACGATAAACGTGTTAATAGTTGAGCTTTCTTAAAAGAAGAATGTGCTGCTGCACCGGCCACGATAAACATGTTGATTTTGGCTCCACGGGCAGGTCTTGTGAACCTTACCGCAATGTGACTTTAGAGAGAGCGCATATTCTACTGCGTCTTGCTAAAATCAGCTAGATGTAGAATCAGTATTCTGTAACCTAATTCTGCAAGAAGTGATGAGTTTTTTGTTCAAAATCATTTTTTTAGGCATTCTGGCTAAAAATAAATTGTTTCATGTTTAGTCAATAACATAATAAAACCTGAACTAAGACAAACTATGTCGCACCATGCTAGTGCTTTTAACTTTTTTTTGGCATGATCAGGTTTTATAGTTTTGAATAATGATAAATGGAACAAATGCGTTGGTTAGAGCTGCTTTCTGCAGTTCGTTTAGGTAGTAAAAAAAGTAGTACAGAACTGGCTCGTAGCCCATTCCATAAAGATTATGATCGCATTATATTTTCTCAAAGTTTTCGTCAGCTAAACCGTAAGACGCAAGTTCACCCACTCGCACAGCATGATGGCATTCACACCCGTTTAACTCACTCACTTGAAGTTTCCTGTATTGGCCGCTCAATGGGTATGCTTGCAGCAGAAAAAATAAAAAATGAATTACCTGTCTGGATTTCTCCTGCCGATGTTGGTGCAATTATTCAAGCAGCCTGTCTAGCTCACGATATTGGTAACCCTCCTTTCGGTCATGCTGGTGAATATGCAATTCGAGAATGGTTCGATGATGCTTCACATAATGATTTTTTAAAAAAATTAAGTCCAGAAGAAGAAGCAGATGTTCGCCAGTTTGAGGGTAATGCTCAGGGATTACGTTTATTAAGTCGTATTGACTATCATCCGAATGATGGAGGAATGCGCTTAACCTATGCAACCTTAGGAGCTTATTTAAAGTATCCATGGCTTTCAAAGACCATTGCTTCACAAGGTGATCGCCCTTCTCATCAACGAGCAAAGTTTGGGTGCTATCAGTCTGAAAAAGAAATTTTAAAACAAATTGCTGAACAGCTCGGGCTTATTCAGTTAGGTGAATATCACTACTGCCGTCACCCACTGACCTACTTGTTAGAAGCTGCTGATGACATTTGCTATGCCTTAATTGATTTAGAAGATGGCATTATCTTAAATATGCTCACTTACCAAGAAGTTGAACCAATTTTCTTAAATCTTATTGCCGATTATGGGCAGCCCGAAGAATTGTCACACCCGAACAGTACGTGGCAACAAAAAATTTCGGCACTACGTGGTCGTGTCATGAAACGTCTAGTTGATGAAGTCACCACAGCCTTTGCTAAACATCATTATGAAATCATTACCGGTCAGCTTAAAGGCAACCTTTTACAATATTGTTCACCCGATATTACAGTTGGTATCGAAACAGCCAAAAATCTGGCACGTGACAAAATTTTTGAACATCCACAAAAATCAGGGCTAGAAATTATTGCGCATCAAAGTTTGCAAACGATTTTGGATGCATTTGTACCGCTGACTACCCCACATAAATCTTTAAGCTTTAAAGAACAACGTTTAATGTCTATCCTTAGTCTATATGGTGCTAACTTTAGCAATAATCACTACAGCAATATTATGCAAGTACTCGATATTATTAGTAAGTTCTCAGATCATCAGGCTTATAGCTTGGCGCAAGAGTTGCAAGGTAATAAAATAGGTTTGTTTTAAACTGGCTTAATATAGAAAGAAATAAAACCAGTATCATTTTAATTAATTTTAAAATGACCAGATTTACAGTTATGAATAAGTGAAACTACTCTATGATCGGATGTTTAATTGGCGAAGTGTTTGCCCTAGAAGCCCCTACTGTATTACTAAATGTAAATGGTGTGGGCTATGAAATTGATACGCCACTTTCAACATTTTGCCAATTACAAAAAGGCCAGAAAGTTACGCTATGGACGCATTTGGTTGTCCGTGAAGATGCTCAACAGCTCTATGGGTTTAGTGATGCTCAAGAAAAAACTATTTTCCGCACCCTATTAAAAGTAAATGGTGTCGGTCCGAAAATGGCATTAGGTATCTTGTCGACATTAAGCGTTGAGTTGTTAGTGCATACGATTGAGCATGACGATATCAACACGTTAGTCAAAGTTCCGGGCGTTGGCAAAAAAACAGCCGAGCGTTTAATGATTGAGCTTCGTGACCGTTTCAAAACATTGGCTCAAGGAACTTCTACTTCAGCTACCCTGCCTCAAATTCAGTTTGCTGCAAACTCACCTGTAGCAGAAGCAGAAGCCGCTTTGCAATCTTTAGGTTATAAGCCACTTGAAGCACAAAAAGCTGTTGCTGCGGTTAAAGCCGATTACACCGAATCAGCCGATATTATTCGTGCTGCTCTAAAATCAATGATGAAGTAAAACACTTATGCAAGACCGTTTAATCAGTGGAGCAGAAAAACCAGAAGATCATTTTGATCGGGCGATTCGACCGACTTCACTTGCCGACTACATTGGACAACCTGTAGTACGCGAGCAAATGGAAATTTTTATTGGCGCAGCTCGCGGTCGTGGTGAAGCACTCGACCACACGCTAATTTTTGGTCCACCGGGCTTGGGTAAAACCACACTTGCCAACATTATTGCGCGTGAAATGGGCGGTAATCTTAAATCTACTTCAGGGCCAGTTTTAGAGCGTGCGGGCGACTTAGCGGCAATGCTCACCAACCTTGAAGAAGGCGATGTCTTGTTCATTGATGAAATTCACCGCCTTTCTCCAGTGATTGAAGAAATTCTCTATCCAGCGATGGAAGATTACCAATTAGATATCATGATTGGTGAAGGTCCGGCTGCTCGTTCAATTAAACTCGATTTACCACCGTTTACATTGGTCGCTGCAACGACTCGTGCGGGCTTGCTTACATCACCACTACGTGACCGTTTCGGTATTGTGCAACGTCTTGAGTTTTATTCTGTAGAAGACTTAACTCATATTGTGTCACGCTCTGCAAACTTAATGAATGTGCCAACTACAGTTGAGGGTGCAGAAGAAATTGCACGTCGTGCACGTGGAACACCTCGTATTGCCAATCGATTATTACGACGTGTGCGTGACTATGCACAAGTGAAAGGTACAGGTGAAGTGACCCACGAAATGGCGCAACGTGCTCTTGATATGCTCAATGTTGATAAGGCAGGCTTAGACACCTTAGACCGCCGTTATTTGAGCATGCTGTTAGAGCGCTTTGATGGTGGTCCTGCAGGAGTTGAAGCGCTAGCAGCCGCAATGGCTGAAGATAGTGGCACACTTGAAGACGTGATTGAACCTTATTTAATTCAACAAGGTTATGTGATGCGTACCGCTAGAGGACGTATTGCAACTAATCAGTCTTATTTACAATTTGGACTGACGCCACCCGAGCCTAAAAACTAGCCAAAGGAAGAGAACTTTCTCTTCCTTTTTAGTCTCACTATACTTTCTTAAATAAAATAATAATTGTCTTATCAATCGATTAGCGAATCGATACCTTTTAAGTCTTTCTTTATACCTTATTGATTTTTTAATTTTTTTAAAAACTGAATTATAAGAAATCTAGATATTAAATCTTATGAACAATAATATTTTAGGATAAGGACATGTATAAGAAAGCCGCTTTATTTTTGCCACTCGCCTTCATGAGTCAGCTGAGCCTAGCAGATTGGGTTAACGATGCTACTCAACAAAATGAAAATCAGGTCATTCAGCTAAGACAAAACATTCACCAACATCCTGAACTGGGCAATATGGAATTTAAAACCTCTGCACTTGTTCAAAAAGAATTAAAGTCTTATGGCATTCAAGTCAAAACAGGCTATGCGAAAACCGGTGTAATTGGCATCTTAAAAGGCAACAAACCAGGCCCTATTATCGCACTTCGAGCGGATATGGATGCTCTACCCATGGAAGAAAAAAGTGGTGTTCCCTTTGCCAGTAAACAAAAGGCAATTTATCAAGGTAAGGAAACTTACGTAATGCATGCTTGTGGTCATGATGCACACACTGCAATGTTATTAGGCGCAGCAAAAATTTTAGCTGCGAATAAAGATAAAATATCGGGCATCGTTATTTTTGTTTTCCAACCTGCTGAAGAAGGTGGTGCAGATATAGATAACTTCACTCAGGGTGATCAAATCGGTTCACGAAAAATGATCGCCGATGGTGCTTTTAATAACTATAAACCAGAAGCTATTTTTGGAATACATGTCATAGCTGGTATGAAAAGTGGTCATCTTTATTACAAGGATGGTGCTATTTTAAACAGTGCAGATCACTTACGTATTCAGGTCAATGGCAAACAGGTCCATGGCTCTACCCCGTGGTTAGGTAGAGATCCAATTTATGCATCGGCACAAATGATTAACAATTTACAAAGTCTTATTAGTCGAAGAACCGACCTAACTCAAGGTATGGGTGTAGTGAGTATTGGCAATATTCAAGGTGGTACAGCAGGAAATGTAATTCCCGAACAGGTTAATATGATCGGTACCATTCGCTCTAATAACGAAGAAATAAGAAATAACATCTTAAAAAGTCTACCGGTCATGATAGAGCATAATGCTCAAGCCAATGATGTAACTGCTAAGGTTGAAATTGCACCTTATGCACCAGTGACCATGAACGATAAAACCCTTACTCAACTTATTCAGCCAACATTAGCCAAAGTTGCTGGAGATTCAAAACTGCATGTGCTTGATCACAATGCCAGCGCCAGTGAAGATTTTGCCTATTATGGCAAGTTAATGCCCTCATTTTTTGTTTTCTTAGGTGCAACTCCAGAAAATCAAGACTTAACTCAGGCTGCGCCAAATCATAGTCCTTATTTTATCGTAGATGACAAGGCCTTAAAAACTGGAACAGAGCTGCATGTAAGATTCGTATTAAATTATCCGAATATATCAAAACAAGTTCAAACCGCATGGAAACCGTCATAATTTAAAAGCATACTCGCCATGAGATGTACCGTTTTTAGACCAGAATTACAGCAATCGCAATTGAAAGGTTGTGCCATAGGACTTAGTATGCAATCTGCTAAACTGCCCCGTATTTAAAGCATATACGTGGCCTCGAATAAAATTGATGTTTTATTCAGCAGTCACAATTTAAATGCAAAGCTCTATAGTGAACTAAAACGGAATCCTCTCATGGCGAATCATTTTGAATTCAACATTCGTGTTTATATTGAAGATACGGACGCAGGTGGCATCGTTTATCATGCCAACCACATTCGCTATATGGAACGTACTCGTACTGAGTGGCTCCGTGCCGCTGGCGTTGATCATTACTGGCATCAAAAAGACTACAACTTTGTCGTACACAAAATTGATGTAAAATACATGCGTCCTATTTTAATGGATGATTTAATTACTGTTACAGCACGTGTAGTTTCATGTAAAGCTGCGTCATTTATGTTGCAACAAAATATTTATCGTGGTGAAATCTTGCTTGCTTCTGGTGAGGTCGAGTTGGCATGTTTAAACAAAGAAATGATGCCTCGTCGTCTTCCAGAAGAAATACGTGATCTTATTCGTAAAGAATTGGAACAAGACTAAAAAAACAACCGGCATATGTAACTATGGCAACAAACATTGAATCAACCCTGCATATTTCTGACCTTATTTTACAGGCAAGTCCAGTCGTTCAGTTGGTCATGCTAATTTTATTGTTAGCATCAATCTTTAGTTGGTATCTGATTGCCAAGTTACATATGAGTTATAAAAAAGCACATCAAGAAGACGAGCATTTTCAAAAAATGTTCTGGTCGGGTGCTGAACTCAACACGCTTTACAACAATGCTCAGCTCAACTCAAAACGCTCAGGTCTTGAAGACATCTTTTATCAAGGGTTGAGTGAGTTTTTTAAACTTAAAAAACGTCAGGCTCCTGTTTCACAAACCATTGAAGGAACTGAACGTATTTTACGTGTAGGTTTGAGTCGTGATCAGAGCCATCTAGAATATGGCTTAGGTAGTTTAGCCAGTATCGGTTCTGTAGCTCCTTACATCGGTCTATTCGGTACCGTTTGGGGAATTATGAATGCCTTTATCGGCTTAGCTGCTGTTGATCAAGTTACTCTAGCAACTGTTGCACCGGGTATTGCCGAAGCACTTATTGCAACTGCAATTGGTTTATTTGCTGCAATTCCTGCCGTATTGGCTTTTAACCATTTCACTTCTAAAAGCGAAAGTGTTTACTCTGATCGTGCTTTATTTGCTGAAGAGATGATTGCCTTATTGCAACGTCAGTCTGTGGGTTCATCACAGGAAGATGCATAATGGCAATTCAGCGTTCAGGGCGCTTTGAGCGCATAAAAAAACCACTAAAAAGTGATATGAACGTCGTACCCTATATTGACGTTATGCTCGTACTTTTGGTTATTTTCATGGTGACTGCTCCCATGATTACTAGTGGTATTAAAGTCGATTTACCTCAAGCAAATAACCACCCAATCGAATCAAAAGATATGCCAGCCATGGTAACGATTGGTAAAGATGGCAATATTTATCTTCAATATGAAGATTACAAAGATAGTGAACCATTGTCTCGTGAAAAACTTGAAGAAGTTTTAAGCGATGCTCAAAAACAAGCTGAACAAGAAAATAAACAACTCACAGTTTTAGTCAATGGTGATAAGTCTCGTCCTTACGGGGAAGTCGTATCATTGATGGCAAGTTTACAAGAAGCAGGTTTAACTCAAGTTGGCCTTCTGACAGAGCCTTTAAAATAAGCTATGAATAAAAATCAAAAGCCACACTTTAAACAAAATGCGATTGCATTGAGCTTTACACTAGGAGTTCATGCAATTGCCATTGTTGGCTTGCTTTTTTTAGGCTTGAGTAAACCACCTGAACAGCCAAAAAAGCTCACAACTATTTTAGTTAAGCCAGAAGATTTACCTCCTCCATTAGCAAAAGAAGTTGAACAAGAGACTACAGCTACAAATGAAGCAAAAGAGGTATTAACCCCTATTGTGGATGAAACGCTTCCTCAAAATCTTCCGGTTACGCCTCCTCCTCCAACAGCTCAACAACTTGCTGCTCAAAAGCAAAAGGCCGAACAAGCACAGCAAGCAAAATTAGCTGAACAAAAACGTAAAGCTGAAGAAGCTGCAAAAGCTAAACAAGCGGCAGAACAGCAACGTATAGAGGAAATACAAAAGCAACAGGTTGAAGCTAAGCGCCAAGCCGAGGCTAAAGCAAAATCTGAAGCTGAACAAAAACGTAAGACCGAACAAAGTGCGAAAGCCGAAGCAGAAGCTAAGGCCAGACAAAAAGTTGCTGAAGAGGCTAAGCGTAAAGCTGAGACTGATGCAAGGCTAAAACATGAGGCCCAAAAAGCCGAAAACGCTAAACTTCAAGCACAGCAAGACGCTAAACGTAAAGCTGAAGCCGATGCAAAAGCGAAACAGCAAAAAGCCAATGAAGATGCTAAGCGTAAAGCCGAAGCGGACTCGAAAGCTAAACAGCAAAAAGCTAATGAAGACGCTAAACGTAAAGCTGAAGCAGACGCCAAAGCTAAACAGCAAAAAGCCAATGACGATGCTAAACGTAAAGCTGAAGCAGATGCTAAAGCGAAACAGCAAAAAGCCAATGACGATGCTAAACGTAAAGCTGAAGCAGACGCTAAAGCTAAACAGCAAAAAGCTGACGACGCTAAACACAAAGCTGAGGCTGATGCAAAAGCGAAACAGCAAAAAGCTGCTGATGATGCTAAACGTAAAGCTGAAGCAGAGGCCGAAGCAAAAGCTGCATCTGCTCAAAAAGCACAAGAAGAAGCAGCTCAGAAGAAAGCCGAAGCTAAAAAAATTGCTTCTTCAGCTAGACGTGATTTTGAGCAAAAAATTCGACGCTCTTGGGATGTTCCGACTGGCAGTAGCGGTAAAACAGTTGGTGTCCGTTTTACCCTTTCAGACTCAGGTAGCGTTAATTCTATTGTGATCACACGTTCAAGTGGCGATGATGCTTTAGATGCAAGTATTAAGGCCGCAATTCAAGCCTCTGCACCATATCCTATGCCATCAGACCCTGATGCAAGACGCGAAGCAAGAAGTGTTAACTCTACATTTAGAGCGCAATAATTTTGAAAGAGTTACATGCTTTAAATAGTTTAAGGCATGTAACTATGCTACAAAATCAACAGTCACAAAATACCAGCTATGACTTTAAACTTATGAATACGAGCCGCAAACACCTGCTATCTTTAGCATTAATCACCGCCTTAAGCCCTATTGCTTCTACAACTGCTTTTGCCCAGTTATATCTGGAAATTGCTAAAGCACCAGATCAGGCACCAAAAATTGCTATTGTTCCGTTTAATAATGACAATGGGCTCTCACCTATTGTCGAAACTGACTTAAACCGTTCTGGACGCTTTACAAGCTCATCTAAAAATTTACCGGCTAATGCTGCAATCAATCAGATTCAAGCTTCTGATTGGCAAGCCGCTGGAATTCCCTATGTAGTTACTGGACAAATTAAACAGACAGCTACAGGTTTTGAAGTTCATTACCAACTTTATGATGTACAAAAGCAGCAATACATTTTAAATGAACTTTTAAATGTGCCTGCTTCACGCATACGTCAAGCTGGCCATATGGTGAGTGATGCTATTTATCAGGCACTTACTGGTATTCCAGGTGATTTTAGCGGCCGTATTGCGTATGTACTGAGAAATCCAGCCACTCCTGCTGAACGTTATACTTTACAAATTGCAGATACAGATGGTGAACAACCAAAAACTGTTTTGTCATCTCGTGACCCAATTCTTTCTCCGGCATGGACACCTGATGCCAAGAAAATTGCTTATGTTTCTTTTGAAACCAAACGTCCAGCAATTTATCTACAAGATTTATCTACTGGAACACGTGAAGTACTCACGAGCTTTAAAGGTCTAAATGGCGCACCGAGTTTTTCACCTGATGGCCAATCAATGCTATTTACAGCATCTATGAATGGCAATCCAGAAATCTATCAAATGGACTTATCAACTCGCCAAGTCAAACGTATGACAAATGACTCGGCAATTGATACAGAAGCACGTTATACACCAGATGGAAAATCGTTTATTTTCACTTCTGACCGTGGTGGTTCAGCCCAAATCTATCGTTATACCTTTGCTGATGGGTCAGTAAAACGTATAACGTTTAAAGGGTCATTTAATGCACGTGGAACTTTGAGTGCAGATGGCAAAAAGATTGCTCTTGTTCATCGTCCAAGTGGCAGCAGTTATAAAGTTGCAATTCAGGACATTAATACTGGTATCACCAATATTCTTACTCCAACCAGTTTAGATGAATCACCAAGTTTCTCACCGAATGGGCAAATGGTGGTCTATGCGACTCGTGAAGGCAACCGTGGCTTGTTATCTATCATGTCTACTGATGGACGTTTCCGTATGAATTTACCAAGCGAACAAGGTGAAGTACGTGAACCAGCTTGGGCACCAAAATAACTTTTAATTCCATTGATGGAGATAGTCATGAAATCAATCAAATATTTAGCTTTACCCTTTCTTAGCGTAGCGCTTGTGATGACAGGTTGTGCTAGCCGCAAACCTGCAGCAACTACAACAACTGGTACAAATCCAAGTACAGTTAACACTTCTGGTTTAAGTGAAGATGCAGCATTAAATGCTCAAAATTTGGCTGGTGCTTCATCGAAAGGTGTAACTGAAGCAAATAAAGCTGCTTTAGCTAAACGCGTTGTTCATTTTGATTATGACAGCAGTGACTTATCTACTGAAGACTATCAAACGCTTCAAGCTCATGCTCAGTTCCTTATGGCAAATGCAAACTCAAAAGTTGCTTTAACTGGCCATACAGATGAACGTGGTACACGTGAATACAACATGGCTTTAGGCGAGCGTCGTGCTAAAGCTGTACAAAGCTACCTAATTACCAATGGTGTAAACCCACAGCAACTTGAAGCTGTAAGTTATGGTAAAGAAGCGCCTGTTAATGCAGGACATGATGAATCTGCATGGAAAGAAAATCGCCGCGTTGAAATTAATTACGAAGCAGTACCTCCTTTATTAAAATAAGGGAATATGCATAAAAAAACGCTCATATTTTATGAGCGTTTTTTTATAACAACATAACTTAAGAAGATTTCTTTTCTTCTTCAGTATGTTGCATAGATTCAATCAAATCATGCTTATTAAAATCTTTATATTCAGGTTTTGCCTCATAATCTTTCCACGCTTCCTGAACATTCTCTTTCGAAATTTCATCTAGATTGATTGGTTCACCTGCCGTGGGGGTCGCATCAAACTTCTTTGTTGTCATTTCGATTCTCCTAAAAATATACAGTCCGTTGTCATGTAATCAACATACCATTTAAAATGAGGGTTGTAAGCATAAATCCAACACAAATAAAGTAAGATAATTTTTATTTTGTGACATTCTCATCTAGAATATGCCACGTATTTATCTGACTCATTTTGATGCTTGAAGCACAGGAGCTATTCTATATGTCCAACCTCACATTGTCCCAATTTTTACAACAACAAAAAGGGAACCTGACACCTGAGTTGGCTCAAGTCATCGACACTATCGCCACTACCTGTAAAACAATCGATCAAGCCTTACAAAAAGGTGCGCTCGCTGGTATTTTGGGTAGTGCTGGTAATGAAAATGTTCAAGGTGAAACACAGAAAAAACTTGATGTGATTTCTAATGACTATTTAATTGATGCTTTAAAAGTTCATCCACAAGTGGGTGGTCTTGCTTCTGAAGAACTTGATGAGTTCACACCTGCACAAGAAAATGGTAAATATTTGGTTTTATTTGATCCATTAGACGGCTCAAGCAACATCGACATCAATATGTGTGTAGGCACAATTTTCTCTATTCTTCCTGCAAAAAATGCGGTAACTCAAGCAGACGATTTCATGCAAGCTGGTACACAGCAAGTTGCTGCTGGTTACGTACTTTATGGTCCATCAACCATGATGGCCTTAACTGTAGGGAATGGCGTAGTATTCTTTACTTTAGACCCAGAAACTCAAACATTCTTACTCACAACTGACAATGTTCAAGTTTCAGCAGATACTCAAGAGTTTGCAATTAACGCGTCTAACCAGCGTCATTGGGAAGAACCAGTAAAACAATATATTGATGAATTACTTGCAGGCAAAACCTCTGTTCGCGAAAAAGATTTCAATATGCGCTGGGTCGCATGTATGGTTGGCGATATTCACCGTATCTTATGTCGTAGTGGTATTTTCCTTTATCCATATGACTTAAAAGATCCGACAAAAGCGGGGCGCTTACGTTTAATGTATGAAGCAAATCCAATGAGTATGCTCATTGAACAAGCTGGTGGTGCATCAACTACAGGCCGTGTTCGCATTTTAGATATTGAACCTACAGAACTTCACCAACGTGTTCCTGTAATTATTGGTTCTAAAAACGAAGTTGAACGCGTAACAAGCTATCATTAATAATTTTAATTATTTAGGGCATCATAGTATGATGGTGCCCTTTTGTTGGATATTTTCTTATGGCGGTTATTTTTTTAGAATCAAAAGACAATGCAAAAATTAAACATTTGCGTGGGTTAATCGAACTTAATAGCGCCCGAAAAAAGCACCAACAAACTGTCCTTGAAGGTACCCATCTCTGCTTGACGTGGTTACAACAGCAAAAGAAGATTTTTTCTTTATTTACAACAGAACAAGCATTAGAACATACTGATTTAAAAAAAATAATTGAACTGCATCAAGGTCATATTTTTGTTATTAGTGAAGTTTTATATAGAGATTTGAGCACATTAGGTACAAGCTTACCTTGTTTAGCTATTATTGACTTGCCAAAAACTGCATCAACAATTGACTATAAAGTAGATACTTTAATTCTGGAAAATATACAAGATCCAGGTAATGTAGGCACATTATTACGTTCAGCAGCAGCAGCAAATATTAAACAAATTATTTGTACACAAGGCTCTGCATCACTTTGGTCGCCACGAGTTTTAAGAGCAGGTATGGGCGCTCATTTTAGCTTACATTGTTTTGAAAACTTTCAACTGACAGATATTCTTCCAAAATTTCATATTCCAGTTTTTGTTACAAGCTCACATCGCTCAACCAGTATCTACTCAAAAGATCTTTCCAAACCGTGTGTCTGGATTTTAGGAAATGAAGGTCAAGGTGCAAGTGATTACGCCTTAGAGCATGCAGAATCGGTGACTATTCCTCAGCCAGGTGGCCAAGAGTCATTAAATGTAGCAATTGCAGGTTCTATTTGTTTTTTTGAAATGGTTCGTCAGCGCCAATAAAACGTTAATTTATTTTACATCTCACATATTTGTGAAAAAAATCAATTACACTAGTAAAAAATAACCGATTGTTGTCAACCTCCCACCTCTTTTCAACGTTATATAAGAGATATATTGAAGATAAGGTGGGTATGTCCAATGACAGGATTTTCCATCTCCATGGATTTAGCACCGAAAAAGTCTCGATCGGAAACATCTAGTGCTCATGCAAGCACGGCTGAACAACGCCTGAAGGTTTTCATGCAAGATGTTACTGGACGTGCTTTGGTGATGATGGAGAGTGCTACCCAAGGTCAACAAGGTATTGCCATGGATTTGGTTCAAGAAGCATTTATTGCTTTACACAAATCTTATGCCGATAAAAGTACTGAAGAATGGTATCCCCTGTTTTATACTATTTTAAACAACAAACTTCAGGATTGGCGCCGCAAAGAATCTCGTAGAGCAAACCCATTTTCATTCTTCAAAAAAGTTAGTCTGGACAATGACGACGACGAAGTTATTGATGTAGTTGATGAAAAAGCCATCAATCCTGCAGATTTTCTTGATCAAGCAGTGACTATCGAAGAAATTCGAGAAGCAATTTCAAAGCTACCTGTTCGTCAACAACAGGCATTTATGTTACGTGCGTGGGAAGGTTTTGACACACACACAACAGCTCAGATCATGAACTGTACTGAAGGTAGTGTTAAAACCCATTATCACCGAGCAATTCAGGGACTTAGAGAGTACTTAGCCCATTTAAATCCCTTGGGAGGTTCTGATGAATCATGATGATTTCACTAAAAAGGTGACGTCTAAACTTGATAGTTTGGCACATCACCATAAAAATAAAACAGTGGTCATGAATCATGTGCTTGACCATATTCAACAAAAACCAGCCTCTTTTTATAGTGTCTGGAAAATGTCTGGTTTTGCACTTGCAGCTGCGATCACAGGTTTTGTAATTTTACCTAATTCAGCAGATATTGTTGATAAGCCGCAAAATCAAGTGATTGTAAATCCTAAATTATCTCCACAAATGGTGGAAGATTTAGAAATGCTAATGGTCTTGGGTGAGGATAAAGTACAACATGGCAGCTAAAAAATTAGCACTTATCCTGTGTTCATTAAGTTTCTTGCAAACCAGTTTTGCAGGTTTTGAACGATTTTGGATTTTTTCTAAGGATGCCAATACACAAGTTGATGACACATGGAATGCTCTTTCTGAAGAGGAACAACGTGCAGTTATCAAACGTTATCAGAGTTTAAAAGAGTTACCAGCAAATCAAAGTACGAACCTACAACAACGTATGGACTGGTTTACTCAACTCCCCGATGCTGAAAAAGAAAAAATGCGTGAAGCATGGCAAAAAATGAGTACACAAGAGCGTAATGACTTGCGCCAGCGTATGCTTAAAGCGAATGGAGAAGAAAGAACAGCTATTCGTGAAGAGTATATGAACAAGTATTTAGAACACTAAATATACTCTATAAAATTCCTACACAGTGAATTTAATGTCTTAAATAATTTTCTATAAAAAAGCCTCCAATTGGAGGCTTTTTTATTTTATATCGTTTATTTACGGTAGCGTCTATAGATCACTAAACCAAGTAAAGATGCTAAAGACAAAATTCCTAAGCTACCACCACCACCGCCCCCACTTCGAGAATCATCTGTGGTAGTTGCAGTACTTATTAGATTAATTGTCCCCGGTTTCGCTGAAATTAATCCATTAGCATCATAGACATTATAAGAAAGTGTATCGTTAAAGGTGTTAAAGACATTTTTAGCTTGAATATAAATATTGCCGCCATAACATGTATTTTTACTGTCTTTACCAGGACACGGTCCTTCTCGATCTGCCTTAACGACCGTAAAAATTCCATCTTTTGAAGCTTTGCTTGGTAAATAAATTGGTAAATCCGCAAATTGAGACTTATTAGAATTTGTACTAAGTGTACTAGCCGGCCCATCTCCATCATCATTCGCATATTTGAGCAAATTCAAAGGAATCATTTCATTTGCTAAATACTTAAAAGTTATTGTGCCGTCTCCAGAAACAGGAGCGATATTTGCAAATTTTGCTTTAATCAATCCACTACTAAGTTCGACACCCGCTTTAGTGGTAATTGTATATTTACAAAATTCATTAGTTGTACTTGAAGTAACATCATCATCGACACGATAAAAAAGAATTTGCTGTACGGTTGGATTCCACACACATCTCTGGTTTTTCTTAGTCTCTGTTTTGGGAGTTAAATCTTCTACTTTTTGTGCCACCCCCAAAGGTTCTGCTTTAACATTATAATCAGCCGTAT
Source organism: Acinetobacter sp. AYS6 (assembly GCF_025630795.1). Lineage (NCBI taxonomy): Bacteria > Pseudomonadati > Pseudomonadota > Gammaproteobacteria > Moraxellales > Moraxellaceae > Acinetobacter > Acinetobacter sp. AYS6. Next base: position 705,870 of record NZ_JAOTNV010000004.1, read on the forward strand.
TAAAAAACTTTAACACATGGTTACTGTCTTCAGTTGGTAGAGGAAAACCATAATTTTTTAAATCTATATAAATTGCTCGATATTTTGTATTTACATGAGCCGTATCATTTTTAAACTTATCCAGTAAATCCTTAAATTCAGCTAAACGAACTTTATAGTAAACGATAAAGTTTGATGGCGTAGTTGGATCTTTGAGCAGGCTATCATACAAATCATAGCTTTTTTGATATGTCTCTATTAAAGTCGTAAATGAAATATTACCTAAACCTTCTAGATCACCTGCCGTAAGTTTCATTAATTCAACTGAACCAATATCACAACTATTTTTATTTTCATTTAAAGTTTGATAATAGTATGTGTTACTTACCAACCTAGCTAACCCACGCTGATCTTGAGTCTGGCAAGTACCTTTATTTTCTGAATCTACATCAATTAAATCTGGCTCTGAAAAATTATTTTTAGGATAGTAAATTGGTAAAAAACCATTATTTTCATTAGGTCCTTTTAAAGGCTCTAATAAAGTATTTAAAGTATTATTTTTTACATCAATATTAGTATTACCTGTAGGAACTACTTCTTTGGGTACATCACATTTTGGTGCATTGCCTGTTAAATTTAAAGCATTAAACCTCAAATCTAGTCCAGTATCTTTTTCCTCAGCTGCAGCCCCAAGTAAATATCGGCAAGCATAAGCCCCTTCATTAAAAGCTAATACATTAAAATTTAAGTTTTTATCACCTAATTTATCATATAAAAAAGTTGTGTTTGCAGAGTTCTCAACAATCGTATTATTTTGCAGTATTAAACTACTATCCGAACTTAAATTACTGGTTTGATTTTTTGCTGGATCAGCATCACCTGTAAATTTAAGAATACTACCGTTAGTCGGACTCGCAATATTTTGTGCAATTGTATTATTTGTAAAGGAGGCTGTAGGGCTACCACAAAAATTAAAAGCACTTATTGAACTAGCCGATCCATTATTAACAAAACTATTTGAATCCAACGATATAGTACGTGCGCTATATGAAGTATTAAACATACAACTCATTGCGAGAATACTACCTTCCGTTGAAGACTGGCCATTGTTTTGAATTAAAGAATGACTCATCGTTAAACTGGCAGTATTACCTCCAAGGTAAATCGCTCCACCTTTAGATGCTTGTGAGTTTAATATCTGACTATTTTTTAAAGTTACATCGGCGCCAGCATAAATTGCACCACCAGACTCAGTAGTTTTACCATTTTCTAAAATAATATTAGTTAATGTTAAAGGTTGCTGGTAAACAGCCGTATTAAAGATACGTGATTTTCCCCCAGCATTTATACGAGTTTCAAGCGCTTTTTGGGCTGGATAGTCATTAGTTAGAACCCCTTTTCGCTCCCAATCCGTCGCTTCTTTCCCAATAATATTCAAACCGATTTTAGGGGTTAATTCTTTATTTAAGGTGTAAGTACCACCTTCGAGTTGAATTGTGTAGTTTGCATCAATTGCAGAAACCTCACATCCCCCATAAGATTTACGCATTTCTGCTGCTGTAATAGCTTCACGTAGAGAACATGCATTCATGTTCTCATTATCCTCATCAGCAAATGTTGTAACTTTTATTGTTGTTTGAGCCATTAAAGGCATTGCTGCGATAACAGTAATTACACCCAGTGCTTTTTGATAATTTTTCATAGCCCACATCCCTGTTTATGACTTGAAACGGCGTAATGCAATTAATCCAATTAACCCTAAAATTAAACCACCGCCTACACTTCCCCCACCGCCAGTACTTACCGATTTATCTTCAATTCCAGATAAAGGTTCCTGAACAATTCTTGTTGGGATAGTAATATATTGAAAATCTTCACCCTCATTAAAACGAGATACGCTAGTAACTACTTGCATACTAAAAATATCTGCACCATGCCAATTTCCATTTGGCGTATAAATTACATTACCATTTTGATCTAAGGTTATAGTGCCTTTTGAAACTGGTGTATCTGTACTTTGTCTAACTTTAAGACATCCTGGTTGCCAGTCTTTGCCATCAGCACGCTCACCAAACAATCGCTTACACGTAGCAGGCGTAACCAAATCAGCTTCACTTAAAGAACCTAAAATACCGAATTTTGCAACTTGGCCATATTTAATATCTTGACCAACTGAAGAGACTTCACTATCTACAATATATTCGATTGCACCTAAATCACAGAGCTCATCATATCCACTCCGACTCTTACCACGTTGATCGTATCGTTCACAACTCGCTAAACCAATTGAAGAGCCATCACTATAAAGACGTCCCTTATTAATGATCAATGATTCAGCTAAATTTTTATAATTCTCAAGTAATCGTGGTCTAAAGAAACCCAAAAAGCTATTTTTTGGCGTGTTATAAGGGCATAACAATCCATTTTGAGCCGTTACATCGCATACACCTTCATCTGTATCTCCCGCAATTAATTTTTCATTAGCGGGATAAAGAATATTAGGAAGCTTTGAGGTCGCATTTCGGTTACATTCTGCGGTAACCAAATTACTTTGTATAACTGCTTTATCGGTTGTACCTACCTGACAATTTAGAGTATTCCCTACTAATATACTGTTTGAAACAGAAGCATTTCCTTGAGGAGCATCAAGAAATAGTCCTTTGTCATTTTTAATCATCGTAATGTTATTAACAAACATCCCATCTCGGATATTTGCAATAAAACCACCTTTATTATGAAAAATTGTACTATTACTTAATCCAATAGCACGTGAAGTTAAATATCCCCCAGTACTTTCATCTGCAAACTTGGTTTGAACATACAATAAAGCGTTATCTGCGGCTGTAACTTCATTATCACGTAAAACAGATTGAGTAATGTAATAAAGAGGCATTTCGCTATATAAAACTGCTCCCTGAGCCGCTTTATTATTCTGTATTAAATTATTGGTAAGAGTAACTGTACCAGCTGTTCTTGTCGTATTAGATAAATTACCAGCATTGTAAATTGCACCACCACGGGTAGCATAACCATTGAGCAAACGTGAATTTTTAATAGTTAATTGTTCATGGTTATAAATTAGCCCTCCATCTAATACGGAGGTTTTAGAGCCAGCCCCTTGTAAATTAAGGTCACTCAAAGAAACAGAGAAAGAGGTTTTTTCAACATTACCATCATCAATTTTAAACAGGCGGTCTGTACCTGCCATTTTAATGCTAGCGTTATGGGTTCCTGGAGCATCATTATCAATAAAACTAGAGTCACTCTCTGTAAGAATATTTAGAGGCCCGGTAATTGTTATACTTGTATTCAATGCATATTCTTTATCACGCTGCAAAATAATATTTGAAGAGGCGTCTTTACCTCCGCATCCATGATAACCAGTTGCATATTTTTCAACATCAGCAGCATTGGAAGATGCTCGATAATTAAGAAACTGTACTGCTTCACGCAATGTACATAGCGTATCGTCTTTATCTTCATCAATTAAGCTTGTGACTTGAATATCGGCAGAATAAGCGTGTCCAGCAGCAGCCAATAAAGCAAAAGCAATGCTCCGTTTGAGCATACCCATCTCCTTACATCTTTTTTCATTTTTTTTGTCAATATTGCAAAATTTTCACTTTTGCAATCGCATCCTTTGTGCGTACTTTGTCACAGCAAGTAGAATTTCTCAAGACATTTTGGTCGGTCTATAGAGTCATTTTTGAGTCAGATTACAAAAAGCTTCATACCCTAAAAAACTTTTTTAAATACAAAAATTCACTCATTTAAAAATTAGAAGGGATTTAAAAGACATAAAGATAAGTACTCTAAAATTAGCGATCTTTTATCAGAAAATCTTTTTTAATAGGTTTTATAAACTTAGGCCAAGCAATAAGCCCAAATGAAAGAATATCTATTGTTGATATTCATCAATCAAAGCATAAATTTGCCTTAAAGTTGCATTCGAAAGTTTTGTTTTTTCGCCTTTGAGTAATTTTTCTAATTGGGCAACTGTCTGTAGCAAAAGAGAGGCTTGGTGAGGGCCATGTAACAATAAATAGTCAACAATTTGCTGATCAAAATGAATACCTCGTCTAGACATTACAGAGGTGACTAACGCATAACGGTCTGCATATAGACTTCCACTCGGCACTTTAACGCTGACAGCTTGGGTCAGTCTTGACTGTAAATCGGGTAATTCCAACTTTAATTCGATAGGTGCTACACGCGAAGAAAATACTAACTGTCCTTCATGATTATTCATCAAATGAAAGACAGCTTTTTGCCAATGAGGCACGCCACTAATCGATTCAATATCATCTAAAGCAACAAGGTCATAATGTTCTAAAGAAGTAATAGCTTCGATAGGTGCATCAAGGAGTTCAAGCAAAGAAACTTTAATTGCAGATTTGCCTATTTCTAAATAAGAGTCACAAATTGCGGAAAGTAAATGACTCTTACCTGTCCCTGCTCCACCGTAGATGTAAAACCTACTGACCAGACCGGCATGTAGTTGACGCACAGCATCGACTACATTCCCCCAACTCGGTCCCGAAAAATCACTGATTCGAGCATCAAGTTGAGGTTCTATATCCAGTTGGAGTTGACGCATATATTGAATTAACCTTGAAATTATTTCTGGTCAGATGGTTTCACTTTATCTGTATCTTGCTGTGTTTTAACCTCAAGATCAAGCTTAGTGCTTTCGGTTTCTACATGAATTTGCTCAATATTGCCGCCTTCTTGTATCAATAAAGTAGAAGGTGGAGCATATAATGAACTACGCTCATAATTATCTCTTAAATGTTTTAACAGCACTACAATAACAGCCGCAACAGGTAATGCAATTAACATTCCCAAGAAACCTGCAAGCTGTGCACCAGCTAGTACTGCAAAGACAACTGCTACAGGAGATAGACCAATTTTATCGCCCAATAGGAATGGCTGTAGGATATAGCCTTCTACGACTTGGCCAATCATAAAAACTACACCAACAAGTAATAAATGCATCCAGTCCAATCCAAACTGGAATAAGCTTGCGATAACTGCAGCAATAATACCTACTGCAAATCCTAAATAAGGAATAATACTGGCAAGGCCAGCCACCATACCAATAATAAGACCAACTTCCAAGCCAATGAGCTGCAAACCAACTGCATAGACCACGCCTAGCAATAGCATAACGAGGAACTGACCTTTAACAAATGCTCCTAAAACGCTATGGCATTCACCCACTATCTGTAAGGTAGTGGCTTCATATGGACGTGGAATGAGACGACGTAAGTTTTGTAACATACGGTCCCAATCTAGTAAAAAATAAAAGGCAATAATTGGAATTAAAACAACTGTCCCACCGATCTGAATAAAATTAAGACCCGATTGCGCAAGCTTTAATAAGACAGCTTGAATACTATCAGCACTGTAATTTGTCTGAACATAGTCCATGACAGCTTTGGACATTTGATCGGTATCAATTTCCATTTGCTGAACATTAAATGTCGAAGAAACCCATGGTAATAGTTTTGCATTAATCCAGTGAATACCCGCTGGAATGCTATCTCGAGCGTAGACCAATTGTTTCCAAATCAGGGGAACCAAATACCAGAGTGCAATAGTTAGGGTAACGCCTATTCCTATAAACACCGCACTAATCGCTAACCAGCGTGGCAATTTGATTTTTACCAGAACATCAACAAGGGGGCTGAATAAATAAGCCAGGAAAAAAGCACCGATAAAAGGAATGACTACAGGCTTGAGTAAGTACAATACCCATACCAGCAATACAATACCTGCGAGTAAAAGAATACGGCGCAGTATACGATCTTGCATAAAATCTAGCCTTTTTTGATTTAATCGTTATAAATGAAAAAATATTTTTATTAAAGATAGCATTTTCGAGCATAAATAACATAAGAGTTTCGTATATTCAGGTTATAATCTGCCGCCAATGCGGAGACTTCATTTATGAGCAACTCAACTTCTACCCCAAATACCGGTTTAAGCTATAAAGATGCGGGTGTCGACATTGAAGCGGGCGACGCACTGGTCGATCGTATCAAGTCAGTCGCTAAACGTACAAGTCGTCCTGAAGTAATGGGCGGTCTTGGTGGCTTTGGTGCACTATGCAAAATTCCCAAAGGTTATGAAGAGCCTGTTTTAGTTTCTGGAACCGATGGTGTAGGAACTAAATTACGTTTGGCACTTAATCTCAATCGTCATGACACAATCGGCCAAGATCTTGTGGCTATGTGTGTAAATGATCTTTTAGTTTGTGGCGCAGAACCATTATTCTTCCTTGATTATTATGCAACAGGTCACTTAAATGTTGACGTTGCTGCAAATGTTGTTACTGGTATTGGTAAAGGTTGTGAGCTTGCGGGTTGTGCACTTGTAGGTGGGGAAACCGCAGAAATGCCAGGCATGTATGAAGGCGAAGATTACGATCTTGCTGGTTTTGCCGTTGGTGTTGTTGAGCAAAGCAAAATTATTGATGGCTCTAAAGTAAAGTCTGGTGACGTACTTATCGGTGTTGCATCAAGCGGTGCTCACTCGAATGGATATTCATTACTACGTAAAATTTTAGACGTTAAAAATGTTGATTTAACTCAAACGATTGATGGTCGTCCTCTTGCAGATGTTGCAATGGAACCAACACGTATTTATGTAAAACCAGTTCTTGAGCTTTGCAAACAAGTTGATGTACATGCTATGGCACACATCACTGGTGGCGGTTTACCTGGTAACTTACCACGTGTATTACCAAATGGTGCTCAAGCAGTTATTGATGAATCGTCTTGGGAATGGTCTGAGTTATTCAAACTTCTACAACGCGAAGGCAATGTAGAGCGCTTTGAGATGTACCGTACGTTTAACTGTGGCGTAGGTATGGTCATTGCTGTTGATGCAAATGATGCAGAAAAAGCAATTGAAGTGCTTAATGCTCAAGGTGAAAAAGCTTGGAAAATTGGACACATCCAAGAAAATGCTGAATCAGTGGAAGGTGCAGACGAAAAAATTCGTGTGATCTTTGCATGATAAAAATTGCTGTTCTAGTCTCTGGGAACGGCAGTAATTTACAGGCCTTGATAGATGCAAATCTATCAGGGCAAATTGTAGGTGTACTGTCTAATAAAGCAGATGCTTATGCCCTTGAGCGCGCTCAAAAAGCCAATATTGCTACGGCTGTTATTTCCCATAAAGACTTTCCAACTCGTGAAGTGTTTGATGAAGCAATGCATCAACAACTCTTGGCTTGGCAAGTGGACGTGGTTATTTTAGCTGGTTTCATGCGCATTTTAACTCCCGCCTTTGTCAACAAATGGCAAGGGAAAATGCTGAACATACATCCCTCCCTCCTTCCAGCTTATAAAGGTGTGAATACTCATCAACGTGTTTTAAACACAGGTGATCGTTTACATGGTTGTACCGTACACTTTGTAACTGCTGAACTGGATTCTGGTCAATCGATTGCCCAATCCGCTATTTCAGTTAGAGAACATGATACTGCCGCTTCATTAGCAGATCGAGTGCATACACTTGAGCACTTTATCTACCCACAAGTAGCAGAGTGGTTATGTAACGGTCAGCTTACATGGAAAAATGGACAAGCTTATTTCCGTGATCAAGTTCTTGAACACCCTATTCGTTTTGCAAATTGGTAAAACTTTTTACTTAAAAGCAAAATAAAAAAAGGACATGCTGGCATGTCCTTTTTTTATAAGTCTAAAAATTAATTTGGCTGATGATGAATCAATTTCTTTATAGTGTTCACTGTATCAATAGGATGTTCTAGAGGGAACATATGCCCTCCTTCAACTACAGTAAATGGAATTCCCATTTTTCGCTTTGCCATTTGAGGAAAGCCTCTCTTTAAGAAAGCACTTTCTTTCCCCACAACCAAATGCACAGGCATCTTAGGTTTTGGCATTGGTAGCCACCACCAAGAAGGATTTTTGCGGAAAATTGCCACTTCATCATCACGAGAAATCGTTAAAGTTACTCCACCGCGAACCGGATCCTCTTTCAAAGCATAGTCAATGTAAGCTTGAAAACAATCTTCATCAAAATCTTTATAGAAACCTTTAGGACGCAGTAACTCAGCAGCCTGCTCTCTCGATTCCCAATGTTCACGACGTCGTGCAGATAAGCCTGCAGGAGTCATCGCGTCAACCAATTTAGGACGAAATAGTTTTGCCATGTGAAAAGCAAATGAATATCGTCCTAAAATAAGAGGTGGATCTAACATAATGACTTGAGAAAAGAGTTCAGGACGCTGAAATGATGCCATCAATGTTAAAACCGAACCAAGGGAATGGCCCAATCCAATGACTTTACGTCCTTTCGCCTGACGCACAATACTATCAATCACCTGATCAACTAAAGCAGGCCAATGATTCGTCACAGGATAACGTTTATCAGGACCAATCAAGGGAACATAAATAACGTCATATTCCCCTTTCAATTGGTCAAACAGTTTTTGATACACTTTTGAGGGTACGCCATTGGCATGAGCAAAGTGTATAACTGGTTTCATTGACATAACGCTATCCTAAAACAGATTTTATTGTAATTTTGCGCTTTGACGAGTCTGCACTTCTTGAGCAATAGATTCACTTACCCCTTGCCCGATTTGTGCACCCATACGACCTAAAATGGATTGTAATGGGTTGCGTTCAATTGTGTAGTCAACTTTATTATCAAGGTTTAGTTCACGCATCAAGCTTGTAATGTTACCTGAACGGTCAGCAACGCCTAATTGGATTGCTTGTTCACCAGTCCAGAATAAACCAGAAAAAATAGCTGGATCATTCGATTTCAAACGCTTTCCTCGCCCTTCTTTAACTGCGCTGATAAAGTGAGTATGAACATTATCAAGAACAGATTGAATATGTTGCTTTTGCACAGGATCAATCGGTTTTGTCATACTTAAAATGTCTTTATTCGTTCCTGCGATTAAAGTGCGATCTTCAATACCAAGTTTCTGAGCTAAACCAGTAATTCCATAGTTAGGCATGATCACACCAATTGAGCCCACCAAACTTGATGGATTGACAATAATCTCATCAGCAGCAGAAGCAATATAGTACGCACCCGATGCACCCATATCACCAATAACAGCGTAAACCTTCTTATCTGGATGCTGTTTTTTCAAATAACGAATTTCCTGCCAGATTTCATCAGACTGAACTGGAGAACCGCCAGGTGAGTTAATATTAAGTGCAATAGCTTTACTGTTTGATGCTTCAAAAGCACGCTTAAGCGCTTTATTTGTATCTTCACTATTTACCGCTTGATTGCTTGAAGCATCAATAGTACCCACAATATCAACGACTGCCAGATGAGCACCACTACTACCCACAGCTGAGCCATCTTTATTGGTTGAGCAGCCTTTACCCATGAGTACAATAATGAATAATAAGTAAATAAAAGTTAATGTTTTAAAGAAGATACCCCAACGACGACTACGACGTTGCTCCTCTACAGAGGCAAGTACAGCCTTCTCGATAATTTGCCATTCTTGTCCATTGTGTTTAGGAGTTATAGGTTCATTTTGTGGTTTTGGTGGCCAATCGGACATAAAATTCCAATCCAAATTAATCTAAAATGATGTCATTATATACGTTGATTTGATAAAAACTGTCTAAATAATATGATTTCATTTATAATAATTTTATCTTTTTTTAATTGTTGCTTCCTTTTTCCCGCGATAGATGACCAAATTAGATTCAAAAAGCATGAACTATTACCTACTCAAAACTTTTAGCCGTCAGCCAATTAAATTTGGACGTTTTATTGCTCGTATGTTGGCAGGGTTAATCAATACTTTAAAAATCACTAAAACATCAAAAAGTATAGAACTAAACTTACAAATCGCCCTTCCACATTTAACGCCACAGCAGCGAATAGAGATTACGCAACAAGCTATTCGTAATGAAATAACCTCATACTTTGAATTTTTAAGTATTTGGGGTTCATCAAATAGTCAGAATATCGAGAGAATTCACCATATTGAAGGTGAGCATTACTTTCATGAAGCGCTTGCAGCAAAAAAAGGTGTGGTATTGATTGTTCCACATTTTGGCACATGGGAAATCATGAATGCTTGGTGTGCCCAGTTCACTTCAATGACAATTTTATACAAGCCTGTAAAAAATGTAGATGCAGACCGTTTTGTTCGTGAAGCGCGTAGTCGTGAACAGGCCAACTTAGTACCTACCGATGAAACAGGTGTTAGACAAATTTTTAAAGCGCTAAAACAAGGTGAAACTACTGTAATTTTACCCGACCATACACCGAATGTTGGTGGGGATATGATCAATTACTTTGGTGTTCCGCTTGCCTCAAGCAATTTAAGTGCTAAGCTCATCCAAAAAACAAAAGCCAAAGCATTATTTCTTTATGCAATTCGTAATGAACATGACGGTTTTACGATGCATATTGAACCAATGGATGAGAAGATTTATGAAGGTAGTGCGGATGATGGAACCTTTGTTATTCATCAAGCCATAGAACAACTGATTCAACACTATCCGGATCACTATCACTGGAGCTATAAACGTTTTAAAGCAAATCCTGCTTTAGATAATATTTATAATATTGATCCAACTGAAGCTCTTCAAATTGTGGATAAGCTTAAAGCTGAAGCTTCACCAATTTCTGTGAAGCCACGTACGCTCGAAACGTCGAGTGTATAAAATCATTTGATGATTGTGAGATACAAAACTTAATGTTCCTTGCTCAACTGTGCTTTTAAACGGAATATTAAGTGCTTGTATTCTCGCTAAGACTTCTTTGCTTGGATGACCATATCGGTTATTAAAACCGGCAGAGGCAACAACAAGCTTTGGCTTTAAAGTCGCTAAGAAGTCATAGGCTGAACTATGTTTACTACCATGATGACCTAAGACCAAAACATCTACTTTTAAATCAGGATATTCTTTTATCAATTGATATTCTGCTTCCCATCCCGCATCCCCCATAATTAAATAATTTTGATAACCCCCTACTTGTTTCAAATGAATATAAACGACACAAGAATATTGATTTTGATTTGAAGAAACTAAATTTAAATCTTTTTCTTTAGGCCAAAGTATCTCAATATCTATCTGTGGATATTGCCATTTTTGCCCTTGATGACAATAAGTAAATGGTTGTGTCACCTGCTCTGCCCATAGCTCATTTGATATGACTTGTTTAATAGGAAAAGCCCGAGCGATAAAAGGAAATGCCCCACTATGATCTTGGTCTAGATGAGATAACACCACATGATCTAGTTGTTTAATACCTTTCTGACGTAAATATGGAATCACTACATTTTGACCAATACTAAAAGCTTTCTCATCATAAGAACCACCCGTATCAATTAACCATGTCTGCTCTGGATGTTTTAGAAAAATCGCTTGTCCTTGGCCTACGTCTATAATATTTAATTGAATTTGCTGGGATGACTTATCTGGAATGACTAAGGGTAAACAACATATGAGCCCCCAAGATTTCGGTAAAACACCACGTGGTAAAAATAAAATAATAATGACACAGCTAAAACCCAACAAAGCAACTGGTGTCAGGCTAAAACCTTGCAATGGTAAGGATAATTTCTCTAAAAAACTAAAACATGTCAGCACTATACTGAGCAAAATATCATTAATCTGAAAAAGAGCATTTCCAATTGAATTAAAAATAAGCCACACACAGGCAGCAAAAATATTCAAAGGAACAATAACTCCTCCTAACAGAGGAACAGCAATAATATTTGTGAGAGGTGCTACCCATGAAATCTGCTGAAAGAAAATCAACATTAAAGGACATAGGGCGATAAATATTTTACCCTGAGATTCTATTAAGGTTTTAGTTAAAAGAATTATTCTAGATAGCACACTCACTGAAACAAGCTTTGGAGTCTGTACAATAGTTTGATAAATGCGCAATAAAATAAAGCAAGAACCATAAGAGAGCCAAAAACCTGCCGACAAGACACTAAATGGGTCGAAAAGTAAAAGTAGACTTGCGCTATAAACCAAGAGCGAAAATGGCTTGATAGGCAGTTTAACTAACAATAAAAAGGCAAATAAAAATATTGAAAGTAAAGTTCTTAAGGCTGGAATTTCAAAGCCCACGAAAGCCGTATAAATTAAAACCCCAAAACATAATGGAATCATGGTCAATATTTGCTTGGGTTGCCATAAATAAATCTGCGAATAATAACGTCGTATGAGTTGGTGTAATCCCCAAGACAACATGATAGAAAAAATAAGGACATGGGGTCCTGAAATGGCCAATAAATGAGAGACTCCTAACTGCTTAAATTGATTTTTAGTTTCTTCATTTAAAAGACTTTCATCCCCTGTTAGGAGCGCTAATAACAATCCTTTATTCTGAAAGGGAGATTTTTTTAGCATTAATCTAAATTTAAGACGGAGTTTTTCTATATTTAACTGTTGTCTAGTAAAAAACTTTTGTTGCTGTTTTAAGTGATTTTGATAACCCAACCGATAAATTTCATTAGAACTTAAAGACTCAATATGCTGAACACTAAAACCTGACATTATGTTTCTTTGAATGAACCATTGTTCTTGATCAAAAGCACCTGATACTGCATAACTATGAGCTGGTCTGGTTTTACCCGAAATTCGATAATAATGACCTAATTGTAATTTTGGCCCCTCTATTAATGCACTCTCATTTTCATTTTTTAAATATAGTAACCAATTCACCACATGAGATGACTGCCCTAGAACCTGAGCAAGTTGCTGCGTCTTATTATCTTTTTCTTCGCTTATTCGGTCTATATACACAACAATGTCTAAAGACTCAGGTTGCATTGCTCTTAGCTGTAACCTTTCATTTAAGGCATGCTGCACATACTGATGACCTATAACAAAAAGGCTTAGACCACAGATTAGGCAATAAACTGCCTTTAATATGGGGCGATTTACAATTATGGACCGCTTAAAAATATAAAAAATAAAGCTAATAAAGAGCAGAACTTTACCAATCCAACCATATTGCATTACTAGAGGAATATTTACTCCCATGAATGCAATACCTACAACCCACCCCACTAAAATAAGTTTTAACATTTAAAGTCATATCGTTATCTTTTTAGGGGCAAAATTAAAGCCCAACTAAGTGGGCTTTAACAATGTGTTTTAATGACAATTTTTTAAGAACCGCTCACCCACAGACCATCTTCCATATGCAAGATTGAATCTGCTGCCTGAGCCAACTGCTCATCATGAGTCACAATAAGCATAGCCATATTGAGCTCTTTCTTAAGATCGGTCAGTAATTCAAAAATACCTAGAGCTGTTTTACGATCGAGGTTTCCTGTTGGTTCATCGGCCAGAACAACAGCAGGTTGAGTGACCAAAGCACGAGCCAAAGCAACACGCTGGCGCTCACCGCCTGAAAGCTCACCTGGCTTATGATCCATACGATGGGATAACCCCACCCGATCTAGTAAATATTCAGCTTGTGCTTTTACCGATTTGAATTGACTATCTGGTCGAAGCATAAGAGGCATTGCCACATTTTCAAGCGCAGAAAACTCAGGTAACAAATGATGAAATTGATAAACAAAACCGAGATATTTGTTACGTTGGAAGCCACGTTCGGCTTCACCTAAATTATCAAAACGCTGACCATTTAAGAATACTTGTCCTTGTGTTGGTTGCTCTAAACCACCTAGCGCATGAAGCAAAGTACTTTTACCTGAACCACTCGCACCAACAATCGAAACAAACTGTCCTGCTTCAACTTGTAAAGAAAGACCTTTAATGACTTCAACCTTAGATTTACCATCATCAAAATGTTTATAGACATCTTTTGCTTCTAAAACAATTTTACTCATAGCGCAGTGCCTCGGCAGGTTGAACTTTGGCAGCACGAAGCGCCGGATAAATAGTTGCCAAGAAGCTTAAGAGTAAAGACACTGTCACAATGATTGTCACATCTTGCCATCTTAAATAAGAAGGTAGGTAATGCACAAAGTAGGCATCAAATAGATTTAAACCTAACACATTGTTAAACCATGAAATGATATCACTAATGGTTAAAGCCAAAATTACACCTAAAACCGTACCAGCAACTGTACCAATCACACCAATCACGGTGCCTTGCACCATAAAGATTTTAGTAATCATCGATGGCGAAGCGCCTAGTGTACGCAAAATGGCAATATCAGATTTTTTATCTGTCACAACCATGACTAACGATGAAACAATATTAAATGCTGCAACAACAATGATAAGTACAAGCAATAAACCAACTAGTGTTTTTTCCATTTGAATGGCATTAAACAGATTGCCATGCGTATAGGTCCAGTTCGTTGCGTAGAAATTGCTTGGTAAACTTTTTACCAAGTCATCGGCAACTTGTGGCGCGGCAAAAATATCATCGAGCTTTAAACGAACGCCTTGAGCACCATCTGGTAAACGTAATAGGGTTGACGCATCATAGAGGGCGATATAACCCACCATAGAGTCGACTTCGGCCCCTACACTAAAAATACCAACCACTTTAAAACGTTTAAAGCGAGGTACGACACCCGCTGGAGATGGCGTTGCTTCAGGTAAAACCAAAGTCACACTGTCATTTAAACGCAAACCTAATGAATCGGCCATATCCTTACCAAGGACAATACCAAACTCACCCTTTTTAAGTGAATCTAAGCTACCCGCAACAATATGATTTTGAATAATAGAAACATTCTTTTCATATTTTGGGTCAATACCCGTCACCATAATACCAGCGACTTGCCCTTGCGCGGTTAACATACCTTGCAATTGGGTAAAAGGTGCAACCCCAGTTACATGTGGATGATGTTCAACTCGTTTTACCAGTTCAGGCCAATCCGTGAGGATTTGTGTAGATGAAACTGTCGCTTGCGGAACCATTCCCAAAACACGGTTTTTTAATTCGCGATCGAAACCGTTCATCACAGAAAGTACCGTAATCAGCACAGCGACACCTAGTGTCAAACCGACCATCGAAACTAATGCAATAAAAGAAATAAAATGATTACTGCGTCTTGCGCGAGTATATCTCAACCCTATATACAGTGAGATTGGTTTAAACATACCTTCTAAATCCAAGGTGATTGATGGGAAATAGCAGATGCTAATGTCAAATTACATCCTCATCTACTATTTGACCATATCGTTAGATGCTGTATTAAGGTTTAAAAATCAGTAAGTTCTGATCTTTCCTTAATAATCCTAATATTATATTGCTGCGCTATTTTCTACTACTTAAGTTGGGAGATCAATTTGATCATGCATTTCGCTACGAATTAGAACAATTTAATGAATAAGCTCAACAAATTACCCAAATCTTCTCCTATTTAGACTTAATATGTCGAACAAAATTTCGATTTGCCTGAATGTCTTTATAGAAATATAAAAAGAGTCCAAACAAGATAATTAAAGCCCCCACAAAAACCATAATCGAAAGTTGTTCGTGGTTTAAAGCAGCTCCAATCATCATGGCTAACATGGGGGTAATTACTGTTGTTAAAGATAAAGTCGTTGCCTGAATATTTTGTATAAGTTTGAAATAACAAAACATAGCGACTAATGAAGCCATCAGTACCGTATAAATTAAGGCAAATAAAGATTTAGCTTCTGGCAAATGTGTCGGCGCATATTGCCAAATAAATGGAATAAGACAACTAGCAAAAATAGAAGACACTAAAATAGAACCTGTTGCCTGAGCCATCGGCTGAATCTGAGCATTAACTTTCTTCACCCAGAAAATTGAAAAAGAATAAACAAACACACTCATCAGCATGAGAACAATGCCAAACGGATGCACATGCTGATTTGCACCGCTCAGACAAATAATGGCTAAACCACTGACTGCAATTGCCATACCTAGCCATTGCAACTTATAAAGTTGCTGGCCAAATGCAAAGCGGCCTATAAGCCCTGCCATAATGGGGGCTAAGCCAAACATAAGTGCAATCATGCCTGAGCTTAAATATTGGGTAGCAGCATAGGTAAAAATTTGAGAACCAATTAAGCTAAAAGATCCGGCAACGTAACTATGAATTGCTTGTCGATGAGTCGGAAAAGGTGTTCTTAAAATTAGTAATATGGTCACGGCCAAAGGCAATGCAATAAAAAAGCGTAATAACAATGCCCACATCAGATGTAAATCAGACACACTCCAAACAATGGCCAATGGAGTTGTGGCCCAGATAAACACTAACAAGGCATAAGTTAAAGCTAAATTGGTTTGCGATGGCATGCGATGCTCACTTAGCTGTTTTACGTTTTTGCTTTAAAATTGTTTGATCTAATGCACTCGAAAATTCACGTTTATCCCGCTCGGAAATAGGCGGTGGACCACCAGTTTGTACACCCGCGCCACGTAGCGTATCCATGAAATCACGCAGATGTAATCGCGCTTTAACATTAGCAGTTGTATAGACTTCACCTCGGGGATGAATAGCAACGCCACCCTTTTCAATTACCTGAGCTGCTAGCGGAATATCCTGTGTAATGACGATGTCATTTTCAATCATACGATCAACTATTTCTTTATCTGCTTGATCAGCACCACTTAAAACCTGTATTGACTTGATCCGAACAGAAGGCGTAATCCCAACATTTTGATTGGCAACAAAGATGACTTCTAACTGATAACGATCTGATGCACGCAAAATCACTTCCCGTAATATTCTTGGTAAGGCGTCTGCGTCTACCCATAGTTTAAATGGCAGCACGTTATTCTCTATTTCCACTAAAAATGTAAGTCTAACAGATGCTTTTCTAAGGTGAATAGTAATAAACATTAAACTTATTTTTAATTTCAACATTAAAGTTTTTATAGATTAAATTTAGTTTTAACCTATAAATATAAGCAGTATTTCTCTTTAAATGACTAAATACGTGCTTTTACAAGAGAATTTACATATGGCGACTTGAAAAATAGTAAACACCCTCGATTTAATATAACAAGTAATGTGAACCCAACAGCATCGTGCTTATGAAAAATCAAAACAGTCCAGAAGTAATTAAAGTAAATGACCAAAATTTTGGTAGTCATGGCGAACATTGGAATCTATTGACGTCCCATCCTGAAACAGATGTACCAAAATGGTTAGGACTAGCACTTGATGCACCTGTAATGCCAATGGGCTTATGTGAACATGAAGAAGACATGGACCCATCTTTTTGGTTGATTCAAGGTCCAAAAGACCAGAAAGTTACAATCAATCAGATTATTGCGGTTGAGAACCAAAAACCTCGTGCACTCAAAACAGCCTTTCCAAGTTTTGAAAGCCCATATCAATATAATGCAAAAATTGAACGTATCATTACTTGTGATTCTGCAACACAAGCCGTGTTAAGTTTAAGACTAAATAAAAATACAACTGTTTATGCATTTGATAATTTATTTAGCGTTAACGCTTGTCAATATGACAAAACTCAAAACTATCAAGTCCAATTTAATGCATGGGCTTATGAATTAGAATCTGTTCCAGCCGGTGAAAAAATTGTTGTTGATGACCCAGCCTCAATTAAACATCACCGTGCATTAAATGCAATTTTAACTGAACATAATGGTGTTGCTCCTGAAAACTTACAGGAACTCATTAATGAATGGCAACCAAAAACTCCAGAAGATCAAGAGCCTGTAACCGTTGATTTTTCTAAAATGGTTGCTTATTTATATGGCGAAAATCTTGGTCAAGAAGATGAAGCATGGTTCCAAGGTAATATTGTTGGTAAAACTTCTATGACATTTATGGGGGCAGAATATACCCTTTATGATGTCACTTTGGTTTTAGAAGATGAACTTCCTGCTATATTAGTGCGCCTTGCGACCAAAAACGATTTGTATAAAAACTTTAATATTGGCGAATATATTCGCGGTAATATCTGGATTCAGGCGACTATTTGTGCTAAAAAGGGTGAAACTAATTGAATTTCACTAATATTTTAATAATTAGGTTATTGAATGAAGATTATACCCGAACAAACGACCAGCCTCATTCAATCTAGTAGCCTGCGCATAAAGGTCGATACTGGTGCGTTTTGCTTTTTTGTATTGGGTATGTTCTTAGCTGCCATATTCATGCACCAGTTTGGTTTAGTGCCTTTTTAATTAATAACTTATTCAATAAATAAAGCCCTCATTTGAGGGCTTTATTTATTTGATTTGCTTAACCATTACGCTTGGCAAAATCATCCATAAAGCTAATTAAAGCTTGTACGCCTTCTAAAGGCACTGCGTTGTAAATACTTGCACGCATCCCACCCACAGAGCGGTGCCCAGCTAAATTCAACAAATGGTTTGCTTCCGCTTCTTTTAAGAATTGCTTGTCTAAAGCTTCATCTGCCAAAGTAAACGGTACATTCATAATTGAACGGTTTGGAATGGCAATCGGGTTGTTGTAGAAATCACTTGAGTCGATATAACCATATAACAACTGAGCTTTTTCAAGGTTAATTTTATGGATAGCATCTACCCCACCCTGCTCTAGTAACCATTCAAATACTAAACCAGACAAGTACCAAGCGTAAGTCGATGGTGTATTGACCATAGAACCATTTTTCGCTTGGTCACCATATTTTAAAATGCTTGGAATTTCTGGTTTAGCTTGATCAAGTAAGTCATCACGAATAATGACAATTGTTAATCCAGCAGGACCAATATTTTTTTGTGCGCCAGCATAGATCAAACCAAACTTGGTCACATCTAATGGAGCAGATAAAATGCTTGATGAATAGTCACAAACGAGTGGTGCTTTTACATCAGGAATTCCTGCGAACTGTAAGCCACCAATTGTTTCATTATCTGCATAATGTACATAAGCTGCGTCGTCAGACAAATTCCATTCGCTTTGCTCAGAAATTGCGAATTTGCCATCTACTTTAATACCAGCATTTACAACATTAATATCGCCATAACGTTTTGCTTCTTTTAATGCTTTTTCAGACCAGATGCCAGTATCAATATAATCAGCTTTACTGTTCTTACCTAAAAGGTTTAAAGGAATCGCAGAAAATTGTAATGACGCACCGCCTTGTAAAAACAGTACTTTATAGTTTTCTGGAATATTCATTAGTTTGCGTAAATCTGCTTCAGCTTTTTCAGCCACAGCAACATAGTCAGCACTACGGTGACTCATTTCCATGATGGATAGACCTTTACCCTGCCAATCCAACAATTCTTGTTGAGCTTTTTCTAAAACGGCAGTAGGTAATGCAGCAGGACCAGCACAGAAATTGTACGCGCGCATGATTTTTCCCTTGTATAAAGTCAAACACAATAAAAATGGCATTTAACCACAGATTGCTTAAGCTTGCAGCAGCTTCTCAAGTAAATATTTCAATGCTGGACTGTATTTAGGTTTTTTTTTTCAATTAGTGTGATCGTTATTTTTTAGTTTTAATTAACACTTTCCAAATTTAAAAAATTTTTTAATCAAAAAGATCAGCTTGACTTGAGATTATGATTTCACATACTTTGATAAGGATTACAAATATATAGGCTTCGTCATATTCAATAATTAAAGTGAGGTTAAAACTACAAGGTTTTTATACAAATGTATAAGAAACAAGATGATAATTGAATTTAATAACAAGAAATTTAAACTATAAGGGATGCCAAAAATTGTTATTTAAAATGCCAACACATCGATATAGACAGTCTATTTGCCCTTTTTTCTTTAAACCAAAACATCTTGCTTTGGCTTTAGGCTTTTTTTTCACAAATCATTTATATGCCGAAAGCATAAGCTATGCTGAAGCAGAGCAGCAAGCTTTAAAGAGTTCATATAGTACTCAAGCCAATCAAGCTTTACAGCAAGCATCTCAATTAGAAGCTGAAGCTGTAAAAGGACTCGGATTACCTCGAGTTGATTTAAATGTCAGAGCATATGCTTTTCATAGCGAAACTGACGTACCGCTTGGCTCTTTTAAACAGAAACTTGAGAATGATTTAAGTCAGGGATTCAACGATAAACTTTCGCAGTGGAACAATGTCATTCCATCAGATGTGCTGGGGCAAGTCCAAGAAGGCGCAAATCAAACTATCCATGATGGAATAAATCGCTTTCCCGATTATGCGAATCTGACCATAGAAGATCAGGTCGTACGCCCTTCTATTTCGGTCGTAATGCCACTTTATACAGGCGGCTTAACCAGCAGTGCAAAAAAAATAGCCAATATCCAAGCACAGCGTTCTGAACTTTCAAGCCAACAACAACAAGATATACAGCGTTTTGAAGTGGTACAAAGTTACTTTAATGTTCAATTACAGCAGCAATTGGTAGCAAGTAGCTTATTTAACTTTAATGCCATGCAAAAACATTACAGCAATGCCCTAAAGCTCGAACAACAAGGGTTTATTAGTAAAGGGCAACGCATGCAGTTTGAAGTAGCTCGCAATAATGCAGAACGTACTTTACAAAGTACTCAAGCCAATTTAAATGCTAGCCGCTTTAGTCTTAATAATCTTTTACATCAACAAAATAATGTAGATTTAAGCACACCCTTATTTGTAAATAACACGCCAAGCCAGTCTTTAGAGTCACTTTTAACCAGTTATTCGCAAAAGTCCAGCCTTGTACAAAAAATGCAGATGGATACTCAACTGGCCAATGTAAATATTCAGGCTCAACAAGCCGCAAAAAAACCAAGTTTATTTGCCTTTGGTGAATATGCCCTTGATGAAAATGAAAACTGGATTGTAGGTGTAATGGCAAAATACAATCTATTTTCAGGTGTAGATAAAAATAAGAATATCCATGCTGCCGAATTGAAGCGCTACGCTTCTGAACTCCTGACTGAACGGACTAAACAAGAGATTGAAGGTCTTTTGAATAAGTCATATAACGAGCTCAACTCTGCTCAGCAAAGCCATCAGCTTTTACAAAGAAACCTAAATGCCGCTCAAGAAAATTTGCGTATTCAAGAACTTTCTTTCCGTGAAGGAATGGGTACAGCAACCCAAGTAATTGATGCACAAAATGCATTAAGTGCTTTAAAAACAGAAATGGCTTTAAATGCTTATAAATATGTCATGTCACTCGCGACTTTACTGCAAAGTCACGGCTCAATTGATCAATTCAAAGCTTACGTTAATCAACCACATACCGACTATATCCGTTAATAGGAGCATAAAATGAATCAAGAATCATCTCATTCAGAACAAGATTCTCTTGCTGCGGATACGGTAGAAACGAATCAACCTCCCAAAAACGATCAAACAAGTGAAAACCCAGAATCAAGCATCAATAGAGGTGACTCTCAACCACCTAAAAACTCCAAAATTAAACTGATTATTGGTTTAATCATTATTGCGCTGTTAGGT
Organism: Acinetobacter sp. AYS6; assembly: GCF_025630795.1. Classification (NCBI taxonomy): domain Bacteria; kingdom Pseudomonadati; phylum Pseudomonadota; class Gammaproteobacteria; order Moraxellales; family Moraxellaceae; genus Acinetobacter; species Acinetobacter sp. AYS6. Next base: position 727,155 of record NZ_JAOTNV010000004.1, read on the forward strand.
TTAATTATTTTTGGTTTGTGGAAAAGTTATCAGCCTAAACCTATTGAACTACAAGGTCGTGTTGAAGCTGAAACTATTCACGTAAGTACAAAAGTTCCGAGTCGTATTGAAGAAATATATGTGCAAGAAGGCCAAAAAATTTCCAAAGGCCAGCCACTTGTTCGTTTAGTTAGCCCAGAAATAGAAGCTAAAAAGCAACAAGCCTTGGCAGCCTTACAATCAGCTTTAGCATTTCAATCTACGGTAGACCGCGGTTCTCAACAAGAAAATATCGATACTCTTTATGCCAACTGGCAAAGCACCAAAGCTCAAGCAAATCTTGCAAAAATGACTTATCAACGTGGTGAAAATTTATACAAACAAGGTGTAATTTCACGTCAAAGACGAGATGAAATGCTCGCGGCACAAACTTCTGCTCAAGAGTTAAGCGAAGCATCTTATCAACAATATGCTCGTGCAAAACGTGGCAGTACGAGCCAACAAAAATCTACAGCAGATGCACAAGTTGAAATTGCAAAAGCGGCTGTAGGTGAAGCAAAAGCGTTAGAGGAAGAAACACGTTTACTCTCCCCTATTTCAGGTACGGTTTCAAAAACTTATGGTAAACCTTCTGAATTAGTCGCTATGGGTGTACCTGTTGTCAGCATTTTAGAAGATGATGATTTATGGGTGAGTTTAAATGTAGGTGAAAATCAATATTCCTCTGTTTATAAAAATAAAACCCTTGAAGGATTCATTCCAGCCCTTAATCAGAATGTGAATTTTAAAATTAAGAATATTGATGCTGAAGGTGAATTTGCCACCATTAAAACGACTCGCCAAACTGGAGGCTATGATATTCGTAGCTTTAAATTACATCTGGTACCTGAAAATCCTGTCAAAGATTTAAAGGTTGGCATGAGTGTTCTATTTAAAATTAAAGAAGAAAAATAAAGCATGTTTGCCAGTATATTACGTGAACTAAACTATCTAAAAAGCAACAAATGGGATTTGTGTATGGTGACACTCATCCCCGCTTTTATCATTTTTATGTTTAGCAGCATGTTTTACGCAGGTAAAGCTGAACACTTATCAATTGCGATTATTGACCAAGACCAAAGTGAACTCAGCCGTAATATTGAAAAGTATCTTTCATTAAATCATACGGTAGATATTAAAACGATTACGGCAAGCTCAACTGAAGCTGAACAATTACTTAACGAAACTAAAATCTGGGGCTATGTTTTCATTCCAGACGGCGCTGAAAAACGCTTTGTAAAAGCGCAAGATGCTCAAATCAGCATTGCTTTTAACCAATCTTTTTTTAGTGTCGGGAACACGATTTCCTCTGCCATGTTAGTCAGTACACTCAATGCTTTAGCAGACTATGCAGGTCAAAGTTATCTTGCAAATAATATTCCCTATTTAGATGTACCTACTGCGCATGTCAAAATCTCAACGCTCTATAACCCCAGCATGAGCTATGAGTTTTATTTAGAACCCTTCATGGTTCCAGCGGTACTGCATCTATTGTTATGCTGCTGTGTTGCCTTTGCAATTGGACAAGAACTAAAACGTGGCACACTTACTCAATGGGTAAACCGAGAAAGTTTTATTCAAGGCTTATTGGCTAAAAATTTGCTCTATAGCCTTATTTTCTGTTTCTGGACATGGTTATGGATGTTCTGGCTGGTTGAAATTCGTGGCTGGTTCGTAGCAGGTTCTCTTAGTTTCTTATTAGTTGCCCAGTTCTTACTTTATTTTGCCTACGCTTTGATTAGCAGTACGGTCATTCTTGCCACTAAAAATTTAAGTAAAACTTTTGGCTTTATTGCTGTCTATGGTGGGTCATCTTTAAGTTTCGCAGGCGTTACTCTTCCTTTGAATAATGCTCCTATTTTTACCAAGTTTTGGTCACTTATTATTCCCTACACTCCTTATGCCAAACTGCAAACTGAACAATGGGTCATTGGAAGTCCAATTTTTATTTCAATCACTCCATTTTTAATACTTCTGGGTTACTGCCTTATTTACTTTTTTTTAAGTTCTGTGCTGCTTAAAAAATTAATTCGGGGAGCAATTTAATGAAAGATTTTTTTCAGGCATATTTGCAGACTTTTAAAGATATTGTAAGTAATAGTTCGGTTTTTACGACACTCATTTTATCGGTCTTTCTTTATAGTTTTTTTTATCCCACTGCCTATAAAGCTGAGCGTGCAGAATCAATTCCTATCGTGATTGTTGATGAAGAGCAAAGCCTCTTAACTTCTCAATTAATAGGCCAAAGTGCCAATAGCCCTCATGTTCATATCGTTACCATTACAAGTAATTTTTTACAAGCGGAACAAATGGTTCGTGAACAAAAGGCCGATGGTATTTTACTTTTACCAAGCAATTTAACGCAGAGCCTACGCCGAGGAGAAACCGGGGGAATTGGCTTATATTTAAGTACAACTAACTTTTTAAAAACTAAAGAAATTGGTTTAGGTCTCGCCACATCTATTGAAGCGACCTTAAAAGAATATATTGAAAAATTTGGAGAGCGCACGCATTTCCAGCCAGCACTTTCTATTCATCAAGTCCCGTTATTTAACCCCCTTTCAGGCTATGGAAGTTATATTTTTCCGGCTGTTGCCTCTTTAATTATTCACCAAACGATTGTGCTAGGTTTAGCGATGCTAATCGCAAGCTACCGTGAACAAAACCAAAAAATTACAGCGGTTCGCTTTGCTGGAATTTTTGCCAGTATATTGACCATTGGTTGTTTAAGCAGTTTTTATCTTTTTGGTTTTACCTTGTGGTTCAACGACTATCCACACGGTGGAAATTTTATAGGTCTACTCGTTGCCGTTCCAATTTTTATTAGCTGTGTGATTGGACTAGGTATGTTGATCGGTTCACTTTTAGATATGCCAGAACGCGCTGGACATATTATTGTGTTTAGCTCTGTACCCCTCTTTCTATTAACAGGTGCTGCATGGCCCCATCAAGCAATGCCCGAATGGTTACAATGGTTTGCGTGGTGTTTACCATCAACACATGCGGTACAAATGTTTGTACAACTTAATCAGATGGGTGTTCCGTTAGCCACAGTTGTACCAAAACTAATATTTCTTGCGACAATTGGCCTTATTTTTTTAATCTGGGCATATTCACGTTTAAAAGCATCCAAGTGAAGAATCGACTGAACTTGGAGCATAAATTATATTTTTATTTACTATAAAATCTTATAGTTGAAACTCATTTCTTAAAAATCATTGACCATAAAAATATAAAAAAACGAATAAATTCAATTTTTTAATTAATAACAATTGTCATAAAACCTTAAAAAAACTTTAAGTTGAAATTAAGAAAATTTCTACATAGTAAAACTGTTTAGTTTTTCAGCAGCCTAAAAGGGTAACTCTGCTACCCTGCTCTATGACGGAATTTGATATGGCAAAGGTATGTTATTGCGCAGATGACTTTGCAATGAATGCAGAGATATCTAGTGCAATTATTGAGTTAATTGAAAAAGGGGCACTCCAAGCGACCTCATGTATGACCCAGTCTGAACTATGGGAAACTGCTGCTGCCAAACTTAAGCCCTTCTCAAATCAAATTGATATTGGATTACATTTAAATTTTACCCATGCCTTCACATCAGGTAATACAGTTTTTTCATTACCTGCACTTATGTTACGTGCATGGTCATCAAATCTTAACCGTGAATTAATTACTCAAAGTATTGAAGAACAGTGGGATGCTTTTGTTTCCGTCATGGGAAAACAACCCGATTTTATTGATGGCCACCAACATATTCATCAATTCCCGTTTATACGAGATATTTTGCTGCAACTTTTAAAAGAGAAAAATTTCACTGGTTGGATACGTAATTTAAAACATCCAATTTATCTCCCCCATTATCGTTTTAAAACTCAAATGCTTTCTGCACTTGGTTCAAATGCCTTAGCAAAAGCATGCCAAACCTACCAGTTTAGCCAAAATGAATATTTCGCTGGTATTTATGACTTTAAACAAACTGATTATGCCGAACTTAACCAATATTGGCTTGCTCAAGCAAAAGATCACTTACTGATTATGTGCCATCCCTCACTTTCTATACCAAGTGAGCAAGATCCAATTCAGCATGCACGCATCCAAGAATACCAATATTTTTCTTCTGATCAGTTCCCTCTTGATTGCCAAAAAAATGGCATCCAACTTACCAGACTAGGGGCAATGCAATGAGCACAAAACCTTTTTTATCCTGCGTTGTTCCCGCTTATAACGAAGCAGAGAATTTAAAGACATTTATTCGAGCTTTGGCAAACAGCTTAAAGCAACAAAATCTTAGCTATGAAATCATTGTGGTCGATGATGGAAGCAAGGACGATACCATTCCAATTCTGCAAACGATGATCGAAGATTATCCTTTAGTGGTGCTGGAATTATCACGAAATTTTGGCAAGGAAGCTGCATTAAGTGCGGGTTTAGACCATGTCAATGGTGAAGTCGCATTGCTCATTGATGCTGACTTTCAACACCCTTTTGAAGCAATTCCAACCATGATTAACCTCTGGAAAAATGGTTATGATATGGTCTATGGCATTCGTAATCGTACCACTGAATCATGGCTAAAACGAACCTTAACCCAAGGTTACTACCGTATCTTAAATTTAAGTTCTCCTATTGATATTCCTGAAAATGCTGGTGATTTCAGACTTCTTGATGCAAAAGTTGTTGAAGCGATTAAACAATTACCCGAAAAAAATCGCTACATGAAAGGTCTCTATGCATGGGTCGGTTTTAAAAGTATCGGGATTAATTTCTCCGAGCAAGATCGTCAACATGGTCGTTCTAGTTTTAATGCGAAAGCATTATTTAATCTGGCCATGTCTGGTTTAACTGGGTTTTCAGATTTACCTTTACGAATTTGTATTTATCTAGGTGCCTTATTAGCTTTTGGTGCGATGAGTTATGGTGTTTGGATCATTATTAAAACACTGATTGAAGGAATTTCAGTGCCTGGTTGGGCAACACTTGCGGCAGGCATGACACTCTTAGGTGGGATTCAATTGCTATTTATTGGGATCGTAGGGGAATACATTGGTCGAATTTATGCAGAGGTTAAAAATCGACCAAAATATATTGTTTCAACCGAACATTCTCATATTAAGCAAGAACATCCAATCTCTCACCCCGAAAATACTTTCTCTAGTTTTTAATGTTTACTCATCTTTTTCAGCTCGCGCGGTTTACCACGACTGGGGCCGCAGCAGCACTTACGCACTATAGTATTGTCATGCTCTTGTTTAAACGAAACATTGCATTGCAGTATGCCAATTTAATTGCCTTTCTACTTGCCTATTGGGTGAGCTATTTTGGGCATCGCATTTTTACTTTTAAAGCACAGCATATAGCTCATCGACAAACACTACCAAAATTTACTTTAGTCGCTGGATTAGGTTTTTTATTCAATGAGAGCTTTCTCTTGCTTTCTAATCTGTATTTCAACACCCCTATTTCAACATTAGTTTGTGTTGCTATTGTCCTGACTTCAATTTTGACTTTCTTGCTTAACCGTTTTTTTGCATTTCACCATTGAGGATTATGTATGCAGCAATGGCTTCGTAGTTCCAAATTTTTATTAATATTTTTACCTATTTGGCTATTTGTCTTGTCTTGGATAAGACCCCTCTCTGTACCAGATGAAGGGCGCTACGGAGATATTAGTCGGTCTATGTTTGAGTCGGGAGATTGGTTGATTCCCCGTATCAATAGCTTGCCATTTATGCATAAACCTCCTTTATTACATTGGTTAAGCTCTATATTTATGGAACTTTTCGGTATGTATATTTGGGTATTGCGATTAGTTCCTGTATTAGCTGGCACACTCATGCTAGTCAGCCTATTCTTATTCGTTAGAAAGCACATTTCAGAACGTGTAGCACAACTTACTGCCATTATTTTAGCCACCAATTTACTGTTTTTTGGTAGTAGTGAATATATTAACCATGACCTACTGCTTGCTTCATGGATTACAGTCAGTGTTTTATGTTTTGTGGATTTTACAATTTCAGCCCGTAAATCTATTTTATTTTTAGGATATTTTGCAGGTGCAGCAGCGTTCTTAAGTAAAGGTTTAATTGGTGTATTAATTCCCGGCATGATTCTCTTACCGTGGTTGCTCTACACTAAACAATGGAAAAAAATCCCTTCGTTGCTCAACCCTTTTGCTATTTTGTTATTTATATTATTGGTTAGTCCATGGCTCTACGCAGTACAAAGTAAATATCCTCAATTCTTACACTATTTCTTTATCGACCAGCAATTTAGCCGTTTTAGTTCAAAAGAGTTTAATAATAAGCAACCATGGTGTTTCTATCTCATTATTTTAATGTTCAGCTTTTTACCCTGGATTCTCTCGAGTAGATTTCAATCTATTAAAGCCGTATTTCAAAATTACAAGCAATGCGCTTTACTTGCTCTGCTTGTATGGTGGTTTATTTCTGTCACAGTTTTCTTCTCTATTCCGCCTTCTAAGCTAGCTGGCTATATTTTACCTGCTGTGCCCCCACTCGCTATTTTCTTGGCACTTGTGATCAATCAAGTTATTGAAAGCGACTACAAAACTAAATTACAGGTTTGGGGCCTGCCTATATTTATTATACTTGTCGGAATAGGTATTACTGCTACACCGCATTTCATTCGTGCACATCAACCTTTTTTCCAAAGCCAAGCCCTGTTTATTTATATCATTGGCACTCTATTAATTGTGCTTCCATTGGCTTTGGTCGGGTTATATAAAAAGCAGAAATTAAACTATTTGAACTATATTTTTATCAGCTTAATTGTTCTGTGTAGTTCAGTCCCTTTTGCCGTTCGTATTTTAGATACCAAAAATAATGTGGGACAAACGAGTTTTTCTGAATATATGACACCATCAACAAAAATAGTTTTCTACAATTACTATTTCTACGATGTGCCATTTCTTTTACAACTTAAACAGCCTGTATATATTGTAAACCAATGGGATACAGTGCATTCAGATAGTGCCTCTTTAGAAATTAAAGATGGCTTGTTGTTTGAACCACAACGCAAAAAATACTTATGGAACGAGCAACAGCTTCAAACTGCTTTAACCCAAAAGCAAGATTTGATTGTCGTAAGTCAACCCAATAATTTCGTGACTAAAGATCCATCTGTTAAAACTCTGCATTATCGAAATTATGATGTGTTTATCTTTCATAACTCTAAATAAACCACCCATAAAAAAAGGAAGCTTACGCTTCCTTTTTTTATTTAATTACGACTTACTCTTCTGATACATCGTCATTTGTAGAAACTGCTTCTTCACCATCTACTTCTGAAGTATCCACTTCTCCTTCGAGAAACTCTTCTTCATCTTCAACAGCTTCAATAGACACAACACCCACTAAGGTTTCTTCTTCGCTTAAACGAATCAGACGTACACCTTGTGCATTACGACCAGTCATTGCAACTTCTGCGGCACGAGTACGTACTAATGTACCGCCATCAGAGATAAGCAACAGTTCTTTGCTTTCATCAATAGATACTGCACCTACAAGCTCACCATTACGTTCACTTGTCTTAATCGCAATAACGCCCTTACCACCACGTTTTTTGGTTGGGAAGTCATTTACAGGAGTACGTTTACCATAACCATTGGCACTCGCACACAGCACTTCACCCGTTTCAGGAACAACAACAAGCGATACGATGCGGCTTACTACACTTAAATCTGCTGAATCTTCATTATCATCAGATTCATCATTTTCAACTTCTGCATCTTCTTCAGTTAAAGTGCTGCTTGCAAAGCTAACACGCATCCCACGGACGCCTTTTGCAGTACGCCCCATTGAACGCACGTCAGTTTCTGCAAAACGAATTGCCTTACCTTCATTTGAGAACAACATGATTTGCTGATTACCATCAGTAATCGCAACACCAATTAAGGTATCTTCTTCATTCAGTTCAATTGCACGTAAGCCATTTGAACGAATGTTAGCGAATTGCTCCAAATCAACACGTTTAACCGTACCTGAAGCTGTCGCCATAAATACGTAATGATTCTCTAGGAACTGTGTTAACGGCAAGATAGCAGTTACAGTTTCATTCGCATCTAAAGGTAACAAGTTTACAATCGGGCGACCTTTTGCACCGCGTGAAGCTTGAGGCACTTCAAATACGCGAAGACGATAAACTTTACCTACGTTAGTAAAGCAGAGTACAGTCGCATGGTTTGAAGCCACGATGAGATGTTGAATAAAATCATCATCTTTCATTGAGGTTGCAGACTTACCACGTCCACCACGGCGCTGAGCCTGATAGTCAGAAAGCGGTTGAGTTTTTGCGTAACCTGTTTGTGAAACCGTTAATACGACTTGCTCTTCTGGAATTAAATCTTCACGACTAAAATCAATACGCGATTCAATAATTTCAGTACGACGTCCATCACCATACTGTTGCAGTACTTGCGCTAATTCTTCACGAATCACAGCCATCAATAAATTAAAATCATTAAGAATTGCTGTAAGTTCAGCAATTTGGCCTAAAATTTCAGTATATTCTGCATGTAACTTATCTTGTTCAAGACCCGTTAAACGATGTAAACGCAATTCTAAAATTGCACCCACTTGCGTTGGTGATAAACGGTAAATTGATTCAGTTAAACCAAATGGACGATCTGGGTTTTCACCTTCGATTTCATCTGGACGTACAGAAATAGCACCAGCTTTTTCGAGTAAAGAAACAACACCACCGCCAGCCCACTCACCTGCAAGCAAACGCTCACGCGCTTCACTTGGGTTAGCAGAAGTTTTAATGGTTTCAATAATTTCATCAATATTGGCTAAGGCAACGGTTAAGCCTTCCAAGATATGGCCACGTTCACGTGCTTTACGCAATTCAAACATGGTACGGCGTGTCACAACTTCTTGGCGGTGACGAATAAATGCCGCAATAATATCTTTCAGATTCATCAATTTTGGTTGACCGTTGTCAAGACAAACCATGTTGATGCTGAATGAATTTTCAAGCTGTGTATTTAAGAATAAGTTATTTACGATGACTTCTGCGTTTTCACCGCGTTTCAAATCAATCGCAATACGCATCCCGTCTTTGTCAGACTCATCACGAAGCTCTGAAATGCCTTCAAGTTTTTTCTCTTTAACTAACTCGGCAATACGCTCAATAACTCTTGCCTTGTTGACTTGATAAGGAATTTCAGTAAAGACGATAGTTATACGACCTGTCTTTGCATCTTCTTCGAAATGGTATTTACCACGAATGTGTAGTCGACCTTTACCTGTACGGTAAGCATCAACAATACCTGATTTACCGTAAATAATACCGCCTGTAGGGAAATCAGGACCAGTAATGTATTCCATCAATCCTTCAATCGAGATATTCGGATTGTCAGCATAGGCTAAACACGCATTCACAACTTCTGTCATGTTATGTGGTGCCATGTTTGTTGCCATACCTACAGCAATACCAGCAGCACCATTAATTAACAAGTTTGGAACACGTGTCGGAACCACCTGAGGAATACGCTCAGATCCGTCGTAGTTATCTTCCCAGTCAACAGTGTCTTTTTCTAGATCTGCAAGAAGTTCGTGCGCCAACTTAGTCATACGGACTTCGGTATAACGCATTGCAGCTGCGCTATCGCCATCAATCGAACCGAAGTTACCCTGACCATCTACCAATAAGTAACGTAAGCTAAAGTCCTGAGCCATACGTACAATGGTTTCATAAACAGCTGAGTCACCATGAGGGTGATATTTACCGATTACGTCCCCAACAACACGTGCAGATTTCTTGTAGGCTTTGTTATAGTCATTGCCCAATTCGTGCATGGCAAATAGCACACGACGGTGAACAGGTTTTAGACCGTCTCTCACATCCGGCAATGCACGAGATACGATTACACTCATCGCGTAATCTAAATATGAATGCTTGAGTTCATCCTCAATGGCAATCGGTCGGATTTCCGATACGCTCATGCATACTCCTTCTTACAGATAGAAATTTCTATCTGCTTATATGTCTTGATCTTGCAAAAAATTTAGTTCCGAAAACTGAACTAAAATCGAAAAAAATATAGCTGTATACTATAGCACAAACTGCTTGATAACTGGGAGTTTAGCACTCTGAAAATAGCATTTTTTTACAATAAAAATCCCATTAGAATTAATAAGTTAAAATTAGAGAATTCTAGTTATAAATGTATTTCTTAAAACCCAACAGTTCGACCAAAATATAGACAATATAAAAGTGCTCACTTTAGAGCACTTTTCACCTATTCTTAAAAATAAAACTTATTTTATTATCTAAAATAAATAATATTTAGGTTGAATATGTATGCCTTTATGCAAATCTATTCTTCAGTTAACTTCTTTAAATAATAGGTTTGACATGTCATTTCACGGGCCGATATTGAGCATGAATCCACTGATATCCCATTGAATTTTTACCAATATGTCCTATACCGGGAAAAGCGACATGCGCTGCTCCCACCCACCATTGATTTTGATAGGCTTGCTCAAAAATACTTTTACGAACAGCTATGGCACGATTTGAGTCAGTATCTGGCTTGTAGCTGGCTTCAGGATAAGGAAACTGTACTGCACCATAATGTACAACATCACCAAGACCTAAAAACTTTTGACCGTTTTGTCCATCTACTAAATAAGATGAATGACCTTCTGTATGGCCATGAGTGGCTAGGAGTTGAACATTGGGTACATTAAAAGAAGTTTTGGTAAAAGCGACGAGTTGTCCTGCCTTTTGATATGGCTGTAAGGCATCTCTCGTCATTTTAAATATTGGCTTAAAAAAATCGGTAGCTTTTGCTTCATTCGCTGGCGATGTCCAAAAATCTACATCTTCTTTAGCCAAGTAAACTTTTGCATTGGGATAAGCCATTTTGCCATCAAGTGTAATACCGCATAAATGATCGGGATGAGCATGTGTAATCAAGATGGTATCTATTTGTTCAGGTTGTACTCCTGCCTTCTTCAAATTTTCAAGCACATGGCCCAAGGTTGGACCAAAACATTTTGCAGTTCCAGCATCAATTAAAATATTTTGTGTGGGTGTTTGAACAAGATAGGCAGAGAAATCTGTGACAATATGATTATGTTCATCTACAGGAACAAAGTTTTCTGCAAACAGTTGATTGGCTTTTTTAGCTGAAATACCCAGCAAATCACTACGAGGTAATCCGAGTTCACCATCAAATAATGCCGTCACTTTAAGATTACCTACAGGTTGTAAAAAATAACCATCAACCTGATGCACATTCGTATTTTGTTCACCAGATGTGAACGCACTAGCACTTAATAACAATAATGTTGCAATTGATTTTAATGTTTTCACAATAGAGTCCTTAATATTTTAATAACTTAACTCTATCGGCTTTTATTTATTTAAATCGCTCAACAAGCTACACAAATCGCTCAAACTGAGTTATTCAACAGCTAGCACAGTCGGATCTATGCCATAACGCTGTATAAAACGTTCACGAAAAGTAGAAACAGATTGGTAACCCGATTTGGCTGCAATGGTCTTCATTGGCAACTTGTTTGAATATAACAGCTCAAGCGCATAAGCAAGGCGTGCATACGTAATCGTTTCTCTTAAGGAGGTTTCTTCATGCTTAAGTTTGCGGCGAAGAGTTGCACTACTCAGACCTAAACGCATTTCAATCTCACTAGATTGCCAATGGTGCTGCGGATTATCGGTTACCCAGTCATGAATTATTTTTGTTAATTTAGGTGGAGGTACAATTAACACATCTGAATAATGCTGTTGGCATAATTGCACAAGTATAGAAGCAATACTTAAACGTGCTTTCACCAGATCATTATCAAACAATGCTGTCTGCCATTCAGCAAGATGGCTAGCAAAATCATCAATTGAAAATTTTAATATGGCTTCAGTTTTGTCTAGAATCGGCTTAGCCCAAATCATCTGTGCAGCTTGAATCACCTCTTCACACATAGGTACAAGAATGGTTAAGTATTCACCCGTCACGGGATCTGGCCGATTAACTGCATCAATAATCGTATCGGGTTTGACAATATAGAGGTGACCAGCACTTAAGTTGATTTGTTTTGTTTGAATATTGAGTTGTTGTTGACCATGTAAAATGATACCCATGTGCAATTGGTTCACTTTAATATTTGACAGGCCATGCTGGCTTTTTGATCGAATACACAAATAATCTCGCGCCATATCTGCTCTTGCCAATCTCACAAGTGATTGATGCAATTGATAAGCCTCTACGGAAGCAGAAAAATTGATATTCATAATGATGATCTAAATAAAAAACGCCCTTGGCTATTTATAGCACAAGGGCGTTTTTGAATAAGTGACAAGCTGTAAATTACAACTTGCTTACTAACTCAGGTACTACAGTGTTCAAATCACCAACTAACCAGTAGTCAGCAACACTGTTGATTGGCGCTTCTTCGTCTTTGTTGATTGCAACAATAACTTTAGAATCTTTCATACCAGCTAAATGCTGGATCGCACCAGAAATACCTACAGCAACATACAGGTCAGGCGCAACGATTTTACCAGTTTGACCAACTTGGAAATCGTTAGGTACAAAGCCTGCATCAACTGCTGCACGTGAAGCACCTTGTGCTGCACCAAGCTTGTCAGCTAATGGATCAAGTACTTTGTGGTAGTTCTCACCAGAACCAACACCACGACCACCAGAAACAACAATACGTGCAGCAGTTAACTCTGGACGATCAAGTTTCACGATTTCTTCGTTTACAAACGTAGAAATACCAGCGTCTTTTGCTTCACTTACTGCTTCAACGGCAGCAGAACCACCTTCAGCAGCAACTGGATCAAATGCTGTACCACGAACTGTACCAACAATGATTGCTTCGTCAGATTGAACAGTTGCAATCGCGTTACCTGCATAGATAGGACGCTTGAATGTGTTCGCAGATTCAACAGAAATAATGTCTGTGATCATGCTTACATCAAGAAGAGCAGCAACACGTGGAAGAATGTTCTTACCAGTCGTTGTAGAAGCAGCTAATACGTATTTGTAACCTTTAGCCAAATCAGCAACTAAAGCAGCTACGTTTTCAGCTAACTGGTTTGCATAAGCTGCGTTGTCAGCAAGTAAAACTTTGCTTACACCAGCAACTTTAGCTGCAGCATCAGCAACTGCCTGAGCACCAGAACCAGCAACTAATACAGTAATATCACCACCGATTTTTTGAGCTGCAGCAACAACGTTTAAAGTAGCACCGTTAAGTACTTGGTTGTTGTGATCAGCGATAACTAAAATACTCATGATTTTATCCTTCCGTATTAGATCACTTTCGCTTCATTTTTCAATTTTTCAACAAGCTCATCTACAGATTTCACTTGTACGCCAGCTTTACGTTCTGCTGGAGCTTCAACTTTAACAGTTTTAAGCTTAGTACCAGCTGTAACGCCATAGTCAGCAGGAGATTTAGTATCAAGTGGCTTTTTACGAGCTTTCATGATGTTAGGCAATGCTGCATAACGTGGCTCATTCAAACGCAAATCAGTTGTAATGATTGCTGGAAGCGCCAGTTCAACAGTTTGTAAACCACCGTCAACTTCACGAGTTACTTGTACTTTACCGCCATCAACTTTCACTTCAGAAGCGAATGTACCTTGACCAGCACCCAATAATGCGCCAAGCATTTGGCCTACTTGGTTAGAGTCATCGTCAATTGCTTGTTTACCAAGAAGGATAAGCTCTGGCTTTTCAGCTTCAACCACACCTTTTAGAATTTTAGCAACTTCTAAAGCGCCAATTTCATCAGTAGTTTCAACCAAAATACCACGGTCTGCGCCTAGAGCCATTGCAGAACGGATTTGTTCTTGAGCTTCTTTAGGACCCACAGAAACAACAACGATTTCTGATACTGTTCCTTTTTCTTTTAAGCGAACCGCTTCTTCCACTGCGATTTCACAAAATGGGTTAATTGACATTTTAACGTTGGTAAGGTCAACCCCACTATTGTCCGGCTTAACACGAACTTTAACGTTGGCATCAACCACGCGTTTTACAGCAACAAGAGCCTTCATGTAATCCTCGGCTGTTCTAGCAAAAGTAAATGTTGAGAAAAGTATATTAACTCTTCAATTAAAATTTTTTAGGTGCCCTATCTTGCAATGTGTTTGGCATTTCGGTCAAGTCACAATTTTCCAGAACAGCACAAAAAAGATGGAACCATGAGTTCATAAAAAAAATATGAGGCCTTAGTAGGTGCTATTTTATTCTTTTTGCTCTCTATTTTATATATTGATTTTTATTATCTTTTTATCTTATTTAGCTTATTAGTTAGAAACATAAGTTTGACCCAAAATAATCTAAATTAGATGTTTTAAAGTCAGGGGGAGCGATAAAATATCCAAAGATCAAAATGGTCAATTTGACTATTTCTACGATTTCTCTTAAACAAATTTGTAAAAAAATACAAATGATTTCTACATTCGCCCCAAGCTCGTCAGATTAAACAACTTTTTATTAAGACAATTTTTTAGAACTCTTCACTTTTTTGAGCTCTTGGATGAGCGCGATCATAGACTTGTGCCAAATGATCAAAATCGATATGTGTATAAATTTGTGTCGTAGACAAATTACTGTGGCCTAACATTTCTTGCACCGATCGTAAATCACCACTACTTGATAACATATGGCTAGCAAAACAATGCCGTAATAAATGAGGATGTAAATCTACATTCACACCTGCTCGTTGCGCTTGAAGTTTTACACGGTTCTCGATTTGTCGTGGAGTTAACACACCACCTTTTTGAGAAATAAAAACAAAAGCATTTTGATCAAAAAGGCCTTTCCAGATTTTGTAAATTTTCAGCCAATTCAATAGGCTTTCTTTCGCCTTTTTTCCAAACGGTACAATACGGGTTTTATTTCCTTTACCCGTAATACGTACTAGTTGACGATTAAAATCGATATCTTTAATTGTTAAGCCTTGCAGTTCCGCCAGACGCAAACCACTCGAGTAAAGTAACTCTAGCATGGCTTTATCACGTAACCACAATTGCTGATCAATTGGTTTTTCAGGCATAGGTTGATCTAAAATCTGATTAACCGTTTCTATGTCGATCATACCAGGCAAAGGTCTAGGCTGACGTTTAAGCTTAAAATCATCAGTAGGGTTAATTTCTAGATATTTTCCCTGTTCAGCCCATTTCATAAATTGGCGAATTGAAGTGAGATGGCGCTGCATACTACTTGAACTTAACTGGTCCTGCTCGACACGCTGGGCCAAATATTCACGTAAATCTGAAGCTTCAATATTTCTTAAATCAATTTGTTTGAGCTCGCAGAATTCAAGAAAGCTTTTAACATCTCTTTCATAAGCTGTAATCGTGTGCTCAGACTGGTTCTGAATTTTTCTTTCTTTTAACCACATCGAGAGCAGCTGTAATGCAAAATCCAAATTGCTCTCCATTTTATTTGCTCATTTTATTTTTTCAGTGTATCAAAAAGTAGTTGTTCAGGAAAATTGAGATCGTACTGCATAACAACTCACTACCTTATATATTACACTTCATCTTAAGTATTTGTCGGAACCCTGCTGTCATGACTACCATACTCCTTCCCTACTTAATTGCGATTACATTACTTACCCTTACACCAGGTCTGGATACGACTTTAATTATTCGTACCGCTACTCTTGAAGGTAAATCGAAAGCGTTTCAAGCAGCAGTAGGTATTAGCCTTGGCTGTATTGCATGGGGAATTGTGGTCGCTTGTGGTCTGGGTGCTTTGCTCATGGCTTCTGATTTAGCTTTTAATATTCTGAAATGGATGGGGGCTGCTTATCTTGCATGGTTGGGTTTGAATATGATTTTAAAACCACGTAGCCAACTTACAGACATGCAAGGGAATAATTCAGATACAGCTTCTTCCCAGAACTGGTTTATTAAAGGTTTCTTGGGTAACTTACTCAACCCGAAAGTCGGTATTTTTTATATTTCATTTCTTCCACAATTTATTCCACCACAAGCATCAGCTGTTACTTGGGTCATGGGACTTGTGATGATTCATGTGGTGATTGGGATAGTATGGTCAACTTTATTAATTTTGGCCATGCAGCCGCTGTCACGTTATCTAAAGCAACCTAAATTTGTGAAATATATGGACCGGATTACAGGCAGTATTTTTGTGTTGTTTGCTTTGAAATTGGCTTTGAGTAAAAGGTAAATTTTAAAAAGCGTACTGACATATAGCACGCTAAATAATACTTAAAAAATTACATTAGTTTTTCTAAGTAGGTTTTTATTTGAACTGAAACTTCATCGGCATGTTTTTCTGCTAATTGATGGTCGCCATTTTTCACAACATATAACCTCGAATTTTTAAACTTTTGATTTAAATATTGACCCACCTGAACAGGGCTCACTGGATCGTTATCGCCCCATATCAATAAAGTTTCAATGTTTATATCTGACAAGAACTCTTCATAGTTGGCATTAGTGGTAACAAACCAATCTGGATATTTTAAAAATGCTTGGCGGTATGCTTCACGCCAGTCCTGAACATTAAACGGACTCAGATCTATTCCGCCTGATGTAGCAATCAGGACTAAACCTTTAATCATTTGAGGTTTCTTTAACGCTGCGGCAACAGCAAAAATGCCACCCATAGATTGCGCAACAATTACAGCTTCCTCATTAATTTGATCGACTACATAATTTGTTAGGTCTTCAAAACTTTTGACCTCAAGAGATTCTGGTGTATCGCCAAAACCGGGATAACCAATAATTTTTGTCTGGTAATGCTGAGGTAATTTTTCAATTAAGGGATGCCAAAATGCAGTACTGCCTGATGCACCAGGAAGGAAAATTAAATTATTCATATTCTTATAAATTAATTAAATCAAATAGTATTATACATATAAAAGAAAGCCTCTTTTATCACTTTAGCTAACAAAAGAGGCTTCTATTTTGGTAATGCTATTAACCTTGGAAATAACGTAAATCTAAACGCCCATCATATACATGGGTTGTTGGACCAGTCATCCAGACCACATCACCTTCTTGCCATTCGATTTGTAGCTTACCGCCAGCAAGTTCAACTTCAACTGAGTTAGCAAGTAAGCCACGACGCATGCCACTTACCGCAGCCGCACAAGCCCCTGTACCGCATGCAAGTGTTTCACCTACACCACGTTCGAATACACGAAGGCGCACATGGTTTTCATCAATGATTTGCATAAATCCAGCATTCACACGTTCAGGGAAACGAACATGTGATTCAACTTGCGGGCCAATACCAGCAACATCTGCTGTGAGTACATCAGGAACAATAGTGACAGCGTGAGGATTGCCCATATTGACCACATCAATGCTAATGTTTTGATCGTTGGCTAACTCAAGTGTATATAAAGCTTCTGGTTGTTCAGCAACAAATGGAATTTCATTTGGTAAGAATTTCGGGTAACCCATATTCACGCGTACCCAACCATTTTGTCCAAGTTCTGGCTTTACAATACCAGCTTTGGTTTGAACAGTAATATTCGTTTTGCTCGTTAAATGACGCTCATGTACAAAGCGAGCAAAACAGCGCACACCATTACCACATTGTTCAACTTCAGAACCATCTGCATTGAAAATGCGATATTTAAAATCTGCTTCCGGTAAATCTGGTGGTTCAACAATTAAAAGCTGATCAAAACCAATACCGAAATGACGGTCAGCTAAGCGTTGAATAGTTTCGGTATCTAAATAAGCACGTTGGCTAATCAGATCAACCACCATAAAGTCATTGCCTAAGCCATGCATTTTAGTAAATTCTAACAACATTTCATTTACTCCTCAGGCAACAATCTTTCTTTTTCCCAAAGGGATTCAACTGTTTCACGTTCACGAATCAAATGGGCTTTATCACCAGACACCATCACTTCAGCAGCACGCCCACGTGTGTTGTAATTTGAACTCATTACAAAACCATAAGCGCCTGCACCGAGAACAGCTAACAAGTCATTTTCTTTTAAAGCCAATGAGCGATCTTTACCAATAAAGTCACCTGTCTCACAGATTGCACCAACCAAATCCCAAGTTTTTTCTTCCGTATCTGAACTTGGCACCACAGGTTGGATATCCATCCATGCTTCATATAATGCAGGACGAATCAAATCGTTCATTGCAGCATCAATAATCGCAAAATTACGGTGGCTTGTTGGCTTGAGCAAATCAACTTTTGTTAAAAGCACACCTGCATTTGCACTAATGCTACGACCCGGCTCCATATAAACTTTGAGACCTAACTTTTCTAAAGCAGGTTTCATTGAGTTCGCATATTCTTCGACACTTGGCGGCGTTTCATCTTTATAACAAACACCTAAACCACCACCGATATCAATGTGTTTAAGATTGATACCAAGTTTTTTTAATTCATCAATCATGACCATGACACGATCTAAAGCATCAACGAATGGTTTAGTCTCGGTTAATTGCGAACCAATGTGGCAGTCAATTCCAATGATCTCAAGGTTTGGCAAAGATGCAGCATATTGATAGGTTTCATAAACGGTATCACTTGGAATACCAAATTTATTTTCTTTTAAACCCGTTGAAATATAAGGATGTGTTTTTGCATCTACGTCTGGGTTTACACGTAAAGAAATCGGCGCTTTTTTGCCTAGACGAGCTGCAACTTTTTGAAGACGGTCTAGTTCTGCATATGACTCTACATTAAAGCAGGCAATGCCTACGTTTAACGATGTTTCAATATCGACTTCGGTTTTACCTAAACCCGAAAAAACAATTTTAGATGCATCCCCACCCGCTTTTAAAACACGTGCAAGTTCACCACCAGATACGATATCAAAACCCGCACCCAGTTTTGCCAATACATTAAGAACAGCTAAATTTGAGTTAGATTTCACCGCAAAACAGATTTGATGATCAATAAAGTCAAAAGCACGATCCATATCTAAGTAATGTTTTTCAAAAGCTGCTTTTGAATAAACATACAACGGTGTGCCAAATTGCTGCGCAAGCTGCTCCAGAGAACATTGCTCTGCGTGCAATACTCCATTAATGCGAGTGAAACTCATGAATGTGTCCTTATTTCAAAGCTTAGGGTGAAGTTGTTTGGGTTGGGGCTGATGCTTCAACTGGCTGTTCAGCTTGTTCATCCTGTTGCACAACTTGTTTTGGTTCTTTATTACGATAGAGCAAGTATTTCGCACGTTTGTCATAATTTGGATCAGAAGGTAGTTGTAATACTCCTGACTGACCACAAGCACTAAGCAAAACACTGCTGCTCAATAAACTGATGAGGCAAATGACACGACGCATCTGAGCACCTGATTTAAACAATTCGATGCAGTATACCGTGATCATGCAGGCGGCTAAAGAGTAAACTTAAAGAGAAAAACAATATGCATAAAAAACGCCAGCTTTTAGGCCGGCGTTTGATCATAACTAAATAAATTTAATTACTTTTTATGACGCGGTTTATAGAAGAAGAAATAACCAATGATCAAGATAACAAACCAAATTGGGCTGACTTTAAGCGCTTTAAACGTATCTGGCTCTAAAGACAACACGTAAATCATACCAATAAAGAAAATAATCGTGATCCAACATGTAAATAGGCCGCCCGGCAATTTAAATGTTGATTTTGCATGCAGCTCAGGACGTGTAGTGTAATAACGGATATAACTCCAGATAATGAGTAACCACACGCAAATGAACAGAATCGTTGAAAGTGTTGTTGCAAGCGTAAATGCCTCAACGGTATTTGGTACAAAATACTGTAATGCTGCACCTAACAATAAACACGCAGCAGAGAAATACAATGCATTTGCAGGTACTGCACGTCTGTTCAATTTACCAAAAGCTTTTGGTCCCTGATCTTCACGTGATAAACCAAATAACATACGGCTTGTTGAAAATACGCCACTGTTCATTGATGACATCACTGATGACAATACCACTAAGTTCATCAAGATTGCTGCGGCTGCAACACCTGCTTGACTAAACAAGTTTACAAATGGGCTGATGGCTGGATCAATTTTATTCCATGGTGTTACTGACATTACAATAATCAATGCGAACACATAGAAAATAATGATACGAATTGGAATTGAGTTAATGGCTTTAGGCAAATTACGTTCAGGATCTTTAGTTTCCGCAGCCGTTGTTCCGACAAGCTCTACACCCACGAAAGCAAAAATCGCAATCTGGAAGCCTGCCAAGAAGCCATGTACACCCGTCGGGAAGAAACCACCATTTGCCCACAAATGAGTAAAGGATGCCACTTCACCAGTAGTCGAGGTAAAGCCTGTAAAGATCATCCATAGACCCACAGCAATTAAAATAATAATTGCTAGGATTTTGATAAGCGCAAACCAGAACTCCAACTCACCAAACAGGCGAACTGTTAACAAGTTCAAGCCCATAATGAATACAATGGCTGCCACACTAATCATGGCACCTTCGACAGGCGAAAAAGGTAGACCATTATTGAAGAATTGTAGGTAATAAATAATTGCAGAAAGATCGGCAATACCAATGGTGATCCAACACAGCCAATAGGTCCAGCCTACAAAATAACCTGCCCATGGGCCAATTAAATCTGTGGTGAAATCAATAAATGATTTATAGGCAAGATTTGAAAGAAGTAGTTCGCCAAGCGCTCGCATGACAAAAAACACCATCACACCAATGATTAGGTAAATGAATAAGATTGAAGGGCCAGCAAGACTAATTGTTTTGCCCGATCCCATAAACAATCCCGTACCAATTGCACCGCCAATCGCAATCAGCTGTAAATGCCGATTTGACAGGCTACGATGGAGCTCACCTTGTTCATGAGACTCATTCAGATTTTGATTCGACATCTTATCAATACACTCCAGTAATTTTTTTTAGTCCGTTAGCTAAAATCAAAAAGACGATATCGCACCATTTGCAGGTATCTTTTAAATGTATATTTTTTGATAATTTTTCAGCTAACCGATTTTTATCTGTATTGCTGATGATTTCAAGCTACATACAATTAAATCTGATAATACGCACAAGCCCATAGCAATACAACGCACTTTACGGTCTAAAAACATGACTTGAACTTGTCTGATTTTTAAATTAAAAAGACGATTCAATTGACCGTTTTTCTAATCTTCAATTTCATTTCAGTCCTTCATCTGTTTATTAAAAACACCCCTGCTCGACCTTAATCTTTTAAATTAACTAACACATGACAATGACCTGATATTTTCGTTGTTTTAAATTAAGCAAAATGTATTCCACTTCAAAACTGATTCTCTATTTTGGTTTTGTTATACTCAGCTTCTACTATTAATTAAGAAGTTTTTAACTGAAGTCGAATATGAGCAAAGTCAAAACTGTTTACCGTTGCGAACAATGTGGTGCTGACCACCTTAAATGGGCAGGTCAATGTTCAGAGTGTGGTGAATGGAATTCTTTGACTGAAGTCAAACTTGAACCTACCACTGCTCACCGCGCACGTCCCAAAGTTGGGGGCTATGCAGGCCAAGTTGCCAATATTACAACGCTCAATAAAGTTACTTTTTCCCATGAAACCCGCTTACAGACAGGTATTAGCGAATTTGATCGCGTACTTGGCGGTGGCTTAGTCACGGGTTCAGTTGTATTGATTGGTGGTGACCCCGGCATTGGTAAATCGACCATTCTTTTGCAAACTGCAACCTATATGGCAAGTGCAAAAAGCTCTGCACTTTATATTACCGGTGAAGAATCTTTATCTCAGGTTGCACTTCGTGCTCAACGTCTTGACTTACCTACTGACCAGTTAAAAGTCATGGCAGAAACCTGCGTTGAACGAATTTGCGAAGTTTTAGAACAAGAAAAACCTGTCGTGGCGATCTTAGATTCGATCCAAACGCTGTATACAGAAACACTTCAGTCTGCTCCGGGCGGTGTTTCACAAATTCGTGAATCTGCTGCTTTATTAACTCGTTATGCAAAAAATAGTGGCACTGCACTCTTCATTGTCGGTCATGTGACCAAAGAAGGTGCACTGGCTGGTCCACGTGTTTTAGAACACATGGTGGATTGCGTACTTTACTTTGAAGGCCAATCTGACTCTCGCTACCGAATGATTCGTGCGGTTAAAAACCGTTTTGGTGCAGTCAATGAGCTTGGCGTATTTGGCATGACAGATAAAGGTTTACGCGAAGTTGCCAACCCTTCTGCCATTTTCTTAAGTCGTTATGATGAAGCAATCCCCGGTTCAATTGTCATGATTAGCCGTGAAGGGACTCGTCCGCTTTTAGTTGAAGTACAAGCTTTAGTTGATGATGCTCAAGGGCAACCTCGCCGCGTCGCATTAGGTCTTGAACAAAACCGTTTAAATATGCTTCTTGCTGTCATGCATCGTCACGGCGGTGTTCAAACCACTGGTCAAGACGTCTATGTGAATATTGTGGGTGGCTTAAAGATTACTGAAACAGGTTCTGACTTAGCCGTTTTACTTGCATGCGCTTCAAGTTTACGAACTAAAGCTTTGCCCCAACAGCTTGCAGTTTTTGGAGAAGTTGGCCTTTCTGGAGAAATTCGTCCTGTACCAAATGGTCAAGAGCGTTTAAAAGAAGCTGCAAAACATGGCTTTAAATATGTCATTTTGCCAAGAGGTAATGCGCCGCAAAAAGCAATTCCAGGCGTACAAGTCATTGCGGTTGCCCGCCTGCATGAAGCATTGACAGAAGCAATGCAACTTAGTGATGAATTGACATAAAAAAACATACTTTTATGGTTGAAATTTAGCGTAAATACCTTCATAAATACTATTACAATTTAACTTTAGACAGGAATTTCCTATGGAAGTACACCAGCGTGGCTTGATTACCGGTATTTTAATGGCTGCTTTAGCAATTTCGCCTCTTGCTGAAGCTAAACGTGCAGGTGGTGGTAAAAGCCACGGTATGGCACGCTCTACTACTTCAAGCCAGTCTTATCAACAACCTCGTCAAGTGACTCCTGCTCAACAACCTGCTACTGCACCTCAACGATCAGGTCCAGGTGTTGGTTCAATGGTTGCAGCTGGTGTAGCTGGTGCTGCCGTAGGTGCTGTTGCAGCAAATGCTTTAGCTGATGACAAATCAACATCAACTGAACATCAAGCGACTCAAGCTGGAAATGAACAAGCTGCTCAAGCCCAAGAAGAGAAAAAAGGCGGAATTCCTGGCTGGATTTGGGTATTACTTGCAGCAGCTTTAGCCTTTTTTGTGTTTCGCAAATTGGGCGCAAAAAAAAAATTAGCAGGTAACAATCCTTACGCACCAAATAACAACGGTCAAAACCCATTTGGCCGTTCTGCTGCCCCACAAGCTGCTCCACGCAATACTGGAGATAATACAAATATCTTTGGTCAATCTGTGGGTGGCGGTGCAGCAACCCAAGCACCTTTTGGTGGTGCAACAACGAGCAATGGCAATCAACTTCCTGATGGTAGCGAACCTGCTGCGTTCTTGCGTATTGCACGTCAACGTTTTAATCACATCCAATCGATGAATACTGCAAGTAATATCGAAGAAATTCGCCGTTACTTAACACCAGAACTTTATAGTTCTATGTATAACGACATCATGGAAAACCAAGATCAAGACGTTGCTGAATTTAGCAATCTGAATGCGATGGTTGTAGACAGTGCAACTGAAAATGGTCAATACGTTGTAAGCGTACGCTTCACAGGTACTGTAAGTGAAGACTTAAACAGCTTGCCACAACCATTTACTGAAATTTGGCACTTTGTTAAGCCTGCTGGCTCTCAGCAAGACTGGGTTGTTGCAGGTATTCAACAAGCTTAAGCTAAATAAATCCTCAATAAAAAAGCCACAATATTGTGGCTTTTTTATTTGTCATTTTTTAAGCAATTTCAGCTGGGAATGTAATGACTTTTTCAATTTTGACCTGATCCATTGCAACCATGAGTAAGCGATCTACCCCTAAAGCAATTCCTGAACATTCTGGCATACGAGGCAACGCTACTAACAAGTGTTCATCTAAAGGCATGACATGCAGGCCTTGCTTAGCACGCTCTGCATTGTCTGCTTCAAAACGTGAGCGTAATACGTCTGCGTCGAGCAATTCATCGTAGGCATTTGCGAGCTCTAAACCTTCAATATAAACCTCAAAACGCGCTGCTACCTCTTCCCCATCTTCATCTACTTTCACTTTTGCCAAAGAGGCCATTTCTGGTGGAAAGTCAGTTAAAAAGACAGGCGCATCAAACCCTAAACTCGGCTCAACAAAATGAGAAAACAACAAATCCATATAAGCTAAACGGTCATCGCCTAAATCAAGATTTAATCCCACACGATTTGCCGTATCTTTGAGTTGCTTCAACGTTGCTTGTAATGGATTAATATCGAGACGATCTTGAAAGGCATGCTTATAACTTAGAATAAACGGACGAACTTCGCCAAATCGATGCTGCAAGCAAGTTTGCAATAAATCAGCTGTTTCATGCATTAAGGCTTTTAAGTCTAGACCCGGACGATACCACTCAAGCATGGTAAATTCACTATTGTGTTTACGCCCATGTTCATCGTCTCGAAAAACCTTACAGATTTGATAAATCGGTCCACTACCGCTTGCCAGCAAACGTTTCATGGCAAACTCAGGTGACGTCTGTAAATACTGAGTCTGCAATTTACCATTGATATGACGTAAAGCCTGAACCGAAGCTAAATGCACATCGGTGACGCCTGCTTGTGAAACAATTGGTGTTTCAACTTCCATAACATCACGTTCAGCAAAGAATTGACGAATCTGGCTATAGAGCTTGGCACGCGCTTTTAAGGCATCAATTGAACAAGTTGGTTGATAACTTAAATTCATGCCTGCGGCCCTCCATGCGCTGCCCACTCACGGCGTAGCGGATAATTCTTACGCAATAAATCAAATGCTTTTTGCTCTACTTTGCCCTCTTTAATGCAGGCACGTATATTGGCGTCATCTTGAGCAATATCATAAATTTGAGTTAATTTTTGCTTTAACACTGCTTTTAAATCATTTCCTGAAAAATAGTCTTCACACGTAGGCAATTGGGTCTCGAAACGCTTATTGATGTCGAATCCGAATTTTTGGCAGAATGCTTCATAAATCATTTGCGTACCGCGGGCCTTCCCTTCGAGGCTATAACCCGCAATATGCGGTGTTGCCAAAGCCAACATTTCTATAAGTTCTTCAGATATGACTGGTTCATGTTCAAATACATCGAGTACAACTTTACGCTGGGTACGCTGAATATCTTCGATTAAAGCAGATTCTTTAACGACTGGACCACGCGCACTATTAATTAAAATTGTATTAGGTTGAAGTGCTGCAAACGCTTTTTCATCAAATAAATGATATGTCGCATGCTCAGCATTTTTGGTAAGTGGCACATGAATTGAAACTGCGTTGGCTTGTTGCAACAGAGTTTCTAAACTCACATTTTTAATTGAATCTAACTGAACAAATGGGTCAAAGCCAATCACATTCCAGCCAAGTAACTGCGCCATATAGGCCAAACGTTTACCGACGTTTCCAAGCCCCACAATGCCTAGGGTAAATTTTTCTTGTTGCTCTAAAAGGTTGATGTCTAAATGCAGCAAAGCAGTAATGACATATTCAGCAACTGCCTGTGCGTTACAACCTGCGGCATTTGCCCACGTAATACCTTGTTTTTCTAAAGCTGAAATATCTAAATGGTCGGTGCCAATTGTCGCGCTACCCACATATTTTAATGCAGTATTTTCAATTAAGCTTGCATTCACTGCGGTTACCGAGCGGACCAATAATGCTTCTGCATCTTTTACATCTGCATGAGTTAAGGTGCGTCCCGCATGGTGTTGAATATCGCCAAACTCTGAAAAAAAGTAATCGGTAAATGCCAAATTTTCATCTGCGACGATTTTCATTATCTGCAACTCAAAGCTTATAAAAACGTTATTATCCTTTGAGTTGTAGCAAAGCACAATGTTAATGCCTTTAAATTCACGATTCTATATCTTGCACTTTTAAGGCTTACAAACCGCCGCCAAAATAGAAATAAGCCATGACCGCCAAAGTTATCCAAACTAGAATAATCAGCACAGCGACCAAATAATTTTGAGGTCGACGCTCCTGTTGTTCTAGCCACTCTTCAGCTTGTTGCTCTGCCTCTAACATGACTTGCTTAGGCGTAAAGCGAACAGCTAACCAGATGAGGATTGGCAAAATTAAAGCGTCATCAACAAAGCCTAAAATAGGGATAAAATCTGGAATTAAATCAATTGGACTAAAAGCATAAGCAACAGCAATTACCGCTAAAACTTTCGGCAATAGCGGCATCTGAGGATGCTTTGAGGCAAACCAAAGCATAATAATTTGTTTTTTTAGGCGTTTTGCCCAATCTTTTAGAGACTGTAACCAAGTCATTGGCCCACACTCTGACCTACAAAAATCTGATCATAATGTATAAAGCTCATGTTTAACTTAAAATTAGGCAAAATAGAAATGTATATCTCGATTATTTTTGAGCCTTCTTTTCACTTGAGCTTATCTAATTAACCCTTTGTACGCGTCTTGCTTAGGTATATAAAACAAAATCATCTCCACGACAAAAACTTGCCAAAGTTAAACCAGAAGTTTTTGCGAGTCGAATTGCCATGCTGGTTGGAGCAGAAATAGAAGCCAATAAACCAATATTGAGCTGAGCACATTTACGAATTAGTTCATAGCTTGCACGACTGGTCATGACCACAAAACCCGAACTGGTGTCATAGTTTTCTTGAGCTAAATAACCCAACAGTTTGTCTAAGGCATTGTGGCGACCAACATCTTCAAATAAAGCCATGATTTTGCCTTCAACCACCCAAGCTGCTGCATGCGCTCCGCCAGTTAAGGCTGTAATTTTTTGCTGATCTTTTAAATGAGAAATCGCAATTGGAATTTGCTTGAGCCATTCTTTAGAAGGCTCGGTTGTAATTTTAGGAATATCGAGCTGAAACTGCTCTAAACTTTCAATGCCACATAAACCACAACCTGTACGACCCACCATCATTCGACGATGTTCTTTTAATGCCGCGAATGCTCTAGATGAAATGGTCATCTCAACCGTAATACCCAATTCATTTTGATGTACATCAAGAGCATATAGTTCTTTTAGGTTCGTCAAAATGCCTTCCGACAAACTAAAACCTTTAGCAAACAAACTCACATCAGTCGGTGTTGCCATCATCACCGCATGGGAAATACCGTTATATACCAAAGCAATTGGATATTCTTGAACAATATTATCTAAAACACTTTCAGATTCGGTTTTCTTAAACCGCTGTACTTGTAATGTTTCAACCCCATAAGAAGGTGTCAAAATAATTTCCTTTATCTTGAAATGGCGCCATTAATAGCGCCATGGGTTTGAGTTAAATTTTTAGTATCGCCTTTAATTTAAAGGTTGCTTACTTTTCTATCTGCATCTTCAGGGTCAACTGCTGTTGCCAAGTTGAAGTGCTCTGGCGCATTGCCGGGATGCAAAATCACAGGAACACTTTTTGAAGCCGGAATCTTGGCGTATTTATCATGACTGCTTAACGCCACCAAAGGATTGGTTTCCGGATAGTAAGCGGCTAAGCTGCCACGTGGAATGTTGTACGGCACAATACGGAAACTATGCACAATACGTTTCACGCCATCTGAGAAAACACTTTCAATATCGACCCATTGATTTGCCTCAAAGCCAGCTTCATCAATATCAGCCTGATTCATAAACAAGACACGGCGCTGACCGAACACCCCACGGTAACGGTCATCAAGACCATATAGCGTGGTGTTGTACTGATCGTGAGAGCGAGTCGTCATTAAGGTATAAACTTTACTCTGGGTATAGGCGGCAGCATATTGATTTTCTTTATCGCCATAGACTTCACTCAGTGGTGTAATCATAAACTGTGCTTTACCACTTTTTGTGTTCCAGATGTGCTGATTGGCTGGATGCTCTAAGTGGAATCCACCTGGGTTATAAACACGTAAATTAAAATCATGGAACTCGTCAAACACTTCAGCAATTGAGTCACGAATACGATCATAACTTTCAATGTACCATTTCCATTTGATCTTGCTGTCTGGTAGCACTGCTTCAGCCATTCTTGCCACGATGTCTGGTTCAGATAAAATATTTTCAGAAATTGGGGTATTACGCCCAGCCGACAAATGAATATTACTCATCGAATCTTCGACTGAAATGGCCTGCGGACCATGAAGCTGCTCATCAATTTCGGTACGCCCTAAACAAGGCAAAATGAGTGCCTCTTTACCACACACCAAATGGCTTCGATTTAACTTGGTTGCCACATGAACGGTTAAATTACATTTTCTGAGCGCTTCTTGCGTATACGGCGTATCGGGAGTTGCAACTGCAAAGTTTCCACCTAAACCAATAAAGACTTTGACCTCACCCTCAGCCATGGCTTTAATGGTTTCTACGACCCCAAAACCATTTTTTCTTGGCGATTTAATACCGAACACACGGTCAATGTTATCGAGTAATTTAGGGCTAGGAAGTTCATTAATGCCCATGGTTCGGTCACCTTGCACATTACTGTGCCCACGAACCGGACAAAGCCCTGCACCTGGTCTGCCAATTTGCCCACGTGCCAACAACAAATTCGCTAACATGTGTACATTGGCTGTTCCGTGACGATGTTGGGTAATGCCCATCCCCCAACAAAAGATTGAGCGCTCAGACTCTAAAAACAGTTTAGCTAATTTTTCTAGATGTTCAGGTGATAGACCTGAGTGTTTATAAATATCTGCCCATTCAGTTCTTTCAACCTCAGCAATCATCTCATCAAAACCGATTGTATTGACTGCAATGAAATTTCGGTCAAAAACACTTGGTTTACCTGAAGCAAGGGCTTTTTTATCCCACTCATTTAAGTGCTTTAACATCCCTAACATCAGTGCATAGTCACCACCAATTTTAGGCTGGAAATAATAACGACTAATTGGGGTACTGCCGTTGGTCATCATTTCAAGTGGTGCTTGGGGGTCTTGGAAACGCTCTAAGCCTCGCTCTTTAATCGGGTTAATCGCAATAATATTTCCGCCGCGTTTAGAGACTTCTCTTAAAGTACCTAACATACGTGGGTGATTGGTTCCCGGGTTGTGTCCAAAACTAAAAATGGCATCGGCTAAATCAAAATCTTCTAGCGTAACTGTGCCCTTTCCTAAACCAATCGAATCAAGTAATCCAACACTTGTGGTTTCATGACACATGTTCGAACAGTCTGGAAAGTTATTTGTACCGAAGCTTCGCACAAACAATTGATATAAAAATGCAGCTTCGTTACTCGCA
This sequence comes from Acinetobacter sp. AYS6, assembly GCF_025630795.1. Classification (NCBI taxonomy): domain Bacteria; kingdom Pseudomonadati; phylum Pseudomonadota; class Gammaproteobacteria; order Moraxellales; family Moraxellaceae; genus Acinetobacter; species Acinetobacter sp. AYS6. The sequence continues at coordinate 756,484 of NZ_JAOTNV010000004.1, forward strand.
CGGCCCGACGTATAAAATGCCGCTTGGTCTGGATGGTCTAGCGCATGTAAATGTTTGGCAATAATCTGAAATGCTTCATCCCATGAAATTGCTACATATTTATCAGTTGCTGCATCGTAGCGAACTGGGTCGGTTAAGCGGCCTAAATCTTCAAGAAAAAAATCACTTTGTTCAGACAACCAACTCACCGTGTGGTTAGCAAAATATTCAGGAGTAACTGTTTTACTGGTCGCTTCAAATGCAACCGCTTTCGCACCGTTTTCACAGAAGTTAAACGCATGAGCATTTTTCTTTTCAGGCCATGCACAGCCCGGACAGTCGAACCCCGTAGGCTGGTTAATATTGAGTAAGGTAATTGAACCTTTTTTTAAAATATCTTGTCGTTTTAAGTTTCGGGCAACACTCAGAAGCGCACCCCATCCGCCAGCAGGATGAGTATAGGGTTCAATTCGTGCAAAGCCGTTATTTTCTTGTATGTGCTTTTGTTCTTCAGAATTATCCACTTTGTCATCCTCTTATTTCTTTTTACACTTTCAGCAGGTGCAATAAATTCATAAATAATTATGGTTATATCTATGCTTTCTGCTGCTTATCTTAATTAAGTAAAAGTCCACTTTTATCTTATCCATGATATTTAGAAGCAGCCTCAACTCTTCTTATAATATGTGCCATATTTTTTATAATTACAATCATTCGGCCAAAACCAAAAAATTAATTAAATTCAGTAATAACAACAGTCTAAAAACACAAAGATCTGTTTTTTACAGATAAAAACATAATTCACTTTATATTTTTTAAAAATAGAAATGAGGTTGCGAACTAAAATTTAAGACATTTTAAGTAGGTTTTTATGGGTTTAAGCAGTATAAATTAATTGGAAAAAACAGATTTAGAGAACTTATGAAGGTTGTGATTGCGCCAGACTCTTTTAAAGATAGCCTATCGGCTTTGGGCGTCGCTCAAGCAATTGCTCAAGGATGGCATGAGGTTTTCCCAGAGGCTGAAACGCTTATATGCCCAATGGCAGACGGTGGTGAAGGTACAATTGAAGCCGTGTTAGAAGTCTGCGAAGGTCAATGGCGTGAAAAAACTGTAATTGGACCACTAGGGCAGCCTGTTCAAGCCAAATGGGGATGGTTAGAAAAACAAAAAATCGCCATGATTGAAATGGCTCAAGCCAGCGGCATACAGTTAGTTCCACCCTCAGAACGTGATGCCTGCCAAAGCACAACATTTGGAACAGGCCAGCTTATTTTAGAGGCGTTAGACGCAGGTGCAAAAGACATTATTTTAACTGTGGGTGGCAGTGCAACCAATGATGGAGGCACAGGACTACTCCGTGCGCTAGGTGCATCGTTATTAGACTCAGACCAACAGGTTTTACCCAATGGTGGCCTCGCATTACAAACCTTGTCAAAAATTGATTTAACACATTTCGACCCGCGTATTCAGCAAACTCGGTTTTTATTGGCTGCCGATGTCACCAATCCACTCTGTGGTCCAAACGGGGCATCTTATATTTTTGGTCCACAAAAAGGTGCTTCCCCTGCTCAAGTACAATTACTTGACCAAGCCCTTGCCCATTTTGCCGATGTCTCTGCGGAGCTTTTGGGTGTCGATAAACGAGATGAAGCTGGCTCTGGCGCTGCGGGAGGTTTAGGCTTTGCAGCCAAAAGTTATTTAAATGCAGAATTTAAGGCTGGAGTTGAAGTTGTGGCTGAACTCAATCAGCTGGCCCATAAAATCGCCAACGCCGACTGGGTGATTACAGGTGAAGGAAAATTTGACCGACAGACTTTAAATGGCAAAACAGTTTTTGGTGTGAGCCGAGTCGCGAAAATGCAAAATATACCTGTTATTGTAATTGCAGGAACTTTAGGCGAAGGCTACCAAGCGCTTTATGAAAACGGCGTTACGGCTGCTTTTTCACTGACAAATGGCCCCATCACATTAGAACACGCCTGCGAACATGCATCAGAACTCATTCGCGAGAGAACAATTGATATTGCCAGATTAATTCAGTTTAATCTGAAACAACACTAAACATTACTTCGTTATCTTTAAAACGGTTAAACCATCAAATAGGAATGTCTTATGAACGTTATTGATGCCATTCAGCAACGTCGTGCGGTTAAACGCTTCGACCCTTCGTTTCAAATCTCTGAAGAAAATAAACAACAGTTATTACAAGAAGTTTTAGCCAATGCACCAAGTGCATTTAATTTGCAGCACTGGCGCCCTGTTGTGATTGAAGACGCTGAACTCAGACAAAAAATTCGTACCATTGCATGGGACCAACCACAAGTTACCGAAGCTTCTTTACTGATTGTGTTATGCGCAAAAGTAAGCTCGTGGGAAACCGATGCTAAACGTGTGTGGGATGGCGCTTCTCCGGAAGTTCAAAATATTATGGTAGGCGCGATTGACCAATATTACCGTGACCGCCCACAAACCCAACGTGACGAAGTTATGCGTAGTGCAGGCATTTTTGCTCAAACCTTAATGCTGCTTGCTCAAGAGCATGGTTTAGACAGTTGCCCAATGGACGGTTTTGACTTTGATGCGATGGCGAAACTCATTAACTTACCTGAAGATCATGTGGTGTGTTTAATGATTGCAGTGGGTAAGTCGGCATCTCAGCCTTACCCACGTGTGGGCAAACTTCCTTACGATGATGTCATTATTCAAAATACATTCTAAGTTTTATCTAGATTTTAGGCTTCCAACTATTTCTATTTTTTATTATGAATCGTTGGAAGCCTTTAATTTTTATTTCAAAAGTATGAGTCCAGCAACATACTAGACCCATCCAAATCAAGCTGTTTGATGATGAGGGCACTTGGTGTAGTTCAGTTTTACTCTGTTATTATTTAGAGAGTTTCCCTACACCAAACTGAATGGGTAAAGTAATAATATCAAAACCTAGCGCTAGTGGAGACAATAGCTTCTTTTTTAAAACATTCTTTTTATTTTCTTGGTTAGTTAACTGCTGTTCTTGAAGAATAATTGGGAGAGAATCTGCCCATGAAAGCTGATTGGCTTGTTGAGTTCCTTCATAAACAGAACCTTTTATCGCAATATTTTTACTTAAAAATACGTCTTTAACTCCACTCTTTACAGGTAAAGACTCTTCTAAAAATCCCAATGTTAAAAGTTCTTGTTTCTTTGTTTTACTCAGCTGATTAACAGGCACCGGATGATAAAAATGGATGTGTCCATAAAATACATTGTCATTATAAATGTCTAATTCAAGCGGTAATTTATTAAGCACAATACGCTCTTGTTTAGGTAACTTTTGCGTAATATTCAATAAATCATGACCACCTTCGGTAAGTAAATAGTTGAATTTCTCACCGATGAGTAGAACATGCGGCGATTGTTCATTTTTAGATTTCGTTTCGCCTAGTCCAATAATATTGTCTTCTTGCAATACCGTAGTATTAAATTTCTGCTCGTAGGTTGGATATTTATACTCTAATGATAATGAGGCACAAGCGGTAAGATGAATTGAGGTTATAAGAAAAATTATCTTTAAGCAGTTTGAAATAGACACGCTCTTATCACTTGAATAACAAAGAAAAGGCCAAAAATTCTACCTCATATGAGTTGTGTATGTAGAGTAAAAAAGTATTTTTTGATTATATTTCAACCTTTACGATTAGAAGCGTTCATTCTGTTTTACCGTCACAAATAAGATGAGTGTAGAACTTATAAGTGATCTACTCGAAATTAAAGAGTGCATCGAATTGAATGAAATATCGATTTTCAATAATAAAAAAGCCCATTCTCTTTTTTAAAACAGGCTTTGAGAAACCTATAAAATTCATAGAGGCATGCACACTACGTCGATATAAGCTGATTCAAAAAGCAATCTAACGACGTCTCTCTTTGCTCTGCCCGATCTGAGCTTAAAAGCTGGATAATTGTGCCTTCAATCATATATAAAAATAACTTGGCGTCATAAAACGAAGCATCGTTTTTTATTTTTATGAGCTGACTATAAATTTCATTGATGAGCCACGTTCTATATCTAACCGCGGTTTGATAGGCTTTTGGATAGCCTAGTTTCGTTTCAAAAATGGCTTTAAATAATAAATAGTAAAGTCCCTCTAAATTTGTATGTAAGAAATAAAACGCTTTGAGTTTATCTATCGCGCTTGGGTAGTGGATGTGCTCAGCAATGGAAATTACTTTTTGTTTTAGGCGCTCTTTTTGCACGGTTAAGCAGATATCAATCAAACGCTCTTTAGAGTGAAAATAATTATAAAAAGTCGCTTTTGGCATTTCACACTCTTGAATAATTCTATTGACCCCAACCGTATGAAACCCATGTTGGTGAAATAAATGAATTGATATATTAACGGCTTGTATAGCACGTGAAGAGAGAACTAAATTTGGCATAGTTTTACCGTTATAAATTCTTGTTGTTTCTAAAAGAGATACTTTTTTGGGAGAAAAAAGGCATAGCAAAGCCGTAAAGACTGTGCTTGGCACATCTCAAGTTTTATTGTGGATGCAAATTTTTTGAGCAGTAATGACTTAAAGCCTGAGAACCTTTTGGCTATCAAGCTGCTTTAATTTTTAAGTTGTGTCGTTATAGCTTTCGGCAAAGGCTGCCAAGAAATTAAGAATGTCCAAAGCCAACTCCTTTTTATTGGGAGTTCTGCCAGACATTAAAATTATGGTGGCAGAACGAAAGGGGGTTCGCAGACTGGCTCAAGACCCAGCACACCCGAAGGTGTCCCCCTTCCGTCCTACCGCAACAAAAGGGAGACGAACGGGTCTACATTAAAAAAACGAATTTTTTCAATGTACTTGAGCACGGTCTGCGACAACCGACTGGCAATGTAGGCCAGCAGGCAAAGAATAGTGCCCAACCCTTTTGCAGTCAAGCACACAAAATGACATTTGCTTTAAATTAGATCATTAAAAAGTAAGGATAAATAATGAGTGAGTTATTGTTAAATGAGGGTTTATAAAGGGGGAGATAATTGGCTTGGAAGGCTGTTTAGGATAAGCAGAATTTTTAAATAAGGTGTATCATGTTAATTTTAGGAAGATTAATAAACTTATTATGAGTGATGATACTAAATTTTGTCTTAGATTAAAGTTGAATGTAGGGCTAATCACTCCTAAAGAAATTCAAATTTGGGCAGATAAAAAAATATTGGAAGACAAGAATAATCCATTTGTTCTAGATATTTGTTTCCTAAAATCTGAAGCTGAAGTTAAGGATTATTTTAATAATTTAATACAAGCCGATTTAGATATACAGAATAAGCAATTAATCGCTATCAATGTTTTAAAAGAATACATATCGAAAAAAAAACCTTCAAACTTAGACTCTGATTTAGATCAATATATAAATGATATTGAATTAATTTGTTGGCATATTCATGATTCAGCTTTAACTTCTTTGCTATACATTTATGGCGATCAAATTAATTTAGCTTATCAAGGAGTTCTTACCCTCTCTGTTCAAAAAGCATTTGATGAGTTTTCAGAACATGTAAATGAATGGCTAGAAAAATCTATTTAATATAATAGACTAACATTGAATTATTTATGAACCCAAGGCACGGCTGGTGAATCAATCTAAGCAGATTTAGACGAAATATTTTCACGATTTACGAACACAACCGACAGCAGTACCACTACTCTAAAAATATAATCTCACTCCTGAAATCGATAAATATTTGCATGAGTTTAACTATTTATCTGAGCGTAAGTGTGCCAATACCAATATGGATGATCGTAAGGTAAACGCATATTGGGAGAAAATGGATTATCAGTACAAAGATACCGATGATGCAGAGTCTTTTGAAGATCTATATGTTCGGGTTCAAGCTTTTCATGAAAAGCTAAAGGCATTAACTGAAAATTATGTCCAAAAGAATTTGGTTGTGTTTAGCCACGGACAGTTTTTACAGCTTTTGATGATGCAATTACAGCAACCTCAGCCACTTTCAAAAGAATTGATGCAGCAGTTTAGATACAACTTGGTTAATCAGCCGATTAGAAATACTCAAGTTTTTACTTATTGAACTAATAAATTTCATATAAGCTGTATTGTGTATTTTAGGAAATTTTCATTTTTTCCAAGTCTAATAAAAAGGAAATATATGTCCTCTTATTTTAATAAATATGCATATTTAATAGGATTTTTTCTGGGATATTTAGATATTTTTGAAAGCAACCAAGATATTTTAAATTATTTTCAAAAAAAACCTGATGAAATTCCTACATGTATTGATGAAATTTCAAAGCTAATAAATGATGATTTATTAGATTGGAAGATCTTTATAGATGAAGCAAATATTTACTTTCAATCTGAAACTGATTTTATTAATTTTTTTAATTGGCTAAAAGCTGAATTAATAAAAATATCTTTAGAATAAATAATTTATAAAAATTTCTACTATATAAAACTCCAAAAAGGTAATATGGGAATTTCCTATACAATTGGCCGTAAATCTAATAATCGAGGAATAGATGGTGATTGGGGAGCTCATGGCTTATGGAAAGAGATATTTAATTTAGAACTAGTAACTATCAGTGTAGGCGTAGGCATTTTAATTACTCTCATGCTTATGTTAGCAGTTTATTTTTCTAGAGAATAATATTCTTAAACTAATAAATAAAAAAGCTAAGCCCCGATTACCGAGGCTTAGCTTTAAAATAATTTATATTAAAAATTACTTATTTGATGTCTGTAAACTCAGAAACAGGTTTGTTCACTTCAACTTTTGTACCACCAAATTTTTCGCTCACAAACTTTTGTACTTTAGGTAAGTGGTAAAGTTCACCTAACTTCGTATAGATCGGGTCATTTTTATTCGCTTCAGCCACACCTAATAAATTCACATAAAGCTTTGTAGACTGGTCAACAGGCTCGCGGAAGATAGAATCTTTCAGAACGTTTAAACCGCCTTCAAGTGCCAATGTATTACCCAATACAATTGCATCTACATCGTTTTTAACACGAACTGCTGTCGTCATTTGAATTGGTTTTAATTTCAAATTTTTAGGGTTTTCAACGATGTCATTTACAGTCCCTTTTACAGGGTCAAAGTCTGGTTTGAGTTTAATCAGTTTAGCAGACTGTAATAATGTTAATGCACGAGCTTCGTTGGCAGTATCGTTTGGAATTGCGATGGTAGCGCCTTGTGGGAACTCATCAACAGTTTTCGCTTTATTTGCATAAAGGCCCATTGGCTCCAAGTATGTTGTCGCAACAGCAGCAACTTTAGCATTATTTGAAGCATTGTAAGCTGCCAAATAATTAAATGACTGGAAGGCATTTACGTCTTGTTCGCCACTTGCTACAGAGGTGTTCAACACAACATAGTCAGTCAGGTTGGTCACTTCGAGTTTAATGCCCGCTTCTTTAGTCTCAGGAAGCGTTGCAACATATTTCCATACATCAGTATCTGAACCTGTTGAAACAAGTTTAATTGTGCGTACTGACTCAGTTTTGTCTTTAGCTGGTGCTGTATTTTCAGTTTGTGCAGGTTGCTTATTACATGCAGACAGTGTGAGTACAGAAGCGCTGAACAGGACACTAAATAATTTTTTCATAGATACATCCTAAAATAGGAAACGCCTACTCTACAAAAGAGTGAGACATTCCCAACCATTTGGTCAAAATGCAAAATTTGGCTGGAAATAATTTCCAGATATATACGGGTTTAGAAGCCTGAATTCAGCCTTATTTCTTCCTTGATCTTGCTCGCTGAACAATAGAATTATGTTTTGAATCAGTTTCTAAATATTGGCTCATCATATATCAATAAGTGAATATTCTACAAATAACTTGCTTGATTTTGATATATAGACACGCTCACAGTAAGACATTGAAAATAAAAAACATATTATATGAATATAGCAATTTTGATTAAAATATATACTTATTTGATTTATATGAAATTTTCAGGATTTGTTAGCAATAATTAAGCTAACTATGACTGTAATTTATGTCCTATGCATAAAAAAAGCCCCTGTTTTCACAAAGGCTTTTTAAATTAAAGGGTTAACCTTAATATCAATTATTTATGAACCCAAGGTACAGCTGGCGAACCAATCCATGCAGATTTAGCAGGAATATTTTCACCCTTCATAACCAAAGTTAAAGGCCCTAACACTGCATGATGGCTCACATTGGCGTTATATAAAATAATACTACGTGAGTTTACGACCACATCATTTCCAACATTGACCTGTCCAATTTTCATAATACGATCTTCAAACAAGTGGGTTTGTGGACCTGAGAAGCTATTAAACTCAGCACGGTCACCAATGCTTACACAGTCAAACTCAGTGATATCAGCCGTATCCATGTAAACATCTTTACCAATTCGAACACCCAAAATACGCAAGAAGAATGGCAACATTGGCGTTCCTCTTAAGTAATTTAAGAAGTTTGGAATCGCAACTGATTCATATAGGCTAGTAATCCCTTCACTTAACCATACAAACATGGTCCACATTGGCGCCGAACGTGGTTGATAACGTCCAATTAAAGTCCACTTCATCAATGCAACAATAACGAAGCAGCCAACACCGTAGAGCAGCCCTGCAATGGTTAATGCTAATAGGCCTTTTGCAATTCCGTAGTTATTAATAACATCGATTACGTCTAATACAATCATATAACCCACACCAATTGCGAGTGCAGCGGGTAATACAACACGAAGTCCTTCAATAAAACCACGCATGAAACGTCGCTTAAAACTTGGTTTAAACGTTAAATGGTCAGGATATTTTTCAGCAGCTTCACGTGCAGGCAATAACAATGGCGGAGAACCAAACCAAGTTTGGCCATCATACATTTCAAGGTTATCTGGTGTTTTTGACTGTACGCCAATTAAAACGTTATCTGGTAAAACAGTTCCATCAGCAATATAAGCACTGTTTCCGACAAAGCTACGGTTACCAATTTTGGTCGATTTTAATGTCATCCAACCGCCTTTAATTTCTTCGTCGCCTAACATTACAGCATCGGCAATAAAGCTTTCTTCGCCCAAAGTCAGCATTTCAGGAATTACACCATTGGCGGTAGAAATTTCAGTATTTTTACCTACTTTCGCCCCTAACATACGGAACCATGTAGGTGCATAAATCGTAGCAAACAAGCCATGAAGTGTTTGTAAGCTTGTTTCTAAAATTTGAGATGCAAACCATTTCCGATAGTACGTTCCGCCATGAACAGCGTATGTTCCGGTTTCAAGGCTCGGTAATACAATTTTGCGTAGACCAGAAGAAATGACGGCCGTAATCATCATCATCATTGCACTAGCAGGAATCGCTAAAATGAAATAATAAATTGCGATTTGTAGGTGGTTATTCGGGTTGATATTAAATACATTTACATCTAACCAATCGACCAAAAGAAAACTTGGGAAAATTGGAATAAAGAAGATACAAGCAATAATTAATGCACTAACTCCATAATATCCATATTCAGCAATTTTACGAATAAACGATAATTTAGGACGTTCAGCTAATTTAACGTGTTCATCGACATGCCCTATTTTTTTAGCGGGCGTACCATCCCAAATTTCTCCGGCTGGTACAACCGTGTCATATTCAATTGAAGTTAGGGCATTTACATGAGCTTGTTTTTCTAACACTGTATTTTCTTCTAATACAGCATATGAACCAACATAGCTCTCTTCTTTAAGGTGGATTGAACCTAGCACCAAATGACCATGTTCGACTTTGGCATTTTCTAAATTCACTTGAGAGCCAATGCTCACCCCATCTTCAACAGTGAGTAAAGATGGCATACGAATATGAACTGAACTAATGGTGACATCATGTCCGATTTTTGCGCCAAGTGCTTTTAAATAGAGGTTAAGTAAAGTTGAACCTGACAATAGATAAACTGGTGAAATATTGCTAATACGGTCTGCTAACCACCAACGGAAATACGTCATTCCCCAAAGTGGATAACGTCCCGCACCAATGCCCAACATTAATAATCGTTTCACCGTAATTGAAAGCACAAAACTGCTCATAATAACGCTGATATAAACCAACAGAGACAATGCGATTGCATATGGAATGCTGTCTCGAGTTCCACCTGTAAAATAGTGATAGGTAAAGAATGGCGCTAACCACTGCAAAATATTAATCGAAATTAAAACTGGAATAGTTGCAAACTGAGCAATCCCACATAACCATTTATAAGTTTGATTACGCGGGTTGTCTTGACCAATCTGGCTATCAAATAAAGTTGGCTCAGGCTGCTCCAACATTAAAGCAGCAATAGCTCCCACTCTTCGGGCCTGATATAAACTTTGAATGGTAAGATGGCTATATTCTTGATGTTCACGCAGGTTTGAAATTAAAACGGCTGCTAATAGCGAATGACCACCTAAATCATCAAAGAAATCTGAATCTAGTTTAATCGGCATGTTCGGAAACAGACGAGTTAAAATTTCAAATAAGATTTCTTCGGCTGGATTTTGTGGCTGGTCAGATTCACTGCGGTCAATCACACTGGTAAGCGGTCTTGCTTTTAACGCTTTACGATCAATTTTCCCAGATAATAAACGCGGTACTTCTTCAATAATCTCAAAACGATTCGGCACCATATAAGGTGGTAAACGTTGAGCTAGAGTATGACGAAGTTGCTTAATTTCTATAGGCTGTTTTGCATCAAGCTCAGCTGCAATAAAGGCAATGAGCTGATCAATTCCATCTTCTTGACGTAAAATTACCGCTGCTGTGCCAATACCTTCAATATCACAAAGTGCCGCTTCAATTTCACCGAGTTCAACACGGAAACCCCGAATTTTCACCTGATCATCCGCACGCCCTAAACAGTGCACTTGACCAAATTCATCAATTTTTGCCAAGTCACCAGTACGGTAAAGCAACTCTTCATCCGCACTCATTGCCCAAGGGTTTTCAATAAACTTATCAGCCGTTAAATCAGGTCTGCCTAAATAGCCAGGCGCCACACTCGGACCGAAAATACAGAGTTCACCTGTCTCACCTTGAGGCAATAATTCTCTTTCAGCATTAATCACCAACATGCCGTAGTTTGGTAAAGGTTTACCAATGGTGACGGGTTTACCACGTTCTAACGACTCAAGGCTTGCAGTAACCGTAGTCTCAGTGGGACCATAGGTGTTAAACATTTGATGATGAGGTAATGCCCAACGGTCAACCAATGAATCCGGGCACATCTCTCCACCTAAGTTAATAATTCTTAAGTTAGGTACATCTTCAGGAAATAAAGCCAATAATGTTGGAACTGCGTGTAAAACAGTAATTTGTTCCTGCTTTAATGTTTGGCATAACCGCTCAGGGTCACTTACTAAAGTTTTAGGAGCGATCCACAAAGTTGCCCCCACCAAATAAGACAGCCAGATTTCTTCAAACGACATATCAAAAGCAACTGAAAAGCCTTGATAGACTTTGTCTTGCTCTTGAATACCTAAAATACTATTTTCACTACGCAAGAAGTGACAAATATTTTTTTGAGTAATTACAATCCCTTTCGGCTTACCCGTTGAGCCTGACGTATAAATAATATACGCAGGTTGATCGGAGGTCGTTCTAGCTAAAGGAATATTTTCACTGAGTGGTTTTTGAAGTTCAGTATTTGTCCATTTTGTTTGTGGCACTTCAGCTAAATGTTCATACCACTCATCTGTAGTAATCATGCCTACAGCTTCAGCATCTTCAAGACAAACCGCAATACGGTCTGCTGGCGTATCCATATCAAAAGGAAGCCACGCTGCCCCACTCAAACAAATTGCCAGTTGTGCTTTTAAAAGTTCAATGCCTCTTGGTAGCCATAACCCAACAATATGACCTGGTTTTACCCCTCTTATCGTCAAATGTTGAGCCATAATTAAGGCTTGCTGATATAACTCCCCATACGTCAACGTTTTATTTGCTTCAATTAAAGCTGTTTTATCTGAGAGATTTTGAGCAGTTTGAATAAAAATATCGGCGAGTACTTCATCTTGCAAAAATTCGGGGTGAAATTTACCACGAATAATATTCTTCGAACTTGTTACGAATTGGTTCATTTTTTATAACTCACTTTAATTTTTTGATTTAGCTAAAATAAAGTCATGTTTGAGTTTTTCTGACTTATTAAAGAAATCAATTGCTATGTAATAAATTAAAGAGTTGAACTTAAATGAAGATTAAAGATTTTATTTTAAGAAAGGAGAATGACTTATTAAATGAAAAGAACAATCGATTTTTATTACTTATAAATCAAACTAAGAAGACAATCAGGAAAAATATAGGCATGTGTTTTTATAAAATTTAAATAGCGTTATTCAAAATTAATATATAACGAATTACTCATTGCACAAGGCTACTTCACGAACTAGGGCAAGGAAAGCTTTCAAACCAGCAGATTGGTTGCGTCTTCCTGAATAATATAAACAGAGACCAGACATACAAGGCATCCAATCGTCCAAGACAGAAATAAGTTGACCTGACTCAATTTCAGCACGAACATCTTGTTCCATAAAGTATCCTAAGCCAATATTCTCTAATACTGTAGCTCTTGATAAGCTTGCTTCATCAAGGGTAATCGGTCCTTGCACATCAATTTGAATAATTTCTCCATTTTTTTCAAACTTCCAGCTAAATAGTGCACCATCAGGAAGACGTACTCGAATACATTTATGTCTAAAAAGATCTGTTGGTATTTTTGGCTTTCCGTAACGCTCCAAATACTCAGGTGAACCAACAACAACATATCTTTGAAGTTTACCAAGAGACACCGCAATCATGTCACTTGGAACAAGATGGGCAACTCGAATACCTAAATCAAAACCATCAGCAATAATGTCAACAAGTTTACCCTCGGTCACTAAATCAATATTCATTTCTGGGTAACGTCGAAGAAATTCGATAATCACAGGAGAAATAATCTCTCTCGCTGCAAATGCAGCCGCATTGATTCTTAATGTACCTGAGGGTGTTTCTCTCTGCGAACGTACAATATCTAAGGCACTATGAATATCCTGAAGAGCAGGCCCGACTTGCTCTACAAAAAGTCTGCCCGCCTCTGTCAATGAGACACTACGTGTTGTCCGATTAAACAGACGTACACCCAAATTTTCCTCTAATTTACTAATTGCATGACTTAAAGCTGTTGTAGACATCCCAAGTTCAATCGCAGCGCCACGAAAAGTTCCTCGCTTGGCGATTGCCATTACTGCTTTTAGATCATTTAAATTTGCTCGTTCCATTATCCTGATTTATTCAACTAAACATCCCATTTTATACGGATTGTTAGAACAATCGTCAAATTATAAAATTTAAAACACCAATTTAGATCATTCCAAAAGAGCGACTCATGAAAGATATACCAGAAGTGGTTAGTGCATATTTTGATGCTGATCAAGCGAACGATGTAGATGCTTTGAACCATATTTTTTCTGATTCTGCCATTGTTGAAGATGATGGCAGCCTATACAGAGGAATTGTGGAAATTCGTACATGGTTGCTAACAATGAAAGAAAAATACCAGTACTCTCTTGAAATTATTGAGGTTTCTAATACAGACCATATCAGCACGGTTTTAACACAAGGGAGTGGCAACTTTCCAAATAGCCCTGTGAAACTTAAGTTTCAGTTCACACTTGAAAATGGCAAAGTTGTTAAATTGAGGATTTATTAATGGAAGATTTTATTACTTTAAAAGGAAAACGTACCTTAATTACTGCGGGTACAAAAGGTACTGGCGCAGCCACAGTTCAATTATTCCATGAACTCGGCGCAACAGTACTAACTACTGCTAGAACTCAACCAGATTATTTACCGAATAATACACATTTTGTTTCTGCTGATCTCACAACTCGAGAAGGTTGTGAAGCTATCGTCCAAGCAGTACAAGAGATATTAGGTGGTGTGGACATAATTATACACGTACTTGGTGGTTCATCTGCACCAGCAGGTGGATTTGCAGCATTGACCGATGAAGAGTGGTATAAAGAACTTCACCTAAATCTGATGCCTGCAATACGTATTGATCGTCAATTAATTCCCGATATGATTCAGCAAGGCCAAGGTGTTGTAATCCACGTTACGTCAATACAACGCTCACTTCCTTTACCAGAAGCTACGACAGCTTACGCTGCTGCAAAAGCAGCACTAGCGACTTATAGTAAAAGCCTGTCAAAAGAAATATCTCCCAAAGGTATTCGGGTTGTTCAAGTCTCGCCAGGATGGATTGAAACAGAGGCATCTATTGCTCTTGCAGAGCGACTGGCTTTACAAGCTGGCACAGATTACGAGGGTGGTAAAAAGATAGTTATGGATTCAATCGGAGGAATTCCTATTGGACGACCAGCTAAACCTGATGAAATAGCAAATCTTATCGCTTTTTTGGCATCATCCCGTGCGTCTGCAATTACAGGTACTGAATATGTGATTGATGGTGGGACGATTCCTACAATTTAATAGTCATATTGAATCACTCCTACACTATATTTTCTCTTCACTTGAGCAGTTTATAATTACACTAGACTTCTCAATTAAAAAAATGGCTGAGAAAGCAAGAATAGGACATATAACTAAGATTGGATTTAAATTGGCGCAATTGTAGCTAATTTATTCTTATTTAGATTATTCCAATCCACATTTTAATGTGAAAGGGTGAAGGGATAAAACAATAGGTAAAAAAAAGCCCTTGTCATTAACAAGGGCTTTTTAAGAATTTTGGCGGAAGCGGTGAGATTCGAACTCACGGAGGACTCACACCCTCGTCGGTTTTCAAGACCGGTGCATTAAACCGCTCTGCCACGCTTCCAACGAGCGCTATAATATAAACAAAAACACAAGTTGGCAAATCTTTTATTTAACTTTTAATTCAAACGCTCAAAATAAGTACAAATTAATTTAGTTTTCTGGGTTTTCGTTCTTTTCATAACGAATTGTATTGATATACCAAAGCTTTTTTCCAGATGGCGTATGTACTTCAATCTCATCATCGACTTCTTTGCCGAGCAGTGCACGAGCCATCGGCGACTCAATCGAAATATGCTGCGGGTGATGATCATAAATTTCATCGATCCCTACAATACGTAAAGTTTTTTGCTCACCCTCTTCGTTTTCAATCTCTACCCAAGCCCCGAAATAAACTTTACCGTCTTGCTCAGGCGCATAATCAACGATTTTTAATTCTTCTAAACGTTTTCCTAAATAGCGTACTCGTCGATCAATTTTTCTAAGGAGCTGCTTATTGTATTGATAATCGGCATTTTCACTGCGGTCACCTAAGCTTGCAGCCCAATTCACTTTCTTTGTGATTTCTGGTCGTTCTTCATGCCAAAGTTGTTTTAATTCAGCAACTAATTTGTCATGTCCTGACCGAGTGATTAAGTTAGATTTCATGATTAAAAACCACTGTTCAACAACATATCGCTTACAAGATGTAGCATTTTATACCCTATTTTCTCATATCAGAAGTGTATAAATTTTCTTCCTTAAGAAATTCATGTGTTTATGATGATATATCGAATATTTAATTGTACGAAATTTGACAATACTTTTTTTCAATACTATGATGCGCGCAGATTAAATGTTGAGCGTTTTTTAACCTTCTAGAAAACTATGTAGATTTTCTACACAGTTTGTTTTTTCATTTCATGTCATTTTGAATGACGTCATGACTGCCCACCCCTTATTGAATTTATCAACTTTTAGAAGTTATGGCAGCTTATTGTCTGACTTTTGGGGCATAAATTATCTGTAGCGGAGACAACATGCACAGTAATTCAAGTTCAGGGTCGAGGCTTTGCCTTAACTCTTTATTTTCCTCTCTCCCGTTAAAAGCACTTGCACTCAGTACTATGCTTATTCCATTTCATAGTATTAATGCAGGAAAAACCCTACAGTACAATACTGTAGTAAATACAAACACTCTAACAGTTGTTGCGGTAGAAAGCCCGACAACCGTTTTCAAAGAAGATCAGTTTTTACATGGTTTTGGTTACGACTTAGCACGTAACTATGCGCAAACCCTTAATGTAAAGCTGGACTTTAAAATCGTGGCAGACAATGCCACTGCACTTAGATGGGTTCAGCAAGGTAAAGCAAACTTTGCCATGACGACCGCAGGTTTAAGTACCATCGAGAACAAAGGTTTAATGTCTTTTTCTGCAAGTTGTGGTGACATAGTCAATTTGCAAAAAAATGGTTTAAATCCTGAGTTAAGCTGGGTGTTTAAACAAGCTGATGACCCCCTCACCCAGACTGCCAGTGGCTTTGTATGCCAAAGTAAGCAAAATGGTGTGACTCAGCAACTCGCTTCTTTCTATAACCGCAATGTGGTTAAACCAGAAGCTTGGTCAACCATTCAACGTGACTTAACGACGCGTTTACCGATTTATAAAGCGAGCTTTAAACAAAGCGCAGCTAAATATGATCTCGACTGGCATTTACTTGCCGCAATTGGTTATCAAGAATCATACTTAAAGCCAGAATCTGTTTCTCCCACAGGTGTTCGTGGCTTGATGATGCTGACCAATAGTACTGCTCGAGCAATGGGTGTGAGCAATCGTAGTGATCCTGCCCAAAGCATTCAAGGTGGCGCAAAGTATTACGACCAGATGCTAAGTGAATATGATGATATTCCTTTCCCTGATCGGAACTGGTACGCGCTAGTGGCCTACAATATGGGACCGGGTGCGGTAAACCAGATCCAGAAACGTTTGCAAGCACAAGGGAAAGATCCAAACCAATGGGTTAATCTCTACAATTATTTGCAAAGTAATAAAGCGCGTAATGGTCGATATAAGCAAGCGGTTCAATATGTCACTCGTATTCGTGCTTATCTTGAACATATCAAAACAGCGCAAACACGAATCAATATCTAATTTTTATTATTTAAAAGTTGATAAATTCTTTGTTTGTATGAATAAAAAGCTTACCTCTTGGGGTAAGCTTTTTATATGAATTCTTTTAAGTTTTAAGCTGTATGCTCTAATACTTTTTTGAACAAATCTTTTTGTTCTTGGCTTGGCTTAGCTGTTTGTAAAGCCATTAATTGAGACATATCGCCTTGAACTTTAATTTTACCAGTCATGAATGCCTGCATAGCAGCAGCCATATCAAACTCTAAGAATACTTTACGTAAAGTTTCAGCATCCATATTTAAAGTTGTTTTGGCATTTGAAGACAAACCTTTTTGGATTTTACCCCCATCTAAAGCTAATTCGGTATTTCCAGAAGCATCTGTAACTACTAAATTAATTGCCAAATTCGCAAGAGCAGGTGGCAAATTAAGATCCCCTGCTTCAGCAGTTAATTTTTCGACAGTAGCAAACCAATCTTCAGTTAAAAATGCAGGCATGATTCTTCCTCAAATTTATTTGTTCAATTTCTCTAGTTGTCTATCCAGACAACATCATGTGAAGCAATTCTGCTTGAGCGTTGTTATAGCATGTAATTTAAATTTAGGGCTATGACTTTTTGTACGGAACATTCATTTTTTAGTATTTTGATACATTAAAGGCACTTGTTTATAAAGTGCCTTTAACATTCTCTAGGTCTAGCGTTTATTCAGCAGCAAAGCTTAAGTTCACGACATCTAAACGGTTTTTAAGCTCTTCCGGATCTTTAAAATCCAGCTCGCGCTGAGAATCTAGTGCTTCGAAATCGAACAATTCACGGTCCGCTAACTGAGACGGAGAAACGTTTTGTAACGCACCGAAAATACTGTGTAAGCGTTTCGGATATTGTTTATCCCAGTCACGTAGCATTTCATTGAGCATGGCACGTTGTAAATTTTCCTGCGAACCACAAAGGTTACATGGAATGATTGGGAACTGACGTAACTCTGCATATTTGATGATGTCTTTTTCTTCAACATATGCTAATGGACGAATCAGAATATTCTTTTTGTCTGATGATAAAAGCTTTGGAGGCATCGCCTTTAAGCTACCACCATGAAACAGGTTTAAGAAGAACGTTGCAAGAATGTCATCGCGGTGATGTCCTAAAGCAACTTTAGTCGCCCCAATTTCTTGTGCAAAACCGTACAAAGAACCACGGCGTAAACGTGAACATACTGCACAGTAGGTTTTACCTTCTGGTGTTAAACGCTTAGTAATGGTGTAGGTGTCTTTTTCTAAGATGTAATATGGAATGTTATTTTCTTCCATATAACGAGGTAAGACATCTTCGGGAAAGCCGGGTTGCTTTTGATCAAGGTTAACCGCAACTACATCAAAGTTGATTGGTGCAATACGTTTAAACTGCAACAAAATATCGAGCAAGGTATAACTGTCTTTACCACCAGACACACACACCATGACCTTATCGCCCTCTTCAATCATCTTGAAGTCACGAATAGCATGCCCAACTTGACGGCGAAGCTTCTTGAGCAAACGGTAATAGGCCGAGCTTGTTGGAAGTTCAGGCTTAAAATTAAATCCCTGATTAGACTCAACTGGCGCGTACATAGACGAGATATACCCATAAATAAAAATACCGCGCAATTTTATATGATTCAGAAGAGAATCGCACCAAAAGAATAGTTTCAATTCTTGAAGTCGTCACATTGCTCATGCATGATGCAAAAGTGATGCTCTATTTTTGACTGAAGCGTTCAAAAAATGTGCAAAATGCTTACTTTTTGGACTTTTCCACAGTTTTCCACAAAACCTGTGGATAAAATTGTGGATTTCTTCGTACTTGACAAACTGTTTTGACCTTCTGTTAAGGGTTTTATTTAAATTGATCATTTTTTAACCAATGTTTTTTACCCTTTAATATCAACATGTTATTCAAGTCAATAGAATCATTTTAAAAATAATTTTTAATTTTTTTTGATGAGCATTCGAACAAAATAGCTTGATTTTTTGAAAGAGTCGAAATAAAAAAAATTACACAAAACTTCTTTAAGTAATATTTTTTGATAAACTCTTTGGCAAGTTTTAAATACCTTAAAATTGTGAATAATATAAAATGAAAAATTCGGTTCAATTTCTTATTTCTTGTGTGCTGGGGATGACCACTTTTACGGTCGGCATAACGTCGAGTTCAGCAGGCCAAATGTATATTTACCAAGATAAAAATGGTAGTACATTGCTGACTAACCGAAAAAGTTATGATCAATCACTTAAAAAAGTAAAAGTGACTTACTACCCTGATAGTAATATTCATAGTTATACGAACTGGGGAGCATCAGAAGCTTCTGTTCTGCCAAGCTACAATAAAAATAAAAATGCTTTTGATCATATTATTAAACAAGCTGCTCTACAGCATGGTGTGTCTGAAGGCTTAATTAAGGCCGTTATGCATACTGAGTCAGGTTTTAATGTAAATGCTCGTTCACCAGTCGGCGCACAAGGCTTAATGCAGCTTATGCCTGCGACTGCACGTCGATTTAACGTGACCAATGCATTTGATGCACAGCAAAATATTTTTGCCGGTGCGAAATATTTAAGCTGGTTGCTCAAGCGTTTTCGTGGCAATACCCAAATGGCACTTGCTGCTTATAATGCAGGTGAAGGTAACGTTGATAAATACGGCGGTATTCCACCTTTCCGTGAAACACAAGATTATGTACGCCGTGTAACGAGTCGATATCAAAACTTATATGCATCTGGTGTAGGTTTCTCATCTTTTTCTAATACTACCGCGCAAGACACTTCTCAATCTTCTAATTTAGCGGAAAACACAACCGCTCAAATAGCAGCACCGGCACCTAAATATTCCTCCTCTCGTCAAATTGTGACTTTATCTAATGGAACAATTACTGATGCACCTACGGGTACTTATGTCACGAATAATGCCACTGCAATTGCACATATTCGAATAGAATAAAAACGTTTACTGACAGTTGTATGGCGTCAAGTCCATGTGCTTTAAATTGTAATGATCTATTACCTGATCTTTACCATTTAGGCGAATTTAGCCAATAATTCTTTAAATTTAGGTACATTCTACTCTGTGAAAGAATGTATCAATTCCTTATTTTTTTCTTGAATTTTTCCCCTAAGCCCCGCATATTAGCTGCATGATTTAGAATTTGTAAATCAGATAACATTTTATTTATAAGAGGGTTTTCTCAATGATGCGGATTGGTTTGTTTTTGCTTACCAACCTCGCGGTACTGGTTGTAGCTGGCATTATTTTGTCACTCTTCGGTGTCGGTAGTTACCATGGCGCGGGTGGCTTGAATCTAGGCAACCTTTTAGTGATCTGTTTTGTGTTTGGTATGGTGGGATCTTTAATCTCGTTATTCATGTCAAAATGGATGGCTAAGAAAACGACCGGTACAGAACTGATCGACCCGAATGCTCCTCGTAACCAAGCTGAAAGCTGGTTATTGCAAACAGTCGCTGAACTTTCTCAACGTTCTGGTATTAATATGCCAGAGGTTGGTATTTTTCCATCATATCAATCCAATGCCTTTGCAACAGGCTGGAATAAGAATGATGCCTTAGTTGCCGTTTCATCTGGTCTACTTGAACGTATGAACAAAGATGAGCTACGTGCTGTGCTTGCGCACGAGATTGGTCACGTTGCGAATGGTGACATGGTTACCCTAGCACTCATCCAAGGTGTCGTGAACGCCTTTGTTATGTTCTTTGCTCGCGTAGTCGGTGATTTTATCGACCGTAATGTTTTTGGTCGTCAAGATGATCAAGCCCCAGGTATGGGTTATTTCCTCATTACCATGGTATTAGATATCGTCTTTGGTATTCTCGCTTCTGCGATTGTGATGTGGTTCTCTCGTTATCGTGAATACCGTGCTGATGAAGCAGGTGCACGTTTAGCAGGTAAACAAGCAATGATTTCTGCATTATTACGTTTACAAGCTGAGACAGAATTGCCAGATCAAATGCCAAAAGAAATGAAAGCTTTCGCGATTGCGGAAGGTAAAGAACAAGGCTTTAGCTTAGCTGCATTGTTCCAAACCCACCCAACAATTGAACAACGTGTGGCAGCTTTACATCAATTAGATTGCCCATAAAACGTTTAACGTGAAGAAGTAAAGCCTCCATTTGGAGGCTTTATTTTTTTATTACATGGTTTGATAGAGACCCCAGAGATAACTCGCTCCCCACCAAACAGCGAGGCCAATTAAAAGCAGTACAAACGCACCTAATAAATCGGGTATATGCAACCATAACCAGCTCACCACAGGATTACGCCAGAAGGCTGAGTGTTGCTGCTTCTTTTCGAGCTTTTCATGTAAATATGGATGAACAACATGAATATCGCTTTGAATCGCATATTCTTCGCGTATATGCGTATGAACCACATCTAAGGCTTTTCGACTCGGTCGTATAAATATATCGAAAATAGTCCCTGCAACCGGAACAAACCCCACCACAGCATCTACAACAGCGAGTTTGATGACTGGAGTTAATTTATGTTGAGGCACACCAATTTGTTTAGCTTTATAAATCGCATAACACGTCAACACAAACCCTGCGACATCACCAGCAATTGGAATTGTACTCAATGCTGCATCAGCACCAATGCCCTGCTTTGTAAAAGGAATACGTACCGCGCTGTCCATCATGGTGGCAAACTTGGCAAGGTCTCGTTCTAGTGCGATGACCTGTTGCTCTGTTAATTTTTTTTCTTGAGGCATCTAAATCAAATATATGAAGAGAAGTTAAACTTAATATACTTGATTTAATGCCTCTTTTTAAATTGTTTACGTTTAACTAGATGCTTTCGCTTTAAATAGTGAACGCAATAATACGTACATAACTGGAATAAAGAATAAAACCAGCACCGTACCAAACATGACTCCACCTAAAATACTGATACCAATTTCTTGACGGCTCACAGCCCCTGCGCCTTGAGCAAATACAAGAGGAAGCACACCAGCACCAAAAGCTAAAGATGTCATTAAAATCGGTCTTAAACGCAAGCTCGCGCCTTCTAAAGCAGCTTGTATTGCATTCTTACCTTTTTCTTGAGCTAAGGCAGCAAACTCAACAATTAAAATTGCGTTTTTACATGACAATCCAATCGTGGTTAACAGTGCAATCTGGAAATACACATCATTGGGTAGTCCAAAAATATAAGAGAAAATGACACTTCCCCCTACACCCAACGGAATAGAGGTCATCACAGCAGCTGGAATACTCAAGCTTTCATATAGAGCAGCTAGACATAAGAAAATAAAGCCTGCCGAAATTAAATATAACCAGACGGCCTGATTTGTCGACTTCTGTTCTTCAAAAGATAAACCAGTCCACGCTAAACCAACATCCTTTTGTTGGTTCACGAGTTGTTCAACATCTTTCATTGCCTGACCTGAACTGCTGCCACTCGCAACATCTGCCTGTAACTGCAAGGCGCTATAACCCATATAGCGTTTTACGATTTCAGGAGCCCCACCCCAGCTAAAGTTAGCAAATGAACTAAAAGGCACCATTTCATTTTGGTTGTTACGCACAGACCAGTTATATAAATCTTCAGGTTTGGATCTAAACTCGGCATCACCTTGAATCATGACACGCTTAATACGACCACGGTCAATAAAGTCATTTACATACGTTCCGCCCCACGCACTCGACAGGGTGTTATTAATTGCAGGAATTTCTAAACCATTTGCTAATGCTTGTTTCTGATCAATTTTGATATTGAGGTTTGCTTTACTATTGGTGGATTGCTTATCAAAGTTTTCAAAAGTTGAGTAGCTTTTACTTTGAGTTTGCAACTGACGGAAAGTGCTATCTAGAAAATCTTGTCCCTGCCCATTTAAATCTTGAATCCATAAATCCATACCATCAGTTTGACCTAACCCATTTACTGAAGGAGGTAAAGTCACATTGATTTGAGCATTATTAAAATGGCTAAAATATTTCATTGCACGCTTTTGTATAGCATCCGCTGAGTTTTCTTTTCCAGTACGTACATCCCACGGTTTTAAAGCAATAAACCCTTGCGCCAAGTTCTGCCCTGTACCCGAATTGTTTCGACCATAGCGGATTAAGACTAAATCCACATTTTTATCTTCTTGAGATAAGAAATATTGACGAACTTGTTCACCAATTTTCTGACTTTGAGAAATCGGAGCACTATCAACAAGCTTAATTTGAACGCTTAAAATCCCTTGATCTTCTTTAGGAATAAATCCACTTTTTAAACCACTATAGAACAGCATAAAAACAGCAATCAGAGCTACAAAAATCACAACAACTGATTTACTGTAATCAATGCTTGTTTGAACGATCTTGATATATTGATTTTTAAGTTGATCAATCTTTTGGTTAAACCAAACTGCCCAACGCATAGGCTGAGGATTAGGCTTTAAAATTAAGGCACACAATGCAGGTGTTAGAACTAATGCAACAACAAGCGATAACGCCATAGCTGCCACTAAAGTAATGGAAAACTGGCGGTAAATCACCCCAATTGAGCCACCTAAAAAAGACATTGGAATAAAAACAGCAGTTAATACCAATGTAATCCCAATTAAAGCACCACTAATTTCGCCCATTGACTCAATAGCTGCTTCTTTGGGTGTTAAATGCTGCTCATGCATGAGCCGTTCAACATTTTCCACGACTACAATAGCGTCATCCACTAACAAGCCAATGGCGAGCACCAGTGCAAATAACGTTAAGGTATTAATACTAAAACCGAGCACATATAAAACAGCAAAAGTTCCTAAAATAACAACCGGAACGGTAATACTCGGAATGAGTGTCGCGCGCCAGCTTTGCAAAAATAGGAACATTACCAGAATAACGAGAATAATGGCTTCAACAAGCGTCTTTACAACTTCCTTAATCGACTCTTGAACAAACGGCGTGTTATCTCGTGGATAAACAATTTTATAACCCGCAGGTAGTTTAGTTGTAAGCTGATCTAGAGTTTGATGGATGAGTTTAGAGGTCTGAATCGCATTTGCACCCGAAGACAGCGAAATACCTAAACCTGCGGCAGGATAACCATTAATGGTGTTAAAAGACTGATAGTTTTCTGCACCTAGCTCAACTCTAGCAATATCTTTTAAATAGACATAGCTCGCTGTTTGATTTGATTTCACGACAATATTTTTAAAATCTTCGACTGTTTTTAGTCGAGAACCAGCTGTAACTTTAGTATTTAAATATTGACCGTCGATAACAGGTAAATCACCAATTGCACCCGCAGCCACTTGGGTATTTTGAGAAGTGATTGCACTGGCAACATCACTGGGCATTAAATTATATTGTTTTAATTTATCTGGGTTTAACCAGATTCGCATTGCATATTGCGAACCAAAAACATCAGACTCACCCACCCCTTCAATACGGTTCAGGTTATCTACCACGTGTGTCGTTAAATAGTCTGATAGCTCAATATTCCCCGCTTTACCAGACGAGTCATATAAACCTACTACCATGAAAGTATCGCCCAGAGACTTACTTACCGTCACCCCTTGGCGTTGTACTTCATCTGGTAAACGTCTTATCACGCCACTAATGCTATTTTGTACTTGCACCTGTGCCGTATCTGGATTTGTTCCATTATCAAAACTAATCGTAATTCGACTACGTCCCGACGAATCACTGGTAGAACTGAAATAAAGTAAGTGATCAATACCTTGGATTTGCTGTTCTAAAATCTGAGTAACACTTTGCTCAACTGTTTGTGCATCTGCCCCACTATAACTTGCCGACACCGTAATTTTTGGAGGTGCAATATCGGGGTAGCGTTCTACTGGCAAATTCAGCACCGAGAAAATACCAAATGCCATAACAATAATTGCGAGTACACTGGCAAAAATAGGGCGCTGAATAAAAAATTTAGATAGCATGGCTGCTCAGAATTAAGTCGTCAATTAACAGGTGGCAATACCGAATTCGGCATCTTGATCATCAACGAGCAATATATAAAAGACAAGTAGAATTAACACAATAAATGCAATTAGGACAAAAACAAAGCAGGAATGGCTATTTCCTACAAAGCCATAAAGAAGGTTTTAACAAGTGTCACTGAAAATTCATGAATTCTTCATGATCACGTCAAGTTCAATGAGCAGACTAGAGCCGTTTCAACTAAAACAATATGAGTAGAATTATGTTTAAAAGAGCAATTTTATGCTTAAGTTTAATTAGCTTGGTTGGTTGTAATGACGATGATAAAACTGAAAACACGCCAACTACACCAGAATATCAACTTCCTAAGATTTTAGTGATTGGGCACCGTGGTGCTAGCGCTTTACGCCCTGAACACACTCTAGCTTCATATCAAAAAGCCATTGATGATGGTGCCGATTTTATTGAACCGGATTTAGTGTCTACAAAAGACGGTGTATTGGTTACTCGTCATGAAAATGAGATTGGTGGAACAACTAACGTAAGTACTTTAACTCAGTTTGCAGACCGTAAAACAACAAAAAATATTGACGGCAAAGACTTAACAGGTTGGTTTACAGAAGACTTCACTTTAAGTGAATTACAGCAACTTAAAGCGCGTGAACGTATTCCAGAGTTCCGACCTGCAAACACAGCCTATAATGACCTTTACCCTGTCCCGACTCTAGAACAAGTGATTGAGCTGGCTGAAGCAAATTATAAAAAAACAGGAAAAATTATTGGTTTATATATTGAAACCAAACATCCGACTTACTTTAAAAATCATAATCTGGCTATGGAAGATACCCTTCTTAAAACATTAGCCAAATATAAATATACACGTGATATTGCACCTGTCTATTTACAGTCTTTTGAAGTAAGTAATTTAAAATATTTAAAAGAACAGCTGGATCTTCATAAAACTATTAAGCATGCACAAATTATTCAATTATATGATGCTAAAACCTCTCAACCAGCCGACTTTGTTGAATCTGGAGAAACTAAAACTTATGCCGATTTAGCCACAGCACAAAGCTTAAAAGACGTTGCTAAATATGCAAACGGTGTAGGACCAAGTAAAGGTTATATTCTGAACTTTAATGACAATGGTTCAGTTCAAACGA
This sequence comes from Acinetobacter sp. AYS6, assembly GCF_025630795.1. Lineage (NCBI taxonomy): Bacteria > Pseudomonadati > Pseudomonadota > Gammaproteobacteria > Moraxellales > Moraxellaceae > Acinetobacter > Acinetobacter sp. AYS6. Next base: position 782,405 of record NZ_JAOTNV010000004.1, read on the forward strand.
CTTCGTTTATTTCTGATGCTCATGCAGCTGGCTTAAAAGTACATCCTTATACTTTCCGTCCAGAAAATAATTTCTTACCAAAGCCTTTAAAATGCAATCAAGATAAACCAGCTGAGCGCTGCCCAACTGGTGCTTTAAAAGAATTTGAAGCCTATTTCAAAGCGGGTGTTGATGGCGTCTTTACAGATGACCCAGCACTTGGCCGTGAAGCTGTTATTAATTATGAAAAAGCCGCAAAATAATTAAAGCTTTTAATAAAAAACAGGGCAATAAATGCCCTGTTTTTTATTATTTCTCTACGACATTATCAAAATAAAGTGGGATCCACTGATATTGCTCAGCGTTTACTTTATAAACATGGCCAATGCCTGGGAATGGTAAATGTGGTGCTGCGACCCATTGCTGTTTATTTGAAATTTCAGCGAACATTTTTAAACGGGTATTAATCGCCTGCTCAGAATTCACATCAAAATCCACACCAGTTTTTGGCGCATCAAACTGCAAAGAATGTGAGTGAACAATGTCTCCAACAAAAATGATTTGCTGATCATTACTCTTTAAGCGAAAGCTATGATGCCCAGGTGTGTGACCGCGCGTATCAATCACTTCAAAACCTTGAATAACATCGCCATCTTTAAATGTCTTGAATGCTTTTGTTGCTAGATATGGAGCAAGAGCAGTTTTTATGTTTTTCACAGTACCTAAGTAGCTTTCTTTTTTATCAGCTGGCACTGTTTTTTCAGAAGCTGGATTTAACCAATAATCAGCCTCGCGTTCATGTGCATAAACGGTTGCATTTGGAAATACAGCTTTCCCATTTTGGGCAATACCACACACATGGTCAGGGTGTAGATGAGTAAGTAAAACAGTTTTTACATTAGCAAGTTGATAACCTGCCAATTCAATATTTTTTGCAATCGAACCAAGTTGTGGTCCAAAGCAGCTTGCTGCACCACTATCGACAAGTGTCAAACTTTTGCCATCATCTACTAAAAATGCATTAACTGAAGTTTGGATCCCCTTCTCATTCACAGCAGCATATTTAGTTAATATTTTAGTTTTCTGAGTCTGATTTAAGTTTTTAAACAAGTTAGGATTTAGATAAATTGTGCCATCAAGTAAAGACGTTACACGGTATTTGCCAAATTGATGCTTATAATATCCAGGTACTTGTTGAGTAGGAGTTTGCTCGGCATACACAGCGTGCATGCTACAAAATGCAAGACCCAAAGCTACACATAATTTTTTCATCTCTTCTTCTCTATTCAGTTATAAAGTCAAAATCTTTAAAAAAGATTTAATAATTTTTTAAGACCCGAATTATATAATGCATGAAATGTGTCAGAAATATAAGTAAATGAATAGCTATTCTCCTTATAAAGGCAAAACTGGTCTTAAGCGTATATTAAATGCAACCGGCTACTCGATTTCTGGTTTTAAAGCAGCGTATAAAAATGAGGCAGCTTTTCGTCAAATTGTTTTGATTAACCTTATTTTAATTCCAGTTAGTTTTTTTCTTGATGTAAGTCGTAGTGAACACGTCTTACTTATTATTGTTTGTTTATTTGCAATGATCGTTGAACTGTTCAATTCGGCTATTGAAGCAGTAGTAGACCGAGTTTCTCTTGAAAAACATCAGCTTTCTAAAAATGCAAAAGACATGGGAAGTGCTGCTCAATTTGTTGCACTTTCTATCATTGCCATTACATGGTTGTTCATTTTATTAGGATAAAAAAAACCATGCTTATAAGGAAATAAGCATGGTTGTAACAAAGAGGAACTTCTAGCTGCTGTTCCTGTTTTTTAATATAAGTTATTGAACTTAACTATTTCTTAAAATCATGTAAAAATAAAAAATCCCTGCTTAAGCAGGGATTTTTTGGTTAAAGCGTTGATGCGTTATTACATCATTCCGCCCATACCACCCATACCGCCCATATCTGGAACAGCTGGTTTATCTTCTGGAATGTCAGTAATCATACATTCTGTAGTTAACATTAAACCAGCTACAGAAGCAGCGTGTTCAAGTGCAGAACGAGTTACTTTAGCAGGGTCAAGAATACCCATTTCTAACATATCGCCATATTCGCCAGTTGCAGCGTTATAACCGAAGTTACCTTCACCCGCTTTAACTGCATTGATAACTACAGATGGCTCATCACCAGCATTTGAAACGATTTGACGAAGTGGAGCTTCGATCGCACGGCGTAAAATATTGATACCCGCTGTTTGATCTTCGTTAGCACCTTTTAGGTTATCTAATACATTTACAGCACGTACTAGCGCAACACCACCACCAGCAACCACACCTTCTTCAACTGCTGCACGAGTTGCATGAAGTGCGTCGTCTACGCGGTCTTTCTTCTCTTTCATTTCAACTTCAGTTGCTGCACCGATTTTAATTACAGCAACACCGCCTGCTAATTTAGCAACGCGTTCTTGTAATTTTTCACGGTCGTATTCTGAAGAAGATTCTTCAATTTGAGCACGGATTTGCTGAACACGCTCAGCAATAGCAGCTGCATCACCAGCACCATCAACAATTACAGTGTTTTCTTTAGAAACAGTGATCTTGTGTGCAGTACCTAAATCTTGAAGAGTCGCTTGCTCTAAAGACATACCAACTTCTTCAGAAATAACAGTTGCGCCAGTCAAGATCGCGATGTCTTGAAGCATTGCTTTACGGCGGTCACCGAAACCAGGAGCTTTAACAGCACATACTTTAATAATACCGCGCATGTTGTTTACAACAAGTGTAGCAAGCGCTTCGCCTTCAACATCTTCAGCGATGATAAGAAGTGGTTTACCAGTTTTCGCAACTGCTTCTAAAACAGAAATCAATTCACGAATATTACCGATTTTCTTGTCAACAAGAAGAATGAACGGGTTTTCAAGCTCAGCTGTTAAAGTATCTTGCTTGTTTGCAAAGTACGGAGAGATATAACCACGGTCAAACTGCATACCTTCTACAACGTCTAAAGCGTCTTCGAAGCCAGAACCTTCTTCTACAGTGATTACGCCTTCTTTACCTACTTTTTCCATCGCTTGAGCGATAAGTTTACCAACAGTAGTGTCAGAGTTAGCAGAGATAGAACCAACTTGTTCGATCGCTTTAAAATCATCAGCAGGTTTTGCATTTGAACGGATATTTTCAACTACAGTTTTTACTGCGATATCGATACCACGTTTTAAATCCATTGGGTTCATACCTGCAGTTACAGATTTGATCCCTTCATTTAAAATTGCTTGAGCAAGTACAGTTGCAGTTGTTGTACCGTCACCAGCAATGTCGTTAGTTTTGCTAGAAACTTCACGAACAAGTTGAGCACCCATGTTTTCAAACTTGTCTTTTAATGAAATTTCTTTAGCAACAGTTACACCGTCTTTAGTGATGTGCGGAGCGCCGAAAGAACGGTCAATAACAACGTTACGACCTTTAGGGCCTAAAGTCACTTTAACAGCATCTGCAAGTACGTTTACGCCTGCAATCATTTTTGAGCGAGCTGAATCACCAAATTTTACGTCTTTAGCTGACATATTAAACTCCGAATCTTTTTAAATACTGAATCTGATAATGAATTGAGTTATGGATTGATTAGCCTTCCAATACAGCTAAAATGTCTGACTCTTTCATGATTAAGAGTTCTTCACCACTTACTTTCACTGTTGTACCTGCATAAGTACCAAACAATACTTTGTCACCAACTTTAACATCCAAAGCACGTACGCCATTCTCAGTGATTTGACCATTACCTACTGCAATTACTTCACCTTGAGATGGTTTTTCAGCAGCAGAACCTGGAAGTAAAATACCACCAGCAGTTTTGGTTTCTTCTTCTACGCGACGAATTACAACGCGATCATGTAATGGACGAATGTTGCTCATAATTAACTCCATCAGACTAAGTCTTTTTGATTAATCGTTACTGCCATAATCCATAGCAATAACAAAATATTTAGATGTCACTTTTGTGGGGATGAAAAAAAACGCTTCAAGGGGAAAATGAAAAAAAACTTATCTTTTTTGGTCATTTTTTAACAGGTTGTGAAGAGTTTTTATTAAATTTAAAGCACAAAATAAAAGGGACTATTTTCATAGCCCCTTTTATTAATAAAAATAACAATATTAAACAACAAGTTGTCGGTTATTCAACAGTTCATCCAATGTTGTATTTACCTGATTTAAAGTAATCAATGAAATACTACTAAATATTGTACCTTCACCATCTCGGTCAAGACTAATAGTGGTGTTTCCAGCATCTTGTTCTACAGTAATAAATTTAGCTAATGTGCTCACATCTTTAGAATAGTCAATTAATAGTTCACTTAAATCGATTTTGTCAGCTTGGAAGTCAGTTCTTACATCACCTAAAGTAAAATCTAACACCGTATCATGTCCATTCCCGCCAGTCGCATCTTGGCTATTTAGCAATTGAAACAAAATGGTATCAGCACCTTCATTAGTCATATAGGTATCGTTACCTTCACGCCCATTCAAAACGTTATTACCAGTGTTACCTGTTAAAAGATTATCTAAAGTATTGCCTGTTGCATTCAGATGAGCAGAACCAACTAGCTCCAAGTCTTCTACATAACGACCACTTTCTAGACCTGTTGACCAATCAGAATATCCAACCAGACTATAACTCACAGAGCTAACTATTTTATCGTGTCCACCAAAATCGACATCTCGGTAGCCTGATTCGACAAGCTGGTTCTCCCAATAGCCACTTTCTACCCAAACATCTTCATAGTGGCTAGTATCTACCCAAACATCTTCATAACGGCTAGCATCCACCCAAACATCTTCATAATGACTTGTATCAAAATAAATATCTTCAAAATGACTAGTATCAACCCAGCCTTCTTCTGAACGGATATAGGTCAATTCATAACCTTCTCGCCATTGTTCATTTACAGCATCATAATGTTGTTCTACATATCGACTATAGTCGCTCTCTGCCGTGCCATTATCTATATAAGTTATATTATCTTGATTTACATATATTTTTTGTATAGTCGAATAACCACTTATGATCCACTGCTTTTCATAATATACATCTGTTATTAATTGTTGTTCATAATATCCATCAACAAGCCATATCTGTTCATAATGCCCTTCATTAATCCATTCTGGATACATATAGCTATTATCAATCCAGACATCTTTATATATTGCATACGGCTCAACCATATATTCTTGAACAAAATCACTTATATGATCAACTATATAAATGTTATCCGTAGCATCACCTATAAACTGATCAACCGTGATCGTATGTAAGTCACTAATCGCTTTGCTGATAGTTTCACTACGATTTCCTGCACGATCAATAACAGTAATATCAAATGATGTCGCATTCTCATACATATAAGTAGAGAAAGTTCCATCTGCCATGACCATAGTATTTGTTACAAAAGGTTCTTGATCAGCAAAATGATATGTAACTTCAAGAGTAGCCTTACTTTCTGCATGCCCCGTGAGCTCGCCCCATCCTTTCATAGCAAGCTGTGTGGCTACATTCGGTGCTGTTGTATCATTTATAGCAACAACCGTTGTACCCTCACTCTCATTTTGATTGGCATCAACTACTTTTACCGTCAATGTTTCACCATGCCAATATTGTGACCATAAGTATGTTGTGAAACTTCCATCATTTCTGACAGTAGTTTGACCAACTAAATTATTATCATCAAAAATATTAACAGTTGAATATGCTTCCGCTTGTCCTGAAAGTACATTTCCATCTTCTAAGACAAGCTGAGTTGCTGCATTTGGTGCGACGATATCTATAGGTGCGGTAATTTCGGTGTAAGTGCTTAGATAGCCATTTTGTTCCACAACAATGCGTAAGGTCTGTCCACTCACCTGAGGTGAGTACAACTGGATATTAAAGTGTCCTGTTTCATCTACAGAACCACCACCAATATGATTAGTATACACATCAAAAATATATACATAACTACTTGCTAAAGCAGTCCCCTCAATAAACAAACCATTTTCAGAAACAACAATATGCTCTGCTGATGGAGGTGCATTAGTATCTGCATTAAAAGTAATATTCAATGGTGTACTTATATTTTTGGCTAAATCGATTGCCGTGATAAATAATTGCTCTCCACGTAATATAGGTGGATAAATATTAGCATTGAAATATCCTAATTCATCCGATTGAGATTCTGCTCGTAAATTCCCATCCGCATCCATTACCTGAATGATTGCTTTTGAATCAGTGTGGCCTGAAATTCCCTGACCATCATTGTTAATCACCACATCGTCAATCACTGGAGCAATATTGTCTAAAGGCGCAATAATTTCAGAGATTGGGCTATATTGATTGGTATTTTGGTCATAAACTCGAACTTGTAATATCTGTCCCTTTAGATAATAGTCATTTAACTCAATAGCAAAACTACCATCTTCGTTCACGACACTGTTCCACCCCCAATTAATGCTTTGACCATCCGCGGATGTAACAACAATCGTCATTCCTACTGTCGCCTTACCCGTAAGAATATGGCCATCAATATCCAATTTTAGCCCTGTTGCAGCAATTGGTGAGTTCGTAAATATAGGTACTAACTGATGAGCAACTTCACTTCGGTTGCCAGCAATATCTTTGACAACAATACTCAAATTTTGTGTCTGATATTGACTCAGATTGATCCATTGATAAAATTTTCCATCATATCCAACATACATTGTTGTGATAACTGCACCATATTGATCAATAATTTCAACAGTTGTATTTGGTTCAGCCTCACCAAAAAGCAATCCGTCTGAGGCTAATGTAATATTTGCAGCAGCTGGCGGTGCGACATCATCAATTAAAGCATTTTGTTTAACCTCAATACTTCGGTTACCTGCTATATCTACAACGATGAAAGTTAATTCCTCTCCATGTAAATAGACTTGATTAAAATAACCTGACACATTACCAGCACCATCTACATAACCAGAACCTATTACCTCACCCGCAGCATTTTTAACTTCAATCCGAGTATTTACTTCTGCTTGCGCCGTAAAGTTTTGACCGTGTGAGTCGAGCACAATATTCTCAATCGGATTTGGTGCGATATCATCAATCAAAGCATTCTGCTTGACCTCTGTACTACGGTTCCCCGCTCGGTCAACGACAACAAAAGTGAGCTCTTCGCCATGTAAATAGACCTGATACAAGTAACCAGAAACATTACCCATGCTATCGGTTGAACCAGATCCTACAACCTCACCAACAGCATTTTTAACTTCGATTCGACTATTTGCTTCCGCTTGCGCTGTAAAGTTTTGACCATTTTCATTTAAGACGATATTTTCAATCGGATTTGGTGCAATATCATCAATCAAAGCATTTTGCTTAAATTCAACACTTTGATTACCTGCTTTATCTATAACGATAAAAGTGAGTTCCTCACCTTTTAAATAAACCTGATTGAAATAGCCTGTCACATTACCAGTGCTATCGACATAACCATAACCGACAAACTCACCCGCAGCATTTTTGACACCAATAAAACTATTGGCTTCTGCTTGTGCCGTAAAATTTTGCCCATTTTCATCAAAGATGATGTTTTCAATTGGGTCTGGCGTAATGGTATCCACCAAAGCATTTAACTTAAGTTCGACACTGCGGTTACCCATTCGATCCATGACAACGAAAGTTAATTCTTCTCCATGTAAATAAACTTGGTAGAAGTAACCCGTTACATTACCAGTGCTATCGGTAGAGCCCCAACCTATCTGATTACCAAATGAGTCAAAAACTTCAATCTGACTATTTGCTTCTGCTTGTGCTGTAAAGCTTTGCCCGTTCGCATCAAGAACAATATTTTTAATCGGATTTGGCGCAATATCATCAAATGGAGCCTTAACTGAAACAGCTTCACTCACATTTCCGGCTCGATCTTTAACAGTGACTGTGAACACTTCACCATGTAAATTGTAAGTACCGAAAAAAATAGTAAATGTTCCATCAGCATTTACACTCTGACTCCACGTATTCATCTGCTGACCATTTTGATCAAAAATCTGGATGAAGGTATTTGGCTCAGCTACACCAGAAAGGGATGAGCCATCTTCATTAAAGACCAGATCACTTGCAGCTACAGGAGCAATATCATCAAGCGGTGCTTTTACAGTAACCCCACCACTCAAATTACCAGCCCGATCTACTACAACTACCTTAAACTCTTCGCCATGCAAGTAGTTACTGTCTAAATAGATGTTAAATGTTCCATCCCAATTAACATTATTATTCCACTGATTTACCAATTGCCCATTCTGATCAAATATCTGAATCGTAGCATTTGGCTCAGCCATACCAGTTAGATATGAACCATCTTCGCTAAATACTAAATTAGTCGCATTTTCTGGTGCAGTATTATCAAGAAAGGCTGTTTGTTTTACTTCAACACTGCGATTACCAGCTTGATCAATCACAACAAAAGTGAGCTCCTCACCTTTTAAATAAACTTGATTCAAGTAACCCGAGACATTACCAGCACTATCTACATAACCAGTACCTACAACCTCACCCACAGCATTTTTAACTTCAACTTTGCTATTTACTTCTGCTTGCGCTGTAAAGTTTTGACCATTTTCATTAAAGATAATGTTTTCAATCGCGTTCGGAACAATATCATCAATCAAGGCATTCTGCTTGACCTCTGTACTGCGGTTCCCCGCTTTGTCAACTACAACAAAAGTGAGTTCTTCTCCATGTAAATAGACCTGATAGAAGTAACCAGAAGCATTACCCATGCTATCGGTTGAACCAGATCCTATGACTTCGCCAGCAGCATTTTTGATTTCAATCTGAGTGTTTGCTTCTGCCTGAGCTGTAAAGTTCTGTCCGTTCGCATCAAGTACAATATTTTCAATTGGATTTGGTGCAATATCATCAGTTAAAGCATTCTGCTTAACTTCTGTACTACGGTTACCCGCTCGGTCAACGACAAAAAAAGTGAGTTCTTCTCCATGTAAATGGACTTGATATATGTATCCTGACACATTACCAGCACCATCCACATAACCTGAACCTACGACCTCACCTGCAGCATTTCTAACTTCAACTTGAGTATTTGCTTCTGCTTGTGCCGTAAAGTTTTGACCATTGATATCTAATACAATATTTTCAATCGGATTTGGCGCAATATCATCAATCAAGGCATTCTGCTTAACTTCTGTACTACGGTTACCCGCTCGGTCAACGACAACAAAAGTAAGCTCTTCGCCATGTAAATGTACTTGATAAAAAGATCCTGAAACATTGCCCATGCTATCTGCGGAACCATACCCGATTACATCACCATTGGCATTTTTAATTTCAATTTGGCTATTTACTTCTGCCTGAGCGGTAAAGTTCTGACCATTGATATCTAATACAATATTTTCAATCGGATTTGGTGCGACATCGTCATTCAAAACACTCTGCTTGATCTCTGCACTGCGGTTACCCGCTCGATCTACTACAACAAAAGTAAGTTCCTCACCGTGTAAGTAAACTTGCGGGAAATAACCAAATACATTACCTAAGCTATCGGTATAACTAGTAGTAATCTTATTTCCATCCTGATCGAATACATCAATAGAGCTTCCAGCTTCTGCATGAGCTGTAAAGCTTTGGCCATCTTCGTTGAAGATGATATTTTCAATCGGGTTTGGTGCAATGGTATCAATTAAAGCATTTTGCTTAAATTCGATACTGCGGTTACCAACTCGATCTATGACAACAAAAGTAAGCTCTTCACCATGTAAATAGATTTGATTGAAAAAGCCTGAGACATTACCCGCACTATCTGTAGAGCCCCAACCTGTCTGATTACCCAATGAATCAAAAACTTCAATCTGACTATTTGCTTCTGCTTGTGCTGTAAAGTTTTGACCGTTTGTATCAAGTAAAATATTTTTAATTGGATCCGGTGCAATATCATCAAGTGGAGCATTTATTGAAACAGCTTCACTCACATTTCCGGCTTGGTCTTTAACGGTGACCGTGAATGCCTCTCCATGTAAATTGTTGCTACCTAAGAAAATAGTAAATGTACCGTCCGAGTTTATGGTGTTATTCCATATATTCACGAGTTGACCATTATGATCAAAAACCTGAATCGTAGTATTCAGTTCTGCTACACCCGTAAGATATGAACCATCTTCTGAGAAAACTAAATTACTGGCTGGTGTAGGAGCAACTGTATCAGCGGTAATTACAGTATCGGTGCTTATTTGTCCACGAGCATCCTTAATTGATAAGAACAACTGCTCACCATCAACAAGAGGGCGATCAAGTTGGAGTTTAAAATAACTTGATCCATTCCAGCCGTTATCTTCACCGACTTTAATTTCAGCTACGACTTCACCTTTGGCATCTTTAACAATCAGAGTACTATTATTTTCAGCTTGCCCACTTATCACTCCGTCTGAAGTAAAGCTATCTACATAGGGAGCAAAAGCATAGTTAGGCGCCTGGATCTGCGCTGCTAAACTTACATTTCCATTTACATCGGTAGCCGTGACATAGACCGTCTCAGCATTAGTTAAAAACATACCTAATTCTATCGAGAAACTTCCACTCTCGTCGGTCCAGTTATTCCAAAACCATTTATTAAGAATGTTTCCTTGTCCATCTTTAACTAAAATTTCAGAGAAAGGTTCTGCATGACCATAAACTAAATCGCCAGCATCATTGAAGTTTAAATCTGTTGGAACAGGCGGAGGAGTCAAATCTACAACAATATTCTGCTCAGGGCTCATCAGACTTTTATTATCAATAATTTGAACGGAAATTTGCTCTCCATCAATTAAAGGTCGGTTTACACTCAAGCTAAAATGACTAAATTCATTCCAACTATTGTCATCACCTAATGTAACCTTTCCTAATTCATTACCGTCAGCATCACGCACAATTACCGTACTATTATCTTCAGCAGACCCAGAAATTAAGCCTTCTTGTGTAATACGTTCAACATGTGGAATATAAGCAAAGTTTGGAACTTCGATTAGGGCTTCACTCGTATTTTGATTTTTATCTACTACTTGTACGGTAACCGACTCACCTTCTTTTAAAAATTGGAACACATGTAAACTTGCAAAGCCTTGTTCATCTGTAACACCGTTAGCGATTAGATTTCCTGTTCCGGAAAACACAAGAATAAGGCTGTTAGGTTCATTGACATGTACTGATAAAGTTTCACCACTGATATCAAATTGTGGAGTTTCTAAAAATACTGCGGGCGTATAGTCTGCGGTAATATATTGTGGATGGCCTGAAACATTATCTTTATCGGTAGAGATAATAATTTGAGTACCTTCCTTCAAAGGTTGATCGAGGGACAAAGTAAATGGTCTAACTTCACCTAATTCCATTACACTAAAAGGCATAATACCTGAGCCCTCAAATGCAATAGAGTTAAACTCTTGTAGAATATTTCCATTCTGATCTTTTACAATAAAATGACTGCCTTCAGTCGCATAACCAGTGATCACGCCTTCTGGACTAATTCGTAAAATACTAAGAGCTGGAACTTCAGTAACTAGTCCAATTGATGAGTTTTCGCTGCTGTATCCATTATAAGTAGCAACTGCATAAACCTCTTGATTTGAGTTAATCGAAAGGTCTTGTAAAGTAAATTTACCTTCTTCATTAGTTATTGTAGTTGCAAGCCAATCACCATTTTTATTGTAGATATCGACTTTACTTCCTTTATATGCGCTACCCGAAATGATAGCTCCATCTATATTATTAAAAGTTAGAGAATCTAGTGTTGGTGAATTCGGAGTATGATCTACATTATAATTTTGAATCTGTTTAATAATGGCTGTATTACCAGCTTGATCAGTAAAGCTAATATCAATTGATATATTGGTTTGCGATTCTTCTGACCACAGGAACTCTGCTGGAATTTCAGCAACCCATTCTTGGGTTAACTCATCAAAATGAAAGTTATAAACAACATCATTTAATGTCGTATTTATTGAAGTCAATGAGCTATTTAAATCTATTGGTAGATTATCGACTTCAAGTCTTATAGAAATAACTTGATCTTTTTCAACCAGGCTTATTGTATTGTCTTCAGTAATCGGCTTTACAATTATTGTAGTTGATTCAATATTTAAGGAATTATCTACAACTACTTTTTGCACAGCAGTTTCTGATGTGTTACCCGCAAGATCCGTCACCACAGCTTTATATTGATAAATACCATCAGCTAAATCTTTTTGTTCAGCTGTTGTTTCGTGCCAAGTTTTTCCGTCATCTTTTGAAACTTCATAGTGGTCTAGTAAAGCAGCTTGTTCACCGATCACAATTGGTTGAGCTAGCTTCAAAGTAAAATTATTATCTTGTGTAATTTGATCCGTTGCTGAAACACCTGTATCAATTAAATCAGATAAAGTCAGTTCACCTGCTTTCGGCGCTGTAGTATCTACCGTGACTTTTTGTATAGCGGTTTCCGATGTATTACCTGCAAGATCAGTCACTACAGCTTTATATTGATAAACACCATCAGCCAAATCTTTTTGTGCAACTGTTGTTTCTTGCCAAGTTTTTCCTTCATCTTTCGATAGCCAGTACGTGATTTGGCTATTCACTTCTTGTCCGCTAACCTTTAAATCAAAAGTTTTATCTTGCGTAATCTGATCTGTTGCCGAAACACCTGTATCGGTCAAATCAGATAAAGTCAGTTCACCTGCTTTCGGCCCTGTAGTATCTACAGTGACTTTTTGTATAGCGGTTTCTGACGTATTCCCTGCAACATCTGTTATTACTGCTTTATATTGGTAAACTCCATCAGCCAAATCTTTTTGATTTACTGTCGTTTCTTGCCAAGTTTTTCCTTCATCTTTCGATAGCCAGTACGTGATTTGGCTATTCACTTCTTGTCCGCTAACCTTTAAATCAAAAGTTTTATCTTGCGTAATCTGATCTGTTGCCGAAACACCTGTATCGGTCAAATCAGATAAAGTCAGTTCACCTGCTTTCGGCCCTGTAGTATCCACAACGACTTTTTGTATAGCAGTTTCAGATGCATTTCCAGCTCGGTCTGTTACTACAGCTTTGTAAAGATAACTTCCATCCACTAAATCTTTTTGAGTGACCGTTGTTTCTTGCCATGTCTTACCATCATCGGTAGAGACCAAATACGTTACTCGACTGCCACTTTCCTGACCTTCAATCTTTAAATTAAAGGTTTTATCTTGAGTGATCTGGTCCGTTGTAGATACCCCTGAATCCAAAAGATTTTTAAGCTTCAAAGTACCTGATTCAGGAGGCGTCGTATCTTTAGGATCTTTCCGTGACAATAAAGCAATCGTTCCTGCACCCGCTAAAGCACTGACCACCCCAGACCAGAGAGGCACAGAAGATGAAGAGTCTATAAACTTTGGAACATCTTTTAATTCTAAATAATTAACAGTGGTCTTTCCTGCAGCATCTTCACCCAAATTGGCAGTCCAAGAACTCTGCCCTTCATTTAAAAGAATTTGCGGGTTTTCGCTAATAAAATAGTTTTCTAAAACAATTTCAGTTCCATCTTTTAGATGAAGAATTGCATTATTTCCCTCTCTTGTTATTGAGGCAATTTTTTCTGGGCTTATATCGATTTTTGCGATTTCTTTAGGATCTACTACAATATTTTTTGTCTGGCCTACATTAATATCAACTGTATTATTTTTTGAAGCATTATTTGCCATTAATGATACTTGTACCATTTTTCCACCATGAAATTTTAAATAATTATTAAGTTTTTCTAAAATATTAAGTCAAATAGTTACTCATTTTTATAAAATATTATTAAACCTTACAAAACACTAAACCCTTATTATAGCTACTTTAAAATCGCAGCTTTTTATATAGTTAAAAATCTTTATGTATCCGTTAATATTATTTTAAATAATGATAAAACATTTAGAATGTTTTCCTATTCCCCATATATAGAATTTAAAGCTTAGGCATTGTAATGGATAAATTTTTATCAATCTACTCTTAAGTTAAATGTCTTATATAATTTTTATAATTAAATTAATTGAAAAATATTTAAATCGTAATTAAACCAATAATGATCAATTTTCCCTTCATTTGAAATGACATTAAAACTATTCGGAACATGATAATGTAAACGGCTAGATGTCGCTGTCCCTGCATGAATATCATAAATAGGATGATCTATTTTTAATTGATAAATCTGAGTTAAATCATATACAGCCGTTTTATGCAGATGCCCATGTAACAAACCAAATAGCCCTGTCGTACTCCATTTTTCGAGTGCCATTTTTCCTAATACTGGGCAATCTTTAATACCATGCTCATCATCAGGCGGCGTATAAAAAGGCTGATGAAAAACTACTAACTTGATTTTATTCGGTGGCCCTTGCTGTAAGCGCTCATATGTCGTTTGAATTTGCTCAATCGAAATATGCCCACGTGTATGATAACGGCGACGTATACTATTTACACCCACGATATAAAAATGCTCAGTTTCTAAAGTGGGCTCAAGCTGACCAAAAAAATATTGATAGCGGGTAAATGGAGAAAAAAAACGGTTCCAGACATGATACAAAGGAATGTCGTGATTACCCGGTACAATAAGATAAGGAATATTAAGACTATCTAAAAACTGGCGACAATTATAAAACTGTTGATAACGGGCACGCTGAGTGATATCTCCACTCACAACAATAACTTCAGGTTTATGTTGAGTACAAAAAAGCCGAATCGCATCTAAACAGGCCTCGATTTCTGTTCCAAAATGCAAATCAGATAGATGTAATAACATTGGGCACCATAATATTTAAAGCATTCTTTTCTACAGTGAAATTTAATGGTGTTTTCATCTCTAATATTTCACCATCTAGAGCCACTATAAGCTTTGATTTTTTTGCACACTCAACGATGACATGGTCAGCACAAAAACTATAAACATCTTGTGTCTCTTCAACTTTGCCCTGAATCCATTGCCACAACATGTTTAATAAACTAAGCCTATCACTTTTTGTAATTACAACACCAGCAACTCTTCCCTGTGCAGCACAATCGGCGATTCTTAATTTCATATCACATAGTTGCAATTGATTATTACCAAAGAAAATGAGAGGTGTTTTAACTGGATATTTCTTCCCATCGACCGTGACGGAAAGTTTCATGGATTTATTTTCTCTTAATAAAACATCCAAAGCAGAGGTATAGGCATGTAAAGGCAAACGTCCTAAATACTTATTGTAAAGCTCACGTTTTTTTATAAATAATGGATAAAGGCCTAGGCTCGCATTATTTAAATAAATATGATCGTTAATCGTCGCAATATGTACAGAACGCGGTGTGCCTGTAGCGATGACTTCAGCAGCTTCTAACAAGTCTAAAGGAATATCTAAAACTTTAGCGACATAGTTAAAAGTCCCTAAAGGTAAAATTCCCATAGGGATATTTGTATGTCGAAGTTTGGAGGCTATTGCATTTAACGTTCCATCCCCACCCGCTGCCACAACAACGCCTAAATTTGCGTTTTGACTATGCCGATGAATCACTTGATTCATTAAATCATCAAATGAAACATCTTGCGCTAATTCAAAAACTTGTATTTCAAACCCAAATTCGGTGAGTACAGTCATTAATTGTTCATACATATCTTCATGTTTTGAAGCATGAAAACCCGATTTCTGGTTATAGATGATAGAGAGAGGTTTTAAAGTCCGCATTTTTATTATCTTAAAGAGGATTCATTTGTATTTTGTATAGAAAATCGCCTAATAAAAGTCTCTTTATGTAAATTTCGAATGATGATCATTTGTTTAATCAATAATAATTCTCAAGAAAAATTTAAACATCAAGTTATTGATTTTAAAAAAAATAAATAATATAAATAACACACATACAACATAAAAATGTAAAGAACAAAATACACAAAAAAACAATAACCAAATGATTTAAATCAAAAAAATTTAAAAGTCAAAATATCTATTTCTTATTCTTTAGTCTTATTTTTTTTATGATTTTATGCTTTAATACAGCCACTTTTTTATTTGATCTTTCATTGTACCTCAATGAATGACTTGTACGTTGTACATATTTTGAATAGGCCTCACCATGACCACAGTGAACGCACCAGAATTCGTTCGTCATCCTAAGCTTATCGCATGGGTTGAAGAAATTGCAAACTTAACCAAACCAGCAAAAATCGAATGGTGTGACGGAAGCGAAGAAGAGTATCAACGTCTAATCGACTTGATGATCGCTAACGGCACCATGCAGAAATTAAACCAAGAAAAACATCCTGGTTCTTATCTTGCAAATTCTGACCCATCTGATGTTGCGCGTGTTGAAGACCGTACTTACATTTGCTCTCAAAAGAAAGAAGATGCTGGTGCGACAAACAACTGGGAAGAACCAGCTGTTATGCGTGAAAAGTTAAATGGTTTGTTCGAAGGATCAATGGAAGGTCGTACAATGTACGTTGTGCCTTTCTCTATGGGTCCGCTTGGAAGCCATATTGCTCATATCGGTATCGAGTTAACTGACTCTCCTTACGTTGCTGTTAGCATGCGCAAAATGGCACGTATGGGTAAAGCAGTTTATGACGTGTTAGGTACAGACGGCGAATTTATTCCTTGTATTCATACCGTAGGTGCTCCTCTTGCTGAAGGGCAAAAAGACGTTGCATGGCCTTGTAACCCTGAAAAATACATCGTTCATTACCCAGAAACTCGTGAAATCTGGTCTTACGGTTCTGGTTATGGCGGTAACGCATTACTTGGTAAAAAATGTTTAGCACTTCGTATCGCTTCTGTTATGGGTCGCGAACAAGGTTGGTTAGCTGAACATATGCTTATTCTTGGTGTGACTAACCCACAAGGTGAAAAGCACTATATCGCTGCAGCATTCCCATCTGCATGTGGTAAAACAAACTTCGCAATGTTAATTCCACCAGCAGGCTACGAAGGCTGGAAAATTGAGACTGTAGGTGACGATATTGCTTGGATCAAACCAGGTGAAGATGGTCGTCTATACGCAATCAATCCAGAAGCTGGTTTCTTTGGTGTTGCTCCTGGTACAAATACCAAGACTAACCCTAACTGTATGGCGACTCTTCACAAAGATGTTATCTATACAAACGTTGCAGTAACTAATGACGGTCAAGTATGGTGGGAAGGTCTTTCTAAAGAAGTTCCAACTAACTTAATTAACTGGAAAGGTCAACCTCACGTAAATGGTGAAAAAGCTGCTCATCCAAATGCGCGCTTCACTGTTGCTGCTGGTCAATGCCCTTCTATCGATGCTGACTGGGAAAATCCAGCAGGTGTTCCGATTTCTGCATTTATCTTCGGTGGTCGCCGTGCAGATACGGTTCCTTTAGTTTCTGAAGCTTTTGATTGGGTTGATGGCGTTTATAAAGCTGCAACTATGGGTTCTGAAACTACTGCTGCTGCTGTTGGTCAACAAGGTATCGTTCGTCGTGACCCATTCGCGATGCTTCCATTTGCTGGCTACAACATGGCTGACTACTTCGATCACTGGTTAAGCCTGGGTCAAGAAGTAAGCACAAAAGCTGAAGCTGCTGGTAATAAATTACCAAAAATCTTCAATGTAAACTGGTTCCGTCGTGATGCTGAAGGCAACTTCGTATGGCCTGGTTTCGGTCAAAACATGCGTGTTCTTGAGTGGATCATTGACCGTTGTGAAGGTCGTGCAAACGCTGTTGAAACACCAATTGGTCTTGTTCCAACTTACGATGACTTGAACTGGGAAGGTACTGAATTCTCTAAAGAAGAATTTGACCTTATCACAGCTCAAGATAAAGATCAGTGGGTTACTGAAATTGAAAGCCACACTGAGTTATTCAATAAACTTGGTGAGCGCTTACCAAAAGCATTAAAAGAACGTCAAGCAGCTTTACTTGAAGCTGTAAAAACTGGCTTCTAATTGCTAAATATAAAAAAGGTCGCCTTGTGCGGCCTTTTTTTATTATGCGGCATCATCTTTTTGTCGACGTCCAGCCAAATAGCTTTCCAAATTTTTTACTTGTTTTTCATCAAATGCCAAACCTAACTTAGTTCTACGCCACAATATATCTTCTGCCGTATTTGCCCATTCATTTTCGCATAAATACTGAACTTCAGATTCAAATAAACCGTGACCAAAATCTTGCCCTAATTGCTCAAGAGCTTTTCGCTCATCCAGAATACCCCAAACCCTAGAGCCATAGGCATTTGCCCAACGAGTAGCGAGCTGCTCGGTTATCCCTTCAACTTGGTTTTGAATCTTTATAACTAAATCTTCAAGTGTGGTCCAATTCTCCGCCCCAGGTAATACTTCATTTCCAGTCCACTCCTCTCCCATTTCTGTGAAAAACGGGCTAAGTTGCTCCAGAGCAGATTCAGCTAATTTCCGGTAGGTTGTAATTTTTCCACCAAATACGGACAGTAAGGGAGTTGTTTTATCTTCCACTTGCAATGCCACAGTATAGTCACGTGTAACTGCCGAAGGATTATCTGACTCATCATCACATAAAGCTCGGACTCCAGAAAACTGACTTACGATATCTGCACGCGTGAGCTGCTTTTTAAAATGCGAATTTGTCACCGTTAAAAGGTAATCAATTTCTACATCGGTAATCTCTACCTTTTGTGGATCACCTGTATATTCCTGATCTGTTGTACCTATTAAGGTGTATTGCTCCAGATAAGGAATTGCAAACACGATGCGTCGGTCTTCGTTTTGCATAATAAAAGCTTTGTGGCAATCATACAGTTTAGGCACAACAATATGACTTCCTTGTATGAGCCGAATTTGATATGGCGATTTTAATTGTAGGTTTTCACTAATAATTTCTTCAACCCAAGGGCCTGCTGCATTCACTAAGGCTTTTGCACGTATTTGATAAGACTCAGCCCCATTTTGTAATTCCAAATGCCACAATTCTTGTTGTCTATAAGCCTTAATACATCGTGTTCGCGTTACAATTTTGGCACCCTTCTCTTTGGCTTGCACCGCATTTAATACAACAAGACGTGCATCATCTACAGTACAGTCAGAATATTCAAAACCACGGGTTATAGCGGGTTTTAAAGGACTATCTTCTTTGAAGTAAATAAGATTTGACCCTAATAATTTTTCTCGTTTTCCTAAATGATCATAAAAAAAGAGGCCTGCCCGAATTAACCATGCAGGACGCAAATGTGGTCGATGAGGCATAATAAAACGCATTGGTTTAATAATATGTGGAGCTTTAGCCAACAAGACTTCACGCTCTGCTAAAGCTTCTCTAACCAATCGGAATTCTTTATGTTCTAAATAACGTAAACCGCCGTGAATTAATTTACTGCTCGCAGATGAGGTATGACTAGCTAAATCATCTTTTTCACATAAAAATACCGATAATCCGCGGCCGGCTGCATCATTAGCAATACCCACGCCATTAATACCACCACCAATCACAGCAATATCATATATTTTTGAATAATCATTAGTTTGTACTGTCATTTCTCATTTTCTTTTTATTGTTGATCTTATAAAAATTAAAACATCAAATTGATAAAACAACAATCAAAAAAGCAGAATAATCAATTTTAAATACCTATTGGATTAACTCTACATTGATTACTCTGCAATTTAATTAATTTAAGAAAAAAATCAATCCTCAGCCCAATTTTGACTACGCTGAACTGCCTTCAACCACCCCTTATACATGACTTCAGTTTCTTCAAGGCTAGTACGTGGTTCGAAAACTTTTTCTATTGCAGACTTATTCCTTAATTCATTCAAATCTTGCCAAAAACCTGTTGCCAGTCCTGCAAGAAAAGCAGCTCCTAGGGCTGTTGTTTCTTTCATGGTTGGTCTTTCAACTGGAGTGGCTAAAATATCAGCCTGAAATTGCATTAGGAAATTATTAGCTGTTACTCCGCCATCGACTCTAAGTGTACGAAGCTCTTCTTCTGCATCTTGCTGCATCGCATCAAGTACGTCTCGTGTCTGGTAAGCAATTGACTCTAAAGTTGCACGGATAATATGTTCTATACTTGCTCCTCGCGTAAGTCCAAAAATCGCCCCACGCGCTGTAGGATCCCAATATGGCGCGCCCAATCCCGTAAAAGCAGGTACAACATATACCCCATTACTATCTTTTACCCGTGTCGCATAATATTCAGAATCCTGTGCATTACTAATAACTTTCAGCTCATCACGAAGCCATTGAACACACGAGCCACCATTAAACACGGCGCCCTCTAAAGCATAGTTCACTTCACCATTTGCACCGCAAGCAATCGTGGTCAGTAATCCATGTTCAGATCTAACAGCTTTTTTCCCCGTATTCATTAAAAGAAAGCAGCCTGTACCATAGGTATTTTTTGCTTGCCCCGGTTCTACACACATTTGTCCAAAAAGTGCAGCTTGTTGATCCCCCGCTATACCAGCGATTGGAATGCCAACCTCTTGCCCACTAATCGTATGTGTATAACCATAAACTTCAGATGAACTACGTACCTCTGGTAGCATTGCTTTTGGAATATCTAAGGCTTGTAAAAGTTTCTCATCCCATTCAAGCTTTTCAATATCAAAAAGCATGGTTCGTGAAGCATTGGTAAAATCAGTGACATGGGCTGCGCCATTGGTTAACTTCCAGATTAACCATGTATCGACCGTACCAAATAATAACTCCCCTCGCTCGGCACGTTCACGGCTTCCTTCCACATGGTCTAGAATCCATTTTATTTTGGTGGCAGAAAAATACGGATCAATGACTAAACCTGTTGTTTTACGAATGTATTCTTGCCATCCTGCCTTTTGTAATTGATTACATATCTCTGTAGTTTGACGGCTCTGCCAAACAATCGCATTGTAAATAGGTTTTCCTGTTTTCTTATCCCATACAATGGTGGTTTCTCGCTGGTTTGTAATCCCAATTGCCGCAACTTGTTCACTTTTGATACTCGCTTGAGCCAATGCCTCTACCCACACAGCACTTTGTGTCGCCCAAATTTCCATAGGATCGTGTTCAACCCAACCTGGTTGAGGATAAATCTGGGTAAATTCTCTTTGAGCAATACTTACAACGTTAGCATCATGATCTAAAACAATTGCTCTTGAGCTTGTTGTGCCCTGATCAAAAGCAACAATATATTTTTTCGGGCAATTTGACATCTGAATATCCCTTTCATTATTTACACACATCTAGCTCATGAAGACGAAACATCATGTCTAACTGTATTATTCAAAATTTTCTTTGGAATATATCACTGTTTTTAACGCATATATTGCTTCTTAAACTGAACATTGGTCATTCTTTATCAATTTTTTATCTTTATGGGAAAATAATAGGCACTAAGACAAAATTAGCGACAAGAATATGCCAATTTTCTAATTTGAAATCACATAAATTTTCAACTTATTCCTTTGCTTAAATAATAAACATTGTTTTACAGACATAAAAAAAATAAAGTGGAATACTCCTCTGGATAATATGTAAAAACGGAATAAATTCTCTCTTTTTTAGTATTCAACCCAAGCGAAACATGGAGCGACCCATGGTTGATCAACCTTCTACAGCAACAACTCCACATTCTAATTTAGATACAAAAACTCGCCTAAAATCAATTTTGGGTGGTTCCGCTGGTAACCTCGTCGAATGGTACGACTGGTATGTATATGCCGCATTTACCCTCTATTTTGCTCATGCTTTTTTCCCAAAAGGTAGCCAAACTGCACAGTTGCTACAAGCTGCCGCTATTTTTGCTGTAGGTTTTTTAATGCGCCCGATCGGTGCATGGATTATGGGAATTTATTCAGACCGCAAAGGACGTAAAGCTGGTCTTACACTTTCCGTCACTTTAATGTGTGTAGGTTCACTTCTTATTGCTGTGACACCAAGTTATGAAAGTATTGGTGTATTTGCCCCTCTTTTATTAGTCGTCGCCCGTTTAATTCAAGGCTTAAGCGTAGGCGGTGAATATGGTGCCAGTGCCACTTATTTAAGTGAGATGGCCGAAAAAAATCGGCGTGGTTTTTTCTCAAGCTTTCAATATGTCACCTTAATTGCAGGACAACTGACGGCTCTATGCGTTCTTTTAATATTACAAATGGTATTAACCGAACAACAGTTGCATGATTGGGGATGGCGTATTCCATTTTTTATTGGTGCTTTACTTGCCATTGTTGTGTTCCGTATTCGTCGTGGCTTATTAGAAACACAATCTTTTAAAAATGCCCAAGCTGAAAAAGACCAACCAGAATCGGGTATGTTTGCTTTATTTAAGCACTATCCGAAAGAAGCTTTTACAGTATTATTTTTAACAGCAGGTGGAACTTTAGCTTTTTATACCTACACCACTTACCTACAAAAATATTTAGTGAATACTTCCGGATTTACAAAACCCGAAGCCACTCAAATTACCACGTTAGCGCTGTTTATTTTCATGTGTTTACAACCTGTAGCTGGTGCTTTGTCAGACCGAATCGGACGTAAACCACTTATGATTGCCTTTGGTGTAACTGGGGTTTTATTTACTTATATTTTATTTAATACCCTTGCAACCACACATAACTATTGGACTGCTTTTTGGTTGTGTTTGGCTGGTCTAGTCATGGTAACAGGATATACATCAATTAATGCTGTGGTTAAAGCAGAGCTCTTTCCTGCACATATTCGTGCTTTAGGGGTCGCATTACCCTACGCGATTGCCAATACGTTATTTGGCGGTACAGCAGAGTTCTTTGCTTTAAGTTTTAAAGAAGCTGGACATGAATCTTGGTACTTTATTTATGTAAGTATTATGATCTTCATTTCACTTATTATTTATATTTTTATGAAAGATACCAAGCATCATTCAAAAATTAAAGAACATTAATAATTTATCAATAAGCGCTAATATCGCCAGCCGATATTAGCTCAAATCGTGCGATTAAGCCCCAACAACCGTTGTCTTTTATGAGATACTAGAGATAAGAATATAAGGATGATACTGATGAATAGAAGTATTTTATGTTTGGCATTAAGCAGTATGTTTATTTTAACGGCTTGTCAGACCACCCCTCGACAATATAATGGCTCAACTGGCTATCAAATTGAAAACCAAACAAAAACTTCGGCAACTTTAGCTTATACATTGGCTAGCCGCACGAATCAGCAGTTAGATGAACGTAAATTGCAACGTGCTTGTCAAAATGTATTGGGTGCTCAAAAAGTTTATAAATTATCAGTTCTAAGTATTAATGAAATTTCAAACCCAGCCCAACAAGAACATTATGGTGTTCAATTGGGTGAAACTCGTGCGTCATTTGGTTTATCGAATACACCGAGCTTAAACAATGGTGAAGATTATGCGACACGCCAAGCGCTTGAAGCACGCCCAAGTACGCTAAAAGTAGTTCGTTATACGTGTTCTTAATCTAATTAAGACGCTGTTCTTTTACAGCGTCTTATAAAAACTTACATTTCTAAATTCTTTAGCTTCATCAAGGTCCGGCCATGTTGATGCACTTCTTTCATCAATCTTTTGATATTTAGGATGACTAAAGTTTTTAACACGGCTATCGGCCACCCAAACCTCTGGTGCAAACTTCAAGAATTCATCTAAAAAGAAACGGTTGCACTGGTCATACAACACATCAGCAGCCAATAAAACATCAACTTGCTCTGCTTTATATAAATCGTCTAAATATTCCAATTCAACGTCGTTCAACAAAGCATTTTCGCGACAAGCATTCAAACTCACTTGATCAATATCACAGCAGATTACTCGTTTTGCTCCTGCCATTTTTGCAGCAATTGCAACTACACCCGAACCTGCACCAAAATCGAGAACAACCTTATCTTTGACATGATGTGGCTCTGCGAGTAACCACTTTGCCATTGCTAAACCGGAAGCCCAGCAAAAAATCCAATAGGGTGTGTCATTCCAAATACGGCGAATAACTTCATCATCTAAGCGATCAGTTGGGAAAACGGGCGGAATCAACCACAAGGAAACAGGTGTTTCTGGTAACTGTTGTACCATCAACTCACAATGAGGAATGACTTCATGCAAGGCTTGAAGTAAATGTTCAGGGGCTTTGGCAAATTGAAAGGTGCAGCTCATAAATAAGCTCAACAATTTATAATTACTATTTGATACGCGTTAACGTCATCCGCAATTGTTCGAGGCAGCACTACATTAGACTAAAATGTTTCTGCGACCCATCTATGGCTAACCAGTAGCTGACGAGTTTTGCGGATGACAAATGGTTTTGGTTACTTTTCCCGAAAGAAAAGTAACATACGTGCTCCTAACATTTACGCTAAACGGTAGGACGCCGTCGTGAATAAATTAAATTAACCTAAAGCTTTTTCAGCAGCTTCTACAGTTTGACGAATCAAAGTAGTAATTGTCATTGGACCTACACCACCTGGTACTGGTGTGTAAGCAGAAGCAATTTCTTCGATACCTTGTAACTGGATATCACCAACACCACCGCCATCACGAGGATGGAAACCAGCATCGACAACCACTGCGCCTTGTTTAATCCAATCTTTTTGGATGAGTTCAGCTTTACCGACAGCACCAACAATAATATCAGCCTGTTTAACAAGTTCAGCTAAATTTTGAGTACGTGAATGGCAAATCGTTACTGTTGCATTCGCTTGCAATAGCATCATTGCCATTGGTTTACCTAAAATTGCTGAACGACCCACCACAACCGCATGTTTGCCCGCAATTTCAATATTGTTTTCTTTTAAAATGGTCATAATGCCCGCAGGAGTTGCTGAACCATATGCAGCTTCGCCCATAGCCATACGGCCAAAACCAAGACAAGTTACGCCATCAACATCTTTAGCTAATGAGATTGCATCGAAACATGCACGCTCATCAATTTGTGCAGGTACTGGATGTTGTAAAAGAATACCGTGAACATCTGGATTGGCATTAAGCTTTTCGATTTCTGCTAATAATTGTTCTGTTGTCGTTTCTTGTGATAATTCAATTTTTAAAGAGTCCATACCTACTCGACGGCAAGCATTTCCTTTCATGCGTACATAAGTTGCAGATGCGCCATCATCCCCAACTAAAATAGTCGCCAAAATTGGGGTACGACCTGTTTTAGCTTTTAAAGCTTCAACACGTACTGACAAATTTTCTTCAATTTGCTTTGCTAATGCACGACCGTCTAAAACCAATGCCACAGCACATCTCCAAGGTAGACATGAATTTAATGTGCCAATAATACATGATTATTTGGACAAATTTATTCTAGATGTTGCTTTTATGTTCATCTTATCTCAAAACAGTATTGTTTTTTTTCTAAAGGTTGCTAATATGTGCATCACCAAATGTAGGCGGGGTGGCAGAGTGGTCATGCAGCGGACTGCAACTCCGTGGACGCCGGTTCGATTCCGACCTCCGCCTCCAAATTTGGTAAAGCCCGGGTGGTGAAATAGGTAGACACAGGGGATTTAAAATCCCCCGCCCACAAAGCGTGCCGGTTCGAGTCCGGCCCCGGGCACCATTTTCTAGTATAGAAAATGGTGCAATAAAAAATCCAGCGTAAGCTGGTTTTTTTATGCCTATAAAAAAAGGATGCTTATTAGCACCCTTCCCCACCCTATGTATTTAAGCAGTTTTTTGTTTATCTTTTTCAGGTGTCAAGTTCACATCCAACACCAATTGATATTGTCGACTTGAATCTACTTTATATTCTGCATTTTTAATTGAATCTACAAAAATCCAGTCCGACTGCACCTGTTTATCATCGAGTGTAACCACCAAATAACCGCGCTGATTTAAATTACAATACGCTAACTCATCAATAAGCGTAGTAAAGGCAAATTCAAACTGTTGTAGTTGAGCCATTGGAATACTTAAATACTTTTCGAGGCCTGGTGAAGATACAGAACTTGTCGCCAACTCAACACCAACATATTGGCCTTTTTGGCTATACAAATAAGATGCCCATGCATTATGAGTATCGCCAGCCAGAACAATAACTTTCTTATTTAAACTCGCTAAGTTTTCATATACGGTTTCACGTTCAGCATAAAAACCATCCCAAGCATCCAGATTATATGGCACTACTGTTGTGACGCGTGCCTTTTCTTGCACAGTTAAAGTTGGATCACCTTGTTCTAAACGCAATTTCAATGTGACTAATTCCGTAATTTGAGCATTCATTTTAGCCAAAGTTTCAGCAGAAGCTCCACCCGAAGTAATTTGCCCTAAAGACAACAATAACTCGGCAGGAATCCACATCTTACTCATTAGAACTTGCTGTCCGATCACATTCCATGTTGCCGTAGATTGCTTTAATTTACCAACCAACCAATCCCTTTGTGTATAGCCCATTAAAGTCCGCTTTGGATTCGTTAAATCAGCCTGAAACTTCTGAGCATCCAAACCAACAGCTGTCATATAATCAGCATATTCAAGCTGTTTATCTCGCGCAATAATACGTGTATCTAACATCGTCAGCTCAACCAAAGAGCCAAAATTAAATTGTCGGTAAATATTTAGATGATCTGTACTAGAAACGGGACGAATTGGCATCCATTCGAAATATGCTTGTAGAGCAGCTAATTTACGATCAGAAAAAGATCCTTCATTATCTTGATGATTTTCCGCACCATCACGCCAAGTATCATTTGCTAACTCATGGTCATCCCAAATTACAATGAAAGGATGACGCTGGTGAGCTGCCTGCAAGTCTTTATCTTGGCGATATAACGCATAACGTTTGCGATAATCATCTAGTTTAATAATTTCTTTATTATTATCTGCCGGCAAGGTTCGACCGAGTTTCGCAGCATCTTCAGTCGCATAGCCATCTGCCCCATATTCATAAATATAATCACCCAAATGAATAATGACATCGACATTCTGCTTTGCCAACTCACGGTAAACATAAAAATAACCCGCCGGATAATTAGAACAAGAACATACCGCAAAACTAACTTTATTGGTGTTTATTGGTAATGTTTTAGTTTGACCGACAGATGAAATTTTATTACCAAAACGGAAACGATAATAATAAACGGTATTCGCTTGCAGCCCTGTTGCATCTACTTTCACGGTAAAATCATCAGTCTTGCTCGTTTCAACCATCCCCGTCTTTAAATTCTGTTTAAACTGATTATCAGTGGCAATTTCCCAAGTCACTTTAAGGCGTGCACTAAGATCTACTGGTGTTAATCGCGTCCATAAAATCACTTTATCTTGCAAAGGGTCACCGCTCGCAACTCCATGTAAAAAATCTGCTTGTACCTCTGCACTTTCATCATCTGAGCCATCATTACAACCCGTAAAAGCTACAGGCAAAGACAGTGCCCCAAAACCGAATAGACTTTTTTGAATTAATTCTCGGCGTGAAATTTTTTCTGACATACAACTACCTAAGTTTTAAGCAATGAGTGCTTTAAACTTAGATATACAAGATGAACAACTGATATCAATTTGATGAAGAAATTATGACTCAAGTAGATCTTATTCTTAAATAGATGTACGAACTGATTGAAAATAAAGCAAACTATTCGATTTTCTCTTGCCAACTTCCTTCTTGTCATCTATTATTGCGCACATGCCCGGGTGGTGAAATAGGTAGACACAGGGGATTTAAAATCCCCCGCCCACAAAGCGTGCCGGTTCGAGTCCGGCCCCGGGCACCATTTTCAAATAGTGAATTTGGTGTTACAAAGAATCCAGCGTAAGCTGGTTTTTTTATGCCTAATTATAAATAAATTGTATGATAAGAATATTATTACTTTTATTTAGCATCCTTCTCTTAACAAAGATTCATGCTACAGATCTTTTTCTAGCACTGTTTATTTCAAAGATAACCATTAGTATTTTTCAGGTTGCTCTATCACCAAAGATGATTATTTAATTAACGCACCTAAGCAGATCATAGATAAATTCAAAATATGAGAACAAAAACGAGAAATTTATTGGATGAGTTTATTAGCAGACACCGATTATCAAGAGAAAGGTGTTTTAGTGTTAAAAATTAAAGAAATAAACGAAATTCATTTAAAGACTTCTTGCCATTTATTAGATGCATTAGAAAATATTATGAATCGAGAGTAATCACCACTCTCGATTCATAACCAGTTCTTCCATCTCAAGATCTAAATATCCTGCACCCTGCGCCACCATCATCATTGCTTCAGCAATATAATCAGCTGCACTATCATCTAGTGAAGAATCCAGATCTTCGAACTGTGGTTTCATTTCATTAATTTCAATAACAGTTTGATGAGCATATCGATAGATATCCTGATCAGCTAAAGCAGACTTTTGAACTTTTTTGGCAAATTGTTCAATTAACTGCTTAAGTTCAGCGACTAAAATATCTGGATAATATTCATCATCAAACATGGGGAGAAGTAAGTCTTCAAACATACAAAAGTTTACACAGCAGCAGAAACTTGCCGCTTATAACATATTTTCAAAACATTAACGACAATTTTCCCTGACTCACTCATCCATTTTATAAAATTAACTAATCATGAACGGATTATAAAAGCTTGTTTTTTCAAGCCTGTTCCATCGCTTTCCAAACGAGAATTGCCTCAGTCATTGCTTTTACATCATGTGCACGAACAATGGATGCTCCTTGCTGAATACTGAGCAAATGACCCGTAACACTTCCTACGGCACGCTGATCTGCAGCTGCACCCTTTAAAGCCTCACCAATAAAACGTTTACGAGAAAGGCCAGATAAAATTGGATAACCCATTTCACCAAGCTTCCAAAATTCATTTAACAGTCTTAAATTTTGCTGCGCATTTTTTGCAAAACCAAACCCAGGGTCGATAATAATATTCTGTTTTTTTACACCCGCAGTTAAAGCCCCATCTACACGCTGCTGAAGCTCTTGTATTACTTCTAGCGTTACATCCGTATATTGGTCTAGCTGATTCATTGTAGTGGGTTCACCACGCATATGCATGATCACCACAGGGATATCTAACTCAACAGCAGTTTTTAAAGCATTTGGTCGAGTAAGCGCACGTACATCATTCCAAATATGGGCACCCGCTTCTTTCGCTGCCCGAATAACATCTGGCTGACTTGTATCAATCGATAGAATCACCTCATGTCTAGCTAAAGCTTTAACTACAGGTACAACTCTTCGAATTTCCTCTTCTACACTTACTTCAGATGCCCCTGGACGGGTAGATTCCCCACCAATATCAATAATGGTAGCACCCTGCTCTATCATGATTAGCGAATGAGCAACAGCTTGGTCCACTTGATTATGCTTTCCACCATCACTAAAAGAATCGGGTGTGACATTTAAAATACCCATAACATGAGGCTGTGATAAATCTAACTGAAGCTGCCCACATTGTAGAATTTGCTGAGGTAAAGGCATTAACTGCATGACAAGCTCCAATTTAATATTCGGCAACATTTTAACAAGTCTCTGCTCGATATACTGCTGATTTCTTTTCGGCTTTGTCTGAAATACATGCATAAAAAAAGAGCCACATGACTGCGGCTCTTTTACTTAACAAATTTAGTTCATTGCTGGTAATGGTGGTGGTGTAGATGGACCATCTTTTGGTGGTTCAAATGCAGCCACTGGATTTTCAGCAACATATACCTTAGGTGGTTGTGGTTCACGACCTTCCATAATGTCACGGATTTGATCACGATCAATGGTTTCCCATTCCATCAAGGCTTTTACCATTGCATGTGCGATATCTTTATTACCTTCCAAGATATTGCGGGCAACTTTGTATTGCTCATCAAGAATACGGCGTACTTCTTCGTCAACCAACTGTTGAGTTGCTTCAGAAATCGTACGACTACCTACATTTCCAAAGAAACCATTCTGGTTTTCATCTTCGTAAACCATTACACCCATTTTGTCAGACATACCGTACTTAGTCACCATTGCACGCGCCATTTTAGTAGCTCGTTCAAAGTCATTTGAAGCACCAGTAGATTGCTGTTGAATAAATACTTCTTCAGCAATACGACCACCAAACAAAATCGCAATTTCGTTTAGCATCTTGTCTTTATAATGGCTAATCTGGTCTTGTTCAGGTAACTGCCAAGTTACACCCAAAGCCCAACCACGTGGCATGATCGTTACTTTATGAACAGGATCTGTACCAGGCAAAATCTCTGCAACAATTGCATGGCCAGCTTCATGATAAGCAGTTGCACGACGCTCTTCTTCACGTAGAACCATCGATTTACGCTCTGGCCCCATGTAGATTTTGTCTTTTGCATCTTCAAAATCATGCATATCAACAGTGTTCTTATTACGGCGTGCAGCAAATAATGCAGCTTCGTTAACAAGGTTTGCCAACTGTGCACCAGAGAAACCTGGCGTACCACGTGCTAACACTTTCATGTCCACACCTGTAACTGAAGGTAATTTTTTCAAATGTACATTCAGAATTTGCTCACGACCACGAATATCTGGTAAACCAACCATTACTTGACGGTCAAAACGACCTGGACGTAATAATGCTTTATCAAGCACATCAACACGGTTAGTTGCAGCAATAACGATTACGCCTTCATTACCTTCAAAACCATCCATTTCCACAAGCATCTGGTTTAAGGTTTGTTCACGCTCATCATGTCCACCACCTGTACCTGAACCACGGTGACGACCAACAGCATCAATCTCATCAATGAAAATGATACATGGGGCATGACGTTTCGCTTGCTCAAACATATCGCGGACACGAGACGCACCCACACCCACGAACATTTCTACAAAGTCAGAACCTGAAATGCTGAAGAAAGGAACTTTCGCTTCACCAGCAATTGCTTTAGCTAATAACGTTTTACCAGTACCCGGAGGACCAACCATAAGTACGCCACGAGGAATAGTAGCGCCCAAACGTTTGAATTTTGCAGGGTCTTTTAAGAAATCTACAATTTCAACAACTTCTTGTTTTGCTTCATCACAGCCGGCGACGTCAGAAAAATTGACTTTGATCTGGTCTTCAGAAAGCATTTTTGCCTTCGATTTACCAAAACTCATCGGTCCATTCTTTCCGCCTGCACCACCACCCATGTTACGCATAAAGAACATGAATAACAAAATGATTAACAGTACAGGGAAACTAGCAATGAGAAGTTGCATCAAAATGCCTTGACGTTGAGGAGCTGTTCCCTCTACAACAACATTTTGCTTATTTAAGCTTGGCATAAGCTCAGTGTCTTCAACTTGCGGACGAACAGTTTCAAACTGTGATCCGTTAGTTTTTTCACCATTAATATTTAAACCGTCAATTGTGACTTGCTTAATTTGGCCACTATTCACCGCTGCAACGAAATCTGAATATTTCATCGCAGTAGGCTTGTTGCGGTCACTGATATTACTGAAAATTAAAATCAGAACACCAAGTATTATTAGCCACAATACGGCATTCTTGAAGTAATCGCTCAAAGCTTTATTCCCATATCGATCTAATTTGATCATGCCCAATCTTGGCCGATCGTCATAAAAGCAGCAACTGTATTGCTTGCGGATAACCTAAAAGTACAAAATGCACAATTTTTAGGAGCTTGGCAAGTAAACTTTATTGCAATGCTTTCTTACGCCCTTGTCCAACCAAAAAAACTTCTTTAGAGCGTGCCCGAGAAGCTGCCGGTTTTACTGTCTTTAACACATCAAAACTATCAACTACTTGTTTACGAAACTCATCGAATCCTGCACCTTGGAACACTTTAACCACAAGTTGTCCATTAGGACCAAGAACCTTTTGAGCAAAATCTAAAGCCAGTTCACACAAGTAAATCTGTCTAGGTTGATCAACAGCCCTATTACCTGATGTATTGGGGGCCATATCAGAAATTACAATGTCTACTTGTCGCCCATTTAAAATATTTAACAATTTTTCAAATACATCTTCTTCTCTAAAGTCGCCTTGTAAGAAAGTGACATCAGGCAAAGCATCCATGGGCAAAATATCGGAAGCAATAACTAAACCTTTGCTACCAACAAGTTTTCCAGCGATTTGAGACCAACTACCAGGAGCCGCGCCTAAATCTACTACAGTCATGCCTGGCTTGATCAGCTTATATTTTTCTTGAATTTCAAGAAGTTTATAGGCCGCTCGAGCACGATACCCTTCCTTTTGTGCTTTTTTAACAAAAGGGTCGTCCAGATGTTCTCTCATCCACGCACGACTACTTTTCGACAATTTCTGGTTTGTAATGCGTGTTGCCATAACTCACTAAATATCAAAAAAACTTCTGATCGTTCATTGTACGTGAAAATTACTCTCATTACAGTACGGATGTAGCGTAATCTCACTAAGTTTTACAGTTTTTTTCCAATAATGTTGATCGATTATTTATACAGTTTTTCGTACATCTGGATTTAAGTTTTTTGCTATACTAAGCCGTTTTTAAAATCAGGTATTTTTAATGGCCGCTTTATCTATCCATGAACGTAAACGTTTACGTCAAATTGGTCATGTGCTTAATCCGGTTGTCATGATTGGTGGACAAGGCTTAACAGACGCGGTAATCGAAGAAACGCTTCGTGCCTTAAATGACCATGAACTTATTAAAGTTAAGATTGCTGGTGAAGACCGTGAAGCGCGTACTGCAACAATTGATGCAATTGTAGAAGCAACAGGTGCAGAAGCTGTGCAAAAAATTGGTAAAATTGTTTTGCTTTACAAAAAGGCTGCTAAACAAAACCAGCATTTGTCTAATCTTGTCCGTCACGCTCATCTAGCAAACTAATTTAATTTGACAAACTATGGCAAGTTACGAACTTTCAGCTTTTGATCGTTTTCAAGCTGTTTCCGTTGTTGGCGCAATTGAACAGCAAGCACCCTATACCTTAAATATCGGTTTTTGGATTCGTGATCCAAATCAACTTATTATCTGGCCTCAAGAAGTCGCGGCTCATCCTCGTCAAGATTTTTTATGGGAAGAAACTTGCTTCGAAATTTTTGTTGGCGTGCATGATGAAGATTATTATCGGGAAATTAATCTTTCCCCTTCTCAAGCATGGCAGTCATATCAGTTTGAAGAATATCGCTATCCAGAAACCATACCTCCCCTTGCTGCTTACGATATTGAACTGAATCATCTCAAGCGTACTCACTATGGCTTAAATGTTAGTCTTGATTTTGGACAATTTATGCAACAGCATCGCTTGAAATGGTCAAACCTTTATTTAGGTTTAACTACAGTTTTAAAGACCAAAGAAGGTATGCAGTACTATGCAATGCAACATAGTGGAAAAAGTGCAGATTTCCATAATAAACGTGACTGGTTACATCAGTTCTAAAAATAAAAAAGCGAGAAATTAATTCTCGCTTTTTTATAGCTGTATTAAAGCAGAGACCATTAATTGTCTCGTGCTTTATTCCAAGCTTCGACTGCATTATTTTTAGTACGTTTAATACTTTCACTTAAAGAATCTTTGTGTTTCAAAGAAATCTGGCTAATATCACCTTTAAGCTCTTTGCTCACTTTCGTTAAATCTTCAATAAGTGCATTAATTTCTGCTTTTAAAGCATTTTTAAGGTCAGACAACCCTTCTTGTGAAGTGCTAAACTGAGCTTTAATTACATCAAGACGTTGTAGAATATCTTGTTTAATTTGAACAAGTTGATTTTGAATATTCTTATTTAATTCGTGAGTTTCAGCTTCAATTTTCTCGTGAGTCTCACTTAAAACTTCTTTAACTTGTTCTTGAGTTTCAGTAATTGCTTCTTTTACCTGAGCTTTTGCTTCTGTAGCAGCCTCTTTAACTTGTTCAGTTTTTTCGGCAACAGTCTCTTTTACCTGCGCAGTTTTTGCAGTTACTGTTTTTTTAGCCTTAGTTGTAGTAGCAGCTATGGTTTCTTTTACTTCACTAACCTCTGCTTTTACTGATTCAACCGCTGCTTGAGTTTTTTCACTCACGTCTTTTGAAACTTCATTAGTGCTCATACTATTTCCTCATATTGTTTATTTTTTAACTAGCAATACAATAAATCGAGTTCCAAGAATTCTCCTTGCAAATTGTTAGACAATTTAGCAAAAGTATCTGAATCAGATGAGCGGATAATTTTTTTGTAAAAAGCAAGCAATGAATTATATTTTTTAGCAGAAAAGAAATAGACTTTAGAGGGTTCCATGCGTATAATGCGCTGTTAAGTTACAAGCGGGCAGACCGATAGGGAGGGCATGTTTTATCCAAACATTGCCGATCTTTTTTGGGTCTACTCGCTTTTTTACAGCCGAAATTCAGGAGCTTTGGTTTGAGCATCCCCGCCATTTTAGCCCTCGCAGATGGAACGATCTTTAAAGGAACGTCAATCGGCGCATCGGGAAATACGACTGGAGAAGTCGTTTTTAACACAGCCATGACTGGCTATCAAGAAATTTTGACTGACCCAAGTTATGCACAACAAATTGTGACATTAACTTACCCTCATATTGGTAACACTGGTTGTAACGCGGAAGACGTTGAATCTGGTCGCATCCATAAAGTATGGGCGAATGGTTTAATTATTCGTGACCTTCCACTACTTCACAGTAATTTCCGTGCTGAGCAGTCGTTGAGTGAATATTTACAAGCACATAATGTTGTTGCTATCGCAGATATCGATACTCGAAAACTGACTCGTATT
Source organism: Acinetobacter sp. AYS6 (assembly GCF_025630795.1). Lineage (NCBI taxonomy): Bacteria > Pseudomonadati > Pseudomonadota > Gammaproteobacteria > Moraxellales > Moraxellaceae > Acinetobacter > Acinetobacter sp. AYS6. The sequence continues at coordinate 816,962 of NZ_JAOTNV010000004.1, forward strand.
TTACGTCAGACTGGCGCCCAAAACGGATGTATCCTTGCTGGCGAAAATATTACAGAAGAAGAAGCAATTGCAAAAGCACGTGCTTTTGGTGGCTTAAACGGTTTAGACCTTGCAAAAGAATGTTGTGATCCAACTGGTTTTGAATGGTCTGAAGGTTCATGGACCCTAGGCAAAGGCTTCTCTCAACCTGAATTAAAATACCATGTAGTTGCATACGATTACGGTGTCAAAACCAACATCTTGCGTATGCTTGCAGACCGCGGTTGCAAACTAACCGTTGTTCCTGCAGAAACTCCGGCTGAAAAAGTATTGGCACTTAATCCGGATGGCGTATTCCTCTCAAATGGTCCTGGCGACCCAGCTGCTTGTGATTACGCGATCGAAGCTGTAAAAACTATTGTTGAAACCACAACATTACCTGTATTTGGTATCTGCTTAGGTCACCAAATCTTGGCACTCGCTTCTGGTGCAAAAACTGTAAAAATGAACCATGGTCACCACGGTGCTAACCATCCTGTACAAAATCTTGAAGATGGTACAGTGATGATTACTTCACAAAACCATGGTTTTGCTGTAGATGCAGAAACTTTACCGGCTAACTTAAAAGCAACGCATAAATCATTGTTCGACGGTACCCTACAAGGTATCCACCGTACAGACAAACCAGCTTTCAGCTTCCAAGGTCACCCTGAAGCAAGTCCTGGTCCACATGATTGTGCACCTTTGTTCGATCATTTCATCGAACTTATCGAAGCATCTAAACAGTAATTACGGAGCGAATAATGCCTAAACGTACGGATATTAAAAGCATCTTAATTATTGGTGCTGGCCCGATTGTGATTGGACAGGCATGTGAGTTTGACTACTCAGGTGCTCAAGCGTGTAAAGCACTTCGTGAAGAAGGCTATCGTGTTATTTTGGTTAACTCTAATCCAGCAACCATCATGACAGACCCTTCAATGGCTGATGCAACTTATATTGAGCCGATTACTTGGCAAACAGTTGCACAGATTATTGAGAAAGAACGTCCAGATGCAGTATTGCCTACCATGGGTGGCCAAACTGCATTGAACTGTGCCCTCGCACTTGATGAGCATGGTGTTCTTGCTAAATATAATGTTGAATTAATTGGCGCAAGCAAAGAAGCGATTGAGAAAGCCGAAGATCGTAAACTCTTCGACATCGCTATGCGTAAAATTGGTTTGGAATGTCCAAAAGCTGCCATTGCTGAAACAATGGAAGAAGCTTTAGCAATCCAATCACGCTTTGGCTTCCCAGTAATTATCCGTCCATCATTTACAATGGGTGGTTCGGGCGGTGGTATTGCATATAACCGCGAAGAATTCCTTGAAATTTGTGAACGTGGTTTTGACCTCTCTCCTACTCACCAATTATTGATTGATGAATCTTTAATTGGCTGGAAAGAATACGAAATGGAAGTTGTTCGTGATAAAAACGACAACTGTATTATCGTATGTGCGATCGAAAACTTCGACCCAATGGGCGTTCACACAGGTGATTCAATTACCGTTGCTCCTGCTCAGACATTAACAGACAAAGAATATCAATTGATGCGTAATGCTTCAGTTGCAGTTCTTCGTGAAATTGGTGTTGAAACAGGTGGTTCTAACGTTCAATTCGGTATTAACCCGAAAGATGGACGTATGGTTGTTATTGAGATGAACCCGCGTGTATCTCGTTCATCTGCTCTTGCGTCTAAAGCAACAGGTTTCCCAATCGCGAAAATCGCAGCAAAACTTGCTGTTGGTTATACTCTTGATGAATTGAAAAATGACATCACTGGTGGCGTGACTCCTGCGAGCTTCGAACCATCGATTGACTATGTGGTAACGAAGATTCCTCGTTTTAACTTCGAGAAATTCCCACAAGCAGAACCAGTTCTTACCACTCAGATGAAATCTGTTGGTGAAGTGATGGCAATTGGCCGTAACTTCCAGGAATCTGTACAAAAAGCATTACGTGGTCTTGAAGTTGGTGTAAGCGGTTTCGATGAAAAAATCGAAGCTGGCGCAACAAATGCAAAAGAAACCATTTTAAAAGAGCTTAAAGTTCCAGGCCCTGAGCGTATCTGGTATGTAGCAGATGCTTTCCGTCATGGTTTCTCTTTAGATGAAGTGTTTGAAGCAACCAAAATTGATCGTTGGTTCCTCATTCAAATTCAAGACATCGTTAAAACTGAAGCTGAAGTAAAAGCTTTAGGTTTTGGTGACTTAAACGCTGACAATATCCGTGCTTTCAAACGCAAAGGTTTATCTGACCTTCGTATTGCGCACCTCATGGGTATTTCACAAAAGCAATTCCGTAAACAACGTTGGAACTTGGGTGTTTATCCAGTTTACAAACGTGTTGATACATGTGCTGCCGAGTTTGAATCTGGTACTGCATACATGTATTCAACTTACGATGAAGAATGTGAAGCAAACCCATCAAATCGTGACAAAATCATGGTGATTGGTGGTGGTCCAAACCGTATTGGTCAAGGTATCGAATTTGACTACTGCTGTGTACACGCTGCTTTAGCTATGCGTGAAGATGGTTATGAAACAATCATGGTTAACTGTAACCCTGAAACTGTTTCTACTGACTACGACACCTCAGATCGTTTGTACTTCGAACCTGTAACACTTGAAGATGTACTTGAAATCGTACGTACTGAGAAGCCAAAAGGCGTGATCGTACAGTACGGTGGTCAAACACCTCTTAAATTGGCACGTGCTTTAGAAGAAGCTGGTACACCAATTATTGGTACATCACCAGATGCAATTGACCGTGCAGAAGACCGTGAACGTTTCCAGCAAATGATCCAACGTTTACAGCTTCGTCAACCAAACAACAGCATTGTAAAATCTGCTGAAGAAGGTATCTCTGAAGCTGCGAAAGTAGGTTATCCGTTAGTTGTTCGTCCATCTTATGTATTAGGTGGTCGTGCAATGGAAATCGTATACAACGAAGAAGAACTTAAACGTTACCTTCGTGAAGCAGTTCAGGCATCTAACGAAGCCCCTGTTCTTCTTGACCGTTTCCTAGATGATGCAACTGAAGTTGATGTTGACTGTGTATCTGACGGTAAAGACGTTGTGATCGGCGGTATCATGCAGCACATCGAACAAGCAGGTATTCACTCAGGTGACTCTGCATGTTCAATTCCTCCTTATTCTTTATCTAAAGAAATTCAGGATGAAATGCGTCGTCAAACTGTTGCGATGGCAAAAGAACTTGGTGTGGTTGGTTTGATGAACGTTCAGTTCGCAGTTAAAGGCGATGATGTTTACGTTCTTGAAGTTAACCCACGTGCTTCACGTACAGTTCCATTCGTATCGAAATGTATTGGTGATTCTTTAGCAAAAGTAGCTGCACGTTGTATGGCTGGTCAATCTCTTGAATCTCAAGGATTTACTAAAGAAATCATTCCAACACACTTTGCTGTGAAAGAAGCTGTTTTCCCATTCGCTAAATTCCAAGGCGTAGACCCAATGCTTGGACCTGAGATGAAATCTACAGGTGAAGTCATGGGTGTAGGTAAAACATTTGGTGAAGCATTCTATAAAGCTGTTTTAGGCTCAAATGAACGCTTACCAGGTTTACCAACCGAAGGCGAAGTAAAACACGCGTTCTTATCAGTACGTGAATCTGACAAGAAATATATTGCAGATATCGCTAAGAAATTAGTTGTGTATGGCTTCAAGCTTATTGCAACAGGTGGTACATACCAAGTGCTTAAAGAAGCAGGTTTAGAGTGTGAATCTGTGAATAAAGTAACTGAAGGTCGTCCACATATTGTTGACCGCTTGAAAAATGGTGAAATACACCTTATTGTCAATACCACTGAAGGTAAACAGGCTCAATATGACTCTGCAATGATTCGTCGTGCTGCCCTACAAGGCAAAGTGTATTACACAACGACTATCAATGGTGCAGAAGCTGTTTGCCAAGCCTTTGCTGTGAAATTGCCAATGGATGTATACCGCTTGCAAGATTTAACTGTAGGTTAATTTGTTACCGATAAGTCCCGTCACCTTATCGGTGGCGGGATTTTTTCATTTTTTTTAACTGTGTTTTCTCAACTTAAGAGGGACCAAAATGCAACGTTATCCAATGACCCCTGAAGGTAAAATTGCCTTAGAGAAAGAATTACAACATTTAAAATCTGTTGAACGTCCACGTATTATTCAAGCCATTGCAGAAGCACGTGAACATGGTGACTTAAAGGAAAATGCTGAATATCATGCTGCGCGTGAACAGCAAGGTTTCTGTGAAGGTCGTATTCAGGATATCGAAGGTAAATTAGGCGCTGCTCAAGAAATTGATGTCAAAACACTTGAGCAAAATGGCCGTGTTGTTTTTGGTGTGACAGTAACGATTGAAAATCTTGATACTGAAGAACGTAAAACTTATAAAATTGTTGGCGATGACGAAGCAGATTTTAAAATTAATAAAATCTCGGTGAACTCACCAATCGCACGTGGTCTTTTGAGTAAGAGTGAAGGCGATGAAGTGAAAATCGTGACTCCTCAAGGCGAAGTCGAATATGAAATCGTAAGTGTAGAATATCTCTAAGATAATATACTTTAGCCCCTCTTTATGAGGGGTTTTTATTCAATACCATTGCTATATTCTTAGGAAATCACAAATGGTTACTTCTTTAATTAACACTCCAGTTCGTCATTGGTGTGAATTTGAATTTATCCATAAAACTGTGAAAAATCCAAATATCCATATTAAAGGAAATTATTCTTACTATTCGGCCTATTGGGACCAAGGTTTTGAACGATGTGTCGTACGTTATTTACATGATAAAGCCTCAACACCAGAGAAGCCGATTGACCAACTTTATATTGGCAATTTTGTTTGCTTTGGCGCTGAGTGTGTGATCATGATGGGCGGTAACCAACTTCATAGACCAGACTGGATTTCGACTTTCCCTTTTGATACCCGTAGTTTTTTAGCAGCTGGCGATACAGTAATTGCCGACGGATGTTGGGTTGGTAGTCGTGCAATGATTATGCAAGGAGTCAAACTTGGTGAAGGTGCAGTGGTTGCAACGGGAGCTGTAGTAACTAAAGATGTTCCACCCTATGCAATTGTTGGGGGCGTACCTGCGAAAATTATTAAATATCGCTTTCCTCAAGAACAAATTGATAAACTGCTTGCTTTAAAACTTTATGATTTAGATGAGAAACAGATTTTAAAAATACGTGAGTATCTACAAACTGACGATATAGATGCTTTATCTATACATATAGAAAATTTGCGCAATTTATAAAATATCATCTACATAATTTGTTGTTATAAAGCCACAAATGATTACGTGCTTGAATTTAAATCGTCAAAAAATAAGTATAAAGTATTAATAAATAAGCATCATTACAATAAGGAAAAACCCATGTTATACCAACATATTCTTGTACCCATTGACGGTTCTGAAACTTCTATGATCGCCATGAAAGAGGCGATTAAGCTGGGAAAAGCACTAAATAGTAAAATAACGGTTGTACAAGTGATGGCACTTGATCCATTTATTGCTGATGTCTATGTAAAAACTGGTCAAACGAATGAGTTGATTGAACGTACAAGAACCTATTTACTCGACATTTTAGAAAAGGCAAAACAAGAATTTTCCCATGAAGGTATTAGTGTCGAAACTAAACTACTTGAAGGTTTTGTTGTCCATGAAGAAATTATTCAGGCTGCTCAAGACTTGAATGCAGATCTGATTGTAATGGGCTCTCATGGCCGCACTGGGGTTCGAAAACTCGTGTTAGGAAGTGTGGCACAAAAGGTTTTAGGCGAAAGTCATATTCCTGTTTTAATTGTTCGCTAAAATGAGGCTGCCTATCTGGCTAAATTGAGCAAGATAGGTAATTATTTTCTAAAAGGTTAAGCTGAAACGCCCTATTATGTGCGATCAAGCTAAAAAGTAATGTCGTCGCATTCATCTACTTATTATTCTTTTATATTTACTCTCTAATATAAACATTAAGGCTGCCAAGCAAATTGCTTTAAGTTTACTTTGCCATTTAATAAATAGATTCCTTCAGCTTCCAGTTTTAACTGTTGAACATTTTCACCCTTTTTATTAAATTTACTTAGGCTAATTTTGCCTTGAGAATTAATAACCCGATACCAAGGAACTTGGTGATCTGCTTCGAGATGTTTTAAAACATAACCAACCAGTCTCGCATGTTTAGGTAAGCCTGCCATACGAGCCACTTGCCCATAAGTTGCAACTTTTCCGTAAGGAATCAAAGCAATGACTTCTAAAATCTGCCGATGTAGTTCATACTGAGTTGTCAAAATGGACTCCATAAAAATTGACATAATTCATATCATATAAAAAATTTTGACTAAAACTAAATGCAATCCAAGGTGGGCTTGAGGGAAATCTGCATGAAAAAAATATTAATAGTCGTTACTGGAACTCTATTATGCGTTTCTTGTACTACTCCTGATCGTCTCCCTGTTCCGTCAGGAGAAGTAGCTAAAGTATCTATAGATGGCCGTCCTATCGTTCCTATCACTTTTGTTTTTACTACTAATTCTCCAGAAGCAACAAAGTTTGATAATTATCAGCAGATGCGTAAGGAAATTAAAATATTAAATAAATATTATGTAGATGATAAAAATAATAAGATTTTTAAGTTCAAATTACACCGTTACATCCCTTACGAAGAGTTTTCAAAATTACATTGCGATTTAAAGCAACAGATTAATCAACCCTACCCGATCTCTACTGAAACTATCCCTGCAAGTGTAAATACCTGCTTTCCTAAACGAACTGCCAGCAAAGAAGTGATTATTTTCATTTATGATGCTTATTCGACTAAGTGGAAATTTGAAGATGTAACAAGTAGAGCATTTCGCAATAATGGTCAGCCTTTTATTTTATTGGACTGGAACCGCCTCAATTATAATATTCAGGCTGGCAGCGTACATGAAATGGGCCATGTATTTGGACTAAAACATGTTTGTGCGCCGAATGCGACAAAACGTACACCAACAAACATCATGGCAAGTGCCGAATGCAAGCGTGGTAGTGGTGGACTCAGAAATTTAGGTTTCACACCGGTCCAGCTTCAAACAATTATAGAAAATTATCAACGTTATCCATAAAGGTTTTAAAAGCTCAGTTCGATATAAAAACCTAGATCATCTTGTGCCGCATAATAATTTTCTGGGGTCAGTAATGAAGTCATGTAACTGCTGGCCTTTGAAAAGTCTTCCTCATTGACTGGATAAGGCTGCCAAAATGTTTTCAAATTATTAGTATAGATCGGATATAAACGCAGTCGATCTTTTGATAAATCTAGTCGTGTTATACACCCATACGGCAAAGCACTGTGTTTGTCATATTCACCATTACTATTAAAGACCGCATTGCCAATACCAAATACTACTGGCTTCTGATTAATCACTTTAATTGGTTGGATAGTATGAGCACCATGACCGATAACAAGGTCAGCACCCGCTTGAGTTAGAATCTCAGCAAGCTTACTCTGCTCTTTTGTAATGGGCTTAAAATCGATCCCCCAATGACAAATCACAATAACTTTATGTTCAGGATAAGTCAGCTTATAACGAACAATTTGTTCAAGTAAGACTCCATTTAAACAAGCGACTCCACTTCCTGATCCTAATGCATAAAAATCATAATCTAGATAGGCAGTGTCTCTGTGCCAATAGCCATTAAAAATAGCGTACTGTTTGTTATTAAAAGCGATTTCAAAGTAGCTATGGGCATCTTTTTGATTTGAGCCTGCACCAATATAAGAAATATTGGCCTGATCAAATTGCTTTAATGTATAGGCCAGCCCTTCATCGCCATAATCTTTTAGGTGGTTATTAGCCAACACAACATGGTTAAGATGAATATTTTTAAATTCTGCTAATGTTTTTTCAGCATCAGCTTTAAGAATAAATGGCTTTTTATGTGTTAAGGGTGATTGGTTTTCTAAAGAAAAAACTGCTTCAAAGTTAGCAATATTTACGTCATTTTCCCCTAAAAAAGCTTTTATATTGTCGAATGAATAACTGTACCCATATTGTTGTAGTGCATCTATTTCTGCTCTAGCCTTACGTTTTTCAGTGTAGACTTCCCCAAAATAAGAATCTCCTAAAATGTTGATAATACCGCTTTGGGTAGAGCAAACTTTAGCTTTTACACTCTGGTCTTGGAAGCAGTGATAGTAAGGAACTAAGTGTTCAATTCGGTGAATATCATCTAAAAATGAAAAGAAACCAATGGTCTGATTTTCTTCAAAGAACGTCAAATAAATTGTTCTAAATGAATTAGAAAGATATAAAACTTCTACTACATTCTTTGCCATTAATGGTGTCTGAGGGTGATAAGACTTTCCTTTAAAATTCAGCTCTTTTACAAAGAATTGTTTTCTGATTTCAGCTGGATAGGAATAAATATGTCTGACTAATAAAAACAAATATCTTAATTGGTTGTGTGTACTTTCTTTTTTGAAATTTAAATTATAGGTAGCTGCTCTTTTTAATAAAACTAAATTTGTCTGTTCAATGGTACCGCAAAGCATATTGCTTAAAGCATCTTTTACATCTGCTGCTTGGGTAAAAATTAAGAACTGCAATAGTTCACTAAAGGTGTAATGATCAGAGGGCTTTAGGCCTAGCTTTTGCTGACCAACTTGCTCAGATAGGTGTTCTGGTACAACATAAACATCTTGAGCCTGTATATTTTTTTGTTGGAATTGCTCTAATGTATAGTCGATTAGCAGTAGTGTTGAAATATCATCATCAAACTCGAATTGCCATATAGCTTCATCAACATTTTTAGTGTCGATATGAGCTAATAATTTGATTTCAACGGGTTGATACTTCATGACTCATCACCTTTGTAATCTTTTACATAGGCGATGTAGCCCGATAAGTTATGCTCTTGGTCATCAATCCTTACTCGAAAACGATCATGACGGATATAAAATGCATGTAAAATTTTATCTGGCCGCGCCATATACATCGCCATTTCCGGATAAAAAAATCCTGTAGTTTGAAAATCAGCTCTAAACTCAATTAGCTTTTGAAGCTCAGACATATAAGCCTGCTCAAAAAGTGCTGTCCGTCCCTGCTCTTTTAAACGGTTCACCATTTTATAAGCAGCCATTAGCATTTCTAATAAAGTTGCATACGTTGTTTTTCGATTTTTAATAAAAATAAAATGTTTTAAATAATTATTTAAACCAAAAATAAAATATTTATCTTCAGGACATATTTTAGTGAGTTCATTTGTACAATAACTTAACCAATGATCATGATATTTCTCATATCTATTTTTAATAAAATATTCAAACATTAATTTAACAGTTTCTAATAAAATAGAATTTTGATTAATTTGATATAACCTTAATAAAGCTAAAGCCGCTTCACCATCATAATAAATAATTCTGAATTTTTCTTTTAAATCATAATCTGGATAATTTAATACATGAGTTGTAGATCCATTCGAATCTACTAGCTTTAAAATACCATTTGCGAGTTTTTCTGCATATTTTTGATAATCAGTTTTTTGGGTGATTTCTTGATATTTAGTTAACATTAAAATAGCGGCCGCATTGGCACCTAATTTAATTTCATACTCCCCTTCATTACCGTCAATCATAAAGGCAGTTTCTGAATCTTTTTCTTTATAAAAGTTGGTAAGAGCATATTGAATAGCAGCATGTATTTTAGGCCAATATTCTGGTTTACTCTGCACTTCAAATGTTTCTAGTAAGGCATATACTGAGGTACAGTGGCGGACCGTATTATAGTTACGAATGTCACGATCATAGGCAGAAAAATAGCCATAAATAAATTTGCCATTTTCTTGAATCTGATCATGTAAGAATGCTGAGTTTTGTTCTATTAACTGCTGAAAATGCTGTTTTTTATTGTTTGAAATTCCTCTAATTCCATTTGCATCATCGCGACTAGCTAAATTAATGAACTGTTCATCTTCATAAAATGCTGCATAGGTATCAAAGGTCCAAACGTCATGTAGCTCTTGTAGTCTAATCTGTGGTTTTGTAGCGTTATATTTTTGCTTAATTGCATAATTCAGGTTTGTTTCATCAAAAAAGTTTGGCTTGTCATAGCTCAAACCTCGAATAATTGCTTTTCCATAAATTTCTTGTTCAAGAAAAGCCACTGAACAGTGTTCATCAAATCCAATGCCTTTACGGTAGTGATTGTTGTGAAATTGATGATGGACCTGCTGCTCTACTTCTTTCCAAGCTTGTTTCGTTAAGTTATATGCAATATCAATTTTTATATAATCAGTAAGCGATTCCTGTGCAAACTGGTCATTCATAAAATCTAATAATTGTATTTTCGCTTGTGAAAAGCTTGTTTTTTCACTGTGCCATACGTTACATCTTTCGTCTTTAGGGCCATAAGATAAAAATAAAATAATATCCTGTTTAAGACTCGGAAGGTGCTGAACAACTTGTTCTAACCAAAGTTTCAGTTGTCTTTGGAAATGTAAAAATGCTGTCACTCGAATTTAGTCCCTATCCGTTATTTGTTGTTCTATAAAATTTTCAATACATCATAGCATGAACACGCTAAAAGCTAAGTTAACGTATTGTTTAAACATAAAAAAAGAGCCCGAAGGCTCTTTTTCTTTATTTGGTTAATGATCTATTAGTAGAGAATTTGGCCATTATTAAGTAACTCATTCTCTGTTGTAGTAACACCTTGTAAGACTAACAATGTCGTGAAGTTATTTGCAGGGAATAAACCTGTTAACCCATCACGGTCAATCTGGATTGTTGTATTACCACCACTTACAGTGACATTTAAATACTCTCCAATATTGGCGTCTGTTTGGGCTCCATCGAGTAATCCTCTGATATCAATCAGATCAGCTTGTTTATCTGTAGCAATATTCCCAACATGGAAGTCAGTCCAAGTATCTACGCCATTGCCACCGGTATTACCTCCATTGCCTATAGCAACGTTATTTAACACTTGGTAAATCACGGTGTCTGAACCAGTACCTGTAGTGAATGTATCATTCGCAGAAGTACTAGAATAAAGTAGATTGTAATCAGGATGAGTCAAATCAATCGTTAATGTTGATTGAGATTCAACCCCACCAGTTACAGACACAATCTTGTAGTCAATACTATCTGTAGACGCCAATTGTGTGGTTGTAGTCACATCATTTGGACGGTACTCATATTCACCATTTGATTGCATAATCAATAGACCGTTACCAGTATTGATTGTTTGTCCAACTGCATCAACATACGCACTTTGAGCATTATCCCAAACTTGGAGTTTAGCTCCCTCATGAGATAGGATGCCTGTATCCGCTACTCCACCGATGTTGTCTCCTGCTAATACATTTCCACTGATCCAATCTGAACGATAAGTATCTAGATGAACTGTGGTCGTAGAAACATTCGTATCTAGTGAAGTCGCTCCAAGTGAAACACCTGTTAACGTATATTGTACGCGGTAGGTGCCTGCAGCTAAATGCTCAACAGCGTCTTGGAATGCAACACTACCAGCTTGAATAGTTGCCACACTTCCTAGAGCAGTTTGAGAACCTGAGTAAATTGTATTCACCCACGCTGTACCATTCCAGCTTTGGATCACATAACTTACTGTCGGTAATAAGCTTGCTAAAGGTTGTGCTGTATAAACCGCTGATAAATCAATATTAGCAACTGTTCCAGCTCCTACTACAAACTGATCAGAGAATACTGAATTAGAACCAATGAGATTTACAGAAACTACTGGGCTTACCACATCTACCGGCAGGTCCTCAGCATTTGAGAAATCTGTAGTGGTTATAACGTGGTCAGGGTTAGCAGTTAACTGTACTACGCCATCATTTGCTGGATTAGCAGCATCCCATACGATAGTTACATCTGGCGAACCAACTTGAACATGTAATGTCGCTGTATCAGTTGCTCCTGTTAATACATCACGGATTGTGTAAGTGAATGAATCCACTTTACCAATTGCACTTACATCAGTTGTATTTGGTGTATAGGTGTAATGGCCATTTGTAGAAATCACCAATGTACCGTATGCACCGTTTATAACTGTATCTGTTCCAACAGTTTGTGGTAACGCACCTACAACCTCAGAAGTTACAGTTGAAACCTGTGTAGTTAAGGTCGTTACATCATCAGTCAATACATTACCATCGGCAACGATAGCGTTGTTTGTAGGAGCAACTGTGTAATTGAAGTCATCTTTCACTACACTCATTGTACCTAGAATACCTACACCCAATCCGGTGTAAACCATAAATGCTCGGTATTCACCTTGGCCTAGATCTGGAACAGTAACACCAATTCCACCGTTACCTAGTAAACCAATATTGAGTAAACCGGTACTCGAACCACCGTCAATATTATGCCAAGCACCATCAGCACCTTTTTGTTGTAAAACAACTTTATAGTCATTAAACAACGATAGTGAAAGCAATGGAGCATATGCGAATGTCACATCAGCTTCATGTCCAGAGGCAATCGTAAATCCAACACTTGGGGTTCCCAACAAGGAAACATTTAAGTTTTCTGTAATTCCTATCAGTGCTAAATAAGTTGCAGAACCTACAGCTACACCAAGGTCGCCTTGAGGCACGATATCAACAGCAGCAGAAGCCACATTATCGATTGCATCTACAGGAGTAATTGTGATGTCAGCAGGTTGTGATGGGTCACTTGTATTCCAAGTCATATCGACAGCATCGCTATCAATATGGAGATACAAGGTCGCTTGCGATGTATTCAGACCATCTGACAAGGTGTAAGTAAACTGATCAACTTGTCCAAGGCTTGCAGCATCACCAGTTGGTTGATAACTGTAATTACCATTAGCGTAGATTGACAATGTACCGTGGTCACCAATAATGGTTGTTACACCTGTCGCATTAACCGCAAATGTCGTGCCATTAAAGTCAACGCTAGTCACTGTACTGAAACCAGAAGCAGTATCTGCGTGTCCATTTAGACCAACATCATGGATAACGTTACCTTCAGCGACTTGTGTACTGTAGCCTGTGATATTTGTCGCATCAAATACATCTTTTTGAACTGACAATGTACCTAGCAGACTAACTCCGACACCACCGCCAGCATAAGTCATATAAGCTCTATATTGACCAGCAGCTAGACCTTCCAATGTCACCGAATTTCCACCAAAGGCTGCAAGACTGAGTAAGTCAGCATCTCCAGTACCATTCACAGCTACCCATTGATTCGTTGCAGTATCGAATTTCTGAACTACAAGAACATAATCGGCTAACAAGCTTGCACTGATAAGCGCACTGTAGTTAAACGTTACATCATTTAAAGTCGCATCAGTCAGAGTAAAGTTGACGCTTTGTCCACCTGCCTGGAAGTCAAAATTATCAGTCAATGATAATAATGCTAGATAAGTGGTACTGCCTACAGCCACATCGTTGCCAATTTGCAGATACTCAGGGTTAATTACTGCTACAGCAAGATCATCTACGGCAATTACTGGCGCACTGTTGCCAATAGTGAAGTCTAGACTTGCACTTATGTTACCACCCAGAGGATCAGACAAGGTATAAGTGAAGTGATCAACTTGACCTAAGTTCGCATTCGTATTAGTCGGCGTATAGATGTAATCACCATTCGCGAATATTTGAAGCGTACCGTATTGGCCTTGAATAATTGTGCCAGTATTTGGATCAACATTCGTAGTCACACTGTTCACAGTAACAGAGTCAACAATTGTGAAGCCAGTTACTGTATCGGCATTTGTACCTACGCCAAGACCGGTAATCACATTGCCTTCTGTTGCTAGACCAGTAAAGTCAATTTGATTTGGATCATAGACATCCATCGTACCAGTTAAGGTACCTAGGATACTCTTACCATATAGACCGTTATAAGTCATAAAGGCACGGTATTGACCTTCGTCAAGTCCCTCAACAACTACTCCTGGTGTTGCGTTCACACCGATACCCAATACGCTTAGGTTCAGTAAAGAAGCTTCACTGCTACCAGTAATGGACTCCCAACGATTTGTTACAGTATTGAATTTTTGAACTACGAGTTGGTAATCACCAAGCGCGCCTTCATTAATTAAACTGCTGTATTTAAAGGTCGCAGTACCATTTTCACCAGCACCTACATTGAAGTTCACAGTACTATTCACGAATGGTAAAGGAGCTTGTAGATTGATACCGGCCAACGATAACAATGCAAGATAAGTTGCACTACCCAATGCTCTGTCATCTTCGATGAGATGAGGCTCAGCAGCAATTGCAGCATTTACTGCATCATCTACTGCTGTAATCGTTACAGTAGCAGGTTGCGATGGATCAGCTGCATTCCAATTCATATCCACAACTTTACTATCTAGATGTACATAGAATGTTGCTTGTGAAGTTGTATTAGAAGCTGGGTCTAACAAGGTATAGGTAAATTGATCAACTTGACCTAAACCAGCACTATCCGCATTTGGCGTATAGGTATAATCACCATTTGCATAGATGAGTAAAGTACCGTGGGTGCCGACAATTTCAGTTGGAGATGCACCAACTGCAATACCATTCACTTCGCTGATAATGCTGTTAGGTGTAGCAATATCAACATCACCATTTGTATTTGGATCAGAGATTAGGTTGCCATGAGCTGCTACGACATCGTAACCAGTAATAACCCCAGGGTTATAAACATCTACACTGCCGTTTAATGTTACAGCTACTGCTCCGCCTACCAAACCATTGAATGATAAGAATGCTCTATATTCACCCTCTGTAAGTCCACCTATTTGCGCAGTTGGCGTAGAACCGAGTAGGGTCAAGTTCAGTAATGAACGATCACCTGTACCATTCACCGCTTCCCATTGTCCTGTCACATCATTGTATTTTTGCAACACAACATTGTAGTCACCTAAGGCAGATGCACCAATCAAGCTATTGAAGCTAAATGTTGCAACGCCTTCCTGACCAGCAGCGATATTAAAGTCAACTGTGTCTACAGTGAGTAGTTGTAAGTCAACAATATTTCCAACATTCAATAGAACGCCATAGAATGCTGAATCAGTCTCTGTACCCACCAATTGATATTGTGGATTGAGTTCAACCTCAACAAGGTTATCAGCTGCACGAATCGAATCAAACATGATATTAAGATTAGCTTGTCCTGTTGCTCCTGTTACTGAGTCAGTTAACGTATATGTGAATACATCAGTTTGACCTACACCAGAACCATCTGCATTTGGTACATAAACATAACTACCATCTTGATAGAAAGTAATTGTTCCGTAAGTACCTGCAAATGTTTCTCCATCAGCATCAATCGGATGACCATTCACTGACGAAACATAAGTATCTGCGGTTACTTGATCGATTTGACCTGTTGTTGGATCAGGATCAGTAATCACGTTACCTTCGGCATTACCAATTTCATATCCACCGGCTACAGACAAGTCATAATCATCCATAGTGGCAGAAAGTGTACCTAACACGCCAATTCCTAACAATCCATCGTAGGCTAAGAAGGCACGGTATTGACCAGCATCTAAACCATCAAGGACTGCACCAGGAACATTTCCTGTACCGATACCTAACAAGTGCAAGCTAATTAAAGATGAACCAGCATCACCGTGTATAGATTCCCACTGGTTAGTTGTTGTATTGAATTTCTGAACTACTAACTTGTAATCAGAAAGTACAGCTGCGTCGATTAAGCCACTATATTGGAAAGTTACATCACCTTCATGACCAGCAGCGACAGTAAATCCTAGAGAATTACCACCGAGTTGAAGGTCTAAACCTGCTACAGAAGTAAGTACTAAATAAGAAGTACTGCCTAGACTTACATCATTACCCACAAGAGCTGGTTGTGGACTAAGAACTGCATGATCAGTGTTGTCAAAGGCAGTAATAGAACCTGCAAGAGTATAAGTTTGCGTATCTTGAAGAGTACTACTGTTTCCAGCAAGGTCTGTGAAGGTAGCTTTAGCATCAACTGTTAAGTCTGTATCTAGTGCAAGGCCACTACCAGCTACATCAACGGTCCAAAGACCCGTTGCTGCATCCACGGTTGCAGTATAGTCAACACCATTTACAGTCACCACAACATTTGTTGTTGCAGCATCTGTAGGAATATTAGTTAACGTACCTGTTAAGGTCACAGTTCCGCCAGCCTCTGTTGCGTCCAGAATGTTATCAGCAGTAACTGAGTCAATTGCTAACACAGTTGTAGTGATATCTGGTGGAGTAACATCGAGTGTTACTGTTACATCTGCATCAGCAGCATCCACATTACCTTGTGCATCTACAGCCTCAGCGTGAATCACAATCTGACCAGTCACAGGATCTGCCGCTGTTGCCGCAAGAGTTGCTGTGATAAAGCCATTTGCAAGATCAGTTGCTGTTACGGTGTAGTTCGTACCGTTAACATTGACCACTGTGCCGTCGATTGCATCTGGTCCCAATGCCACTTGTGCATTGAATGTACCGTCTGTACCAAGTTCCGCAGCGTTCAAGATACCATCGCCATTTAAGTCTTCAGGAACCGTGATCGCTGTAATGAGATCTTGTGGAGTTGTGTCAATGGTTAAGGTTACATCTGCATCAGCAGCATCCACATTACCTTGTGCATCTACAGCCTCAGCGT
>NZ_JAOTNV010000005.1:0-504952 GCF_025630795.1 Acinetobacter sp. AYS6
ATCATCGTCATCGTCGTCATCACGGCTGCGACCTCGGCCTCGACCACCTGAGCGGCTACCGCGATCATCATCGTCATCGTCGTCATCACGGCTACGACCGCGACCACCATTTTTATGGCTTAAAGCACCCGCTTCACGGGCTTCTTCAGATGTAAATTCATGCGCATTACCGCTTGCATGCGCTGCTCGTCCAGCTTCACGAGCTTCTTCTGAAGTAAATTCATGCGCATTACCACTCGCATGGGCTGCTCGCCCACCTTTACTCGCTATTTCTCTTACTCTTTCAGGATCCATACTTGCAAATCCACGATTTGAAGTACCTGTACTATTACTATTGTTATCGTCATCTTCGTATCTAGTATTAGCCATAGTTATATCTTCCTATATTTAATTATAGTCACTACCGCTTTTAGTTAACGGATTTAATAAAGATAGAAGATCTATAATATTTTCCTACCCAAGTGATGTATCAATCCTTTTAAATGTATATAAAATAAAAACACAGAATCCTTATAACTTTATTATTTATAAAATGTTTTATAATTTTAAATAATTATAATCTTTACCTTTTAAATAATCACCATACCTATTATTACTCAACCGAACATAACAATATAATTTTACAAACACAGTTAAATAAACCTTACCAATAACAAAAAATTTCAGAATGTACAAAACGACAAAAAACAAAAACACGCATGCTATTGAACAAATATTTAATAAACAATTAATTTAATTAAAAAACAATAACATATGAAATTACATTTTCAAAAAAAATTTACTTGCGAGATTAAATTAAATATTTGAAAATAATTTTAGATGATTTGAGTAATTTAACTATGCAATTAAAAAATCAACAGTCAACTCTACAATATATACATATTTCTATACCTGAAATTTTATTAGGCCATATTAAGTCTAAGAATTCATGGCAGAATTATGATCAAGAATGGAGCTATAGACTAGACCCACCCCACGCTAGTCATCCATTCCAAAGAGATTTATACATTGTTAAATCAAAGAATATAGAGCAAGAAGAGATAAAGTCAATTTCTGACAATAGTGTTGTTAAAAATAATAAAAATTTAGAATATATAGAAGATGCAAAAAATATAATTAAGAAAATATTAGACTTATCAAATAATATACCTATAGAAAACTGGTTAAAAGATACAGGCAATAGATCTATTATTGAAAGTATGATTGATAAAAACAAAATAAAGTTAATGGATATTATTTAATATTTTACCTATAAAATATTTCTTTACATCCTTATATATAAAATAACAAAGAAAACTTATTAAAAAATTCATTTTACTCATATTTACGTAGCAATAGATCACTATAGGAAGATTAGATATTAAAGAGAGGTATTTGAAACATGGAAAATTCAACAAATCAGTATCCAACATCTGCCCCCGCTCAAGTTCAACCTCATCAGCCTGGCGATCAGGAAAAAATGCATCCTGAGCCAGAGGTAATCAAAAGCTCCCATAAAGGAAGCGAGAAACTAAAAGGAAAAGTTGCAGTAATTAGTGGTGGTGATAGTGGTATAGGGCGTTCTGTAGCGGTATTGTTTGCCCGTGAGGGTGCTAACATTGCCATACTTTATCTTGAGGAAGACCAAGATGCCCAAATCACGAAAGAACTTATTGAAAAAGAAGGTCAGCGCTGTCTTTTACTCAAAGGTGATATTTCCGACCCTGATATTGCAAAACAAGAAATTGATGAAGTTTTGCAACATTTCGGCAAAATTAATATTCTGATTAACAATGCAGGTGTTCAATATCAGCAAAAAGATATTGTGGATATTACTAATGAGCAGTTAGAAAAAACATTTAAAACTAATATTTTTGCAATGTTTTATCTTACTAAAGAAGCGATTCCTTATATGGAAGAAGGCGATAGTATTATTAATACAACCAGTATTACCAGCTACCAAGGTCATGATGAATTAATGGACTATGCCAGTACGAAAGGTGCAATTACGACTTTTACACGTAGCTTATCGAACAATCTGATGAAACAGAAAAAAGGAATTCGAGTAAATGGTGTTGCGCCTGGCCCAATCTGGACACCATTAATCCCAAGTAGTTTCGATGCAGAAACCGTTGAGAAGTTTGGTAAAGACACGCCAATGGGAAGAATGGGACAACCTAGTGAAGTTGCACCCGCCTACCTTTTCCTTGCCTCTGATGATGCAAGTTATATTACAGGTCAGGTTATTCATGTAAACGGTGGTCAAATCGTAAATGGCTAATCCGTAAAATATGAAAAAGCCCTGAAAGCTATAACTTTCAGGGCTTTTTTTGTTAAGCCGGAATGTGAGCGGCTATTTGTTCTCGTGACCAAACACGATGAGCCATAATCAAGTTTTTAAATTTCTCAGCAATATGCTGGAAGTCATCTTCAACCAGAGTACCTTCATCGGCAACTAAACCTAACGGTTCAAGTAAATCAGATTTATTACCTAAAAATGCAATTGGTTTTAAATGCTTATAAGCTTCTAATAGATAATGACGAGTTACCCCATCTTGCAAAACAGCATTTAAGTTATCGCCATCAGGAATAATGACCGCGTCATAAGCAATAGAAGGTTCAGCCATTTGCATGCCATCAGCCACAATCGTTTTGTCTTTATGATCTTTAACTGGAGCTAAGCTTGGCGCTAATAAATGAAGAGTCACACCTTCTTTAATTGCCCAGTTTTTCATAGCATCTAATGCATCGGATTTCACTAAATTATGGATGAGTACTGCAACTTTTCGGCCTTGAATATCTTCAGGAGGGAAAGCTAAGAAAGATAATTTAGCAGATTTTTCAATTGCAGTTTTTTTATAATCTAGGGTCAAATCAGGTACTTCAATACCTAAATTAGCGCCTACTTGTCGTGCTAAGTCGAGATCAATATTTGCCAAAATTTGTTGAACTTGACGCTCACGGATGTGTTTTCTTTGCACTTTACTCAATTCAAACGTATAGGCATCGACCACATGTTTTTGCTCATGAGGCGCAAGGCTCTTGTAATAAAGGCGCGGTTGTGAAAAATGATCAGAAAAAGTCTCACTTCTTTGACGAAGTTTAACTCCGCTAATCTTTTCAGGATAGCTTTCAAAGCCACCATTTGAAGCAGCTGGTGGTGTTTCTGCTGGCCAATCGCCATCAATTGAATTTGGTTGATATGATGCCTGTCCTTTGTGAATCGTGTGCTGGTGAATACCATCACGTTGATTATTGTGGAATGGACATACAGGTTTATTGATCGGAATTTGATGGAAGTTCGGTCCACCCAAGCGACTTAATTGAGTATCGGTGTATGAAAATAGGCGTGCTTGTAAAAGTGGATCATTTGTAAAATCAATCCCTGGCACAATGTGTCCCGGACAGAAAGCCACCTGCTCTGTTTCTGCAAAGAAATTATCTACATTTCTATTCAAAACAAAACGGCCAATTGGTGTCACTGGAACCAGCTCTTCAGGAATAATTTTGGTTGGGTCCAGCAAATCAAAGTCAAAGTTCATTTCGTCGTCTTCTTCGACAATTTGAACGCCCAATTCCCATTCAGGATAAACCCCATTCTCAATCGCTTCATAAAGATCGCGACGATGGAAATCTGGATCTTTACCGGCAAGTTTTTGAGCCTCATCCCATACTAACGCACTTAAACCTTGTTTAGGCGTCCAGTGAAACTTCACAAAATGAGATTTTCCTTGAGCATTAATTAAACGGAAGGTATGCACGCCAAAACCTTGGATTGAGCGTAGGTTACGTGGGATAGCCCGATCTGACATGGCCCAAATTACCGCATGTGCTGACTCAGGTACTAATGACACAAAATCCCAAAACGTATCGTGTGCAGTTGCTCCAGTTGGCATTTCTGTATCTGGTTCAGGTTTTACTGCATGTACAAAGTCCGGAAACTTAATACCATCTTGCACAAAAAACACTGGTGCATTATTACCGACTAAATCGAAGTTACCTTCTTGGGTATAAAATTTAATCGCAAAACCACGGATATCACGAACGGTATCGGCAGATCCACGTGGCCCTTGCACTGTCGAGAAACGTACAAAAATTGGCGTTTGAATGCTTGGGTCAGTTAAAAAGCCTGCTTTTGTTAAACGCTCATTTCCTTCATAAGCCTGAAAGTAACCATGAGCCCCTACACCGCGAGCATGTACAATACGCTCAGGAATACGTTCGTGGTCAAAATGTGTAATCTTTTCTCTTAAAATGAAATCTTCTAGTAGCGTTGAACCACGAATACCTGCTCTTAAGCTATTTTCGTTGTCCGCTATTTTAACCCCTTGGTTTGTGGTTAATGCTTCATTGGTTGCATCATCTCTGACCGTGTCTAACTGTTCAGTCTTTTGAGTGGTATTGGCTTTATTTGCAGCATCAGCACCAGCCATTTCACTTGTTTTATTTGTTGATTTAACATTATCAGTCATGTTCATTACCTATGTTTTAAAGTTAAACGTGGGGTGAGTTAAAAAACTTCAATAATTAGTTTTTATTAAAAGAACTTAAATATGGAAAAAGGAGTTCAACATATTTACGTGTACTCCAAAGCCCAATGCTTTTATGATGACAATCTGGCCCCAAAAACGGAGTCAGCTTACATATCTTTATGGCAAGATCAGGGGTCTGGCGTATACGTTCCTGAAGTGCATCGAGTTCGCCATCAGAAATATAGCTAAAGAGATAGTCTTGAATACGCTGACTATTTTTTAGTTCTCTGCTGTAAGCCAAAAAGTTAGAAGCATGGTTACTACCAGCAATCCAGTCATAAATAATTTGTCGTTCTATAGGGTTAAATACCCCAAACATTTTTCCATTTTCTTCATTAATCATTCGCCAGAACACGCTCTGTTCAGGGTCTGTATTAAATTTAATCCATTTATGATCAATGAGGTGTGTAATCAGCCCTTTAACGTCTTCTGGATTTGATAACCATTGGTTAATCGTTTTACATCCAAACTGTCTAGTTTCGTTATGAATTAACTGGCCCACCAGTGCTTTTCTTTTTAAAATTTTAAGAACTAAATCTTCAAGATTTAAATTTTTAATAATTTTAGAAGAGGATACACCGCGATTATTAAGAGCAAAACCGCGCTTCAATTTATTAAAGAAGAGTTCTTTGTCTCTATATTTATCGTAAATATTTTCTATAACTTTAATTGCTTTATCTGCATGACCGTTATCAATGTTATCGATAGTGATATGCAAATTAAAATATTTAGAATCAATACCAAGCTCTGCAAGCTCATAATTACTGATGAGTAGATGAAGTGGCAGTTGCTCATAGCCTAAATTAAAGCCAATGATCTCGGGAATAAACTCAGGTGGAGCATAGCCGAGTGCAAGCTGAATCACAGCATTATGATAATAATCATCTTCTAAAAGCAGATCAAAACTATCAAGTCCCAAACTACGTAGCAAGTCATCATAGATACATACGTGGTTGGCCTTAGGTTCACCTAAACCAAGCTCTTCCAAATAAGTGATAATGAGGTCATGAAAAATCGGATCATTCCAATAATGAACTGAACTATATAACCACGCCCCATCTACTTTTTTGGTTGGAGAAACTTTGATTAAAAATTCAAATGCCTGGCCGACATTCTTAAAATACTCTCTCTCACCTCCGCTTTGTCTGCGGTTTAAATAAGACTGAAATAGCTCACAATTTTCTTTATTATCGTTCTCGCACCATGCTTTAATCATATTTACATTTGAAGGAAAATCTATTTCATTTTGATCTAATTTATCTATTTCTTTAATCAAAAAATCTCTTGCTTTCTTTTCTTTTTCAAAACTAGAAATATCAGGATCAAGGAAAAAAACAAATAATTCGTAATAGTTTTGTTGATTATCTTGTATTAGGTCTAATAATCTTTCTTTCACTACAACAGGCATTTCTATTCTCCTTTAGTGAGATATAAATTACCATACTTTAATTAAACTATAATCCCATTATCCCTTTGTTATATTACGTTATTAAGAAACAACAATTTTAATTAAATACCTTTAAATTCAATAACATAAAAATTAACACAACATTACATTCTCAACTTTAGAATAAATTAACCCCTTGTTTCTATAAAAAATATATAAATTTTAAACTTAAATTACACTTGGATTACTTTAAAAAGTATAACTATCAAAAAATTAACAAAAAGAAATTAAAAATAATTTTATAACTAAATTAAAAAACAAGGAAGGAGAAAACAAATGTTTAATTCATGTTGCAAATTATTAGCTCAAGAAAAAATTAAAATTGCACTTTTTGAAAGTGCTTCAGCCGGCTACCTTGCCTATCGTTTTTCTTTAAGCCCTTATTCAGGAGATATTCTTATTGGAAGCCTAGTCAGTTATGACTTACGCGTCAAAGAAAACACACTTCACATCTCTTCGGAACTTATTGAAAAATATACAGCTGAATCTATGCAAGTCACGATAGAGATGATCAAAAAAGGCAAAGACCTCTTACATGCCGATCTGTATATTGCTTGCACAGGCCTCTTAAAAAAAGGAGGTTCTGAGACTAAAGAAAAACCTGTAGGCACTTTCTTTTATTCTATTTACTATAAAAATCAGTTCTATAATTTTAGACGCGTATTTAAAGGTCCACCCTGCCTTAAAATAAGACAACTTATTTACTATATTTCTCAAGATATCGAATATATAATATTAGATAATAAGAAATAGATATTCCTAAATATAAAATAACAAATACACATTTAGAAATGATCATAGTGTTTCTTTAACACCAATGTACTTAAATGTAATTTAATTAACTTTCATATTAATTATGTTTATTTATTAAAGAATGCATTTTATAAAAATCAACGTTTTATTTAATTTTAAAAGTTACAGTTAAATATGGGGTAACACCCTTGGGCTTCACATTATAGATTTTCATGCTTAAATAAACCTATCTGAAGCTCTCAGATAAAACACACATCATGAATGATATGAGGTAATTAAAGATGAGCACTACTAATAATCAAAGCAATCAACGTAATAATGAGCAGCAACAACAACAGCAACAGCAAAATGACAACCGTAATAATCAGCAACAGCCAAACGGCAACCAACAGCAAAATGATCAACAGCAACAAAACAATCAGCAACAACAGCAAAATGACAGCCGCCGTCAACAACAAGGCTCTAATCAAAAAGATTCAGGCCAACAAAACTCAAATAACAACAATCAGCAACGTTAACCCTTTGCTGACTTGAATGTCATTTGATGCGGTCATTCATTTTATTTAGGAAGGTGAATTCACCTTCCTAAATTTAACATAAGCATAAAATTAAATAATAGATGAGGAAAAACTGATGACAGATCAAAATAGCGATCACGCACGACTGCCAGCCGGCGACCATAATTATTCTGACACTTATTGGCGCGAAAGTTACCTTACTCGTCCTTATTATCAAGAAGCTCAGCTTACTACTCCAGATCTAGATTATGATCGAGATTTTTCAGCAGCCTATGAGCTAGGTCATCGTGCCCGTACCGAAGCAGAGCAAGGTACTCAATTTGAAGATGTTGAAGGCGGCCTAGAACAAAAGTGGGAAGAGCTTAAAGCTGAGTCTCGCTTAAAATGGGAACATGCTAAACAAGCTATTAAAGACGCTTGGAATGGAAGATAATTTCTTTTTATAAGATTTTCTATTCGTCAAAAACTATGAGCTTATTTCCTATTGGCCCTCGGAAATAAGCTCTTTTTATTCGTTCCTATTTAACTTTCTTTTTTCTTAAAATATTCAATAATCTCTTCTCCGTTATTTACAGGAGTTACTGAAGAAGGATAAGTTTCTTCATAAGCATAGGTAGGTAAAGCCACCTTGGCTCGAATTGGCGGTAATTTTTCTTGCCCGCCCGTTGTAATCCTCTCAATAAAACCTGCCAGCCATAATACAAATTCTTGAGTATTCTTACTCTTCGGAATAATACTTAAATCCAATTTAATTTTAGATTCCTGTAGAGGTTTAATAAGTAATTCAGCAAAATCAATATAATTGTATAAAAGCTTAAGCTTTGTCCCCTTAAGCTCATGTCTGAGTTCAATCATCAAATTGTTAAGATCTTCCATAGGCTCGTCTGTAAAGCCTTTCTTTTCTTTAACATTTTGATATATTTTCTCAGCTATTCTTAAGTACTGGGGCATATCCTTACCTTTATAAAATTGTGATCACTAAAAGAATTTTGGATGAATATAAGTAATTTATTGTGTTTATTTTATTAATTTTTTGAAACTATAATCTTCTCTCGAAACAATTCAGTAACAACAAATTCATAGAAAGCCAATAACTCACTAATTTATTGATTAATTTTATATTTTCATATAATTATCTTTTTTATTATGTTACATATTTTATAGGAAATAAAGATAAGAAAACTCACCTAAAAGTGAGTTTTCTTAGATGAAATAATTATGAGTTTTTATTCATTTGTTGAGGAACAGTGGGATCATTAGAGCCATGTGTTCCATCATCATCTGTTGAATGTCGATCTTGGCAAGCACTCATACCCAGTGCGATTGAAACTACCATACTCACTGCACAAAAAATTCTTAACATTGAGATCACCCTTATAATTTTTTAAGATGTAGGGTTATGAATAACATTATCTTATGTTGCCCTACTGCTGTGGTTCTCTTAACTTTTGTAGGTTGTGCAAGCTTTTGTAAAAATCTAAATTAAATAAATGATTAAAAAATACCATTCTTGCAATTGATATTTTAATTAAATTTTGGCATTAGCGAATTATTTAAGATTACCATATTCATAAAATTAAAATTTCTCATCCTTTCTGAGTTTGTGTCTAATTAAGTCAATGATTGCAAACAATATATAAATAAACAATTAATAAATATTTGATATATAAACATTAAAAATTAATTATTAAGATTAGGTTTAATAATTAATCAGTCGTTTAAATTCCAAATAATACGTTATTTTATTAAAGAAAATTTAAAAATATTAATATTTGTTTATATAAACCAATATTTTATTTTTGCAATTGACCCGCTTTCATGCGCAGCTTATGATGCTTCGGCTGACCTATTTTGTCAGTCGGTTTTAGCAGATCGTCTACCTAAGTGCACTAAAAACACGTTTTTTGGTGTGGAGCCCCTCGTGCCTTTGACGGAGGAACGGGAGTGGGACACCTTCGGGTGTGCTGGTTTCTTAGGTATCAGTCTGCTAACCCTCTTTCGTTTCACCACCATAATTAATAGCAGTGATTGGGCGCAACTTCTTTTATCAAGGAGTCTCTAATGACTATTATTTTATACCATTTTGTTTTTATTACTCTTCATTATTTTATCGTCCAGCTTAAGACACTTTTAAAGAATTCCTCGCACCTTTTCACCTATCCGCACTTTTATCTTTACACAGAAAAAATCTCACGCTTTAACGTCAGTTAAAGATGAGAATATCTATAAGCATAACTTAACGATAACAACAACCAACGAAGAGCAATAATGATGATTTTTTCATATCGTATTGTTTTAGTGTGCATCCTATTAATAAGTTCTATCAGTTTATTAGGTTGCAGACCTATTAGTAAAAACGAATTCAATACTCATTGTGTTTGGTCAGGCCATGCACTCTCACAATGTAATTGTATTTATAACGCTTTAGAAGAACGTTATTCGCCACAATTTGTAGAAGATCTAGAAAAAGTAAGCTTACAAAATATTGATGCGAATATGAACTTTGTGGAAACAATGAATGAAACAATTCACCAATGTCAGTTAAGTGCAAGAAAAGACCACATTAACTGACAATTGCATGCTCCACCAAGAAATCTAAAAACACTCTTACACGTTTAGGAACATATTTATCATGACCGATCCAAACAGCATGAAATTCTTCAGAAGTATTAATATTCCAGTCTTCGAGAACTTTAATTAACTGCTTTTGTTCTAGCGCTTTTCGAACTTGAAATTCATTGAGCTGTGCAATACCCACACCTGCAAGTGCTAACTGTAAAATTGCTTCTCCATGATTTACTCTTAAAACTTGAGGAGGTACGAGTGCGATTTCTTGCCCCTCTTTTTTAAACAGCCATGTTTTATTCTGGCGCTGATAACTTACGTCTAAAAGTTGATGCTGGTGTAGTTCATGCGGATGCTTTGGACAGCCATACCGGACAATATATTCAGATGAACACACATAATGCTTTGTCGTACTTCCTAGTGAACGAGCAACCAAATTTGAGTTTTTTAATGGCCCAGTCCGAATTGCCACATCAATTCTTTGCTCAACTAAATTAATGACTTCATCACTCAAATGAGCCTCTAATTCAATTTGTGGATAGCGCTGATTAAATAAAGAAATACACGGCAATAAAAAATGCGTCCAATATGTAAGACTGGTATGTATTCTTATTCGTCCTTTAGGTGTGTGATTTGCAGTAACAGATTGTTCGAGTTCATCTAGCTCACTGAGTATTTGAAGGCCTTGTTCATAAAACTGGCATCCTTCACTGGTGAGCTGAAATTGGCGTGTTGAACGGTTAAATAACCTGACACCAAGTCTTTTTTCGAGCCGAGCAATTAATTTACTAACAGCAGACGGCGTCATGTCGCATGCTCTGGCTACAGCAGAAAAGCTTCCTAACTCAACTACTCGAATAAAAATTGCCAACTCGCCAGATCGATTAATATCAAAATAGGACATAACGAAATCTATTTATGAATCCAATTCACAAATCTTATTCCGCTTAGACCGCTATAACAAGCCACCAATTTGTTTCAAGATGACTCTAATTCGTTTTAAAGAGTTCATGAGATGAAACTTTATCAATCTACCCTGTTGTCATTCATTTTATTTTCTACAGGCGTTCAAGCAGAAGTACAAAAGAGTCAATGGATTACTAGTTGGTCTGCCAGCCCACAAAAAGTCTGGAATAAAGATTTTGTTTTCCCAACCCATATTCCCGAGCAGATATCTAACCAAACGATTAAACAGGTTAGTCAAATTAGTTTGGGAGGTGAAGCAGTTAGACTGGTTTTCACAAATCAATATGGTGAACAACCGCTTTATATTGATAAAACTACTGTGGGGCTAGTCAAAGGACAAAGTCTTAAATTAAAGAGTACTTATCCAGTTTATTTTTCTGGAAAACTAAAAGCACAAATTTTACCAGGCAAACAATTGATTAGTGACCCAATTCATCTTTCTGTTCCAAATCATAGCCAATTAATGGTAAATAGCTTTATTCAAAAACCAACGACCTTTAAAACATTCCATTGGGATGCCAAACAAACCAGTTGGATTATTGCTGGCAATCAGACAGCAAATTTAAATGTTCCTACGACAGCCCAGACAACAACAGCGAGATTATTACTGTCTGCAATAGAAGTAAAACAAAAACATAAAGCCCATGTTGTTGCAGTCATTGGAGACTCCATTACTGATGGGGCTACGGCAACGTTAGATGCAAATGCTCGATGGACTGATTTTTTAGCTAAACGACTATCCCCTCATCAGGTGGCTGTCATTAATAGTGGAATTTCGGGAAATCGATTACTTAACGATGGCATGGGCGACAGTGCTTTAAAACGTTTAAAAAGTGAGGTGTTTCAATATTCAGGTGTTAAAACTTTAATTGTGCTGGTTGGTATTAATGATATTTCATGGCCCGGTACAGCTTTTGCACCTAAACAACAAATACCTTCTTTTGAAGCCTTAACTGAGGGTTATCAACGTGTTGTAAAAGAAGCTCACAAACAAGGTATTCAAGTGATTGGAGCAACGTTATTGCCATTTTCAGGTGCCTTACCCAATACACCTTTAGACAACTATTACCAACCCAATAAAGATGAATTACGTCAGCGCATTAATCAATGGATGAGAACCAGCCATACCTTTGATGGCGTACTTGACCTTGATGAAGGCTTAAAAGATCCAAAACATCTTGATCGATTGAATCCAATTTATGATTCTGGAGACCATTTACATCCAAATGATCGTGGCAATCAGCACATGGCAAATCTGGTTCATTTAGATCAAATGATTAAAAATTAATTGTAGCCCCATCAGGTGAGCCTTATACCTGATGGGAATAGCTATTTTAAAAATCATAACTCGCTATCATGTTGAAACGGTTATCAATGCCGTTGCGGCCATCGAAAGTTTCTCGTTCGCCATAAACATATTCCACACCAAAGGTAATGGGTTTGTATGGGTTATACATCGTATTTACCCAGCCCTGCCAAAGCTCTTTATTTTGGGTGGTGCTATTACGCTGTAACTCAGCAAAACGGTTATCATCTTTGGCTTTCATGTAACCATAAGCTAAAGTCGAGCGAATTTTTGGCGTAAATTGATGAGTGATACCCAAAGACACCGTGTCGAATTCATTGCTATGCATATTATTTTGATCATCTATTGCATAGCCACTATTACTCCATAGCAAGAAGCGCCCATCCCCTTTGACATGGTAATAATCAGCCTTGAGTAAAGTATCGGGTGTCATTTGGTATTTACCGCCGAAACCTACACCCCACGCCCATTCACTATCATCATTAGTTCTTTTTTCAGCAACAAAACTACGGCCCGACAACATCGAACCATTGGTAAATTTATGATTTAAGCGCCCTACCAAAGCCGGTAAACGCATTTTGTTATCTGGGTCTGTTGCCGCAGTATATTTCGGGTCTTCCAGGGATACCGCAAAGCTTGTATTGGCAGTTAAGTTATCGCTATAGCGAACCATTGGCGATCTAAGTAAAGCACTACCTACAAATGTACCTGCATCAACAGTTTCTGGGTAATATTCAGGTGCAATAAATGTTGACCAAGTTTGACCAATCAACCATTTATCAAAAGTTAAATAAGCATGGCGTATACGAAACTGATCACGAGTAGCTGCCCCAAAGAAGTCCATTTCCAGTTTTCCGCCTACATCGCCAGCGGCTGTGGGTGTCTTAAAATTTAAACCAAACCGCGTTACATAGACCGTACTGTGCAACTGGTCCTTTTGAGCAGATTCTTCTGGCGTATTTTCAAGAGGAACACCACTAATATTGTTATACATCGTAGATGCCCCCTTAATTTGATAAGAAGCATCTGCTCGTATATATCCATATAAGTTAAATTCTGTACCGGATTTAGTTAGTACTTGTTGTACAGGGTGTGGAGTTTGAGCGACTACTGGCGTTGTTTGCTCTACTCTTTCTTGCGATAAAGATTTTTGAGCTTGTATATCTGCCTGTAGCATTGCCTTTAGCTCTTTTACCTCTTGGCGAAGTTGCTCTATTTCAGGGTTTACTTGACCCGCAAAAGTAGAAGACATAAGTAAAGATACACAAACTGCCAATAAGCTTTTTTGAACCGTTGTATTTAAAGTATTTATCATAAAACTTTCCTTTTTTGATCTTTAAATAGACTTAAAGATCTCGACATCCTTTTTGTTATTTACCTATTTATATAGGTCCTTGAAAATTTGACTTCCTTTCTCAAGAAAGACTTTCCTTCATATTTTTAGCCCCATCCTCCCTAAAGCAGAAAAACGACTTTTTAATTTTTTATATTCTCTTCCTCGTTGAGAATATTCGGTTTTAAATCCTTATTTATCTCCCCCAATACTATTATTTTTTTGCAATAAATCCCTGATAAGTCAAAATTTGTGTATAAGGCTGTACACTTTCAAAACCAGTTTTTTCTAAAAGTTTGATATACCCTTCAGTGGTTAGGCTAAAAAAATCTTGTGCCATACGCTCCAGCATTTTTTGACATTGCTCTTCCGTTAAACCTTGTGCCAAACACAGGTAACGTAAAGCTTGAAGCTGCTGTGGGTTTATACAAATCATTAAGTCATAGGTCAGCAAAACCGCCTGTTCTTTTAAGCGATCATAAATATCTTTGAAAAAAACTGGTTTCACATCATCTGCAATGAAATGCGCCACAAGAATAGAAAGTGCAGCATCGAAACATAGTTCCAAAGGCAGTGCTGAAGTATCACCATGTACAAAAGTCACTTGAGACGATTTGCCTAAAAGTTCAACCTGTTGCTGTGCTTTTTGCAGCATAGTTAAAGATGGATCAACGGCTGTAAATTTCCAGTCAGGATGTCTTTTTAGTAAATATTCGAGTTCATACCCCGTACCACAACCCACAATTAAGATATGAGCATTTCGCGGTAACACCGATTGCAAAATGGCATCCACCTGTAGATGGATGACTTCATAACCCGGAATTAATTTACGAATATGTTCATCATATCCTTCGACTACTTTAAGGCTATTAAAGTCTTTTGCCATTTTGCTTTATCCTCTATTTAAACTGCCTTTAAATTTATAGTTTGCTGCACTTTGAACGGGCTTACGACTTCTTTAGTCAAAGACATTCCCAGTTAAATTAAGTTCAGCTCGCATAATTTCCTGCAATTTAAACTTTTGTGCTTTGCCTGAAGCAGTCATTGGAAACTCATTAAAGAATCGGACATAACGCGGCACTTTATTATGAGAAATATGCGCTTTGCAGAATTGGCGAATGCTGTCTTCATCAATTTGATGATGTTCATGCAAAATAATACAAGCACAGAGTTCTTCGCCATATCTGGCATCCGGTAAGCCAATGACTTGGACATCGCTTACATCGGGATGAGTGTATAAGAAGTCTTCAATTTCTTTTGGAAAGAGATTTTCCCCGCCGCGAATCACCACATCTTTAATACGGCCTTTAATTTTAATAAAACCTTCTTGATCCATTTCGGCAATATCACCGGTATGCATCCAGCCAGCAGCATCAATCACTTCACGGGTCTTTTCTTCTTCACCCCAATAGCCAGCCATCACGGAATAACCGCGCACGCATAGCTCACCTAAAGTCCCTTGCGGAACAATCTGGCCTTCTAAATCGACAATTTTAATTTCAACATGCGGATGAACATGCCCAACTGTGCTTACTCGTTTATCAATCGAATCATTTACCGAACTTTGTACACTGACTGGTGAGGTTTCAGTCATGCCATAACAAATCGTGATTTCAGACATGTGCATTCGGTCTATCACCCGTTGCATAATTTCACGTGGGCAAGGACTACCTGCCATGATTCCTGTTCTTAAGCTTGATAGATCAAACTCATTAAATTGCTCATGTTCTAAGGTGGCAATAAACATAGTAGGCACGCCATAAGCTGCCGTACAACGTTCTTGATGAATCGCTTTTAAAGTTTCTAAAGGATTAAATACGGCTGATGGATAGACCATGGTTGAACCATGTGTCACACATGCTAGATTCCCCATGACCATGCCAAAACAATGAAACAACGGCACAGAAATACAGACTTTATCTTGAGGAGTTAAACGAATGCCTTCACCCACAAAATAGCCATTATTTAAAATATTATGGTGGGTCAACATGGTCCCTTTAGGGTTACCTGTTGTACCAGAAGTAAACTGGATATTAATGGTTTCATCAAACTGAAGTTGCTTGCTTAATAGTTTTAATTGTTCTAACTGTTTTGATGTTGGCGTAGTGACTAAATCACTAAAGCGATGAATACCCGTATGTTGCTGATCATCAATTTTAATGACAAATTTTAAATGTGGTAGTCGTGCTGAACTAAGCACTTTGTCAGTACAGGTGGTTAACTCAGGGGCAATTTTTGTGAGTAATTCTTGGTAATCAGTCGTTTTGAATTGAGAAGCAATAATCAATCCTTTGCATGAGACTTTATTCAACACATATTCAAGTTCATGGCTTTTATAAGCTGTATTTAGATTGACTAAAATAATCCCTGCTTTAAAAGCTGCAAATTGGGTAACTGTCCATTCGACACAGTTAGGCGACCAGATGGCTAATCGATCTCCTTTTTTTAATCCCAATTTTAAAAGGCTACAAGCAAAAGCGTTTACTTCATCTTGTAAAGCTTTATAGGTTAATCGTCTGTTTTGATGGAAACTAACGATTGCTTCCTTTTCAGCATATTGCTGACAGGCCTGATCAAATTGTTCACCAATAGTCATACCCAATAAGGGCTGTGTGCTTGGTCCCGAGGCGTAGCTTAACCGTTCTTGTTGCATTGAATCATTCTCCTTGATTCTTTTATTCTCTTCTTACCTGATCTAATTGTTGTTACTGCAACTACTTTTCCAAACCGCCTACTTTGTAATGTCTATCCTTTATATGCCCTATTTCTTCTGCACAGCATCTACACAAAAGTCAGCAATCTGTTTTGAAAAATAGTCTTTGTGCGCATGATCAAACTTTGTATTTTGAGCTGGGTCTAGGGGTTCAACCACCACATAGGTCATGGCGCCGACAACACAAAGTGCTGCTGTGTTTAAATCATCCAAGACAAACTCACCACTTGCATTTCCATCCGCAAGTATTTTTTTAATACTTTGTTTAATCAATTGCTTCACACGAAAACGCTCATGTTCAACTGTTGAATCGACAGGTTCAAACATGAGTGAATATGCAAGCTGAGGACTATTCAGTGCCCGTTTTACAAAGGTTGCCACAGCCTTATGTAATTTCTGCTTTGCCGATAAGTCACTTTCGGTAATTGAGTCAATCACCAATAGTTCTGTATTAATGGCCTCGGACAAAACTTCAATCAGTACTTGGCTTTTATTATCAAAGTAGCGATAAACCAGACCACTTGATACGCCCGCTTGCTCTGCAATTGTTTGTATTTGTGCGTCTTTAAACCCTCCCTCTGAAATTAACTTTCTGGCTGAACTCAAAATCGACTTACGATTTTGCTCCATCCGCTCTTGCATTAAAGATGATCGTTTATAGCTCATAATTTATTCTCTAACAAATAAAATGAATTGTAAATCATTTTATGAATCCGTATTCACTTTTTTGAAAAATCATTGTATGGTACATATCAAATACCCACAAAATATTTTATGGACAACAAATATAACCAATAGGATGAAAATATCATGAACCTACGCAGCTTGAATTTCGGTCTAGATGAAACTTTAATTGCGCTTCAAGATTCAGTGGCAGCATTTTGTGCAAAGGAAATTGCACCAATTGCTCAAGAAGTTGATCAAGACAATAAATTCCCTGCACATCTCTGGAAAAAGTTCGGAGATATGGGCCTTTTGGGCATGACGGTTTCTGAAGAATATGGCGGTGCCAATATGGGTTATCTGGCTCATATTATTGCGATGCAAGAAATTTCCCGTGCTTCGGCATCTATTGGCCTGTCATACGGCGCTCATTCTAATTTATGTGTAAACCAAATTAACCGTAACGGTAACGAACAGCAAAAGCAGAAATATTTACCAAAACTGATTTCTGGTGAATATGTAGGTGCCCTTGCGATGTCCGAACCGAATGCGGGTTCTGATGTGGTGAGCATGAAATTACGTGCTGAGCAAAAAGGCGATCACTTCGTTTTAAACGGTTCAAAAATGTGGATCACTAACGGCGGTGATGCAGACGTATTGGTGGTATATGCCAAAACTGATCCGCAAGCTGGTGCGAAAGGCATGACTGCTTTCTTAGTTGAAAAAGACATGAAAGGCTTTAGCCATGGTAATCATTTAGACAAACTCGGTATGCGTGGCTCTAACACTTACCCACTGTTTTTTGACAATGTAGAAGTGCCTGCTGAAAACGTACTCGGTGGTGTCGGTAACGGCACAAAAGTGCTCATGAGTGGTTTGGACTATGAACGTGCAGTTTTGAGTGCTGGACCTTTAGGCATTATGGATGCCTGTTTAGATGTGGTGATTCCATACTTGCATCAACGTGAACAGTTTGGTCAGGCTTTAGGTGAATTCCAGCTTATGCAAGGCAAACTTGCCGATATGTATTCAACTTGGTTGGCATGTAAAGCCCTTGTCTACGCTGTTGGTGCTGCCTGTGACAAAGCTGATCATGACCGCAGTCTACGTAAAGATGCTGCAAGTGCCATTTTATATGCTGCTGAAAAAGCGACATGGATGGCAGGTGAAGCAATCCAAACTTTAGGCGGCAACGGTTATATCAATGAATTCCCTGCTGGCCGTTTATGGCGTGATGCAAAACTTTATGAAATTGGCGCAGGAACTTCAGAAATTCGCCGCATGCTGATTGGCCGCGAACTTTTCAATGAAACCAAATAATAATTATAAATAAGGACGCATCTTATGAACCAATTACAAAGCAAGATTAATGTTCGAAGTGAAGACTTCAAAACAAACCAGCAAGCCATGCAAACATTGGTCACAGATCTAAAACAAGTTGCCCAGCGTATTGCTTTAGGCGGTGGAGAAAATGCCCGTCAAAAACATCTGGCTCGAGGTAAACTTTTACCCCGTGAACGTATTGATCAACTGATTGATGTCGGTACGGCATTTTTAGAAATTGGTCAATTGGCAGCGTACAACGTTTATGAAGATGATGTTCCTGCTGCGGGTGTGATTGCTGGTATTGGTCAAGTGAACGGCATCACTTGCATGATCGTTGCCAACGATGCAACGGTTAAAGGCGGAACGTATTATCCCCTTACGGTTAAAAAGCATTTACGCGCACAAGAAATTGCCGAACAAAATCACTTGCCTTGTATTTATTTGGTAGATTCAGGCGGTGCTTATTTACCAATGCAAGATGAGGTCTTCCCAGACCGTGACCACTTCGGGCGTATTTTCTATAATCAGGCACGCATGTCGAGCTTAGGTATTGCCCAAATTGCTGTAGTGATGGGTAGCTGTACCGCAGGTGGTGCTTATGTTCCTGCCATGTCTGATGAGACCATCATTGTACGTAATCAAGGTACGATTTTCTTAGGTGGCCCTCCTCTGGTAAAAGCTGCAACTGGCGAAGTCGTCAGCAGTGAAGATTTAGGCGGTGGTGATGTTCACACACGTCTTTCGGGTGTGGCTGACCATTTAGCTGAAAATGATGAACATGCGATTGCGATTGCACGGAACATTGTTGCGAACTTAAATAAAAAGCCAAACGACTTAAATAAACAAGTTGATGAACCGCTATTTGATGCATCGGAACTCTATGGTGTTGTGCCAAGTGATGCGCGTAAACCTTTCGATGTACGTGAAGTGATTGCCCGTATTGTAGACGGCTCTCGTTTTGATGAGTTCAAAGCACGCTTTGGTTCAACACTGATTACTGGTTTCGCCTCACTCTATGGTATGCCAGTCGGCATTATTGCCAATAACGGAATTTTATTTTCCGAGTCTGCACAAAAAGGTGCGCACTTTATTGAGCTGTGCACTCAGCGCAATATTCCATTGTTATTCCTACAAAACATTACGGGCTTTATGGTTGGTCGCCAGTATGAAAATGAAGGGATTGCAAAAAACGGCGCTAAATTGGTTATGGCAGTTGCAACCGCAAATGTACCAAAACTCACCTTGATTATTGGTGGTTCGTTTGGTGCAGGAAACTACGGTATGTGCGGACGTGCTTATTCACCACGCTTTTTATGGACTTGGCCAAACTCTCGTATTTCAGTGATGGGCGGCGAACAAGCAGCAAGCGTACTCTCTACCTTAAAACGTGATCAGATTGAGCAAAAAGGTGCCAAGTGGTCAGCTCAACAAGAAGACGAATTTAAACAACCAATTCGTGAACAATACGAGCGCCAAGGTCATCCGTACTATGCTTCTGCCCGCCTTTGGGATGACGGTGTAATCGACCCAGCGCAAACTCGCCAAGTACTTGGATTAAGTCTTGCTGCCGCTATGACTGCCCCAATCCAGCCAACCAAATTTGGCGTGTTCCGCATGTAAGAGGTGTATATGAGCTATCAATTTTTACAACTCGAACAACAAGGTCAGGTTGCCTATGTTTGGCTGAACCGCCCTGAATTGCACAATGCCTTTAATACGACAGTCATTGAAGAATTACATGCCTGCTTTAAACAAATTAATACGCGTGATGATATTCGTGTTGTGGTTTTAGCTGGTCGCGGCAAAAGCTTTTCGGCCGGTGCAGACCTCAACTGGATGAAACAGGCAGGTCAAGCATCCTCAGCAGAAAATGAAGCAGATGCATTAAAACTTGCACAAATGCTTGATGCACTTGCAACGCTAAAACAACCGACTATTGCCCGAGTGCATGGTATTGCCTTTGGTGGTGGCATGGGTTTGGCATCGGCATGTGATATTTGCATTGCCAGTACTGATGCTAAGTTTGCAACATCTGAGGTTCGTTTAGGGCTTGCTCCATCTACCATTAGTCCCTACGTGATTCGTGCGATTGGTGCAAGACAAGCCTCTCGTTACTTCTTAACTGCCGAGCGAATTTCAGCACGTGATGCCAAACACATTGGTTTGGCGCACGAAGTAGCAGATGCCGAAGACTTAGATAAAAAAGTTCAAGAAATTATTGATGCTCTATTACTCGGTGGCCCACAAGCTCAAGCGGCCTCAAAACAACTCATTCAAATGGTGAGCAACCAGACCATGAGCAATGATTTGCTGCGACAGACAGCACATCATATTGCTCAAGTTCGTCAAGGCAGTGAAGCAAAAGAAGGTCTGAGTGCCTTTTTAAATAAACAACAGCCTGCTTGGGTTTCTAACTCGAATAACAACAATTAAGGACGATCATCATGTTTGAAAAGATTTTAATTGCGAACCGTGGCGAAATTGCCTGCCGTGTAATTCGTACAGCTAAAAAGTTAGGTATTAGAACGGTTGCCGTTTACTCAGATGCAGATGCAAACGCACAACATGTCAAACTTGCAGATGAAGCGGTCTATATTGGTCAGTCCCCTGCAACACAAAGTTATTTACAGGTTGATCGTATTATTCAAGCAGCAATTGATACGGGCAGCCAAGCGGTTCACCCGGGCTATGGCTTCCTTTCTGAAAATGACCAGTTTGCACTCGCTTGCCAACAACACAACATTTGCTTTATTGGCCCACCAGTGGATGCCATTTTAGCGATGGGTTTAAAAGCGACCTCTAAAGCTTTAATGGAAAAAGCAGGTGTTCCTTTAACACCGGGTTATCACGGAACCAACCAAGATGCTGACTTTTTAAAACAGCAAGCAGACCGAATTGGCTATCCTGTTTTAATTAAAGCCAGTGCGGGCGGCGGTGGTAAAGGCATGAGTCTGGTTGAACGCAGTGAAGACTTTCTGCATGCCTTAGCCTCGTGTAAACGTGAAGCTAAATCGAGCTTTGGCAATGATGACGTCTTAATTGAGCGTTATGTGATTCAACCACGTCATATTGAAGTGCAAGTGTTTGGTGATACACATGGCAACTATGTGCATTTGTTTGAACGTGATTGTTCCGTACAACGCCGTCACCAAAAAGTGCTAGAAGAAGCCCCTGCACCACAAATGCCAAGCGAAAAGCTCGATGCAATGCGCCAAGCGGCAATTGATGCTGCACGTGCGGTAAATTATGTCGGCGCAGGTACGGTTGAGTTTATTGTGGAACAAGACGGTACGGCGTATTTCATGGAAATGAATACCCGTCTGCAAGTCGAGCACCCTGTCACCGAAATGATTACAGGTGAAGACTTGGTCGAGTGGCAACTTCGCGTTGCTTATGGCGAACCTTTACCTAAACTACAAAACGAATTGCAGATGCACGGACATGCGCTCGAAGCACGTATTTACGCTGAAGAACCTGAAAAAGGCTTTTTACCTGCAATCGGTAAAATTGACTATCTACACTACCCAACTCAAAACCAATATGTGCGTGTAGACAGCGGTATTGTTGAAGGCGATGAAATCACGACCTATTACGACCCAATGATTGCCAAACTGATTGTATGGGGTAAAAACCGTGAAGCTGCACTCATTCAAATGCAACACGCTTTAAGCCAATTCCATGTCGATGGTTTAGGCAACAACATTGCCTTCCTTGAAAAAATTGTTCGTAGTGAATCGTTTAAACAAGCCAAGCTTGATACTAACCTAATTCAACGTGAACAAAACTTCTTGTTTAGTCCTGAAGAGATCAAACCAGAACTTGTGGTGGCAGCGGCATTTATTGAGTTTCTAAGTAAACTTAATAACAACAGCTCAAGCCAAAAACAGCTTTGGCAAGCTCAACCTCTATGGCGTTTAAATATTGCTTATCAGCACACTATTAAACTGAATTATTTAAACCAAAATATTCAAATCAAGTTTGCCTCAAATGAAGATGGCTTCACCGCCGAATATAACGGTCAAAGCTACCCGATTTCTGGTCAATTGATTGATGCGCATACGGCGTCTGTTCAAATTGGTGGAACTCAGCAAAAGCTGTCTTTTAACCAAAGTCAGCAAGGCATTACCTTGTTCCAAAATGGACAAAGTTATAAGTTTGCTTATATTCGCCAAGACTTCAATCAAGCAGATAGCCAAGCCGATGAAGGTCATTTAAAAGCACCAATGCCGGGTGTGGTCACTCAAGTTTTGGTGAGTGCAAATCATAGCGTGAAGAAAGACGATATTTTAATGACGCTTGAAGCAATGAAAATGGAATACACCATTCGTGCCCCTAAAGATGGCGTGATTGTAGATTCCTATTTCCAAGTCGGTGATCAAGTCAAAGCTGGCGATGAACTTGTGGAATTTCAGCCTGCTCAGGAGGAAGTTGCATGAGTGAGTTTGTCAAAATCGTGGAGGTCGGTCCCAGAGACGGCCTCCAAAACGAAAAACAGGCTTTGACTGTCGAACAACGCTTAAACTTCATCAATGACCTGATTAATGCAGGTCTGAAATCAATTGAAGTCGGCTCATGCGTTTCGGCAAAATGGGTACCGCAAATGGCTCAAAGTGACGAGCTATTTAAGCAATTACCCCAAACAGCCGATGTGCAATTTAGCTTGCTCACCCCCAATATAAAAGGTTTTGAGACTGCTCAAGCGGTAGGGTGCAAAGAGGTTGCGGTGTTTACCGCAGCTTCTGAAAGCTTTACCCGTAAAAATATTAACTGTTCTATTGACGAAAGCTTTGAGAAATTTAGCGATGTTATGGCAGCGGCAAAAGCACATAACATTCGTGTGCGTGGTTATGTCTCCTGTATTGTCGATTGTCCATATGAAGGCGCAATTGCCCCTGAGCAAGTCGTAAAAGTTGTTAAACGACTCTATGACATGGGATGCTATGAAGTGTCTTTGGGTGAAACCATTGGCACAGCAACACC
Source organism: Acinetobacter sp. AYS6 (assembly GCF_025630795.1). Taxonomy (NCBI): domain Bacteria; kingdom Pseudomonadati; phylum Pseudomonadota; class Gammaproteobacteria; order Moraxellales; family Moraxellaceae; genus Acinetobacter; species Acinetobacter sp. AYS6. The sequence goes on from NZ_JAOTNV010000005.1 coordinate 23,082, forward strand.
TGATCGCGTTAAAACGGTGTGGCAAACCTGCCTTGCTGAACTCGACAGCAAGGTTTTGGCTGGGCATTTCCACAATACCTACGGCATGGCAATTGCCAATATTTATCAGTCTTTACAGCAAGGCATTCGTGTTTTTGACTCGTCTCTTGCAGGTCTTGGTGGTTGCCCTTATGCCAAAGGTGCCTCTGGCAATGTATCGACCGAAGATCTGTTTTATTTGCTGTCGCACATGGGGTTTGAAACGGGCATTGACTTAGAGAAACTGATGCAAGCCAGCCAAAATATTAGCCATGTATTAAACCGAAAAAGCTTGTCCAATTATGCAAATGCTTATTGGCAAACCAAGTGTGCCTAGTCATAAATTAAAGTAGTTCAGCATCTGGTATAAGGCTTAATATTAGTCCGAGTACCAGATTATCACGTCTAATCTTTATCTCATTTCATTCAGGAATTGGGAATAAATCCCTCATGCAATTTTTTTAAAATCTATTATTTATCTCTGTATTAAATGCCTCTTTCAAAAGAAGCATTCTCTACCCTATTTTTATTCTAAACCGTATTATTCTTTATCCTTTTCTAGCTTATTCCTTAAAAAATTTATCTGATTATTTATAAAAATAAGATGCATCCATTTCAATTCTTGGAGAAATATATTCTTCCACCCAATCTAACCATGCACGTGTTTTAGCATCAATAAAATGGCGTGAAGGCAATAAGGTATAAACCCCTATATCGGGCGAACGCCACTCTGGCAAGATATGACATAATCTTCCATTCTGGACTGCATCTAAAGCCGAAAACATCGGCAATAACGCCACACCCATATCTTGTTGCACCACATCTAACAATAACTCTGGGTTATCTGCAATAAGTTGTCCACCAGTATCAATTTGGTAAGACTCACCCTTTGCATTTAACAAGTGCCAATCTGGTGTAATAGACGGGTTTACCAAGCGTAAACAGGCATGGTTTTTTAAATCTTCAGGGAATTTAGGTACTCCATGTTTTTCTAGATATACAGGTGAAGCGCATAAAACAGAAAAAATTGTACCAATTCTACGCGCAACAAACCGAGAATCTGTTAATGATTCAGTCAGATACAGACTGACATCGACCCCTTTTGCCAACAAGTCTGGAACGTACTGTGAAGTCGTATATTCCACGGTTAGTTCAGGATAATGCTTACAAAACTCGGCCATTACCGGAAAAACATAATGATGTCCAAAGCTTCCCATGCTTAACACACGTAAACGCCCTTTCGGTTTAGATGCCGTTCCTGTTACTTCTGATTCGGCTTCATCCACCATTGAAATGACTTGGCGACAGCGCTCAGCGTAAGTCGCACCAATATCGGTCAGTGCCTGCTGGCGCGTTGAGCGTTGTATTAATTTTGTACCTAAGCGTGTTTCTAGCTCGCTGATAAGACGTGAAACCTGTGCTGTGGTCAGATCCATCTGCTCAGCTGCTGCTGTGAAACTCCCGCTATCAATCACTTTCAGGAATGCATGCATTGCATGCAATAGTCCACCATCGAGATTTTTGCGCATAACGTAAATATGTTTTCCTAAATTACGGATTGTTGCACCAGTTTAGTTCAACCACAATGACTAAATGTACATACATTGGCACTAATTCTTTTAAGAAGAGGAACCGATCTTTTTTTATTTCGTATGTCACTTGCTCCAAATATTCAACTGGATGTTGAAAAAAGAAAGTAGTCCGAGCTACTAAAAATTCTAAGGAGATATAAATGAATATAGCTACAAAAGTCACTCCAAATATTATTGCAACAAAGGATGTGTCACTTGAAGATAAATATGTAAGCGATAACGGTACAGCATATATGACTGGCATTCAGGCGCTTGTTCGTTTGCCTCTTGCCCAAACTCGCCGTGACGCGATCAATGGTTATCATACTGCTGGTTTTATTTCTGGTTATCGCGGTTCTCCTGTTGGTAACTATGATAGTTTCCTTTGGCAAGTTCAAGGATTACTTAAATCCCATAATGTTGTATTTCAACCTGGTGTAAACGAAGACTTAGCTGCTACCGCAATTTGGGGTACGCAACAAGTTAACCTTTCAGGCCAAGGCAAATATGATGGAGTGTCTTCATGGTGGTATGGTAAAGGCCCGGGTGTTGACCGTTCAGGCGATGTACTCCGCCATGCTAACTTAGCTGGTACCTCTGAACGTGGTGGTGTCGTTGCTTTATTTGGTGATGACCACTCATGTAAATCTTCTACAATCCCTCACCAGTCTGAACATGTCATGATTGGTTGCGGTATTCCAATTTTCTACCCAACATCCGTTCAACAAATTTTAGACTTTGGTGTTCACGCCATTGCAGTTTCACGTTTTTCTGGCCTTTGGTCTTCAATGAAGCTCGTCAGTGAAATTGTAGAAACTTCTGCTTCTGTTCATGTCGACCTAGACCGTGTTACTCCGGTTATACCAGAAAATGTTAATTTCCCTGCCGACGGCGTTAACATTCGTTGGCCCGATCACGGCATTCAACAAGAAGAACGTCTTTATAAATACCGTTTACCTGCTGTTTTGGCCTATGCCCGTGCCAACAAAATCAACACCGTTACATGGCCTTGTGAAAATGCCCGTGTCGGTATTGCCGCAAGTGGTAAAGGTTATTTAGATACCATTGAAGCCTTACGCATTTTAGGTATTGAAGATGAAACTGCCCAACAGCTTGGGCTACGTGTTTATCAAGTTGGTCTGATTTGGCCTTTAGAACCACAAGGTGTTCGTGAGTTTGCCGAAGGTTTAGAAGAACTGATCGTTATTGAAGAAAAACGTCCAATTATTGAAACACAAATTAAAGATGAGCTGTATTCACTGCCTGATGGCAAACGCCCTCGTGTCATTGGTAAAGCAACTGATGGCAAAGGTGAATGGAGTACCTCTATTGAAGAAGCACCGCTCATTGGTCATTATGAGTACCAACCAGAACCAATTGCGAAAATGCTGGCTGCTCGCTTCTTAAAACTCGATATTCCAGAAAGCTTAAAAACACAAATCCAAAGCAGAATCGACTTACTATTAAAAGCAGAGCAAGAATCAAAACGTGTTATTGATCTTGCTGAACGTAAACCGTATTTCTGTAGTGGTTGCCCACATAACTCTTCAACCGTAGTTCCTGAAGGTAGCCGTGCATTAGGCGGTATCGGTTGTCACTATATTGCCGTTTCACTTGACCGTGGTACCGAAACATTCTCGCAAATGGGCGGTGAAGGTGTAAGCTGGGTGGGTGCATCACCATTTACCAATGAAAAACATATTTTTGCTAACCTTGGTGACGGAACTTACTTCCACTCTGGTTACTTAGCAATTCGCCAATCTATCGCTGCAAAAACGAATATTACCTACAAAATCCTCTACAACGATGCGGTCGCTATGACAGGTGGTCAACATGTAGATGGTCATTTAAGCGTTGCACAGTTAACTCGTCAGCTTGCTGCTGAAGGTATTAAAAAACAAGTTATTGTCACTGATGAAGTTAAACTATTAAACGAAGAAGACGGTATTGCACCGGGCGTAGAAATTCGCCACCGTAATGAACTCGACGCAGTTCAACGTGAGCTTCGTGAAGTTTCAGGTGTAACCGCTTTAATTTATGTACAAACCTGTGCCAGTGAAAAACGCCGTCGTCGTAAACGTGATGTCTACCCTGACCCAGCTGAGCGTTTATACATTAACAGTGATATTTGTGAAGGCTGTGGCGACTGTTCGAAAAAATCAAACTGTTTATCTATTGAACCAGTAGAGACTGCCTTAGGTACTAAACGTCAAATTAACCAAAGTAGCTGTAATAAAGACTTCACTTGTGCTGAAGGTTTCTGCCCAAGTTTTGTGACTGTTCATACACGTGATATGAAACGTCCAGCTAAATTTGAAGGCATTGGCGCAGGCTGGCCAACATCACCAGTCATTCCTCAGTTATATGACGTGCCAAGTCGTATTATGGTCGGCGGTATTGGTGGTACGGGTGTTGTGACTATTGGTGCACTCCTTGGTATGGCAGCTCACCTAGAAGGCAAAGCAACTCGTGTTATGGACATGGCAGGTCTTGCTCAAAAAGGTGGTACGGTTTATTCATACGTTCAACTTGCAGCAAGTGATGAGCAAATTTCTTCTACTAAAATTCCAGCAGGTCAATGTGAATTATTGATTGGTGCCGATGCCGTCGTCGCTGGTGGTAGCGCTGCTTTATCTCGCTTAAAAGATGATGCTTTGGTTATTGTAAATGAAGACAGCACTCCTACTTCTGAGTTTATTAAATCTCGTGACTGGTATGCGCCTATTAGCGATTTAATTGATCGTCTTCGTGGTCGTGTTCGTCAAGGTCAACTGGTTTCTCTGCCAGCGGCTCGAATTGCAACTCAGCTCTTAGGTGATTCAATCTATACCAACCAGTTATTACTCGGTATGGCATGGCAATCTGGACGTATTCCATTACTGCGTGAAAGCATTGAAAAAGCAATTCGCTTAAATGGTACTGCTGTTGAAAAGAACCTTGAAGCTTTCCGTGTGGGTTGTCATCTTGCAAGTGACCCAACTTTAGCTGCACGTTTAGTTGCGGCAATGCCAAAAACTAAAACTCCGCAAACTTTAGCTGAACTTATTGAAGATCGTTCTGCTCGTTTAACAGACTACTGGAATGAAGCTTATGCAGCTAAATACCGTACGCTTGTAGAATTGGCCGCTAAAAAACTACCAGAAGAATTAACGGGTACCATTGCGACTCAGCTTTATAGAGTTATGGCTTATAAAGATGAATATGAAGTTGCTCGTCTACTAACAGGCAAAAGCTTCAAAGAATCGATCGAAACCCAATTCGGTAAAGGCTTACGTTTAACGTATCACCTTGCTCCACCAGCGTTACTTGGTGGTCTGAAAAATGTCCGTAAACGTGCGTTTGGTTACTGGATGCGCTTCCCAATGATGATGCTTGCGCGCTTACAATGGCTTCGTGAAACTTTCCTTGACCCATTTGCGCGTCAAGAAGAACGTCAACATGAACAAGCGTGGCGTGACCGTTACATCGCATTTGTTGAAGCACTTGTTGAAGCACCAGACAATCATAACTTGGCAGTTGCTGAGCAAATTGCAAAATTACCAGCAGAAGTCCGCGGTTATGGACATATCAAAATGAAAGCAATGGACGCTGCAAAACAACGTTGGGATGAACTTACACCAACACTGCTAAAAGTCCGTAATTAAAAATTAAATCTCAAAATAAAAAAGTCATCCTTAGGGATGACTTTTTTATTGGCTCAAAAATTTATTTAGTCATTTTACGTAAAGTCAAAATCTGCTCGCTTCGTCCAAATGGACCATACACATCATGTAAAACTGCACTGGTTAAACCGATACCATCAGCCCCATATTGCTGAACGGTTTCCAGACCTAACCATTTACCTTTCGGATAACGGTGCATGTGAACTTGCAAATCAAGATTTGGGAAGCCCCACGTAAATTCGCCTTCTTGTCTTGGTACAATTCCGTTTGCGGTATCTATCATGCCAATCAAATGGGAAAAATCTGTCGTCGGCTGCCCTTCCACGATTTCTTTATCATTATTGAGCCAAACAATGCCTTTACCCGCACGATGCTGATCATCCGTTTTAGTGACTAGCGTTTGAATAAAGCCACCTGGCCATCTTTTCATACCCGTCCATTCTATAAAGGTATCGGGATGATGAATGGGCTGATCTTCAAGCCCCGCAATATCGGAACTATCTTGAGTACACATGCGCCATGCTCTAGCCACAATACAAGTTTTACCTTGTGCTTGCATTTCAGCTTCAATCAGTTCAATGGTTTTACCGGCGCGAATCACATGTGTCTTAATCGTAAATTCACCAAAAGCAATCAAACCAAAAATATCAAAACTAATTCGGCCAATTCGCATATCTTGTCGTGGTGAAAATTGCTCTAACTCTGCTGCAATTACACCACTTGCAGGTGCCATGTGCTGTTCATGAGGGTTCCAAGCCCCTTGTGCATGGACAGTTGAGCAATAATGAGCAATAACTTCGCCTTGAGGACCAATTGTTCTATTCAGTAATTGATAATAAGCATTCATGATTTTCTTTCCGTAGTCCTTATACAACATCAATATTTGATGAAAATTCACGTTTTAATGCTTATGTTAACCCTCTATTTCTTTGACTCAACTGGTTTTTCCTACCAAAAACTGATGAGTCTAAAATTACAAATTTAATCACTCGGTAAAATTCAACATGTAAATCTTACCGAGTGATTCTAAAAATGACTATTCACTAAAATGCAAAAGCATCTTGATCAAGTTCCATCACTGATTCTGCCCCAGACTCAATAGCAGCAGCATGGCCCTGTGTACGATGCAAAAGTTTTTGATAGAAAAACTTAGCAGTAGTTAATTTTGCTTTATAAAAAGCTTCCTCTTGTGTACCCGCCTCTAATTTTTCATGGGCAACTTGTGCCATTCGAGCCCATAAATAAGCGAACACCACGTAACTGGAAAAATAAAGATAATCTACCGAAGCTGCGCCAACTTCTTCAGGGTTGTGCTTCGCTTTCTCTGCAATCGATTTGGTCAGTGACAACCATTGTTGCTTAAGCTCAGCTAATTTTTCTAAATAAGGTTTCAACACTTCATTTGATTGCTGTTGACTAATAAACTGATCAATTAAATTAGTCATATTTTTTAGAAGTTTGCCTTCCGACTTGAGAACTTTACGTGCAAGCAGATCTAAAGACTGAATCTCGGTTGTTCCTTCATACAATGTTGAGATACGTGCATCACGTACAATTTGCTCCATTCCATGCTCAACAATAAAGCCATGTCCACCAAACACCTGAACTCCATGCTTTGCAGACTCATTGCCCGATTCAGTTAAAAAAGCCTTTGCAATCGGCGTTAAAAAAGCCAGTAATTCATCAGAGTGTTTTTGCTGCTCTTGATCATTTGAACTTTCGACAATATCGACATGTTGAGCTAAAAAGTAAGCCAGAGCACGGCCACCTTCAGAAAACGCTTTTTGGGTCATTAACATCGAACGCACAGCTGGATGCACAATAATTGGATCGGCATTTTTGTCAGGATATTTTGGGCCAGATATTGAGCGCATAGCGAGACGCTCTTTGGCATAACTTAACGCACCTTGAAATGAAATTTCAGAAGCAGCGAGTCCTTGTACTGCCGTTCCAATACGCGCGGTATTCATAAAGGTAAACATACAATTGAGTCCACGATTTTCTGGACCAATCAAATAACCTTGAGCACCATCAAAATTCAGTACACAGGTGGCATTTCCATGAATCCCCATTTTATGTTCAATCGCGCTGCAAAAGACGTTATTACGGTCTTCTAAATTACCTTCATCACTTACATTAAATTTAGGCACAATAAATAAAGAAATACCTTTTGTTCCTGCGGGTGCCTGAGGCAAGCGAGCTAAAACAATATGAATAATATTTTCAGAAAGATCATGTTCACCTGCCGAGATAAAAATCTTTTCACCCGTAATGGAGTAACTGCCGTCCGGATTGGGTTCTGCTTTAGTTCTAATTAAACCAAGGTCCGAACCCGCATGTGATTCGGTTAAACACATTGTTCCCGTCCAAACACCACTAATGAGTTTAGTCAAAAACTTTTGTTTTTGTTGCTCGGTGCCATGATGCTCAATTGTTCTCATTGCCCCATGAGACAAGCCCGGATACATCGCCCAAGCCCAATTAGAACCACATAACATCTCAGAAATAGCAATCCGCAGCAATGTTGGTAACCCTTGCCCACCATATTCCGGATCTGCGGTTAATGAGGTAAACCCAAGCTCAGCATATTTTTGGTAGGCTTCTTTAAAACCTTTCGGAGTTGTCACCACGCCTTGATTTAAATGACAGCCTTCCTGATCACCGTTTTGATTTATGGGCGCCAACTCATTTTCACAAAAATTTGCTGCTGCCTCTAAGTATTGATCAATTAATTCTCGATTTATGCTTTCCTGATATTTACTTAAACCTTGATAGTTCTGTTCTGTTTGAAGTATTTCATGCAGCACAAATTGCATATCGCGTAATGGAGCTTTGTATAAAGGCATCGTTTTTTCCTTTCACCTTACTGCCTGTGTAATAGGCAGATATGATTTTTCCTTAAAATGGACTTTTATTGTTTCAATCTCACCAAAATATCAAAAAATTTCTTATAGCAAAATATATTTTCACTATTTTAATAAAATTATCGTAACTTATAAATGGAGATAAGACATAAATTCATGTTTTAAAATACAAATATGGAAATAAAAGTAATTAGAATCTCTTAACTAGAATAAATTTATATTTTGTATTGCAAAATTTTATTCCGTAAAAAATCAATTTATAGTATCTTGATTAGACTGCTTAATCATCCAAGGACGATTTATGGAAAGCCCGAAATACACAGGTCTTGAGTTTTTAACCGCTTTAAAAAATGGTGAAGTTTCTCCATCACCTATGGCTCACACCATACCGATGGAACTCGTTGAAGTTTCCGAAGGTAAAGCTACTTATAAAGTTACCCCTCGCAAAGAACATAGAAATATACAAGGCGGTGTACACGGCGGCTTTTGCGCCACAGCTTTAGATACAGCAACAGGCAGCGCAGCTCATACATTACTTGAATATGGCGTTGGCTATGGAACTATTGATTTAAATGTAAAAATGATTCGTCCCATGCAAGTTGATACGTCGTACTATGCGACAGCCGAATTAATTAATGCGGGCCGTAATATTATTATTACCGAAGGAAAAATCGTAGATGAAAACGGCAAAGTGTATGCTTTTGCCTCGGCAACCTTAATGATTATTCGAAAATAATAAAATATTGAAGCTCCTGTTTATGGAGCTTTTTCTTGCTTTGCAATCTTATTCATTTCATAAAAATCTAAGCGATCAATCATAAAACTCACCATTGCCATCGTTAAACCTAAGGCAGCACATGCTTCCCATCCCCAGTGTTTCCATGCATACACCGCAATAAAAGAACCTAAGGCGGCTCCACCAAAATATAGAGTCATATAAATTGAATTAATACGAGAACGTGCCTCGGCCGAAATTCGGTAGACCAGATTTTGGTTCAAAACATGAAATGCTGACAAACCGAAATAAGCCATAACAACACCAACAGCATAGGCCACCAAAGACTGCTGGGCAAAAAATAGGGGTATCCATGCACTTATTAATAGCCCCATGCAAATTACTGCAATTTTATTTTCAAGCCCTGATGCAATTTTCTTACCTGCCCACGGGGTCGCAAATACGCCTGCCAAACCAACAATTCCAAATAAGCCAATCTGGAAATCATTAAAGTGATACGGCTCATTTGCCAAAATAAAAGTCATGGTAGTAAAAATGAGAGCCAAAATTCCAAAGCCAATTCCCCCTGCCAAACCACGGCGCAGTAAATGAGGCTGGTGAGCTGCTAATGAAAATAGCGAGCCATAAATTTGTAGAATATTGAGTTGATGGGACTTCCGCGCAACTGGCAACTTCACCCACATGACCCAAGCAAACACCAAAATGACGATTCCACTAATTAAATAAACCGCATGCCAAGACCAAACTGTAGAAAGTAAACCTGCAATAGAACGTGCCAATAATATTCCCAAAAACAAACCACTCATGAGAGTGCCTACAACTTGAGGGCTTTTTTTCGGGCTAACTAAACCTGCGGCGAAAGGAACTAAAACTTGAGTCGCAATTGAAAAGAATGTCGCTAAAAAGGTAAAGCCATATAAAGCTGGCAAGGTTTGACTTAAGGATAGCCCTACTTGGGCAAGGCCTGTACAACACATGAGCAAGCAAATATAACTACGTTTTTCAAAAAAATCGCCTAAGGGAACCAATATAAAAAGACCAACTGCATATGACAGTTGGCTAATGACAATGGTTAAAGCGACTTGATCGGCATTAACTTTCAATGCTTCGGCAATTGAATAGATTAAGGGCTGGTTATAATAGTTTGAACCCGCACAAATTCCACATGTCATTGCCATGATAAAAATAAAGCTTTTTGACAGTATATTTTCTGCATTGGGCTCAACTATTTTTTCCATTTTTAATTACGCCCCATTTTAGAATTTATACATCGACACAAAGTTTACGCGTGATACATCAGCTGTTCTGCCATCAAACACTTCTCGTTTGCCTTGATGGTATTCCATACCAATATCCATTTGCTCAATCGGTGAATAAAACACGTTCGCTGCGTAGTCCGTTAGACGTTTATTGGCATCTGGGTTGAGTTTGGCATAAGCCGTGTCGTCATCATAATCAAACATTGAAGCCGATAAGTTTGCACGCCATTGCTCATTAAATTTATATGAATAACCAATATTGATGCTATTCAACTTATTCATAAGCAAATCTGTTTTGTCTTCGTTTAAAGAAAAATCACCCGCTGCATTTAAACTTGTCGAGTTGGCCAATCCACTTTGGGTGGTGTACGGCATAAATTTTTGATCGCCGACAATATATTGATAATTTGCCTGCACCGATTGCTGTGGTGTGAGTTGATATTTTAAGCCGCCGCCAGCACCCCAGCTTACTTTCTTGACCGTGGCAGTTGCGACATCTGCAGATTTTTCATTAATAAAGCCTTGAGCAAGTGCAGTTAACGGCCCATCTTTAAAAGTATAACGTCCTGTTAAAGTTGGAAATGCCGAGACTCTCGAACCTGTATATTCCAAAGCTACTTTTAAATCATTATTGGCATCGATTTTCCAGTCATAGCGAATCTGAGGAGTACGCGTATAGGAAGTTCCCACAAATTGGGTGTAATCGACAGCTTCGGTACGAGTTTCCATGTTAGACATGAGTGACCATGTTTGGCCAAAGGTCCAGTCTTTATAGGTAAAAAAAGCATGACGGATACGGAATTTACCATCTCCCGTTCCCATGTTAGAGCTATCAAAGAAATCGGCTTCAATATTTCCAGTCACTGCTTTATTTGGACTATTAAAATAAACACCGAGTCGGCTTGCATTAATCATGGCATCGGAACGTGCATGGTTTGAACGTTTTTCACTTTCAAAAGGTGTTCGGTACAAACTGCTGGTCGTTCTACCGCCCGAGTCTGGTGATGATTTAAAATCGACCGCCGCATCAATACGGGCAATACCGTAAACCTTTACATTATCGGTCCACGTCACCCACGAAGGAGCAACAGGCTTCTCTGTTACAGTCGCTTTAGTTTTTTCAATGTTTTCTTCAATTTTTACCTGTTTGACCTGTAAATTATTTTGAGTTTGTTTTTGAGCTGCAAGTTCTGCTTTTAATTTTTGCAGCTCGGTTTCTAGCAAATTAATTCTTTGTTCTGTGGTATCTGAAGAATTTGCAAAAATAGTCCCTGAAGCCGCAGCGCAAGCTGCAGCTAAAATTAATTTTTTCATCTTTTAATCCTTAAAGAAGCGTTTTTTCCATGTGTAATTTAGGTTACACGTGCATCTATCAATTCACAGTCTGTGACTGCCTGTAATTCTTCGAAACTTAAGCCTTTGACCATTTCCGTGACATAAGCTTTTTGGTCTTTGAGTTCAATAATGCATAAATCTGTATAAATACGATGTACACACTGCTCACCCGTCATTGGATATGTAATTTCCTTTACAATTTTGGGCTCACCTTTTTTCGTGACATGTTCCATATAGACATAAATCGTTTTAGCACCGACCGCCAAATCCATGGCTCCGCCTACTGCTGGTACATCGTCTGCTTTTCCGGTATGCCAGTTTGCCAAATCTCCGTTTACAGCAACTTGGAATGCACCAATCACGCAAATGTCCAGATGGCCGCCGCGCATAATGTCAAACGAGTCACCATGATGCATAAAGCATCCACCGTCTAATAAAGTAACAAGTTCTTTTCCGGCATTGACTAAGTCTTGATCTTCTTCGCCAGGTTGCGGCGGAGGACCAAAAGCCAAGACACCATTTTCTGAATGTAAAAAGATTTCTTTGTCTTTTGGCAAAAATTTAGCAACGTTAGTCGGTAAGCCAATGCCTAAATTGACATAGGAGCCTTCTGGAATGTCATTGGCAATGAGTTTGGCAATATCTTCACGAGAACGTTTTTGAACTGACATTAGATATCTCCTACTTTTACAACGTGCTGAACAAAAATTCCCGGTGTAATAATGCACTCAGGGTCAAGCGTTCCTAGCTCTACGGTGTCATTCACTTGAACAATCGTGGTCTTGGCGGCTTTTGCCATAATTGGCCCAAAATTACGGGCTGCTTTACGGTAAGTTAAATTGCCCCAACGATCTGCTTTATCGGCATAGATCAATGCAAAGTCAGCTTCAAGTGGATATTCAAGTACATAGTTTTTACCATTAATGGTTCGGGTTTCTTTCCCCTCGGCAACTTTGGTGCCATAACCTGTCGGCGTAAAAATAGCGCCTAAACCTGCTCCTGCTGCCTGAATACGACAAGCCAAATTCCCTTGTGGAACCAGTTCTAACTCGATTTTTCCTGCGCGATATAAGTCTTGAAAAACAGTTGATCCCGCAGATTTCGGAAATGAACAAATCATTTTTTTAACACAACCCGCAATAATCAGATTTGTTAAACCACGATCACCAGAAGCCGCATTGTTATTTACAATGGTGAGTTCTTTTTTTCCTAAATCAATTAAGGCCTCAATTAATTCAGCAGGTTGCCCCGTTACACCAAACCCGCCTGTCATGATGGTTGCTCCATCAGGAATCGCTTTTAAAATCGGTTCAATGTCACTGGTGATTTTATTTATCATCTCACTTGTCCCTTTTCATCCTTAATTTAAGGTGACAGATTGATCTGTCACTCTGCCTTTTGCGGGTTAAATAGTCGGTCTTTAATAAATAACAATGGAATCACGCCACAGATAAAGTACGCAGCAGCCATCACCAAAAGCCCTAAGCCAATAGAACCGTTTTGAGATAGATAACCAATTGTTAATGGAGAGAAAATCGAAAGAACTTTACCAATGTTATAAGCTCCACCCACTGCCGAACCTCGAATTGAAGTCGGGAAACTTTCTGTCATATAGGTGGCATTAATTGCGTATGGAATACCGTAAAGGAAACCGAAGAACAGCATCATCCATAAAATATTGGTTGGTGTATTTAAATAGACAATGACCGGAATAAATAAGGCTGTACCAATGGTTCCAAATGCAAATACGGCACGGCGACCTAATTTGTCGGCAACAATCCCTGCAATCACTTTGGCAAACATCATAATCAGGAAAGTACCGACCATATACATGGCCATTTCTTTAAATTTGATGCCAAGATCAGACTCTAAATAAGCGGGTAACCAGTTACTTACGCCGTAATAACCAAACTGCAATGCACCAGTACTGATAATCCACAGCACAAACATGGTGCCATGTTTCTTATCTCTTAAAATTTCAAGATATGGGTTTTGACGTTTTTTAGGCTGGTTACTTTGAGCCACTTCTAACGCTTTTAACTGACGAGATTTTTTCCATGATTCAGGTTCAGGTACACAAAAGTGCATCAAAATTGACAACACCACAGGTGTAATTGCAATCCAGTATAAGAAACGCCAGCCATGTTCAGGAATAATATGTCCTGCTAATAAGGTCGCTAACAAAGAACCTAAGGTATAACCCGTCATGAGAGTCGCCAAAACAGTCGAGCGATGTTTTGTTGGCACCATTTCTGACATTAAAATATTACAAGCAATATAGAGCGCACCTAAACCCATCGCTCCAAAAGTTCTTAAAACTGCAAATTGCATATAAGAATCAGTAAAACCCAGTGCGCTGGTTAAAACTGAAGAATAAGCAATAAAGAACACAATAATACGGACCCGCCCAAAACGGTCACATGCCCAACCACCAATCAGGCCACCAATTGCTGAACCTAAAAGTGTTAAGCTACCTAATGTTCCGGCTTGAAGGCCAGTTAAATGAAATTCTGTTTTAAGACTGGTCAGGCTCAATGCCAAAAAACCTAAGTCTGCCCCATCACATAACAATGTTAAAAAAGCGAATATAAATGCGGTAATCCAAATTTTTTTTGGTGTCTGGATAGCTTCACTGCTAGCCGTATTTTGTGCAACTGTTTCTGTTGTCATGTCCATATCCTCAGAAGGAACATGAGGCATCCAATGCCTCATGGCATTTGTTTTTTATTAGGTAGTAGCTTCCCTAATCATGTTTTTGGCAATAATAATTTGTTGAACTTGCGTGGTTCCTTCATATAAACGGAACAAACGTACATCTCGATAAAAACGTTCAATGGCATATTCACTGATGTACCCTGCACCACCGTGAATCTGTACGCAGCGATCAGCAACTCGGCCACACATTTCGGTTGCAAACATTTTGGCGCACGATGCTTCTGTACTAATGTTTTCACCATTGTCACGGCGACGGGCTGCATCTAAAACCATACATTTAGCCGCATAAATTTCAGCTTTTGAGTCGGCGAGCATCGCTTGAATCAACTGGAAGTTTGCAATAGGCTGACCAAACTGTTTGCGCTCAATTGCATAATGAAGTGCGTCATTTAACATGCGTTCAGCAACACCCACGCTATATGCGCCAATGTGTAAACGCCCTTTATCAAGCACTTTCATCGCCGTTTTAAAACCCACACCTTCTACCCCACCGATCAGTGCAGAGGCAGGCACACGGCAATTTTCAAAAATCACGTCGCACGTATGTGAACCCTTTTGCCCCATTTTTTGGTCAATTTTTCCCAATGTAATGCCCGGTGTATTCGCTTCAACTAAAAAAGCTGAAATACCACCTGACCCTTTAATTTCAGGATTCGTTCGAGCCATTACAGTGAAAGTTGCAGCATGAGGTGCATTGGTAATAAAACGTTTGGTGCCGTTTAATACATAAAAACCGCCATCTTTTACGGCACTGGTTTTTAAAGATGCAGCATCAGAACCAGACTCAGGCTCGGTTAAACAAAATGAACCAATAATTTCGCCGCTCGCGTAACGCGGTAAATATTTTTGCTTTTGCTCTTCTGTGCCATCAATCAAAATTGCACTTGAGCCAATACCGTTATTAGTACCAATTAAAGAACGAAAAGCCGGTGAAGTTTGCCCAAGTTCAAATGCAACTCTGACTTCTTCTTCCATAGTGATGCCTAGGCCACCATATTCTTCGGGAATTGTAAGGCCGAATAAACCCAGCTCACGCATCTGCTGCACAATATCATCCGGAATTTTGTCTTTCTCTACCACTTCGTTTTCACGAGGGATCAATTCATTTTTTACAAAATCTCGAATTGTTGAAAGTAATTGCTCCAACATCCCTTCATCGCGGATCATCTGTGATCTCCCTTTTTATGTATTTCCATCGTACCCATCAGCCATCTCCAGCTTGTCTGGATACCATGTTTTAAATCTTGTTTACTGCGGATGTGTTTCATAGTACGAGAACAAAAATACAAATTTCAAGCTTTTTTGAAAATTAATTTCGTTTAACGAAATTTAAAAATGAGTCACCCCGAAATATCAAAGACTTACAATTCAATTAAGCTTTTAATAGCTCTATCAAACCAAATAAGACTTGAAATAAATTCCAAAATAAGCATCATAAAAGGAATATAGTTTTGACATGCGAAACAAGGAAATCAAAAATGAGTGGAATAACAGGGAACAATTTCGTAGAAATCGACTTTTCTATTCAAAAAATAGCGATTGTAAAAATAAACAGACCTGAAGCTAAAAATGCACTCAATACAGAAGTTCGCAAACAATTAGCTCAAGCTTTTACCGAATTAAGTTTTAACGATGAGATCAATGCAGTTGTGCTCACAGGTGGTGAAGAAGTCTTTGCCGCAGGTGCAGATTTAAAAGAAATGGCAAACGCAACTTCAACAGAAATGCTATTGCGTCATACCGAACGTTATTGGAACGCAATTGCCCAATGTCCTAAACCTGTGATTGCTGCTGTAAATGGTTATGCATTGGGTGGCGGATGCGAATTGGCAATGCATGCCGACATTATTATTGCAGGTAAAGGAGCAACCTTTGGCCAACCCGAAATTAAAGTCGGGTTAATGCCTGGTGCTGGTGGTACACAACGTTTATTCCGTGCGGTTGGTAAATTTCATGCCATGCGCATGATTATGACGGGTGCTATGGTGAAAGCCGAAGAAGCTTATATCATTGGTCTTGTTTCACAAGTCACAGAAGACGACCAGACGATTCCAACTGCCATCCAAATGGCGCAAAGCCTAGCAAAAATGCCTCCTATCGCCCTGCAACAAATTAAAGAAGTTGCGCTGATGAGTGAAGATGTTCCATTAAATGCCGGCTTAACGCTAGAACGAAAAGCATTCCAGTTGCTGTTTTCTACCGAAGATAAAAATGAAGGTGTTCAAGCTTTTATCGAGAAGCGTAAACCATCTTATCAAGGTAAATAATTTAAAAAGATAATAACAAGGGAATGAACATGACCAGAAAAGTATTGATTAGTGCAGGTGGTTCAGGGATTGGACGATGCATTGCCGAAGCATTTTTAAACAATAACGATGAAGTTTTCGTTTGTGATATTAGTACTAAAAGTTTAGAACAGTTTCAGAAAGACTATCCAAAGCTGCATATCTACACATGTGATTTGGCTGATCATGAGCAAATTAAGCTGATGTTTAGCGAAGCAACTCAGAAACTTGGCGGTATTGATATTTTAGTCAATAACACAGGCATTTCAGGCCCGACCATTGCCGCAGATGAGCTAAGTTTTGAAGACTGGAATACGGTCATTAATTTAAACCTGAATAGCACTTTTTTAATTACCCAGTTAGCCATTCCCTATTTAAAGCAAGCACAGGCAGGCGTGATTATTAATATGTCGTCTATTGCTGGCCGCTTAGGCTATCCATACCGTTTGGCCTATTCCACCTCAAAATGGGGACTGATCGGTTTTACCAAAACGCTTTCTATGGAACTCGGTGCAGACAATATTCGGGTTAACGCTATTCTTCCGGGTGCAGTAGATGGTGATCGGGTTCAACGCGTATTACAGGCCCGTGCCGATGTAGCCCATACCTCACTTGAAGAAGTGACTCAAAACGCACTGAAAAATCAGTCGCTCAAATATTTTGTTAATCCAAAGCATATTGCAGATTTATGCCTATTTTTAGCGTCAGATAGTGGTCGCTCAATTTCAGGTCAAATCTTACCCATTGATGGTGATAAACAGTGCTTAAGCTAAATCACCCAACCCTATTTTTTCGTTTAATTTCAAATTTAGATTAATCATCAGGATGATCGACATGACTTATGATATTAAAAGCATGGCTGTGATTGGTGTCGGTATTATGGGCAGTGGCATTGCTCAAATTGCTGCGCAGTCAGGTCATACCACTTATTTATATGATGCTAAAGCAGGTGCAGCAGAACAGGCTAAAGAAAAACTGGCTGCCACATTTCAAAAGTTAGTCGACAAAAATAAAATTACATCTGAGCAAGCTGCTCTAGCAAATAGCCATTTAATTGTTGCTCATCAAATTGAAGATTTAAAAAATTGCGACCTGATTGTAGAAGCAATTGTTGAACGCCTCGATATCAAACAAAGCTTGATGCAACAGCTTGAAGACGTCGTTTCAGACAATGCCATTTTAGCCTCAAACACCTCTTCTCTTTCTATTACAGCGATTGCTGCAAACTGCAAAAAGCCTGAACGGGTTGTGGGCTATCACTTCTTTAACCCAGTTCCACTCATGAAAGTGGTCGAAGTCATTCGTGGTTTAAAGACTGACCCACTTATTATTGATGCCCTAAATGATCTATCTCGCGCATTTGGTCATCGCCCTGTTGTGGCAAAAGACACTCCTGGATTTATTATTAATCATGCAGGTCGGGCTTATGGAACCGAAGCGCTCAAAATTTTAAATGAAAACGTTTGCGACATCAGTGAAATTGACCGAATTTTACGTGACGGCGTTGGTTTTAGAATGGGTCCTTTTGAATTACTCGATTTAACTGGTCTTGATGTTTCTCATCCAGTTATGGAATCTATTTATCACCAGTACTATGAAGAAGCCCGCTACAAACCAAACCCACTGACCAAACAAATGCTAGATGCCAAGCAACTTGGACGTAAGGTTAATCAAGGTTTTTATAACTATGAAACCGGTTCAAAAACAGGTGAACAACCTGCCAAGTTTGTAGAGCGTTTAGCTCAATATCCAAAAGTTTGGATTGCGGCAGATTTCCCTGAAGATAAAAAACAGCTCGAAGATTATTTAACTCAGCAAAATATTGCCCTAGACACCACCACCGCCCCCCAAACAGATAGCTTATGTTTACTTGCTTGTTACGGTGAAGACACAACTCAAGCGGTTACTCGCCTTGGGGTTAATCCTGCGCAAGCTGTTGCTATAGACATGCTTTATGGCATTGCAAAGCATCGAACCTTAATGCCATCACTTATTACCAAACCTGAATACCGACAAGCCGCTCACTCTATTTTCAATTTAGATGGAAATCTAGTGAGTATGATTAATGAAAGTATTGGCTTTGTTGCACAGCGTGTTTTAGCAATGGTCATTAATTTAGGCTGTGATATTGCGCAGCAAAATGTTGCCACTGTAGATGATATTAATGCCGCAGTACGTCTGGGCTTAGGTTATCCATTTGGTCCAATTGAATGGGGTGATCAAGTCGGCAGCGAAAAAATCTTACTCATTCTGAACCGTATAACAGCGCTTACGCATGACCCACGTTACCGCCCTAGCCCTTGGTTACAGCGCCGTGTCGCACTTCATTTACCTCTTACTTTTACTCACGAGTCTTGAAAAGGAATTTCTCAATGTTAAATGCATATATCTATGATGGTTTACGTAGTCCATTTGGCCGTCATGCAGGTGAACTTGCCTCAATTCGCCCTGATGATTTAGCCGCAACTGTCATTCAAAAACTACTAGAAAAAACTGGTGTTCCGGGTGCTGATATTGAAGATGTGATCTTAGGTGATACCAATCAAGCAGGTGAAGACAGTCGTAATGTGGCACGAAATGCATTATTACTTGCTGGTTTACCTGTTACTGTGCCGGGCCAAACTGTAAACCGTCTATGTGCCAGTGGTTTAGGTGCAGTAATTGACTCAGCACGCGCCATTACTTGTGGTGAAGGCGAGCTTTATATCGCAGGTGGTGTAGAAAGTATGTCACGTGCACCCTTTGTAATGGGTAAAGCAGAAAGTGCTTATAGCCGTGATGCAAAAATTTATGACACCACGATTGGCTCTCGTTTTCCAAATAAAAAAATTATTGCGCAGTACGGTGGTCATTCAATGCCTGAAACGGGCGATAACGTTGCAGCCGATTTTGGTATTAGTCGTGAGCAAGCAGACTTATTTGCAGCCCAATCACAAGCTAAATATCAAAAAGCCAAAGAAGAAGGTTTCTTTGCCGATGAAATTACTCCAATTGAGGTTTTCCAAGGCAAAAAATTACCCCCTAAACTCGTTTCAGAAGATGAACACCCTCGCCCAAGCTCAACGGTTGAAGCACTCACAAAGTTAAAACCACTCTTTGAAGGTGGCGTGGTCACTGCTGGTAATGCCTCAGGGATTAATGACGGTGCAGCAGCCCTCTTGATTGGTTCAGAAGCAGCAGGTCAAAAATATGGCCTAAAACCAATGGCAAAAATCTTGTCAGCAGCAGCTGCGGGTATTGAGCCACGCATTATGGGTGCTGGCCCGATCGAAGCCATAAAAAAAGCAGTTGCGCGTGCTGGGCTTACTTTAGATGACATGGATATTATCGAAATTAATGAGGCCTTTGCTTCACAAGTTTTATCTTGCTTAAAAGGCTTAAATGTTGATTTTAACGACCCACGCGTAAATCCAAACGGTGGCGCGATTGCTGTTGGTCATCCACTTGGAGCTTCTGGTGCTCGCCTTAGCTTAACAGTAGCTCGCGAGTTAATTCGCCGTAAAAAGAAATATGCAGTGGTAAGCCTCTGTATTGGTGTTGGTCAAGGTCTTGCGATGGTGATTGAAAACGTTTCATAACCATTGATCCAGATATCCATTCATCACAACAGCGCAGTGATGAATGGATTTATTTTGCAGAGCGAAATATAATGGCAAAACTATTGCTTTAATTATATTTGAGGATCGAATGTCTCAAAACACGGAAACTGAAAAACCAATAAATTTTGATGAGATACGTTTAGATCCTATTTCGCATATACATCGGGAAAATAACCCACAATTTATTGCTTCTTTAGCGCGCGGTTTAGAACTTTTAAGATGCTTTTCTGCAAATAATCAGGTTCTTGGTAACCAAGAATTAGCAAAAATGACAGGTTTACCTAAACCGACCATTGCACGTATTACCAATACCCTTGTGTCATTAGGTTATTTAAAACAATTGCCTAACTCGACCAAATATACATTAGATATTGGCGTTTTATCTTTAGGATATGCAGCATTATCTAACATCTCCATCCGTAATATTGCTCATCAATATATGGAAGAGTTGAGTCAGTATGTTCAAGCGCCTGTGGCGATGGCAACACGTGACCGATTAAATATGGTGTATATCGATGTTGTGCAAATTGAAACTGCATTAAATATGCGTCGCCCAATTGGTTCAACGTTGCCACTGCATAGTAGTTCAATGGGACGAGCTTGCTTAGCTGCTACTCCTGAACGTGAGCGCAACTTTCTACTCGATGCACTGAAACAAAAGAACCCAGAAAACTGGCCAGCCATAAAACGCTCTTTAGAACGAGCTTTCCGTGATTACCAAGATTATGGATATTGTTTGTCTTTAGGCGAGTGGCATAAAGAAGTGAACTCAGTGGCTGTGCCTTTGGTCAGCTCCAAACATGGTCTTTATGTTTTTAACTGTGGTGCGCCAAGTTTTCATTTAAATCCGGAAAAACTCGAAGGTGAAATTGGACCACGTTTAATTCATATGGTGCACAATATTCAAGATGCTTTGAATGAAACGCACTAACAACCTTCTTTAAAACAGTCATGGTTGTGTTGATTAAAGTTCCACTTTCATTGTGACTATAGGCATGATGAAAAACGCACTCTATACCCCAACCATTATTTTAATGGCAGTTGCAGCAGGCATTTGTACGGGCGGAAATTATTTTAGCCAGCCGCTCATTCATTCAATTAGTCTAAGCCTAAATTTAACTGAAACCACTACAGCATGGGTGCCTACTTTAGCGCAGATCACCTATGCGTGTGGCTTACTCTTTTTAATGCCCTTAGGGGACATAATAGAAAAACGCAAACTGCTCTTTATCTTTATGTTATTGGCTTCAAGCGGATTAATTATTAGCGGTTTTTCGCACAATATTTATCTTTTACTACTCGGCACCGTCATTACTGGTCTATTTTCAAGTTCAGCTCAACTGTTATTACCGCTTGCTGCAAGTTTGGTTCCGATTCAACAAAGCGGCCGTGTTGTTGGCTTTCTACTGAGTGGGCTGATGATGGGTGTTTTACTCGCCCGTTCCCTTTCAGGGTTAATGTCTACGCTTTTTGCGTGGAATATTATTTATCTGGTCAGTGGTTTTCTATTACTCATCATTGCCATTATTTTGCATCGTAATATCGGGTTATTTCCACCAACCAAATCTGAAAACTATGCGAAAACTATTCGTTCTTTACCACAGATTTTTATTCAAAATCATCGGTTAAGAACCAGAACTTACATTGGTAGTTTTACATTTGCTTGTGTAAGTTTAACCTTTACCACCATGTCGTTGCTTCTGGCTCCAGCGCCCTATTTTTTTAGTGACTTTACCATTGGCCTTTTCGGTTTTGTTGGCGTGTTAGGAACTTTCGTTGCTAATTTTTCAGGCAAATTTATTGATCAGGGCTATATTCATAAAATTTCGATTTTTTGCGGCATTGGGCTTATTGTAAGTTGGATTCTTTTTTCACTTTTACCCTACCATTTCGCTTTTTACATTATTGCTTTACTCATTCTTTACGCTTCTCTTTCTGCTGTACATGTCACCAACCAAAGTATTGTATTTAAACTTAATCAAGAATTACGCTCACGTTTTAACGCAATTTATATGACAGGTTACTTTGCAGGTGGAGCTTTAGGCACAACGGCAGGAAGCTACGCTTGGAAACACTTCGGATGGACAGGTGTATGTATTTTAGGCTTAATTTTTGCCGTTTTATGTCTTTATTATTGTGTGAGTGATGCAAAAAATCAGCACAATTAAAACTTGTGCTGATCTTATATAAATTAGGCTAATAGTTAATTAGAGGAGCTAGATTAAGTCCTATAAAAGCCCTAATAAACGTCCACGAATAATATCTTCTGCCTCTTTGACAATTCGGCTAACCAGTTCATCGCATGTCGGAATATCATGAATCAAGCTTGCCACCAACCCACACGACCATGCACCCGCATTGACATCACCATCGATCATGACTTTTGGATAGACGCCTGCAACCTCTTCAATAATATCTTCAAATTTAATGTTATCGCCGAGTTCTTTTTCTTTTGCCACGATTTTTTCTACAGCAGCATTATTCATGACACGTTCAGTGTTACGCAAAGCACGCATAATTAAACGCGTATCCCGTTCGGTTGCATTCAAAATCGCCTGTTTCACATTTGCATGTACGGGAGCTTCCTGAGTCGCAATAAAACGCGTTCCCATGTTAATTCCATCGGCTCCCATCACTAATGCAGCAGCGAGTGAGCGTCCATCTGCCATACCACCTGAGGCAACAAACGGAATTTCCAGTGCATCGGCAGCTAAAGGTAATAAAATCATGTTTGGTACGTCATCCTCACCAGGGTGGCCACCACACTCGAAACCATCTACAGAAACTGCATCGCACCCAATTTTCTGAGCTTTTAAGCTATGTCGAACCGAAGTACATTTGTGAATTACTTTAATACCAGTAGCTTTTAAATATGGCATGACTTGTTCAGGATTACGCCCTGCTGTTTCAACCACCTTTACGCCACCTTTAATGATTGCCTCTACGAAACCCGGATAATCAGGTGTATTTACTGTCGGTAAGAAAGTTAAATTTACCCCAAAAGGTTTATCAGTCATTTCTCGACAGCGGGCAATTTCTTTTGCTAAGTTTTCAGGAGTTCGCTGAGTCAGACCCGTAATAATGCCTAATCCACCGGCATTTGAAACCGCAGCTGCAAGCTCTGCAAAACCAACATAATGCATTCCACCTTGAATAATCGGATGTTCAATTTCAAATAATTCTGTAATTTTGGTCTTCATATTATTTCTACTCACTGTTTTATAGCTAGCTTCTCATTTCCTTAGCAGGGCTAGATACTCATTTATTCATAAATCCTGTAAACATTTTTAAACTTCCAAAAGCCTAAAATTTCACAATACAAAATTATATACCACAATATAAAACAAAATAATTGATAACGGAATTATTTTTAGATAGCATCACATTATTGAATTTAAAGTCTTAGTCAGAAATTTGTATGCAAATATTTGGTTTAAATCAACCATAAAGCAAATATTTTTCAAATAGTTAATTAAAAGGAATAAACGATGCAACAGGATGATAAGAGTCAAAATAAATTGATAACAGGCACAATTCAACAGCATTTAGATAACACTATATTAACGCTAACGATGAGCAATCCTGCCAAGAAGAATGCAATTAACTATGAAATGTATGCGACGCTAAGTCTGGCATTAGATGAGGCTGCAACCAATCAAGACGTTCACGTGGTTATACTTACTGGTGAGGGAGCTGCATTTACCAGTGGCAATGATGTCAACGCTTTCGAAACACGCAATACAACAAGTACTGAGCCGCCTTCTTCGATTGTTTTCTTAAAAAGTTTAGCAACGTTTCCAAAACCAATTATTGCCAAAGTAAATGGCGTGGCGATTGGTATTGGCAGTACCATGCTTCTACATTGTGACCTTGTATATGCAAGTCAAAACTCTATTTTTCAGTTTCCCTTTGTGAATTTGGGGCTTGTTCCCGAAGCTGGCTCAAGTTACATCCTACCGAGACTATTGGGCTTTGCTCGCGCTTCTGAAATTATTTTACTCGGCGAGAAATTTTCGGCAGAACAAGCAAAGTGCTATGGTCTAGTGAATGAAATATTTGAAGCAACTGAGCTTGATGAGGTGGTTGAAGACGTTGCAACCAAATTAGCCCATAAACCAAGCCAAGCATTACAGCTCAGCAAAAAGTTATTAAGAGACATGCCAATTGATGATCTACTCAATCGTATTGATCATGAATCGACTATTTTCTCGCATTGTTTACAAGGTTCCGAGTTTAAAGAAGCTCTAAGCGCTTTCCAAGAAAAAAGAAAACCGAACTTTCACAAGCAAGCACCCTAAAAATACACCTAATAAAAAGCCAGCTTTGAAAATCATTGCTGGCTTTTTATGAGTGGATTCGATACGTTTAACTAATCTCGGTA
This sequence comes from Acinetobacter sp. AYS6, assembly GCF_025630795.1. NCBI lineage: Bacteria > Pseudomonadati > Pseudomonadota > Gammaproteobacteria > Moraxellales > Moraxellaceae > Acinetobacter > Acinetobacter sp. AYS6. The sequence continues at coordinate 47,507 of NZ_JAOTNV010000005.1, forward strand.
CGAATATTATTCACCATATGCGAAAGACGTGGTGCAATATCTTCTTCGAGTTTTTCACGATTCATAATAAAACTTGGCCCGCCACAGTTGAAAACTAATAGACCATGTTGTTCATGAATCAGTGGAACAGCAACCGAGTTCACATCTTTATGCCATTCACCGATTGAAAAACAATATCCAAAATCTTGATAGTCTTTAAATGCTTTGTCTAGATCACGATTAATTTTAATCCAGTCTTCTTTATGCTTGCTACGAATGGCATCAAGCAAAAACTCTCTTTCATCTTCAGGCATTGCGGCCAAACAAGCACGTCCCATCGAACTTAAATGAATCGGTAAATACGTTCCGACTTGACGGCGCATGGTCATATTGCCTTTACCTTGTACCACGTCAAGATAAATCATATTCAGACGATCGCGTGTTGCCATGGCTACAGCAGCGCCAGCATAGTCTGCCAAATTTTTCATATATGGATGAGCAATAGAGCGAATCGATACGTTAGACAGCATCGAATAACCAAACGCAAGAACACCCACTGAAAGCTGGAATTTGCTTGAATTAGGTACTTGTTTGATATAACCCAAACGCGACAAGGTATGTGTAAGACGAGTAATGGTTGGTTTTGGCAAACCTGTCATTTGAGCAAGTTCTTGGTTACCCAAATGCTGATGCTTAGGCGTAAAACAACGTAATAGCTCTAAACCACGTGCTAATGCAGTAATAAATTGGCGATCATTTTCATCCTGCATGTCTTCAATCGGATGTAATAATTCATGTCTTAAAGGCGCTAATAATTTTTCTGTCTGTTCTGCATCTACTGCATCATTCATTGTCATACCAATCCACATTTTGTTTCGCACTGCGAAAATTATAATCTATTTTTTCTATAAATAGCAAAACAGCAAACATCTAAGTCTGCATCAAAAAGATAACTTCATTTAACTCATTAAAGCGAAAGATTAAATATTTTATTTTCTGATTTTAAATATAATTTTAACCTTCCGCTTTTAAGCCACTTACCCAATTACACCCTTGTCTTTGAGTTCGGCTAGTTTTTCAGGAGAAACTACTCGACCTAAAACCACTTGAGTATGTTCACCTAACAATGGCGGTGCGGTTTTGTACTCAACAGGTGTTCTAGAAAGTTTGATTGGTGAGCCAATTACCTTCAACTTTTTACGTTGAGGATGGTTCATCTCGACCAGCATTTCTCTGGCAATCACTTGTGGTTCTTGAAAAGCTTGTTCTAAATTATTAATGACCCCTACCGGAACTTTAGCTGCATAAATCGCATCTACCCATTCATCGGCTGTTTTTGTTAAAAAGTGAGTTTGTAAAATTCCGATAATTTCATCGCGATGTTTGATTCGGTCTGCATTTCTGGCAAAACGCGCATCATTGGGTAAATCGGATAACCCAATACTTCTACAGAGTTGAATAAACTGACTGTCATTTCCACATGCAATAATAAAATCACGGTCAGAAGCTTTGAACACTTGATAAGGCACAATATTGGCATGTGCATTACCATAACGTTTAGGGATATTACCCGATGAAAGATAATTCATTCCCTGATTTGCCATGGTGGCAATTTGAACATCAAGCAAAGCCATATCAATGTATTGACCTAGACCCGTCACATGACGGTTGAGTAAAGCCGCCTGTATGGCAATGGTAGAATAAAGTCCTGTGGCTAAATCGGAAAATGCGACACCTACTTTTTGTGGTCCGCCGCCTGGCAAATCATCGCGTTCACCCGTGACCGACATGAGGCCGCCCATGCCTTGAATAATAAAGTCATAACCCGGTTCTTCTGCTCTTGGACCATTTTGACCAAAACCTGTAATCGAGCAATACACCAGTTTAGGGTTAATGGCAGATAAAGACTCGTACTCCAAACCGTATTTTTTCAAAGAACCCGCTTTATAGTTTTCAATGACAACATCGGTGTCTTGAATGAGAGCTTTAATCAATTCTTGGCCATCTGGGCTGGCAATATCAATGGCTACCGATAATTTATTGCGGTTAGTGGACTGATAATAAGCCGCTTCTTGAGTGTCCTGACCTGAGTCATCTTTCATCCAAGGCGGCCCCCAAGAACGAGTATCATCACCTACTTTCGGCCTTTCAATTTTGATTACTTCTGCACCCAAATCGGCAAGAATCTGCCCACACCAAGGTCCAGCCAATACCCGACTTAAGTCAAGCACCCGAATTCCATTTAAAGCACCCATCTTCATCCCACTATATTTTGTGACTCATTTCCTATAGGAAAACTTATCCACTTAAAATTTCGCACAGCGATATATATTTTTAATATACACAGCTATTTTTAAAAATCAAACGTTAATTTTTCACTGGAAATAATGATTTTTCATTAAAAAATATAGCTTAAGTAAATCAATAAATTAGCCAATCACACATCAACAACCAAATACCGCAATGCGAAATTAATTTTCAAAATATATTGTTTTACGCTCATTCATTGATTACTATCGCTTCAAATATTGGTGATTTTACGAACATCACATTGATGTTTTTAGTATGTAGTAAAAGGACTAGACTATGATTCGAGATCAGGAAACCTTAGATCAACTTGTTGATATGATTCGACAATTTGTTGAAGGTGTATTAATTCCTCATGAGAATGAAGTCGCTGAAACGGATGAAATTCCTCAAAATATCATTGAACAGATGAAAGCTTTGGGCCTATTTGGTCTAACCATTCCTGAAGAATACGAAGGCCTTGGATTGACGATGGAAGAAGAGGTCTATGTCGCTTTTGAATTAGGTCGCACCTCTCCTGCTTTTCGATCTCTCATTGGAACCAATAATGGCATTGGCTCAAGTGGCCTGATTATTGATGGGACCGAAGCACAAAAATCATTTTTCTTGCCGCGTTTAGCACGTGGTGAAGTAATCAGCTCTTTTTGCCTAACCGAACCAGATGCAGGCTCTGATGCTGCCTCTTTAAAAACCAGCGCGGTAAAAGATGGCGATTTTTATATTTTAAATGGCACCAAACGCTTTATTACCAATGCTCCGCACGCTGGCGTATTCACAGTCATGGCACGCACAAACTCTGATATTAAAGGTGCTGGTGGCATTTCTGCTTTTATTGTCGACAGCCAAACTCCGGGTATTTCTCTTGGTAAACGCGATAAAAAAATGGGGCAAAAAGGCGCACATACCTGTGATGTCATTTTTGAAAATTGTCGTATTCCAGCCTCAGCACTCATTGGTGATGTTGAAGGTGTTGGTTTTAAAACTGCTATGAAAGTGCTAGATAAAGGTCGCTTGCATATTGCTGCTTTGAGCGTCGGCACAGCAACACGAATGCTAGACGATTCTTTAAATTACGCCATCGAACGTAAGCAATTTGGTCAACCCATTGCCGAATTCCAACTCATCCAAGCCATGCTTGCTGACTCAAAAGCCGAAATTTATGCAGCTAAATGTATGGTCTTAGACGCTGCACGCCTACGCGATGCGGGACATAACGTCAGCACTGAAGCTTCATGCGCAAAAATGTTTGCGACCGAAATGTGTGGCCGTGTTGCTGATCGCTGCGTACAGATTCACGGCGGTGCGGGTTATATCAGTGAATATGCCATTGAACGTTTTTATCGAGATGTACGTTTATTCCGCCTCTATGAAGGCACCACCCAAATTCAACAAGTGATTATTGCCCGAAATATGATTCGCGATGCGTCTTAATCAAATTTAAAGCACTTTAAAACGACTTGAAGTGCTTTCAATCAAATGTAGGTAATGGATTATGGCTACAAATTACAAAGAAGGTCTTTCTCGTATACAGCCTCATACGTGGAAAATAGCATTTATTTTTGCATTTCTGGCACTTCTGGTTGATGGTGCAGATTTGATGATGCTGTCTTATAGCTTAAATAGTATTAAGGCAGATTTTGGTTTAAGTTCAGTACAAGCCGGTATGCTCGGTAGTTTTACTTTGGCTGGCATGGCCATTGGCGGAATTTTTGGAGGATGGGCGTGCGATAAATTTGGGCGCGTGCGCATTGTTGTTATTTCTATTCTCATTTTTTCACTGTTAACTTGCGGGCTTGGCTTTACCCAAAGTTTTCTTCAGTTTGGTATTTTAAGATTTTTTGCATCACTGGGTTTAGGTTCACTTTATATTGCCTGTAACACCCTCATGGCTGAATATGTACCGACTCGTTTTCGCACCACCGTTCTTGGAACCTTACAAGCTGGCTGGACCGTAGGCTATATTGTTGCAACCTTACTTGCAGGCTGGATTATTCCTGATCATGGCTGGCGCATGTTGTTTTATGTTGCGATTATTCCAGTCATTATTGCTGTTCTCATGCATATTCTTGTGCCAGAACCTTTAGCTTGGCAACAGTCTCGACTACAGCAACCTAGTCTTACTCAAAATAATGAAAAAACGTCAGCATTTAAGCTTATTTTTCAAGATAAACGAAACCGCAATATGTTTATCTTATGGGCATTAACAGCGGGCTTTTTACAATTTGGCTACTATGGCGTAAATAACTGGATGCCGTCATACCTTGAAAGTGAACTCGGTATGAAATTTAAGGAAATGACTGCCTATATGGTGGGCACCTATACCGCCATGATTTTAGGTAAAGTTCTTGCGGGCATGATGGCAGATAAATTAGGACGTCGTTTTACCTATGCCTTTGGTGCCATTGGTACTGCTATTTTCCTACCGCTCATCGTCTTTTATAACTCACCAAGCAACATTCTATATTTACTGGTCACCTTTGGTTTCCTCTACGGCATCCCTTATGGCGTAAACGCAACTTATATGACCGAAAGCTTTGCGACAGCTATTCGCGGTACGGCCATTGGCGGTGCTTACAATGTGGGTCGTTTAGGCGCTGCTTTGGCACCTGCAACAATTGGCTTCTTAGCATCAGGCGGTTCTATTGGTTTAGGTTTTTTGGTCATGGGGTTTGCATATTTGATTTGCGGCGTGATACCGGCCCTATTTATTAAAGAAAAATTATATGACCCACAAAAGTCGTAAAGAATTCCATCACAAAACATCACATAGGTCATATGCCTATATGCGGTGATGGTTCTAACGATCTAAACATGTGTTCTAGATTGTTAGAAAGAAATAAGGAGCGACCTCACAAGGCTGCTCCTTATTTCCAAATATGTAGAGTTTATTTACTCTTCATTTTAATTTTTTAGGTAAGCTTAGTTCCCAAGGGAGCTAAGCTTAAAAAATATTTGTCTGGATATTTATTTAAGGTCGTTCGCCCTGCCCTAAACGACGTTCAATATCATCTAAAACATTTGGTAAATCAGCGACACTATCAATTACATAGTGCGCACCTGACGCATTCATTTTTTGGTAAGCCTTATCTTTTAGAATGATCTGCTCATCAGCCGATAATGCACTCCACTCGTCAAAGCTTAAACCGACTTCGTTACCGCTAACTGCAAGACCCACCGTCCAGCATCCAGCATTTAAACCTTCATCAATACCTACTACGGTATCATCCACTTTCACAACAGTTTTAATGTCGGATACGTCGAGTTGAATTAGGTTTTTCCATAACATTTCAGGATATGGACGACCAAATTTCACGTCGCTGGCAGTCACGATACAGTCTGGTCGATAGCCCTGATCGGCAGCATCTTTGACCAATCTTCCAATCATCATTGATGCATAACCTGTGTTACTACCAATTTTTGCACCACGCTTTTTAATATTTTCAAAAGTCGCCAATGCACCCGGAATTAAAGCCGAACATGTTGGAATCGATTTTAATTGATAAGGAATAAAGTCTTTATATAAACGGTCAATATCTGCTTCAGTTGCCGCCTGACCATATACGTCCTGCCATGCAGCTGCCACGCGTGGCATTTTTAAAACAGCAGCAATATGGTCACGTTTTTCTAAACCCATTGGAGCACGCGCTTCTTCAACCGTAATTTCAACTTTATTGTCTTTAAATAAAGCCATAAAAGCTAAAATTGGTGCGCGTGAACCAAAATCTACAGTTGTGCCAGCCCAGTCAAAAACAACAGCTTGAATTTGTGTATTGTTGGTTGTCATGGTGTATTCCCTTTAATTCAAATGTTTTAATAAAAGTTATGCTGTTACCGCTTGATTTAGATGGCTTTCGCAGTAACTCGCAATCGCAGTAAGAAGTCCTTGAATGTCCTGTACATAAACTTCGCCAATATTGCCAATACGGAAACAGTTAAGGTCAGTGACTTTGCCCGGATAAATTACATAGCCTGATTTTTTTAGCGTTTCATAGAATGACTGAAAGCTGAATGTTTCGGCTGTCGGATAAAGAAAAGTGGTGATAATTGGGGATTGGGGTGCTTGATTACCTAATACCAATTCAAAACCTAGTTGCTGCATACCTTGCGATAAGGTTTTTTGGTTCTGTAGATAACGTTGATAACGTGCAACAACTCCGCCTTCTGCCTCAAGCTCAAGCAATGCTTGATAAAATGCACGCACCACATGGGTTGGAGAGGTAAAACGCCATTTACCGTTATGTTGCTCCATCGTGTTCCACTGGTCGTATAAGTCGAGGCTGACCGAACGTGCCAAACCTTTACATGCTTCTAGGCAGTCACGCTTCGCCAAAATAAAACCAAAGCCCGGAACACCTTGAATACATTTATTTGCACTTGAAATTAGAAAATCAATTTCAAGCTCAGCCATATCCATTGGCACACCGCCAAATGAACTCATAGCATCCACAATCCAGATTCTTCCTGCTGCTTTCACCAAACGGCCAATGTCTTGAATCGGGTTTAAAATTCCGGTGGTGGTTTCACAGTGCACACAAGCAACATGGCTAATAGTTTTGTCTTCTAAAACACGTTCAATTTCTTGTAAATCGGGTGTCTGAGTTTCTAAATAGTTCAGTTCTACAACGTCAATATTTAGGCAACGCGCCATTTGCACCATGCGTGCACCATATGCGCCGTTATTGATAATCAAGATTTTGCCATCACGTGGAATAGCTGATCCAAGTACAGACTCCACGGCAAAACTACCACTGCCTTGCATTAACACAGCCGTATATTTTTCTGGTTGGCTGGTTGCTAAGTTGACTAGACGAGAGCGAATATCTTGTACAAGCGAATTATATTCTTGGTCCCACGTACACCAGTCTTTTTGCATGGCACGGCGTACTGTCGCGGATGTTGATAACGGGCCTGGAGTCAGAAGCAAATACTTGTTCTCTAAATCCATATCGAGCTGGGGTTGCATGTTCATAATGTTACTCATTTCTTTCGCGTTAATTTCAATATACATCAATCTGGTTTAAACCAGATGACAAACTAGTAAATATTTTGTTCTAATACTTCTTTCATAAACCCAGCCCCTGTGGTCATGCCTTTGCCAGCAATCGCACTCACCAGAAAGATGTTTTTCTCAGCTTCAGTGACGCAGGCCAACTCATGTTCATGAGTCAGGTAATAACCATTCCAGCGTTTTTGAATTGGAGGTAAAGTCAGCCCTAAGTTTTCGTGACAGTAAGCTTGGATAAACTCATTAATATCTTCACGCTGCTCGAACTGTGGCGCTTCATTAATCGAATGATATTCGTGGCTATCGCCCACAATCAGTTCGCCAAATTCGTTTTGTTTAATCAGAATATGGATACCGAATTCTTTAATGAATCCCTGTTGTGATGCTTTAACTAGCTCATGATGACTTGGGCAAATTTCAAAGGCTGGATAACGTGAAATAGATAAGCCTGAATAAAGAGAAGCATTTAATTTTTGGTGAAACGGTTGAGTCAGAGCCATTTGTAGGCCACAACGTTTTAGATTCAAGCTTTGTAAAAGATCTGGATATAAAACATCGATGACTTCACCGTGGCAGATCAAAACTTTATTTGCCCGATATGCCTCGCCACTTGCCAAACGAACCTGACAACTTTCCTGCTGATATTGGGTTTGAACAACACAGGCATTGGTATAAATCTCTACACCGTTTCTTTCGGCATATGCCAACAGTCGCTGCCCAATCACATGCGGTTCGACCGAATAATCTTCTTCAAACACCAAACCGCCTTGAAACTGCTGCGAAGGATTTAAATAAGAAAATTGGATGACCAATTCCTCATGGCTAAGCAAATGAACTGGAAATTGATAGTTATTTGCACGCTCGGCAAACTCATTTAAAACCTGCCATTCAAGTGCCGTGTTTGCCAGATAAACACCTTGTCTTTGCTCAAATGAAATATCGGTTTCAGCCTGAATGCGTTGATAAAAAGAACGCGTTTCAAGTGCGTACTTTCGCCACTGTTGCTCTGGATGGGTTAATGTCGAGGTTCCGACCATGCCAAAATTACGGCGAGTTGCCCCCACTGGTTTAGCATTTTTCTCAAAGATACAGACTTTTAAGCCTTGCTCTTGCGCCTGTATGGCAGCGGACAAACCTAAAATACCGGCTCCGACAACAATTAAATCAAACTGTACGTGATTCATAAGACTTCCAATTTGCGAAATTGAGGATGAATAAACCCTTACCTTGTTGAACAAAGCATTTCGTTTCAGTCGGTTAAATAAAAATTGTGTTTAGCTAAACATCACTTAGTGGGAGCTTTCGCGCCATTGTTGGCTTCTTGCCATAATTTTTCGGGTAAATAACCAATGAATGAGTTTTACAACACATGAGGTGGTTAAAATTAGAATGCTCATGGCAACAGCAGCAACCGTGTCTCCCGCATCATCCATATTTAAAACAGCTACCGCGGCTAAACTGGTGTCTGGTGAATAGAGGAAAATAGCAGCCGACACAGTGGTCATGGCATTCACAAAAACATAGACTGATACATCGCATAGCGCTGGAAAGCACATTGGCAAATATATTTTCCAAAAGGTTTTCCACTTTGATGTTCCTAGAGTTTGTGCTGCCTGATCGAGTTGTAGCGGAATTTGTTTAATGGCATTGGTTAAAGTGAGGTGTGGCACGGTGTAATAATGCACGATGGTTGAAATCACCAAAATGGTCATGGTTCCATACAGCACATTTAACGGGTTGCTTTGCTGGTTAAAAAACAAAATGTAGGCAATACCTAGAACTAGCCCCGGCACAGCGAGTGGCAGTAAAACCAAAGCTTGCACATAGTTTTTAATGAGTGGATGTGCTTTAAAACGTTCGGTTAATAGTGCCACCATAAAAATCAGTGCTGTTCCAAAAACCGTACTAAAGAGTGCCATTCGAACCGAGTTGAAGTACGCTGCCCAACCACCGCCATCGACATATTCAAAACTGTAATGTGCCAAGGTCAAAGACAAATCGTATGGCCAAGACTGAATAAATGAAGCCAACACCGCAGTAAAGATAATCAGTAAAATCGCACCTGAAACCAAACCACAGAATATGCTTAGAACAACTTCAAGTTTTTTATTCGATGCAGAGACATAAGGTTTAGCCTGAAAAGCTTGAAAACGTGAATGGCGTTTGCTTTGTATGCGATCAAAAATGAACACAAAAACTGCGGGTAGCAATAATAAGATAGAAATGACCGCACCCATGCTCATGTTTTGCTGACCAATAATCTGTTTATAGACATCAAGCGCCATCATGTTAAATGAACCGCCAATGACTTTTGGAATCCCAAAATCGGTTAGCACATAAATGAAGGCCACCAGACTTGCGCTGATGAGTCCATAACGAATTGCAGGTAGCGTGACATGATAATGCGTCTTCCAGATATTTTTGCCGAGCGACAAAGACGCCTCAATTAAACGCTGATCAACGCTTCGAAATGACACCATCATCAACATTAAAATTGCTGGAAATAGCCAAAAGCAGTAACTAATTAAAATACCGATTGGGCCATAAATTTGTATGTCGCCCAGTAAAGGTTTAAACACACTTTGCTTACCAAACAAATAAACCAATGCTAAAGAAGGCAAAAGTGATGGGGCTAAAATGGGTAAAAAAGCGACCACTTTAAAGAAACCTTTGCCTTTTATGTTGACGTTGGTCAGTGCAAAAGCATAAATACTGGCAAGAAATACTGTAATGACAGTAGCAGTACAAGCCACCCACACTGAGTTAAATACAGAGCTGAGTAAAGCTGGGCTTGCAAAGTAATTATAAAAATTTTTAAGGCCAATAAAATTTTGATTTTCATCAAAAAATGCACTTTGAAATAGCATCATTAAGGGAGCAATAATCGCTAAAGTCAAAGCAATTGCGACGGCTGCTAAAGCAATATTTGATCTTAAAGAGTATTCAGTCTTTCGACGCGGCTGTGTTTTTAAAACCGCTGAAGCAGCTTCATTTAACATAGTGCGTACCCTTGTTCGTCAAAGACATGAATGAGTTGATTAGGTACTTTTATAAACATCAGTTCTTGCAAAGTTTTGAACTTTGTATTTTCGATTTCAATTTGCAAAAGGTGTTTTGCCTGCTCAATTCCATCGATATGAATGCTACAAAATAAACGACGTTTGGCACCTAAAAATTCAGTGCTTAATACTTTAACTGGTAAATACAACGACTCTTTATCACTGCCAAAATCATCAACCAACTCGACAGCTTCGGCTCTAAAACCCATGCTGTAGTTTTGCCCTACTTTAAGTTTTTGCTGCTCCAAATTTAGAGGAATAAAACCTAAAACCTCGAGCTGATTGACTACTGAACAAGTGGCTGTCAAAAAGTTCATGGTGCCAATAAACTTTGCAACGAAACGAGTTTGTGGCTTGTAATAAATATTGTGCGGCGTATCAATTTGCTCAATGATGCCATGATTCATCACCACAACACGGTCAGAAATGCTTAATGCTTCTTCTTGATCGTGCGTGACCATAATGGTCGGCAAATTAAGTTGTGATTGAATCGAACGAATCTTTTGTCTCAGGTTCAGACGTACCTGAGCATCAAGCGCAGACAATGGTTCATCTAGCAGTAAAATATCAGGCTTCGGTGCAATTGCCCGAGCAAGCGCAACACGTTGCTGCTGTCCACCCGACAATTGATTTGGATATTTTTTAGCAATATCGGGTAATTCAATCAGTTCTAATAACTGCTGAACTCGTTGACTACGCTGTGTCTTATCCCACTTTTTTTTGTCTAGTCCAAAAGCAATATTTTCTTCAACATTTAAGTTTGGAAATAATGCATAGTTCTGAAACACAATGCCATAGTGACGCTTTTCAGCACTCAGCAATGTAATGTCTGTGCCTTTTTTTATGACTTTTCCATAATCAGGTTTTTCTAGACCCGCAATTATGCGCAGCAATGTGGTTTTACCGCATCCAGAAGGCCCCAAAAAGCTAACGAACTCGCCGGCTTTCAGGTCTAAATTAATATGACTTAGGGCCTGAAAGTGTTGGAACTTTTTTTGAATATCCACCACTTCTAAAACCGAAGGGCCATGTTCAGGATATTTATAGGTCGTTAAGGTCGACAATAAATGCCCTGCTAAATCGCTCTTTTGGTTTTGACCTAGCAGCGATGATTGCAATGACGAAGGAATTTGCATAATGAGGCCCTTATCCAAAAGATCACTTTTCAAAACGCTTTGACCATTCAGCCAAAATACGTTCACGCTGCTCGGCTGACCAATAAAAATCATTTTTTACGAGCATTTGAGGAAGATTTTTCGGGAAACTCATGGTGGTATTTTCGATGCCTTTATAGGCTACCATTGAAAAGTTATGGGCATAGGCTTCATTTGCCGCTTTGCTTACTGACCAGTTTATAAATTTCTGTGCGCTAGTCAGTTTTTTAGTTCCTTTCACAATTGCAGATGCCTCCATTTCCCAGCCTAAACCTTCGGTTGGATAAACCACTTCTAAAGGGGCACCCTCTGCTTTTAATTTAAATGCCGGATAACCGAAAGAAACTCCAATTGGAATTTCACCCTGTGCTGCCATCTTGCAAGGTTTTGAACCCGAGTGAGGATATTGTGAAATGTTTTTATTTAAAGCCTGCATATAGTCCCAAGCCTGCTTTTCACCCCAAATTTGCATCCAAGCCGTAACATCTAAATAGCCTGTGCCGCTCGAAGCCGGATTTGACATGACAATCAGGTTTTTATAAATTGGATTGGTTAAATCTTTCCAAGTTTTTGGAACCGGTAATTTACGTTTTTCTAATTCGACTTTATTCACACAAATTGCAGATTCCCATGCATCCATACCTGTCCAAGTCGGAACAGTTTTTTGGCTCACAAATTCAGGTTTTAAATTTTGGATGCCTTCAGGTTTAAAAGGTTCGAGCATGTCTTTTTTTTCCATGACCAGCAAACTGGTTAAAGCCACACCAAAAACTACATCTGCTTGTGGGTTTTTCTGCTCTGCCAAAAGTTTAGCGGTGATTACACCAGTTGAATCACGTACCCATTTTACTTTGAGTTCTGGATAGGCTTTATGCAATTCTTCTTGGTATTGCTTAAGTTGGTCGGCTTCCACTGCCGTATAGACTGTAATTTCTTCTGATTGTTTTGATGTTGCTGATGAACATCCCATTTGCATAGCGACTACTACACCTAAAACTGATGCAGTACCGAGTTTAATTGTTTGTTGAACATACTGTTTCATCTGCAAACCATCGAATGCAATTATTTGATGATCGTATTTCAACAGTTTTATATGACAGTTTAATTAATCTGGTTTAAACCAGATTTAATTTTTATGCTCGCGCTTCGAAATGCAAATCTAAAACATCATGTAGCCAATATTCTTGGTCAACATCGGTAATCACGCCCTCTTCATTTCTGTTGCTACGGCAAATATATAGGCCGAGTGCGCCTACATTGACATACAGTGCTTTGGCCTGCTGTTCCGATAAAGCGGTTGGATAGAGGTTAATGTCAGCTCGGGTGATATGGCAGTTATATTGATTTGCCATGAGTAAAGTAATGGATTGCTTGAGATCATGAGTTAAAAACTCAGGGAAAAGCTCGGCATTCACCCGTAAATGTTCCACTAAAACAGGTCGACCATTAATACAACGACGTCGCCAAACTGAATAAATCGGATGCCCTTTTTCAACTTTTAAATGTTTGGCATCCCAAGACGTAGCTTGCGTAAGTTCACTCGAAATCACTTCTGTAGAAGGTTCATAGCCTTGTTCAATCACAAATTGATTAAAGTTTTTTGTCGATTGAGGGTGATAAATAATACGAGGAGAACGAACATACCAACCACGGCGATCTAAGCGATAAATCAAACCATCAGTTTCCAAAGCCAGCAAAGCTTCACGTGCAGCAACACGAGTGGTTTGAAATTGTTCCGAAAGCACTCTTTCCGATGGGAGTTTTGCGTGGGCTTCTAATACACCAGATTCAATATCATGGGCAATTGCATCGCGAATAGGAATATATTTAGGTATGCGTGCTTGGTCCTGTTCCATACAAACTTAGAATTTATAAATAAAGAAATTAATAGCAATATACTGAAAAAATATGACAAAAGCTTTTATTAATGCTGATCTTTTAAGCAATGTATGACCTATTCCCCGCGTTTTTTCAATTCAGATTTTCCATAAAAAATAGTGTGTGCACGTGTAAATCGGCATGGCATCGCCATTACATCCTATCTATTGAGACACTTATTTAAGATAAAAAGTCATATTTCTGTACAGACTCTTACATAGGAATTGAGAGTTTGCGCTATCCCTCAACATATCTTCCTATATTACTACCTTGTAGAATTAAAATATTATGATTAAAAAAAGCTCACAATTCTCTGAGCAATTAAAAAAATATAGCTCTCACCTTATATTTAAAAAGTCTTAATATAAAATTATTTATTTAATAAAAACTAATATATTAGTAAAATTTCTTAATTTTAAAACAAACATAGGATTTCGTTTTAATTATAATTTCAAACAACAAATTTAATTAAAAAAAGAAGATAAGATACACCAGTCGATTTATTATACAAAAATCATAGCCACGCCTCCAAGTTTAAATATTATCCAATTATTTATTCAAACTAATTAATATTTCATTTATAAAATTTAAATTAATTTATTAAAAACTATTAAATATGTCATTTAATGCTTAAAACTTTGTCATGATATAACCCAAAATTTCCAAACAACCTTAATAAAATATTTTCAAACACATGAAAAACATAATAATTTCAATATTTTTCCTTCTCTGGAATAAAATTACGGATATTTATACCTCTATATTTTTCTATTTTACCAAATGATAAAAAATACAATCCAATAAATAATAAAAATAAAAAAACCTTTTTCAATAATAAAGTTAATTTTTTACCAAAGGTTATATTTTAAAAATTTTTATTAAAAACAGCATCATCAAATAGATTAAAAAAATAACATTCAAAAAAATATAACTACTTTTCTTCTTGTTTTTTTACGAATGTATATTTAGATTTAATTAAGATTATTTTAAATCACGCTTACTTTTTTAATGTGAATTAAGCAAAATTAAATTTTACTTAATGCTGACTATAATATTTTAAGGAGAAAGTATTATTACGATCAAATTGTGTGACATTTTAAATCAATTATATATCTGTACTTAACCATAAAAATCCACCCAGCGTTAAATCATATTCAGCCAGGAAAGATTAAAAAGCTTATGAAACTTAAAACAAAATTTTCTCATCTCGCTTATAGCTGTGCATTTGTATTATTCGGTTCCATGCAATTTGCCCATGCCGCGCCTTTACTCACGCCTCACATCACAAATGAAGTCAGTCCTGCACCTACAGCCAATGCATGGATTGAAATTGATACTCAAGCCTTTGAAGATAATATTAAAAAGACAAATCAGTTACTTAGTGACAAAACACAACTTTGTGTAGTTATGAAAGCGAATGCATATGGTCATAGTATTGATCTACTTATGCCGAGCGTGATGAAATTAAATGTTTCTTGTATTGGTATTACCAGTAATGCAGAAGCGGCGATGGTGCGTAAGCATGGCTATAAAGGCAAAATTACACGTTTACGTACAGCAACCGATAGTGAAATTATCAATGCACATGCGTTAAATATTGAAGAGCTTTTGGGCAACTATGATCAAGCCGCTCGTATCTCTCAATGGGCAGAAGCGAATAATGCAACTGTACATTATAGCTTGGCTTTAAATTCGGGCGGTATGGATCGTAATGGTATTGAAATGTTTTCAGCTCAAGGTAAAAAACAAGCCGTTGCGATCACCAAACTCCCCCATCTTAAAATTGACGGCATTATGACCCATTATGCGGTAGAAGATGAAAAATATGTCCGTGAGCATCTGGCTCAATTTAATGAACAAACAGCATGGTTAATTAAAAAAGCCAAACTGAATCGTGAAGAATTAACATTACACACAGCTAATTCATTTGCTACCGTAAATGTTCCCGAATCACATTTAGATATGGTTCGTGCAGGTGCGATTATATATGGGGATTTTCCTAATCACCCTGAATTTAAACGTATGATGGCATTTAAAACACAAATTGCCGCAGTTAATAATTATCTTAAAGATTCAACTGTGGGTTATGACCAAACCTATACTTTGACACGTGACTCTAGACTCGCAAACTTACCTATAGGTTATTCGGATGGCTACCGTCGTAGTTTTAGTAATAAAGCTTTTGTATTAGTAAATGGGCAAAAGGCGCCAGTGGTTGGTCGAGTATCAATGAATACTGTTATGGTGGATGTGACAGATATTCCAGAGGCCAAAGCTGGCGATGAAGTTGTATTATTTGGTCGTCAAGGCGATGCTGAAGTTAAATCTAGTGATTTAACGAGTCTTACCGGCCATATTTTGACAGAAACCTACATCCCGTGGAGTAACTCTAATCCACAAGTGATTAAACCTCTTCAATCTCCGCAACAAGTGATATTAACCAATAGTAAAGTTACCGCAACCGCTGAGTAAATTTTAGGTTAATTGATTAGTAGCCCTATATTTCTAAAGTATCGGGGCTACTTTTTATTATGACCACATCTCTTAAACTATTTCTTCCTACTTCATTTTTTATATAAAAAAAGGACATTTTCATGCCCTTTTTATTTTTACCTAATTTTTAACTTGCGTGCTTAAAACGATCAATTTGCTTAATCTCATAAGGCAAACCAACATAGTTTTCAGCCAATGTGGTTTTACCCGCAATTGAGCCAAGTACATAACTTAGCTCGGCCTGTTTAATCTTATGATCAAACTCACTTTCAGTTTCAAAACGGTGTAGTAAATGAGTCATCCACCAAGAAAAACGCTCTGCTTTCCATACGCGTTGTAGGCATTTTTCAGAGTATTCATCAATACCTTGTTCTGAGCCTTCGACATAATATTCAATGATCGCACTTGATAAGTAAGCAATATCAGAGGCAGCAAGATTTAAGCCTTTTGCTCCTGTCGGTGGAACAATATGCGCAGCATCACCTGCTAAAAATAGTTTTCCGAAGCGCATTGGTTCGGTCACAAAGCTACGTAACGGCGCGATACTTTTTTCAATAGAGGCCCCAGTCACTAGCTTTTCACGGCTTTCAGGATCTAGGCGTCGTTTTAATTCATCCCAAAACTTTTCATCCGACCAGTCTTCGACGTGATCTGTTAAAGGGACTTGTAAATAATAACGGCTACGTGTTTCTGAACGCATACTACATAAAGCAAATCCACGCTCTGACTGTACGTAAATGAGTTCATCGGCTACAGGTGGAACATCTGCCAACACGCCTAACCAGCCAAACGGATAAACTTTTTCAAAGGTCTTAATTTTATCTTCAGGCACGCTGGCACGGCAGACACCATGGTAGCCATCACATCCTGCTATGAAGTCACACTCAATTTGAAAGGCTTGACCTTGGTGTTCAAACACAACTTTTGGTGCAGTGTAGAAATCTTTAATTTGTACATTTTGAGCTTCATAAAATGAAGTGAGCTGCGCAGCTTCACGGGCAGTCATTAAATCTTTAGTGACTTCTGTCTGACCATATACGGTCACTTGTTTTCCGCCTGTTAATTCTGCCAAATCAACTCGATGCTTTTCGCCATTGGTCAAAATTTCAATGCCCGAATGCGGTAATCCTTTGTCTTTTAAATTTTGGTCAACGCCTGCTTGTTTCAGTAAGTCGACCGAAACTTGCTCTAAAATTCCTGCGCGTATCCGTGAAGCCACATATTCAGCACTGCGTTGCTCAACAATAATATGGTCGATTCCAGCTTTATATAAAAGTTGCCCAAGCAATAACCCTGCTGGTCCAGAACCAATAATTGCAACCTGTGTCTTTAAAATATCCATAACTTCATCCTTGTTTCATCCTGACTTTTAAATTACTGGCTTTAAGTTTTGTGCACTATGTATGCAAGACGAAAATAACCGTTTATCATTTAGTTTGTCCGGATAGCGGACAGAAACAACCAAAATAATAGGAATGAAAGGATGCCTTCTCTCGATGCTTTTTTAGAGCACCCGAATTCGCATGAGAAAATTCGTCAAGAAGACTACATTGCAGGATTAGCAAAAGGCTTGGCTTTACTGGAAGCTTTTGGAACAGATCGACAACGACTCAATGTCACTCAAGTGGCCGAGCGAACTGGTATTAGCCGAACAGCGGCAAGGCGGTATTTGAAAACTTTAAAATATTTAGGCTATTTAGAAACTGATGAACATTACTTTTGGTTGACTCATCGCGTGCTGCGCTTTTCGAGTTCTTATTTAAGCTCTGCTCACCTGCCTAAAGTTGCTCAGTCATTTTTAAATCTTTTGTGTGCGCAGACATCTCTGACTTTTTCGATTGTGGTATTAGACGATAACGAAGTGGTGCCGATTGCCCGTAGTTATCTACCACAGCAAGATAATTTGCGTGTCAGCCCTTATGGCATGCACTTAGGAAACCGACTCCCTGCCCATGCAACTTCTACGGGTAAAGTTTTACTGGCAGCACTACCCGAAGAAGCCCAACATACGTGGGTAAAAAATTACGGTTTAAAACGTTTAACGCCTTTTACCATAATAGATGAGTCAAAGTTTTTTGAAGTGCTTAAGGGTATTTCGTTATCGGATTATTGTCTTTCCAAAGAAGAACATGAGCTTGGCGTGATTGCGATTGCAGTGCCCGTATTTAACGCCCAAGGTCAAGCCATTGCAGCACTTAACTGCATGTCTCAAACCAACCGAGTACAAGAAGATTATTTGGTTCAGCAAATTTTGCCATTGCTACGCAACACGGCAAATGAGCTTAGAAATGTGATTTAAATCGTTTTAGAAACTCTTGTCATCAATTAGAGGTACAAGAGTTTCAGCTCATGATTTTAAATGGCGAATTCTTTAACTTGCTGGCTTGCCAGATCTAATGCATTGCTGCGATAGGCCTGCATATCTAAGCCTTCTGCATAAATAAAATCGACGTCATGAATACCCATTAGCCCTAACACAGCTTTGAGATAAGGCGTGACTGCCTCAGTTTCTTGGCCGACATGAATACCGCCTCGACTACTTACCACCACCGCTTTTACCCCTTCAACCAAACCTTGAGGATAAGTTTCGGTGTAGCGGAATGTTTGTCTTGCTCGTGCCACCAAATCAAACCAGTTTTTGAGTTGAGTCGGGACATTTAAGTTGTACATCGGCGCGCCTATCACCAACAAATCGGCACTTTTTAATTCATCAATTAATTCGTCAGACAAAGCAACGATTTGTTTAATTTCTGGTTTGCTATTTTCAGTACCACGGAGCGCTTGGAAAATTTCTAGATCTAATACGGGTAAATTCATTTCAGCTAGATTGCGTATGGTAATGTCATCTTGCAAACCTTGGTCTTTACGGTGTTCAATCATGACATCGATTAGGCGATTGGTTTGAGAACCCTCACCCATAATGCTGGATTTTAATACCAATATTTTAGCCATGACCATCTCCACGTTTTTGATGAAGCCATATTAACTCCACAATAAATTCAACAGTGGTGATATTATTTCATTATATTGGTTCTTTTTAGGCAACAATCATGCAACATGAGTTGAATGCAATTTCTATATTTGTGACGGTGGTCGAGGCTGGAAGTTTTGTAAGAGCTGCCGAGCAATTGCATTTAACTCGCTCAGCCATTAGTAAAAATATTGCTCGGCTGGAAGAACAACTTGGTGTTGCTTTATTTAAAAGAACAACACGTTCTCTCAGCATGACTGACGAAGGGGCTTTGTTTTATGAACATAGCCGCCGAGCGTTAAGTGAAATACAAAATGCGGCAGCTTTATTAGACCAAGGGAAAATTAATGCAACAGGCCGATTACGAATGTCTGTACCAGTGCTATTCGGACAAATTTATGTTGCCCCGCTCATGGTTAAATTTGCTCAGCAACATGCGGACTTACAGCTAGAAATTTCATTTAATGATCGGACTGTAGACTTGGTCGAAGAAGGTTTCGATTTATGCATCCGAATCGGGGCATTGCCCGACACCACTCAACTCGTTGCCAAACCAATTGGTGAGCATCGAATGCTACTTTGTGCCTCACCTGACTATTTAAATAAAGCAGGTCCCCTAGAGCATATTGAGGACTTAGACCGCCACGCCACGATTGCCGATCCGCATTTTGGTCAAATAAAAAAATGGCAGCTTCAACAGGAAAATGACGAGCCTTTATTTATTAAACCGAAAGCAAAACTCCTTTTAAATGACTTGCAAGCCATTAAAAATGCAGCACTTGCTGGCGCAGGTATTGCTTGGCTGCCCGATTGGCTTATTCAAAATGAATTACAGGACGGTAAGCTTGTGCAAGTGTTAGACACCATGTCGAGCACTGCTTTTCCGATTCATCTGGTATGGCCTACACTGCCTTTTATGCCACTGAAAACCCGCCTTGCAATTGATTATGTGGCGCAGCATTTACCCCTTGAACTGAACAGACAAGCTTAAAATAAAAAAAGGCCTCGTCCACTTGAACAAGGCTTTTTTTAATTATTCAAAGGCAACGTTTATTGCTCAGAATCAAACTCTTTAATTGCCTCTTTAGCAATTCGAAAGCTATCTACAGCAGCAGGCACGCCACAGTAAATTGCAACCTGTAAGAGTACTTCACGAATTTTCTCTTTAGGTATACCATTTCGAAGTGCACCTTTAACATGTAGTTTTAGTTCATGTGGACGATTTAAAGCTGAAATCATTGCCAAGTTAATTAAACTGCGCTCAGGTTTACTTAATTCTTCACGTCCCCAAACAGCTCCCCAGCAATATTCAGTGACTAACTCTTGAAGAGGAAGATTAAACTCATCGGCATTATTGATTGAATTATTTACATATTCTTCCCCAAGAACTTGTTTACGGATTGCTAAACCCTTTTCAAATTTTTCATTACTCATATATTCAATCCTCCAAACAAGGTGTATTTAATTTCCAGATAATCTTCAATACCGTATTTAGAACCTTCACGCCCCAAACCAGACTGTTTAATTCCACCAAAAGGCGCAACTTCATTTGAAATAAGGCCTTTATTAATTCCGACCATGCCATACTCAAGCTGTTCACTCATTCGCCAAGCACGGCCTAAATCTTTGGTATAACAATATGCGGCTAAACCAAATTCAGTTGCGTTTGCCATTTTTACCGCTTGTTGCTCGGTTTCAAATTTAAATACAGCTGCTAGCGGACCAAACGTTTCTTGGGTTGCCACATCCATATCAGCGGTAACATCTGCAATCAGTGTCGGTTCAAAAAATAATTCACCCGCTACATGCTTTTTACCGCCAATCACAAGACGACCATTTTTATCTAAGGCATCTTGAATATGAGCTTCAACTTTTTTCACCGCATTGGCATTAATTAATGGCCCAATGTCATGCCCTGCTTCTAATCCATTACCAATATTAAAGTTTTGGATTTTTTGGCTTAGGGCAGCAATAAATTTTTCATAAATGCCCGCCTGCACTAAAAATCGATTGACGCACACACAGGTTTGCCCTGCATTTCTAAATTTGGCAATAAGCGCGCCCTCAATTGCTGCATCTAAATCGGCATCATCAAATACAATAAACGGCGCATTGCCACCCAACTCTAAGGAAACTTTTTTTAAGGTTTTTGCTGAACGCTCGAGCAGCATTTTGCCGACTGGCGTTGAACCGGTAAAAGTAAACTTGCGTACGACGTCACTTTCAAAAATCGCATCACCAATATGAACTGCATCGCCTGTAATCACACTAAAGATTTCAGCAGGCACGCCAGCTTGCACAGCTAAGTCCACTAAAGCCAAAGCAGTAAAAGGCGTTTCAGGCGCCGGTTTTACAATACAAGGACAACCTGCCGCCAAGGCTGGAGCAACCTTACGCGTAATCATGGCAGCGGGGAAATTCCACGGCGTAATGGCTGCCACGACACCAATAGGCTGTTTATTTACGACAATACGAGCATCTGGATATGGGCTTGGAATAATATCGCCATATACTCGTTTTGCTTCTTCGGCAAACCATTCAATAAAACTCGCAGCATATAAAATTTCACCTTTGGCTTCGGCTAAAGGTTTTCCTTGCTCACTCGTTAAAATAAAAGCCAAGTCATCTGCATTTGAAATAATTAAATCGAACCATTTTTTTAAAATAATTGATCGATCTTTTGCTGTTTTATTTTTCCATAACGGCCAAGCCTCTTTGGCAGCTTCTATGGCACGCTCTGCTTCAGCCTTGCCCATATTTGGGACAGTGCCAATAACCTCTAATGTCGCCGGATTTGAAATTTCGGATGTTTGTTGATGGTCTGCATCGCACCACTTTCCAGCAACAAAGGCTTGCTGACGAAATAAAGCGAGTTCATTAAGCTGCATGATCATTATCCTGTTGAGATCTTCTGCATTGATAGTGGAGCGATACATAAATTAAATAGCTCACCATCAACTTTGTATTATGGCATACCAAAAATTAATTTAAAAAAATTTTCGATATGCCCGAATGTTTAAATGTCTTTAGAAATAATAAAACAGCGTTAAGTTAAGCAACTTATTCCACTGGTTATCATCCCCTTTTGCCAATGAATCTTGAGTCCCACCAATGAACGGGTCATTTTTACTCATGATGTATTCAGCCACCAAAGATAGCTGTTTATGGTCAATAGACACACCAATAATATTACGAATCGAATCTTTCATACTGTCCTGATCTTTATCGTACTGACTGTACATAAAGTACGGCGTAATGTTCCCGATCTGCTTAACATTTTTGAAAGAATAGCCAACGTCTGCGGTATAAAACGTCCCTTTGTTAGCCACATAATATTCACTGTCGTAAGAGCCCATGAGCGACTGATTAGGATTAAGCTGGTCCTGATTAGTTACATCATTTTTACCGCCAGTAAGGGTCACATTTAAATTGCCATAATTGGCTTTGCCAAAAAGTGCCCACGCATGACGGCGCCCATCACTCGAAGCAGCTTTATTTTCAATATCGGATGTCCAATATGAGCCACCGAGCTGTGTAGTTAAACCATTAATTCCAAGATTTATATCTTGAGTCACTCGGCCTACCCACATGTTCTTTTCTTGCAAATCGGTTTTGTTGGGATCGTCTGAACTCACATAGTTTGCAGTGTAGCGACCTGAATCTTGGGTAGAGCCTGTGTAGTTTCCGCCATCTACCGCAAAATAACCCACATCAAACTTAGTTGCTGTCGGCAATTCAAAGTGATAATTCAAACCAAGATTGTGAACATCTTCTAAACCTGCAGTTGTGCTCATACTTCCATATAGACTATTGCCCCAAAAACGTCCCGGTCCAAATGGAATCGGCTGAACACCTGCCACTACCTGATCTGTTTTATTTAATTTGTACCCTACATAACCATCAACCAACGTAGAAAAATCACATAGACGGTCATATTGATAACAACGATATTCCGCATGACCAAATAACGGTCCACGCTCGTAGTCCAGTTTTAACTGCGCAGCATCAAAACGAATTTTTTGATCAGAAGCAGACTCTCCATAGTGTTTATCTTGATAGTTAGCGCGAACATAGCCTGATACGGTGAGCTTGCCGTATCCACTATCGCTATTTCCAAAACTTACACCTGCGTAACTCGGATAGATTACAGCCATCAATGCTGTGCTTAGAGCCACTTGTAAATAGCTTTTTTTCATTGTCGGATTCCTTTCACTACAATGCTTATTGAGGTAATTTTGCGTTTAATGCGGGTGCTGAACATTTAATCTTTCCTAGATTAAAGACGTAATACACCACCAGACTCACCAACAATCCAATGACCCATGAAATATCAGCATCTGGAATGACATCGGCCAATGCACCTGTGAAAAACGCATTTTTTAAGAATGGAATTTGTACCGCGATCCCAATGAAATAAGCCGTAAGCGCTTTTGCATTAAATTTGCCGTAAATACCACCATCACGAGCAAAGATCGATTGAATGTCATAAGACTTTTTATTCACGACATAGAAATCTAATAAATTAATAGACACCCATGGGACCAAAATAAATAACAGCGCAAAAATCACATTCAAGAAGAAACTAATAAAGTTACTTGATGCCCAAAGTGCCGTTAAAGTCGCTAGAACTAACACAATGATTGATAACACGACTCGGATATTTCGGCTTGGCATCCACTGCCCTGCAAAAGTCTGAATTGAGGTAATACATGACAGAACCGCACCGTAGAGGTTCATGGCATTGTGACCAATGATATTGCATAAGAACAAAATCATAAGAACATAGCCGAACAGCCCAGTACCTGACTTTACCGCTTCCATGGCATCTGTGGTTGAGCCAATACTGACCGCAATCGTACCAAATGCCATCGCAAAAATAGTTCCTAACGATGCGCCTAAATAGGTAAAGATAAATGGCTTATAAATACCAATCGATTTCGGTAAATATCGTGAATAATCTGAGGTATAAGGTGAGAAACTAATTTGCCACACCGCACACAAACCAAACATGGCAAACCAGCCTTTCATATTGAAAGAGCCTTTAGCGAGTACATCTGCATTAATATGCGGCACCATAATCATGAGGCCGATGAGCAACGAACCACCCATAAACCAAGTTCCAATTTTATTGAACTTATGAATAAAGTGATAACCAATCACGCCTATGGTAGTTGCTGCGATTGCGCCAATCACGGTCGCAGTCGGCACAGGAATGGCAGGAACAACGGTATGAAGGGTTTTGCCTGACAAAATAATGTTAGAGATGAAAAAACCTAAATAAATGAGGGTGGTAAACAGTACAACCAGCAATGCCCCATAACGCCCGAACTGCGCACGGCTCTGAATCATTTGAGGAATGCCGACCTGCGGGCCTTGTGCAGAAGTTAAAGCAAGAATCGCTGCACCAAAAAAATGTCCGCAGCAGATCGCAAGCAATGCACTTACAATATTGAGGTTAAAGGTTAAAATTGACATTGCACCCGTAATGACGGCGAGCGGTGCAATATTGGTACAAAACCATAATGTGAATAGATCGCGAACTTTCCCATTACGTTCAGAGGGAGCAACATAATCAATAGAATGACTTTCGATAGCGAAAGCATTATTGCTATTTTCGTTTTGGCTCATATCCTTAATCTCTCTTTGAGGAATTCATTTCCTCAACATCAAAAAATCTGCCCAGCCAAAGTCATTTCAATATGACTCGGCTTCATCTTTTTATTTCCTTTTACAAACAGCTCATATCTCTGTTTGTGTTGTTTTAGCCAAGAAAAAGGTAAAGCCAGTCCAATCAATACTTGATTAAGCATCGATACATCTAGTTTTACGTTTTCAACTATTTAAAGCTTTAGGCGATTGCTGGGTTTGACTGATTCATTTTTTCATCCTTGAAATTAAAATCCCGATATATTTTCATGCCTCAAGTCATGATTTATCTCATGACAAATGGGTCATCAATTGGCTCATCTGAGGTACGTAACCAAACTGTTTTGGTGGTGGTGTAATCTAGAACCGCATTTGCGCCACCTTCCCTCCCATGTCCCGAAAGCCCATGTCCACCAAAAGGTGCAAGTGGAGAAACAGCGCGGTAAGTGTTTAGCCAAACAATTCCCGACCCAATGACTTTTGTCATACGGTGAGCACGGCTTAAATTGGTGGTAAAAACACCTGCTGCCAACCCGTAAGGCGTACTATTGGCTTTTTGCACAGCTTCCGCTTCATCTTTGAAACTATCTACCGATAACACCGGACCAAATAGTTCTGTGGTAATGCAATCTGCTTGAGGTGCATCGGTACAATCTAAAATGGTCGGTGGATAGTAATAACCTGCTCGCTCAAGGCTTTTCCCGCCAGTAAGAAGTTTTGCCCCTTGCTGGATTGAACTTGCAACGACTTGCTCAATTTTTTGGCGTTGGCGTAAGGTACAAAGCGGCCCAAACTCGGTTGCCATCTCATGAGGTAAACCAATTTTTATGGTTTGTACACGCTCAACCAAACGCTGAACAAATTCATCTTTAATGCTTTCTTCAACCAGTAAGCGTGAACCTGCTACACAACTTTGCCCAGTAGCAGCAAAAATAGCAGCGACCTGAGCATTTACCGCACTTTGAATATCTGCATCAGCAAATACAATAAATGGTGATTTGCCACCTAATTCGAGTGAAACTTTTGCAAGATTTTCAGCCGAGTTACGCACAATGTGCCTTGCCGTTTCTGGACCACCTGTAAATGCAACATGGGCAACGTCCGGATGACTACTCAGCACGGCGCCACATTCAGGTCCGAAACCGGTAATCACATTGACCACTCCAGCCGGAAAACCCGCTTCATGGATCAATTTAGCAAAAGCTAATAATGGCCCAGGGCCGTCTTCAGAGGCTTTTAACACGACAGTACAACCTGCCGCTAAAGCTGGCCCCACCTTCACTGCCGATAGAAATAACTGACTGTTCCAAGGAACAATTGCAGCAATCACGCCTACTGGTTCACGAACAATCCATGCTTGCATGTCTGCCTTATCAATCGGTAGAAAACTACCCTCTAATTTGTCGGCAATACCTGCATAGTAGCGATAATACTCAGCGACATAGGCAATCTGGCTCGATGTTTCGCGAATAATTTTGCCCGTATCACTGGTTTCAATTTGAGCCAGTTGCGGTGCAGCTTTTTCAATTAAATCAGCCAGTTTATAGAGCAATTTACCGCGCTGGGAGGCCGTTAAACCTGCCCAAGCCGATGCTTTTAATGCCTGAGATGCGGCTTGAACTGCTCGATTGACTTCATCGGTTCGAGCTTCTGGCATCTGTGCCCAGACTTCACCTGTTGCAGGATTAATACTTTCAAACGTTGCTGCACCAGATTCAAACTGACCATTAATATAAAGCTGAAAATCTGCTGTCATGATATTCGCCTCTATGCAAATGCCGGCATAACTTCATTGATCATACGTTCTAATGAGGCTTTTTTTCGTTCAAAGCTCATGCCCGTATCAATCCAGAAAGAATATTCGTTGTAACCCATCGCTTCATAAGCTTTTAAGCGGTCAATGACTTCTTGGGCCTGTCCAATCACATTATTTTTGCGCATCGCTTCTGGTGTATAAAAAGGATGTGCAGCAATTTCTTCAGGGCTTAAAGGTGCGATTAAACCTTGATTAATTTCACGCTCATTTTTAAACCAAGCGCCGAAGTAGTTATAGAATGTATTAATTTCATCTGCTGCCAGTTGAGCATCTTCTTCACTATCTGCCACATAGGTATGGCGAAGCAACATAATTTCAGGGCGCTGAATTTCATTGAACTTTTCACAAGCTGCATTGAAATGTCCCATGAGTTTTTCAACTTCTTCGTCACCTAAATGCAAAGGCGTTACCTGTACATTACAGCCATTTTGCACAGCAAATTCATGGCTATTTGGATCACGAGCAGCAACCCAAATTGGTGGATGCGGTTGTTGAAGCGGTTGAGGTGCTGAGGTGGTTTTTGGAAACTGCCAAAATTCCCCGTTATGCTCATAATCGCCTTTCCAAAGGTTTTTAATTGCGGGAATCATTTCACGTAAACGCTGACCTGCACTCCATGCATCCATGCCCGGAACCATACGTTCATATTCAAACGAATAAGCACCGCGAGCAATACCAATATCTAAACGGCCATTGGTAATAATGTCGGTCATTGCAGCTTCGCCTGCAAGTTTAATCGGATGCCAAAATGGTGCTACCACCGTGCCTGTACCTAAACGAACATTTTTGGTTTTATTGGCTAAATCGACCAAATTTAAAAATGGATTTGGTGCAATAGTAAAGTTCATGGCATGGTGTTCGCCTGTCCAAACCGCATGCATACCGCCACGGTCTGCAATCTGACAAAGCTCAATCATTTCATCATAAAGCTGCTTCTGAGTTTGCTGATCAGAAACACGTTCCATATGCACAAATAATGAAAAACGCATGATTAAACTTCCTCTTTAACGATTTGACGAACTGTACCTGTTGTCTGATTTCCGTAATAAACACCATAAGTTTTCAAATGGTTTTCTTTGCGATAGCGCATCAACATACTTTCTAAGGCGCTGTCTACAAACTCTAAGTTCTCAAGGTCATTTAAATCGACAAACTGACCTTTGGTGGCTTGAGCTACGGGTGTGTTGCATAAAAATGAAATATATTGCTGCTGGTTTTCAACGTTTTCATATACAGAGTAAATGAAGTTGGCAGAAGCATCTGGCTGATATTGTGCAAAGATTTTCTCAAGCGCTTTATCTGCACCGTCTTTATCGACCATGACATGTGGAATAGTCCACTTATGGTCGGCAGTTTCTTCGAGTAAAATGGTATTTTCATGTCCAATAATTGCACTCATTACCACTTTAGGACCAGAGATAACCTCGGCAGAAAGTTTGGCTGGTGTGAAATATCCACCACGATAATAACCAAGTCCTGCAAAACCTGTCGAAGCGAAGTCTTCAACTTTACCAATTAAAACTGCATGATCCCCTGCATCGACAACTTGGTAGGTCGTACAGTCGAACCATGCACTGACTTGATCGATCAGTGGGTTTTGGCAAGCACTTTTTGACCATGAAAGATTTGCAAAACGGTCTTCGCTTGGACGAGCAAAAGTATTTGAAACATCCTTTTGCTCTTCTGCCAAAATATTAATTGCAAAATGAGTGGTATTTGCAAAGTTATGATAATTGCTTGATGTCTTGGCAATACTCACTAGAAGTAAAGCTGGGTCCAAAGACACCGAAGCAAAAGAGTTCGCTGTAAAGCCAAGTGGCGTTCCATCTTCTTTACAGGTTGTGACCACGGTAACGCCCGTCATAAATGACCCGAAAGCATCACGTAGTTCACGCATTTTATTAATCGTATCCATTTCACTCATTGTTATATTCCTTCAGCAATGTGTGGCAAATTAAACGCTGGTTTCCAACCACGCTTGCATTGCATTATTCACTTTGTCAGGTGCAGTTAAGTTCACCATGTGACGTTCATTTTCAATGACAATTGCAGTGCCATGCTTTGCCTGATTCGCCATTTGCACAGCCATTTCTGCAGTTGAGTTCGGATCATCCGTTCCGGTCAACACCAAAGCAGGACAAGTGATCTTTGACCAGTCATCTGCATAGGTTTCATCGCCTTGCGCAAAAGCAGAATATGCAGTGGTGTAACCAGACAAGTCGACATTTTCGAGCCATGATTTCACTTTGGCTGCTGCTATACGCTCGACTTCACTTTCGCCAAACCAGCGCTGTAGCGGAGTCTCAACATCAATACGGCCTGTTTTTAACTCTTCAGCTCTTTGGATGACTGCATGACGTGCTTGTGTTGTACGTTTATATACACCATTGAGCACCGCCATCCGTTTAACTAAATCAGGACGGGTAACGCTAACTCCTGTAGTAATCAGCGATCCCATTGAATGTCCCGCTAAATTTACAGGTCCTAAATTTAAGGCTGTAATAAATTCGATGGTCCATTCAACAAAATCTTGTAGCTTTGCTTCTGCCGGTAATTTGGTACTTTGACCATGTCCCGGCATGTCTACTGAAATTACATGATAATGTTTAGAAAAATATTCAATTTGTGGATACCATGCCGCAGCTTGCATTCCCACTCCATGGATTAGAACCAGAGGCTCTCCTTCGCCTTGCTCAAAATAGTGAGCAATACGGTTATTTGACAGCTGCAGGGTTTTTGACATCATGACCTAACTCTTCCAAATCTTTATAACGATCACCAATACGATGATGTGGTCGACCACCTGTTGCTGCACCAATCACAACAACTAGCTCATCGGCAGCAGGTGCATCTGGAATTGCAAATTGCAATGTTAAGTAATGAGAACGGCGGCCTTCGTCATTTTTATCCATCATTGGAATTAAAATCGGCGCATTTGCTGGGCCACGGGTATTGTTAAATGCCAAATAAGATTTCGCACCGACAGCGCTACGGTAAGTATTACCAAAATGTAAGGTGTGGATTAAAGCTGATGCATGTTCAAGTTCACCATTTAAGCCCACTACTGCACTTTTACCAAAAGCTTCAACAGCTTCACCAGAACCCACTTCATCAAGAATAAGCTTGGTTAAATGTTCGCTTAAGATGGGCGCAATACGGCGAATTTCCGGTGATAGGTCTTCTACATAACCTTGGCCTGCCCACGGATTTTTAATAACCGCTGCGGCTGCCACCATTTTTAAAGGCTTTGCTGCTTCTTTGCCGCCATCTACATAAGTGGTTTCTACATGAAGCACTGTTTTACGTATGAGTTCCATTGCTCTTCCTTGCAAGTAAATTATCTTGTCATTCGTATTATGGTATACCATAATACATACTGAAAAAAAAGCAAGAGTTTGCTATGCTAATTTTTATTGAAAAACATGTGATGAAACTCAACATGTTAAAAAACAGGAAAATTTAATTATTTATGAATCTTAAAATTGAAAACCCGCCCGTAACATTACGAGAGCTGTGTTTAGATAAAGTGCGCAATGCCATTATTACGGGCTATTTTCCTTCAGGAAAAAGACTGGTTGAAAGAACGTTATGCGAAGAACTTGGCGTGAGCCGTTCTGTAGTTCGCGAAGTGATTCGTTATTTAGAAGCAGAAGGTTTAGTCGAGATTTTGCCAAATAAAGGCCCTATCGTTTCACTCCTTAACTGGGACATCGCTTCGCAGATATATGAAATTCGTCTTTTGCTAGAGCAAAGTGCTGTGGTTGACTGCACTAAAAACCTAGATGAAAAAACTGCTGAAAAATTAAAGCTTCTATTAGAAGATCTTAAAGCTGCTTTTGCTGCCGATGACATCAATTTGATTATTGAGACCTCAACCCAGCTTTATCAAACTATTTTCACCACCGCAAAACACCATATTGCGTGGGAAGTTGTTCAACGCTTAAATGGCCGAATTAGCCGTCTACGTGCCATGACCATGAAATCGACAAAGCGTGAAATTTCAGGTTATCAACGTATTAAAAATATGTGTGAAGCCATCTATCTTCACAAAGACCCTGAAAAGGCAAAACAAGCGGTTGCTGAACATATTGCCGAAGCTGCTGCTGTCGCAAAAAATATTTTAGATGCGTGAAATCACAAATTTTAGAAAAAGGTAAATAGGCCTTTATTTAATAAGTTATAGGGAAATACGATATGTCTGCTTACTGGATTGCTCATATTACTATTCATGATATGGAACAATATAAACAATATATGGCCACGGCTCCGCAAGCTTTTCAAAAGTACGGCGCCAAGTTTCTTGCGCGTGGCGGTGCCTCAGAAGTTTTAGAGGGACAAGAGTTTGAACGTCACGTGGTGATTGAGTTTCCAGATATGGAAACCGCACGTGAATGTTATTTTTCACCTGAATATCAACTTGCCAAAAGTAAACGCCAAGGCTGCTGCGATGTGATGGTGAGTTTTGTTGAAGGAATCTAAATTGCTGAATTGATTTCTCAACTTGGGAAATCAATTCTATTTTAAGTGCTTAAGGGCATTCCGTTTTAGGCATTGGTTTAGTGAT
The DNA here is from genome assembly GCF_025630795.1 of Acinetobacter sp. AYS6. Classification (NCBI taxonomy): domain Bacteria; kingdom Pseudomonadati; phylum Pseudomonadota; class Gammaproteobacteria; order Moraxellales; family Moraxellaceae; genus Acinetobacter; species Acinetobacter sp. AYS6. Next base: position 78,379 of record NZ_JAOTNV010000005.1, read on the forward strand.
GAAGATTTTGTTCTATAGACATAGCTTTTTGCCAGCTTTCTAAGCTTTCTAGACTTTTTACATATTGTTCAATATTGAGGTATTTTGATCGAATATTTAAAGAATTAATTAGGCCATAGACTACGAAACCAATCATAAAATCTGCACCCGTTAAGCTATTGCCTACTAAGAATTTTTTGCCTACTAATTGTTGATCTAAATACGAAAATACTTTATCCAACTCAGCATGCGCATATTGGTCCAAGAACTTTAATTGAGTGCCATTTTTTAACTCAATCGAATTAAAAATATTTAACAAATATGGAACCATAGCCGAACTTTCTGAAAAATGAATCCATTGTAAATAATCAAGATAACTGTCCGAATCTTTCGCAGGCATAAGTTGAGGAGCAAATTTTTCAATCAAAATTTCTACAATTGCACCTGATTCTGCAATCACTTTTCCATTGAGCTCAATCACAGGTGATTTGCCTAAAGGATGAATGTTTTTTAATTCTTGAGGTGCAAGATTTGTAGTTTTATCTCGAAAATAACTTTTTAATTCATAAGGTTGATTAATTTCTTCAAGTAACCACAGAATGCGAAATGAGCGTGAAGCATTTAAATGATGAAGAATAATAGACATTAATTTTCTCTTTTAAACTAGAAGGTCAACAAAGTAAGACCTCACTATATAGATCAATAGACGACCGGTCTAATATTTTTTGTTATCAGCCCAGCATTTTACATCACCTACCTAAACTGCATAAAAAACAATCCAACACCTTTTCCCTCTCATCCACTTGATTTGAGTCTAAAAGCTGAATAATTGCGCCTTCAATCATATATAAAAACAGTTTGGCGTCTTGAAAAGTTACATCGGTTTTTAGATTGATAAGTTGGCTATAGATTTCATTGATGAGCCATGTTCGATATCTCACCGCGATTTGATAGGTGTTTGGATAGATCAGTTTCGTTTCAAAAATGGCTTTAAATAATAAAAAGTACAGCCCTTCTAGATCAGTGTGTAAGAAATAAAGCTTTTTGAGTTTATCGGTCGCGTTTGTGCCTTGGTCGTACTCAGCAATTGAAATCACTTTTTCTTTTAAACGTTCTTTTTGTACGATCAGACAGATTTCAATAAACCGCTCTTTTGAATGAAAGAAGTTATAAAAAGTCGCTTTGGTAATTTCACATTCTTTCACGATTCGATCCACCCCAACCGTATGAAACCCACGATGGTGAAATAAATCAATCGACTTATTGATGACTTGTATGGCACGGGAAGAAAGCACTAATTTTGGCATAGTTTTACCGTTATAAATTCTTGTTGTTTCTAAGCGAGATGCTTTTTTGGGAGAAAAAAGGCATAGCAAAGCCGTAAAGACTGTGCTTGGCACATCTCAAGTTTTGTTGTTGCTAAGTTTTAAATAAAAAAGACTTTAAGCCTGAAAACCTTAGGTCATTCAAGCTGCTTTAATTTTTAAGCTGTGTCGTTATAGCTTTTGGCACTCGGTGCCAAGAAATAATGGATGTGCAAAGCCAACTCCTTTTTATTGGGAGTTCTGCCGACATTAAATTTATGGTGGCAGAACGAGAAAGGGTTCGCGGACTGGGTAAGATAAACCAGCACACCCGAAGGTGTCCCTCTCCCGTCCTACCGCTACGGGAGGAGACGAGGAGTTTACACATAAGACTATCCCTCAGAAAGGAATAAATCTGATGTGATCTTACAGCGGTCCGCGACGACCGACTGGCAATGTAGGCCAGCAGGCAAAGAATAGTGCCCAACCCTTTTGCAGTCAAGCACGCAAAATGTCATTTGTTTTAAATTAGATCATTAGAAAAGTAAGGCTAAATAATGAGGAGGTTATTGTTAAGTGGGGGTTGTAGAGGGGAATAAAAAACAGCCTTGAAGGCTGTTTTTTAGAAATAATATATAGAATTTTAGATAAGCTTATCAATTTTCCCATAAATGTCTTTCAACTTTAATTTTAAAATCCCCCAAATCATGTAATGTTTGTGATTTTTTTACTTTTCCTTTCAAATATTGAACTTGCGGTGGTTTATTTAAATAGTTAATAAAATCGTGTACAGTAGGGTGCTCTCCAACCCAAAGTGTATGAAGTACTTCTTTAATTTCACTTATATTTTGACTAGAGATTCTTTCCAAACCAATTTCTTTAGATGAGAAAAATCTTAAAAAACTTGAGTAATCAATAAAGTAAGTATTATTAATTAAATAATCCAAACTAAAAGGTAAAGAATGTAAAATTAATTTAATAATTTTTTTATTTTTTATTTTAATTTTATGTTTATCAGTATAATTAATTAACCCCGTCTCTAATCTTTCAACTTGAGACAAATACTCCTCCAAGTTTCGTTTAAATTTATTCAAAGAAATATATTCTGTAGTAGGTATACTTCTATTTTTACACTCAATTATAAAAATATAGTTATCCCATTCTAAAATACAGTCATATTGATGCTGGGGTTTTTCTATATTGTTAACTGAAAACTCTAACTCACTAACACTAAATGATAATTCTTTTTCTTTTTCTCTCAATGTATTTAAAACTTCTTTCTCAAATAACTTACCCTTATCTATTATATGTAAATTAAATTTAGAAAAGATAGAAGATAAGACTTTTTCTAAGTCGGAATTTTTAATACTTAGAGGGAAAATTAAAAAAGAACCATCACTAACTTTAATTATAGGAGTATCATATAAATCGGCCCTCTTTTCTTTCTTATAAGTTAGATTATTAATAATCATTAAATGTTTACTACTAGAAATATTATTCATTTTGAAATTATCAATTATTTCATTAAAACTAACTGAATTAAAACCTTTAGCTTCAGAAAGCTCTCTTAATGATAAAAAACTTAAAAACCACTCTTTAATTGTCAAACCTTTATATTCTGTTGTATCTTCATTAATATCAATAAAATACAATCTATAAAAAAGATTTCTTAAAAAAAATAAATCTTTCTGTGTGTTATTCAGCTGTGCAATAAACAATCTAGAATTTTTATATTGTTGCACTAAAACATCAGCATGTATCATATTAATTCTTTGCATAGCAATCTTTGCATATAAATGTAAATTATTTACTTGCAATAAAATTTCATTCCCTCCATTTAAAATACTTTTATTTAAAGAATTATTAAAAAATCTAAAATCATAATCTAAATCTTGTACAATATCCCACATCCCTGTATTTAACAGCGACTTTTTTAAAAACTCTATTTCACAATTATTTTTTTGTAAAACTTCAAATGGTAATACTATTTCTTTTTTTTTACTAACTAGTTCAGGATACAAATAAGCAATACTTTGCAAATTATAATTTATTATTTTACATAAACTTTCTATACCTCTATCAAAATTATTAACTTCTAATCCTATTTCATTTAAAATTAATTCCTTATCTATTTTTCCTTTTAACAACTTATCTACTTCAATCAGTTTTTCTCTAGTAAAATTAAATAAATTTTGTATTATTCTTATTTTTTCACCTTCAAAATCCTTTTTTTCATCCAAAATACTTCTATAAAGTTTTTCAATTATTTCAATATTCTCAAAAATTTTTGTTTCAATTCCTTTTTTCAAATAAAACTCTTTTAAAAAATTTCTAAATTTTACAATTTTATTATTAGGGAATTGATTTATTAAATTAATATTACCATTAATATCTATAAGTAATTTTTTTAAATCATCTTCATTTTCTTTAAAAAGAATATCCTCCAATCCATCAAATGAATATTCATCAAGCTTATCTTTTAAAGAGTTATATAAACTACTCACTTCTCACCTTTTATCAAGTTAAAAATATTTTACATTTATTGGTTAATCATATCAGATATTGCAAGATTAAAAAAATTAAGTTATTTGACAAATATTTAATTTTAATAAAAAATTTAAAAAAACTAAACAAATTAAATAATTATTAAGTTTTATTTAAAAACCACACAACAAAAATTTTTCCAAAACTTCTCCAATATATTCACTATTTTTTAGTTCTTATTATTGAAATCTATAGATCTGAAAAATAAGTTTTTTATTAAGATTAATTGCTGCGGTAATGCCAACTACAACAGTAGAAAAAAGATTATCAGATTATTAATCTCTAGATTATACCTCCCTTCAAATAATTTTCCGGAATTAATATGAGTATTTTTCTGATTAGGCATGCTGAAAGTGAAGCCAATATTAATGGCAAAACCCTTTCGCATGCTTCAATTGCTTTAAGTGAAAATGAGCATAAACAAGCTCAATCATTCTGTTCAAAACTAACCCCATATCACGGCGCAAGTCTGTAACACGTAGATGTAAATAAAGCGACTCTATTATTCAAACCATCTGTTATTATAACTTCATAATGCGCGAATTTTTTACTACTTCCGACCTTAGTTGCCGTTGCAAATAACACCCTATCTTTCGCACCGCTCATATAGCGAATATCAGCCTGTAGACCCGTATATGGTGCATCCCCTGCATTACAAGCCATCGCAAAAGCAATATCGGCTAAAGAAAATATGACCCCACCATGCACGCCGCCCAAGGCATTCATGTGTTCGTCTTTCACATTAAGCTGACAACGTGCTTCATCAAAACTGCGATGCAGCACTTGAACACCCAATAGCTCTGCGAATTGATCAACTGCAGTATTTTCCATTTTTTGCACAAACGTCTCCCTACTCGTGCGAGTATTCCTTAAGTGTTATGAACTTATGTGTATTGAAATCGACTAATTAAAAGGTTAAACACTATCTTGTTTAATCTGATAGTTTGAAGAACTAAAGTCTTTATAGGTCAGGCGGTCATCTGACTCTGAGCTTAAAGGCTGAACCTCTTGCATTGAATTTAAGCAGCGCTGTGCAAGCTCAATGTATTCTTGCGTGCCTCTGGTTTTCCACTTTTTTTCTTGTTCTGATAAATCACGTACAACCTTGGCAGGACTACCCATTGCCAATACATTTGCCGGAATAATATCTTTGGTTTTGACCAGACTATTTGCGCCAATAATGGTGTTTTCACCAATTTCGGCATAGTCCAAAATTACGCTGTTCATGCCGACCAAAACATTTTTTCCAATGCGGCAGCCATGCAAAGTTGTGCCATGCCCTATGTGCCCCATTTCCTCAACTAAAGTCACGCTTTGCGGAAAACCATGTACGGTGCAGCTATCTTGTATATTGGCATTTTGCTTAATATGAATACGACCAAAATCGGCACGCAATGAGGCAAATGGCCCCACATATACGCCCGCTTCAATAATCACATCACCAATTAAAACAGCGGTTGGATGTACAAAAGCCTCTGGGCTAATCACCGGAATAACACCGTCAATACTATAACAAGGCATGATTTAACCTCTCATTTGTCGCCACCAAACCTCCGAAACGGCGCCAATAGTGTGCTGTGGCATTTGGCATTGGTCCTTCTGCTGTTGCGGCAACAGACAAGAAGTATTCATCCGCAGGTTCAAATACTTTTTTATAAATGTTCATTGATAAAGTTCGTGCACTAATCGCGGGCCAATCAGTTGGCAACAACTCAAGCGGTAGTGCTGGGTCTTTCAACAAAATCCGTCGATAATAATGAATCAGCAAAGTTCGAATTTGAAAGGCCTGAACGGGTTCGAGTTGTTCGTTTTCCTGCATGAGCAACACGCCAATTTCTCTAAAAATATCGAGAAACTGTAAATATCTTTGGCGTAATTCATCGATTGGCCAGTTGGTTCTGAGCATACGCCCAATGGTATCGACCGAATTATTAAAGAGCTGCAATGTTTCGGCTTTAAACACCACCACTTGTTCACTCATATTTAAGTCAACCAACAAGCGTTGCAGTTCAATACGGTTACAACCTGGATAAGCCATTAAGTTTGTCGAAATATTGGCAAATCCTAACCATTCGAGTTCTTTCTTTAATAACGCTTTATTTTCAGTGTCGAGGCTAGACATCAGAATAAGATCCCAATAATGGTCCCACTCTTTCATCTGGTCGTTATAAATGCGTTGCTCGGCCTGCAAATAGGTCGAACGGCTTGAATCGGTAATTCGATAAAAACTGGTTCTGCCAATTTTATCTGAACATAACCAATCATTTTTAACTAAACGAAAAACAGAGGTTCTTACAGCACGGTCATTAAAACCAAATAGCTCTAATAACTGAATCAGACTGGCAAGACTAATGTTTCCGCCCCGATGAAGTACTGAATCTCCAAAAATTGTCGAAATAAGCGAAGTTCCACTTAAGGTTTCATTCTTTACAACAGAATCAATTATTTGCTGTATTTTTGCACTCATACTCATGTCTTGGCGTTTAGTTTCAGGGTATAGATTCTATACCCTGAATGATCTTGATGTTAAGCAATCTGACGCATATCGATTACCCGCTTTGCCTTTCCTTCCGAACGAGGTAAGGTCGCTTCTGTCACAACTTCTACAGTAACGCTAATCCCAATCATGGTTTTAATGCGTTTCATCAACTCCTGAGCAAGTTGATTGGCCTGTATAGTACAGTTATGACACATCTCTGTACGAATATGCAAAGTATCCATATGTCCTTTTTTAGTCACCAAAATTTCATAATTTGGAACTAAATGTGGAACTTGCAAAATTTGCTCTTCGATCTGGGTCGGGAAAACATTCACGCCGCGAATAATCAGCATGTCGTCACTGCGGCCCACAATTTTATCCATTTTACGCATTGCCAGATTTTCTCCAGCAAGCAAACGGGTCAAATCACGGGTACGGTAACGGATAATCGGTAAGCCTTCTTTAGTAATGGTCGTAAAGACTAGCTCGCCAAGTTCGCCATCTTTACAGACTTCACCCGTTTCAGGGTTAATAATTTCTGGGTAGAAATGATCTTCCCAAATGGTTAGTCCTTCGCCCTCACCTAAGCACTGCATGGCAACGCCCGGCCCCATCACCTCAGACAAACCATAAATATCGAGTGCTTTAATATTGAGGCGTTCTTCAATTTCACGGCGCAGTTCGTTGGTCCACGGCTCGGCTCCAAAAATGCCGACTTTTAAAGACGTATTACGTGCCGTACCAAATTGCTGTTCCAGCTTTTCAATAATACTCACGCAATATGAAGGCGTAACCATAATTGCGGTAGGTTTAAAGTCTTGAATGAGCTGAACTTGCTTTTCAGTTTGGCCACCAGACATTGGAATAACCGTTGCACCTAAGCGCTCGGCGCCATAATGTGCGCCTAGACCACCTGTAAACAGACCATAGCCATAAGCCACCTGAATCATATCTTTCGCGGTTAAACCTGCCATGCGTAAGCAACGCGCAACAATGTCCGACCAAGTATTAATATCTTTTTGGGTATAACCCACTACGGTCGGTTTACCCGTTGTGCCTGATGATGCATGTAAACGCACAATTTGCTCTTGTGGTACGGCAAACATCCCAAACGGATAGTTGTCTCTTAAATCCTGTTTGGTGGTAAATGGAAACTTCGCCAGATCGTCTAAAGTGACGAAGTCATCAGGATGCACGCCTGCGTCATCGAACTTTTTCTTATAGACCGGACTATTTTCATATACAAAAGTCAGGGTTTGTTTTAACCGTTTCGTTTGCAGCTCTCTAAGCTCTGCAAGTGTTAATTGTTCAACATTATCCGTTGTAAGGCTGTCCATCGCCTCTCTCCTCATTATGTAATTTTAAAAACCGTCAGAATTAATTTAAATTTTCCAAAATCAGTGCAACGCCTTGTCCCACACCCACACACATCGTGCAAAGTGCATAGCGTCCACCTCGTTTTTTTAGCTCACGTGTTGCGGTAATCACTAAACGTGTACCGCTCATACCGAGCGGATGTCCGAGCGCAATCGCACCACCATTTGGGTTCACGCGTTCATCGTCATCTTTTAAACCGAGTTCACGCACACAAGCTAAAGATTGGGCTGCGAATGCTTCATTTAGTTCAATCACATCCATCTGATCTAGCGTTAAACCTGTTTGCTTTAAAATTTTCTGCACAGCCGGAACAGGACCTATACCCATATATTTGGGTTCAACCCCTGCACTTGCAATGCCAATCACGCGTGCTAAAGGTTTTAAACCATGTGTATCTGCAAATTCACGGTTGGTAATTAACACACATGCAGCGCCGTCATTTACACCAGAGGCATTTCCGGCAGTCACCGAACCGCCTTCTTTTTTAAATGGCGCTTTGAGTTTTGCGAGTGCTTCAAGTGTCGTTTCACGCGGATGTTCGTCTCGATTAACAACGTTCACGTTTTTCTTACGGTCAACAATCTCGACAGGCAAAATCTCGTCGGTAAAGAAACCGTTTTGTTGTGCCGCAGCGGTTTTTTGTTGGCTACGCAATGCAAATGCATCTTGGTCTTCACGACTAATCTGATATTTTTCAGCTACATTTTCGGCAGTTTCCGGCATGCTGTCGGTGCCGTATTGCGCTTTGAGTTGTTTATTTACAAAGCGCCAACCAATAGTTGTGTCGTAAATTTCAGGGGTACGGCTAAAAGCTTCGGTTGGTTTAGCCTGTACAAATGGCGCACGGCTCATTGACTCAACACCACCTGCCAACACAAACTGCGCTTCACCTGCTTTAATTGAGCGTGCTGCAAGTCCTACTGCATCTAAACCAGAGGCACACAAACGATTGACCGTCATAGCGGGTACTGTGTCAGGTAAGCCTGCCAAGAGTGTTGCCATACGTGCAACGTTACGGTTGTCTTCACCTGCTTGGTTGGCACATCCTAAAAATACTTCGTCTACCGTATTCCACGGCAAGTTCGGGTGTTTATCTTTTAAATATTTGATGGGCAATGCAGCTAAATCATCTGCACGCACAGCACTTAGAGCACCTGCATATCGTCCAATTGGGGTACGAATAAAATCGCAAATTAAAACGTCTTCCATGTTGACTCCTGATTATGCAAATTCGGTCATATCACGTGAATATTGAGTAGCAATGTTTTGGGCTTTCGCCACATATTGCTTGAGGTAGATACTCGCGCGATATTTTTCCTCGCCATACAGTGCATATAAGTTATTTAAGGTTTGGAGCACATAAGCACCGCCCAATTGTGTCAACCACTGGTAAGGGCCTTTAGGATAATTCACTCCATATTTCATGGCATTATCAATATCTTCCAGACTCGCAACACCATGTAAACTTGCTTCACAGGCTTCATTAATAAGCAAAGCGATGGTGCGTAAGGTTAACAGTGCCGGATGGTCTTTAATCCACATCACGCTGATACCAAACTGCGCAAAATAAGCTTCAACTTTAGCCAGATCACTTGCTTCACATAGTTCGTTATGACTGAGTACTAAAGCCTCTGCCTGCTCAAAATCATGGTGCCAATCCATTAAAACCACTTTACGGCTTAGATAATGAATATTGGCTGACTCACCTTGGCTTAAACGTAAGTCGATATCATCAATTTGAAGGATATTGTCGTCGCTGGCAGATCCGCTTTTTAAACCTAAACGCGTTAAAAAAGCAGGTAGCTGAGACCAAGTCCCTTTTAGTTGAATATGGGCATCAACTGGTTTGGCAACCACAGCTTGAAGCTGAAATGTCTCGTACTGATTTTTTTCGTTATAGCGATAAAAGCCCTGTTTTGACTTACGGCCCCAAGCACCCGCATCAACTAATTCTTTTTGAATGAGGCTTGGGCGGTAGCGTGGCTCGTAAAAGAACTCTTGATAAACGCTTTGGGTCACCGAAAAGTTAACATCTTGCCCAATAAGGTCGGTAAGTTCACACGGCCCCATCGCAAAACCACCACATTGCTTTAAGGCATAGTCGAGCTGGTCGTAGCTGGTGACTTGTTCTTGCAGTGCTCTAAAGCCTTCCGCATAAAACGGACGTGCAATTCGGTTAACAATAAAACCCGGAGTCGACTTGGTGAGTACTGGAATTTTTTTCCAGCCGAGCATCAAGTTTTTTAAAGCCAAACATAAGCTGTTTGGGGTTTTTAAGCCTTGTACAATTTCAACCAGTTTCATGACTGGTGCAGGGTTAAAAAAGTGTAAACCGACCACGCGTTCAGGGTGAGCAATGCCCGCCGAAATTGCAGTGACTGAAATTGAAGAGGTATTGCTTGCAAAAATGGTTTGCGCACTACAAATTTCAGCGAGCTGTTTAAATAAAGACTGTTTAACTTCTTTCTTCTCGACGACGGCTTCAATGACCAAGTCGGCATCACGTAGTGCTTCAATTTGATTCACCACAGTTAAACGCGCTAAGGCTTCATCAGCTTGCTGTTGAGTAAGCTTGCTCTTGTCGACCAGCTTTTTAAACGTCTGCCCCAAGCCGTGAGCGGCTTGTTGTGCTTTTTGAGCGTCCAGATCATATAAAACGGTCGAGTGTCCGTTTACGATGGCTAACTGGGCAATTCCAATACCCATGGTGCCAGAACCAATGACGGCAATTCGGGCACGAGATAAATCTAAATCTGTCATGCTTAGCGCCCTTTAAAATTTGGTTCGCGTTTATTCATAAAGGCTTGTACACCTTCACGATAATCTTCAGAACGACCCGCAATGCGTTGTAAATCACGCTCTAACAGCACTTGCTCATCAAAGGTGTTGTTGCTTGATTGATGAATGGCTTTTTTAATGAGAGATAGACCAAAAGTAGGTTGTTTCGCTAAACGTTCAGCGAGTTCAGTGACTTTTGTTTTAAGCTCAGCGTCCTCAACCACATCCCAAATCATGCCCCATTCTTTTGCGGTTTCTGCTGGTAGCTTGTCACCTAACAAAGTTAAGCCCATAGCACGCGCATGGCCTACGGCACGTGGTAAAAACCATGTACCCGCAGAGTCTGGAACCAAACCTAAGCGGCAAAAGGCTTGTACGAAGTTTGCCGATTTTGCTGCAATCACCAAATCACATGCCAGTGCAATATTTGCCCCTGCACCTGCTGCTACACCATTTACGGCGCAAATCACAGGCTTTGGCATATTTACAATCGTTTTAATGAGCGGGTTATAGTAAGTTTCAATGGAATATCCTAAATCTGGAGCTTCAGCATTTGGGTCTACTACACGGTCGCCTAAGTCTTGCCCTGCACAGAAGCCACGGCCTTCGCCACTAATCACAACACAGCGAACATCCGGATTTTTAGTCCACTGGTTTAACACCTCAGCCACTTCACGGTGCATATCAACGTTAAAGCTGTTCAGTGCTTTTGGGCGGTTAAATGTCAGGTAGCCAACACCATTTTTTTCTTCAGCAATAATATTTTGATAGTCCATCACTCACCTCTAAACACTGGCTTTCTTTTCTCAAAGAAAGCATTAATCCCTTCGTTTCGATCTTTTGTAGCCGCCAGCCAGACAAAGTTTTGACGTTCAAACTTGAGTCCCTGACTTAAAGTCGTTTCATGAATACTTTTAATTGATTGTTTAATCACGCGAATCGCTAAAGGCGCTTGTTTCGCAATTTTGGCTGCAAGTTGAACCGCATATTCAACAGTTAATTCAGTCGGTACCACTTGACTGCAAATGCCATGTTGCTCGGCCTGTTTTGCTGAAATCATCTCACCTGTCATGGCCCAGCGCATGGTGAGTTGTTGTCCAACCAAGCGTGCTAAACGCTGTGTTCCACCTGCACCCGGCAACATACCCAAAGTAATTTCAGGTAAAGCAAAACGGGCATTTTCACCGCAAACGACCATATCTGAGTGTAAAACCAGCTCAAACCCAGCGCCTAAGGCATAGCCATTGACTGCACTAATGAGTGGCTTACTAAATGCATCAATTTTTTGCCAAAGCTTCGGACGAATATCGAGTTGCAAAGTCACGGCGTCCATTGCAGCCAGCTCGCTAAGATCTGCTCCAGCAGCAAAACATTGTGAGTTACCTGTTAAAACCACTGCTTTGACTTGAGCATTGTGTTCAGCTTCTTCGAGCAACTCGCATAAACACTGCAATGTTGCATTGTTTAAAGCATTTCTTTTTTCCGGGCGGTTTAGTGTTAATAACAAAACACCGTCAGTTGCTGTGCTGGCTTTGATCAACTCTTGCATGACAGCCTCTACTCATCAAAACTCAAACGAACATTTGGGCCTTTTGGTAAGGTTTGACAGCTCAGCACATAGCCCTTTTCAACTTCATCTTTTTCAAGACTATAGTTAAGGAACATATCAACTTCACCAGAAACAACTTTACAACGACAAGTCGCACACACCCCACCTTTACAGGCATACGGTAAGTCAGCACCTGCACGTAAAGCCGCATCAAGAATACTTTCATCATCCTGAGCCACAGAAACAATCAGCTCACGACCATCTAAAATAATGTTTACTTTTTCTTCTTTACGATTTGCATCAGCTTCAGCGCTACGTTTACGCGCTTGCCCTGTATGGAAACGTTCAGTGTGGATTCGCTCTTTGGCAATACCAAAGTTCGGTAAAGTGCTTTCTACGGCATTCATCATTTCGTCTGGACCGCAGGCAAAAACATGGTCAAAACTCGTTTCAAGCACCTCAAAATCAAAAAGTTGTTTTAGCTTTTCTTCATCAATCCGACCATTCATCAGTTCGCTGTCATTGAACTCACGAGAAAAAATATTGATGAGTTGAAAGCGTTCTTTAAACTGATCTTTCAAATCCATAATTTGCTCGGCAAACATGGTTTGTTTCCATGAGCGGTTGCCATAGAGCAACGTAAATTTTGCTTCAGGTTGTTCAAACAAAACTTGCTTAACAATTGATAAAATTGGGGTAATACCACTGCCCGCAGCAACACCTAAAAAGTTTTGTCCGCCAACCTTAGCTGCTTTTTGAAAAAACACGCCTTGTGGTGGCATCACTTCAAGCACATCGCCCACTTTTAAATGGTCATTGGCCCAATTTGAAAATTGCCCTTGATCAATTTTTTTAACCGCAATGCTGATGTCTTCTTTACCCGCATAGCTACAAATTGAGTAACAACGGCGGATTTCACCAGCTTCAGTTAAATGGCGAATGGTTAAATGTTGCCCCGGTTGAAATTGAAATTGTTCTTGTTGTTCAGGTACAACATCAAATGCAATACAAATGGCCTGATCGGTTTGAGGCGTAATACTTTTTACTTTTAATGGTACAAATTGGCTCATGGCTGATTTCCTTATCTAAAGACTTAAATACATTTGAAGTAATCAAAAGGCTCAAGACAGTCCTGACATTTATAAAGTGCTTTACAGGCGGTAGAACTAAACTCTGTTAACAGTCGGGTATGTCGGCTTTTGCAACGTGGACACTCAACACCATCTTTTAAGTGAACATGGGTGCCACACTGATGCGCTAACCCTTCTGGTGGTGCAATGCCATAAACTTGCAACTTCTTTTTACCCGCTTCAGACATCCAGTCTGTGGTCCATGCTTCTGATAAATCGACCATCACTTTGACCGGTGTCAAAGCTTCTGCGGTAAATGCCTCAACAATTTGTACTTTCAACATATCTGTTGCTGGGCAACCGCTATAAGTTGGAGTTAAACGAACAATGATTTCTTGTTGATCGTTAATCTCTACACCGCGAATCATGCCTAAATCCACAACAGATAAAACCGGAATTTCAGGGTCACTGACCGTTTGTAGAACATCCCAACATTGGTCGATGCAATGACGAATCATTTGCATGGCTCACCTCCTTGTCTTACCAGGTCATGCCCGGATAAGTTCTTTGAATACTTTGCATTTCAGCCAACAAATAACCCAAATGCTCGGTATGCAATCCTTGTTTCGCACCACGGCGATAAGCACCGTTCACAGCAACATTTAATTCAAAACGCTTAAGCTCATCTGCAATGGTTTGGTTCCATTGTTCTTTTTCATTTGAAAAATCTGGAATCACGCCTTGTGCGACCAATGCTTGTTCATCTGCATTGAGTTCAAATAACTCAGCGGTAAAGCGCCATAAATTATTTAAACCGTCTTGTACACGTTGATGCGCTTCATCTGTGCTTAAACTTAAACGTTCCATCCAGCTTGTCGAAAAACGGATGTGATACTTCACTTCTTTTAAAGATTTAACGGCAAGTGCGCTTAATTCAGGAAGTGAGCTTTGCGTTAAAGCCGTAAATAAATGAAGATGGTAATGATCCATCAACCACTGGCGTACAATCGTTTGTGCAAAATCGCCATTGGGTTGTTCACACAATAATAGATTTAAAAACTCACGCTCAGTACGGAAATACGCAAGCTGGTCTTCATCACGCTTAGCTTCATCGTATTGACCAGCCAACGTTAGAAAGTTTCTTGCCTGACCCAACAAGTCCAAACCGATATTTGCTAAAGCAATATCAATTTCAAGCTCAGGTGCATGTCCGCACCATTCAGCCAAACGCTGAGATAAAACCAGTTGACTGTCGCCAATATGTAATAAGAATTTAGATAAAACTGAATGATTCATGTGTCATCTCCCTTACATGTGCTCAATGCCATCTGGGATATGGTAAAAAGTCGGATGACGATAAACCTTGTCTAGAGAAGGATCGAAAAATTCAGCTTTTTCATCTGGCTGTGATGACTTAATCAGTTCTGAACGAACCACCCAAATGCTAATTCCTTCATTACGACGCGTGTAAACATCACGAGCATGTTGTAATGCAATTTCATCATCCGGTGCTCTTAAGCTGCCTACATGACGGTGGCTTAAGCCTTGTTTACTACGTACAAATACTTCGTAGAGCGACCAGTTGTTTTTATCTTCCATTTTGATTTCCTCAAATTTTTCCATAAATCTTGTTAAGCCACTTTGTTCGCTTCAAGCTGCTGTTTCTTGGCATAGACCACTGCTGCATCACGAACCCATTTGCCGTTTTCCCATGCTTTACGGCGTGCTTCGATACGCTCGTGATTACATGGTCCACGTCCGGCAATCACTTCATTAAATTCGTGCCAGTCGATCTCGCCAAACTCATAGTGGCCTGTTTCTTCATTCAGTTTTAAATCTGGGTCTGGTACTTCTAAACCAAGCTGCAAAATCTGCGGTACAGTGTTATCAACAAACTTTTGACGTAATTCATCGTTACTAAAGCGTTTGATTTTCCATGCCATGCTTTGCGCGCTGTTTGGAGAATGCTCATCACTTGGACCAAACATCATGAGCGCTGGCCACCAATAGCGATTGACCGCATCTTGTGCCATCTGTTTTTGTTCTGGTGTACCGTTTGCCAAAGCCATCATGGCTTCAAAACCTTGGCGCTGGTGGAAACTTTCTTCTTTACAAATACGTACCATTGCACGTGCATATGGTCCGTAAGAGGTACGGCAAAGCGCAACTTGGTTCACAATGGCTGCCCCATCGACAAGCCAACCAATCGCAGCGACATCTGCCCAAGTCAAAGTTGGATAATTAAAAATTGATGAGTATTTCATTTTCCCATCAATCAACTTTTCCATCATGTCATCACGGTCAGCGCCTAAAGTTTCTGCCGCACTGTACAAATACAAACCATGACCTGCCTCGTCTTGTACTTTTGCCAACAAAACCGCTTTACGTTTTAAAGTTGGTGCACGAGTAATCCAGTTCCCTTCAGGCAACATACCTACAATTTCAGAATGGCCATGTTGCCCGATTTGACGAATCAATGTTTTGCGATAGGCATCAGGCATTTGATCCTTAGCCTCGATCGTAATTTCATTGGCAATATTTTGTTCAAATTTCTGGTAGTTGTTTTCCATTCTTTCATTCCCTGTAGGTATCACCCTTAAATCTATTTTTCGATACACTAAAAACAAAGTCAATCACTTTTTTAGTATCAAATTAAATCCACTTCATAAAAACAGTTTAAACATTTGAAATAAATAAATATTAACCAATTGTAAAAAACTTTTTTACTTTTAAAAATCAAAATAAAGTTGACTTTTAGACAAATTAATCTGAAATTATGAATCATATTTTCGCAATTTTTATAATTGATGTATCACATAAAAAAGGAGTTTGGTCATGCTTGAACAAGCACACCTAGAAGGAACCTCAACTGAAACAGATTTTCAGCAGTCTGAGCATCAACTGCCTCATCTTGCTTCTTATGTTTATGGAACATGGCATTCGACGGGCGAAGAACTGCGCCCTGTTTATCATGCTATTACAGGTGAATCGATTTATGCCGTAAGCAGTCATGGCATTGATATGAAACGTGTTGTTCAATATGCCAAACAAAATGGTTCAGAACTGGCTAACTGGACATTCCACCAACGTGCTAATGCCTTAAAACAAATTGCCCAACATTTACTTGAGCGTAAGGAAGAGTTCTACAAACTTGCCTATGCGACAGGTGCAACTCGTAAAGATGCATGGATTGATATTGAAGGTGGGATCCAGACATTATTTGCTTATTCGAGTCTGGTTCGTCGTGAACTCAATGATGAAAAAATTATTACCGAAGATAGTTGGATTCAGTTATCTAAAAATGGCACTTTCGGCGCTAAACACATTTTAAGTCCTAAAGCTGGTGTTGCCGTTCATATCAATGCATTTAACTTCCCAATTTGGGGAATGCTTGAAAAGATTGCACCAACGTTACTTGCAGGTGTGCCATGTATTGTTAAACCTGCAACTGACGGCTCTCAATTAACTCAAGCAGTTGTAAAAGCGATTGAAGAAGCGCATGTATTACCAAAAGGTTCGCTACAACTGATTTGCGGTCAGACTTATGACCTGTTCGACCACTTAGGCCCACAAGACTGTGTCACGTTTACAGGTTCTGCCTACACAGGTCAAAAACTACGTAACCACCCTCACCTTAATAAATATTCGATTCCATTTAGCATGGAAGCCGACTCGGTAAACAGCGCAATTTTAAGCCCTGAGGCAAACGAAGAAACTGTCGATTTATTTGTGCGTGAAGTCTTCCGTGAAATGACCACAAAAGCAGGCCAAAAATGTACTGCGATTCGTCGTGCTTTCGTTCCTAACAACTTGTTAACAACTGTGCAAGAGAAGCTAACTGCCAAACTTGCTAAAGTTGTGGTGGGCGACCCTCAAAAAGAAGAAACC
Organism: Acinetobacter sp. AYS6; assembly: GCF_025630795.1. Classification (NCBI taxonomy): domain Bacteria; kingdom Pseudomonadati; phylum Pseudomonadota; class Gammaproteobacteria; order Moraxellales; family Moraxellaceae; genus Acinetobacter; species Acinetobacter sp. AYS6. Next base: position 95,347 of record NZ_JAOTNV010000005.1, read on the forward strand.
ACCATGGGCGCTTTAGCGAGCATAAAACAAAAACATGATGTTGCAGAAAAAGTTGCCGAACTCAGTAAAGACGCAAAAATTGTTTTTGGTGGCAACGACTCCTTTAAATTTAATGCAGACCATCCTGAAAAAGGCGCTTTTTTCGCTCCCACTTTATTACTCTGCGAACAGCCTTTACAAGCAACACATGTGCATACCACAGAAGCTTTCGGCCCTGTATGTACTCTCATGCCATATCAAAACATTGAAGAACTAGCTAATCTTGTTTCACGTGGTGAAGGTAGCTTAGTGGCTTCAGTCGTTAAAAATAACGATGAGAATATTGAACAGATTATTCAAAAAATTGCGCCTTGGCATGGTCGTGTCCATGTACTTGATGCAGAATCGGCAAAAGAAAGTACAGGCCATGGTTCTCCACTTCCTCATTTAGTACACGGTGGTCCTGGTCGTGCAGGTGGCGGTGAAGAGTTAGGTGGTATTCGTGCCGTTAAACACTATATGCAGCGCACTGCAATTCAAGGTTCTCCAAATAGTCTGACGCAAATTACCCACTCGTGGACTGCTGGCTCGAAAGTTAACGAAGACCGTGTACATCCATTTAAAAAGTCTTTTGATGAGTTAGTGATTGGTGAACGTTTATTAACGGCACGTCGCACCGTAAGCGAAGCGGATATTGTCAATTTTGCGGGTTTAAGCGGCGATTACTTCTATGCACATACCGACAAAATTGCAGCGGCCGAGTCTTTCTTTGGTGAGCGCGTTGCACACGGCTACTTTATTGTGTCTGCCGCAGCAGGTCTATTTGTAGATGCAGCACAAGGTCCTGTGATTGCCAATTATGGTATGGACAACTTACGTTTTGTTGAACCAGTTAAAATTGGTGATTCAATTCAGGTTGAATTGACCTGTAAACAGAAAACGCCTAAACCACAAAAAGACCCATCTCAGCCTGCGCATGGCGTTGTGGTATGGGATATTAAAGTCAAAAACCAACGCGGTGAACTTGTCGCAACTTACGACATTTTAACTTTAGTTGCTCGCGAGGCTTAATGTTTAAAATGAGATGGGGCACCTCGTCCCCATCTCATTTTTTTAGCACTCAATTGCATTCACAGCGAGGCCGCCTTTTGAAGTCTCTTTATATTTCTCCGACATATCTCTGCCTGTTTCCTTCATGGTTTGAATCACTTTATCTAGCGTGACAAAGTGTTCATCGTCATCATGAAGAGCCATTTGTGCTGCATTAATGGCTTTTACGGCTGCAATCGCATTTCGTTCAATGCAAGGCACCTGAACCAAACCACCAATTGGGTCACACGTTAAACCCAAGTTATGTTCAAGACCGATTTCAGCTGCATGTTCCACCTGCTCAGGTGAGGCACCTAAAATTTCGGCTAAACCAGCAGATGCCATTGCACATGCCGAGCCAACTTCGCCCTGACACCCTACTTCTGCACCAGAAATAGACGCATTGAGTTTACATAAAATACCGACTGCTGCCGCACTGAGAAAAAAGCGAACCACTTTGTCTTCTGAAAAGTCTTTAGAAAAAGTCACGTAATAATATAAAACTGCCGGAATAATCCCTGCTGCACCATTTGTTGGCGCAGTCACCACTCGGCCACCCGCAGCATTTTCTTCATTTACCGCTAAGGCAAATAAATTGACCCATTCCATCGCATGAAAAGTTGTCACAATCAGATTTGAGTTTTTCTTATTTAACAACTTATCGTGAATTTTTTTAGCCCGACGTTTTACATTTAATCCACCGGGTAATATGCCTTCATTAATTAATCCGTTGTGAATGCAGTGCTGCATTACTTTCCAGATTTCCATAATCTTGCTGCGAATCTCAGCCTCACTACGCCAGCTTTTTTCATTTTCAAGCATTAACTCACTTATTGATAAATGATGAGTCTTACATAAGCTTAAAAGTTCAGCCGCACTGTGAAATGGATATGGAACCTTAACGTCGTTTGTTTCAGTTTGGGTGTGTGCTAATTGTCTTTGATTGACAATAAAGCCACCACCAACCGAATAGTAAGTTTCTGTATATAGAGTTTCTTCGGCTTCGTTATATGCAATCAGCTCCATTGCGTTTGGGTGATAAGGCAAAGACTCATCTAAAAAAAGCACATCACGCTTATAGTCAAAAGCAATACTCTTTTGCTGATTAAGCTGGATGGCTTTATTTTCAAGAACATCTTCAATCAAGTTTGTACTTACTTGAGTATCAATATGTTCAGGATCAAAACCCATTAAGCCTAATAGAACTGCTTTATCTGTCGCATGACCGACACCCGTTGCCGACAGCGAACCGTATAACTTCACCTGAACTCTAACCGTATTTTGTAGATCATTTTGTTTCAATAAATCATCTACAAAACTGTATGCCGCACGCATTGGTCCAACTGTATGGGAGCTAGATGGACCAATACCAATTTTAAAAAGATCAAATACACTAATAAACACGTGGTCCTACCTTCAATCATTATTATTCGTATGTTCGTCGTTATTGTGTCCTTTCGGATAGCTTTAAAATTATCATTAAGCTGCCCATAAAGCACTGAAAATAAATGTATCATTGCCTAAAAACAACACAATCAATATCTAATTTACTATTTTCTAAAAAATGGAATTTTCTATTAATTTAAATGGTAAATTAATCAACAAATTTTTAAGATTCTTTATTTAAACCTCTAAAAATAGCGAAGATTTCCCTTTTTTTATAAAAAATATTAGGTTTTCAAGCTCTTCACTTGAAATTCATATTATTTAAATATCATCAAAAACAAAAGATTAACTAAAAATTAAATCATCCTTTGCCAATAAATAGAATAAAAATTCCCCTATTTACCAACAACCATATATCGTATACGATATATGAAAGAACAATAGTTCTGTCGTTAAGGAAAACGTAATGACAAGTCAGTTTAAAAAGCAGTTATCTCTAATGGATCTTACATTCATTGGCTTAGGCGCCATTTTTGGTTCAGGATGGTTATTTTCAGCAAGTCATGTGGCCTCTCAAGCCGGCCCTGCGGGTATATTGTCATGGATTATTGGGGGCTTTGCCGTTTTAATTCTGGGAATTATTTATTGTGAGTTAGGTGCAGCCTTACCCCGAGCAGGCGGTATTATCCGTTATCCCGTATTTTCACATGGCCCTCTACAAGGATATTTACTAGGTTCTGTAACCGTCATTGCCTTTTCAAGTTTAATTGCAATTGAAGTCGTCGCTGCCCGAGAATATGCAGCAGCATGGTTCCCCTCTCTTACAGCAGTGCATGATGGCGCTCGGTCTCCAACTACCATTGGATGGTTGTTTCAGTTTGCTCTTTTATGCGTATTTTTTGCATTGAATTATTACAGCGTAAAAACCTTTGCAATTGCCAACAACCTGATCAGTGCATTGAAATTTGCTGTTCCAATTTTAGTGATGGTCGCCCTTCTATACCATTTTAAACCTGCAAATTTTTCAATGACCGAATTTGCCCCAATGGGCGCTCACGGCGTACAAGGTGCCGTATCTGCTGGTGGTATTATTTTTGCGTACTTAGGTTTAACGCCGATTATTTCGGTGGCGAGTGAAGTAAAACGTCCTCAGTTTACGATTCCTTTTGCACTCATCTTATCTGTCGTTTTAGCAACGATTATTTATGTAGTGCTTCAAGTTGCTTTCTTGGGTGCAGTACCTACCGATATGTTAGCAAATGGTTGGTCAGGACTTAGTGACAAATTCCCATTGCCTTACCGCGACATTGCCATGTTATTAGGTTTGGGATGGTTAGCTCTGTTAGTAGTTTCAGACGCCATTATTTCTCCGTCTGGCTGCGGCAACATCTATATGGCTGCAACTCCACGTGTCATTTATGCATGGTCGAACAGTAATACGTTCTTCCGTATTTTTACTCGTGTAGATCCAAAATCAGGTATTCCACGTTATGCATTATGGTTAACGTTTGCACTTTCTGTATTTTGGACCATGCCGTTTCCATCTTGGGATAAATTAATTTCTGTCGTTTCGGCTGCGTTAGTTTTAAGTTATGCCCTAGCTCCTGTCACAGTGGGTGCTTTACGCCGTAATGCTCCTGAGCTTGAACGTCCATTCTTTGTAAAAGGCTTTACTGTTCTCGGCCCACTCGCTTTTGTCATTGCTTCTTTTATTGTGTATTGGTCTGGCTGGAATGTCATTTCATGGTTATTAGGCGCACAAATCGTATTGTTTGCACTCTATGTTATTTTCAAACGCTATGTGCCAACCCAAGAAGTCAGCCTCGCTCAACAATTGAAGTCATCAGCGTGGCTCCTTGTTTACTACATTTTAATGATTCTTGCCTCTTACCTTGGCAGCTTCGGTGATGGCGCAACACACCTATTAGCCGCGCCTTTCGACACCCTATTAGTGATGGTGATTTCTCTTGGTTGTTACTACTGGGGTATCCGCTCAGGTTTACCAAAAGCGCTAATTAAAAATGATGATGAAGCTTAGCGATCACTTACTTAAATATATAAGTTGAGGTTTTCTTTCGATTAATAACGTATACAAAATACTATATTTTTCAAAAGTGAAACCTAAGCTTTGATAATTCTCCAACGTCAGAAGAACCACTTTTGACGTTCACTCTCAAGTGAGGTTGATAATGTTAAATATTACTGGTCAAAATTTTATTGCAGGTCAACGTTCAAGTTCAGGCAATAAATTTGTCTTAAGCTACGATGCTGCAACAGATGAAGCATTACCCTATCAGTTTGCTCAGGCAACGCCAGAAGAAATTGATCAGGCAGCTCAAGCAGCTGCATTGGCTTATCCAGCTTTTAGACAGACTACGCCAGAACAGCGCGCTGTTTTTCTAGAAACGATTGCCAGTGAAATTGATGCGCTTGATGACCAGTTTATTGCCACAGTCTGTCAAGAAACTGCTTTACCGGAAGCGCGTATTCGTGGTGAACGTGGGCGGACTACAGGTCAATTACGTCTGTTTGCTCAAGTATTACGCCGTGGTGACTATTTAGGTGCCCGTATTGATTTGGCTTTACCTGAGCGTCAACCACTTCCACGTCCAGATTTACGTCAATATAAAATCGGTGTTGGGCCAGTTGCCGTATTTGGTGCAAGTAACTTCCCTCTTGCCTTTTCTACTGCTGGTGGTGATACCGCTTCAGCACTTGCTGCTGGATGTCCAGTTATTGTGAAAGCGCATAGCGGTCACATGGCAACAGCCGAATCAATTGCAAATGCCATTTGTAGTGCAATTGAGAAATGCGCTATGCCAAAAGGCATCTTTAGCATGATTTATGGTCAAGGTGTCGGTGAGCCACTGGTAAAACATCCAGCAATCAAAGCTGTTGGATTTACAGGTTCACTCAAAGGTGGCCGCGCTCTATGCGATCTAGCTGCTGCACGTCCCGAACCTATTCCAGTTTTTGCCGAAATGTCGAGCATTAACCCAATGATTTTATTACCCGAAGCTCTAAAAGTGCGTGGTGACAAAATCGCAAGCGAACTTAGTGGTTCAGTCGTTTTAGGTTGCGGTCAGTTCTGTACCAATCCAGGTTTAATTATTGGAATTAAATCAGCTGAATTTAGCCAATTCCTTGACCAGTTCAAGGCTGCAATGGCTCAGCAACCACCACAAACCATGCTTAATAAAGGCACTTTAAGAAGCTATGAACACGGTCTTAAAGCATTACTCGCACATGACAAAATTGAGCATTTAGCGGGTCAACCGCAGCAAGGCCAGCAAGCCTATCCTCAGCTCTTTAAAGCCGATGTATCTCTTTTACTCGAGCATGATGAATTACTTCAAGAAGAAGTATTCGGTCCTACTACGATTGTGATTGAAGTTGAATCGGCAGAGCAACTTGCTCTAGCGTTAAATGGACTTCGTGGTCAGCTTACTGCATCTTTAATTGCCGAACCGCAAGATTTCGACGACTTCGCAACCCTTATTCCATTACTCGAAGAAAAAGCAGGACGTTTACTTCTAAATGGTTATCCAACAGGTGTTGAAGTCTGCGATGCCATGGTACACGGCGGACCTTACCCTGCAACTTCAGATGCACGCGGCACATCGGTAGGAACCTTAGCAATCGAGCGTTATTTGCGACCAGTATGCTATCAAAACTATCCAGATCACTTACTACCACTCGCCCTTCAAAATGCCAATCCGCTTGGTATTGCGCGTTTAGTAAATGGTGAAATGAGTAAAGCTGCTCTTTAATATTTTTAAAGGAGTTTATCCAAGTGATGAACTCCTTTTTATTTAGATTAAAACCTCACAACGTAACCGCACATTATTCAAATAAAAAAGTGCAAAAAATGAATAGCAAGATGCTCAAAAAAATCATTGCGTAACATATTTTTAAATAAGGATATTGGTATATGACGACAACATTAAAAAAGGTAGTCGCGGCCTCTATGGTCGGCTCCGTAGCTGAATGGTATGAATTTTTCCTATATGGAACTGCGTCTGCTCTTGTCTTTGGCGAACTTTTCTTTCAACAAACGGGCAATGCTATAGATGGTATTTTGGCGGCCTTTGCCCTCTATGCAGTTGGTTTTTTAGCAAGACCTATTGGTGGCCTCGTATTTGGCCATTACGGCGATAAAATTGGTCGTAAGAAATTATTGCAAATTAGCCTGATTATTGTCGGTATAACTACTTTTTTAATGGGCTGTATTCCGACCTTCCATCAAATTGGCTATTGGGCGCCTACACTTTTGGTCATTCTGCGTTTAATTCAGGGTTTTGCTTTCGGTGGTGAATGGGGCGGCGCAGTTATTTTGGTTTCAGAGCACAGTCCAGATGATCGCAGAGGTTATTGGGCGAGCTGGCCACAAACTGGTGTCCCGCTCGGGAATTTAGTGGCAACACTGGTTTTATTATTACTTTCAAAAAACCTCTCGTCCGAACAATTTCTAGATTGGGGATGGCGCTGTGCATTTTGGTTTTCGGCAGTCGTTGTACTGATTGGTTTATGGATTCGAAAAAATGTAGACGATGCGGAAGTATTTAAAGAGGCTCAAGCAAAACAACAGCTTCTTGAAAAGCAACAACTCGGGATTATTGAAGTTTTAAAATATCATAAGAAATCTGTTATTGCGGGTATCGGTGCAAGATTTGCAGAAAACATTTTGTACTATATGGTGGTTACTTTTTCGATCAGTTATTTAAAGTTGGTCGTTCATAAAGATACTTCGCAGATCTTGCTGCTCATGTTCGGCGCTCACCTCATCCATTTCTTTATTATTCCTATTATGGGGCATTTAAGCGATATATTTGGTCGTAAACCGATTTACCTTATAGGAGCTGTACTCACTGCATTTTGGGGCTTTGTCGGCTTTCCCTTAATGGATACAGGCAATAATTGGCTCATCATGTTAGCGATTGTGCTCGGTTTATTTATTGAGTCGATGACCTACTCACCTTACTCAGCCTTAATGACTGAGTTATTTCCGACTCACATTCGCTATACGGCGCTTTCATTTTGTTATCAAGTTGCGCCAATTATGGCAGGTTCGCTTGCTCCATTAATTGCCTTAACCTTTCTCAAAGAATTTAATAGCTCAATTCCGATTTCTTTATATTTAGTTGCTGCAAGCCTGATTTCTATTGTTTCAATTTTGCTGGTGAAAGAAACCAAAGGCCGATCACTTGCTTTTAAAGATTAATCTTTAATATATAAATTCAGCACTTAATAATCATTTTGGGTTGTTTTATACACCCCCTTTTTTTATCTAAATATTTTTGATCGAAGCGCGATACAAGGTAGGCGACATCCCTGTATGCAACTTAAACTGACGACAAAAAGCACTATGATCGGTATAACCACAGCGCAAACCAATTTGAGTAATCGGTAAATCTGTCGCCAATAGTTCAGTTGCGACTTGAAGACGAATTTTGCTAATCATTTGCCGAGGCGTTAAATGGTATATTTTTTTGCAATAACGCTCTAACTGAGCCACCGACACACCAGCAATTGCGGTTAAGTGGGCCAAAGTAATGGTTTCGGCATAATTCTTTTTAATATATTCCTCCACCTGAACCATCTTATAAAAAGCAGGATGTGTATTCTCAGGCACATTTAAATCATTAGAAATACCCGCTATTCCTACTAAATTTCCATCCGCATCAAATAATGGTTCTTTATAAGTCAAACACCAACCTGACTGGTTCTTTGCATATAAATGCAGTTCTAATTGCTCTGTTAACTTTTTACCACGGCGAATGACTTGTAAATCTTGAGAGGTATATATTTTTCCGAGTGAATGAGGAAAAACCTCTTCTGAAGTTTTCCCAATCAAAGCAGATTTATCTTTTAGACCGCAGCGGTTTACAAGCGTTTGATTGACAAACACATAGCGCGCTTCGATGTTTTTGATGAAAAACACCACCGAAGATAAAGCATCAAATAATGGTTCTATACTTTCCAGATTTTTTAAAAAATCTTCCAAAGTTGTGGTTAGTTTCGGAATTTGAACCAAAGTCATGAGCTAGAGCGGACAAAGTAATAACTTGTCTACTCTAGAACATTTCATTTTTGATTTAAAGGAGAAGTAGACATCGCCATGAGGCTTTTTACACGGGTAGGAAGTAATGGCGGTCGAGAGTTAGGCAACTGCCAATCAAACAGGCAAGCCGCTGCTGTTGCACAAGTACTTCCCTGACATGCTCCCATTCCACAGCGTGTATGTAATTTTGCATCAATCCAGCTATTACGCTCGGCAACTTTGTCAAAAGTTACATCTTCACATCGACAAAAAATAGTGTCTGGACGTGCAAGCGTTTTTAACTCAGCACGTAATTTGAAGCTTTTCTCAAGTAGATATGCAAATAATCGATACCTTTGTCTTTGGGCAAATAATTGACTGGCTTTTTCATTTTGGCCTATAGCCGCATAACCTGCGATGCTACCTTCAACCATTGCCAACTCACTTCCGCCAAAGCCTGTACATTCACCTGCTGCCCACACTTGCGGTTGTGATGTACGCTGATAGTCATCGACCGTAATCGCATTGTCCTTAATTTGACAACCCATTAATTGACCTAATTGAATATTCGGCACTAAACCGAATCCACATGCGAGTCGATCACACTCAATTTCAATAATTCCTTTCGGCGTTTGTAGTCTTACGCGTTCAAGACGCTCCTGCCCAATCGCTTCAATCACATAACTGTCAGGTTGATATAAACGATAAGGCAAAGATAAGGCCTGTATTATTTTTGCAGGCCAGCGCCAAAGTTGCAGTGCAAATTTACGAACGGAAGATGAAGCCGCCTGTTCGGCAACATAGAGAACTTGAGCCTCTGCTTTTTTTGCTGTGTCCGCACTTGCTAAAAGTAAGGGTCCGGAACCTGCAATCACAACACGTTCATTTTTGACTGGTGTGCCTGCTTTAATTAAGGCTTGTAAACCACCTGCCCCTGTTACGCCTGGTAAGGTCCAACCAGGAAAAGGCAAAAATAGCTCTCTTGCTCCCGTACATAGTATAAGCTGACGATAAGACAAGTTTAGGCTGTCGTGAGGTCGCTCAACGAGTAATTGGCCTACAAAAGGTGCAGCGACAATCTTGGCACCAAACATAAATTCAATATTAGGATAAGCCTTGATTTGTTGATATTTCTGCTGCGCCATTTCAGGTACGGGGAAAATCGGTCCAGCGCGCCAGATTTGACCGCCCGCCTGTGGGTTATTATCCAATATTAAAATTCGCCCGCCACTTTCGGCGGCTGCAATAGCAGCTGACAACCCTGCAGGCCCAGCACCGACAACGACCACATCGTATTCTTTTTCCATTATTGTGTTTCCACCTTCATGTCTTGCTGGCACAGCGTCTGACACGCAAGCACTCTGAGTCCATTAATATTGACACGACATTCCTGACAAACTCCCATTCCACAAAATGGAGTGCGTTTTTCACCACCAACAGACAAACGGCTGTAAGACTTCGCTTGTGCTAAAGCGGCAGCAACACTCGTACCTTCAATCACAGAAACCGTTTGGCCGTTAATAAAAAGCTGAATCATCTATGCAGCTCCTATAAAACGATGAGGTAAAAAAGGCTCTGGGTCTATATCAAAAGTTAACCCACACACGTGTGAGGCAATAAGCTTTGCTGTACCTGTCGCTGTGGTGACACCTAATCCCTCATGACCTACCGCTAAATAAATCGATTGAAATGCAGGATGCCCCCCAATTACCGGAATACCATCTGGAGTAGCTGCGCGAAAGCCAGTCCATGCTCGAATCACATTAAGATCAGCCAAAGCTGGAAAATAATCGGTAGCCTCTTTGAGTACCCGAGTAAACACGTCTGGCTCTACAGTCGGATCAACTGTATTAAACTGACGAGATGACCCAATAAAAAGCTGGCCCGTCGGTCTAGGCTGAATATTACAAGCCACCGAAATTCCACTTGTCGCTTGAGTACTGGCCGCATACGCCAAAGCCACTAACGTATGTTTTACATTTAATTCAGGGTAACGGTCGGTAATAGCCAAATGACCTTTTTTAGGTTCAATTGGTAGCTCTGGAAAAAAATCTGTCGCATGAATGCCGTTAGCCAAAATAATATGCGCTGCTTCTAGCCATGTTCCATCACTTAACTGAACCCGATTTTCTTCAATATGAATAACTTTGGCTTGTTGAACCCGAACCTTTTTGGGGAATTGATTTAACAACCATTCAGCAGCACAGGGCGCATATAAAATGCCATCATCAAAAACTTCTAAACCACCATAAAGACCCTGCTTTAAGTGAGGTTCAAGTTGACGGATTTCCTCTGCATTTCGAAGTTGGCAGCGAACACCTTGCGCAGTGAGACGTTGATATTTTTCCTCTGCAATCTGCATTTCTTCAGGACTACTCGCCAGCCATAAAGTTGGCGTTTGGCGATAGGCACATTCTTCCGAAAGCCCGCGCCCTAATTCGTGCCACAACTGAACTGACCAATGACTAAGTTTTAATTCGGCTTCCAAGTCATCCATAATGACCAAATGTCCCATGCCCGCGGCTGTTGCCCCACCGATACGAGCATCTAAAACTTGCACATTTAACCCTTGCCGAGCTAACTCATAAGCACAGGCCGCACCCACAATGCCTGCCCCAATGACAATGGCATCGGTTTTCATAGCTGAATACCCCAAGCAAATGGGTCATTTTCATCCATAAATAAAGTTGCTTCGGCACTCATGTAAGCTTCACCACGAATGGTTGGAATCACGTATTCCCCTGCTTGCTCATACGAGGCAATAAACTGGCTACCGATAATGCTGGCTTGTTTCCATAACTTTCCTGGCTTAAGTTTGCCATCTGCTGCCAAGCAAGCAATTTTCGCGCTGGTGCCAGTTCCACATGGTGAACGGTCATAGGCTTTTCCTGGACATAGCACGAAATTTTTACTATCTGCTTCGGTGTCACTGGCAAATAACTCGATATGGTCAATTTCTTGCCCATCTTTACCAGTTATTCCTTGTGCTGTAAGGGCTTGTCTAACCGTCCATGCATAGTCAGTCAGTTGATCCAAATTATCACTTGCGACACGCTGACCATGGTCATTAATCAAGAAAAACCAGTTCCCTCCCCATGCAATATCACCAGTAACCTTTCCATATTTTTCGACATCAACTTCAACCGCTTTTTTATAACGATATGCAGGTACATTTCGCACACTAACTGAATGATCTTCATGCAATGTCGCTTCAACATCACCTACTGGAGTTTCAATTAAATGTGTACCTACTTGTATTTGTCCCAAGTGTGCTAACGAAGCCACCAAACCAATCGTGCCATGACCACACATGCCTAGGTAGCCCGTGTTATTAAAGAAAATAACACCCGCGCTCGCTTTAGGATTTACTGGCTTACACAATAATGCTCCAACCAAAACGTCATTACCGCGCGGCTCTAACATGGTTGCTCTACGGAAATGGTCATATTGTTCTGATAATATTTTTCGGCGGCTTTCCATATCTCCTGTGCCTAAATCAGGGAAGCCTTCGAGTACCAATCGGGTTGGTTCACCACCAGTGTGAGAATCCAAAATTTTTACTGTTTTCATAGAAGTATCCTTACATTTTTTTCTAGGATGACTGATCTCAAAACAGCAAGCTTGATCGTTTTCTTATAAAACGATGACGAAATCAGCATAGTGAAAACATGCTTCTTCAAAAATAAAGACAAAAAAATTAGGCCATTGGCCTAATTGAAATAAAATTGAAGTGATTAAAAATGTAGCGCCTATTTTTTTGCATTTTTATGGTGAGGTAGATGCTCATAAAGAGATTGGCAAACACCGTTAATGTGCTCTTCAATTAACTTAACTGCTAAATCAACATCTTTGGCTTTACAGGCTTTCACGATTTCTTTGTGCTCATCATTTGCACGCGATTTACCTTCGGAAACATTCATTTGTAATCTTAAATAGCGCTCGATCTTATCGTAAATAGAACGAATTAATCCGAGCATATAAGGCCGCTGTGCTGGTTCATACAGGCATGCATGTAACTGCCAATTTAGTGTTGTCCAGCTTCCGATATCCATGTTATCAATAAAGGCATTACAAATTTCATCTGCCTTTTTATAAGTTTCTTCTGTCATATTCGGCACGGCGAGCTGAATCAGTTTCGTTTCCAACATCACTCGGACCTCAAAAATCTGAGCTAATTCTTCTTCAGAGATTCGGGTCACAATTGCACCGCGATTTTTTATAAACTCAACTAAGCCTTCGGCTTCAAGTTGCTTTAAGGCTTCACGTACCGGAATTTTGCTGACATTGAATAGTTTGGCAATTTCATCCTGACGAATGGGTTCACCTTCAGCAATATGCCCTGCAATAATTGCTTCTCTAATATATTTGACAATAACTTCAGATACTGAAGGCATCGCACCAAGATTTGATACATTAAAAGATGGTAGCGTCACGAATATTCTCTTAACCTCAAAATATGAGATAAATTAAAAGGATGATAATTTTTATTCATCCGCCATAATGAAATCATTGCTTTTTAAGCATCTTTTTCGGCACGGCTTACCTTTATTTTAATGCTATTAAAAATCATTTCCGCTATTCATTTAAGCTCATAATTTTTAGCTGCATTAATAGTTAAAGTATACTTTATACCATTTAATTCACAAAACTATTATTAGACTATGCTGAAATCGTCATCAATTTATTGTATTTAACCAAGCAAATCATCATAAATACCAGCATACTACCCTGTTCTCTTGACGGGCAACTGCCAAAGAAATCCTATCCCTTGAGCTGAGTTATTCCTTACAAGATAAAAACATTTGTCTTGTAAAAATCATGCTGCATGAAACTTTTAAAGTTTGAGTCACTTCATATGAGTACGCCAACAGAAGCAAAATTTTCCTTAAATTATTATACGGGTTTTTTATCCGTACTATTTGCTGCTTTTTTATGGGGTACGGCAGGTACAGCGGCATCTTTTGCAAAAGGCATTAGTCCACTTGTAATTGCTACCATTTCTGTGGGCTTCGGTGGATTAATTCATACATTTTTAAGCTTAAAAGCTATTAAAAAAAATTATCAAAAACTATTTAACTATAAGTCCCAAATCTTTATAGCGGTCCTTGTTTCAATTCTTTGTCCATTTGCATTTTACTCCTCTGTCTCTTTGGCGGGCGTTTCGATTGGCACCGTAATTTCTATTGGCTGTGCACCTTTATTTTCAGTGCTTTTGGAATGGATTTTAGATAAACGAAAACTTTCTTTGAAATGGCTCGTTAGTTTTATTTTAGGTTTCTTAGGAATTATTTTACTCTCTTATGCAGGAGATCACGCGCAGCAACAAGTCGTACAATCTGATCGCATTTTAGGGGTCCTTTTCGGCTTACTCTCTAGTCTGAGCTATGCAACATATTCTTGGATTATGAGAAATTTAATTCGCCAAGACATCGACTCAAGAGCTGCCATGGGAGTGATTTTTGGTATCTCTGCAGTTCTGCTATTACCAACATTATTGATTACTGCACAAAACCTTTTTGATTACCCCACTAACATCTGGGTTGCGATTTATATTCCCATTGTTCCTATGTTTTTGGGCTATTTATTTTTTAGCTTTGGTCTTAAGCGAATTCCAGCAAGTCAGGCCATGACTTTAGCTTTGGTTGAGATTCCGGTTGCAGCTTTATTAGCAGTTGTTGTGGTAGGCGAAAATTTAACAATGAATAGTTATTTAGGTTTAATTCTAATTTTCCTATGCGTTATTGTTCTCACTAAAAAATAATAGAAATAAAAAAAGAGGCTCATTAGCCTCTTTTTAATAGATATTTGCTTAGATTTCAGCTGACCAGTTACGGTACCAAGTACGGAATAGTTCATACTGAGTTTCAACATATTTACGTTGCGAATCACTCAACGCATCAGTCTCATTGAAGTGTAAGGTATATTCCTTATCGCCATTCAGTACCATTAAATATTTATAGTAAAGAACCAGATCGGTTCCTTCGTCAAAAGAAGATAAAACTTCTAGTGCACTTGATAACTCTTGCGCTAAACGGCGGGCTTTTGCATCGCCTGCTGCGGCTTTCTTACTCAGGTCAACCAACAGTAGCACTTCTTTAGGTAAAGCATTACCAATCCCTGTAATCGCACCTGTTGCATTACAGTTAACGAAACCGTGGAAAACTTGAGTGTCTACGCCCGCCATTAAGGTAACTGAATCATCTTGTGAAGTAATGAACTCAGCTGCATAACGCATATCAGCAGCACCACCAAATTCTTTAAAACCAATTAAGTTTGGGAACTCACGGCGTAATTCAAAAAATAAATCTGCACGAGTTGCAAAGCCATAATATGGGCTATTGTAAATCACCGCAGGTAAGCTTGGTGCTGCTTTTAAAATAGCTGAAAAATGAGCTTTTTGTGCTGTTGGTGACGCACCGCGTGACAGTACACGTGGAATAACCATGAGCCCTTGTGCACCGACTTTTTCTGCGTGAGCTGCATGAGAAACTGCTTCTTTTGAATTAACTGCACCCGTACCAACAATTGTTGGAATGCCTGCGGCGACAAGTCGTGCCACCCCTTCTTGACGCTGGGCTTCGGTTAGTAAAGGCCAATCACCCATAGAACCACAATACACTACCGCACTCATGCCCGCTTCAATCAGCTCATGCCCTTTTTTCACAAGCGCGTCAAAATCTGGCTCACGGTTAGGAGTACATGGGGTCATTAACGCCGGGATACATCCTGTGAAGATATTACTCATAATTATTCCTCAGTAATACAAATAAAACTCTGGGTAGTCGTACTTTCGAGTTAATCCATCTCAAAAGTTATGGAATGGGATTAATAGCTGTTTAATCATTCTTCATATATCGTATACGATATACAACAAAAAGAATAGTCTTTCTCTTTAAATTCTTTAACCTAATAAAAATTGATATAAAACAAAGATTAATTTTAATAAAAGAATTAAAAATCAAAATTTAAAATCTATTTTTTAAAATTATGGAGATGAAAAAATTATCTAGAATTAAAAATTTAAGCTGAAAATAGAAATTAATTTCGAACATATAGATGATTAGAAAACAACCACAGAACATTAGCCATTAGTCGCACCTCTATATTTTTATTCATTTTTGCTGGTAAAGTGCTTTACATGGTTTGATACAACCTACTTAACTCAGATGCATAATTCACCTGTTACCGCATCTGATGTTTTTCAGCCTCTAGTCCGCTAGAGGTTTTTTTATTAATTAAAATAATAAAAAAGCCCGCATTCAGCAGGCTTTCTTATTTCATGATTTGGTTTATTAGCTTTTTATTAAAAATTAACCACAGTTTGCCTGAGTAATTTTCTTAGAAGCTGGATCAATAGTAACTGTAACTCGGTTTGTACGATAATCCATAGTCATAGGTTGACCTGGAGCTACTTTACGCACAATTTCTGATTTAGTTTTTTGTTTAATTTGGTCATCAGTAAGGCCAGATTGACCTACTAATTTTTGAGCTTCTTCTGCTACACAGTTCGCTTGATTGTCACGGAATAATTTCCATTCTTCAACGACTTGTCCATTTGGTAAATGGCAATAGCCAACTTGACCATTTGCTTCATTTCTAATTTCTAATTTTCCACCTTGTTCAACACAATATTGACTAGCTGGATTTGGTGAACCAATTTTTGGTGGAGTTGGGTCTTTATGTTGTACAGACGAGCAAGCCGTTAACGAAACAAGTGCCAAGCCAAGAAAGAGAATTTTTTTCATAATTTTTGCTTCTTACTAAAAAAACTAAAGATATCAAAAAAAATCATATTCCATATCACTTTTTTACAATAAAAAACTCACTTAAATATTTTAGCAAAATAAATTTAATTTATTGGAAATTAAGGCATTCCAAATTAAAAGTCTTTTTTAAAATATTTTATTCAAGTCTTTCTAAAATTCGGGGGCCCGATCCGTCTTGTCCTAAAATATCTTCAGGATTTCTCAATGGACATTGCTCTAATGATAAACAGCCGCAGCCAATACACCAGTCCATTTCATCTCTTAACCGAGTTAATTTTTGAATTCGATCATCCAGATTTTCGCGCCAATGACTCGATAAGTCTTTCCATTGCTGAGCTGTTAATTTGCTACCTACTGGATAATGACTTAAAGCTTCTTTAATTTCATTTAAAGGAATACCGACCCTTTGCGCGACTTTAATAATCGCAATATATCTTAAAATAATTAAGGGATAACGACGTTGATTACCATTAGTTCTTATACTTTTTATAAGCCCTTTCGCTTCATAAAAATGTAGGGTCGAAACAGGAACTCCACTCCTTTTTGCAACTTCACCTACAGTCAAAACTCGACTAGGGGTAGCTTTTTTATTTTCACTCATCATGATTGACCTCAACTTTACTTGAGGTTTATAAGAGAGCGCTTTTATTTTGTCAAATAACTCATAGAAGTTTTGTTATACGGTATGAGCTTTTTCTCCAAGTTATAGGTTTTATCTGTAAAAGCTAATGATAAAAAATGAGTGTGATGATTAGTTCAGTTCAATCTATAAAATAACTTGTTGTTCGTTAAATTTAAGAAGTTAGTTTTGTTGAGTACAGGGGCATCCACAAATCCAAAACATGTTGTAAACGAAAGGCATGGGGGCGCCTAATGGATAGACTTTGATCTGCTCAATCTTATAAGTTTTTTTACGTGACTCAATGTGAAGTATATTATCAAAACGGGCAACCACTACTCCCTTTTTATATAATTTTTTCCTTTCATTTTTTGCATCAAATTTATATACCAAAAAGTAAACTTTTTCTCCTACATTGATTTTTGAATGATTAACCATAATGTAACCATTACAATACTTACATTGCCAATCTTTCATATCTCAAATTATCACACGCTTAAATTAAAAGAACACACTGAATTTTATAGTATAAATTTATTAAAGATATAAATCTAAAGAAATATTTTATTTGAAAAAATAAGGTTTATTTGTGATATGCATCACAATAAAAAACACAAAATTTAGAATTATATTTATATATATCAACAACTTAAAACAATAACAAAACATTATTATTTTTAAATATATAAAATTTATCCATAATTTATTTATTCATATAGTATATTGAGCAATAGCTTTTGAAATTTAATTATAGAGATAATTTTAGTATTTATTAACTGCTCTATTTTATTATATTCATATAGTGTTAAATATAGTCATTGAACATTTTAAAATATTAAATTAATTTCACATTAAACTTGAAAATAATTCATTTCACATTATATAAAAAATAAATATATAATCACTAAAATTACAATTTACTTTTTTATTATGTCAAGTCAACGTTTAAAATTAGAACTCCCCTCTGGACACGATCAATTATTACTTCACTCTTGTTGTGCTCCTTGTTCAGGAGAAGTTATGGAAGCATTGATCGACTCAGAAATTAATTTTTCAATATTTTTTTATAATCCTAATATTCATCCAGTAAAAGAATATCTAATCCGTAAAGAAGAAAATATTCGTTTTGCAGAAAAGCATAATATTCCATTTATCGACGCAGATTACGACACTGACAACTGGTTTGCTCGAGCTAAAGGAATGGAAGATGAACCAGAGCGTGGTATTCGTTGTACCATGTGTTTCGATATGCGTTTTGAACGAACTGCCCTTTACGCACATGAACACGGCTTTAGCCTCATCAGTAGTTCTCTAGGCATTTCTCGCTGGAAAAATATGGCGCAAATCAATGACTGCGGAATTCGTGCTGCTGCTCATTATCCTGAAATTCAGTACTGGGACTATAACTGGCGTAAAAATGGTGGCTCAAGCCGCATGATTGAAATTAGTAAACGAGAAGAGTTTTATCAACAAGAATATTGTGGCTGTGTATATTCTTTACGAGATACTAACCGCTGGCGTATGGGAAATGGGCGTGATCGAATTAAGATTGGTGTAAAATTTTATAATAATGCGATGGAAGATGATTAAATCTTATTACTCCTTAAAAATTAATTAATTTGTTCTGAGCTATATTTATTCGTGATAAAAAAAGGCCACATCTGGAGAATGTGGCCAAAAGGTGTACTAAAATATGATCTGATTTAATTAGATTAATGAGGTAACCTTAAAATAAAATTAATTAAAAAATATTTTTTAAGTTTCTAGAAAAATGATAAAGGTAAGCAATATCTTTTCTCTTAAGATTTATTGTTTTATTTTTTAATACTTTAATGTTTTCTTAAGATATTTATATTCGGCATAGTTTTCATCAATTAGTAAGAAAGAAGTGTAATTATGATTCAAAATAAATCCATACAAATCATGCCAGTCCAACAAGAAGACTACACTCAGTGGTTAGAATATTGGGTTGCCTATCAAAAATTTTATCAAGTCAATTTACCCCCTCATATAACAAAAATGACTTGGGAACGTTTTTTTGATGAAAAAGAATCCCTCTATTGTGCGGTTGCTAAAAATAAAGAACATATCTTAGGTTTTGTCACTTATATGTTTCATCGGTCTACTTGGGCAGAAAATAATTATTGTTATTTAGAAGACCTCTATGTTTCACCGGAAGTCCGTGGTCAACACATTGGTAAGCAACTCATTGAGTATGTACAAAAGCAAGCAATTGAACACAACTGTGAACGTTTATATTGGCACACCCACGAAACCAATCACACTGCTCAAAAGCTCTATGACTGGATTGCACAAAAGCCAGGCATTATTCAATATCGTATGCCTTTGATCTAAACGAAGTAAAACACCAAAAGCTATAAATTTCTTTTGGTGTTTAAATCTTAGTACGAATAAGCTTGATCACTTTGTCATTAATGGTTGAGCATTGATTAAATGCAGCAAAACGACTGAGTTCCTGCTCTAATTCAAAAAAGAAAAGTTCCTTATTTTTTACTGTTTTTTCTAGATGCAGACTAATCACTTCTAATTCTTTTATAGACCGATGTGCTTTGCAATCTACTCGGCCCACCAACTCATCTTGAAACAAAATCGGCAAGCAGAAATAACCAAATACTCGTTTGGCCGCAGGCACATAGCATTCAATTCGATAATCAAATTCAAATAAGGAGGTTAAACGATCACGGTGTATAAGAGAGTTATCGAAAGGTGAAAGTATCTTTAAACCAAAATCAGTCGTAACCTTTTGTTCTATTGCAGCCACGTCAACATATAGCGTTTGACCATTCTCAAGTTTAATCGCTGATACTACACCTGCATCAATCTGCTCCTTCAGCACAACACGCATAATTTCTTTTAAATCATTTTTCTTTAAATGAACTAATTGTTTCCATGTAAATGCCCTATGTGCTCGAAGCGTATTATTAAATAAATACTGAGCGTACTCATAAAGCGTAGGCATACTCAAATCAATATTTTCAGGTAAACAACGTTCGGTCAAGTCATAGACTTTTTCCATTCCGTTACGTTCACAAATCATCAGGTCACCCTGCATATATAACTGCTCAAAAGCACGGCGGCCGGGGCCTGTATTCCACCAATTTCCTAAGCTCTTTTTATTATTCTTATCAATATCGCGTAGTCGAATTTTACCTTCAGCACGAACACGGGCTAAAATTTCATTCATGAGGTGTTGATCGCCTCTATTAAAATAACGGCTTTCGCCGTTCCTAATAGACATCATGGCAGGCAGCGCATAGCGATAATCTTTCATAGGAAGATAAGATGCGGCATGATACCAATATTCAAAAATCTGGCGCTCACGTACCAAATAATTTAAATGACTTAGCTCATAATCAGGCACTCGGCTCCACAAGATATGGTGATGAGCACGCTCTACAACCGATATAGTATCGATCTGCACATATCCTAAGTGCTCAATAGCCTGTAAAGTTCCGTTCACTCCTTTTGCGAATCGACTAGTTTTTCCCAGGCCTTGATTAAATAAAATGAGCTGTTTCAAAGAAGAAGTCATAGAAATCAAATATTGTTGTATTCATTTAGAAGCGAAAAATTTCAGTTCTATCGTATCACCATTTTCTAATTTGCTTGTGATTTAGCGTTAGTAATTCTTTATGAAAAGAATCTCGGCTAACCCCATACTTTATAGCGTTACCTTAAAATAACTTTTGGGAGCCAATCTAATCACTAAAATAACAACTAATATCACACTGGCTAAATGAAAAAGCCATCCTGCTTTATAAGCCCCAGTAAGATCATGCAAAATTGCAATAATCCACGGCGGGATTGCTGCCAGTAAAAAACCACCACCCTGCATCAATGCAGATAAAGCCCCTGCATGAATCGGATCATCAAAATGGTCTAATGCAACGATAAGCGTTAACGCAAAACATCCTCCCAAACCTACGCCCAAACAAATTGCCCAAAGTATAGAGGCAAAATCAGGCATAAAAGCCATTCCTGAAAAACCGACCATTTGCATTGCTAACGTAAACCATAACCATGGACGTCGGTCTTTATATTTTCTTGCCAACACGGGCAAAATAAGTGCTGAAGCTGCTTGGCTCAACGCGACGAAAGCAAGTAATTTTCCACTTTGTGCTGCGCTCCACCCCTGATCTTGAAAAGACGGTGCTAACCAAGCTACGACTGATGAGTACCCCCCATTTACAAGTCCGAAGCAAGCCATTAATAACCATGTTCGAGGTTGATTTAATAACTTTCTTACAGGCGCACGATGAATGGATGATTTAACTTTTGTAGGTAAAAAAGCTAGCGCCAATATAAATGCAAATAAAGCTGGAATAGCAAAAAAAGCCAGTCCAATCGACCAGAGGCCCGTTATATTGGAAATTACAGGAGCCAACCATGCACCTAATGCTCCGCCTCCCATGAGCATAGCTGAATAAAGGCCCATCATCGGACCAATATGTTGGCTAAATTCTCGTTTAACCATGCCGGGAAAAGCAGCTTGTATCATTGCAACACCGAATCCGATTACTATGGCACTAAGAATTAAACCTTCGGCAGTAGGAAATAAAAATCGGACAGCACATCCCCCACAAATGGTCAGCAATGCGCCAAGAATAGCTCTTCGTTCACCAATAATGCTCTGCAATATTGGCCCAATAAATGCAACGAGCCCCATAAGCATCATCGGTAGCAAAGTCAGCAGTGCTACCCCTTGTAAGCTTAAACCAGTGGCTGTTCGAATATTGGCAATCAATGGTCCAATACTTGTTATAAAAGGTCTTAAATTAAGCCCGACTAAAGCCACAGTTATTACAAGCATGGGACGAGCCAAGAAAACTCCAGACTGCTTCATTCTTCTGAGCCTAAATTCTGGGCTTGATAATTCTTCCAATGCACATAAAGATCAGTGCGGTTTTCAACTCTGATCGGTATATATTGAATTTTCATTGATTGTTCAGAAAACGGCTTGGCAAGCTCAATATATATTTCGGCTGTAGACAAACCAAATGGTGTTCCGTCTTCATTAGAATAAGCATAGCTCACCGATTTTATACCTGCTAACCGCATTGCAGCCATACACATTGGGCATGGATGGCCACTTGCATACACAGAACAGCCTTCTAGATTTGCAGTTCCTAAAATTTGGCTGGCCGCTCGAATTGCTAATAATTCTGCATGAGCGGTCGGGTCATTCGTTGTCAAAATTTGATTTACACCAGAAGCAATAATTTCTCCATTCTTTACAATCACGGCTCCAAATGGTCTTCCACCTTTTTCAATATTGTTATAGGCAAGCTCAATCGCATTACGTAAAAACTGTTCATCTTTTTCCATCACATACTCTCACTTTCTATTTTGCACCAGCGGCAAGAAGTCTTTTTTCAATTTCGCGGTATCCTCTTGAGCGTGCATGTTGTAATGGCGTAATGCCGTCTTTATCTGCTAAGTTCGGATCAGCCCCTGCTTTTAATAACAGCCCTACAATGTGTTGATATTTTGGTTCTCCATTTCCCAAAATGATGGCCTCAAGCAATGCCGTCCATCCCAAGTTATTAACATGATTAACATCTACACCAGCCGCAATTAACGTACGAACTGTTTCAACATGGCCTCGTTCTGCTGCTGGAATGAGCGCAGTCCCACCGTAACGGTTAGTACTTTTTAAATCGGCCCCATGCATGAGTGTCATTCTTAGAATTTTTAAATATCCCTGTGCGCCAGCATATAAATATGGACTGTCTTGAATATTATCTTTTGCATTTACATCTGCCCCAGCCTCTATCAGCATATGAGCGACTTGGACATTATTTGCTCTTGTAGCGACCATCAACGCAGTCGAACCTGTTTTATCTCGCTCATCAATTGAGGCTTTTTGAGATAAAATCTGTTTTATAGACTGAGTGTCATTATTTATGACTGCCTGATGTAAGGGATACTCAGCCATTGCATTCGTTATATTTGTAAAACCTAATGCGCCTAATGCGATGACCAGATTCATCCACATCAGTGACTTCCGCATACTTGGCTCCTCATAGAAATTTTATGGCAAAAATTTTTTCAATTAGAATAAACTTGAGCAAAAGTATTTGGAAATTAAATTATTTAATCGATAGTATTAAGGTTATAAATACCTATCTACTCGGCTTTTAACTGTAGCGCTACTTAATATGTTTGATCCTCGCCTTTTGCGTGCTTTCGTCACTATTTTTGAAACTGGCAGTTTTACCGCGGCCGCCGATCGATTACATCTAACTCAATCAACGATTAGTCAGCAGTTAGCACGACTTGAAGAATCCGTAGGTCATGCGCTTATAGATCGAACAGCACGACCTTTCAAATTAACCGTATCTGGAGAATATCTGATTGGTTATGCCCAAAGGATTTTGACTCTTCAACAAGAAGCTGAAGCGCTACTTAAAGATCCGGCAGGAAGCATTCCTATCCGTATTGGTTTACCAGAAGATATGATGAGCCCTGCGATGGCCGAAGTTTTTGGTATATTTGCCAAAGAGCATCGTTCCATTCGTTTAGACGTCACCTCTGGCTTGAGTCGCAACTTAACTGAACGTTATCGGAATGGTGAATTCGATATTATTATTGTCAAAGAACCAGCAGCCAGTGCTGATCACCACGCTACATTCCCAGAAGAAATGGCATGGTTTGAAAGTGAGAATTCAACAACTACATGGTCTGATCCCATGAGTTTAGTGACATTTCCTCAAGGCGGGCTTTATCGGGATGAGATGTTCGCAACGTTAGAACGTGAACGGCGACGTTGGTATATTGCTTTTACGGGTAGTAGCCTAGAAAGCGTTTTAGTCAGCGTTGAAACAGGTTTAGGACTCTCTTTATTACCTGTCGCTACGACCCGTGGACGTAGAGTACGTCGATATGATTCATTAGGGGCTGTACCTCCTATGGTCGTTTCAATTTATACATGGGAAAAAGCTGGGATAATTTCCCAGCTGGTAGATAAGATGACGACCGTTTTAAAGGATCGTTTTCAATCATCAATCAAGGTTTAACTTACTTCATTCAAACTTTCAGCGATCAGTTTTTCAGCCATTTCCTGTGTTTTTCTTAAGCCCGGCATACGGAACTCGGTATGGCCATAATCTTGAATAGATTTCCAACGTCCACCCCATGTAAGCCCAACTGATTCAGCAACTTGCCCATATAAACGATAGCCTTGCATAGCCCAAGGGTCTCTTTCAGAAATAACCACTTTTCCATTTCGTTTAAAGGCGACATCTGCTGCCAGACCAAATTGATGATAACTCTGATACCCTTTTGCTTTTGTCGTGTTCGGATTACCTGCCAACATATTCTGACGCACAGGACTACGATATCCCTCTAATAGAACCAACTCATAACCATATTGTTCTTTCATGATTTTAAAAACCATGAGTAAACGCTGCTTATAACGGGGGTTCATTTTGCTCCATTTACGATCTACTAAACTGGTATCTAAAATAGCCCGCCCATCAAAACTCGTATTATCAATAGGTGAAGAATTAATGGTTCCACTACTTTGAGAAGCATATTGTTGCTCTAATTGTGTGGCCTCTACAATCGCAGCCTCAATTAAGCTTTCATCCACTTCTGGTGGTGGCGATAATATTTCACCATTCAAAAGTGCATAAATTTGAGGATCAGTTTTTTTGAGGTACTCGGCTTCAATTCGAGTTGAGCTAATAGGTCGAGTAAAAGCAAACACTAAAATACTGGCAAACAAGAAAAAGCCTGCTATGACAATCCACCACTGCTGTAAATGCCAATGAGATTGGAGCTTTTCAGGCGCAGCTGCTTGATTCATTGTTTGAGCAAATTGTCTAACCTGATTAAGCTGTTTACGGCCTTGTGGCAGTAATGACAAAACGAAATCTTTACTTCTGCTCCTTAGCTCATAAGACATTAAAAATGCCAAACCAATTGCTAAGCAAGTAAAGCAAAAGAAAATGAGAAAAATCATCATTTGTTCATTAATTCACAGCAAAAGGACTTCGTGTAATTTTAATATCTACCGATGCCTTAGGTGGTTCCACCTCGGCTTCTGGTTCGGCTGGGGCTTTATTCTCAGCAATAGGTTTAGTCTGCGCCACTTGTTGCGGCTTACTTACCGTTTTTTGTTGAGCAGGCTGAACTTTCGGTTGGGCCGCTTTAGCTGCACCCGTCTGTAGTTGAGGCACAACCTGAACTTTCTTTTCACCAGTCAGTTGTTCATCAAATGGAGAAACTCGCTGTTCATTAGTAGTCGCGGCCTTATGCGGAACAGGTTTAAAGATATTACTTAATTCATTATCTTTAGGTTGTTCAAAGCCATCTCGACTCATTGAATCTGTTTCGTTGTCTTGATTAGCAGCCACCTGATTTTGTTCATCAGCAGAATGAGCAGTCTCTTGATTTAAAACTTGCTCTTCAGTTGATTTATTCTCAATTGCTGCTGATTCTGGCGAATTCGGTTGAGACAAGAACAGGAATAGCGAGATGCTGACAAACACTCCCGCAATTACACCAATTACAATATAAAGTAGTGGTGATTTCGGCTTTTTTTTATTCGATTGTAAAACTCGAATAGAAGTTGGTTTTTCCTGAGCCATTTCGTACCATCATCAAGGTAAATAAATTGTAATATGTGCTTGCTCTTGAGGAGCAGAAATCACATTTTGATAATTAGATAATGCTTTATCATTTTGATTATTCAGCATAAATCTTAAACCTGCAAAGGTAAGTAATGCAAAAATCAATAAAAAGATCAAAATCCAAAAGAAAGGTACTTCGCGATGAATAATATTTCGTATCTGATCAGGAATTGCCGAGAACGGCGAAAAGGCAACTTTTTTTCCTTTCAAATAGTCAATTTCGTCACCTACTCTTGATACTAAATGGTTGAGACTTTCCGTAGATTCGATTCGGTACTTACCCTGAAAACCTAATAAAAGGCAGTAATGAAATACCTCTAAAGCAGCTAGACGTTCTTTTCCACGGCTACGTAATTGTTCCAATATTTCAAAGAAGCGATAGCCCGCTAACTGAGAACCAAACAAGCTCAATTGCAATGGACTAATTAACCAAGCATTTTGCAAATTAAAATAACTCGGGTCTTGTTGCGTTACGATCGTTTCATCAATCAAAGCACAAAATGCATATTTAGCATCATGAATATCATCAGCTGAAAATTGCAACTTTTTGGCTTGTTGCTCAAATTGATTGAGTAAATTTAAGATTTTTTCACGAAACTGCTGAGCGTCTGCCGGTACATACTGATTTCGAATCAAAAAAACCAAATAAAAACCATCATGCAATAAATCAATAAGATTGATTGCCTGTAGTTTTACCTGAGACTGGCTATTATTGTTCCCGCCCGTTCCAATTTGCCCATCATCAAATAAAGAAGGAGCACCTGTGGATTGTGACATTTTTCTCTCCTTTACTGTTAAGCGTTCATGACCGCAATCAGTTCAATACTAATATCTTGGAAACCAGCCGGAACATAAATACAAATCGTTTCTGAATCTAACATGCGCTGGTAAAGCTCATGATGCGGTTCGATTTCAAAATAACTCACGCCAGAACGTACAGGTATCGCAGTTGGAACTTGAATTAAATGATGCAATGGAATTGCAGGTAAGGCAGCAACTACACGTTGCTCGACATCTAAAGTGCTACCGATTTTAAAGCGTAAAGGTACAATCTGGATCAACTCATGGGTCTGCATTGCACTACTTGATACTGCAATATAAAGTCGAGTGTCTCGAGTAATCTTATCGGTCTCAAGACTACCCACCCAATATGAAGGTCGGATTTCTTTAAGCGCAATACTGATGTATCGACTCGAAATAATCGTATCGAGTAAATCACGCAGAATCGTGTCCAACTGCGAGAAACTTTCTTGTAAATTATGGTGTTTATAGGCAGGCAACTGATCGACATCATAGGCCGTCGAGAAAGTTAATAATGAACCTGCTAAACGCAATAATTCGAAGAACAAACGCTCTGGATGAATTTGTGGATATTGCACAAAATGATTTAGACCAGCATGAGCTGTATTTAAGGCATTGACTAACCAGAACGAAACGATATCACCAGAACGGAATTCAATTAATTTCTGTTCATTTTCTCGGTTATTGGTTTGAATCGTCTTAATTTTTGCCTTAATAACGTTCAGTGTTCTTTTTAAGTTTGAGATGAGTGTTTCAGATGCATCCACGTGCAAAATTGGTGGAATAAACTTTCGGTCAATTTCAAAAGCACCAGAGCTTTGGCGCTTAATTTTTCCAATCGGTAAATATAAAAAACCATCTAAATTATGGTCTGGATTACTATGGATATCTAATAATTTAAAAACAGCACGGCGACGTAGCAAACTAATATCTGCTTCAGTAGCGTTAGTAAATAGATCATGCGTTTCAACAAGGTGGGATTGATATCTGCCCTTTTGCGCTTGGTTTTGATCCATTAGATTTTGCTTATTTGCTTGTAAGAGTGGCAATGCTAAATAAATTAGCATCTCACCACGTAAATTAAGATCATCCAATAAAATTGGCTCAGGCAATAAATCATATGCAGGCGCCTGATAAATTTCACCGTCTTGCCAGATCATCTCTACGGACTCAAGAGCAAGAATATGCGTGCTCAATTGAGCCTCATCGAAACTTAATTTCTGAATACCATACGAAAAAGGCACAACCGCACGAACCGTATGATTTAAGCGTTGTTCATGATAGGTATCTTGAATTTGGAAATGTTGAGGTCTTAAAAATAAACCTTCGCCCCATAGGACTTTTTCAGCTTTAAACATATGTCTTTACCAATCTTTATTCATATTCATTTTTAGGCTGTACACCCAACATTTCCTGAACCATTTGTAATGGATGCTCATCTTTAATGACTTGTGCTAGCCATTCATGTAACGGCATTTGACTCCATTTAATGGTTTTTTGAAGCATATAGCTCACCGGGCTATGGGGTTCGTTTGCTTGAAAGTAGTCCGCAATTTCTTGCAATACTTTCATTGCTTGCTCACGATTCGCCAAATGTGTTTGAGCTTGAGGCTGAAAAGCAGGCTGATCTGAAACAATTTGTACAGGCACTTGATTTTCCATAGATGAGCTTGTAATGACAGCAGCCTGTTCCTGGATTGGTGTAAGCCCCGTACCAAAAGCTTCTGCTTTATAAATCTTGCGTAATGTGCTGTGAATGGTTTCAAATGCCGAATCAATTGCACCAAAACTCGGCGAATCTAGCCCCATTAAATCGTCAAGTGTTTGCTTTAGAGCATCCCACTCGGTTAAGACTGAACTAAAATCTTGATAGTTAGAATATTGAAAAGTTTTAGAGGTATTAAAGATAGCTTGATCGAATTGTTCTAATTCCGAAGGTCCAGACTGACTATCGTAATCTTCAGTTTGTTTACGGCGAATATTCTCGTGATATAGAAAATTATCGTAATCAAGCAAATTATAATAAGGAGCTGTATTGGTTAAAGAGACTTTCTTTAACAACATCGGTAGTTGATTAATTAAACCCTGTAATAAACCAATGCGCTGGTCTAAATCATTATCTTCAATAACAGGGTGAATTTCCTGCCAGTATTGATTCAGCATGGAATGGCTTAAAGTTAAACCTTTCGCCATACCATCAAAACCATAAAGATGAGTCCAAGCTTCTAAGAGCCAAGTTAATAGACGAATATCTTTTGTATTCTCTTTTAGCAAAACACTCGTTTTATTTGAGACAAAGTCCCAGTCGGCCTGTTTACGCTCAGCAACCCAATCACCTTGATCTAACAATAAATCATCTTGTGTTTTCGCTTTTTTTATTTCATGAAATTCATTAGAAAATGAAAAGTCATCACCACAAGGTAAGCTATCACTAATGGGTTCAAGGAGTTCAGAAATATCAATATTCATCTAATTTTAGCTCTATTCAATTTTAAACTTCTGACTTCAACTTTTTACTCGTCCTTTTTTTAGCAGCTTTCGCAACTGGATCTAGTAAATATTGAATTTCATCATCTTTAACATCAATCATGATAATTTTTGGCAATTTTTGCTCTGCTAAGGCCACCAAAATTTCTGTAGCCAACGCAGGTAACACCGTAGAATTTAAAATATTATCGACATTACGCGCACCGCTATCGACTTCTGTGCAGCGGCTTAAGAGCAGCTCTACCAAATCATCGGAATACTGGACTTGTGTACCGTATTGTTTCTCAATTCTTGCTGTGATCTTGCCTAACTTATGTTTAATAATTCGTACCAGTAAATCGTCATGCAATGGGAAATACGGCACAACTCTCATTCGACCTAAAAATGCAGGCTTGAATTGCTTATATAAACTTGGTTTTAAGTGATCAATCAACTCTTCAGCTGTAGGCCATTCTTCAACAGGTGTATTTAAGCATGCTTGCATAATCGCACTTGAGCCAGCATTTGAAGTCAACAGAATAGTGGTATTTTTAAAGTCAATTACTCGTCCTTCACCATCTTCTAAAGTACCTTTATCAAATACTTGATAGAACAGTTCTTGAACATCACTATGTGCTTTTTCAATTTCATCAAGCAACACAACACTGT
The DNA here is from genome assembly GCF_025630795.1 of Acinetobacter sp. AYS6. Classification (NCBI taxonomy): domain Bacteria; kingdom Pseudomonadati; phylum Pseudomonadota; class Gammaproteobacteria; order Moraxellales; family Moraxellaceae; genus Acinetobacter; species Acinetobacter sp. AYS6. Next base: position 124,816 of record NZ_JAOTNV010000005.1, read on the forward strand.
AAGGATTACGGCGAACAGCTTCTGTTAAAACACCGCCTTGACCATATCCCACATATCCAGGAGGTGCACCTTTTAGCGAAGATACAGTATGGGCTTCCTGATATTCAGACATATTAATGGTGATTAAATGCTGCTCACCACCATATAATTCATTTGCCAACGTTAATGCAGTTTCAGTTTTACCAACACCGCTTGGTCCCACTAAAAGAAACACACCTTGTGGCTTATTAGGATCTTCAAGTCTTGCTTTTGACGTTTTAATTCCTTGAACTAATTGTGTAAGTGCATAATCTTGACCCATTACACGCTCGCCCAATTTATCTTCAAGCGTTAATATCTGTTTAATTTCATCATTAACCATTTTTCCAACAGGTATTCCGGTCCAATCAGAAATAATTTCATTAATAATTTGAGAGTTCACTCTTTCAAATACTAGTGGTTGCTGGCCTTGAATTCCAGCAAGATCTTTACGCAGTAAATTAATCTGATCATAAGCTTCAGATTCATTAGAATGATTTTGTGCTTCTAATTCCTGAATTTTATGAACAAGTTCTAATTCTTTTTTCCACTGCTCTTCGGTTTCATGAATTTCTTTTTGCAAAGATTCTAAATTAGCTTTTAAAGTTTCTAATCGTTCATGATGAATTGGGATCTGACTATGTTCATTTTCTAAAATTTGCTGCTCAAGCTTTAAGTTATGCTCTTGAGCTTTTAATTGATCAAGCTTTACCGGTTGTGCATTTTGGGTCAATGCAACACGTGCTGCAGCTGTATCAAGCACACTCACTGCTTTATCCGGAAGTTGGCGACCACTAATATATCGATGGGAAGAATGAACCGCTGTAACAATCGCCTCATCATCAATTTGTAATTTAAAATGCTGCTGCATGACAGGAATCATTGCACGCAACATATCTACCGCCACTTCTTCAGTTGGCTCTTCTACTTTTACCACCTGAAAACGTCGACTCAATGCAGCATCTTTTTCAAAATATTGTTTGTATTCTGCCCAAGTAGTCGCAGCAATCGTGCGCAATTCACCACGCGCAAGTGCTGGTTTTAAAAGATTTGCAGCATCATTTTGCCCTGCTTGTCCACCCGCACCAATTAAGGTATGCGCTTCATCAATAAATAAAATAATAGGATGAGCAGAAGCTTGAACCTCTTGAATCACTTGTTTTAAACGATTTTCAAATTCGCCTTTAACACTTGCACCAGCCTGTAATAGCCCCATATCCAGCACATGTAAATGGACATTTTTTAGAGCATTAGGTACTAAACCTTGAGCAATTTTTAAAGCTAAGCCTTCGACCACAGCTGTTTTACCAACTCCTGGCTCTCCAGTTAAAATCGGATTGTTTTGGCGTCTACGCATTAAAATATCGAGCATTAGGCGAATTTCATATTCACGCCCAATCACTGGATCTATACCGCCTTTTTTCGCTTTTTCAGTGAGATTAATCGTATATTGATCAAGTGCTGGTGTTTTAGCTGCTTTGGTATTTGCTACAGTCGCGTCTGTTGCTTCAGCTTCACTAGAAAGTGTTTTTGTTTCATCTTGTTGTTCAACACTCTTCTCGCAAATTTCAAGAAACTTATGTTTCATTGAATCAATTGGTAAGAGATCAAATAAACTCGAAGCACGAGTGGCAATTTGATATAAATCAGGCGCTGTTAATAACGCAACTAATAAATGACCACTACGAATAACTGGATTTTGTTCAGCCGAAGCCAATAACCATGCTTGTTCAAACAAACGAACAATAGATTTAGCAAAAATAGGAGTTCGTGAATTACCTTTCGGTAATTGAGAAATTGTTTCTTTTAAATCATCAGCTAAAGCTTCAGATGAAATTTTATATTTCTTTAATAAAATCTTTAAATCATTCTCTAAAGATTGATTAAGTAACTCTAAGAATAAATGCTCAATTTCAATTTCGTAGTTTTGTTGAATAACACAAGCATTAGCCGATTTTTCTAAAGCAGTTCGCGCAACTGTAGAAAGTTTTGTAATTAAAATTTTTAAATTACTCATCATTACTCTCAATATTTTTAAATAATTTAATGCTTAAAATCATAATGCCTGTATATTAACAAAATTCAGCTTTATCAGACAAACTACTCATCATTTCAAGCGTTAATATGTTTTAGTAGATATTTATATCTATATAAAAATATCTCTACCCTTATCCTTGATTAACTAAACTCTGTTTTGGTAATAATTTACAGCCGCATGATAATGAATCATTTACACGCGCTGCTGATTTTCCCATAACAAGCATATTCGGATCTCCCGATACAATTGTAGAAACCGTTTTGTGTAACGGACAAGTTGCCTTATCTCCTACACAGGCAATTGCAATTCCATCAATTAAAAATGTACTGTTTCCTGAAATGACTTGCCCTCCACCTGTTGTTGGGCATCCAATCGTAATGTAAGGGCTAGCCATGTTCTTCTCCTTATATTTATAGAACAGTAAACTCAATTCGACGGTTTTTCTTTCTGCCTTCTGGAGAAGTATTATCTGCCACTGGTTTAGAAGAACCCAAGCCTTCTGCAGATAAATGGTCGGCAGGAATACTCTTACTAATCAAATAGTTTTTTACTGCTAATGCACGATCTTGGCTAAGTTTTAAATTTTTAGTCGCATCGCCTGAACTATCTGTATGTCCTACGATTTTGACTTTTTTACCACCTACTTTGTTTAAAGCAATAGCCATCTCGTCTAGAATTTTTTGACCCGCATCAGTTAAAACCGCACTCCCAGATTCAAACTCAATAATTCGCTTTTTAAGTGCGTCATCAATGATTTTCTGCTCAGCCTGATTGACTGATAACTGTGAATACAGTTGATATGGTGGCTGTACTAACCCTTGAAAAGATTGAATGGTAGGTTGGATATCTGCTGGATTTAGCATTTTTCCACTTAGCTCAAATCGAGTACCATTTACACTTAATTTACCTTGTGAGACCTTTTTAAGATCAGGTGTAATAACTCGTGTAACAGAATCACTCCATCCATTTGGAGCCGCTACGGGTCTTACTAGTATTTTATCGACAACCTGATCAGCACCATAAACAGACTGCATTTTTAATAAGATGGCCTGTTTACTTGCCTCGTTAGGAACCACGCCTTCTACCACAATAGGCTGAGCTAAAGCATAATTAGCAATGGCATAGATAAAACAGCCTTTTATGAGCTGTGAAATTTTAGATTGATATCGTTGATTCATTATTATTCACCCAAAAAAGTCTGTCTAAATAGTTTTAACCCTTGATTTAAACTTAATTGGCGTTGACATAATGATTGTTCTAGCGTAGCTAAACCAGCATTCTGCTCCAAATAAGTATCAATCCACTGAGCTTCTATTAAAGAAACCCAATGTTTACTATCCATATTCTGAGTAAAAATATCGCTAAGGGCTAAAATATCAGCACCTTGAAAGCCGAAAAATAATACGGGTTGCTCTCGATGTAACAAACCTATCAGCACTTCAGTATTATGTTCCTTTAAAAAGCGACAAATAATACTGACCCAAAAGGCTGCTATTTCATAACTATAAGCAGGATTATTAATAGGCAAAATCAAAACTTTATTTAACCGACTGGTTCCATTTTGTAAAATCGGCTGAAGTAATAACCCCAATCCAATCATACTTTGCGCTAATTCATAAATACTGAGTTTCATTAACTGAGCAAATGAATGCATCGTATGATTTTCATAGAAACCCACACACTCTCGCTCAGTTAAAACCTGAATTTGATTTTGCAAGTGCCCTAATTTGCCAAGTAATAAATCTGAATCTTTAATTCCTTTTAGAGCACGATTGTTTTGGAATAAATCAACAAGTACATGTTTATAGCTATATGGTGCATACAACAAATTATCATACGGCAAATCAATTTCTAATAAATGGCTCAGTACCATTGGAAAAGATCGACCAGAACTATCTTCACTTGCGAGTAAGTTCGCCACTAAAAACATATTTTCTTTCGGATTTGCTATAAAGAAATCCAGTGAAGGCAACGTGTTATAAGCTTCTTTAAAACTGCCCGATTGCATTGCATATTCCAATGCTTCAGTAATCCACTGATCAAGCAACTGTATTAAAGCATTCTGACCTTTTGTTTTTAAAAAGTCGCCTCGTGCAGGACTTTTGCCGTAATACAAAGGAGTTGTTTTTAATGTTTGCATTATTGCTCCTCCTTTCGCATAGAGGTTATTTTCCATGTCATGGTTTAACTCCCGCAGAAGGCTGAGCGAGTGCTGAAACAGGATTTTCAGTTTTTGCTGGAGCAGCTGCTTGAGCTGGTGCCTGTTGAGCAGACACCACACGAGCTGCTTTATCGGCAGTAACTTTATCAACCAGTTGCATACCCGCATAACCACGGCTTGAACCGATACTGCCTGAATTACTGCTGATCAGACGGAAATTCATTTTTACAACTAATGATGGGTCAGTTTTACTACGCCAAAGCATTTCAAATCCGCCATTTTGTTCTTTACGCTGAGCACTATCAATTAAACGGTTAATACCGTATTCACCCGGCTCATCAAAAATCGTATGCGTTTGACCTTGTAAATCTACAGCGGTAATTCGAGCCCCCGGAATACTGCCTTGATTTGGCCAAATAAAGTTAACCCACTGTTGCACACCATTTTCATAAGTCATACGCTGACCATCAATATCCACGGTATATGAAAGCAATTGTGGATTTGGAATTGGGTAAAACTGGAAGTTAGATTGATTAGCTGCAGGTGCGGCCGGAGCTTGACTATTTAACTCCCCTGTTGCCATACCATTAGATGGAGCAACATATCTTTGGAAGCTCATGACAAATTGAGGATTTAAACTAATTCCTAAATCTTTCCATGTTTTAGACGTTAATGTATAACCACGACGAATCACAAATGGATCAAGACTTTCTTTTACAAAGCGTGAAATACTACCGTTCTCACCCAAAATTTGGCCAATTTCACTGCTTGTCGCCTGCAAAGAAGCCGATGAGTTAAATGGATATTTCTTAGCAAGATTTGCAGTAAATGGCTGATAAGCTTGCATAACCCATAATTTATTAATTTCATCTTGTGTCGGCGTAATTAAGCTCTCGAAAGCCTGCGTAAGTGGGCTAACTACCAGTTTTTGTAGTAGTCGCTGATCAATTTCATTGAAACCAACCGCCATTTTTTCATCTACAATTTTTTGCGTCTGGTTAAATACAGAAGTTTGCTCATTCAGGGTTTGTTTGACTAATGTCATCGCATTAGGCCCAACTTCCCCAGCATTCTTAAGCTCATTAAACTTGCTACGAACTAGGGCTAAATTTGTCATATATTCATCAAGCAATGATTTACCTTGTTGATCATCACGTTTGCGAACCAACTGGTAGAACATTTGGTATTCTTGAGAGATAGCGCCCTGAGCATTAGTCGCCACTTGATTAGCAGTCTTGTCATCATGATTTAAAACTTTACGTTTAAACCACGCAACAAATCCTTTTTGTGGAGCTGCGAGCTCTGCTTGCACAACTGGATTATCCCAGTTCGTTTCGATTGCCACTCTTTCAATTAAGGTTCGAATTGGAGAGTTCTGCGGTTCCCCCAAAATATCAATATTTTTTACTTGCTGAGCAAATTGGCCAGCTTTAGCATAATGAATACCATTTAGGAATTTTCTCCATTCCGCAATATATTCTTGCTTATAGAGCGCTGTCAGTTGCTTTCTAATTTGTTCTGGACTTCCTGAGAAAGTTAAATCATCAGATTGACGACTATTTAACACCCAATCTTTACTATCTGTTGGCTTATCTGCAGCTTCTTCAATTGCTTTTTCAACATAGTCATTCCATGCCTTTTGGGTAAATACACCAGGCAACGCATAACTACCTAGTACAACATTTTTATTAGCTTCACCCACAATCTGACTTACCGTCAATGCAGGGAAACGTACTGCTGCACGCATTTTTATTTCGTTATAAACACGATCACGCGCCGGCATTCCTCGAACCACAGAGAGCAATACTTGACGTGTTTGATCAACAATTTGTGAATCTGCTTCTAAAATTGGGAACTGTTTATCATTTGCCAACGTCATTGCATACGACAAGATCTGTTCAGCTTCTTGAATCATGTCTGCACGTGGCATTTGGCCTTTATTTGCATCTAACCAAGAGCGCCAGAAACGCGTAACCTGATCGCTTAGATGACTTGCATCCATATATTGTGGATTACTCATCATCAAATACGCTTTTAATGCGTTATAAGCATCTTGAGGATTTGTGTCAGAAGGTTCTAAATATTGTTGAGACTGAGCAGTTTGCTTGATTTCAACATTCGTATGATTCGCTTTTAATGTCGCTTCATTATTTTTTACGCGTTGCAAATATTGAGCAATATTTTGCTGTGTCGGTGTCAATACAATTTGCTTAACCCCTTTTAAATATTCAGCTTTTAGCTTTTCACGAAGCTCATTGCCCTGATATAGACCAAAACTAAATTTAAGTGGTCTGTTTTCATCAAACTCGTCTAACTGCTGTAAACGTCTTTGAAGAATAAGTAAAGCTTCTAATTGGGTAGACAGTTGCTGACCAGAAGCTCTTTCTAGTTGAACAACCTTATTTAAATCAGCTTGAACTTCACCAATTAATTGTTGGTTATTACGATAAGACCAAACCCACACGCCAAGAATAATTGAAACGCCCGCTAAAGCACCAATAAATGCAATGTAGCGTTGACGTTTTCTACCCGTATTTACATGCTGCTTAACAAGATCTTTATCTTTCAAAATAACATCTGAAAATAGACCATTTAAGAAATAACCATGGTTAGGGGTAATTTTTGAATGATCTTTTAAATCACTTTGAGCAATTTGAGTGAGCTGGAATTCTTGTGCAATTTGTTCAGTCATTGGACTTTCAATGACACCTTCCTGCAAAGCACTGGTGAAGTAAAACCCACGAAAAACAGGTTGAAATTGATATGGATTATCTTCAAAAAGTGTACCGATAAAGCTTTTTAAAGCTGGTTTTAATGTTTTAAATTCTAATGGGAAGGTCATTACACTTGGTGAGATATTTTGCGAATGACGACGACTTAAATGAGTCGAACTTACCCCTTTTAGACCATCATAAAGAATGGTGTAATGTTTTTCGAACAAATCTACCGCGTTATGAGAAGAACTCTGCTCATATGGAAGCGTTGCTCCCCAAGCTTGGTTATATTCTTGAGCTTCGTAAAATTCAAAAAACTCGGTAAAACCTGCAATTAAGTCCATCTTTGAAAAGACCAAATAAACAGGCACAACTACTTCTAGACGTTCGGTTAGATCTTGAATACGAGCACGTAAATTTTTAGCTAGCTTTAACGAGTTTTCAGGACTTTGACTAATGAGCTCAGCAATACTAACAATTAAAATCAAACCATTAACCGGAGCTTTAGAACGGTTCTTTTTTAAAATATTTAAGAAACCTAACCACTCAGAATGATCTTCGCTATAAACAGAATAACGACCAGCCGTATCGAGCAAAATACCTTCTGTAGAGAAAAACCAGTCACAATTTCGAGTACCGCTTAAACCAGCAGATACCATTTTTTGATGCGTTTCTTCGAAAGGAAACTTTAAACCAGAATTATAAATAGCTGAACTTTTACCTGCGGCTGGGTTACCAATAACCATATACCAAGGAAGCTCATATAATGCAGCATTCCCTTTTTTATCACCCAACTTAGATTTACGAATCAGTTGAATTGATTCTTTCATTTGTTGACTAACAAGCTGAAGCTCTTCTTTATCTTTATTTTTGCCATATTCAGCTTGGTTGTCTTTTTCGATCGCTACAGCTAACTCTTCACCTTGAGCAGCATGCTTTCTTCGTTGAATAAGCCAATAGATACCATAAACAATAAGACCCAAAGCATAGGCAGTTGCTAAAGCCCAGAATATATGACGAGGAATTGAAGTATATGAAGACATCAATGCCACGAACAATGACAAGGCGATAATTGCTTTAGGATTCGTGATGTACTGCCACAAGTAGCCTAAAATTGTATGCATTCTATTCTCGTTCTAAGTCTAAAGTTTAAATTAGTTATTCAACACCATCACATCATCTTCTGAATTCTCAGTGACACTTTGCACAAATGTATGTGCTGACACCGTATTTTCACCAAAGACAAAAGGAATGATATGTTCAGGGAAATGCATGCTCAGCATAAAGCCATAAATATCAGCTAAATGTTGGGTATGCCCTAATGAAGATTTCACATAAATATAGTGATGTGGTTCTACAGGTGTTTGAAGAAAGTGTTGCTGCAATTTCTTCGAAACTTTTATATCCGTCTGATCTGACAGTATCAGTACATAAGGATCCTCACCTTCATGCTGAGGTAAATCATGAAATTCAAAATTAGAAAAAATCTTCGCTGTATCTTGTTGGCCTACAACAACTTTCAGATTTTTAGTAGGCTCTAATTCTTGAATTTTTACTAAAGGATCAGCAAGTAAACAGCTTGCTGCAAATTCAGCAGGAATATAATCTTTAATCATCCAAGACTTTTCATCGACTAGATCCTGATCAATTTCGGAATCGGCTACGAGCAAAAAGAACATCTCGTGTTCTCTTTTATGAATGCCCTTTAATAGGTGTATCAGCTCTTGGTAAGCCAGTTGCTCTCCAAAAAAATGATATTCAATATGGATCTTTTGAGCAGGAATGCCGATCTCAGCAAAAAACTCTAAAATTAATTCATTACTTTGGTCATCATTCCAGATATGTAATAAATCCTCCGAAAGAAGGATATGTAGATTTAAGCGATTTAAACGATAAACTTCGACTACAGGCATTTGATCATCATATTCAGACTCGGGATCACCCCATGCTGGATGCATATGATATTCACGTGCTTGCTGCGACTCATAAAATAAAGTTGAACGTTTTAAATGCTCTGCAAGAAGATATAAGTTTTCTATATTTTGTTCTAATTGCTGTTTTATTAATGACATCATACGAACTTGTCGTGGAGATGCATACTCACTCTCCTCATGATTATCTTCATCCAAGTCTTTAATTCGGTAAGATAAAAGAGGTAATCCATAAGAATTTAACAGTTGATCATCCAACTCTGGACTTTTAAAGTTTTGCAGCTCCGCAATAATGCTTTCATTCTCACCAAGTGCATGCACAGCAAAAGAAGAGTAAATATTAAAATCTAACTGTTCGAGTGGTGCATCTGTTACTACGGTTTGTTTTTGACTAGCATCACCTTTATATTGATTTATAGCTTGTTCTTTCTTTTCTTTATAATTTTTATAAGCGCTATAAACTAACCATGGTGATAAGATCACCATGGTAATAATTGCTGGTAATAGCAGGAAATAAAGGAAAAAATCACCCTTATCAGGGTTATATTGAACATCACGCCAGTAGAAAATAATAAATCCACTAACTAATGCAAAAATAGCGATGAACGAGAGTAATATTTTTTTAATCATATTCGCTCTCCAATAAGGCTATAGCAAGTTTCATGACTATGTACTTTCGGTTCTCGTGATATAAGAAAAGAACCTTGCCCCAAACCACTCACATTATTGTGAGTTAGACAAATAGGTTGTATTTCTGACTCATCCAATACGAGTCGAAGATCTATTGATAAAGTTGGACTACACCAAGTTTCTACAATTTTTTTAAGCTTTAAACTTAACTCTTGATTTGGTAAAAAACTGAGATATTGCTGACGCTTTAATGGCCCAATTTGAATTTCAATTTTCCCATCAATTTGCTGAATAGTTTCGCCACAAAATGTATTAACACCAAGTAGGCTCGGCTGAGCTCCACCTAAAGTTGTTAATTGGTCACTCGCCAATTTAAAAGACTCTTGTATGAACTCTTTGATGGTAATTTCATGTTTAAAAATACACGACAACATCGTTTTTAATGCATGAACTGTATTATTCTGGCCCTGCATTAATCCTGAAAACTCTGCAAAATAGTCATCCAGCTCTGTTTGCTGATGTTGCGAGCGTACATAACCATTTAACGCATGCAGAATATCTAAATAATCATTTTTATGCTCGATCTCATATCGAATCGGCAAATTATATGTAATGCTGGACTCTACGTATTGAGCAGTGAGTTTATGATTAAATAAGCTCAGAAACTCTTTAGTTTCAGCTCGTTGCTGACGTGGGGCTTGCTTAATCTTATTCGTATACGTATAAGGTAAAGCACCCTGTATGCCAGTAAGACCAACAATTAAATTAGTGATATAAACCCGCTCATCTGATAATTCTAAATCTTCAATTTCAGTAGCAGGAAAATTTAAATTAAAGGAGGTCTCAAACTTAAAATGATCACTCCAAGATGAACCCATTGCACGAGTTGAATCGTGCCTTAATAGACGTGTTGCTTGGATAAATTCAAAAGACTTTGGCTTTGTAAAGAGCTCAGCTGTTATAGAAGAGTCTTGCCACCAACGTTCTGACTGCATTGGTATAACTCCTGCTGAGATGAATAATCCTTAACAACCAAATCAACGAAACTATTAATTTGAACCTTTAAATTAAAAACACGACTTAACAATTGGCTAAAAATGTATAGGCTATGCCCTCTAAATACAGATGAATCAATTTGCAATTCGGCCTTCACCCCCCTTACAAACATTGGAAATGGCTTTCCATCTACAAGTTTATGAGTAAGTGAAAATTCAAGGTGCTTGATTGATTCAATAAGTAGGTAATTTTCTTTTGACAATGGTAAGTTGTATAAAGCAAGTAACTCTTTAATATGAGATACCGCGTCGCCTTTCATTAGAGCTAAACTATTTAATGAAAGGTGTGAAATAACACGCCACTGCTCACTCTGACTTTGACCAAATTGATATGGTTTTGTAGGTCTTTTTAAAACAATCGCACGGCGAGCCAAACTACTATCATTGAGGTTCAATATATTATTAGACTGCCCCAATGCTTCATGTGGTAAGTCACGATTTGAACATAATAATTTTGTACTAATAAAATCCGAACATATTGAAGAAGGATTTAAATTTTTAGAAATAATTGAATATCCCATTTCAACGAAATTCGGCTGTAGTTTTTGATAGTTTACCGAATAGAAAAAGCGTGCTGTGTCAGTATGATAGTGACTCATCGCAAAAAAAGGCAGCACAGGGACGTAGCTTTCTTCTTGACTTGTTTTCTCACGCACCATATTCATTTCAGTAATTGAATACACCTGATAAAACTCAGGATGATGTGCATCTGTAATTAATGGATATTCTAATTGCTTGTGTACGATTTTTTGAGGTTCAGCATATTTTTCAAATAAATTAATGACAGGTGTAGTAAATAATTTAAAGTTAGCAACATTCAACTCAGAATAATTTCTAACTACAGCCTGATCATTTAAATTTAATTTAAAATGGATCAGAAGTTCAAACTCACCACCTTCCGGAGGTAGATTCTTTAAAAAGTCTAAATCTAGCTTAAGATAATTAAATTTTTCAGGAAAACAAAAGTATTCCATCAGCAATCGATAAGCATGATGAGTATGCTGATCAAGAGGTAATAGACTTTCTTGCTCTAAAAAACCAGTTAACTCAAATGGATTTTTATCCAGCGCTACAACTTTCTGTCCTCTTCTAACGGCAAAGGTTGTTCCCTTCTTAAAAATGCTGTCTAGGACTTGAAGCGGGAAATTAGAAATTGCATCTAAATAAATAGGTAATTTTTCGTTTGTTAAACATAAATGAGCATGATTAAAAATTTCAAATTTGAAAGTTAAAGTCGCATTTTGACTCAAATGCATATGTGCACTTGGCGTACTTTTAAACTCTAATGCTTGTAAGGTTATTGGAAGTAATTTAACTTCTTGCGTCGTATTAAATTCACACTGAACCCCTTTAAAACTACGCGATTTCAAAACCGTATGTGCAGGCACCACATGGGCTTCTGTCAGTTGTTTGATTTTATTTATATCTTCGAAACTTACCACCGAACAAGCTGGAAAATGTCGTAAGTATTGAGGGAACATCACCTCAAATAGAGAACGTGTAAATACGTCATAACTATCAGCAAGTTTTTTATCAATACGAGCAGCAATTAACGAAAACGCCTGTATAAGACGTTCAATATGCGGGTCATCAATCTGCTCTTGATTTAAAGATAAGCGCTGAGCAATTTTCGGATATTTTTGAGCAAATTCACGAGATTGCTGACCAAATTCTTGTAGTTGTTTTTCGTAAAACGGTAAAAGCTCTTCTATCACAACACACCCACTACGCTTAGGTTCTCGCTGAAATTACATATTGCTGCGTTGTCGGTTTTAGCAATGCATCAAAAACGACAGGTTCATACAGTGGATGAATATTTAGATAAGCCTGAATGCTTAAACACAATGCCCCCATATTATGTCCATCCAACAACATCTCTACCCGTATTTGTCTTAATCTAGGTTCATGAGCTGCTATTGATTGTTCAATTGATTGGCAAATCTTGTCTCGATCTAGCGGATTGGCTGTAGAAAGCCCCACAAAATCAATAATCCCGAACTGAAGTATAGATTTTTTAACTAATGGATAATCATCGACTACGTGGTCCAATTTAGCGACCCGACTATTAAGCAAGTCTTCTAAATCTTTTGCGACCGATTCTCTTAATTGCTGAATAGAAAGACCTTTTGTATAGTCTTCACTTTCAGGAATTAAACGATCAAACAAAGTTGAACGAAATCCGTATGGATAAAGCCGATCTAAATTCATTCGAGTTCACAACAAGCATGCTTAAAGACAGCAGAGGCTAACTTTATGTCAGCCTCCACCAAATATTCACTTAAATAATTACGCTGCGTAAGAAGCAGTATTATTAGAAAGTGACCATTTCTTAGTAACAGCACCTTTAGCAGTACCGTTAATATCTTGTTGGTTATAAGTCCACTCAACAGCTGCGTATTTCAAACCAAACGCTTCAGTTGGAACACCTTCTTCGTTAACTGTTGGAGTTACGCTAGAAACTAGAACATGCTTCAATTTAATTTGTAAGTACTTGATGCGTTTATCGCCATTCGCGCGATAGAAATCAATTTGTACTTCATCAAATGTATAACCAGCTGAACATGCTTCCCATAATTTCGGGCTAGTTGCATCTAGGTCTTTAATAAAAAGCATATCTGAATGTTCAACACGTTCAGCAGTATGACCACCGACACTACTTGAAGTAGCAGATTTAGGTTGACGAATGTTATGAGACCAAGAGTTAACTTCTAACCAGCCTTTGTGCTCAGAGTCACGAGACTCGCCATCAACTTTATATTTACCGCGAAACTCAACGTATATATCTTTCATTTAGAACTTTCCTATTTTTAATTTAAAGTTATTCTTTCGCTGACCTTTATTAACTTGAGGACTGAGGTAACTCAGTGACAAGTCGCAAAGAAACTGACAACTCATCCAGCTGGAAGTGTGGTCGCAAGAAAACCACAGACTTGTAGTGACCTGGTTGAGCAGGATCTTCTACAACTTTTACAGACGCTTCACGTAGAGGGTATTGAGCTTTTGCTTCTTGAGAAGCACCATCGTCAAGTAATACATACTGTGACAACCACTCATTTAAAAATGCTTCAACATTTCCAGCAGAAGCAAAGCTACCCACTTTATCGCGCATCATTGCTTTTAAGTAATGAGCAATACGTGAAACGGCCATGATGTACTGAATTTGACTTGATAAAGCAGAGTTAGCGTTTGCTGTATCATTGTCATATTTTTTAGGTTTTTGAGTTGATTGCGCGCCAAAGAAAGCTGCGTAATCAGTGTTTTTACAATGCACTAAAGGAATAAAGCCCAAATCGCTTAATTCTTTTTCACGACGATCAGTAATCGCGATTTCTGTTGGGCACTTGAATACCACTTCGCCATCTTGTGTTTTAAAAGTATGAACTGGCAAGCCTTCGACTAAACCACCCCCCTCAACACCACGAATTGCAGCACACCAACCATGCATATCAAAAGCGTTTGTTAAACGAGTACCGAAAGCATAAGCAGCATTCATCCACAAATATTCATTGTGGTTTGCACCTGAAACATCTTCAGCAAAGTTAAACCCTTCTGTAGCTGTTCCTTCTTTTGGATGATAAGGAAGACGACCAAGCACATGTGGCAATGTTAATGCGACATAACGAGAATCTTCACTGTCACGGAATGAACGCCATTGAACATATTCAGCCGTTTCAAAGATTTTTGAAACATCTCTAGGGCGATCAATATCTGTAAATGATTCAAGACCAAGAATGCTTGGGCTAGCAGCCGAAATAAATGGTGCATGAGCTGCTGCCGCAACATGAGAGATTTGCTCAAGCAAATACATATCAGAAGGCGTGCGATCAAACTCAAAATCACCAATTAGAGCTGAATATGGCGCACCACCAAAAGACCCATACTCTTCTTCATAGATTTTTTTGAATAAAGTACTTTGATCAAAATCTGTAGCACCTTGAAAATCTTTGACCAACTCTTTTTTAGTCGTATTTAACATACGAATTTTAATGAGAGGATTAGAAGGTGTTTCTTGACAAAAGTAGTAAAGACCACGCCAAGTTGACTCAATCTTTTGGAATTGTTCATTGTGCATGATCTGACTTAATTGATTTGAAATCAGTGCATCAATTTCTGCAATACGTTTATCGATTGATAACGTCATATTTTCAGAAACCGTAATTGTTCCTGCCATTACTTCTTTAGCAAGTTCACCAATTAAGCTTTTTGCACGCGAATGTTCTTCTTCATTTCGGGCAATACGACTCTCTTCAACAATCGAGTCTAAAAGATTAACTTGTTCATTTTCAGCAAGTGGCATTGCTGCCGATTGAGCATTATTCATGATCAGCCTCCGCACTTAATTTACGAATCTGATCTGTACTCTTAAGAACTTCATCAAGTAAGTCTTCTAAACGTTCACTGTTAGAAATCTTATTTCTTAAATCTGTCAAACGCTCACGTGCTTCCACAAGTTTCTTTAATGGGTCAACCTGTTGAACAACATTTTCTGGGCGAAAATCCTCCATTGACTTAAATGTTAAATCGACAGCAATTTTCCCGCCCTCTTCAGTCAGCGTATTATCTACTTGAAAAGCAGCTCTTGGAGATAATGACTCCATAACTTCATCAATATTATCTAAATCGACATTAATGAATTTTTTATCTTTTAATTTTGTTCGTTCAAGCTCAGATGCTGCCGAAAAATCACCCATCACACCAACAACAAATGGTAGTTCTTTCGCTTCTTTTGCATCACCAATTTCGACATCATATGTAAGCTGAACACGTGGAGGTCGAATTCGCTGAAGCTTCTTTTGTACACTTTCTCTCTTAGCCATAAGATTCTATTCCTGATTATTTAATTAAAGGGTCAAAAGGCGAACTTTTTGATTTATTAACATTGGCTACAGGGGCAGTTTTTGGTTTAACCGCAGTTGCTTTTACTGGAGTTGTTACTCGTTTATTTGAAGTTCTAGAAGTACTTGCTTTATTACGCGTTACATACTGTTTTTTATAACTTCTTTTTTCACTATCATCTGAACTACTTTCTGAACTCGCTTTAAAGCTCGATGGATCAGGAGCAGGCATTGCAGTGTGAATGTTTTCAATTAACTGCTTTGCGGGTGGATAAGTGACATCATTGCTTAAATAACGCATTTCCTGAGTACGCATTTGCTGTAATGAGTTATTTGCAATACTTACGCCAGATAAAAATAAAACATCTGTTATTAATGAACCGCGTATATTTTGACTTTGCAATTGGCTTGCCAAATTTAATGCTTTAACTGGTTGATTAGTTTGATAGAACCGCATAGCCGCTTTAGCTAATAAATCATTTTTTTGAGTCGTATTATCGCTATCACAAACTTGTTTAAAAATATTCAATAGCTCAGGATCATTTTGACCTTCTGCTAGAGGATTCTTCTTAATACAGCTTTTTTTAAGTTTTACAGGCTCTAGTTCTGCTGCATGAGCACCTGATAGACCGATAATGTTTCCAGTCAGAGAAAGTATCAAAATACTTCGTTTCAACACAACTTTCATTCCTCTGTTTTCTTATTTATTCAAGGCTTTACTGAAAAGTTAATATTAATAAAAAATTAAAAAATCAGCTTAAAAACCTTATATTCAAAAAATTTACGCGCAGTTTATCATATAAACAAACATATTTTATATAAAAATCATATCAACTTAAACTAAAAGTAAATAGTTAAGATGGTTATAAAATATAGCTTAATAAAGTTATTCTTATAAAAATATAATATTGTTATTTTTTGTAATTAAAAATAAGTTATTGATTTTTATCAATTAAATTAAAAATAAAACTAAATTAAAAATTCTCATAAATATCACTTATTTAGTTTTTATGAAACATTTGCTTAACAATATTTAAGCTCATATTAACTACAAATCACTTCTATTTGGTTATGAACAGATCATAAAAACTTAAAGTAAAAATTTAGATACAAAAACCACAAAAATTGTCAAGACTAATCTGTCTATTTGGTATATTTTTATTTAACTTTGTGAGAGCAAGTAGAATTAATAAAACTCATAGATTTATGAGTAACCATCTTTACTTTAAGGTCAAGTTCTCGGGTGGCTCAAAACTACACTCAATATCAAGAAAATAAACTATTTGGCGTTATAGTTTTAAAGAATATTGCGAGTTTTTAAGTTTAAATAAAGGGAAAAAGGCCATTCACTTAAAAGAATTTTTATTTAAATATAAATTTATATTTTAGACTTCCAATAATTAGCTTTCTCAGGATTATATTTAGGGTTTCTATCATTTGAATAGATATCAACCAACAATTGTATGGCAGCTTTATTCTGTGCATTAGCTGCTTTTTCTGCATACTCAATTGATTTTGAAAAATTCTGCTCTACACCATTACCATCAAAATACTTAAGAGCAAGGTTATATTGCCCTAATACAGACCCATTATTAGCTGCTTTTTCAAACCATTTTTTTGCAAGCACAGGGTCTTTTGCAACCCCATCTCCATTTTCATAAGCTAAACCGATATTGTTTTGTGACTCAACATCCCCCTGATTGGCTGCTTTTAATGCCCACTCAAAAGCCTTTTTGTGGTCTTTAGTTACACCTTTACCGTTGTATAAAAGACCCGCAACTATTACCTGTGATTGTAATAAGCCCAATTCTGCAGATTGACTAAAATACTTAAAAGCTTTCGCTTTATCTTTTGTTATACCTAATCCTTTATAATATGAAACGCCTAAATTATGTATAGCTGAAGGATTACCTTTCTTAGCCCCCTCTTCAAACCACATTAAAGCTTTTTGATCATCTTTTTTAACAACTTCATTGCCATTTCGATAAATCAGTCCTAATTGAAGCATGGCATTTGAGGAGCCTAGTTGTGCAGATTTCTCAAATAGTTCCAATGCTTTTTTGGGATCAAACTTTTCACCTTCGCCTGTAGCATACATAGATGCTAATACAAAGATGGCATCTGCATCATTTGCTTTTGTAGCCTTTTCCAGATCATGTTTAGACTTGTATTCAGATACATCCTTATAATCTTTAGTCAAAGTTCTGTGAGTGTATTCTTCTTTTTCTTGACTGCATGCAGATGTGACTAATATTAAGGTAACAACAAACAATCTAGGCTTCATTAAACAACCTTTTACTTCAAAAATTTTTCTTATCAAAATAATCTTCTGGATAAGGGTCTTTACCTTTTAAATTTTTTCTATATTTCATTACACTAATCTGGACACCTTCATCAGTTAAAAAATCATTATAGAAATCTTGTTCTTTGGGATATTCAAATCCTAGCCTTTCAAATATTTGCTCCGATAATATTCCAAAATTTTCATAACTTTTACGATAACCAAAGTAATTCACAAAAGCCATTAAAGCTGCTATCCCAAATACCCCCCAAAACGCCACACAATTAAACGTAAAAAAGAATCCCAAGAATAAGAAAATCTAAATATATAAAATAATAAAAGTGAAATTGATATCACCGCCCATGACAACAAGGTAAAATAATAGGTCTGCATAAAAATAGCTTTATAGCCTTTTTTTACAGATCGCCCCATTTCATAAATCATATATAACAAGCCAGACTTAGGGTCGAGGATTGCATAAACTTGATAGTGACCATCTACAGGACTGTCACTAATTACAGCTATCAGTTCATCATTTTCTTTAAAACGAACCGTCGTAAATTGCCCTAGTAAAGAATGTTCTTCTATTTTGCCCGTAAAGGTGATGTCATCTTTAGCTTTACCTGCCATTACTAGTATAGGAGCGCTGGTAAGCAGCGAACTACTTTCAGCGAGTACACCTGCAAAAGCAGTTCCAGCTGCAATTCCACCAGTGTTCTGATTTATGGGAATTTTAGTCTTTGCTTTTTCTAAAAAATGTATTGGACCTTTAACCAACTTAAGATTTAATTTAAGTTCCACTACTATTCGCTTGTTGTATTCTTACTAAAATAATCTTCCGGGTATGGATCTGGGCCTTTTAAATTTTTTCGATACTCCATAACACTGATGTTTATTCCATCATTAATTAAATAATCATTATAAAAATCTTGCTCTTTAGGATATTCAAATCCTATTTTTTCAAATATTTGTTCAGATAAATTGCCAAAATTCTCATATGATTTTCGATAAGCAAAATAATTAATAAAACCCATAAATAAAAAAGCTAGAATTAAAAATATAAAAATCCAAGATATTAATTCAAAAAAAGAAGCCCAAGAGTAATTAGCATCAAATATATAAAGGACTAAAAGAATTATAGAAAGCCCCCCCCAACAAATTAAAGTAAAATAATAGGTCTGCATAAAAATAGCTTTATAACCTTTTTTTACTGATCGACCCATTTCATAAATCATATATAACAAGCCAGACTTAGGGTCGAGGATTGCATAAACTTGATGACGCTCATTCACAGGTTTTTCGCTAATTACAGCAATCAACTCGTCATTTTCTTCAAAACGTGCTGTCGTAAATTGCCCTACTAATGGATACTTATCTATTTCACCTATAAAAGTTATACCATCTTTAGCCTTAGTCGCCATCACTAATATAGGTGCGCTGGTAAGTAGAGAACTACTCTCAGCGAGGACTCCTGCAAAAGCAGTTCCAGCCGCAATTCCACCAATGTTCTGATTTGTAGGAATTTTAGACTTTGCTTTTTCTAAAGAATGTATTGGACCTTTAACCAATGTAAGGTTTAATTTTAAATTTTCCATTTAGACACTCACCACAGCATTATTAAACTCTTTTACTTCTTCTTTAATATCTTTAAATATATCCTCAGCACTTGTGTTCAAACGGAACGCACACTTTTGACACCAATCTTGCATCGCATTATCCAAGACATAATTCTTCAAATAAATTTCTAAAGCAACGAGAGCTATACCTGCTAAGCTTAACATTGCACTTACTTGAACTGCCCGTATTCCCAATAAAGCTCTTCCAACAACATAACGTTCAACAGTGTAATGTAAAGATGTATTTTTCATGATGGGTAAATTTAAGAATATACTTATGCCAACCGTTAGCGTCGCTATTGAACTAAAAACTTTTAAACCACTCAAAACTATTGCGTATGGATTACTTTCTTTTTTCGATTTTATGAAACCCTTAATATCAATTATTAAAGAGAATGTCGCGCCCGCAATCGCAAATAATGCTCCACACTTAGCAATATACGCGGCACGCTCTGCACATGAAAATTTCTCCATTGAGCTACTACCCA
Organism: Acinetobacter sp. AYS6; assembly: GCF_025630795.1. Lineage (NCBI taxonomy): Bacteria > Pseudomonadati > Pseudomonadota > Gammaproteobacteria > Moraxellales > Moraxellaceae > Acinetobacter > Acinetobacter sp. AYS6. Next base: position 144,583 of record NZ_JAOTNV010000005.1, read on the forward strand.
CTTCTAAAATAGCGGCTGTTGTGGCCATCATGCCTGACATATATGATAAAGTATTATCTACTGATGGATCGATATTAAACTTAGAAATTTGTGTTCCTAAGTTAATCAGCTCAAATATTGCAACTACACCAGCTACACGTAAGCTTGCGCTTGGTGAACTATTAGCAATAATTCGATCAATTTGACTAGCAGTTCTACTTGGATTTGTTGCAGCTGAAGAGTATTTTTTCCAATTATTTTGAACCATTTCAGGTGTCAGCTTAATACGTCCCTTCAAAGTTTGTTCCGGAATAATATAATACAGCGCATTTTTTTTAACGTTTTCTGCCAACATACCACTATGGGCAAATGTATAAAACGTTAAACGTCCAAGTTTTTTTGCAAATTCTGAACCTGACGTATATTTCATACTCCACTTCACTGCACTTTGGGTCAGTTCAGACATCCAGTAAAACGTTTTTAATAGGCTAAATTTTTGCCCATGCAACATATAACTGTTATTGGTTTTATCTGCCGCCCATTCTTGCCAAGCTTTATCCGCAGCAACAAATGCTGCAATCGCCGTTTTAGCTGCATTTTGTCCATCATCCCAAGAGATATCGATAATACTTGGTGCCGCTGCATTATATTTATTTTTTAAACTTTCTTGGTTATAACAAATTGCCCTCATATAAATATTTTCTTTGGCAATTTTTTCCACCCCTAACCAAGTTTCAAGCAATGCCTGTCCACTTAGCACCCCACTCATACCATTAATCATATCCATGGCATGAACATAAAAAATATTTCCATATGGAACTTGCACTTGATCATCATAAGCATGAAGAGCATTGATTACAGCCTTAGACAATAACCATTTAATATGATCATCTCCTATAGCTCTTGCTCCAGCTAAACATTCTTGAATTAATCCGTTAATTTTTTTATCAAAATTTGATTTAGCCACCATATCTAAATTTGGCTTATATTTTTTAACCCAAATCTGCTCTCCTTCCTCTCTACTTAATTTCCCCATATCTTCAGTATAGAGACCTTTATTTGCTCTTTGTTTCTCTTGAGCCTCCTTTAATAGCCTCTCTTGTTCTTCTTTTGATTTTCTTTTATATATTTTTTCTAACTCATAATTAATATCATCAGCATCTGTTAAATTTTTTGGTAACTCATTCCCTAGCCCCATTAATACTATACTTTTAGTTGCCTGTGCACTAAATTGGCTGCGTTCATTTAACAATTTATTTTCTAAACAGATTTTAATACTATCAATACATTGAGAACTATGTAAACGGTGCTCGTTTGTAAAATCTCCTTCTTTTTTTGCTAAAAAATCCATTACTTTTTTAAATTCTGAATTGCGCAATGTATTTAATTTTCTTGTAATTCCCACAGGATCATATAAAGCCATACAGGCAAGCGATTTAGGCTCATCTTTAAACTTGTTTAATGTCGCATCGATACGGTTTTTACCAAAACTGTTTAGATTATAAACCGTAGTTTTAAATTGGCTTGCAGCAATACAATGTTCTTGCGCACTTCCACCATTAATTAAAATTTTCTGCCACTTTCCTTCTGTTACAAACTTATCGGCATTTTTTTCATATTCAGATATTTTGGCCTTACTCATAGGCACATGCGTATGAATAATATATGCAATCTTCGCCTCATCTTTAGGGTTACTTTCTACAGCTATCACAGATGAATTAAAACTATGACCTGCTCCTTTACATGCGAACTCCGGAACACTTTTAGGTGCTTCTTTACCCACAGGAAAATAAGACAAATGTCCATTTGGAGTAACTTTATATCCAGCCCAATCCAAAGCTCCAGATGTTCTTTTTACTAAGCGATAGATATAACCAGTATTAATCATCTCAACTGCATATTTGAGATGGCTTAACTGAATATCTTTGACATTTTTACCCAAGGTTGCAGGTAAAGCAGGTGGATTATCTTTAACAACAGTGTATCGTAAAGGTAAAATATTGAAGCCTTTTTTACGACAAAAATTTGAACACTCTTTCTGGGCCTGCCCCGCACTACTATTTTGCATGTTTGCAGCAGTTGACTGTTTCGCTGATTTTGCAATTTCACTTTCTTCAATCTTCTTATTAATATTTTTAGCAACTGTTGGGTTGCGCATATCGCCCACTGCTTTGGTTTTTCCCATAACAGGAATTTGACTCTGCTTCTGTTTTTGCTGAGCAATAATCTCATTAAATAAATTATTTGATTTTGACTTGCCCAATATCATTTTTTGATTTTCTGACATCTTTTTATCCATTCAATTCTTTAGCTATCTGTTCATATAAGTCTTTAGTTAAAAACTCCATAGCGTCTGTAAAAGACATTTTATTCATTACACAATGCTCATAAAGCATATTGGTTACCACAGGGTGCTGTATAAAATTTTTATGTATAATTTGGCTGTAAAGACCATATGTAACTAAATCTAAATAATTTTGAAGACCATAATCGTAGTAAGCCTCTTTAAGATTTTGATGGATTTCAACTGGATGAATTTTTATTAAATCAACTTGTTCAAATTCATTTAATTGTTGAAATACATTATTAGCGATTTCAATTAGATCTAAATCTATAGACTGCTCAAGGTTCACTTTTGTTAGATTCAAGATTGATTGCGATTCTTCGTAAGAATTAAAGCTAAATAGACCTTTTGGATGCAAAAAATGCCATTCTTTAAAGCCATTTAATAAGCCACCTACATATTCTGTTTTAAAAATCTCATCCAAGTAGATCATGACTCTAGGATCATACCAACGGAAAAGAATTTTTTTACCTTGATCAGAAATCACTAATTTAGTTTTTATCTGATCTCGCAATTCCTCAAGTGAGCATGTCTTCGCCACGCCAAATCCATGAACAAAATAGCAATCATTCGTAATATTTTTATTTCTCAATAGATTTTGCAATAAATCTTCTTTGACCTGCTCAAATACTTTTTTATCATCAATACAAATAAAAAAGAGGTTTGACTTCGCAATTTCTTTTTTATGCGCTAAAGGGATATATGCAATATTTTTGTTTGATAAATTATCTATTACCTCGTTAAAAATAGAATCATTCAATGTAGTATCTAATAAAAAAATGATCTGACCATATTCACTCAGAATTTGGATACACTGATCTTCAATTTTAGAAGTAATATCTTTTAAATCTTCATTTTGCGTTGTATTAAGAACCGACAAACTCATGATAAATCTACCTTAGCTGAACCATTCTGAGCGGCTTGAGCCTGCTTCGCAGAACAGTCTGGTAAATCTAATGCAGGTGGATTTATTGATGAGCCCCCCATAAATAAATGCTGACCAGCCTTCACCTCAAGCTTACCACCCGTAACAGGGAAAATACCTGAACTATTCAACTTAACTTGAGATCCACTTGCAGTCAGATTAATTTCAGTTGGACTAGTAATAAAAACCGTGTCTTCGGTTGAGGTAATCTGTACGCCCTTTCGAGCAATCACATCTAAGCCATCACCTTGTGCCTGAATTTCCACTTTACCTTGACCAGCAAAAAGCCGAGCACCTTCTTGGGCGGCAAATAGACTTATTTTTTGACTCGCATGACTCACTATATTCTTTTGCGTACTGATATTAATGCTATCTCCAGCACTTTGAGTGAGCTGACCATTTGCACTGAGGTGTATATCTTCATTACTACTTATAGCAATACTTTTTGGAGATGCTAACAGCATCACTGCCGATTGAAACTCAGCAGCCTTTTTAGGGTCTTCTTGTTTAAGAACCTCTAAGAAAGTTTGAATGTTCTCAAGCATATCTAATGGATCAGTTTGCTGGTTTTTAGCAACTTCGCTGAGTGCTTTGGCATTGTTGAGGCCACCTTCTATTTGTTGTTTGGTCTCATTTGCATCGAGATGTACGCCTTGAGCTTGATCCCGCTTGTGGGTACTAAGGAGTAAACCACTGCCTGCTCTTACTGCACCCCACTGGTCTGTTCTAAGTTCGAAACCTTCACCACGACCTTCACTCTCCGCCTTATCTTTTGGATGGCTTAAGTTACCCAAGTTGAGCTGACTGGCCGCATGGCTACTTTGTAGCTGGGCACTGATTTGCCCTGTGGTGTCATCAAAGCGTAGCTGGTTAAAGCCTTTACCTTCGACTTCTTCGGAGCGGATACCACTGAGCTTTTTAGTGTCGGGTAGTTGGCCTTTTTGGTCGAATTGCGTTGGGTGACGTTCAGCCTCATGAATACGACCCACCACAAACGGGCGGTCAATGTTGCCGTCAAAGAAGTCGATCACCACGATCTCGCCCACGCGAGGCAAGAAACGTGCGCCATAACCCTCACCTGCCCATGGAGTCAGCACATCAACCCAAGCTGAGTCAGTGTCATTGTCGTTACTGCCTGCTCCACCATCATGGCTATGGTCATCGGCTCGAGTAAACAGGAAACGGACTTTTATGCGTCCCCACTGGTCAACATGGATACTTTCGCCTTCCAAGCCCACCACTCTAGCGCGCTGCGGGTGAGCAGATGGTCGGTGCTCTAACGGGTGATACTCAGGAACAGTTCTAATATTTCTACGCGACAAGATGAGATTATTACCCTGACGCTCGGTCTGGTCATTTAGCCCTGATTGATTGTTTTGCCATTGGCTTTGGCTAAAAAGTTGATTGATTTGCTGTTGTAAATCTTTAGGAAAATTATTTTGTAAATAGAAGCTTTTACCACTAATCAGAAATTCTTTGTCCGATCCGCTATGAGTATCTATTTCAGGATGTTCATTCAATTCAAACCAATAGCCAACTTGCGCATCACGTACCGTAGTTTGTGCACGGAAATATTTTGATTGAGATGCATAATAATCAGATAGATTTTGATTGAGTTTTTCTAGCTGCTGGTGACCCGATGCAGTGACTTGGTCTTCCCCATTTAAGTCTTGCATCCAAGCAGGACTGACATGCCATGCATGTTCTAGACTTAAACTCGCATTATCCTGATTAGCACTATGACTATGCTTTGATTGAACACTGCCCATGCCATCTTCTTGACTTAAAGCATCAGCCTGCCAGCGTTGCACATGCACGGCTGTAGATTGCAAGCTTCGAGTTGGCACAAGGCTTGTCATACTGTCTTGTTGTTCAACAGCGCTACTACGGTGATAACGGATATTTCTTCGGTCTAATGCTAAATATGATTCATTATTATCAATTAAACGTAACTTTTGCGGTTGAATCTCAACTGAGCTATGAGTGACAAACAACTGAGCTTCATCAATTAACCAGTTAATGCCTTCACTACGCCAAAGTCGGGTTAAAAACTCATAATCCGTTTCGTTACTTTGCATAATAAAAGGTCGAACATCGTAGTCTTGGCTTAGGTTTTTTAAATCCAAAGTTAAGGCAGAAGCAAACAACGGGCTTTTGTTTTGCCACTCAGAAAATAGAATTTCAGTAATGGCCCGTATACTTTTATTCATAAAAACACGGCTATTTCGGCGTTTATGCCATAGCACGGTCGGGTCTTGTAATCTCAATTTATACAATGTTAATGAACCATCACTCTGCCCCTGACTGGCTTCTGTAATAATTCCTGTAGTTCTAAATAACTGCCCCTGATCAGTTACTTGATCGACTGCCACCTGACAACCAATAAATTGTTTTAATGAAATATGGGCATTGGTAGAAAGACAAAATAAATCGGCAGTTAGTCCTTCATTTAGCTGATGCTGTCCTTCGATACTTTGTAAAAAGACTTGAGTATTCAACGATGGATTAGAAAACTGAACATGAAGCACGCGTTTTTGCGAGCTGATACCCAAATCTTCTAGAATTCTATGTATATGAGATAACATCTTTTTTATGAAAACTTTGTCAGGATTGGCATTATTTTATAAAATACAGAAACATCTGTCTATTTTGTAAAGAAAAACTTAACCATATGAATACAAGAGACGATGAAGATAATAAACGCAATAAAGATACAAAGTGAATTAAAAACTTACGCTATTAATTCATTTTTAAAAATTGTTAATATTTTAGTATTCTAAGAAATTCATTTTTAATTTAAATTTATTAATAGCATCCACAAATTTTTGACTTACTACATAGATATAAGATTTATCCGTATCTCTAGCAATAAAAAAGTCATCTGTTACAAGATCTTTTTTATGAAGTCATCCTCATCTAATAAATTGTTTTTTCTCTTAATATACATAGCATAAATATCTACCTCTTCATTCCTCACATAGCACTTATAGAAATCACACTCATCTTCAAGAATTTCTTTCATTTCATTAAAAAATCTTTTTAAAAATAGTAAAATTCCAGAAGATTAATAATAAAAATCAGTCTCTAATATCTTATTTAATTGATCAGAAAAAATATTATCATAATCTAAATTTATTCTAGGATTTTTTAAAAATTGATTACTTAAGTCAAATTAAAAATAATCAATGACAATTTCTTGCTTCCCTTTCAAATTAAAAGAAAAATCTCTATCAATATACGCAGACGGATAAATTGTATAAAAATTCACAAACCCACCTTTAAAAACACCTTATTTTAAAGTAGTACTTCTAAATAAATATATAGAAGTACTACTTATTCTTTGAATAGCACTTGCACTTTAACTGTGGATTTTATAGCCTTACTGGTGTTCATGTACTAAATTATAGGCTAAACCAACTCATTTATTTCTTCATTACTCAAGTACAAAGAATTAAAGAAATCATCTGGATCACACCATTTTTCCATATCTAACAAATATTATTTTTTATATGAGAGAGATATATCTGCTAAATTGGCCACACAAATTTATTCACCTCATCTTCACTCAAAAACATAAAACTAAAATCATCAGAGTCTCTCCATTGAGCCAAACTAAGATCAAAAATATTTATATCTTGATATTTATTTTTTCAATTTCTTCTTTAACAAACTCACTGATAAAAAAGTATCTTGAGCAGAATCCACATTATCAATTTTCAAAATATCAATATCTAAATTATTTAAAAACTCTGCCTTTTCTAAAACTAAAAAATCATTAACCAATCTATAAGATGAATTCTTTAAATCCAAGACACCAGTAACATCAAAAAAATAATTAAACCTAAAGATATAATAATTTTTGTTATTTATTTTTTCTAAACTTCCACTTAACAATTCAACCCTTATAAAATCAGAATCAATATATTTTTCAAAAATATTTTTAAAAACTTCATCAACAATATATATATTTTCATTTATATTTCTAATACTTATTTCTATTTTTTACTTTTTAAAATAAGTACACCTTCGATCGGTAAATCGCAGTTTTTGCTAGTTTTATAGCTATACCATGGTAAAGATCCACATTCGATATTTTGGCTAACTTGCTCTTTATTCATATATAGAACAGCATCATCCACAAGTGAAATTGGACAAAAACTACTTTGCGTCGCACTTAAAACAAAATACTTCATATTTATTTAATCCTAACTTAATCGAATCGGTTTTGTTCGTGGTGCTGATAAAAAAATTGTAGTGACTAATGTAGATCAACTTTTTCTTTAGTTTAATAACCTGTAATTTCACCATTATTAATTTGTGACTCAATTCATCCTAATTTTTAATTCACGCCTAAAAAATATATAGAAAGTGACCCACAATTGTAAAATATTAAAATATTTTCCAGTTTTCATTATCTTCTATAATGGGTCACGTTGTAAATTATATCACTAATCTATCCAATCAAATATTTAATGAAGATTACCCTTTTCATATAAACATCTTTATCAAGATATTTTATTTATTAAAATACTTGTCGACTAGACTTCCAATCCAATGAATCAATTTTCATAATATCAATTTTCCAATTATTATTTTCATAAATTAATGTATAAATCCTACATTCTTTACCTTCATTATTTTTCGTATAAAACTCAATTTTTTTTTCATTTATAATATTTTCTTTTGATATGAGTTGTTCATACTCAGGAGGAATACCAAAAGTTAAAGTAACCCTTCTATCTTGTTTTAATGATAGTGCTTTATCTGACAAATATTCATTCTGGATCATTACTAATTCACTTAAACGGCTTTCCATCCCCTCCTCATTAAAAATAAGATCCGGATTTTTTTCTAAAACATTCCCCCATTTTTCCTCCCAACCTTTCATTTGATTAATAAAATTTTCTAATACTAATTTTGCATTTTCTACGCTCATAATAATAACCTTTATTTACACGGATTTGGATTAGCGAAAGGTTGAACATGCGTTTTACCTCCCGATTCATATTGATAAATTATACCACTCGGCATTTTACTTGTTGGATTAGGGTAAATAAATCTTATATCTATTTTTGCAGAACCATTAGCTTCCACATCTTTTGCCACTTTTCCTTCATAAACGCGATAAGTTCCCATATTTATCCCAGGAGTTTGTGGGAATACATGACCAACACCACCACTTCCCCCTAATCTTTTAGCTAGTAAATGACCAGCTTGTACCTTACTACAATTTCCCATTCTTCTTGCTTCAGCAATTGAACTAGCATTTGTACTAGTTCCTGTATTTAAATCACTCTTTAATACTGTTGCTTGAACTCTCTCAACACGCCCATTGGCACCTCTAGTATATGTTGGGGTAACTAAAAGCCCTAATGGATCTGTCCATCTTAAAGGGTTTGGAGCATATAAATATTTATTTTCTCCTCCTAAAAGCCCTAATGGATCCTTACTTATGAACCGCCCCAAATAAGATAAATAATAACGATAACGATTGTAATGTAACCCTGTCTCTTCATCAAAATACTGACCTTGAAAACGGATATTATTTGAAATAATTTCACTGTTTTCGAAGAAATTCGACTTGGCTTTCTCTGCTTTACACTCGCCCCAAGCTTTATATTCGGCTTTCCAAATAATTGCACCTGTATGGTCGGTCATTTCTTGCGGTGTGCCTAAATAGTCGCAGTGATAGAACCATACATTATCAAATTCTTTACCCTGTTTTTTAGTTTTCCAAAGCGGGTCACGGTGTATGTTATAAGGTCTATCTGACCAATCTGGAGTTTGGTGTAATTCTATTGGATTTAAATAAACAGCCTGTAGCATTGGCACAAAACTGTCTTTTTCATAGATGTAATGCTTGGTCAACTGCTCGGTAGACTCATAAGCAAGCGTATCGCCATCCCATCCATAAATGATGTTCTGTTCTTGACCTGTATGGTGATGCTTACTCCGCTTTTGAATACGGCGGCCTAAAGCATCATAGCGATATTCTGCCGTGTATTGACTATTATGGCTCTTCACCATGCGGCCATAGACATCCCACTCAAGGTTTAAATCACCTTGGCTCGTTTTTTGTCGTACGAGTTGTCCATAAGCATCATATTGGTATTGTTGATCTAGATATTCTTTAACTACGTTATTAACTAAACGGTTATAACCATAGTCTTTTTCTTCCGCACTTTGTGAATGGCTTTGAGTCTTTTGACTATGATATGAATCTATAATGTTACTGGCAGGGTCGAAGTTAAACGTTTCTTTTCCAAGTTTACTGCTCGCTTCAAGTAAACGACCTACAGGATCGTACTTATAGACAATATTGCCACGGCGAGTATCTCGAATTGCCGTTAGCTCACCTGTTTTGTCATATTGATAAAGACGCTGTACCAATTGACTGGTCTGCTCTAATGCATTGTTTCGTGGTTTATATTGGTTTTGATAGCCATTTTCATGTTCACTCAACATGATTTGGCTTGTCAAACGACCTGCCAAGTCATATTGCTGTTCTTGACTCACTCCGTTGGCATAGTGACGTGAAATTTCTCGGTGTAAATCATCACGCTCAAAGCTAACAAGGTCTTGACCATTTACGATTAAACTTTGTACATGACCACTACCATAGGTCAACCAGTCAATAATCTGCCCGTCTGGGCGAGTCGTTTTGATTCGATCATTAATTTCATCATATTGGTGTTTCCACACCGCGGTTTTATTGATTTTATAATCTTGCTGGTGTTCCCGTACTAAATTACCAGCCGCATCATAAAACCATTGTAAATTGCTTTGAGCATTTTTAGCTTGAATGATTCGCCCCATATAATCATAGGCAAATTCTTCAGTCTGTTTTTCTTCAAGTTCTAAACCATAGTGACCATAACCTGCAGTACGCTGTTCTAAACGTCCCATACTGTCAAAAATAAATTGTTGAATTCGGTCTTTTGGTACAGCTCGGTCTCTGAGGTCTTGTCCATAAGCAGATGCAACTTCAATACTGGTTGCTAGTTGGCCCGACTTTTCATCGTAATGGTAAACCGTTTTCTTACCATCAAAGTCAATTTCTTTAACGAGTCGGCTTGCGACATCATAGAAGAATTGGTAACTGGCACCATTTTCATTGATGAGTCGGGTTAGACGTCCCAATCGATCCCATTTATATTTTAATTTGTGATTTAAAGCATCTGTACGAGACAGAATTAAACCCGCCTCATCATATTCATAGCGAGTGATGTTCTGTTTAGGATCTACATGTGCCAGTAAACGCCCTTCCGCATCATGAATGAAGTATTCTTCTGTTCCATCAGCATGTTTGATCTTTTCAAGTTGACCAAAAGCATTCAGGGGTAAACCCTTTATAATTGGTTCTCGATTTTCTAAGGTAAGTTCAGTATAAAAATATTCAACTTTTTGTTTTAATGCATTTTCAATGCTTATTACACGACCACGCTCATCATATTGCCACTTGGTCTCTTTACCTGAACAATCTGTATAACTGATTAAATTCCCTTGATCATCATATTTGAGTAACTTACTTCCCCCTTTAGCATCTGTAATGGAAGTGACTAAGCCCATGGCATTGTAAGCATAAGTCGTTTCATGCTTAAGTGGATCAATTTCTTTGATCAGGTTTCCAGAACCATCATATTGCTTAAACCAACGTCCCTGTTCGGCATCAACCATACCAGTGAGTTGATTTTTTTCATCATATTCAAAATAACTTGTCGCACCATCTTCTTGAGTTATTGTCAAGACATTACCGCGCTCATCATATGTGTAAGAAGTTTTCGAACCGTCTTTAGCAATATGGAGCGTTATATTTTTCACATCATCTCGAAAGAACCACTCTTCGAAATTATCAGGATAAACAATACGGTAAGTATAGCCATCTATATCGTAGTAATGTTCAGTGCTATTCCCTTCAACATCTAACACAGTCGTTTTTCGGATATCTTTATCCCACTCAAGTTTTGAAGCGCGACTAGCATTATCTGCCCACTCTTCAATCGCTTTTGAAGTAGGTAAAATACCATCCCATTTTAGGTTCATTCCACGATGAGTAAGATCTGTATAACGTGTAATTAAATGATGGGTATATTGATAATAATAAGAAGCTGCAAATTCATTTGTTGCCTGAATCAAGTCACCTTGTTGATCATAATCATAACTTGCCAACACACGATCTAATTGGCCATTTTTGATTGTCCAAATATCGGAAACCAGACCTTGTGGATTTAATTGCAAAGCTAAATGAGCCAGCAAATTATCGTCCTGTTTAAATAAAATGTCCGATAAAATTGTTTTATTATCGATAGAAACATGGTCATAACGTAAAGCGACTTTGAAACCATTTTTACGCTCTATATAGGATAGACGATAGTCCTCGCCGTATTTTTCATAATAGTGTTTCTCGTCTTCACCGTAGGCAATTAAATGAAGCTGATCAGATAAAACTGTATAAGTGTATTGCTCAATAGGATCATAAATACTTTGACCCTTTTTTAGGTCAGGCAGATCAATTGCTCGGCCATCTAAACCAATGTATTCAAGTCCATTTAAATAGTCTTTGTGATCTTTTTTCTTTGGACTATATTTAAATTTACGAGAAATTTTTGTTGTAAATGGGGTAACCCAACGTGCTCCAAAAATAGAGTCATCCATCTGGTAAAGGTTTGAAACATAAGTACGGCTAATGCTGTCCTCAATTATGCCGCCAAGTTGTGCATCAACATGAGTAAAGAACTCTGTACCCATTGCAAAGGTAATTGAACCACCCGTCCCCCCCATACAATTTTTACATCGTTTGGCATTGTTCTCTGCATGAGCTTGTTTAGTTGATTTGTCAGTGGCACTTGATGGATGAGTTGCATTGGCCTTTGTCGTTTCTTTTGCCTTAATCTGTGCTTTCTTTTGCCGATGTTTTGCAGCAACCATTCCCATAATGCTAAATAGCCAACCAATGGTCCATAAAGTATTAGGGTCACTTAAACTATTTACTTTTCCTTGGGCAACTTGTCCTATAGATCTTATTTTTGCGCCTAAACCTAAAATTTTAGCTCGTGTTTCGTCAGAAATTGCCAAATTAGCTAAGTTAACATAGCCTTTACCCACAGTCTTTGTAACGTTTTCGGCAGCATATTTGGCATTGTTTACTACACGGGTTCCATCAAGTTCAAATATTCCTTTTATAACGCCTAAAGACTGCTGGCCCGCACGCTTAAGATTTGGAAGACCATCTAATGAACCACTGACTAGTTTTTTTAAGCCAGTATCAATAGCATTCGTTAGCTTGATAATCCAGTTGCCAACTTCTGTTAGAACCTGATTCAGTAAACTTTGCCCTTCTTTAGCAAATTTTTCTAAAGTCCCTGCTACTTTTTCAGCAATAATGGTCGTTAAAAATACACTTGCGCTGTCTTTAAACCCCGTACTTAAAGCTTTTTTTACTTCTTGGGAAGTTAATGTTTTTTTGCCTAATTTCTTTGCTTGGGCTTTGATAATTTGTTCTGATTCATTCTTTACATAAAATAATGCTGGCCGAGCTACACCACGCACAGAAGGTCCCACCGGTCCTATTGGTACCAATCCAATGACATCGATTCCTAAATTTAACCAATCAAAAATTTCAACTTTATCAATACCCTTATCGATCATACTTATGATATCAATAATGATATCACCAACAGCAAAGGCACTACCTAAGACAGGTACACTTCTACAGATTGTCTCTAGTCGATCAACAGTAACAATACCATCTGTATATTCCCTGAACCATTTATCAACTTCTGCTTTTTTTGCAGTTAAATCTTTGGGACTAAAAGTATTTAAAGGGGCAACGACTGAATTTTGTGGCATGTTTTTCTCAAATTATACAAACGTTTCAAAAGGTGATTGGATTTTTGTTATTGCTGTTTTGTCAGAGCTTGCTTGAGCCAATCTTCTGAGTGGATTACTCTGCTGACTTGAAGGCATAAAGCTATTTTGACTAACAAATGTTTGACTTAACTTAGATCCATCACTCCCCCCTAAAACCTGTTCAATCGCCATTGGTAGTAATGCTTGAGCACCTTGATCTTTAATTTTTTTAACCGATTCAATCTTCTGCTGTACAGATTTCACATTGTCCGCAAGTTGACTCAACTTTTTAAAGTCATTTTTCAATGTTTCGGTTAACCCTTTACTGCCAGATGCAATACCAACGCTTCCTTCTGCATCATTTTGATTTGGCCACTCTACCTTGCGTTTAAAATCACTTGCCTCATCCCAAGGATTACGAGGGTCTGGATCAAATAGAACCTTGACAGAACCCGTTGCCAAACCTGAAACACGAGCAAATCCGTTATCGTCTAACTTTCCATTAACGACTTTGCCCAAATTATCAGTTACGGTATAACTAGCCCCTTTAACAAATGCTCCATGTGAATAGTCATGCAAAAGCTCAAGTACACCCTGCCCACGTTTTGGCGGAGGCGGTAGTGAAGAACTAAAATTCGCACTTCCTCCCCCCATAAACACATGCTGCCCAGCTTTTACCTCAAACTTGCCACCCGTAACTGGGAAAATTCCTGAGCCATTAATCTTGATTTGAGATCCACCCGCCGTGATAACTATTTCTTTAGAAGCACTAATTTCAATTTTGTCTTCTGTTGAAATAATCTGAACAGCTTTACGGGCAATTAAATCTGCTCCGTCGCCTTGAGCCTGTATTTCGACTTTGCCTTTGCCCGTATAGAGTCTTGCCCCTTCTTGAGCCGCAAAAAGGCTAATTTTATTTTGGGCGTGTGCAATCAAGTTCTTTTGGGTAGACAGATTAATGCTGTCGCCCGCAGTTTGACTTAACTGAGCATCTGCGCTGAGGTGAATGTCTTCATTACTGGCTATGGCAATGCTGTTAGGTGCAGTTAATATCATCAAGGCTTGCTTAAAAGCGGCAGCTTTGTCTTGATCTTTTTCTTCAATTTGTTCTATGAACGTTTTTAAGTTCTCAAGAACTTCTAATGGATCAGTTTGCTGATTTTTAGCAACTTCACTGAGTGCCTTGGCATTGTTGAGGCCGCCTTCAATTTGTTGTTTGGCCTCATTTGCATCAAGGTGTACGCCTTGAGCTTGGCCCTGTTTATGGGTACTAACGAGTAAGCCACTGCCAGCTCTTACCGCACCCCACTGATCTGTTCTAAGTTCAAACCCTTCACCACGGCCATCACTTTCCGCTTTGTCTTTTGGATGGCTTAAGTTACCCAAGTTAAGTTGGCTGGCTGCATGGCTACTTTGGAGCTGGGCACTGATTTGACCTGTGGTATCATCAAAACGGAGTTGGTTAAAGCCTTTGCCGTCGACTTCTTCTGAGCGGATGCCGCTGAGCTTTTTAGTGTCAGGTAGCTGGCCTTTTTGGTCGAACTGGGTTGGGTGGCGTTCAGCTTCGTGAATGCGACCCACCACAAATGGGCGGTCAATGTTGCCGTCAAAGAAGTCAATGACCACGATCTCGCCCACGCGTGGCAAGAAGCGTGCGCCATAACCTGCACCCGCCCATGGGGTGAGTACATCCACCCAAGCGGAGTCGGTGTCATTGTCGTTACTGCCGGCTCCACCGTCATGGCTATGGTCGTCAGCTCGGGTAAACAGGAAGCGGACTTTAATGCGTCCCCACTGGTCGACATGGATGCTTTCGCCTTCTAATCCCACCACTTTAGCACGCTGCGGGTAAGCTGCTGGTCGGTGTTCTAGCGGGTTATATTCAGGCACAGCTTTAACATTGCGCCGAACGACATTGAGTTCAGCAAAGTGGCGCTGCTCAGGGTTTTGTGTATCTAGCTCGGCTGCCTTAAGTTTGCCTTGTGGTAATAGTCGTTCGATTTGCTGTTGTAATTCTTTGGGTAAATTATTCTGGTTGTAGTAGTGTTTGCTTAAGATCAAGAACTCTTTATCGGCACTGTCATGTTGGTCAAGTTCTGGGTGGTCGTTGAGTTCAAACCAGTAACCCACCTGTGCATCACGGACGTTACCTGAAACGGTAAACTGTTTAGAAGTCAGATGATGGTAGGCATTAATGTACTGGTTCAGCTGTTCAATCTGGCTATTGCCTGAAGCAGTAGCTTGGTCTTCACCTTTAAGGTCTTGCATCCACGCTGGGCTAACATGCCATGCATCTTCAAGGTTCAGGCTGGCATTGTCATAGTGTTCGCTGTGCTTTTGGGTGCCTTGTACGCTGCCGCTACCTTCTTCTTGTTGCAAAGCATCGGCTTGCCAGCGTTGCACATGAACCGAGGTTGGTTGTAAGCGGCGCTCAGCCTTGACTTGGGTAATGGTATCGAACTGTTCTGTGGCACTGCTGCGCTGGTAGCGGAGGCTACGACGTTCAAGCGCTTGATAATTTTGATTATCGTCAATTAAACGTAGCACTTGTGGCTGAATGGAAGCATTCGGGTCGGCGACAAAAAGTTGCGATTCATCGACCAGCCAGTTAATGCCTTCACTACGCCATAAACGGGTTAAAAAGTCATAGTCACTTTCGTTAGACTGCATCACAAATGGACGGACATCGTAGTCTTTCGTTAAGCCTGCCGTATCGAGTGTTAAACTTGAGGCAAATAACGGGCTTTTTCCCTGCCATTCTTTAAACAGAATTTCGCTAATATCCCGCACGCTTTTATTCATAAACACACGGCTATTACGGCGTTTATGCCAAAGTGCAGTTGAGTCTTTTAAGGTGAGGTTATAAATTGTGAGTGAGCCGTCACTTTGCCCTTGGCTCGCTTCGGTAATAATGCCTGTAGTTCTAAAAAACTGGCCCATGTCAGTGACTTGATCAACAGCAACCTGACAGCCAATAAATTGTTTTAATGCAATATGTGCGTTTGTCGATAGACACAGTAATTCAGCAACGCTACCTTGGTTGAGGGTATGTTCGCCTTCAATGCGCTGTAAGAAGACTTGATTGTTTAATGATGAGTTGGAAAATTGCACATGAAGTACACGATTCTGTGCGACCAAACCTAAACTATCTAAAATTTGAAATATTTTATGGGACATCGTTATTATAAAACTGAGTCATAATCATCGATATTTTATAAAAAACAGACAGAATTGTCTATTTATATAAATTAGCTTATCTTCCATGACTTACATATTTTTTAGTTTAACTGAAAGAAAGATTGGCTATTAAATAATCTATAAATGCTCTCGTTTTGGCCGGTAAATTAGAGGTATGAGGATAAAGTAATTGAATACTTTGTAGCGGTAATGAAAAGTCAGGAAATAACCGAATTAGGCGATTTTGTTGAATATCTTCATCAACTAACCATGCAGGACAAATCGCTACACCTAAAGATGAAAGAGCCATTTGATGAATTGCAGTCACCGAGTTTGATTCATACTGACTTCGAATAAAAGGTAATGAATATTGCTCCCCTAAACTGTTTTGCAAAATATATTGTGAATCTTGCCAATTTAATAAGGTGTGGCCAATCCAAGGAACATCCGCTAAATCAGATATATTTTCTATAGGATGGTCTTTTATAAACTGCGGAGTAGCCACAAGATAGATTGGATATTCTCCGATTTTTCGAGTTTTTAGAGATGAGTTTTTTAAATTCCCTAGTCGAATAACCAGATCTAATTTTTCAGTCACTAAATCATCGAGAGATGAATTAAACGAATACTGTAAACGTAAATGTGGATAAAGCCGGCAAAACTCAGGAAGTAAAGGCAAAATGAAACGTTGGCCAAATTCATTAGTAGATGAAAACCGTAAAGTGCCTGTAATGCTTGTACCTAAGTGTTGGCTTCGTTCAAATGCCTCATCAATCTGAAGTTGGATTTGTTTAAAATCCTCATAAAAATGCTGACCAATTTCAGTTAATGCAATATTACGGGTATTGCGAATTAATAGGCTTGTATTAAGCTGCTTTTCTAATTGTTTTATATCAATACTCACCATTGATCGGCTTAAGCCTAAAATTTCAGCCGCCTTGGTAAAAGAGCCAGAATCAACGACTTGTAAAAAACTGGTAATTTGCTTGAGGTTTTTTTGCACAATTAAGCCAATTGTTTAAAATTATCAAACAATGATTTTACTTTGCTTGCATCGACAATAAAAGAGCTGGATCTTACCCTGCCTGCACGGAGGTAGGTATGTCTTATCGATATAAAATAGCAACAGTGTTTTTACTTGGGTTCTTTATTGATTGCATCAACATTTTTATGTCTGCAATTGCATTGCCTAATATTGCATCGTCATTTTCAGTTAGCCAATCCATGGTCGCTTGGGTAACAAATGCTTATATTCTCGGCCTCATTTTAATTATGCCCATGAGTTTATGGTTAGCCACCAAACTTGGGAACCAAAAATTATTGTGTTATTCGATGCTATTATTTTCGATAAGCATTTGCTTTATTGGCTTTAGTGAATCGATTTATAGCTTAATTTTTTGGCGATTTATTCAAGGCGTAGCTGGAGGTTTATTAATTCCAGTCGGGCAAGCACTCGTATATGCCTTATTTCCCAACCAAGAACGTCAACGTATTTCTACCATGATTATGGCAATTGCACTAATTGCGCCAGCCTTTTCACCTCCGATTGGCGGCGTAATTATTGACTCATTGAATTGGAGATGGGTATTCTTATCTAACCTTCCCTTTTCTTTACTTGCCTCAGCTCTGGCATGGTTATGGATTAAAAAAACACAAAATGTATCGAGTGAAAAACCAGACATAAAAGGCTTGGTTATTTTTAATATAAGCCTATTATCTTTATTACTCTCCTTTTCATTCTATAGCGATTACCATAACGCCTTATTCGCTATAACGAGTTTTCTAATTTCGGTCGGAATGCTTATTTTTTACATTCGACATGCTAAAAAAATTTCCCATCCTGTTCTTAATCTTCAGTTATTAAAAAATAAAAATTTACGTAATGCATTTATTGTCTATTACGCCGTTCCGGGTATTTTTACAGGCGTTAATTTACTCAATATTTTTAATTTACAGCTTAACTTTGGCTTTAATGCAAAACAAACTGGTTTATTCATGTTGCTCTATGCAACTGGGGCACTCGCAGCCATGATTAGTGGCGGCCTGCTCTATCAACGGTTAGGAAAAAAGTATCTTCTTATTATTGGAATAACCCTACATAGCTTTGGCATATTTCTTTTGTTTTGTATTTCAAACACTAGCCCTTTGAGCTTTTTAGTGATTGCTTATTTATTAATGGGTATGGGTGGCGGTCTAAGTGCCAACATTGCCCAAATTAGCTCACTGATTGATTTTTCAGGCCAAGATTTATTACAAGGAAGTGTGCTCTGGAATATTAATCGACAAGTTTCATTTAGTGTCGGTACTGTTGTTCTCATTTCCATATATAACTTGATGTCTGGCTCAAGCGATCTGCTTCGTTATCAACATACTTTTTTAATTGCAGCTTTGATCTGCTTACTTTCACTCATTCCCGTTTTAAAGGAGAAAACCCATGTCTAAACAAATGGATCAAGCCATTCAAAGTGTCATTGACCTACATGTTTTAATAGAAAATGTATTTACAGGAAAAAATGCAGAGGAAAGTCTGAGCCCGCTTTTAGATAGCTTTGATCAAAATTTTAAGATGGTCACTGTTCAAGGCCATACCATTGGTTTAGCCGAAGTTAAAAGCTTATTTAGTCAAAATATCGGGAACAAACCTTCTTTAAAAATCGACGTTATTAAGAGTACAGCTTTATACGAATTTGAAAATTATTGTTGGGTGCAATATCAGGAACATCAGCAAACTGATGAAACCGAAACATTACGTACTTCAACAGCCTGCATTAAAGTAGACGGCGAAAAATGTTATTGGGTCTATTTACATGAAACTTTAGTTCCCTCATCTTCTTAACTCATCTAAAGCACCTTAAAGATGGCACCTATTTTGCTTATTTGTGAGTAATTTTTGGGTTTAAAAAGCCCCATGCAAAGGGATGGGGCTAATATTTACATTTTATTCCTGATTAATCATCGTATGTGCCCATGCCGATAAAGACTCTAAAACAGGCTTAAAAGATTGACCCAACTCAGTCATTTCATAGACCACTTTAATCGGTGCTTTTTCACCATAAACAGTTCTGGAGATTAAGCCACTTTGCTCTAATTGCTTAAGTTGAAGACTTAAAGTCATTTCTGTAATGGTTGGCATTAATTGATTGATTTCATTAAAGCGTTTTGGTCCATCTTTTAGATAATACAAAATAACGCCTTTCCATTTTCCACCCACCAAGTCCATAGCCATACTGATATGACATGGATAAGTTTTTCCATTCATGCTGATTTCACATTTATTTTCAGTATTTGCCATTTTTAACGCCACCTATCAACTTTGATAGTTATTGTACACCCAAGCTATAAAAATTATAGTGACTATAATTTTTATAGCTACAAGGTATTATTATGGCTTTACTTATTTTGGCCCATCCTTACTACGCTCAATCAATTGCAAATAAAACAATTGTGAATGAACTTATAAAAACCTATCCGGACCTTGAAGTGCGAGATATTTTCCAACTTTATCCAGATTACCAAATTGACGTCAGCGCTGAACAAGAAGCGTTATTACGCCATGACACCATCATTCTGCAATATCCGATGTTCTGGTTTAATATGCCTGCAATCTTAAAGTTATGGTTTGATGAAGTCTTTACTTATCAGTTCGCTTATGGCTCTCAGGGCGACAAATTAAAAGATAAAAAAGTCATTATTAGTATGACGGTCGGGCAAAAAGAAGCTGACATGCTGAATGACCAAGAAAACTTAATCGATAGCTTTTTAAAAGCGGTTCAATATTCAATTAAATATACGCAAATGCAATTAAGCAGCACATTCTTGCTTTATGAAGTTTCACCTTTATCAGGTCATTCAGAGTCTGAAATTAAGTTAAAAGCGGTTGAACATGGTCATAAAGTATTAAAGCATTTGACCGAAGCATAAGATTTAAAGAGAGCATCGATATTGATGCTCTCTTTTTAATTTAAGCGACAGGAGCCAAAGTAAATAGTTTTTGAGGCTTAAGAATGAATTATAAGATTGAGGAGGTTAAGGAAGCAGAATTACCTTACGGCAGTCCTCTTCTCTTTCATTAAAAATGCGATAACCCTCTGCGGCATCTTCTAATTTCATTCGGTGGGTAATAATCGTTTCAGGTGATAAATCACCACGCTCAATCAGTTCTAAGAGTTGCGGTAAATATTGATGCACATGGGTTTGGCCCATTTTAAAAGTCAGCCCTTTATCAAAAGCATCACCAAATAAGAAACCATGAATCGGGCCTGCATATACACCCGGTACGCTGACCACACCACCACGGCGAACCGCGGCAATACATTGACGCAGTGCTGCACCACTTGAACCTTCAAGCTTTAAATTAGTTAGAACTGTCTCAATCACACTGCCTTTTGCCTCAAAACCAATCGCATCAATCACAGCATCGACACCACGGTAATTGTCGGTATGTTGAATAATAAATTCGGCAGCATCGACTTCGTCAAAATTCACTGGAATGGCACCGTATGTTGCCGCTGCATAGTTCAATCGATAGTCATTGTGATCGACCATAAATATCTTTTCAGCGCCGAGCATCTTGGCACAAGCAGCACTTAACAGTCCGACTGGACCAGCACCATAAATAGCAACGGTTGAGCCACGTTTCACTTGTGCATTGGTCACTGCCTGCCAAGCAGTCGGTAAAATATCAGTCAAGAAAAGTACTTTTTCATCTGACAGTGAAGTTGGCACTTTAAAAGGGCCTTTATTGGCTTTTGGCACACGCACATATTCCGCCTGCCCACCCGGTACACCGCCGTAAAGATGACTATAACCAAATAAAGCTGCACCTGGTGGAATCTGCTTTTTATTAATAATTGCGCCGCGCCCTGTATTGGTAGTTTCGCAGGCAGCAGTTAGGTCAAGTTGGCAAAAGAAACATTCACCACAGGCAATCACAAAAGGAACAATTACTCGATCCCCCTTTTTGACTGCGGTGACAGCTGGACCGACCTCTTCAACCACACCCATAAATTCGTGCCCAAAGATATCGCCCTGTTCGGTTCTAGGGATTTTGCCTCGATA
Organism: Acinetobacter sp. AYS6; assembly: GCF_025630795.1. Classification (NCBI taxonomy): domain Bacteria; kingdom Pseudomonadati; phylum Pseudomonadota; class Gammaproteobacteria; order Moraxellales; family Moraxellaceae; genus Acinetobacter; species Acinetobacter sp. AYS6. The sequence goes on from NZ_JAOTNV010000005.1 coordinate 165,915, forward strand.
TAAATGTAAATCAGAGCCACATATCGCTGTGGCAGTTACGCGTAAAATAATGTCATCCGGTTCTTGAATAATAGGATCTGCTACTGTTTCTACTCGAACATCTTCTGCACCGTGGTAAGTTAGAGCGCGCATATTGTTATTCCTCTATTTTCTATGATGTCCTTTGATTATGAGGAGGGTTTCTTTACGGTTTGCAACGATTCTTACTCTTCACGTAAGGCATATAGTTCAAATGCAACGCGACAGAGATTTCAGTAACATTTAATGAATATAAGATTGTTTCATCTAGGAACGTTTTTGTTATTTGCCCCAACAAAAAAGCCAATCATCTCTGCAATAAAAGGATTGGCTCTATCTTAAAGATTTGACTTAATCTAGTTTAAGTTGCTGTCTAAGTTTTAAGATATCGACCAGACCTTTATCTCGGGTTTGGTATAAATCGATATCTTTATATTGTGTTAATAGCTGATTGGTTTGTGCTTCCAATAACTCTGTTGTCTCGTCTGAATGTTGAAATGCTTGCATATCGTTCCACCATTCTGTCATTGGTGGGCCTAAATGATGGATTGCCTCTTTAAAGCCTTTTTGGTTTGCAAGCTGCATATTAATGTAGGGACCAAATAGCGCCCATCTTAAACCTGGGCCACTGGTAATAGCGACATCGACATCTTCGGCAGAGCACACGCCTTGTTCAACCAATGAAAAAGCTTCTCGCCATAGCGCAGCCTGCAAACGGTTTGCGACATGCCCTTTTACTTCTTTATTTAAAACGATTGGATTCTTGCCCAGTTGTTTATAGAACTCAGAAGCTTGTTTTAAAATTTGAGGATCTGTCAAAGTACCACCAACGATCTCGACCAAAGGTAAAAGATGAGGCGGATTAAAAGGATGACCTAATAAAATACGTTCAGGATGTTGCGCCTCTTTTTGAAAATCAGACACTTTTAAGCCCGATGAACTTGAAGCAATAATAGTATGTTCAGGGCAATATGCTGTGATTTCTTGATATAGCTGTTGTTTGACATCAAGACGTTCAGGGGCATTTTCTTGAATAAAATCTACGTCTGAAATTGCATCTTTTAAATGATTAAAAATTTCCAGATGAAGCAGCATATCTGGTTGAGTATGGGTGTGTTCAGCGTTTTGGTCTAAAGCCAATAAATCGTTTAAATTTGCAGATATTCTATTTTTAAAGACCGCTTCATCTATAGGATAAGGGTCATAGACCTTAACTTTAAATCCTTTATATAAAAATAAGGCCGTCCAACTCGCCCCTATTACACCAGCTCCAACAACACCAACCGTTTTAATGACTTCCATATTTTCCTCGTAAGAATGTTGTTTTATTCGAAATTTCGTTACTCAATTGAATGCTAAATAAACATAGCAGATTCAACCAATCAATAAATTTAATTGTTTATATTTTATATAATTTGTCCTATATTCCTTAGCTTGAAAATTGATTCCTTTCATTAGTAGAACTTAATCTTTTACCATTATTTAACCGTTATTTACTGAATTTTATGTCAAAAAATCTAGCAACATTGATTGGTTTAAGTGCCATTCTCATGTGGGCATCTCTGGTCGGTCTGATGAAGCAAGTCAGTGCCGCCATTGGACCAGAGCTAGGTGTTACCTTTATTTATTCTTTAAGTGCACTACTGTTGCTTGCCATTTTTAAAGTTCCAGACTTTAAGCAGATCTCTAAAAAATACTTAATATTTGGCACTATTCTGTTCGTGGCTTACGAGCTTTGTTTTTCATTTGCGATTGCTTACTCTCAGACAGCGCGACAAGCAATTGAAATTAGTATTGTTAACTATCTATGGCCGAGTTTAACGGTTTTAGCTTTCGTTATTTTTAAGGAATTAAAGTTTAATTTTCTTATTATTCTCGGCTTACTTATTTCAATTTTTGGCATTATTTTTATTCAAACTGGAAGCGGTGATTTTAGTCTAAATAGTCTTGTCGATAATTTTCATAGCAACCCACTGAGCTATATTTTGGCATTTACAGGTGCCATCATTTGGGCTTTTTACTGTGTAATCACAAAAAAAATGAGTAATGGGCAAAATCCAATTTCCATTTTCTTTGTTGGTGTCGCGCTCACTTTATGGTTCAAGCTGCTTGTGTCGGGACAATTTGCCATCCCTTCAATGGATATTCCAACTGTAACCACTCTTTTAGTTGCATCTGCCGCTATGGGGCTTGGTTATGCGGCATGGAATATTGGCATCATTCATGGAAACATTACCATGCTTGTGGTGGCCTCGTATTTCACCCCAATTATTTCATCTATTTTGGCCATGTTTGTTTTACAAACTCAACTTTCCTTAAGCTTTTGGCAAGGCACCGCAATGGTGACGACTGGTTCCTTTATTTGCTGGGTTTCAACGAACTGGTCTGTGATTCAGCCTTTCTTTAAAAAATTAAGAAAAAACCAAAAAGTATTGTAGATTTATCGCAGTGCTTTTTTCAGACTTAAAACAACTCCGACGAAGAAGAATTCCCCCCTTACTCAAAGCGTGCTAATATCCAACTTCTGACAATTACCAATGTCAAAATAATTTCTAGAGGGAATAAGATGTTAAAAACTCAAAAAATCAACATCGTACAAGAATTTGATGCACCCGTAGACAAGGTCTTTGCAACCTTAAGTGAGCATGAAAATTTAAGTAAACTTTTCGCTCCTGCTAAAGTCACTCGCATTAGCGACGGAAAAGACGCGCGTAATGGTGTTGGCTCTGCTCGTAAAATGTCTATTCCACTCACCCCTTCATTTGTAGAAACAAATTTAATCTATAAAGAAAATGAACTGATCGAATATGCAATTACGAGCGGCATTAGCCCAATTAAGGGTCACCGTGGTGTAATGAAATTTACTGACTTGGGAAATAACCGTACTCGTCTGGATTACACCATTAGCTTTAAAGGCCGCGTTCCTTTTATAGGCCCGATCATTAAAGCTGCCCTACAAAATGGCGTAAGTCGTGGGCTTAAAAAACTCAAGTTTTGATTTAGATATATAAAATAAAAGGCCCGATAAAGGGCTTTTTATTTAGCCACAAAAACAAAAGCCGACTCGTTAAAGTCAGCTGAATACTACAGTTTGAGAAAATTGCTTAAATAGTTATTGTTCGTGGCAATCTTCTATCTATTTTCTTTTTCTAAAATTAATTTAACCCTTAATTATGACTAATTGATTAAAAACCCACCAAAAATACAAAATAAAAAGAGACTTTGTTATCACTTTACTTAATTAACGATATTTTATTATCATTAATTAAAAATGATGCATATCAATTACATCTTTTGATTTTTTGTAAAGTGCCTTATGCTTAAATTACGTACTAGCCGAAATAATTAACACAATGGAACATCAGAGTTTGTTAAAGGAATTAAATTCACTTATTGAATATTATTCCAAAAGAACAGATTGTCCGCCTACTCGAATTCGCATAGGTTACAAAGCCTATGCAAAACTCATGCAGAATCCAAAGTTTGCTGATGAAGTGTCAAACTCTGCTTTAGATCCAAACAAACGTAAATATAAAAAGTTGAAAATTAAAGTCACTAAAGATGACGATCAACTTGAACTTGAATAAATAAAAAGCCCAATTACGGGCTTTTTTCCTTTTAGAATGTGTTTGAATTTATCGCTAAGACAGCATTATTAAAAAATACTCGAGTAGCTTGTCTCGCTCATCTACACTATTTTTACTTAACAGCTGCACCATTGCCCCATCAATTGCAAATAGAAACATGTGCGCATCTTTTATTGAAGCGGTAGTTTTGACAGTAAGAAGTAACTTATAAATCTCATTTATAAACCAGTTTCTATAATCAACAACCACCCGATAAGCCGTTGCATAGCACTTTTCAATTTCAAAAATTGCTTTAAATGGCAAACGGTAAAACCCTTCTAAATTGGCATGTAAAAAGTAAATTTGCTTGAGTTTATCGAACACCATAAGTTCGCTATATGAATTGATAATTGAAAGGACTTTTACTTTGAGCGCATCCGTTTGAAAGGTTAAACACATCTCGATGAGTCGTGCTTTTGAATGAAAGATGTTATAGAAAGTCGCTTTAGGAATTTTGGCCTCAGCAATAATTCGGTCAACCCCTACCGTGTTAAACCCATCTTGAGTAAATAAATCTTTTGCCGTGTGCAGCACTCGTAGTGCTCTAAATGAAGGTTCTAAATTGTTCATGTATACCGATTAAAATAATTTTTTGTTGTATCTAAAAGAGATAGAAATGCCGTCACTCTTAAATTGAGTGCTAAAAACAGGCATGCAAAAGCGGCACTAAAGGTGTGCTCGCCTATCTCGGTTTTATTGTTGCTATGATTTTTTAGTCGTAACGAACTAAGGTTGTAGTAAACCTAGAGTCGGTTAAACCAATTTATAGAGTGCCTAAAAGGTGCAAATAGAGAGATTTTGGCAAAGGCCAATAAATAAGAAATAGTACGCATGTGCGGACTCCTTGTGTGTAAAGGAGTTCTACCCAATCACTGTCAAATGATGGTGGTAGAACGAGAGAAGGTTGACAGACTGACACACAAGAATCAGCACGCACAAGGCGTCCCTCCCTCGCCCTACCGCTACGAAGGGGGACGAACGAGTTCGCCACCAAAAAGAGAACTTTTTGATGTCTTGTGTGTTATATCGATCTGTCAAAATCGACTGGCAATGTAGGCCAGCACGCAAAGGATAGTATTCGCTCTTGTTGGCGTCAAGCGTGGGAAATGACAATCGTATTAAAGTAGAGCAATTGGGGAATAAAAAATAGGTAAGTCAATTATCACTAGAATTTAACTTACCCTAATCTTACTGATTTTAGAAAAATATTTTATTAGGCTTTTTGAATATATAAAATTAAATTTTTTATGGTTCAACCATTTCACCACTATAAAAAACTCTATTGGAATTATTCGTTAAACTTAAAGTCATTATTAAGTGATCTTGATCTAATTCATTAAATTTAGAAACCTCTATTGTTCTTCCATTATCACACTCATATAAAGCATATACTGACAAATCCTTATCTATAAGTTTAGAGTATCTAGTTTGTCCTTCTAAGGAATTTTTAGTATAAGTACAAGTTCCAGAAGTATTTAATTCTGGTCTATTAGCATTTTTAAAATCCATATTAAAAGATGTTCCTTTTTCATCAATGAAACGGATTTCTAATTTTAAGTGTGAAGGTCCTAAAGTTGTTAAATTAGGTGAGCTGAGGTTTGTCGAATTACTTTCGTGTGACTCCTCCTCTAATACTTTTGGTTGCTCTTCTTCAAATGAAGTATCAATATCCTTCGTATAAGAAGCACTACTCTCAGCTTGATAATCAATATTATTTATAGGGTTGTTAAATTTATTCTCATCTTGATATACGCTATCAGCTTCACTATAGGCTGGTTGCTCAACATAGCTTTGGGGAGAATTCAATAAATAAATTATAATTCCTACACATATAAAAATAATTAAAATTAAAAAATAAATAATTGATTTACCATTTCTTTTTTCAGTTTCTGTATAAACAGTCTTTAAATTTTTCTCATAGGAATTCGATTTTGAAAATTTATTCTTTAGCGCATCAAAACTTAGACCAATTGTTCCTAGAACTGTTATAGCTGCCATAACAATTAAAGGAGCAATAACTGAGCCTAAAACAAAAACACCTACTGTCCCCATAAAACTATGAGGTTCTATGATTGAATAAGCAACATAGTAAGGCAATAACAAAGCTAGAATATAAATACACCAAACAAAAAAATATCCAAATATTAGTAATAATGCCTGCACAAATAAGCTCCACCCAAGAATCTATCTCAGTGTAATATATTGAGCTGTTATTTGTTACTATTAAGGCTATTTAAATAATTTATCTTGTATATAACTAAATATACTCAACCTTATTTTTTCTACTTAATATTAAAAAGTACTTTAAGCTTTTTTTGAGAATATTTTCAGCTGTAATCTTCAAATTAATTTTAACTAGAGCTAACGAAGCAAGAATCAAGTAATCTATCTAATAAACGCCCCTAATCCATCAACTTTTTACGGCGATACAACCCACAATTTCCAGAAAATAACGCTGCCAATAAACACGTAATAATGGCATAAGTGGCAACATTCATTCCAAATAGCTCAATGGCTAAAATAATCGAAGTCAATGGTGCCTTACTCGCCCCAGAAAACAGACTCACTAAACCTAAGCCTGCAAGCAATGAAATAGGCAGATTTAAAACCGCCCCTAAAGCATTACCTAATGTCGCGCCCACATAAAACAGTGGCGTAATTTCACCACCTTTAAAGCCTGAACCTAGAGTAATGGCAGTAAAAACGGTCTTGTTAAAAAAGTCGTAAAACTCAATCGGCACATAAAAAGATGCAATGATTTTATCTGTACCCAAACCATTGTATTGCTGATGCGCAGTCAGCAAAGTAAGCAGCATAATGACTATACCGCCGACCATGGTTCTTAATGGCAAATAACGCACATATTTATAAAAGAGGTCACTCGCAAAATGAATGGCAGCAATAAAGAAACGTGCAGCCAGACCAAAGATTAGCCCTGCCGCAATTAAGCTCATGAGCGTGCCAAAATGAATGGCTGGAAACTCACTAATCACATAAAAAATATGCGGATGAACAATATCGAATAGTTCAGGGATGGTAGATGCAATTAAGGCTGACACAAAACATGGAAAAATAGCTGAGTATCTTAAATTACCTAAAGCAGTAATTTCTAAACCATAGATTGCACCTGCCAGAGGCAAGCCAAACACCCCTGCAAAGCCAGCACCAATACTGGCGATTAAACAGATTTTTCGGTTGTCTTCCGAGATTTTTAATATATGACTCAAGTGGTCAATTAAGGCGCCCGAAAGCTGAACCGCTGGTGCCTCACGCCCTGCCGAACCACCAAACAACTGCGTTAAAATTGAGGTGATAAAAATGATGGGGCTCATTCGTTTTGGAATAAACGACTTGGGTTGGTGAATTTCATCAATCAGTAAATGGGTTCCCCGTTCAATCGGTGATCCATATTTTTTAATGAGATAACCAATACCAAAACCCACAAAAGGTAAGAAATAGATGAGCCAGTGATGCAGGCTTCTTACTTTATTAGAAATATCAAAGGCCACAAAAATTAAAGTCGAGGCCAACCCCGCGACGACTCCAATCACAATCGAGATGACGAGCCAATAGACACTGTATTTTAGAATTTGATCATATTCAGATGAAGGTAGAATTTTCATTCGCGTTCTTCAATTAGCCTTTAAAATGGATGATAAATTCTCAATTTTTTTTATTCGGCCAGCTCATTAAGTGAGAAATGCTTAAACTGGGCTAAAAATTAAAGCCCGCATAAGCGAGCTTTCAATACAGTGATTAATTTTGATATCACTAAAGTGTGATAAATATCTCATAACCTGTCCTTGCTTTCAAGTTGAAAATGGTTAACGAGTATTGTGAAAATAGCTGACAGAGCTGATAAATGAGCAACTGATCTAGCCTGACAAAACGAATACTCAATCAGGCCAAATCATGTGTTCAAAACTCAATTAATGCTACCCATTACGGTGTCAGCATGACAGGTCGCGCCCTTGTCTGCGCTAATCTGAATAGTGCCACTACGGTGTGCCAGTACCTGCACTTCCATTTTCATGGCTTCCATAATTGCGACTACTTGACCTTCTGTCACTTGCTCACCATTTTCAACTTTCCATGAGCTAATCACACCATTAATCGGCGCGAGTAAATGCTCGGCACTCACTTCTGGCTCATTCGTTTGGGCTTGAACAGCGGTTGCTGGGCCTTGTGCAAACATGCCTGCAGGTAGACCTAAACGGTGTAACTTGCCATCAATTTCAATGTAGCTGAGCAACATCGGTTGTTGATGGTTTGGAATGCCACGTTTGGTTGGTTTTAACTCTTGTTTAAAGTCATTTTCGATCCAACGCGTATGTACATTAAACTCATCTGTAAAATCAGGCTCATTAAGTACCGCACGGTGGAAGTCTAAAACCGAAGCCACGCCTTCAATTTTAAATTGCTTTAGTGCACGTTTAGCACGAGCAATTGCAATTTCACGGGTTGGACCCGTCACAATCAGTTTTGCCATGAGTGAGTCAAAATGACTAGACACCAAGGAACCCGTGCGAACTCCTGTGTCGACGCGTACCCCGTTACCAAACGGCGCTTCAAATAAACTCAACACACCAAAGGCTGGAATAAAACCACGTGCTGGATCTTCGGCATTAATACGAAACTCAATCGCATGACCTTGAGCTTTTGGTGTTTCTTTAATAGAAAGCTCATGGCCCTGTGCAACACGAATTTGCTCAACCACCAAATCGACTTTTGAGGTTTCTTCGGTCACTGGATGCTCGACTTGCAAACGTGTGTTTACTTCTAAAAATGAAAGCTTGCCGTCACGACTCAGTAAATATTCAACTGTTCCCGCACCCACATAGTTTGCTGCCTGACAAATGTTTTTTGCCGAGGTTAAAATTTGTTGGTAAATCTCATCGCTAATAAATGGTGCTGGTGCTTCTTCAACTAACTTTTGGTTACGGCGTTGCAATGAACAATCACGTGTGCCGAGCACCACAATGTTGCCATGTTGGTCAGCAATCACTTGTGCTTCTACATGGCGCGGTTTATCTAAATATTGCTCGACAAAACATTCACCACGACCAAAGGCAGCTTTTGCTTCACGTACTGCCGACTCATAAAGCTCTTGAACTTCTTCGAGTTTCCACGCAACTTTTAAGCCGCGGCCACCGCCACCAAACGCAGCTTTAATGGCAATCGGTAAACCAAATTGCTTAGCAAATTCTAAAGCTTCATCTGCATTATTAAGTGGATCTTGCGTACCTTGAACCAATGGCGCACCAACCGAAGCTGCAATTTTACGTGCTTCGATTTTATCGCCTAGTTTTTCAATGGCACTTGGTGATGGCCCTACCCATTTTAAGCCCGCATCAATCACGGCTTGAGCAAACTCGGCGCGTTCAGATAAAAAGCCATATCCCGGATGAACCATAGTTGCTTTTGATTTTTTCGCAATTTCGATAATGGCTGGAATATTTAAATAGGTTTCACTGGCTGTCGCACCAGCCAAGCCCCATGCTTCATCAGCAAGTTCGACGTGCATGCTGCCAATGTCATCATCTGCATATAACGCGACCGAAGCAATTCCCATGTCACGGCAAGCATGAATAATACGAACGGCAATTTCACCACGATTAGCAATCAATAATTTTTCTGTATTCATCATTCATTCTCAAAATCTATAAATTCGGCAATTTTTTTAAATTTGATATGGCAACCTGCTGGTATCTGTGCCACCAAGTCCCAATGGTGTTTAGCAACAGAGCCAATAACCGGATATCCGCCCGTTAAGGGGTGATCATTCATAAACAAAACTGGTTGACCACTCGGTGGAATTTGCAAAGCACCAATGCATGTACCTTCACTTTCTAGTTCATGGGTTATTTTGCGAGTCAAAGGCTGTTCACCTGAAAGTCTGAGTCCGACTCGGTTGCTTTCATTGGTCACCAGCCACTCTTGCTGACACAGTAGTTCAATACTGTCTTGTTCAAACCAGTCTGTACGCGGCCCCATCACAATATCTAACTCAACCAAATCGCCAATTTTTGGCAAATCACTTTTGCCCACTTCATTTACGCTAATGTTGGCTGCCTTTATTTGCCCTTGATAAATAGTATCTCCGAGCTTTAAAGGCTCTGGGCCTAACACAGCTAAGCTGTCAAAGGAGGCACTATTCAGAACAGGTTCAACGTCTATACCACCACGAACTGCCAAATAATTTCGAAGCCCTGCTGTTGGTAGCTGAATTTGAAATTCATCGCCTTCATCTAAATCAATCGGTTGATAGCTTGCAAAGTCTGCGGTTTGCCCGTCAGCAAATTTCACACGGATGGTTGAGATGGCCCCAGCCACCGCAATTACTGCTGCATACTGCATTTTGGCCTTTAATCCGCCATTTAAAACTTCAATGACGGGTGTATCGGTTGGGTTCCCGACAATACGGTTAGCACTATGCATGGCAGACACATCCATTGCACCTGCAACACCAACGCCAATATTGGTCTGGTTTAAGCGCCCTTCATCTTGAATCAGCATCTGTAAACTTGGCGCGGTAATCTTAAACAGTGGCACAGATTGTTTCGGCTCAACCGTACGAGTGATTTGCAGCGGTACATTTACGGTTGTAGGCTGATGCGTGACATCCTCAAAATGTACGGTCATGCCCGGTAAAAGTAATGCCGGATTTTTTCGTTCTAAATCCCACATTTTTTCTGATGTAGTCCCAATCAGCTGCCAGCCACCCGGACTGTCTTTTGGGTAAATACCAGAATATTTTCCAGCCAAGCCCAACGAGCCTGACGGTATTTTTTTACGCGGAACCGTTAAGCGTGGAATATCGGTAAACGGTCGGTCAGGACTGCTCATATATGCAAAGCCCGGCGCAAACCCAATAAAAGCCACATTCCACACGCTTTGGTGATGTTTTCTAATCACATCAGCCACCAACAGCCCTTGCAAGTCTGCAACTTGAGCAAGGTCTTCGCCATCGTAACGAATCGGAATAATCACTTCTTGGCTGCTACGCTCAAATCCAGAATCAATTTTGAGACTCTGAATTGAAGCAACCAACGTTTTAAAATTGGTTTCGATTTCGTTAAAAAAAACCAAAATTGTTTTTGCCGCAGGGACTAAGTCTTTAATTCCATTCAATTGCGTATTTTGCAATTTATTGTACAACGCCAAAGTTTCCTCTAAGCTCGCAAGCTCAATCAGAAAACAATCGGCGTTTACCGATAAAAAACGCATTTGCTTATCCTTTTAATTCTTCTTTAGCCCAATTAGCCTATCCAAGCACGGTCAGGAATATCGGTAATAAACATGTAGCCCGGTGCATGGCTAATGGCAAAAGGAATTTTCGAGTTCATGACGGCGGCTTGCGGTGTTACCCCACATGCCCAAAACACTGGAATTTCACCCGCTTCAATGCGAGAAGCATCACCAAAGTCAGGCTTATTTACATCCAAAATTCCTAAGCTTTCAGGGTGACCAATATGTACAGGTGCACCATGCACACTTGGCATACGTGCTGTAATTTTTACCGCTTCACTAATTTGATGCGATGGAATTGGTCGCATGGAAACCACCATATTTCCTGAAATACGTCCTGCTGATTCACATTGAATATTGCTCAAATACATCGGTACATTGGTGTCGTCATGAATATGGCGAACTTCAATACCCGCTTCTTGCAAAGCCGTTTCGAACGAAAAACTACAGCCAATTAAAAACGTGACCAAATCAGGATGGGCGTTATAAATCTCTCTTGCATCTGTTACTTCATCGACCATTTCGCCATCTTTCCAAATGCGATAGCGCGGGAAGTCAGTTCGAATGTCTGAATCTGCCGCAAGCTTGGTTGCATAAATGCCTTCTTCGAGCACATCAAGTACCGGACAGCTTTGCGGGTTGCGATGTGCATAGAGTAAAAAGTCATATGCCCACTCTTTTGGCACCGAAATCATGTTGACCTGCGTCATGCCCGCGGCCATCCCTGCTGTCGGTTTATCAAAACCTGCACGGATTTTTAAACGCGCATCTAACGCGGCTTCAAGCTGAGCTGGGTCGACTTTAATATCCTTATACATTGTGCTCATCCTTATGCTTTGTTTACAAACGGGCGAATTTCAATATTGTTTTTTACAAGCTCGGCTTTAATGGCAGCCGACATTTCTAGTGCACCGTCGGTGTCACCATGTAGACAAATGGTGTCAGCTTGAATTGGGGTAAATACACCATCAATTGACTCAACTCCACCATTTTTAAGCATAGACACCACACGGCTGGCAACAAATGCCGAGTCATGTAAAACTGCACCTTCGAGACGACGAGACACCAGTGAGCCATCACTGTTATAGGCACGGTCTGCAAAAGCTTCAGATACCACTTTTAAACCAGCAGCACGTGCTTGCTCAACTAAGTTTGACCCTGCCAAAGCCACTAAAACTAGTTCAGGGTTATACATTTTAATCGCATCAATCACAGCTGCTGCCTGAGCTTGATCATGTGCAATGGTGTTATAGAGCGCGCCATGTGGCTTAACGTATTGCACTTTTGAGCCTGATATTTTTGCCAAACCATCGAGTGCAGAAATTTGGTACAGCACATCGGCAATCAGTTCGTCACGTGACAAATCCATATTACGGCGGCCAAAACCAACCAAGTCTGGATAAGACACATGAGCACCAATGGTCACACCAAGCTCAACTGCTTTACGAACCGTTTTTAAAATGCCGAGCGGGTCGCCAGCATGGAAGCCACAAGCAATATTGGCACTGGTCACGACAGGTAAAATCTGATCATCATTACCCATTTTCCATGAGCCAAAGCTTTCACCCAAATCACTATTTAAATCTACAAACATGGCATTATTCCTTTATCACTTAACAAAGTCTGGCTTAAAGCTTGGTCAAATAGTTAAACACTGTCGTAAATGACATATAGCCCATCCACCACGTCAACAGACATGTTAATCCACCCAAAATAAGCAACCATTTTGGATAGTTATAATTACCCATTAAATCTTTACGGCACGCAGCAACATACACAAAAATTGTAAGACCAATTGGCAACACCAAACCGTTAAAACCACCCACAAAAATGAGTAGACCTGCCGGAGTTGCGCCCAATAACACATAGAGTAATAAAGCTAATGCGATAAAGGTAATGGTCGTATAGTTGGTTTGTTTTGGCGTTAAGTTCTTTTTAAACGCGGTAAAGAATGAAACTGAAGTATATGCTGCGCCAATGGTGCTACTAATGCCGGCTGCCCAGAAAATTAAACCAAATAATTTAAAGCCAAATGTACCCGCTGCATATTGGAATGCTTGAGCTGCCGGATTGGCGTTATGGCTAGCTAAATCAATCGTTGCACCGCTCACTACCACACCTAAAAAAGCCAAGAACAATACATAGCGCATAATGCCAACAACAATAATGCCCTTGGTCGCAGCTTTAGCAACTTCATCAATATTTTCAGGACCAACCGCACCTTTATCGAGTAAACGATGGGCACCTGCATAGCAGATATAACCACCAACTGTACCGCCGACAATGGTGGTTATAATGGCAAAGTCGATTTGGTCTGGAGCAAAGGTTTGGTGCACTGCTTGCCCAACTGGAGGCATTACAATGACGGCAACAATAATAATCAGCAGAATTTTAAGCAATCCCAACACGATCATGCTTTTATCCATAGCAAGCGTTGCTTTTCTTGATGCAAAAATCAAAATGGCTAACGCACCACTTAAAATACCGCCCCACTTTGTGTCTAGGCCAAAAAGTGCATTTAAACCTAAAGCCGCACCTGCAATATTACCGACACTAAAGAAAAACCCGCCTAAAATCACCAGAAATGCCAGTAAATAACCACTACCCGGTAATGCTTTATTGGCAATGTCTGATGCGCGCATTTGAGTGAGTGTGACCACACGCCAAATATTTTGTTGAACTACATAATCAATGAGAATTGAAACTAAAATGGCAAAGCCAAATGCAGCACCTAACTTGACTGTAAATACAGCAGTTTGGGTTAAAAATCCTGGCCCCATTGCAGAGGTCGCCATCATAAAGATTGAGGCAACAATGGCCCATTGGCGATCTGATAAAAAAGAAGATTTCAGTAAAGACATATTAATGCGTTCCTCATCCATTTGAGCTTAACAACGCTATTTTCAAGTTGAACCAAGAACACCATTTCTTTCCCAAACGATATTCTTTAATCCTTTTAAATGACAAAGATTCCCTGTTCCCCAATCAACACAATCGGTGATCAAATCTTGTATTTAGAATAAAAACATAGCTAATCCCTACGAACAATAAGACTTTTTACATAAAATCAAAAACTCAAGCATTTGATTTTAAATATTTTTATTGATATTAAAAAATCAGGATAAATTTTACTTATTGAAGTACATAAGCTGCTTTTATGGTTTTACATACAAAACAGCTTTTTTAAATAAGAAAAAATATTGATGAGAAATAAAAAAACCGAGCTTATTTTTTAATTTGCTCATTGAGTCGTTGCATCGCACATTCAGATACTTTCACGGCGACTTCGGTTAGTTTTTCTTTCAAGGCAACATCATTCCCCTGAATGTAGATCGAGGTGAAATGAAAGGTCTTTAGCTGAATGGGGGTATTTAATATTTCTAGTCGGCCATCGGTAATTTCTTTTAACGCCGTTAAGGTCGGCACGACAGCAATGCCTAAGCCCTGTTCAGCTAAACGCAATAAAGTTGCAAGTGAATAACTGGTAATTGAAAGTGGTTCATCAATCCCTTGTTCCTTCATTCTGGCTTTCAATTCTTTATAAGGATAGGTAATTTTTGGGTAAGTTAAAATCGTATGAGACATCAAGGTTTTCAATGACATCTGTGCAACTACGCCTTTAAACGACGGTGAAGCCAAAAAACTCAGCTCAAAATCACACAGTGCCTGTTCAATACATTCAAAAGCCAAAGTTGGCCCCAGTAAAAAGGCCATGTCCAAATCCCCTGTTCGCACCCCTTCTTGTAAATTGGGGGTAAGATCCACCACAATTTCGACTGAAATTTTTGGGAACTCTTGTTGAACCTTTTCGATATATTCAACTAGCCACGTATAAACAATGGTTTCGGAAACGCCTAAACGAATGGTGCCAGTCAGGTGCTGATTTTCGGTCAGTTCAGCCACCAAATCTGTTTCGAGGCGCATAAATTTTTCAGCATATTTAAATAAAGTTAAGCCTTTATGAGTCGGTTTAAGCTGACGAAAGCTTCGATCTAAAATTTTAAAACCTAATTCATTTTCAAGAGCTGTGATTTTTTGAGAGACCGCAGGCTGAGTCGTTTGCAATTTAGTCGCAGCCTTATTGAAGCTATTTAAAGTCACAACCCAATAAAATGCTTCAAGATTCTTTAAATTCACGTTTCATCCTGTCTTAAAAACTCCTTTACTTTTATAGTATGGGAGTTTTTTAAGTCATTAGGCTACCCATTTATTCATTTTTATTTGAATCTTTATCATTAATACGAGACACACTTTTAATCAATTATTGCACCAGCGGTCATGTTTACAACCGTTGCAGTCATTGAGTTCGCATGCTCCGATGCAAGAAAAGCAACCGTTTCTGCAACCTGAGAAAGTGTGGGTAGCCGTTTTAGCATAGTGCTCTGGGCAGCGCCTTCCAGCCATTGTCCTATGCTGAGCCCCATTGCCTGTGCTTTTGACTCAAATAGTTCACGCGTGTAGGAACCAGCTTGAACAGCATCACTAATTGCATGAGAGCGCACACCTAATACACGTATGTTTTTAGGCCCTAGCTCACTAGCGAGTGCTTTAATAAAGGCCTCTATTCCAGCACAGCCCACAATATGCCCCAGATGTCCCGGGATCGCCATCCGAGCTGAAGGTGCCACAATTGAAATCATTGTTCCGCCACGATCGCCACCCATATAAGGAACTACAGCTTTAGATATATTAAACTGAGCGGTAAGAAATGGATTGATTCCCCCGACAAACTCGTCAAGATTTAATTCCGAAATTTCTTTGCCTTGATTATGTATAAAACTAGTCGCATTGATGACTAGATCTAGACCATCTGTTTCTTGAGCAATTTGAGCCACGGTATTATTTATTGACTGACTGTCTAACACATCAACGCTGGCAATACGAACTACGCTTCCAAGTTGCTGAAGTTGTGCCGCAATATTTTGAAGTTTATTTAAATCTCTTGCGCATAAATAGACATCTGCGCCTTCACGAATAAAAACCTTCGCAATGGCAGTACCAATTGCTCCACTGCCTCCAAAGATGACAGCCACTTTTCCCTTAAGCAACATTGCGGCATCCTCTTGTTATTATGTGCCATCATGAAGTTATGACACACAATCAAATGTGATGCAATTTTATACAATTTAAAGTTTATATGTGCTTATCGGACATGAACAAAGATAATGTCTAAATCTCGTTTTGGTACAAATTTGGTTTTAGTCATTTGAAATTGCGTTGGGCTTATTTTGTTGACTTTGCCATCCCAACAAAATGAAACCAGCTCATTTTTATCGCGCTCAACCGTTAGCTTAAAGTTTTCAATGGGCTTGGCCCAATTTGCACCCGTTGTCAAAATATAGCCCAAAGCACTAAACGGAGAGTTTTCAGCACTCGCTTTTTTTAAGCCTTGCTTAAATTGTTTGTCCATACAAAATTGTTGGTTATATTCATCTGGATATAGAGCAACTGAACCGCCCACCAAGGGTTTATATTCATGCTGAATTTTAGTTAAACCATTAGCTTTAAAAGTTTGCTTCCAACTGTAGATCACTTGAGATGACCATGGGATTACATCATCTTTTTTAAACTTGGCTAAAATTTTCTGTATGTTCGGTGTCTTACATTGTTTTAGCTTATCTACATAATAGTCATAGTCATAATCATAGTTGTTACGTGCCCAAGGATTTAGCATATCTTTTTCACTAAAGCCACACTGCTTAAATTCTTCTGTCGTATCAATGAGGGGTGATTTTTCATCTTTTTGAATGAACGTTCTGACATGCATGTCCGGTTTTATATTTTTCCCATCAACCACAATCTTAAAGCTTTTTAAAAGTTCTTCTGTATGGGCAAAATCAGACTCAAAGAAATTATCGATACGCGGTAAGGGAAATAAAATAGTTTCAGTGACATCCTTATTGCTTAGGTTTTTATAGAGATAATCGACTTTAATGAGTTTTTTACTAATAAATAGCTCTTCGCTTTGCATGGCAATCTGCGAATTTTTAAGATATTGAATCCCACCCGTACCCACGTAACCCGTAGAATCATTGGCTAGACTATAGGTCGATAGTTGGACCAAAACAGCAAAGGTTATTACAAGCTTTTTCATTTTGAAGTGCTCTATGTCATTTTCTAATTATGGACTGTCAATCTAAGGTAAATCATAGCTGTTAAAGCATAAAAGTTGTTAATCTTTTCCTTTATGAGAGATGAGGAATATAGTCAAATGTTTATAGATTTCAATCAAAAAAACCGCCTAAAGACGGTTCATTCATACACTTAAAATCTATTTAAATTTTAATGAAAATTTATTTTTTGCTTCGTCATCTTTTTTTGCACACTAATTTTTCCAATAAAGTTAGTCAGCCATAAAATGCATTCATCACGATGTTCAAAATGAGGAATCAAGCTTAGATCAACTTTTATATCTCTATCCGCCAAAGGTAAACTCAAGCAATACTCAAAGTCGATAGAGTTATATTTTAACTTTAGATCTTTTTCTTCGGCTTGCTTTTTGATTTCCGCCATAATTCGATTAAGGTTAACAATCAAGTTATTTGAAACTTGGTTATTTTCATAAATACGCTCATATACGTTTTCAGCAACGTCGATGTATTTTATTAGCTCCGCATTTTCGTTCATATCATCTATCTTCCCCTTTTTTTAAAGATTATGAACAGCTAAATGTTTAATTGCGTTACTTGACACGTTACTTCTGTGAAAAATGTATATTTATCTTTACCAAAAGATATAACTAACATGTTGTTATTTATTATTATTCAATAGTTATCTGCACATTTGTATACATTTAATATTGCCTAAAATCTGAATGTAGATAATTTAAAAAGTTAGTTATGATGAAGTCTAAAACAAAAAAAACCGCCCCAGAAGGCGGTCGCTGAATAAAAAACCAGCAGTATACAGAAGCGTGGTGGACCTACACTTCTATATTCTTTTATGAAGGAGTTTTATTAGTTTTCATAAAATCCTCAGATTTAAAATAATTGATAATCATGTCGGCATGCTCTTCTTTTGCAGGAGCGACAGATACAGGAAATGCATCTTTCGACATTTTAAAACCCGGTGGAAGAAATTGGGAAATTGGTGGTAATTTAGGTTTTCCACCTTCCGTAATTCGTTCAATAAAACCAGCTAGCCAAAGAAGATATTCTCCTTCATTTGCAAATTTTGGCATGACACTCAAATCAATTTGAACTTTGCACTCACTCAACGGTTTAGTTAAGTTTTCTTCAAAGTCTATATAGTTGAACTTGAGCTTAAACTCAGTTCCCTTGATAGCTTTTCGAATTTGACTAATTAAACAGTTAAGGTTCTGAGTAATGTCATCAGTGAATAAGCTATCTTTTTTAATATTTTTATAAACCTTTTCGGCTACAGCTAAATACTTTGGCATTAACCTCTCTCCGTATATTGTTATAAAGTGCTGATCTATGAATATCTTATGACTTTGATTATGCTGAAAGAAGTGTAAGCAAAAGTAATCTTATTGGAGTCAAGTGTAATTAGTTAGTGCTTTGTGTAAATTGCACAAAAAAAACACCTAAAAAAATTATGGTTTTGATAACTCATCCACAAAATGAATGGTTGAATAGAGATCATTTGAAACATTTTCTTTCATATTTATTTTACCATTTGGTAAAATTAAAATGTTTTCATCTGCTTATCGCGTCGAACTAAACCAAGAATAGACCTACGTACTCTTATTTCTTCCTCAGAAAATGGCAAATGTTCTGTGAGTTCATGAATTAGGAGGGAATTATTTTCTATCAAGAAACAGTCTTGTTCTGTTGTCCAATGAGAAGTGGTTGACTCAATTTGTTTTAAATAACGTTTCATATTTCCTGGCAGATTTGTTTGCAAACAAAAGAAGCCTGCCGATAGTGCAAGCTTATATCTTAGATTTTGTGGTGATCATTATTATAGCAGCCTGTGGATCATATGTTCAGTTGATATCGTCATTTATCTTCATCGCCTCTAATAAATAGGCTCCATAAAAAAGCCCACACACTGTGGGCTTCCTAAATGTTATTTTGCGGCATTCACCCCAACAATAAACTGACTACAATTAGAACCTTCAGATGCATTGCCTAATTGCTTTTCAGAAAATTTGAATTTAGCTGCAACAGACTCATAATCTTTTTTAAGGGTTTGGCCTGTTAACTCACCTAGCTCTTTTACCTGTTCAGGTTTCAAGATTTCATGTTCAACCGCTTGATTGACCATTACACAGGCTGTGGTCATCGCGTCATAACGTGCAGCGGTTTTAGAGTAAGCTAGAGCACCAAATACTCCACCAACAATTAAGCCAACGATTACCGCTAAAGTTACATGCATTTTATTCATTTTTTAAATACCTAAAATCTAACTAAAAGAGGAACACTTTAAGGTGTTGTGTTCAAGCCCAATCAAGATAACGGTATTTACATGATATAAAAAGTTAGATTCTGTCACATTTATTGATAGGTTAAGTGAAGTGTGTTTTATCAATTCAAAAGGAAAATATCAGACCTTCCTAGTTCTCTTTCGTTTTTTGCTTGGCACTTCTAAAGCAATAACCACCTTACCTGTACCTAACCCGCGGAAAAAATAATTAATGATATATAAGAATAAAAGGCCAAAATAAAAAATCGGAAAAATACTAAATAAGCTAACTGCTATTTCCCAGAACATAACCCCTACTCTATAGTTATAACTAAATGCTATAAGTCCACCTTTACGTCTAGGTCTGTGCTGAGAAATATCATCATCAATAAAGTGAAAAATTCCCATAATCAAACATATTGCAAATGTACTTGAGACTAAAGTCTTTTTAATTAGAGGCTTTTCTAGCCAAGGGTATTTTTTTGAAGATTCAAATTCGGCTTTGAAAAAAAATTTATAAATTTCTTCTTGATAAGCTTTATTAATCCCATATTTTTTAATAAAAAAATAGCAGATAACACAACCAACAAAGAACATGACTATGGTTATATAAAGGCTATAAAGAATCGTAAAAAACGGTAATGGGCCTTTCGTACCAACAGTCACATGCATAGTTTGTGTGATGTATTGATATAGCTCGTACTGCCATTCATTTTTAGGATAAGCAGGAAATACAAATAAAGGAATAATAAAAAGAATGAAACATATAGCTATATTTCCTTTGTTTTCTTTACTTTTCCGTGCAAGCGTAGAAAGAAAATTTTTAGAAGTCATATCTATATTTTATAATTGCTGATATTTCACCTTTTAACACCTTATTAGATAGTATCATTTCATAAGTCACATTTTAACCCTTAAAAACATCTAAACCAATGTTTTAATTAACATTAGACTCTCTTCACTATTGATATACTTTTATCTAGCTTAATATCTGTCTTAGCACCGATTTCTGATCGCAATAAATATATAACATTACTTATGCCCTTATTTAACTCTTCAGTAAACTCTTTAATAATTCCAGTTATTTTATTATTTTTTTCGTCAAATGCTTCTTCTTTATCAATAATCGGTTGCATAAGTTTTCCTGCATCCTCAATTTTAAACTCTATCAACTTAAATATATTTTCTTCTCGCTCATCTTGAAGATTATTAATACGTAACTCATCCAGTTTATGATATAAAATATTTAAGTTATCCAAGCTATCACTATGTCTCTTTACTAAGTTTTCTAGTTCTTGAGATAAATCGAAGTATCCCGTAAGCTCAAACATTAAAAACTCAATTTTTGGCAATATTAAATTAACAAAATCAACAACTTCCTTCTTAGTTCTTGTATCACATACAAATATGACTTTATCAAGATTTGTAGAAAAAGTCATTATTCTATTCAACAACTCACTTTGGAAAGAATGCTTTTCAATTTGCAATACTTGCAAACCTGATAATAATAAAGAATATGATTCTGCAAACTCTAAATATACTGTTTTCCTAGTTTCTGCTAATCGAGATACTTTTTGCAAATGTAATGCTGTATACCAAGAAAGTAAAATACCAACTACAATTCCAATAGCTCCAATACATGAAGCAATTAATGTGTAATTAGCTTGAATTTGTGCACCCTTTAAAGTAGCAATTGCTGAAAATAACTCTTCACTCATACAAAAATTTAAATAGAAGTTAGTAGATAACTTCTAATCATTACACAGAGTTTCTGATCAATAAACTTATAATATTTCCCCTCACCCAAACCCCAACAAAAAATATTCAAGCAATCGCTTTCTTTCATCAGGTTTATTCGGGTCTAAAAGTTGAACCATTGCCCCATCAATCACAAACAAAAACATGTGTGCATCTTGTTTTGAAGCATTTTCATTAGTCGTTAAAAGCAGTTTATAGATTTCATTGATCAGCCAATTTCGATAATCAATGACGACCTGATACGCCTTTGGATGTGCCTTCGAGATTTCAAAAATCGCTTTAAAAGGCAAATGGTAAAGCCCATCTAGATCAGCATGTAAAAAGTAAATCTTGCGGAGCTTTTCAATTACGGTTAAGTCTTTTTGGACATAGATGATTGAAAGTACCTCTTGTTTCAGGCCATCTTTTTGAAAAGTTAAGCTCATTTCAATGAGACGTTCTTTTGAGTGAAAGTAATTATAAAAAGTGGCTTTTGGGATTTTTGCCGACTCAATAATTCGGTCGACTCCAACATTATGAAAGCCGAATTTATTAAAAAGATAGCGGGAAGTGTGCAGCACACCTAAAGCACGAAATGGCAGATCTGAATGTGGCATAGTTTTACCGTTATAAAAAATTATTGTTGTATATAAATGAGATATAAAAACCGCCACCTTTTATGGGAGAAAAAAGGCATAGCAAAGCCCATAAAGACTGTGCTTGGCACATCTCAAGTTTTATTGTTGCTAAGTTTTGAGTAAAAACGATTTAAAGTCTGAAAACCTATGGGCAATCAAACTGCTTTAAAAATTTATGTTGTGTCGTTATAAACTTTGGCAATGTCTGCCAAGAAATAATGAATGTGCAAAGCCAACTCCTTTTTATTTGGAGTTCTGCCAAAACATTAAAATTATGGTGGCAGAACGAAAGGGGGTTCGCAGACTGGCCGAAAAAACCCAGCACACCCGAAGGTGTCCCCCTCCCGTTCCACCGCAGAGGGGGCACGAGGGTTCGACACTAAAAGAATACACTTTTAATGCTTTTTCGGAACGGTCTGCGACAACCGACTGGCAATGTAGGCCAGCATGCGAAGAATAATATTCAAGTCTCTTTCAGTCAAGCATACAAAATGACAATCGTATTAAAATAGATCATTAAAAAGTAAGGATAAAAAATTCAGTTTTATTATTAAAATTTAGTTTATAAAACATTTATATAAAGCAAAGTATTTATTATTAAACAGGGCTTATTTTTTAAATTCTACTCAGTACACTTACACTGCCCACTTCATCTTTTGTTGTTATGAAATATATAAGAAAAATTAACCCGATGAAATAAACAAACAATAAAAATTAAACAGTCCTATTTTTCAAAATGTACCAGACTAGAGAATATCATCTCTACACTTACAGGAGATATAAATGAAAATCAGAGCATCACGTACTTATTCCGCTTCAGAAAATAATTATTTTATTTCAAAGGAATATGACTCTACCGTTATTCCTGTAAAAGGTATGTGTTTTACAGATTCAGGCTTAACTGAGAGTGGAGTAATCCAACCAGTAGAAATTACTGAAGTGACGATAGAACCAGAATCTAATTTTTATCATATTCTTTTAGCGCGCGATACTCATGATTATGGAAAAGAAGAGTTAAAAAGAAAGTTTGAAAACATGAAATCTAATGGATGGGAATATATCGAAGATTTATTCTTGTAATCTTTTTAAGATATCAAAATTAAATTTATAACAGCTATTTTAATTTTGAATTTCTATATAGCAAATAAAAGCCTCCAACAGTGAGGCTTTTATTTGCTATAAAAACCATTAAGACAAAGACTAAAAACAAAATCTTAAAATAAATTAATTCTTAAAATTAAAACAAAATTATGCCTGTTTTTATAATATATCCTTAAAACCACCATTTATATCATTTTAGGACAATTTAATATATTTCTTTTAGGTTTCGTTGACAACAAAGCACACCAATACTAATTTAATTCATCAAGTTCCTTTTTAGAACTAAATGATTTAATGAGGTATATAACATGACAACTACTCCGACAAGAATGCGAGAACCCTCTTCTTTTCCTGTACGCAGAATGGACTATAAGTTTGAGGAAATTGAAAAATATTGGTGTGATAACGATCCGGCCTTAACACATTTTTTTACCAGCATGTCGACGCTACTTCCCGAGGGAGAAGACTATTTTTTGCGTGTCGTGCGTTCTTTAAGAACAAGAATAAAAGATAATAAATTAAATACCGACGTGGGTGCATTTATAGGCCAAGAAGCCATGCATTCTAAAGAGCATCATACTTTTCACATAAGCGCTCAGCAGCAAGGCTTGGACCCTCAGTCTTTAGAAAAAATAACAGGACAGATATTAAAGCGAATTGAAAAGGTCTTTCCTGAAAAATGGAATTTGTCACTCGTCGCAGGACTCGAACATTATACGGCTACATTGGCAGTTGAAATGATGTCACATGTACAAAAACGTCTTACTGATCCCACCATACGTCATTTATGGTTATGGCATAGTATTGAGGAAACAGAACATAAAGCTGTCGTATATGATTTTTATGAATACCTCTATGGCAAAAATTTTAAAGCATATATTCCTAGAGTCAGCATTTATACATTTGGATTATTTCTAATATTATCTCTCTCAATTATATTTCAGTTCGTTTTAATGAAAAGAGATAAACAGTTATTAAATATAAAATCATGGGCAACTTATTTAAAATTTATGGCTTCAACAAGTTTACGCATAACCCCAAGCTTTCTATCTTATTACAAATTTAATTTCCATCCGAATAAAACCAACGAATTAGAATTACTTCAAAACATTAAAAGCGAAATTGGGTTGGTGTAAACTCTATAATGTTAGAAGGAATATCATTTTAGAATGAAGACGTCAGATGCTGAAGAGAACTCCCCAAGTCGAAAAATTGCAGAATCTTTGGGAGGCAAAGTAGTTTCAAAAGCTACTGGGCCAAAATATGTATTTGTAACCTATGAAATTCCTGTTAGTTTTTAAAGCCAATTAATTAAGCATTTACAACATATTGATCTAGATTTTTTAATGCAAAATCAATCACCCGTGACAGCTCTTCTTGCGAATATCCATCTCTTGCCTGAACCGATAATCCATGCAAAACAAGCGCATAATATTGCCCTAAAGTTTCAGGGTTAGCCTCTTCAACCAATTGACCCTCTGATTTTGCCTGAGCAAATCGATCAACCAGACTCTTAGCCCGTGCAATACGCTGTGCTTTCATCCATTCCAAAACAGCTTGGTTTTCTTCGCCTAACACACTTGCTGCCGACACGACCATACATCCATACGAATGATTAGTTTGCGTGTAAAGCGTTAAAGCATCTTGAAATAGCTGGTTGATTGCATGCTTAATATTTTTTTGTTTTAAAGCATTTAACGCGAAATTACCTTCATTTTTTTCATAATGATTTACGGCCTCTCTAAACAAAGCCTCTTTTGAGCCAAACGCTTTATAAATTCGAGCTGAGGCAATCCCCAAAACTTCCACTAAATCTGACATTGATGTGCCTTCATAGCCGTGAAGCCAGAAAAAATCTCTCGCTTTTACGAGGGCTTCTTCTCGATCAAACTCTCTTGGTCTGCCAGCCATAATGACCCTTCATCAAAATTAGTACGTCTTTTCATTATTATTCGAAAAAAAAAATTTCACAAATAAATCAATAAGATTTATTAAAAATACTTACGTTTTGTTTTGATTTTCAAATAAAAAGTTGTTTTTATCAAAAATTAAGCCTATTGTTTGTCGATCGACAACCAATTAGGTTTTATTATGAAAACCATCAAAGGCCCAAGTATTCACCTCGCTCAATTCAGTGATGATATTTTCCCATTTAACTGTCTAGAAGACATTGCTGCATGGGTAGCAAACCAAGGCTTTGAAGCGGTACAGCTTCCTGCTTGGGATAAGCGTTTATTCGATGTCAATTTAGCAGCAGAAAGCCAAGGTTATTGCGATGAAATCTTAGGTACTTTAAACAATCATGGCTTAAAAATTAGTGAGTTAACGACTCATATTTTTGGGCAATTAATGGCGGTGCATCCTGCTTATGACTCGATGTGCGACAACTTTGCCCCATCTCATTTACATAGCAATTCAGCAGCTAGAACCGAGTGGGCAAAACAACAAATGCTCGTATCAATTCAAGCATCTGCCCGCTTAGGCCTTAAAGACATGGGGACATTTTCTGGCTCGTTGGCATGGCCTTATGTATTTCCGTTTCCTCAAAGACCTTCAGGCCTTATAGAAACGGCGTTTGATGAATTAGCACGTCGCTGGCTTCCTATTTTGAATGCTTGTGATGAACAAGACGTGAACCTTTGCTATGAAATTCACCCCGGTGAAGATTTGCATGACGGCATTACATTTGAAATGTTTTTAGAGCGAACTCACAACCACCCTCGTTGCAATATTCTTTTTGACCCAAGCCATTTTGTTTTGCAGCAACTGAATTACGTGGAATATATCGATATCTATAAAGATTTCATTCGCATGTTTCATGTTAAAGATGCCGAATTTAATCCAACAGGCCGCCAAGGAATGTATAGCGGCTATCAAAGCTGGGGAAATCGAGCGGGTCGATTCCGTTCTACGGGTGATGGTCAAGTTGACTTTAAAGCAATTTTTTCAAAGTTAGCACATTATGACTACGAAGGCTGGGCCACATTAGAGTGGGAATGCTGTCTCAAAAATAAGGACGATGGCGCACGCGAAGGTGCCGAGTTCATTAAGCAAAATATTATTCATGTCACCGATAAAGTGTTTGATGACTTTGCGGCTGCCCCTGTGAATCAGACTCAAATTAATCAGTTATTGGGTATTTAAGGAACCGCAAGAGAACTCATCATGAAAACTCACCTATCCAATGAAAATACGCATAACGAATTCCAACATCATTACATTCATATCGAGAGCAAAAAATTACACTACGTCACCTTAGGGGAAGGTCCAGTTGTATTGCTTATTCCAGGTTGGCCGCAAACATGGTACGCGTGGCACAAGGTCATGATTGAACTGGCAAAACAGGGTTATCAAGCCATCGCTGTTGATTTACCCGGAACCGGAAATTCAGCTCCACTGGATGGAAGTTACGATACGGGGCGCATTGCTAAAATCTTATCGATGCTCATGACTCAACTTGAATACCCAACTTATTCGGTTGTTGGTCACGACATTGGCATGTGGGTTGCCTATGCACTTGCATCAGACTTTCCTGAATCCGTGACCCGTCTTGCGGTAACAGAAGCGGTAATTCCCGGGTTGGCCCCCGCACCTCCTATTTTTGTTGAGCCAAGTGAAAACATTTTTCTTTGGCATTTCATGTTTAACCAAATCCTAGACTTACCCGAAGCCTTAATTGCGGGCCGCGAAGATACCTATTTAAATTATATGTTTGATAAATGGTCGTGGCACAAAGATAAAGTGGCGACTCAAACTTATATTGAAGCCTATAAAATCCCGGGGCGTTTAACGGCGGGTTTTAATTATTACCGCTCTATTCCAGAGACCATACGTCAAAATAAGCTTAGAGTAACAAAAAGTTTAGACATGCCAGTTTTAGCCATAGGCGCTGAACATGCTACCGCTAATGCGCCTTATGAAACCATGAAAAAGGTTTCACCGCATTTAACCAGTGCGATTGTAAAAGACTGCGGTCATTTCATTATGGAAGAACAGTCAGAAATATTTAGTTCACTCATTTTAGATTTTTTGCAGCAGGAAAAAAGCGATGCCATTAATTGCTGAAATTGAAAGCTGGCTTAAGTCTAGGCCAACCACACAGGCTGTAAACTCGTTACAAGAACTTAGGGAGCAAGTAAATAAAGACATTATTGATCAGCAAGGCATTCAGCACGATGCAAGCTATCAAAAAAGTTTTTATGTTGCTGTGTCAGATGGTGCCGAAATTGAAGTGCGTGTTTATATTCCCTATTCACTCGAAAACGCAGAGCAACGACCCGCTTTGGTTTTTGCGCATGGTGGAGGATGGTGCCTCGGAAGTTTAGACGCATGGGATCGCTCGTGTCGGTTGTTAGCAGAAACCATTCAACAAGTTGTATTTTCTGTGGACTATCGCTTGGCTCCAGAGTTTAAGTTCCCAACACCTTTAAATGACTTTTTTACGGCGTTTCGCTATATCCATGAAAATGCTTCACTATTTGGCATTGATCAAAACCGGATTGCTGTAGGTGGAGATAGTGCAGGCGCAAACATAGCTGCCGCCACATGTTTAATGGCAAAACAACATCCAGAAATTAAGGTGAGCCATCAACTTCTTTTCTACCCTGCCTTAGATGCCACGATGAGTAGCAATTCTTATCGCCAATATGCTGAAGGTTATGGTTTGGAGCCATCTACAATGATTTATTGCTGGGATCAATATGTGCAAGATGAAAATGAAAAACACAATGAACTTGTAAGTCCGTTACTGGCTCATTCTTTAGATAGACTGCCGGATGCAACCATTTTTGTATGTGAATATGACCCTGTTCGGGATGATGGTGAAAGATATACTCAAAAACTGTGGGATGCAGGTATTCAAGTAAACTTTCATTTGTTGGAAGGAATGATTCACGGCGCGATTCACATGCTTGCAATTAGCCCCGAAAAGGTAAAATCTATCTATCATAAAATTTGCATGTAGATAGATTTAGTTCCATCATTTAAGCATTTCAGTTAGTCGGGCCACTCTTCAAAATTGTTTAATTACAGATCTGGAGTGGCCCAATTTACTTTAACTATGGATATTGACTATCCCAGTCTCTTTTATGACACCGTAAACTTAACACTGTTATTTTGATAAATTGGCGTAATATCCTTGCCATTAAGCGTCACTTTTTTATATGTGCCTTGAACCTTTTTAGCTGATAACACCGTATAAGTTCCGGCTGCTAAATTGTCTTTTGTGACGAGCTGCAATGTTCCATTTAAGGTAAGGGTATTTGCTACCTGAACTGCTGGAAGTGCATTCGATTTGAAAGTGATGTTGAATGTCGTTCCTGCAAGCTGAGTTAAATTACCCGCAATGGTAACTGTTTTAGCTGAGTTGGTTTTTAATAGGCTATTTTCACGCATATAAATATCGCCTTGACCAGCACCATACTCAGACAATATTTCTAAACCACCCTGCTTTAAATCAATACCGCCCGTAAATGCATTATTTCCTGTCAGGGCTAAAGTTCCTGTGCCTAATTTGGTCAGTTTACCCGCACCGGTAATATCATTCGTCCATTGGTCATATTGGTTAAAACCACCTAAACTGGCATCCATGGTGAGATTTACGTCACCATCGAAACTGCCATAACCAGCGCCTGCTTTAAATAAGTTTAAGCGTCCATAACCTTCAGCGTCATCCATGACTGGATAACCCGAAGCAAGCGCAGTTGATTTTAAAACCACACGGCGCTGATCGACTGTTAAATAAGGAAGTCGGGTTTCCAATAAAACTTCTGCCCCTTTAGGCACCGTTGCTATTTTTGTTTTATCGCCAATTTGATTAAACCCATAAGTCATCCAGTGGTTCACTTGCTGTTTTAATTTTTCAAGATCGGCAAAACGGTCATTCGCGTCATAAGGTGTTTTAGCCAAACGATAAAACGATTCAAACGTGGTGGTATTGGTCTCTTTCATGAGCTGTGTTTGGGCTTGTAAATAAGCTTCTTTTCGTTGCTCTACAGTCATTGCATTTAAGTTTGCAACATCTGCGGCAATTGACTGAAGTCGTCCACCAATCACATCCATGGCTGAATGCATTCCCGCGATAATACGTGAATCGCCTAAATCTAAACCACGAGCAATAATTTCCTGATAACGCTGCGGCACTAAATAAGCCATCGCAATTGCGTTTCGGCCAGCTTCGGCTGTGTGTCCACTTGGAAAACCACCGTCAGTTGCGGGATTACTACTTTTTGCAGGTTCTAAACTAGGCACAACAATGACTTCTGAACTCCAGCGCCACGGGCGAGCATATTTATAAAAACGTTTTGCAGACTCTGTTGATGAGTTATTTCCCATTGCTTGAACAAACTCAACGACTTTTCCAAAGTTGGCATTGCCATCAGCCGTGGTCAGTCCACTATTATTTCCTTTGTCATCGTATTTTACTTGTGCGGCATCGGCTGGTACTGAATTGATTGTGGTGGTCTGCCCAGTGAGTTTTCTCCACGGATCGGTTAATGCTCCCATGCCTGTGGTAACGCTATAACTTTTTCCACGTCTATCGTCTAAATAGGCCCGAATCGCTTCTTCTTCTGTACGTTTATGAGTGGTCTGAATTGAATAATTAATATTGTAATTCAATACATCTGCATTCTTTTTTGTACCATCCGTACTGTCACCTGGTAGACCTGTCCAGTTTGATTCGACTACCGCCGGGAAACCATCTCTCGCTTCGGCAGATTGGCCTGCATCGACAAACAAACTTGATGGCGTCCATACATCCAAAAAGCCGCTCAGCACACGCACGCCAGCATTTGTTTCAACCGTTGCATAACGTGCGTCACCGCGTTGATTCGTCATCCATGAATCTACAATGGTAGTAATATTTGAAGGTGCTGGCGCCGTATCCTCAAAGCCTACGCCCTTTGGTGCTGCGGGTATTTCTTGATTGTCTACCGAATTATTATCAGAAGAATTGCTGTCATTACACCCCGTGAAAAAGACCGAGCAAGAGATAAGAGAAAGTAAAAGTGTATTTATTTTAAAGCTTGACATGATGTGATCCGTTTAATAAATATACGTATCTTTCACCATCAATGTTTAGCTGTTATTACATATCTACAATTAGTTTAAATTTATTCTAAATAATATAAATCCTCTTTTTACACTCCATATTTCTCTATTAGAGCCTAAAAATAGGTGTTTTATTTATTGATTGAATTGTGGCAATTGTTTGATAAAGTCATTTAAAGGCTGTGGGCAGCCCCACAAATAGCCCTGAAATTCAGTGCATCCATTACTTTTAAAATTACTAAATTGTTCAGTCGTTTCAATGCCTTCCACGAGCACTCGAAGGTTCAAATCCAAACCAATTTTAATAATACCCGCAACCAATTTATTACTGCGCTTATCCTCCAAAGCTGCCTGTACAAAGCTACGGTCAATTTTGATTTGGCTAATCGGCATTTTTTGTAAATAGCTTAAAGATGAATACCCTGTACCAAAATCATCAAGGGAAAGCTGAATTTCATGTTTAGATAAGAAATGCATTTTTTCGATCATGCTCGCACAATTATTTAAAGCAATATTTTCAGTGATTTCTAAAATGAGCCGAGATGGATTGATATCAAATCTCTGAACCAAACCAATCACAGTGTGCTCAAAATTTGGTTGCATGAAATGATCAGCACTAATATTGATTGAAAGCGTAAGATCTTTGGTCTCGTCTTTTTTACTCCAATCTTGTAGAACTTTGCAGGCTTGAACCAACACCCACTCCCCAATCTCTGGCATTAATCCAAAAGTTTCTGCTGCTGGAATAAAATCTTTTGTGGGAACATATCCTAAAACAGGATGAAGCCATCTTAATAAAGCTTCTGCCCCAATCAGCGTTTCAGAAGAATTGACTTGAGGCTGATAAAAAAGCTCAAATTGTTGCTTAGAAAGCGCCAAACGTAGGTCTTGCACCATACTATTTTCTATTTGTATCTCTAATTGCATGGTGTAAATTGAAATACAAATCATGAGTGTAGCAACACAAGTTGCAATCCATCCCCCATGATCACGAATATCTTCTGACAAAGGTATAGCACTGTCGAGAGTGAAAGAGCTGCCACTAAAAAATATAAAGCACACAATCGACAATACGATTAAAACAATTTGTAAAAAGCTTGGATCTCTACGGTAATTTAAATATCCCAATATCGCCCCTGCGGGTAAAAACAAATGAGCCACCCGAGGCCGATCAATTGTCGCTATATCAAAAAATAGGCAAAAAACAACTGGAAAAACCAGCAGAACAAATTGTGATAGAAGAATACCTGCTGAAATTCGGCGTATATAAATTAAAAAAAGGCTAAATATGGATACTAAGGTGAAAAACACATCCATATAAACAATCAGCCACATTTGGGCAAATGCGAAATATATGGTCCAAAACAGGCAAAACATGAGACAAATAAAGATATTTGCTTTAGCTGCAATGGTAAGTTGCTGGTCCTTTATAGGCTGGTAATTCTTCTTTTGTTTTTTTAAGTAAGACGAAGCTATCATAAATAAACCAACCGTAAAAATATTACTTCATAGACCCCTAACTTGATCATTGATACTCCACTTCGATATCACCAATAAAACATCATTTTTTATTCCCTTGTTATGGGTATTATTAATTTTCAACAAGGTGTTTTTTTCTCTGGTAGTAGAGTCCGGTTGTTCAATAAAAGTGGTTAAAAAATATCACTTTTCCAAGAGCTCTTATAATTTAAAGTATTACCCTACAACAATACACGTCTCTACTAGGCTGGCACAAGGTTTGTGTGCTGACAGCAGCCCAATTATTTATTGCCCTACTTTTACTGACCTTAATTCAGAGACAAAGTATGTTCTTTTCGAGTGGAGATAAATCGGCTTAATCAATTGGAATGGAATATTTTCGACAAAGCTCAGGCTATAATATTAGTCATGCTCTATTATTTTATTTAATTCTCATATGAAGAATGCGTTTTCTGACAGCAATCAAATTAGACAAGTGTCGAGTTTCCCTGAACTTATCAATACAAAGTTTCAAGGAGAGACAAATGCCTTATGTTGGCATAGAGATTTGGTGGGCGACTTTAAAGAAATTGTGAATAAACTTCATTTAAAAGAGAATATTACAGAAGTTTCTATTGAAGACCTTTTAGCGCTACAGCTTTCAGAACAAGGCAATTTGGCAAGAGAAATTATTTTAGAAGATATCCAGCAATTAACTGATTTCGGCGCATCGCCTGTACTAAATTTGCTTAAACATTATGAACGTGATGAAGAGCTAGATTTCATTTCAACAGATGTATATTCATTTCATGTTGATCGCTCTCCTATTGAAACAGATACGTTCCTATGTACTTATTACGGCGCTGCCAGTGACATCGTGCCCAATCACCAAGTTGAACAAAAGGTTTTGATTCCAGAAATTAGAGAAAAGCTCCAAGAGTTACATGATGGCCCAGAAGCTGAATTTGAAGCCTTCTTGGCAGAGTATTTTTTTGATTTGCATTATCAGCCGAGACCCGATGCTCAACCTGTAAATTTAGGAACAGGACATATTTGGCGTTTGGCAGTAGATCATCCCACTCAAAAGGTTTTACCGTGTGTTCATCGGGCACCTGTTGAAAAAGATGGTGAGTATAGATTGCTTTTGATTTGTTAAATGTTTATTCCATATACTTTAAATGAATTTGGACTCTATAAAATTTAAGTTTTATTCTTTTCTTAAATATTTTGATTTAACTCACTTTAAGACAATACTATTATTTAAAACAGGCTTGAACCCTTTGAAACTGAATTTTTAATTCACACAAGAACTCAAAAATAATTTTTATTAATTTTAAGCTCAACAAATCAATTTATTTAAAAATTTATTAGTAATAAATTATCTATAAATATTACTTCAATACTATCAATTATAGTAATATCAACACCGATTAAATACGCACAGTAAGTACTTTATTTTAAAATATTTTCTAAAATTGGAATCCACAACAAATGAGTAAATTTAATTTAAGATTAGGGGTTACCTTAATAGCGCTCGTGCTTCTACAAGCATGTGCAACGACACCACAACCGAAAATAACGAATAAACAAGCAAAAGGAGTTCTGGAATCTATAAAACCAGATGAAAAACTAAATCCTATTGTACTTAGTATTAGTTTTAATAGTGGAATAATTTATCCTTCTTTAAAAATAGAAAGCCTTACAGAAAAAACAGCCATACAGAAAAATAATAAAATTTATGAAATTAAAATGATAAATTCTGATGTCTCTCGCTCTACATTTATTTATAGTGGACAACTACCAGCTGGTGAATATCGGATTGTTGAATTGAGCGACTATCAACCATCTCCAAATCCTTTTCTTTCAGGTAAAATCCAATTTATCAATTTAAATGATAAAGATAAACCTCACCCGATGGGTACTTTTAAAGTACTAGAAAATACCACGACTGATTTAGGACGTATTAATTTAACCCATGCTAATGATGCCTACTTAATAGCAAGATCTGAAAAACATTCTTCTAATAAGGATTTAATTAATAAATTAAAGAATAATTATCTAGAAGCAATTTATAAAGATACAATTTTGAATGGGTGGACGCAACCAGTTACAACTTTAGAAAAAAATATAGGCGATGAAAGCAAGATACTCCCCTTTGGTATGCAGTGTTTTAAAGAGCTAAAAGATAATACTATTGTAGCCTCAAGCAAAATTGGCTCAGTTTTTTTCTTCCCTCCACAAGACACTAATAAAAAAACTAAAATTTTTCAAAGTAATGATGGCTTAGCTTTTGATTGTGTAACTATAAAAGAAAATTATAACTTTGATTTTCTAGCTTATGGTGAAATGAATACTCTTTATAAACATTTAAAAGGAAGTGATGTTCTTACTCCAATTGACAGTGGTAATTTACCAATCGGCATAATTTCCTCTATCGTTGGTGATGATCAAAACGGATGGTTTCTATCTCATATAGTAGGTCGTAAAGCTACAGTTTATAAGAGTAATCACTTAGAAAATGGTAATTGGCAACCAATTGTACAAAAAGAAATTTTTGATAATTTTTGGGGATTAAGTGGTTTTTGGATGTGGGAGGATGAACAAGGATTTAGCTATGCAGATATGTATGGAAAAATTAACCATTATAATTATATAACAAAAAAATGGTCTGAAAATAAAGTTCCAAATAATGAGAATATCTCTCAACTAGTAGTTAACCCAGATAAATCAATTAGCGTAATTACTTCAAAGCGTGGTTTTGCAGGTATATTTTCAAATCTATTTAATTCTAATGATCATGGTACAACATGGCAAAAAGTTAATAGTCCCTTTAAAGTAAATGTTTTCCCTGCCCAAGTTTCAAAACAGGGAGATTTATATATATCAGGTGCACAATTTAATTGGGACAAATTAGCAATTTCAGAAGATGCAGGTAAGACTTGGCAAATGCATGAAATAATGGCTCCTAGTTCTATAGTTACTTTAAATTCAGGAGCACTTCTTAACATCCTTTATTCTGGCCAATATGCATTGGTTAAAATATCAAATGATAAAGGCCAAACTTGGAAGATTCTTTATAGTACCTATAACAGAAACTTAAAAGAATTATCAAAATAGCATGATGTTCAATTTATAAACACAATTATTATACCTGTTACTTAAAGATTAATACTGTTTAGAGAAAATTCTAAACAGTATTTTTTAATTTTCCTAACTACTGATTCATGTTAAATCTTAAATCATTCTTTTATATCAACAATACTAGTTTCAAGATTCATCATCTATCACCAAAAAGAGTATCCCCAGGCCTGTGCCAAAGACCATGGGGAATAGTCAGCAATTTTTAATTTCAACACGGCAGTACCTGTAAAATAGTTTATTGAGAAATAATAAAAACGTTATCAATTATTTAATTTTCTGACACTTTTATTCCTTCGTAAAACGTTGCAAATGAGTCTCATTTATATATACTTTACACGCTTTCCCGGGTCTAGTCGGCACTACGGTTCGCTTCAGTTCCAATGACGGTTCTTTTTCAGCCTCCACACGATTTTTTATATCACTCAGGTATACTTATGTTTGCTTTCTCCCCACGTAAAAATCTAATTACTGTTGAAATTTTAAAACATAGTAGCCCCTTGCTTTTATCATTGCTGCCTGTCATATCTTGGGCAGAAACAACTGCGATCCAACCGGCTCAACTAGAGACTATCAAAGTTCAGGCTGAAGCGAACTCAAGCTATATCGAAACTCAAACAGCGTCGACCTTACGAGGCAATCAAAAAAATCTAGAAAGCCCACAGACCGTAAATGTTGTATCTAAGCAATATATGAAAGACTATTTACCTGCAAATCTGGACAATGCTCTGACCCAAGTCAGCGGCATTACGCAGGGTAATACTTTAGGTGGTACGCAAGATACCGTAATGAAACGTGGTTTTGGTGACAATCGTGACGGCTCGATTACCGTAAACGGTATGCCGATTGTGCAAGGCCGAACCATGAATGCGGCAGTTGAACAAGTTGAAGTTTTAAAAGGGCCGTCTTCTCTCCTCTATGGCATTATGGATCCGGGTGGTTTGGTTAATGTGATTACAAAGAAACCAGAGACCACTCAAAAAACTGAATTTTCAATGTATGGCTCAAGCTTTGCTGCGGGTAAAAATGGTTTAGGCGCAAGCATAGATACTACTGGCGCAATTAATGATAGTAACTTTTCCTATCGCTTTATTGCCGATCACTCAGATGCAGACTATTGGCGTAATTTTGGCAACCTCAAACAGTCATTAATTGCTCCATCTTTAGCGTGGGATAATGGTCAAACTAAAGTGAACCTGAGCTATCAATACCGCCACTTTGATGTGCCTTTTGATCGCTCTACCGTTTTTGACCCTAAAACAAATAAAGCCCTACCCATCTCTAAATATCAACGTCTAGATGAAGCTTTTAACCAAATGAAAGGTGAAGATCATCTGGCTCAATTGTTGGTTGATCACCAGATTAATGATAATTGGTCAGCTCACTTTGGTTATACATACAACTACGAAACCTATGATGCCAATCAATTACGTGTGACCAAGTTAGATACAACCAAACATACAGTGACACGCCGTACTGATGCGACTTTAAATGCAGAAAGTATAGATAGTAATGCCCAAGCGTATATCAATGGTTCAACCAATCTGTTTGGTTTAAAACATGATATTCAATTCGGTTCAGACATCGAATATCGCAAATATTTCCGTCCAGATATGGTTCGAGGTGATACCTCAACCTTAGATTATTTAAATCCAAGTTTTGGAACTGTTGAAGCATCTCAAAATGTTGTCGCATCAGATAGCGACCAAACCGATAAACTACATACCTATGGGTTTTATGTTCAAGACGCCATTCATTTAAATGAGAAATGGATTGCCGTACTCGGTGGTCGTTACCTTAACTATGAGCAAACTGCTGGACGAGGCAGACCATTTAAGGAAAATACCAACACCAACGATGATGCTTGGCTTCCACACGCAGGTTTAGTTTATAAGTGGAATGACCAACTTTCATTCTATGGTAGTTATACCGAGTCACTTAAACCATCTTCTTCAATTGCCCCTTTAGGCGGCGATGCTGTCATTAATGCAGATGTTCAACCTGAACAAGCCAAGTCTTATGAAGTTGGTGCAAAATACGAATTAAATGACCGTATCAAAGCCAATTTTGCACTCTATGACATTAAAAAGCGTAACGTTTTAGCTAAAGTCACCAATTCATCTACTAATGAAGTCGAACTGCATACAACGGGTGCTGTTCGCTCTAAAGGGGCTGAACTCGACCTGACAG
Source organism: Acinetobacter sp. AYS6 (assembly GCF_025630795.1). Lineage (NCBI taxonomy): Bacteria > Pseudomonadati > Pseudomonadota > Gammaproteobacteria > Moraxellales > Moraxellaceae > Acinetobacter > Acinetobacter sp. AYS6. The sequence continues at coordinate 202,486 of NZ_JAOTNV010000005.1, forward strand.
GGCGACTAACAGATCAGCTTGATGCGACTCTAACCTATGCCTATACAGATGCTAAAGTGACAGAGGATGAAAGTGGTCTAGAAGGCAACCGCCTAAACAACGTGGCGCGTAATACAGCGTCTCTGGCATTGGCCTATAACTATGGAAAGCTTTACAACGGTAATTTACGTTTAGGCTTGAGCGGTAATTATGTAGGAAAACGTGCTGGCGATTCGGAAAATACCTTTGACCTGCCAGACTATACACTGGCTAACGCCTTTGTGAGTTATGACACCACCATTGCTAAACAAGCGGTCACTTTCCAATTTAATTTAAATAATATCTTTGACACCACTTACTACACAGCTAGCGTCAATAATTTGGCCGTGTCTCAAGGTGACTCTCGCCAAGCAGTATTACGCGCAACCTTTAAATTTTAAAACACAGGATCAGAGCGGTGTTAAATCACTGCTCTTTCGAGAACAATATGAAAAAGCTTCTTTCTACGGTAATGTTGATTGGCATACTGTTTAGCTCTTCTGTTTATGCCCAAACACGAATTGCATTGATCTCACAGCTCAAGGGGTCGTCGGCCAGTACAGATGTCGCTATTCAAAAATACTTGCAGAGCAAAGGCTATCAAGTTGAAGTATTAGATCAATCTGTTTCACCAAATAACTTAAAAAATACAGATTTAGTCATTATTTCGTCTACAGTCGCTTCTAAAAATCTTCAATCGGGTTGGCGACAACTGCCTGTTCCACTCATGACGTGGGAAAACGATTATCTTGATGATCTAGCTATGACAGGTAAACGAATTAATAGCGATTTTGGCGAAGTCGAGAAAGAACGTTATTTGTGGTTAGTCAATGCGCCACATTCTCTCTCTGCACATCTTTCTGCGGGAACTCACAATGTCTATAAAGCGCAAGCGCCTATGAGTTGGGGCAAACCCGGATTAGGGGCTACCATTATCGCGACCATTTATGGGCAACCTGAAAAAGTGGCAATCTGGGGTTATGAGAAAGGTGCAACCATGGATTATGAGTCTTTAGCGCCCGCAAAACGACTGATGTTTTTTCTAAACAATGAAACATTTACTAATCTATCCGACGATGGATTAAAACTATTTGATGCCTCAATTCAATGGCTAATCAACAAATAAAAAAACCTCATAAAAATTGTTTTGGGGATGGTTGACCACTTATATCGACTTATCCCTAAAAGAACAGTTTTTGGCTTCATTGCTACAAGATAAGTGCCATATTCATTATTATTTTTTCTATTATTAATATACGACATTCACCCGCACCCAATCTTCATACTTAGTGGCCTGAACATTGGTACTTGATGTAATTGCGCCATGAATAGGAATATTTTCTTTCATTCCTGTGGCGATTCTTGAATCTACTTTACTTCCTGACCCACCCCAAATTTGAGTATGGCTCGCATCTTGAAATAGTACATATGCAACAGATGCTGGGCTTGCAGCAGATTTAAGCTCAAAGTTATTGTCTGAAGTGACAGCCAATTGATAGGGTGTATTTTGGGTGCATTGAACAGATACATTCGTTGTTGCAGGAGCAACGGGTTGAGAACGTACAACTGCGCCAAAATCTAAAGTTCCTTGTGTCGAAACTTCACAACTTTCTATAATGGTTAAACTGACCCTTAATGATGTAGATGTATTTCCAGCATCTGCGCTATTTATTATCAGCATTCCCACAAGAGAAAATAAAGTATATTTAATGACTTTCATTTCTTCTCCTTATATTTTCGTTCTAATATCTATTCATCTTTATATTGTGTTTTTTCTGTTCTGATTAAAGAAACAGCTTCAGGATCTTTTAGTTATAAAACTTAATATTGCACACTGTCAATCAACACTAATCACATGATTTACATATTATTTTTATAAATTGTGATGAGCAACACACAATCCAACTAATTTAAAAAATATTTAATCATTTTTATTTCGCTTATGCATATATTTTTTATCACTTCCCCCGCCTGTATATTTATTTAACAGGTCTCTACATTTAACAGTTGTTGATAATTCTAATCATTAGATTTTAATGCCGTATTTGATAATTCTGACCATTATCGCAATTGCATAAAAAAACCGATCAAAATAATATTGTGCCAAATAGAATATAAATTTACATATTGTTTAACTTATAGATTCAATACTAAGAAAACTGTGAAGTTAAATTTAAAATGAATAATTCAGACCTCTAAGACCATCCATTTTTAATTTGAGAAATGATTGATATGAAAAAATATTTACTCTTACTTTTACTCAGCTTTTATTCGATTCACTCATTTGCTTCGGACAAACTCCATGGCAGTGTTTGGAAAACAATTGATGACGCCACCAATCAACCAAGAGCACTGGTAAAATTCAGCGAAGATAAAAACGGTAACCTCTCTGCCAACATCGAAAAAATACTCGTTCCAAGTGAAGCCAACAAATGTACGATGTGTGAAGGTACTTATAAAAACAAATCTTTAATTGGTTTAACCATCGTCAAAAACTTAAAAAGTGTCGGCCAAAACAAATATGACAAAGGATCTATTCTCGACCCGCAGTCAGATAAGACTTATAAATTTAGTGTAACCGTATCACCAGATGGCGAAAAACTTACCGCTCGTGGATACATTGGTATTTCTGCAATTGGTCGGAACCAAACATGGTATCGAATTAAATAAGCTTCGAGAGCTTTAAAACTTTTTATTTTATAAATTGCATGGTTTTGATGTAATTAACTTATCTCAATGGCCATGCAATTTTCTGAAAATATTTATAACTCTATTTAAGCACCAATTTTAATTCAAAGTGTAACTACCAATTTTAAGTGATAAATAATTCTTTTTTATTCATAAACATAAACTCAGCTTTGCATATATCCATTCCACTTTTTCATATTTTTATTAATCATAAATTTTCACTAAGATCGAATAAATTTCGAAAATTACTGGAAATATAATGTTGTTTGCAACACATTTTCACTTAAAAAATGCTGTCTTATCAGTAGGGGTTCTCAGCTTTGCACTTTTAACGGGTTGTGGAAATAATTCACAGCAAAATAATGAAACTAAGGCAGAAGCTTCCCAAACTGTGCCTGCCGCTGAACTGCCTAAAGAAGTACGTTTTGCTTGGGGTGGCGGTCCACGAGTTTGGGTTCTTGGTAAAGCTGATGGAGATTTTGAAAAAGCTTTAGGTACAAAAATTAAATGGGTCGAATTTGCTTCGGGTGCAGATGTAATTAATTACTTCGCCGCAAATGAAATTGATATTGCTCGTTTTGGCTCAAGCCCAGCTGTTGCAGGTATTACTCGCGGATTACCAATTGAAATCATTGGTTTAGAAGGTCTAATTTCTGGTGCAGAACGTTTAATTGTTCGTCCTGATATTAAAAACCTGCAAGATCTGGTTGGTAAAAAAGTTGCCTTCCCTGCCAACTCCACCGCGCAATATGCTTTAGAACAAGCGCTTGCATTAAATAAAATTGATAAAACAAAAATCAAATTAATCCCACTTAAGCCTGCTGAAATTGTTTCTGCATGGACCCGTGGTGATATTGATGCAGCCTATGTTTGGGGACCATTTACTCAACAGCTAGAGAAAGAAGGCGGTAAAGAAATTTATCGTACAACGACGCTGAATGAAAAAGGTATTTTGGTTTATAACAACTTTGCTGTCCGCAAAGAGTTTGCAGAAAAACACCCTGACCTTGTAATTAAATTCTTGAAGGCTTACCAAGATCAAGTTGATGAATATAAACGTGATCCTAAAGCGGCTTCTGAAAAAATTTCTAAATACTTAAGTCTTCCATATGACCAAGTCGAAACCACACTTGCGGGGATCGAATATATTCCACTAAAAGATCAAGCCTCTGAAAAATATTTAGGTGCGACATCAAACGATGAAAACTCAGGCTTGGCTAAAGCAACTCAAGATATTGCTAAGTTTTTGGTCAGTATTGGCGAGTTGAAACAATCTGATGTTCCAAAAAGCTATGCGCCTAATATCAACAGTAAATACCTTATTGAAGCGACAAAATAAGGTTGTGAGATGATTCAGTTGAACCCGTTTAAAGTAAAAGTGATTAGTACATTATCACTAATCACTTTTGTGATTATTTGGCAGCTTGTGTGTACATTTAAACTTGTCTCACCAATTTTGTTGCCCTCTCCTCTACAGATTTTAGATACAGTTTTAGATTTATTTAAAAACGGTTACCGAGATGCTCCTTTTTATCAACACATTTTAGTCAGCACGGCGCGTGCCTTCTTTGCATTCTTCCTTGCAATCATTATTGGTGTGCCTTTGGGATTATTAATGGGCCGTAGTCCTGTACTTAATGCCGTTTTAGATCCATTTGTACAATTCTTACGTCCAATTCCCAAAATTGCCCTCATTCCATTGGTGGTTGTGTGGTTAGGGATTGGTGAGGAATCTAAATTTTTCCTTATTTTTATTGCGACTTTACTTAGTGTCATTGTGGGTGCAACAGCAGCAAGCCAAAACGTTCCATATGGTTTGATTCAAGCAGCACAAACGATGGGCTTAGGAAAAACAGCAATCTTATTCCGTGTCATTTTACCCTCTTCACTTCCTGAAATTTTCACCACCATTCGTTTATCTATTGGTATTGGCTGGACATCATTAATTGCAGCGGAAATGGTTGCAGCAACTTCGGGTTTAGGCTGGATGATTATTAATGCAGGTTCTTATTTACGTACAGATGTTGTGATTGTCGGGATTATTTTACTTGGAACAATTGGCTTTATTTTAGATTGGCTCATTGTGAAAGCGCAGCAAAAATGGGCCCCTTGGACAGGAAAAGCATAATGACTCAACCATTTATTGAGCTAAATAATGTTCAGAAAATATTTAAGCAAAACAAGACGGAAAATACGGTCCTAGAAGATATTAATCTGAAAATTCCTGAAGGTCAGTTTGTTTGCTTACTTGGGCCTTCTGGCTGTGGTAAATCAACTATTTTGAACTTACTTGCTGGTTTTGAAAAACCAACTTTAGGTGAGATTTATGTAGATGGTCAAACCATCTCAGCACCGGGCATTGACCGAGCTGTTGTATTTCAACAAGCTCAGTTATTTCCTTGGCTCACGGTAAAAGAAAATATTCAATTTCCACTTAGGCAATCAAAGGCTGAACCTCAATATATTGCTAAACAAACTGAATATTATTTAGAAAAAACGGGTTTAAAGAAGTTTGAAAATCATCGAATTTGGCAAATCTCAGGTGGTATGAAACAACGTGTTGCCCTTGCCCGAGCGTGGGTCATGAAACCAAAGATTTTATTGATGGATGAGCCTTTCGGGGCTTTAGATGCTCAAACACGTATTTTGATGCAGGAAACACTGATACAGCTTTGGCAAGACAATAAAACTACCGTTTTATTTGTTACTCACGATATTGATGAATCTCTACTTTTAGCAGATCGCATTATTTTAATGGCAGGCCATCCCGGACGCATTGCCGAAGATATTCAAGTGAATTTACCTCGTGCGCGTAGCATTGAAAATATTGCGCCACAGCAGGAATTTATTGAAACCAAAAAACACATTTTAGAAATTATGCGCAAAGAAGTAAGTCGCATGATTGATTACATACATTAATTTTTTAGGACATTATTATGTTATTAAGTCATTTACCGCGCGTTCAACTGGTTCATGCACCTACTCCTCTAGAGTTTTTACCTAACTTAACTAAAGCGTTAAATGGTCCCCAGATTTACATCAAACGAGACGATGCTACGGGTCTGGCTACAGGTGGCAATAAAACCCGTAAATTAGAGTTTTTAATTGGTGATGCGCTTGCAAAAGGTGCCACACATGTACTCACTCAAGGTGCAACTCAATCTAACCATGTTCGTCAAACGATTGCAGCAGCTAATAAATTTGGTTTAAAGGCATCTGTTTTACTCGAACAACGTGTTAGTGATGGTGCAGATGAATATTACAACAATGGAAACTTATTACTCGACGAGATTTTAGGTGCAACATCGATTGAGGTTGTTCCGGGTGGCACAGATATGGTGGCGGCTTTAGAAGCCAAAGCAAAAGAATTAGAACTACAAGGTGAACGTCCGTACATTATTCCGGGCGGTGGCTCAAACGCTATTGGTGCTTTAGGCTATGTCTCAACAGCAATTGAATTAATTAACCAACTTAACCAGATTCAACTGGCTCCGACTCATCTTGTACATGCAACAGGTAGCACGGGTACTCAAGCTGGCCTTTTAGCAGGTATTGCAGTAACTCACTCAAACTTACCAGTACTCGGGATTAGCGTTCGTGCTGAAAAATCTAAACAAGAAGAAAACGTCTATAAACTTACTCGTGCAACTTTAGAACATCTAGGTTTAAGCGCAGATCTTATTGCCCGTGAAAAAGTGATTGCCAATAGTGACTATGTTGGCGATGGCTACGGTATTCCAACTGATAGCATGGTTGAAGCAGTTGAACTTCTGGCTCGAACTGAAGGTATTTTGCTTGACCCTGTTTACTCGGGTAAAGGTTTTGCGGGTTTAGTAGACCTTATTCGTCAAGGTCATTTCACTAAAGATGACAAAGTGATCTTCCTTCATACAGGCGGTGCCGTAGGCTTATTCGGTTATCGTAAAACTTTCTCTAACAAAGATGCATACCGTTTGTAAGATGACAGAATTTTCAGAACTCCCCACCCTTGGAATTTTGGGTGGTATGGGACCGGGTGCTGCTGTTGATTTTCAACAGCGCCTGCTCGATGCAAGCCCTGCAACCAAAGATCAGGAACATATTCCCACGATCGTTTGGAATCACGGCGGTATTCCTGACCGACAACTTGCACTTAAAAACCTAGGTGAAAGCCCTTTAAATGCCATGTTACATGGACTAAAAATTTTAGAGCGTAGTGGTGTTTCTAAAATCGCCATTCCCTGTAATACCGCACACTTTTGGCATTCTGATTTACAGCAACACACCCCTATTGAAATATTAAATATGGTTGAAATTACGGTGCAACAGATTTTAAAAAATTATCAATCTGGTGATAAAGTCGGAATATTGGCAACCAAAGGTGCCCTTTCTACTCAGCTATATCAACGTGAGTTAAGCAAGCATAACATTCCTTTTGTCACTAATTCGGATGAAGAAATTGAACAGGAATTTATGCCCGCTGTTTATGCTGTAAAACGTAATGAGTCGGCTAAAGCGGGTATCGTTTTTCAAGAGTTAAGCCAAAGACTCATAGATAAAGGTGCTGGTTCGATTATTTTAGCTTGTACAGAAATTCCGATTGGATTACATGCAATCCAGTCTCCAATTTTAAATGTGAGCTTTGATACCACACAAATTTTGGCAAATGCTTGTGTAAATTGGTTTTATCGAAATACGCAGCGCTAAAAAGATGTTCCAACACTGCTTCTAATCTGGCTAATACACTGTCTATATATTCTGAGTGAGTGCTTCAAACTCTAAAGTCGAATAACTTCCCTCTCAATCCACACTCTTCTTTTCATTATCTCTATTTGACCCAGTAGAAGAACCCAGAACCATACTTGAGAATACGCCATCTCGATAAACCCATGCATGTAATAATGCAGCAGACAGATGACCAATAACGACAGCAAATAACAGCCAAGCCAAAATTCCGTGTAGAGTGCGAAACCATGCATAGAGCGTAGAGTTGGTTGGTGCTATAGGTGGAAGGTCCCAACCCGGAAATAATGTTACTGGCCAATTACCTGCCGATAGCGTTGCCCATCCGAGCAATGGCAAACTAAACATCAAAATATAAAGTAGCCAATGTGATGCATGGGCAATAAACGCCTGCCAACGGGGTACAGTCTGCGGCAAAGATGGAATTGGAAAATAGAGTCGATTTATTAATCTTATGATGACCAACAATAAGATTGCGATTCCTAAAGGACGGTGAATATCGATTAACCACGGACGCCAAGTGATTGAGGTCGTCATTCCAACACCAATAAATAGCATAGCCAAAATCGCTACTGCCATAACCCAATGTAGTATTCGAGCAGTCAAGTTAAAATGACGTGGAGCATTATCGTTAGATTTGTTTTGCATGGCTGATCTCTCCTATTTACCCACGGCATCGGTTGCTTTGCCAAATCCAATTTCACGTAAGCGAGCATTGTAAGACTGTGCATAGATACCTGCTCGTGCTGCGAGTACCGGATCCTCTGATAACTCAATTCCGGGTGGCACCAAAGTTGGGTCAAAGTTAATATCACGGCAAACACCATTTACCTGTTCAGTCACATTTTTGACTTCCAATGTTCCTGCTATAACTTCTTTACGTTCTTTTGGCCAAGGTTGAGATGGGTCATTCACTGGGTCTCCTGGCTCGGCAAGTTGCAAAACTAAATCCCAATACAGCGGCCCTTCAGCCAAACGTTTTTTGATGTCTTTAAATAAGAAATCATGGCCAGCTTGATCACGTTGTTCTTTGGTCAGACTAATAAATTTTGAATGAGGACGCATAGACCAACGAACTGGCTGTTCTTGTCCATTGGCGGCCTTCAATATAAATGCATTTACCACATAAAATTCTGCGCCACTAAAACTACCGGTTAATGGCATCTTTGCCTTTTGTTCAATAGACTTACGCGCTTCGGGATATTCTTTTAAGAAAGCCTCAACAAGGACTGGATCAGGTTTGCCAGTAGATGGAACTGGTTTAAATGCTTTTTGCTGCGCCAAAAAACCCTCAGCATTTCGCGTAGGGAAATAGGGAAAGTTGTTTAATTTCATGCGCCATTGTGAATGATCAGCTGCGGAAAGTAATAAAGCCATACTCACTGTTGCTGTAGAATTATCTGCCGCATGCGGGTTACCGCTTCCAATAGAAAATCGGCCAATTGCTGGTATATCAGATTTAGCAAATACCGCGGCTTTAGATAGTGCCGCCGCCGCACCATTACTGTGGTAGGTGCCATCAAAACAAATACCCTTACCGTGGGCACGACGATATCCGGGATCAAATTTACTTAATGAGTCGCCCAAAAATGTTTTGCTTGTTGTTCGATGTCCCAATAGACCAGCAACCCAAGCAAATGCCAATACTAAAGAGCCCGCGATTAAAGCAATACCTACGAATGGCAACCAATACTTCTTTAGAGTTTTAAAATTCAAATTATTCATTATTAATCCTGTGTAAATTGTATGGCTACATCCCTAAAGAAGATTTTGATTAGGTAGTAGTAAAACAGGGTCTTCAATGTCATAACCAGTTTCTTCTGGAACCCCCAGATATTTAACGACAACCAACCTCTTATTTTGTTTAGGCACGCTATAATTTTGGGAAATTTTTATTGCTTTGGTGTAATGAACCGCAATATGGGTCTTACTTTGTAAAGACGGCGATTTTACAACATATTCTGTTTTATATTGGGTGATCTTCCCTGAAGGATCAAACCAAGATGATATTTGATTCTGATGAGTTTTTAAGGTCTGAATTTTTACAGTCTTGCTCTTACTTACGACTAAAGGGGTTAAATTCTTTTTAATTTTATTTAGAGCCTTATTAAACTCCATACTATCTTGATCATAATCAATCTTATGGGTTTTTGGATTGATATAGAGAGATTTAACTTCAATTAGTTTATCAGGCGATTTACTATTTAATAGATAATAATATAGTTGTGGTAGACGTCCTCGACCATCTTCATAATGTCTTAATACATAAAGTTTCTTCTCTTTTTGCTGATAGCCCAATACTTCAATTTTTTGTCCACCACCAACCGTCGCATAACTATGTGCGGATAAGGTAAGAATCGTGCTAAAAGTTAGAAATTTTAGAAATTTCATCAGTTCATATCCTTGTGATCTTGTAATTATATTGTATAAATATCAAACAAATTAAAATGATACTTGAGTAAGTGTTACTTGCTGTTTTTATATTCTTTTTGTACAAAGGTAGCCTTTCTAAGGGGGTTTTATTTATTATTTCTCTCCCCCTTCAAATCGATTCATCCAGCTTTTAGACCTAAGTCATCATAAATGAATGGTCTTATGCAGTATTACGTTTATAGGAGAAATAAGAACATCCTGCACACGATGCCATAATAATTGTGATTCCAATGATCTGAAAATGATTTAATCGTTCATCTAAAATCAGCCATCCGGCCAAAGCACTTACCGCTGGTGATGCGCTCACTAATATTCCAAAAACGCGTGGATGCAACTTTTTCATAGCGACCATATCTAATATAAATGGAATAGCACTTGCTAGCATCGCCATGAGTAAACATATGAAAAGAATCTTATAACTATCAAAAATATGGATAATGTGAGATGCCCCTAAAGGTGTTGCAAACAAAGCCGCTAGAAACATTCCAGTTGCAACCGAGCTACCACCACCTTGTGCAACTTTAGAGCCGTAAATCACATATAGCCCCCAACCCACGGCTGCCACAAGCGCATACGTCATACCAATAAAACTAAAGTTATGATTTGAATTGCCCATCGGTAAAAGAAGCAAACCAATCATAGATAATGCTCCCCAAAAATAATCTAATTTATTTTTAGACATTAAAATAGCGACCGTAAGCGGCCCTAACACTTCAATGGAAATAGCGATTCCCACAGACATATAAGAAAATGCTTTATAAATTAAAGTATTCATTAAAGTGAGGATTAATCCATAAATAATTAGATTTTTCCAATTGGTCTGTTTATTCCAGTCTCTCCAAGGTTTATAAACAATCCATAAGAAACATGCCGCTAAAGCAAGTCGAGTTAAGGTCACTCCTTCAGCAGTAAGAATGGGAAAAAGGACTTTTGCTGTCGCTGCACCGATCTGCACAGAAATTAAAGATAGAAATGCGGCTGCAAATGCCATGCCTTGCTTGGAGTTTGTCTCAATCATCATATTTACCGCTCTGGGAATGATTGAAATTTTAATTCTATGTAATCAATATATTTCTTCTATTTCCCTCAATAAAACGATTAAATGACTCTATATTCAACACTTAATGAGAGATTTACTCATGTCAGATATTTCTTTAGATAATTTTGATTATGCAATCTTAAGAATACTGCAAAAAAACAATAAAACGTCCCACAGAGAAATTTCCGAAAAAATTGGCCTATCTTCTGCTTCCGTTCAAAGACGTATCACCCGTATGGAAGAAAAGGAAATCATTTTAAAAAATTGCGCTATCTTAAATCCGCTTAAATTTGGCGAAAAAATTACATCTATTATTGAAGTCCGCCTTAGCGAAGACCGCTCTGTCGTTATGGATAGAGCGAAGCAATACTTTGCTTCGGTGGATGAGATTCAACAGTGTTACTTTGTGAATGGCGGCGTCTCATTTATCATTATCATGTTAAGCAACAACTTATCTCATTTTGAAAGTTTAGTTAGAAAACATTTTGCTGATAATGAAGATGTAAAAACCTATCGAACCTTAATTGTTTTAGATCGTGTAAAAGTAAACTTTGAGTTAAATATTTAAACTTTTCTTTTTTGACTTCTATATAAATTACTAGTCGTTTTGTTTCTGGTGTCTTGGTGCATTCAAGCTCAATTTCGATGCTTCACTACTCTTTTTTTCAATAACTTAAATTTGTTACCATTACACATCTGGAGTGACTCCAATTCGCTTTATACTATGGATGCCAATTTTCAAAGTTCATCCAGTTGTGTTGTTTTCTTGAATTACATCCATTTTTAAAAGACTTGAAATTGGTTAGATGACCAAACGTAAAATATTATTGATTTTTTAAGGGTTTAATACGCATGAATAGCGCTGAAATCATGGCTGACTTATCTTCTCATACACCTATGATGCAGCAATATCTCAAAGTTAAAACGGACTATCAACATGCGTTGCTGTTCTACCGTATGGGTGACTTTTATGAACTCTTCTTTGAAGATGCTCATTTAGCAGCCAAACTTTTAGGCATTACTTTAACCCATCGTGGTAAAGCCAGTGGCCGACCTATTCCAATGGCAGGTGTTCCCTATCACTCGGCAGAAGGTTATCTTGCCCGTCTTGTTAAAGCTGGGCGCACTGTTGCGATTTGCGAACAAGTCGGAGAAGTGACAGGTAAAGGTCCGGTTGAACGTAAAGTTGTTCGTATTCTAACACCTGGTACATTAACTGATGATGCATTACTCAGCAGTTATCAATCATCTAATCTCGTTTCTTTATGCATTCATCAAAACCAGATTGGTTTTGCTTTACTCGACTTGAGTGCAGGCATTTTTAAAGTCCAACAGCAAGATTACAAGCCAGAGCAATTGCCTATTGAACTTGCGCGTTTAATGCCGAGTGAAATCTTAATTGACGAAGACTTAGTCGACACCCATATTATCGAACAAATTAAAAAGCACTTAGATTGTCCTGTGACTAAACGTCCAAATGTAGACTTCAATCTAAATAATGCACAAAAGACGTTATGTGATCAGTTTACGGTATCAACACTTTCAGGCTTTGGTTTAGACCCATTGCCTTTAGCTAAAGCTGCGGCCGCTGCACTTATTCATTATGCAAAAGAAACGCAAAAAACTGCATTACCGCATATTCGTTCAATTCAACTTGAACAAAGTACAGACTTTATTGCACTTGACCCAATCACGCGCCGTAATCTAGAAATTATCGAGCCGTTATTTGAACATGGCACCTCATTATTCCAACTGGTCAACGACTGCCAAACTGCAATGGGTGGCCGTTTACTCAGCCGCACACTGATGCAACCTGTACGTGATACGGCATTGCTCGATGCTCGTTTAGATGCCATTGAGCAACTCATTCAGGGATATCACGAAAGTCCAGTCCGTTTAGTGCTTAAAGAAATTGGTGATATTGAACGTGTGCTTAGCCGCGTTGCACTAGGCAGTGCGCGACCACGTGATTTAGTGCAGCTTCGTCATGCATGTGCACAAATTCCAGCTTTAAGAACGGCGTTAACACCTGTCATTCAAGCAAAAAAATCTAAACTATTAGTTCAGCTTGATCAAGAACTTGGCGATTTTAAAGCGCTTCATCAACACTTAATGGCAGCCATTGTTGAAAATCCACCGGTATTACTTCGTGATGGCAATGTAATTGCAGAAGGTTATGATGCTGACCTCGATGAATTACGCCAAATTCGGGACCATGCAGGCCAGTTCTTAATTGATTTAGAAATTAAAGAGCGTGAACGTACTGGCATTAATACCCTTAAAATCGGTTATAACCGTGTAAGTGGTTACTACATTGAACTGACGCGTGCTCAAGCAGAACAAGCGCCAGCCGACTATATCCGTCGCCAGACTTTAAAGAATGCTGAACGCTACATTACCCCTGAACTAAAAAGTTTTGAAGATAAAGTCCTGTCGAGTGAGTCACGCGCATTAGCTCGAGAAAAAGCGCTATTCGAAGCTTTACTTGAAAATCTTCGTGAAAATATTGCTCACCTACAAATGATGAGTTCAGCAATTGCTCAAATTGATGTGGTTGCAAACTTTGCTCATCAGGCGCGTTTAAATAATTGGGCACGTCCTGAATTTACGCCTGAAACGGGCATTAAAATTCAGGCAGGTCGTCACCCTGTGGTTGAAGCATTAAATAAAGCTCCATTTACACCAAACGATACTTTCCTTGATGCCCAACACCGCATGGCGATTATTACCGGACCGAACATGGGCGGTAAATCAACCTTCATGCGCCAAACAGCATTAATCAGTTTACTTGCTTATTGCGGTAGCTATGTTCCGGCCAAAGCAGCCAAACTCGGTCCAATTGACCGAATTTTTACCCGTATTGGCTCAGCCGACGATTTATCTACAGGTAAATCGACCTTTATGGTTGAGATGACAGAAACTTCACAGATTCTGCACCATGCCACCAATCAATCGCTTGTTTTAATGGATGAGGTGGGCCGCGGAACCAGTACCTATGACGGGTTGTCTTTAGCGTGGGCTTGCGTGGTTGATTTAACAAAGCGCGTAAAATGTTTATGTCTATTTGCTACTCATTATTTCGAATTAACTGAACTTGGTAGCGAAGCAGGAATTGATAACTATCACGTTACAGCGCAAGAGCTTAATGGCAATTTGATTTTATTGCATAAGGTTCAGCAAGGCCCTGCAAGTCAGAGTCATGGTTTACAGGTGGCAAAATTAGCGGGGATTCCTGCCAATGTCATTAAAGAAGCCCAAAAGCGTTTACGTATTTTAGAGAAACAGCAGCAGCAACATCTACAAACCAGCTTTCAAAATGATTTGTTTGCTCCACCAGATGCAAACGTGGGTTCACAAATCATAGAGAAAGTGGTCGAGATCGAAGTTTCATCCCCTGCTCTAGATTTACTTAAGCAAATTGAAGTTGATAACTTATCGCCTCGTCAGGCACTTGAACAACTCTACGAGCTAAAAGCTGCCCTCAAATCTTGATAAAGCACTTCCGAATAAGCAGGCTTAGGTCTGCTTATTCATATCGGAGAATAATATTTATATGATTTTAAGATCTTTACAACGTTCAGAAATTGATCTTATTTGGCAGCAAATTAGCCGCCGTGAATTAATTACTCAAATGTATATTCAAAACCAACAACACTTAGAATTAATAGATTGTTTTTTTGATGTTAAGCATTGGGACTCATATCATCTAGAAAATGACCCGCCTAAGCTCAAAAAACTCTATGACCAAGGTTCCATATTTGTCGGTGCATTTAATGCTTCTGAAAAAATGGTTGGCGTGAGTGTGGTCTCAAATCAACATATAGCAGATTATCCTCACGCTAAATTACTCCACTATTTCTATGTCGATGCAGACCAGCAAGGTCAAGGCATTGGCGCTAAACTGATGCAAGCCGCAAAAGAGTCAACCACGCAACTCGGTGCAAATCAACTCTATATTTCAGCAACCCCAAGTCGTCGCACTGTAGATTTCTATATGAAGCATGGCGCCCGACCGTTAACTGCCCCAGATCAACAACTTTGGCAGCTCGAACCCGAAGATATCCACTTACTGTGTATGCTTTAATGCTAAAAATTTAGGGGCCATTCACTAAAAACAGCAGAAAATCAAAATTTGTAAAAGAAAAAATGAGAAGTTAAGGCATTTCATAAAATAGATGCCTTGACTTAAATGACATCTGAACATTTAAAGAAAATATTTTTTAAGCTATTGTTTTATAATACATATTATTATTTTAATTTTATAGATTAACCACTCTTAAGGGCGGAAGATCTGTTTGATTATCAACGTATTAACTTATCTTCATATGCATGAATAAAGAATATCAATAAAAGCAATTGTTTGTTTACCCCTTTTTTGCCTAAAATAAGCTATTCGAAATGAAACCATATTTTTTAGGTAGCTGTCGCCATGACCTTTGTTGTCACTGAAAATTGTATTAAATGTAAATACCAAGATTGCGTAGAAGTTTGTCCTGTAGACTGTTTTTACGAAGGTCCGAATTTCCTAGTGATTAATCCGGATGAATGTATTGACTGTGCATTATGTGAACCAGAGTGCCCAGCGAATGCAATTTTCTCTGAAGATGAGTTACCAGAAGGCCAAGAAGTATTTATTGAATTAAATGCTGACCTTTCTCAAAAATGGCCTAACATTACTCAAATTGGTGACCAACCAGCTGATCGTGAAGAATGGAACGGCAAACCTGATAAATTACAGTATCTTGAAAAGTAATTTCAAAAAAGATCAGCAACCGCTGATCTTTTTTATACCCTATTCAAACATTTCATTGCAAATTCCTCGTAATTTGTGCACTGTTTTGCATTAAAATAGCCGCAATATTTATAAGTGCTTAATTTTTCTTATGCGGAAGTTTTTGCAGAGTATGATGCCCTTATGCATAATCCCAGCGATTATGGTAGGTTGTGTCAGCTCTCCCCAACACACAACAACAGGCAAAACCTCTCCAAGTGGTAAACGAATCTTTATTCCACAAGAGCGCGTTATTATCGAGCGCCCGATTCGCCCTAAAGTTGAGCCTGCATCTTATCGGAACTGGTTAAGTTCTGGTGAAAATTACGAACGTGTTCGTGAATATGAAAAATTCTTAACTCGAAACAACGTCGCAGGCATTGTGCCAAGTTTTGAGCTATTACGTTCAGCACGTGATTGGCAAAAATGTGGACGTTCCGAATATGCCGTGCCTAATCGCGAACTATGGGGAAATTCTTTATCGACCCTACGCGTATTTAAATATTTAGTTGCAGCAAAAGTTTTAACCGACTTTGAAGTCACCTCGGTTTACCGAGATTTGCCTTTAAATGAATGTGCTGGCGGCGCAAGCTCTTCTAAACATTTATTTAACTCTGCAATTGATTTCCGGATTGGTCCTGAGTTCCCACAAGCTCAAGATTATGCTTTTATCGAAAATACCAAGTTTAAACTTTGTCAGTTCTGGGCTCAGCATGGCCAAAGCTTAAATATGGGTATTGGTCTATACAGCTCAGGCCAGATTCATATCGACACTCAAGGCTATCGTACTTGGGGACCTGACCTCACTCGAAGCAGTTCGATGTGTAATTTCTAATTTAAAAAACTCCTTTCAATCGAAAGGAGTTTTTTTATTGCTCATTTCCCAATCAACCAAAATTTCTTCAAACGAAGATTTTTGCACTCTATGCATAAACGTTTAAAATAGCCCGATCAACATATAGGTAAATTTGATTATGCAGCAGATGTGGACAGACATTGACGAATATATCGATTCACATTTAATTCCCGAAGACCCGCGACTCGACTATGCATTAAAAAATACCGATGAACACGGCTTTTCGAATCATCTTGCAGTGGCGCCTAACCAAGGTATGTTCTTGCAGATGCTTATTCAAATGAATAAATGCAAACGAGTCTTAGAGATTGGAACCTTTGCTGCATACAGTACAATTTGGTTAGGTCGTGCGTTACCTGAAGATGGTTATTTACTGACAATCGAAGGCCGTGCTACTCACGCAGAAATGGCACAAAAAAATATCGACCATGCTAATCTTCCTGTAAAAGTTGAACTTAAAGCTGGCCGCGCCGCAGATATTCTTTCTGCGATCGAACCTCAATCTATCGAGCCTTTTGATTTTATTTTCATTGATGCTGATAAACAGGGATATCCTGAATATTTAGAATTGAGCCTGAAATTCTCAAGATCCGGCACCATTATCGTGCTTGATAATGTAATTCGTGCAGGCGATATTTTAAATCCTGAGAATAAAAAACCGAGTATTGAAGGCATTCGTGAAATGTTTAAAGCCCTCGAAAACCACCCGCAAATATTGTCTTGCACAGCATTACAAACGGTAGGTTCAAAAGGCCATGATGGGTTCGCAATTGCAATTGTGAAATAACGGTTAAAAAATCGTCTTTTTTATTTTTTTATTTATAATCAATAAATTACTTTTATTACTGTTGCTTTTCCATATAGTTATCCACAAGATTTGCGGATAACTATATGGAAATCTTATTATTTAGCCACAAGCAATGGTACAGTCGCGTTTCGGAATATGGTAGTTGCAATGCTACCCAAGAAGAATTGATGGATCTTGCTATGACTAAATGCCCCTAGCACAATAATTTGAATACCATGTTCTTGTTGGTACTCTAGAATATTTTGTGCAACATCACCATAACGGTAAACGGTGACTACATCGAGACCCGCTTGTTTAAGGTAATGCTCAGGTTCATTTAATATTTCTGGATGATCACCAACATAAACCAAATGACATTGTAGTGTTCGCAATAAATCACTTTGCGCAATACGGCGCATCATTTTTTGACAAGTTGGAGAATATTCATAAGCAAAGATAAATCGTGTTGGCACTTTAAAGTTTTCACCAATGGTTAAAACTGTACAGTTGGCTCCACGAATAAAGTTTTCAACATTACTACCAATCGGTTTATGTTTTTCGGCAGCTCTTTCCCCGACTCGACCTAAAATGACAATGTCATTTTCATGCAAGAGATTAAAACTTTGCTCTAAGAAATCACCTTTTTCTTGAATTTTCGAACTCGTAATTCCGTGTTTTTCTTGAATAAGATCAGAAATGTGACGGAGTAAATTATTGCTATAGTCTAAAGCGAGTTCACTTTGTTTTTGTTCCAGCTCAGCTAACTCTTTTAGCAGCATTGCATTGCTTTCAAAGCCAATTACTCCGCTAATTTCACCAAGATGATAACTAGCTGGGTAATAATCTAGAATTTGTAATAATACAAGTTCCCGTCCGGTTGCTTTAGCAACCCATGCTGCTGCATCGGCAATAGCATTAATACACGGTGATGAGTCAATACACGCAATAACACGGTTCATGTTAGCCTCTCTTCTTCAGGTCTATTGCCTTGGAGATTATTATTAAAACTTAGCTTTAACTTAACATAGATAAAAATTCGTATGTTAAGGTTTATGTATAAAAACCCACTTTTTTGTTTAAAGATCAAACATTTTATTACATTCTTAAGACTGCATTATTCCCTTAAACGAATAAATTTTGCGGGGTTCCCACCCACAATATGGTACGGCTCAACATTTTTTGTCACCATACTATTCATCCCGACCACAGCGTGTTTGCCGATTTTAATACCATCCTTAATGCCCACATGCGCACCTAACCAAACGTCTTGTTCAATTTCAATTCCTTTGGAAGTGACAGGTTGCTGGTAAAGTGGACGGTCTAACTGCATGCCGTGGTCAAATGCATATAAATGGCAATATGCCGCAATACGGACTTGGTCATGCAACTTTATGCCAGCTCTTCCTCCATCTAAAATACAATGATGATTTATCGCGACCTCATTGCCAATTTCAAGTGGTCCATGCAAACTGCAATCTGCTGCAATAAAACAATTATCACCAATAATAATTTTGCGGCCCGGCTCGGCAAAAATATGAGCTAACGGTGAAATAAAACAGTTTTCACCAATCTCAACAGTTTCCATGGCCATCAAATAAGCTTGATATTCTTTTTGCCATTCTTCGGCCCAAGCACGATGTTTAGGTTTTAAAGTCCAATATAACCATGGCATATAGTTTAAGCGGTGTTTATGTTGCTCACGATATTTGAGTAAGGAATCAGTCATCAGTTAATTCCTCTTCAATTTTTAATTCTTCACGACCACGGGTCACATCTCTGAGTTTTAAAGCAAGCGGTTCAATTTGATGTATTTGTAGCCTTGCTTCAATATCTACACCTGTTGCAGTATAGGTTTCCTGATATTCAATCTGCTGTTGAGTAAGCTCATATTGAAATATGGCCCACTCATTAAAGTGACAGGAAAAATAAATCGTTTTCTTGGCAATGAGTTCTATACGCTCAGCCAATAGTAAACATTGCCCAGCACAGCCACCATAAGCTCGTACAAGGCCGCCAGTTCCTAGTTTTATTCCACCATACCAACGGTTGACCATCACAATAATATTCGTCAGGTCATTTCCTTCAATGGTTGCCAAGATTGGACGTCCTGCTGTTCCTGAAGGTTCACCATCATCGTTAAACCGTACGTTATGACCTATTTTCCATGCCCAACATTGGTGAGTTGTCGAAATATCTTTGTTTTGTTCTAAAAATTCTTTAACTTGCTGTTCATTTTCTACGGGTGCTGCAATAGCCTGAAATCTACTTTTTTTAATTTCTTCTTCAAATGTAATGGGTGATGCAATCGTAAAAGCCATGAATTAAATAAAGCATAATAAAAATCAAATTATAACGTGAATTTAATAGAATCAAACCCATAAAAAAAGCCCCGAATCTCGGGGCTTTTTTTATTATCTTTCTCGTAACGCTTCTTTGGCTTTATTAAATGGTTTAAGTAAGTAATCGAGCACTGTTTTTTGACCAGTACGAATATCTACTGTTGCCACCATACCTGGCGTAATACCGAATGCTTTACCTTCTTTATTGTAGAGCTTGTCGGAATCAGTTCTGATATAAACACGATAATAGAATTGGTCTTGTTTAACTTCATCACGAATCGTATCTGGCGAAATAACCGTAACCTTACCTTTTAAACCACCATAAATTGAGTAGTCATAGGCAGTAATCTTAACCAGTGCTTCTTGTCCTGGACGAATAAACGCAATATCACGCGGTAAAATACGCGCTTCAATGAGTAACTGTTCATCAATCGGTACAATGGTCATCAATTTACCGTTTTGTGGAATAACACCACCATGGGTAGTGACCGCAATTTCTTTTACGACACCACGTACGGGCGCTTTAAACACTGCACGATCTAAGCTGTCACTACGACCAAGTACGATTTGTTGTTGCGTTTCACTATCAGTATTGGCTTTAGATAACTCTTCACGAGCCTTAACAAAATACTGATTCTGCGCATCATTCATTTTGTTTCTAAGGTCATTTGCTTCACGACGTAAACGTAAAACTTCAACCTCACTTGCCGCACCTTTAGCTACTAACGGCTCCGTCATAGCCAGTTCTTGTTGTACCAATTGCAAAGCCTGTTTTAAACCCGCAAGTGTTTGTTCAAGATCAGCTCGACGTGAGCGATATAGTGCTGTTTCTTCATGCACAAGTTTTGGTTCTTTCATCACAATTTCAGGAAAAACCAATGGTGTACCATTTACTTCCGCACGCAAACGCGCTGCTGTAGCCTGAGCAGAAATCAGTAAAGATCTAGATTCACCGACATTAGATGCAAAACGAGTTGGATCTAATTGCGCAAGAATTTGACCTTTTTGAACAATATCGCCTTCTTGTACATTCAGCTTAGTTAGAATACCGCCTTCTAAAGACTGGATGACCTGCTCTTTAGAGGATGGAATGACTTTACCCGTACCCGTAGAAACTTCTTCAAGTTTAAATACCCAAGCCCAGATAAAGAAAATAACTAAACCAATACCTACAATCCAGATCACTAAACTGGCACGTGGTAATGGTGGTTCACTATAAGAGACATTCATTGAACGGGTGAGTTCTTGTTCTTGTTGTTGTTCGCTCATGAATTACCCCCTTGCACTTGTTTTTGTTGGGCTGTTGATTGATTAAGTACCTGATCTCTTGGACCATCCATCACGATTTTGCCTTCGTTAACGACAATAATACGGTCCACCAGCTCTAAAACAGCCCGGCGGTGTGTCGCGACAACCAAGGTACGATGTGCCAGCCATCCTTTTAAATGATCAATCAGTTGTTTCTCGGCTACATCGTCAATGGATGCTGTTGGTTCATCAAGCAATAGAATGTTGGGTTGACGAATCAATAAACGGGCCAATAACAATGCTTGTTTCTGTCCACCTGAGAAACCAACACCACCTTCTAAAATCAGGTGATCTAGCCCTTCTTTTTTCTCTTGTACAAAAGGTAATGCACCCGTCACGACTAAAGCTCGAAGAATATCTTCATCAGTTGCAAGCGGTGCACCCAAAGTCAGGTTTTCACGAATCGTACCGTAGAAAATATTCGCATTCTGGTTGAGTAAACCCATATCACGACGCACATCAGATGGGTCAATTAAAGACAAATCCAGACCATCTAAATGCACGGCACCTTGAGTCGGAACCTGCATGCCGGAAAGAAGCTGAAGCAATGTCGATTTACCGGCACCATTTCGCCCTAAAATTGCAATTTTTTCACCAGCACGAATTTTTAAATGACGGATTGCCAAACTTGGTTTCGGGTCTTCTTCTCCATATTGGAACAAGATATTTTTTAGTTCATAGTCGCCATTTAAAGCAGCCTTGTGTACTAGATGCGAACGGTCAGCCTGATCGATCGGACGCTGCATGAGTTCATCAAGACTTTGTTTTGCAACTTTCGCCTGCTGTATACGTCCTAAAACACCTGTAATTTGTGCAATCGGCCCTAACATTCGTGAAGATAAAATTGAACAAGCCACTAACGCACCTGTGGTCATTTCACCATCCATTACAGCAAAACATCCCACTAAAACCACAATTGCATAGGTCAGACCCTGAAGCATTTGAGTCCATGCCATTAAAGTACCAACAATTTTACGCTGTCTCATACCGATATCGGCTGAAACTTCATTCATGTGGTTCCATTGGTTCTGGAAACGCGATTCAGCACGTAATAACTTGATATCTTCAATACCTTGCACCGCTTCAACAAGAATAGCGTTACGAATAGAAGATTCTCTCATGCCCTCTTGTGCGAGTTGCGCTAGCTTCTTTTGCACCAAAATACCCGGCAAAATCATAAGCGGTACAATAAGCAACATTACCCAAAACAACTTTCCACCAATAATGGCAAAGATGGTCAGGAATAAGAAAAAGAATGGAAAATCTGCAATTGCACTAATCGTGGTAGAGGTCACCAGTTCACGAACCCCTTCGAGTTCACGAATCTGAGAAATAAAACTACCTGTAGACTTTGAACGGTCTTTATTTTTGATTCTTAGGGCATGACCAAATACACGGTCAGAAACCCGTAAGTCCGCACGTTTACCAATAATATCGGATAAATACACCCGTGATATACGTAAGGTAAACTCAAAAAGTGCAGCGATGAGTACACCGCCCGCCAGAACCCATAACGTTGGAACTGACTGGGATGGAACAACGCGGTCATAGACTTGCATTGAGAAAATAATGGTTGCCAATGCCAAAATATTGGCAATGAGTGAGGCAAACATAATATCAACGTAGCGCTTCCAGTCTCTTAGAACAATTGACCAAAACCAGCTTGCTTCATACGGTTTGATATATTCATCAATACGTGCATCGGGAATAGAGCTTTCAGGACGCAAAATATAGACATTTTTAATTGTCGTTTTTAAGACATCTAAGCTTAAATTTTGAGAAAGGCCATGATCTCCACTTAACTGGATACTGACATTTCCTTGTGTATCTGCTTTATCGATAACACCGACCTGTCCGTCATTAAACTCGACCATAACAGGTAGGCGCCACGGGTTCAGCACCTCTAAAGAAAAAGGTACTTTACGTAAATTTAGACCAACCTGACGTGTAATGAGCTGTAAAACATCATCAAGGTTTTGATTTTGGTTCCAGTCCAGTTGTAAACGGATTCTTTCTTCTGAAGGCTCAATTCGGTAATGTTTAGCAATCGTTAAGACCGCCTGTAACCAGGGCTGGTAGTTTATTTTTGTCATCATGGTTGTACTTCGAACCCCTGAATTGAAATATTATTTAAGTCATAAGCTTGGCGGGAACGTCCTGTTGCCGAAATGTACTGAACAATACTGTTATAGATGTCATAACGTGCCGACTCTAGTTCTGAATTGGCACTATGAATCGCCTGTTCTGCATTCAATAAATCGACCAATGAACGTGTACCAAGTTTGTATTGCTCTTGATAAAGTTCACGAGTACGAACCGTAGTGGCTTGGCGATTTGCTAAAACCAACATTTGGCGTTGTTTATTTTCGATTTGTTCTCTACTTGTTCGAATTTGATCAAGAACATCCATATAAACAGAATTGACTTTAGACTTTGCAGCCTCTTCTGCATAACTTGCCATTTTTACCTGAGAAGAAACTGCCCCACCTTGATAAAATTGACTACTTGCTTCAAGCATGACAGAACTATATAGGCCGTCATCTTTATCATTGTTTGGGTTTCTTCCATTAATGGCCTGACTTAACGAGCCTTTTACTGCCAAAGTTGGATAACGTGTTAAACGAGTCTGTTCCTTTTGTGCCTTGGCAACTTCAATGCCTGCTTGAGCAGCAATCATTTTTGGAATGGTATTGAACTCAGGCTCGCCATATAAATCAGACTGCTTCACCAAATCATCTGAAATAATCCAACCTGTTCGTGAGACATCTGCACCTAGCAATGTTCTTAAATGCTGTTGGTACTGACGTAACAATGATTGCTGTGCAATCAAACCAGACTGGGCAGCTTGTAAATAAGACTGGGCCTGAATCGGGTCAGCCTGACTACTAATACCTGCGTTTGCACGTAAATTAGCGATTTCCTGAATTCGCTGAATACCTGCAATTTGCTGTTCGGCAATTTTATTTAATTGAAGGTAGCGCTGAATATTGATAATCGACTGTGCAACATCAAGTGCAATGTCATCAATGCTGACCAATACATTCGCCTGCTCGACTTGGAGTTTGGCCTTCTCGACCGACACACCTGATTTGACTTTGCCAAAATCATAAAGCATTTGAGTGGCGTTTAGAGTCAATAACTGTCGACCACGTTCACCACTACTCAAATCACCTGTGGTGATACCACCTGAAATTTGAGGATAATAACCCGCCTTTGCAACATCAATACCAGCATTTTGGCCAGCTAAGGTTGAAATGGCTTGGGAAATATCGGGGTTACGCTGGATGGCGATTCTCACCGCTTCCTGCAGAGTCATTTTCCTTGATGGCAGATTTGAATAAGATGAAGCTGCTCTATCATTGAGTTGAACAGTCGGAAACTCCTGCACTCTAGAACGATCTAACTTAAAATTACTCAGCTCTTGCATCTTGGCAACTTTAAATTCATCACTACTTTTAGGGGCAAAAAGTTGCGATAAGTTGTCTTTCAGGGTGTGATATTGCTCACTTGGTTTAGCAGCATATATCACCATCGGTACATGCAATGAAGTTAAAAGCATCAACCCTTTCAGGAAAGCCGGCTTTTTACATGTCCTTTTTACTTTTCTCTGGTTATATCCAATCATGCTTGTCTTGTTGATCTTGTTTGTTATCGTTTAAAAGCTTTTACATTCTACATAGTTTTTTGCATAAAGAAGCATAATTGCTCGAATAATTCACACATTATATTTTTACTAAGTGAATGCATTAATTTGTTGTTTTTAAAGCATAAATATAAAAAAACTAAAAAGAGGCATTGACCTCTTTTTAGACAAATAGATTAACCGTTTTATTTAAACTGTAAAATCGTCACCTAAGTAGACTTTACGTACTTGTTCGTTATCCAGAATTTCTTGTGGTGTACCTTCTGCAATTACAGCCCCTTCACTCACAATATATGCACGCTCACAAATTGCTAGCGTTTCACGTACATTATGGTCAGTAATGAGCACGCCGATACCACGATCTTTTAAGGTCTGGATAATATCTTTAATATCTCCAACCGAGATTGGGTCAACGCCGGCAAATGGTTCATCAAGTAACATAAATTTAGGATCGGCAGCCAAAGCACGAGCAATTTCAGCACGACGGCGTTCACCACCCGACACACTCATCCCTAGCGAATCTTTAATATGACTGATTTTAAAATCATTTAATAATTCAGTAAGGCGTTGCTGGCGCTGTTGCTTATTTAAGTCTTTGCGTGTTTCTAAAATAGACATGATATTTTCAGCAATGGTCAGCTTTCTAAAAATAGAAGCTTCTTGCGGAAGATATCCGATTCCTTTACGTGCCCGTTCATGCATTGCCAAATCAGACATATCAAGATCATCAAGGTGAATTTCACCTTTGTCCATACGCACTAGCCCTACAACCATATAGAAGCTTGTTGTTTTTCCTGCACCGTTAGGGCCAAGCAAACCAACAATCTGTCCACTTTGCATACTAAAAGATACGTCTTTGACGACCCAACGCTTACTATAGTTTTTTGCTAAGTGCTTAATACACAAAGTTTGGGGTTGTTGAAGAGCTTGTTGCATTAGTCACGCGCTCCTGGAAAGCTTTTTGAACTTGATGGTGGAATAATAATTTGAACACGATTTGACGATGAACCTTGAGCTTCAACATCACCTTTATTCATACTATATTTCAATGAGTTACCACGAATACTAGAACCATCTTGATATAAATATGCACCACCATTCAAAGTAATAATGCCCGTATCTGCATTATAGACAATGGTTTGGCCCTCGCCTCGTGCAACGCCTTTGTCAGCACTGATTTGTTGCTGGAATTTAGACGGTCGGCCTTTAGCAGTAATGGTTTGAATTTCACGCTTCGAGTTTAGCGTAGCAACAATTGAATCTGCTTGAAGCTTCATCGTGCCTTGCTCGATCACGACATTACCAGTATAAGTCGTTAAACCGGTTTTCTCGTTATAGGTCGCGCGATCTGCTACAAGTGAAATTTGTTGATTACGGTCAGACGGCAACGCAAAAGTCGAAGCTGATGATAAAGCAACGAATGTAATGACCGCAGCTTGTTTTAGGAAAGCTGAAGAACGTTTTAAATTAAGACTTTGGTGCATACTTTCCTCGAATATTAAAAAATTCGTACTGACCGTTATTCAAATTGGCTTTTAATCCTTTGCTGACAAAATCGGCCTGTGGAGATTGAACAATCACTTGATGATCCGTTTCAATCTCTCTGGTTTTTGGATATCCAGTTAATTCATCGGTCTGGAATTCAATTTTCCCTTGTGGAGCAAGTTTAGTTGCGACCACATCACCCGATAATACAACTTTACGGTTATCATCATAGCCATTTGCTTGCTTCGCAAAGAACGTCGCATCAACTTTGCCATCTTTATACATAGAAGCATTAAGTTGATCCAACTTTGATGTTTTTTGTTGCATATCCTGTTCAAGCTGACGAACTTCAGCACGAATATACAAATTGCCTTGATCATCAGTTTGAGTCAAATGGACGCCCTGCGCCGAATATGTCATATTCTTCGCAGAACCAATGTCTAGTTTTTTTGCCTTGCCACTATAGTAGTAATAACCACCACTTATAGCAGCAATAACTACAGCAACAATAGATAAAACTCTGGTATCCATGAGCAGGAATAGCCTACCTTTTTAAGTAATCTTATTATTAATGCGGTACTGCAAGATATTTTTCAAGAAGTTCTTGGTAAATGCCTTTTGCGATCAGCAACATATCACAGACTTCACGTACAGCACCACGTCCACCCATCGACTGGGTAACCAAATGCGCACGACGACGCACTTCTTCATGACCATTTGGTACAGTGACACTCATTCCTGCGATTGCAAAAGCAGATAAATCAGGCCAGTCATCGCCCATATACAAGCAATCGGAAGGCAAAATATTAAACTGTGCACAAGCTTCGCGTAGCGCTAAACCTTTATCTTCGCGACCTTGAAAAACAAGATCTACGCCTAAATCAGACATACGTTTTTCAACAATATTACTTTTTCGGCCAGTAATAATGATGACTTTCATGCCTGCTTGCTGCACAAGTTTCATGCCTAAACCATCACGGATATCGAATGATTTAATCTCATCGCCACTATTGGTTAAAGTTACAAAACCATCACTCAAAATACCATCGACATCCAAAACCAATGCCTGTAAATGACGTGCTTGTTCTAACAATGCATAAGATGCCATTGATTAATTTACCCCTGCCTGAATAAGGTCATGCATACTAATTACACCAATCACTTTATTTTGGTCATCAACCACAACAAATTGACTAATTTTTTTCAGATTAAGCTGTTGTAGAGCCTCTACCGCACGTGCTTCTTGAGAAATAGTTGACGGTTTTTTTGTCATTACTTCAGAAACAGGTAAATTCACATCGAAACCTTGCTGTCTATCAATTAAACGACGCAAGTCGCCGTCGGTAAAAATACCAAGCAAATGTTCTTGTTCATCAACAATGGTCGTCAAGCCTAAACGCTTATTAGAAATTTCGTAAAGCACTTGATTCATTGGCGTGTCTGGCGAAACTTTTGGCAATTCATCGCCAGTGTGCATCAGGTGTTTTACATGTAAAAGTAAACGCTTACCCAACGCTCCAGCAGGATGCGAACGAGCAAAATCATCTGCAGTAAAGCCACGCGCTTCAAGTAAAGCAACAGCCAACGCATCGCCCAATACTAAAGTCGCTGTCGTACTCGACGTAGGCGCCAAACCTAATGGGCACGCTTCGTCAGACTCACCTAAAGTTAAAGCGATGTCAGCGTTTTGCGGCATTGGGCCTTGATCAGTACGGCTAATGGTAATAAGAGGTACACCCAGATGTTTGATGAGTGGCATCAACATCATGATTTCATCACTTTTTCCAGAGTTGGAAATCGCAATTAAAACGTCGCCGCGAACCAGCATACCCAAATCGCCATGTCCAGCTTCGCCCGGATGCATAAAGAAAGATGGTGTACCAGTTGAGGCAAAAGTCGCAGCCATTTTACGGCCAATATGCCCTGACTTACCCATGCCAGTAATCACAACACGGCCTTTACACTGTAACAATATTTCACAAGCCTGATTAAAACTGTCATTAATTTGTGTGGCTAACACGTCTAAGGCTTGTTGCTCAATACGCAAGGTTGCTAATGCGCTGCTTTGAAAATCTGTAGGATTGGGCATACGAGTTTGACTCAAAATAATTGATCTGATCTCTTGTAAAGATCGGTGATTTTAATCAAAAGATTTGGGGACAGTCTAACATAACTCAATCATCTACACGTTTTTAAATGTATAAGATTTCACAAGCTTATAAAATTCTTGCATAAAACTTTGTGAAAAATGATGCATCAGTTATGATGTAACACTGTTTTTGTTGAGTGTTTGAAAACCCTTATGCAACCGTTTGTTTTATATAACTCTGAGCAACGAAAAAAAGTTGAATTTGTACCTCGCAAAGAAGGTCACATCGATATGTACGTCTGCGGTATGACCGTTTACGATTACTGTCATATCGGGCATGCTCGAGTTATGGTTGCATTTGACTACATTATTCGTTTCTTGCGTAGTCAAGGCTGGAATGTTCGCTATATTCGCAACATTACCGACATTGACGACAAAATCATTAAACGCGCGAATGAAAATGGCGAAACCATTCAGCAGCTTACCACTCGTTTCATTGATGCAATGAACGAAGATGCAGCCAACCTAGGCTGTGCTGCACCTGATGAAGCACCTAAAGCGACTGAATATATTGACCAGATGCAAAACATGATTGGCAATCTGGTCAATAAAGGCTCTGCTTACCCTGCTTCAAATGGCGATGTTTATTTTGAAGTGACCAAATTTGAGAAATATGGTCGCCTCTCTGGCCGTAAGCTTGATGATATGCAAGCTGGCGCGAGTGAGCGTGTTGATGTAGAAGTTGAAAAGAAACATCCGTTTGACTTTGTACTTTGGAAACATGCCAAAGAAAATGAACCATCTTGGGCATCTCCTTGGGGTAATGGCCGTCCGGGTTGGCACATTGAATGTTCTGCAATGTCGACTTGCTGCTTAGGCAATCACTTTGACATTCATGGTGGTGGTTCAGATTTAATGTTCCCGCACCATGAAAATGAAATTGCGCAAAGTGAAGCGTCAACTGGCGAACAATATGTAAACTACTGGATGCATGTTGGCTTCATTAACGTTGATGGTGAAAAGATGTCTAAGTCTTTAGGCAACTTCTTTACTATTCGTGACGTGATGGAAAAATTCCACCCTGAAGTGATTCGCTACTTTATTGTGTCTTCACACTATCGTAGTCCTGTGAATTTCTCTGATGTCGCACTCAAAGAAGCAAAAACTTCTTTAACTCGTTTCTATCATTCATTTAAAGCTTACCAACAAGTGTACGGTCAAACGACAACTGAAACGCTTGATCAAAGCTTTGTTGAACGTTTTAACAATGCAATGTGTGATGACTTCAACACAGCCGAAGCAATGGCTGTATTGTTTGAACTGAACAAAGAGTTAAACCGTGCTGTAAAAGAAGAGCAAGCTGACCAAGCGACTGTGCTTTATTCGACACTACGTCACCTCACCAACATTTTAGGTTTGGTACAACACAATGTAGATGATTTCTTAAAATCCGATATTGGACAAGAAGCGCTTACTTTGTCTGATGCTGAAATTGAAGATTTTATTCAACAACGTGTTGATGCGAAAAAAGCTAAAGACTTTGCTAAAGCAGATGGTATTCGTCAGTCTTTGCTTGACCAAGGTGTTGTATTAGAAGATACGCGTCAAGGGACAGTTTGGCGTCGTGCTGATTAAATGTTCAATTAAATCACAAGAGTGTTGACACTTTAGTGAAACACTCTATAATGTGCTCACATTGCGGGAATAGCTCAGTTGGTAGAGCATAACCTTGCCAAGGTTGGGGTCGCGAGTTCGAGTCTCGTTTCCCGCTCCAAAATTTAAAAACCACTTAATTCGAAAGAATTAGGTGGTTTTTTTATTGTCTATTGGTTAGCTTTGACTACTCAAAATAGTCAAAATTCGCATTCAAAAACGCTTTATATTTCCGTTGCGACACCACGAAATTTGGAGTGTTATTATGCAAAAGCCGGTTAAGCGCGGGGACGCGTGACGCATCACTGTTCGTTATCTAGGTAAACGTCACACAGCTACTCGAGATACTGCGAGTGAGTGTGAACAATGGGCCGCAAAAAAATTATTAGAATTACAATCTGAACAGACTAACCCTGAGCCTGAAAAACTCCATATCTCCTTCTACGCTCTTTTTGAACAGTACTATCAAGAAGAAGGCAGAAAAAAGAGCTACTTTCTTGGCTACCAGATGATCCTAACGATGACCGTATGATTCCTCTAACCTCGAATGCATTTAGATTAATATGGCAACGTAACTTACGGAGAGTTGGCTTAGATGGTATTATTACGTTCCACGACTCACGCCATGAAGCTATTACCCGTTTTGTGCATGACTACCGTTTGCCAGTAGAAATCCTTGCCAAGATTACTGGCCATAAAACGATTAGTGTTTTAGTAAATACTTATTACAATCCTACAGCTTCAGAAATTGCGAAAATGCTGAGTGCTGCATAGAAAAAAGCCCCTTAATTGGGGCTTTGATTCATTAAATTTAAAGATAATCATTGTCACACAATAGCTGAGTGTAGAATTATTCAATACAAATAGCTTTAAAAAAAGTAATTTAGATAAATACAATTCTTCGTTTTTAAAACTATATCTAAATATTCAAACTTAATTATGAGTTTTAATTCAATAATAATTAAAAATACGCGACATATATCACAATTAAAAACTATATTTATTAACTATATTACACAAAGAATTTTTTTCAAATTAATTATCGTTTTACATGAAATATTTTCATTTTTATATATCTTTAGATGAGCTACAATCAAAAATATAAAGCAAATCTTGCTATTTTAAGAATAGATTAATTATTTTCAATTAAATTTTTGGTATAAATATATGCTGGAATCCAGTAAAAGATCTCTAATTATTGAGACTGCTACAGACCTCTTCAGTAAATTTGGTTACCATGCGGTTGGTGTAGACTATATTATTAAAGAAGCTGAGGTTTCAAAAAAAACTTTATATAAACATTTTTCATCTAAAGAAAATCTAATTATTGCCGTTTTAAAACAAAGAGATTATGAATGCCAAATATCACTTAAAGATAAACTCGGTGAAGAAACAGATGCTTTAAAGAAATTAGAACTTATTTTTGATTGGCATAATGAATGGTTTAATACACAGACATTTACAGGTTGCCTTTTTGCAAAAGCTGCAACTGAATTTCCTGATAAAGGTGAAGAAATTCATAAAATTGCAGCCAACCAAAAACAAACTTTAATTACAAGAATAACAGAGATCGTTGAAGAGTTGTTACCCAATCAAAATGCAGAAAATATCGCATCAGTTATTATGATGCTTTTAGATGGAGCAACACTTTCTGCACAATTAATGGGAAATCAAAATTCTGCAAAAGATGCTTGGGATGCTGCAAAAAAATTACTTATATAGTTTTGAGATGTTCATATAAACTATCATAGTAATCTTTACACGTTTTGAGACGATGATAAGCCCCCATGAGGATGCTTTGTTTAACATCTATTTTTTCAACTAAGGGTTCAATAACATATGTAAGCCATCCCTTAGCATGCTCAACATCGATATCAGCATGTTCTGTATAGTATCGATAAAGACGCTCATCAATATTGTGTCTCTTACATGCTTCTATTACTTTTAAATAAGATTGAGGGTCAATAATTTCAGTAGCGGCCATAATACCTAGCAAGAAGAAATAATGCTGACGATTAAGTGCCGCGAACATAAATAAATTATAACCTGCAGCTTTTTGCCAGCTATCATGAACTCGAATCTGTTCTTTATTTTCTATAGATAGATTCTCAATTAAATCATTAAACATATTTACATGTGTTTCACTATTATTACCTCTTCCAGATTCATCCCACAAATTTTTTATCATTTCTTTACGTGCACTTGAAGGAGAGTTAATAAGGGCTAAAACTAATAAATCAAAAAATCTAATATTTAAATCATAGTCACTTTGAAAAAAAGTATATAACTGTTTTTTGTTCGCATCTTTAGCAAGAAAGTCAAACAAAGGATGGTTGGATAGTCGTTTTTTTTCACATAATGATATAATTGATTGTGAAACTTTTTCCGTTGATTCGAAAGTATGAGAAATAAAATCTATTTTTAATGAATCAAGCCAATAAGACTCTATTTTCTGTCTTATTTTATATAAAAAATAATTATGTTGATTATAAGACTGTGTTGACAAGGGATCGCATATTTGTAGATTATATAAAGAATATAACGTTAAATGAATCTCTTTAGAAGACTTATTATCCTTTAAAGAAAATGCTGATTTCAATATTTTATCTATATTTTCTATATATTTTTCTTGCAGTTCTTCGCCTATATTCAATAATAAATCATTTAAATCAGCAGTATTAATTATTTTTTCTATAGATTCATTCAAAGGCAATTGCAACCATTGATTAAAATCAATTAAATATAATTCTGAATTTTTTTTATTTAATTGTTTTTCCACAACAACTCCTTAAATATAACTTAAATATTATTTAATCTATTTAACCGTTAATAGAATTTTCCCTGTAGTTTCACGACTTTCTAAAGCCCGGTGAGCATCCACAGCTTGCTCTAAGGGAAACATTCGACTTATGGTAATATTTATTTTTTTATTACGAATATATTCAAAAACTTCAAGAGCTCTTTTTTGAAATTCCTCTTGTTTAGCAATATGGGTAGCAAGAGTTGGACGTGTAAAAAAAATTGAACCTTGCTTAGAGAATAACATTGGATCTATTGGGGGCACCTTTCCACTTGACTGTCCAAATAAAACAAAAGTTCCCAACGGTTTTACTAATGAAATACTACGTTCATATGTAGTCAAGCCAATAGAGTCATAAACAACATCTACATCCTTTCCATTAGTATAATCTCGAGTTTTTTGTACAAAATCTTCAATATCTGTTTGTATAACTAAATCAGCTCCAAGTGATTGTACTAAAGGAATTTTTTTAGAGGATGAGACAGTTGTAATAACTTTAGCACCTTTGTTTTTAAGCATTTGGATAAGAATTGAACCCACTCCCCCTGCGCCCGCATGAACAAAAGCTATAGTTTTATCATTTATTTGATATGTAGATGTTGATAGATATTGAGCGGTAATTCCTTGCATCAAACAGGATGCAGCTAATTCCTCACTAATATCCTCAGGTATATGAACTATGCGATGATCTGAAATTTTTATATATTCTGCATATGAACCATTTGAAGAAATCCATGCAACTCGATCACCTATTTTAAATACATTATTTTTTGATGCTACGACGATGCCAGCTCCTTCTTGTCCGAGAACATAAGGTAAGTTGGAAACTGGATTCACTCCACTCCTTTGATATATATCAGAGAAATTTACGCCTGCTTTTGATACTTTAATAAGGACTTCATCAGTACCAAGATTAGGCTCATCAATATCTTCATAAATTAAGACATCTGGATTCCCGTAATTATAAAATTGTACTGCTTTCATTAATCTATCCTTTTCTTTTGATAATAATATTTAGTTTCAATAATTTAATTTATTTTCAAACTATCATATTTTTTTCTAGTAAAATGCAAACTATTTAAAAAAATATGAGACATACTTCCTGCATTCTTAACGTCTATACAACTTGATTTTGATATTGGCATATGACCAATTGATGACCATTTTAAGTATCCTTTTTCATCTATCATAACTTGTGTTTTATTTTTATTATCAGGATGAATACAATAAGGTACATCTAGAATTCCTTTATTAAATGCTGAAGACAAACAATTAGCAATCTCTGAGTCTAGGCTCAAAACGCTATCAATTAAGACACAGGCATCATTAAATATACGATCTCTTTCACCTATATCTAGATAAAGCTCATCAACCTCATCTGCATAACAATGATCAACAAATTCAAGTGAAGCTATATTTTCCACTATCGAAGGGATTCTTTTTGACTCTAAAGGGGTTTTAACAATTATTCTTGAAACTGAAGCTTTTTTTGCAACACGCACACTATCTCTAATCACTCGAGTGGACCCTAGAATAGTTTCAGGGAAAACCCCCATATAACTGTAAAGTACAATATGATGTCTTATTGAAGGTAAGTATTTTTTAATCAAAAGCTGTAAAGCTGCTAAGGCTGCATAATCTTGTATCGATGATGTTCCTTGGGCATAGCTAAAAGACATACTTTGTAAACCATGCTTCTGAAAAAATATACCCTCAAGAATATTGAGTGAATTGAGAAGCGTAGGTTCACATAATTGTCCTAACATACACCCAGCAAAACTTTCAATATGTGCACTTGAGCCTATACTTTGAAAGATCTCAATAGATTTTTGCCATTCTCTAACCGCTTCTCTAATTGGAGTCTGACTATAAGGTAGACAATATGAGATTGGACCTCCTTCAGTAGCGCTTATACCTACATCTACAAGTCGTTGAAAGATCTGGCTGGGTTTCGATGATCCGTGTCGGACTTGAATCGGCTTCTTAAATTTTTCAAAAATTTCATCAATCATATCCTTAGTTTCGTTAATAGAGTAACTGACAATAGGATAACCATTTAAAGGTTTATTATTTTTTCTGGCAATTAAGGGTGCTTCAAAATTGTTTACTCGTGTAAAACTGTCTAAGGTAATTGTACAAACTGAATGCATTTCTAAAGACGCAACAGCAAGCAAACCAGTTTGCATTTCTATAATATTGGAAAAGCCCATACGTGGTTGTCCACATATTTTATTTATTTTATGAGCTTGAATTACATAATCATTAAAATCTATCATATTTTCCACCGGATAATTTTTTAATTTATTTAATTGGTTTTAGACTAATTTTATATCAGGAAAAAAACTCCAATAACTAAGAACATACCACCTATTACACGTGTTTGGGTTATAATATTACTTCGACTAGAAAAGAAACTTAATATTTTTTCACCAAAGAAAACATATGACAATCCACTCGTAAATTGAATAAACAAATAAATAGAACTCAGCAATAAAAATTGATATATATATGACTCATTCTGAACAATAAATTGAGGAAACAGGGCACTAAAAAAAATTATTGATTTTGGATTAGTTCCTGCAATAATCAAACCTTTTAAATAGGTTGTAATAAGACTTTCATTTTTTTTAGTATCAGATTTTATAAAAGAAATACCCTTAGAGGTAAATTGCTTATATGCCATCCAGAAAAAATATAAAGCGCCAAATATTTTAATTATTTGGAATATTTGTTCTGAATATGATGCAATAACTTTCAAAGAATAAAAAGTAATTAATATTTGAGCAATATAGGCAGTTGTACCTCCAAGTATTCCTGCAATTGATGACATTTTACTCATGGACATACCATTCGCCAAGGAAAACATAGTCATTGGCCCCGGACAGTAAACTACAGTAAAAGTCACCAAACAATAAACAAGTACATTTTCCATATTTATATCTTTCTTTAATAATCAGAATTTAAGCTACATTTATTTCTTTACCAATACTTTCTAGAAATAATATAAATTCATTTAATCCATCAGAGGAGCTATTTTCTATAAACACACCATCAAACCCAGAATTAACTAAAACTTCTAAATGTTTAATATTTTCATCACCTGAAACACCAACCTTACCACCTATTACTAATTTAATATTTTTAGTAGCATTATTGCTTTTTAGTTTTTTAGCAATATCAACTCCTTCAATATAACCATGACCATTTACAGTACTTACTAATATTAAATCTGGTCTATTTCTATAAATTTCTTGAAGAATTGATGATATAGGAGTGCAGGCTCCTAAATTTACAACATCATATCCATGATCTTGTAAAAATAGACTCATAAAGACAAGATTCCAGCTATGAGAATCTGATGGAATAGTACATACAATTGCTTTCATAATAATTTACCTATGTTGATAATATGGTGCAGCTTCAGAGAATGATTTAAAGTTTGAATTAACTGTTTCTATATATCCCCAGCTATCCAAATAATTGTGTGTATGGCCTACACACCCCTTTTCCTGATCAGCTTTTCTCGCATAAGCGTAACGAGTCCAGTCTTTAGCCGTAGGTCTACGATGATGATAGTCATGACATGGTGTATCGCCGACTAATACAAATAATCGAAAAAATAAATGAATACTAAGCATTTCCCCCCACCATAATAAAATTTTTATATAGCGAGAGAGTAATGAAAATTCTGGGTTTACTTTTAATTCTCTACCAAGAAATACTGAAGAAGTTGATAATGAAATAAAGGCTCTTTCTCTTTTTTGTAAAATATCTACTGGCGGCCATCTATGTTCAGCTACTAAACGTAAAGTTGCACTAATTTGGTAACCTATAATAAGTGGAACCATCCAAACAATTACAAAGATTTCTTCTATATTAAAGAAAAAAACTATTAAAACTAATAATGACCAAAATAAAATGCAAGTTAATGAAAATGAAATATTAGTAGAAAACATACCTGTATTTAATCTACCTAGTAAAAATCTAATATGTGCTATAGGTGAAAAAATAGTTATTAATAGTTTCCTCCACATATCTTTAACACTATCTTTTGAATTAATACCTAGATGATCCATCAAAAATACCAATGTATCATCATCTCTAGTTAGCAACTTTCTAGAACTATGATGAGCCAAATGCTCTACTTTATATTGATCATAATTTTTTATAAGTAATACTATTGAAATAAACCACCCTAGGATTTTATTATTTTTTTCATCATTAAAAATCATACCATGTGCACAGTTATGATAAATTACTACTTGTAATTTACGCATACCCGATACAGTTATTATCCAACCTATTATCAAAAGAATATAATATTCATAGTAAAAATAAGTATAACTAATTACAACTCCAATCATGCATTTTAAAAAAGCTAGAACAACATGATAAATTGGTGAAGGAGGTTTTTTATTTATGTCTACCCTTAATAACTCAGCTTTAGAAGCCGCTCCAGTTAACCAAGTTAAAAAAGGTTGAAAAACACTTGGCAGTTGTTCCATTGTTTCTCTTGGTTCTTTTAACATGTAATCACCCAGCTATTTATTAATACCTTTATCTTATTTTTCTATATACAAGTAAACCGATCTGTATATGGTGAACAGACTATTCTACCTTTTATTTTTTTTCAATATTCCTTTCCTGTTTTATTACAAGCATAGAAAAATGCTAATAGATTGTTATTTATTTAATATATACTTATTTTAATGCAGATGTGAAACATTAAGTTACAAATTAAAAATTGATAATTTTATAAATCTGATTTTTTAATATCTAAATAATAAATTTCGATTAAAGATTTATTTTTCTTATACTTGAAATATTTTTACAGAGCTTTCACATAAATACCTACACTAACATTGCTATTAATCGTATGAACGGTGCATCCCTGCAATAGAAGACATTCCAATTATGAATAAACAAAATATTTTAATCACACTTCTAACTGGATTAGTCATCTTACTTAATGGATGTACTAATCCTCCTCAGCTTCAAAATAGGGTTATTGTGCCGAAAATTGTTTACTCAGGTGGTACTGATAATGCAAGCTATAGTGAAGCACAAATCAAGATTGAAGGCTCGTGTGTCTATTTAATGCATGTAAGTGATCGAGTCCTTCCCGTTTTTGCAACTAAAGATGCTCATTGGGATAGCAATAAGCATCTTTTAATTGTTGACTCAAAACAATATAAGGAGGGTGACACTATTGCTTATGGTAGTGGAGAAGCATATCCCCTTAATTTGAATGACTACAACTGGATCGTTAAACCTGATACTACTTGTGATCTAAATCAAGGGATTATTATCAATTAACTTATAGAACCAATTACTAAAAAGTAAAGAAAAAGCCCTTATATGAAAATACAATTCTTAGCATCTTTAATGGCTTTTAGCCTAACATCTTGCATGGTAAAGCCTAGTATAGCTAACAATGAAGAGATCTTTATTCCACCGATACTTATCACAAGCAATACGAGAAGTAATATTTCAATGATGGCTTCAACACATGGAAAGCTTATTGCAGATAAAAATGGATGTATCAGACTGGGCGACGAAATGGGTCCATTAATTATTTGGCGCTATGGA
Source organism: Acinetobacter sp. AYS6 (assembly GCF_025630795.1). Lineage (NCBI taxonomy): Bacteria > Pseudomonadati > Pseudomonadota > Gammaproteobacteria > Moraxellales > Moraxellaceae > Acinetobacter > Acinetobacter sp. AYS6. The sequence goes on from NZ_JAOTNV010000005.1 coordinate 240,706, forward strand.
AGCAAATTAGAAAATTTAGGAAATGGTAAATTTAAAATTACCAATGGTTTTTCAAATCGATCTGTTTTAATTGGCGAAGAGATATCAATAGGAGGTGGTTCATATGAAGTAAAATCTACACGAGTCACCCCTTCTGTTCCGGAGGCTTGCGCAAATCATGGTTACTGGCTAGCTGGACCTATGGACTAATATATATAAAATAGTTATCACATAGAGATTATCACAATAAAATTTGTTCTTATTAATTTTGTTTACTATTAATTAAACTAACTATAATATTTTGCATTAATAAAAATTAATTTATAAATTCTAACTAAAGGAATAAAAATGGAATTTTTACCCATCGAAATCAATAGTGAAAAGGTCTTTGCTGGTTTTTGGAAACGTCTAGGTGCTGCAATTATTGATATAATTGTATTCATACCTGTAATGTTTATCAGTTATTACATTCAAAGTATCTCAATGCTAACTGCAATGCTCACTACAATTATTTTAACTCCTCTATTTTATTTATATATAATTTATTTTCATTATAAATTTGGTGCGACTATCGGAAAAATGGTAGTAGGTATCCAGATAACTCTAACTAATGGTCATAAGATCGGTCTTAAAGAAGCTGTACTAAGATCTTCAGTAGAAATTGTCATTACCTGTTTTGTAGTTACAGCCCAACTCATAGCTTTAAACCATGCTGATTCAGATATTTATCTTAATGCGGAATGGGTAGATCGGGCAAAATACTTAGTACTATTGTTACCCACTTGGTATGGTTTAATAAACCTATTGAATCAGGCATGGTTCTGGAGCGAGTTCATAGTTTTACTTTTTAATAAAAGAAAACGTGCAATTCATGACTTTATTGCAGGAACTGTGGTGATCAAACAAAAGTATGCTAAAGATCAAACCACTAACCCATTTAGCAGGAAAGTTACCGCTAGTTAAATTAGTATGGACAATTATGCACTAGGTTTTTACAGTTAAAAATTTTATAAAAAGCTCTCCTTAGAGAGCTTTAATACAAATGCCAACACTTACATTATTATTGATAGTATGAGCTGTGCATCCTGAAAGTAGAATACACAGCGAAATCAGAACCTTCATAGTGAAACGCGGTTAGCGATCCAACCGTAAAAGAATTGTTCTTGGGTAGGATTCCGTTCACAGATTTCAATGTAACGCTGGCCTTGCATGATATTTAGCACTCGAACTAATATCTTTTCTCCTTCTGTTCCACGTTTGGCTAGATAAGTTTTGAGTGCATTAAGAGTTGCTGGTCCATAAATCCCATCTACTGATAAATCTGGCCACCCTGCTTTACCATTGTTATTTAGTAGATTCAAAGCCCGTTGTAACAGTGGCTTTGCAAAGCTGGTACCACAGTTCACACCGGTATCTAATAACTCTTCAGCTACTGCTGAGCTAATAGTATTTAATTGATCGAATCGCGGTGCTGTCCAGTACTGTTTCCGATAAATAGATTTAGCTACATCAAGTGGTAAATCTTTCATATTGCCCTTAAAACCATTTGTACGTGCTACTGCTTCAGTAATGCCGTACTTTGTTGCCCCTCCTCGATCTGCGGGATTATTCACGTAACCACCTTCACGCTTAATTAAATCATCAAGATATTGTTCAATGTTCATTTCAGTTTCCTTTAGACATAAAAAACCCGCATATGCGGGTTAGGTTTAAATATTCTTAATTAGTTAAATTGATATTCAATTAGACAGAGGCTTATCCTTAAATTTCTTATGCCACTTTACAACTATAAATATACTTACAATCAGATAAATAATCGCGATTAAAGTTTTTGAAGAAATAAAAAATAATAATGCTCCAATTGATAACACTACAATGACAGGTTTCAATTTATTACCATATGGATTATTTTCATAAGTTACTGTCGCAGCAATAAAAGCAGCTACAATATACATAACTATAAGGGCAACAACTCTTTGAGATATATCATTAAATGCTTTAGTTAACTCAATCAGCAGAGGATATAAAGAACCTGGAAGCATGATAGGAATAACAAGAAAGATAAGCCATCTCAACATTTAAAAAACCCTTATATTAATCAAATATTTATATGAAACTTTAATAAAATTAATATTATTAAAAGTGACGAAGATTTTAACTATTAATAAAAAATAATACAATACTTTCAAACACTTAATAGAAATTAAATTAAACCTCCAAAACTACTCTTTTATAAAAAAGAACCACCCGAAGGTGGCTGTTAATAAAAATTCGTTAATTCAATTTGCTTTTTATAAAGCTACCCCGCAAATGTCCTTAGCTCCAGTAGGATAGGTAAACTGCATTTTTGACTTATCAGTAATCAATTGCAGTCCCACTGTTTTACCTGTCAAGGCAGAGTTGGCAAAATGATCTTGGTTGATAGCTCCCATGAAGCTGATATATTTTAATTTATTTTCCATAGTAAGATTTAAGTAGCCGTAGTTCACTCCATTAACAATATAGCCAACCTGTTTAGTATTTTGATTTACATAAATACCTACTCTAACCTTTCCATCTGCTGGAACTTGTACCGGATTACTGGTTCTATTAGCACTCAAGAGTGTTAAATGACCATTTCCATCAGATTTATATGTAACACCTAAAGAAACGATTGAGTCTCCATTTATAACACCTGAATAGTTATTACCTTTTGCAAACATTAAATTTAATGTTAACTCCACTTTAGATTGTGAAGATCCAGTAATAACAAAACCATACTCATACATCTGAGAAGTAGTGCCAAGATTAACCTTGAGATTATTCACATCAAAAATGAACTCTTGAGCAAAAATATCCGAAGTAGTAATAGGTTTATCTACTATGGCAACATTGTCTGGCGTATTAGAGGTATATTGAGTTTTAAATTGAATATATTTTTTTGAAGCTAAAAGCTTATCGACATCTTTATTTGAATAATAATTTATAACGTCATAACCAGACTGATTCGTATTATTTATATTAGCAACTTGCTCTGCATAACGATAATTAGCTGAGTTTGCTCCGTTTGCTACTTCAAAAGCTTTTATATCTTGTAAGGTCGCATCAAAGATATAAGAGCACTCGGCAAAAGCACTACTTACTCCACTGAAACCCATTACTGTTACTAAAATTATCTTTTTCACGGCGTTATCCTGTTTTTATTTTGAACATTTAGTATAAACAAGTCTTTAAATCATTTGATTAATTCCGACAGATGACAGGAATATAATAGAGCTATTTAATAATACCGCCCCCTAAGGCGGTTAACTATTTTGAATATCATCTTTAGCTTTTTTAAATTCTTTGATTACTTCGACAATCGTCTTACCTTCTTGTTTATCAATGAAATTAAAGATCCATCTGACTAAAGCCCAGTTCAGAATAGTACGCTTGTCTAGATCTGTAGATTTCTAATACTTCGTAATAAGAACCGCTATATAAATTAGTATTAATAGAAACTACAAATAAGATATAGGAATAAAGTTTTCTCTGGCCTTTCGGTTAGCTATTTCCTACTCACACCCTCAAATATTTTTAGCCAATTCTTTTGCCAAACATTGCTCATGCCAAGTGGTTTGAAAATTTTCGACAGCTTTGGACTTAATGAGAGGGTCTTCAAATAACTTTGAAGAATATGCAGATTTGATAAGCTCTTGATAAAGTTGTTTGGCTTGTTGCTCTTCAAGATGATTGGCGATGTCATGTAACTCTTTAGCTGGCACTTCATGTTGTCTAGCATCCATCACCCCACTCGCTGCTTTCTTCACAGTTTCACAGTAATGAAGTTCCATTGCTTCTGATGCTGCATAACATTGAATTGAAATCGCGCTTATAAAGAGGAATATAAATCTCATAATCTCACCTTAATTTGACGCGCAAGGTTACCAACTAATCTCTGCAAATTTAAGTTAAAAAAGGTTATTTTTGTTTTGTCTTATTTTATTTCACCTTTTGCACTTGAGTATTAGAAGCTCTCAACACTGTTCCATCTGCCGCGACTGGCGCCATAAATGGAATTTGCTCGCCTGTAGTTTTATCAATTAACAGAGAGTGGCGCTCACCACTTTCAAATAGGTTCTGTTCTCCCCATTGTCGTAAAGCTACAACCACTGGAAATAAACTCTCCCCTTTATCGGTCAATACATATTCTTGATAAGCCGTGCCATCCGAAGCATCTTGCATTTCAAGTACACCTGCATCCACTAACTTTTTTAGTCGGTCAGAAAGAATATTTCGCGCCACTCCTAAGCTGCGCTGAAAATCTCCAAAACGGCGCATTCCATCAAATGCATCACGCACAATCAACAATGACCAGCGGTCGCCTATCAGATTGACGCAGCGCGCAACTGGACAAGGTTCATCTTTTAACAATGTAGAGTGCGTCATTAAGTTTCCTTACCAATCATCAGTAACAAGTTATCTAGTTGCATTTTAAAACTAGTAGACTTAACATTCAACTAGTTGCATTTTAAAACCAGATTAAATGGATTTAGGCCCATGAAAGCTTCTCTTGCATCTTCTTCACACGCAGAAAGCGATAAACCGCTTTCAAACATGCCCCGTGGCGTAATTTTGCTGTTTGCTATAGCAAGTGGTGCAAGCGTAGCAAATGTCTATTATGCGCAGCCCTTGCTCGATATATTAGCCAAGAACTTTAATGTTAGTCATGCCGCCATTGGTGGTGTAGTTACAGCTACTCAAATAGGTTGCGCCCTTGCCCTCGTGTTTTTAGTGCCATTGGGTGACCTTGTAAATCGGCATCGCTTAATGGCTATGCAATTACTGGCTTTGATCTCGGCATTACTCGTGGTTGCCTTTGCTCACTCTACAATTATTCTTTTGGTAGGAATGCTTGCCGTAGGTTTACTCGGTACGGCCATGACTCAAGGGCTTATTGCTTATGCTGCGAGTGCCGCTCTCCCACATGAGCAAGGACATGTGGTTGGCACTGCACAAAGTGGTGTATTCATTGGTTTACTGCTTGCTCGTGTATTTTCAGGAGGAATTAGCGATTTAGCGGGTTGGCGCGGCGTGTATGTTTGTGCAGCCGTTATCATGCTTATGATTGCATTACCCCTTTGGAAACGTCTTCCTCATTTAGAGGTTCAGCCCGTTACCATGCGCTACCCGCAACTTCTGGCGTCGATGCTAAAACTGCTGCGCCAAGAAAAAGTATTACAAGTGCGCGGTGTCTTAGCTTTACTCATGTTCGCTGCATTCAATATTTTTTGGAGCGCACTGGTCCTACCGTTGAGTGAGCCGCCATATCGTTTTTCGCATACTATTATTGGGTCTTTTGGACTCGTCGGAGTTGTGGGTGCTTTGGCTGCTGCACGTGCGGGTTATTGGGCTGACCGCGGATATGCTCAGCGTACAAGCGCGGTAGCACTCTTCATATTACTGCTTGCTTGGGGACCACTCTCACTTATGAGTTACTCACTCTGGGCACTGGTGATTGGCATTGTATTATTGGACTTAGGCGGACAAGCCCTCCATGTAACCAACCAGAGTATGATTTTTCGTACTCGTCCAGAAGCGCATAGCCGGCTTGTGGGTCTCTACATGTTGTTTTATGCGATCGGCAGTGGATTAGGTGCAATCAGCACAACGGCGACTTATGCCTATGCGGGATGGCTTGGCGTGTGTACGCTAGGCGCAGGTGTTAGTCTATTGGCACTGCTTTTTTGGTGGATAACACGTCATATTTCACCGCAGGAGGTAAGCCAAATATAAAAATAGAACTCATCCTTTATGAATACACATACTGAATTCATTCAATAACGATTCATGAGCATTCATCAAATGTTAGAGTTAAAGGATTCAGATTGATCTATTCATATGATTCAACTTACTCGAACTGATTATTTAGCTAAGGAATCATCAGTGAGATGTCTGTGCTGCTCTAGGTTTAAAGACCATTAAACAGACAACAATGAAAGCCAATAAAACGAAAGACGCACTAAATCTGCTTAGTTCTAATCCACCATGTGCAATAGGTTTATCCAGAAAATCTCCCAATACCGCACCTAGAGGTCTGGTAAGAATAAAGGTCAACCAAAATAATAAGGTTCTTGAAATTTTGGTATAAAAATAACAGATTGCCAAAACCAACAATAATGTGCCAAAGATTAAAGCAGCGCTCGTATACCCTAAGCCTTGTGTATCAGCCGTCCAATCGCCCAAAGCTGTCCCTAATGTTTGAGAAAACATGATAGTTAACCAATAGAAGGCTTCGCTTTTTGCAGACTGGATACTTTTTACTGAAATTGTGCCGCAGCTTAAATACCAAACGAACAGAGATAGGCCTAATAAAATAAGTAGTATTAAGCTCCCTCCTGCATAGCCCACGCCTAAAGTTCGATCAACGAAATCGGCAATCGTCGTCCCTAAGGTCGTAGTGGCAATGATCGTAGCCCAGTAAAAAAATGAATTATAGTTTTTAGCTTTAATTTGTAGTCCGACAAATACTGCAAAGATCACTGCAAAAATTGCCGTACTGATTACATATCCCAAATTAAGGGACATGGATAGCGCATCTCCAGCGGTTTCACCTAGCGTTGTAGCTGCAATTTTTATGATCCAGAATAATAAGGTGACTTCTGGAACTTTACTCAAGGTTTTAGATAAATTCTCATGACTCATCATTGTATGTTCCCAAACATACTTTCATTAGCTGCTATCTAAAAGTTTATGCCTTAAGATAAAATTAAGGTTAAAAATAAATTACAAATACCTTTTCATAAAAGATGACACGGCGCATTTTGTCTCAATACATAGATGAAAAATATAACAATATACAAATAAATAAACTATAATGATTTAAGAATTACTCATGTGAGTGAATGAGATGAAATCTTCTCTAACAATGTAAATGTTGATATGCAACATTTGTCCATTACTATCAAAATTATATGAAAGCCCCTATAGGAACAAAATTGGGTATTAATAATAAATTGATTTGCGCAGTTGTATTTGCTCTTCTGGCGGGATGTCAGCGGCAAGAGGCGAACGAAAATACAAGTGCGGTGAAACTTCCTGTTTATCAGTTTAATGGCGTTTCTGCATCAGCTCGCTTAAAAGGAATATTGCAGCTAAAACAAGAGTGCCTCTATGTGAACGATATCCTCATTATTTTTCCGGAAAACACCGCTCAATGGGATTCTGAAAAAGAAACCTTAATTTATAAAGGTAAGCTAGTTGCCGTAGGCAATGAGTTAGATATTGCTGGAGGTTTTGGTAATTTTGAGCAGGACAATCTACGCATTAAGCATTTGAGCCCCATGTGTGATCATCAGAACATTTGGTTTGCAGGATAATCTACAGTGAAGGGTTCGAGTTCAATTTCCGTCACCCTTCACCATTTCGTTCTTAAACGGACTGAATCAAATTATGATCAGATTTATATATTTTCCTAATAGGCCACCAGAAATAAATATAAATTAAGAGAATGACCCATCCCAACAATACATCTCCAATTAAATGTGGAGATTCATGTGTCATGACCAAACCCATAACAAGCATTGCACCGAAGTGAGCAATATTTGCAACCATGGTAAATTCAAAAAACATATAGTTCTTTAAAGGCTCTTTGGCCGCTTTCAAAAGAAACCAGCCCCATACAATATAGATGGCTGAGATCATCAACTCGTAATGTTCAGCTCCACCATGCACCTCTCCCCAGCGAACTAATCGAACCAGAAATTCACCCCATTCAAATTGAAGTAAAATAGCAGGAATATTTAAAAAGATAAGAAGGACCCCTCCAGCAAAAAATAGAATAAAGCTGTAACCCATAAGCTTTGCTACGAAGCTGAACCGAGATATTTGTATTTGGTGATTTGCCGACATAACTTATGCCCTCACTGATATGAAAATTTATTTCATAATTTTTAAGATGCACGTAATCGACGAGTCTTGAAAATACCCAGTCCTTTATCTTTAATATCTAAAATAAAAGATTTGAGTCCATTTTCATTTGGAATTGGTAAGCTCCCCCGTCCTAATCTATGCATTTGACGCGTATACCAAGTAATTTCTAATGACCCCAAATTATCAATAAACTTAAAACCTGTAGTTAATGGTTTAACTTGATTAATAGTTTCAAGCCCACTTAATAGCCGTTTTGATGCCAACGGTTCAATTGCGAAAATTCGGCCAAGACCAATAAAATCTAAATCATTATTTGATAAAGCACTTTCGATTCCTTGCAGACTTCTAAACCCACCTGTCACCATAAGTGGCACTTTACTTTGTTCACGCACTTTTTTAGCAAAGTCGAGAAAGTAAGCTTCACGAGAGAGGGTTGAAGCTTTGGATTTACCCAATTGCATAATCGGTTTTTCATAGGTTCCGCCAGAAATTTCGATTAAATCGATACCTACTTCATCCAATGCTTGAATGGTTGCTAGCGATTCTTCTTCGGTAAAACCGCCTCTTTGAAAATCGGCTGAGTTTAATTTAATACTTACCGGATAGTCCGGCCCAACTCGATTACGAATTTCCTTATAAATTTCAAGCACAAATCTACGTCGATTTTCTATATTTCCGCCCCATTGATCTGTACGGCGGTTATGATGCGGAGAAAGAAACTGGCTAATTAAATAACCATGTGCACCATGTAACTGAACACCTGTAAACCCTGCTTTCTTGGCAATCTCAGCGGTATTTGCATAGCGTTGAATCAGATCTTCAATTTCATCATGAGTTAACTCTCGTGGTGTCGCAAAAACTGCTGCCATTTTCGGGCCAAACGGCACAGCAGAAGGTGAAACCGTTTCTTTATTTAACCCTCGAATTGCTTGTTTACCAGGATGGTTTATTTGCATCCAGATTTCAGTACCACCAGATTTAGCAACTTCTGCCCACTCTTTGATGAGGTCAAAATCTTTTTCATCTTCGATAATGACATTACCCGGTTCACCTATTGCTCTAGAGTCAATCATCACGTTACCGGTAATCAAAACCCCAGCTCCAGACTGAGACCATGTTCGATATAACTGAATCAGCTCTTTACTCGGTCGCCCATCGGTATGAGCCAATGCTTCACTTAAAGCTGATTTAATCAGCCTATTTTTTAACGTAATTTTTTTCTTAAATACAAATGGCGATGCGAGCTTTAAATCATTTTTCATCTTAGGCCTCCGGCGTGATTATTTTTTATGCAGTGAGCTTTTGAATATAGTTACGAATAGGCAATGCGATTAAATCAGGATGGCTCGCAATTCCCCAGTGACCCGCATGAATATCAGAAAGCCATAAAGTTTTAGATGCCATATCCTTGAATGTGTTTGGGTACATGTTCTTTTTCTCTTCCTCAAGATAGCTACACATTAAGTTCCAAAAAGGAACTTGTTAATATCATTAAAGGACAATTCCTATGTCAGAACGGTCAAAAATTTGAATTAGTCTTTTAAAATAAAGATTAAGTAAGACATGCTAGATTAAGAAAAATTAAAAAAAGCCCCCTTATGGGAGCTTTTTCAAAAATAATTTAGGATTTGTTATGGGCAGCTTAAATCTTAATTTGGGTTAATCTCTGCCGTTAATCTTTGCAAATCATGACCCGAAGGTGCTTGGTAAACACGTAAACCAAACTCGGGAAGAATCGCAATTAAATGATCAAAAATATCGGACTGAATTGCTTCATAAGAAACCCATGCAATGGTATTGGTAAATGCATAGATTTCTAAAGGTAAGCCCTGACTGGTCGGCTGTAATTGTCTAACCATGATGGTTTGATTTTGGGCAACCCCCTTATGCTGGCGCAAATAAAACTCTACATAGGCTCTGAATGTTCCGATATTGGTTAAACGGCGCTTGTTATAACGGGATTGATTGCTTAACTGTTTATTGAACTCTTCAATTTCAGAATTCTTTGCATCCAGATATTGATCTAATAATAAAAACTCTTTGAGCTTTTGTTGTTCTTCGTCACTCATGAAATGAACACTGCTTTGATCGAGAAAGAGTGAACGTTTCATTCGACGACAACCTGAATTGCTCATACCTCGCCAGTTTTTAAATGTATCGGTAACCAGCTTATTGGTCGGAATGGTCGTGTAGGTTTTATCAAAATTTTGCACAGTGACTGTATGCAATGAAATATCAATCACATCACCATCTGCATTGAGTGATGGCATTTCAATCCAGTCGCCAATACGCACCATGTCATAAGAAGCGATTTGCACACTAGCAACCAATGACAAAATGGTGTTTTGGAAAACCAGCATTAATACTGCTGCCATCGCACCAAAACCTGCAAGTAATGTGAACACATCCTTTTTAAGGAACGTTCCCAAAATCATCAGGCCACACACAACAAATAAAATTAATTTAACGAGTTGTAAGTAACCTTTAATCGGCTTGTTTCTAGATTTTGGATTACGCTGATAAATAAGGTTGAAGATATTTAACAGCTCACTTACTGTAAGTGCGAGCGTGAGAAAAATAAATGCTTGCGCCCCCATTTCTACAAAAGCAATAAACTTCGCAGATAGATGCGGAACTGTTGCAATACCATTCATAATCACAACAGCAGGAACAATATTTGCAAATTTCTTTATGACACTATGCTGAGCAAAAATTGATTGATTGGGTGATTTAAGTTTGGTGACTAAATGACGAACGCCTCGAACAATAATTCGTTTGGCAATAAAATTTGCTATTGCTGCAAATAAAATCAAAAGAGTGAGTGAAACAATCATCTCTAGCCAAGGATAATGGCTTAACTGAACCCGAATTTCGCGAAAAAAATTAAAAAAATCCAACATCTACCCCTTAAAACTTTATTTTCTCGAATTTTAAGGGTTAAAACATTTGATAATAAGACTTGTTTACATATGTAGTCATAAATACAACAACTAAGTTATATACCTACCTTAATGAATAAGGATGCTTTTTATTTTCACACCTAACTGTGAGATTTTATCTACTTATGTTTTAGATTGTTTTTATTGAGTAGATCGACTAAATTGGTTCATCTAGAATAATAATTTAAATGAGTAATTCTGGTTCTAACAAGTGAAATTTTCTGATTTTTTGACTTTTATTGGAGTAATCTGGTTTACCCTATTCTTTATTTATATTGCTTGGACCTTTTTTCTTAAAAGTCTGGTTTATAAGTTTTTTATATATAAACGAGGAATCGTTACTTCTGCCGAAGTCGTGTATTTTCAAGACTCGCTCGTTAAAGTTCAATATCGTCCTTTATGTCATATAAAATTAAAATTCCAAGCAGCGCAAGGTCAAATTATTACCGAAAATCTAAAGGTGATTATTGCTAAACAAAATCACGATCAATATAAGGTGGGTAATATCATCAATATTAAATATGACCCACAAAACTTAAAGAATATTTCGATATTAGGAGAACTCATGTTTTGAGTCCTTAGAGGTTATTTAAAAAGTACGATAAGCCCTGTGGTGCGCGACCATTTAACCGACTACTTGTTGTCACTCGAACTAGATTGCTCCAAGTAATATTGCAACAATGCTTTATAAATTTCTTGATTAACGAAACATCTTCATGACATGAAATTGGGTCAAAGCCCCCTACTAACAGATAGACTTCTGCACTAAAACTCAAATTTGCCCCATGAATATGCGCATGATCCATCTGATCTTGATAATGTGCCAAGTACTTCTGCTGTTTGTCCATAGATAGATGGCTCAAGTCATCTAACATCACAGTACCGCAAATTACATCTGTGGGTTGATGCTGGATTTGATAGCGCAGCCAATCTGGACTGACTATCGTGTCTGCATCTGTACAAGCAATCCAAGTCACTCCACGCTCAATCAAGTGACGAATTCCTAAGTCACGTGCTTGCCCTACACATGCATAGTTACATTCAATCCAATTGATCTGATGGCTTTGCACAATCAATCGCGACTGATCTGTACAACTATCAAGTACAACAATCACTTCTACTTCATAACCGTTAATATTATCTATAGCCACCTGAATAGATTGTAGACAGGCTGATAGATAGTACTCTTCATTATGCGCCGGAATAACAATACCTATTTTCATCTTAGTTTTTCCTGCTGTGCTAAAGAGGAAGTATTCGCCGTCCACAAATCAATCATAAAGTCTGGATCGTTTAAGCTGAGATAATGATGAAATGGAAAATGTTGCTGAAAACTTTGGTGGACTTGCTCGGCATTTAACTCAAAATCTTGAATTTCATGACGCCAGTGGCAACACAAAATCTCGCCGTTGTCATTTAAACTATGCTTTAACTTTTCAATAAATTGATGCAATTCATCTGCTGACAAGTAATAGGCCATTTCACTAATTAAAATCAGATCAAATTTTTGAACCAAATAGTCCTCTGGTATTTTTCTATTTTCGACCACTACATGCTCAAACTCTTGTAAGCGCTCGGAAGCTAACTGAACAGCACACTCAGAAACATCTATACACACCAGAGACTCGGCTCTTTGGGCTAAATGAATACTTAAATGTCCATTTGAACACCCCACCTCTAACACTTTTGGATAGCGGGGTTTTGTGAGTAGCGCAAGACAAATTTGTCTTTTACGTGCTTCATACCAATGTGAGTCATAGCCCCATGGATCACTGTTATGACGATATAAATCTTCAAAGTACATGCGAGAATGAATCACTCAAATAAACCTCATAAGGCATTAAAAGACGATTAATTATCGAAGTAGACAAAACTGCCATATTCCCCGTAGTTTCATCTGCTTCAATCTGGCTTTTAAACTGCAAAATTGCTTGATGTTTTTTAATTAACTGCTCTTCGGTTAAGTGGTACGCTTTTGCGGAGCGCCAATCAATTCGCGCGTCTAAAGGCTCAGCCCAATGCCAAGCCCATATTAATACGTGTAAATACAAAATCTGCTTAGCTGTTGCATAGGCTTGAACTGTCTTACCTACTGCTTCATGGTCTGGGTGACCATCAAAGGCATAACTACAAATGAGAATGTCATCAGCTTGAATGATGTTATCTAAACTCTGCCAAAGTTGATCGGTCTGAAGATGAATCTGGCCATCTAACAAGTTGAGTTCTACACGTTCAGTTGACTGCAATACCCCTAAACAATTTAAGGCCTCTAAGCTTTCTTGCGGACGAAGAATATTAAGTTGATCTGGAGAATATTTCCTAGAATTAGGATGACTTTGCGTACCGTTAGTTACCGCTAAAATGAGGATCTTACAATTCAGTGCAATAAGTTGCTGCATTAAACCACCACACCCTAGTACTTCATCATCTGGATGTGGAGCAACAATTACGACCCTTTTAGAGCGGAATAACTCAAGATCTAAAGCCTCTAAAGGTTGTTCTTTAAACGCCTTTAACCATTGCTCTTTGGCGGTGCCCTCACCAAAAATAACGCGGTCTTCGACCAAAGGATGTTTTAAAGTTCCCATAGGCTTTGGTCCGATAAACAGAGTTCTGTAATTTGCTGGTAGTCAAAAGCAGCATGACTTTGTCTGATAAACACCGGCAAATCAGCCATGAGCTGTGCAAAAGTGGCATCCTCACAAAAAGGACGAGCACCTAATGCTTTCCCAACTCGTTCAATTACACTCAAACAGCATTGCTCTGTTTGGGCACGCAATATTCGTATCTCACGCTCATGATTTAGCATGGGTTTGCGATCAATCAGTTCAGCAACATATTGAAAATATTGCTTAGTAATTTCTAATTGCTGAGCGACTTCTCCTAAATACAATTTTTTAAAAGGATTCGGACTGACCTGACAACTTTCTTGTAAAAAACCAGCTAAACCAACGGCGGCACCATACCAACAAGCCGCAACACCTGCTGCACCATGCCAAAAGCCTGGGCGTTTTAAATAACTATTTGGATGACCGATCAATTTTACAGGTGTATTTTCAAAACTTACTCTTGCCGTCTGTGTCGGATGCATTCCGACTGCATGCCAGTTACTTAAATCAGTGCTAATGGAGGAATGACTTAAGTCGACAATACAAAGCTGCGCCTGCCCTTGCTGATTTTTATAACTCATCAAAGCTTTTTGAATAAATTCTGCACCAGAACACCAAGGCTTGATGCCATTACAGAGGTTATCTTTCACTTGCAATGGAGCTGGTCCGCCGTCTGCCGCCCAAATGGCCCAAAGCTGGTCATCTATTTCTGATTGATAACCCAATTCATTTAAAATGCTTATAGCATCGCAATGTGACTCAAAGAGCTTCGCCAAACTTAAATCAACTCCAGCAATCTGAGCAAAAAGTTGCCAGCGTTGATACGTTTGACCTGAAGCTGGATGTGGTAAATTCTTGGTTAAATTTACCAATTGATAGAGTAAATTTATACGAAGCTTGCTTTTATCTTCAGCTAAGGCCGATTCAAATTCACTCAATAAACTTAATATCGTCACATTTATAGGTATTTTAATATTCATTGCAAATAGTTATTTATAAGACTTCATTTAACCTTATCTAAATACTTCTGTTTAAATAAACATATAAATTGTAATAAAAAGATAAATATTATTAGATTTATCTCTAATTATTTCATTGTTACTCAAATATAATTATTAAGTGAACTTATAACCTGATCCTGTAAGGTTTATTAAAAAACCCACATTTATGCACTTATTTAAAGTAATTTAGGTTTTACCGTTTTTCTATTTCTAAAGAAGAGGTCAAAAATGAATACTTTAAATATTACTGATATTAAAAAACACGCAGATGTTATTGCTTCTTGCGGTACAAAAGTAGGAACGGTCGACCATCTCGACGGTGAAAATCAATTGAAACTGACTCGAGACGAAAGTGGTCAACATCACCTCATCCCTACTGCGTGGATTGGGGAAGTGAAAGAAAACCAAGTCATACTCAACAAAAATTCAGAAGAAGTTAAAGATCAGTGGCAAGCGATCTAGGCTTCTCGACTGGCTAGTTTTTAGCTGGATAAAAATAAAGTTAATAATTTATATAACTAAAATTTAAATTATAAAAACTGAAGCTCCTTTTCATTAAGGAGCTTTTTTATTTCAATATCTATGTAAAAGCCCCCCATAATTGGAGGCTTTTGCATTTGAGATCTAGCTTATTAGGCAAAGTTTAAAAAGAAATAATCTAACAACCGATCTCTTTCATCCACCACATTTTCACCTAAAAGTTGAACCATTGCTCCATCTATCATAAATAAAAACATGTAAGCATCTTTAACTGAGGCTGTAGATTTTAAGGTTAAAAGCAACTTATAGATTTCATTAACAAACCAATTTCTATAGTCCACTACAACTTGATAGGCATCCGGATAGAGCTTTTCAATTTCAAAAATTGCCTTAAAGGGTAAATGATAAAAGCCATTTAAGTCGGCATGTAGCAGGTAAATCTGCTTAAGTTTATCGAGTACCATTTCTTCACGGTAAGAGTTAAGAATTGAATACACTTTTACTTTGAGCGCATCTTTTTGAAAAGTGAGACACATCTCGATGAGTCGTGCTTTTGAGTGAAAGTCGTTATAAAAAGTAGCTTTGTGAATTTTGGCTTCTGCAATAATTCGGTCGACACCGACCTTATAAAAGCCATCTTGATTAAATAAGTCTTTTGCTACGTGAAGCACGCGTAGTGCTCTAAATGAAGATTCTAAATTGTTCATGTGTACCGCTTAAAATAATTTTTTGTTGTATCTAAAGAGATAGAAATGCCGTCACTCTTAAAATGAGTGCTAAAAACAGGCATGCAAAAGCCGCACAAAATGTGCCTAAGCTATCTCAGGTTTTATTGTTGCTATGATTTTTTAGTCGTAACGAGCTAAGGTTTTAAAACCTAAAGTCGGTTAAACCGTTTTAAAAACCAGTTGGGCGGTATGGCTAGAGAGAGTTTGGCAAAAGCCAAAAATTGAGAAGAAATAGTACGCATGAGCGGACTCCTATATGCATAAAATTTCTGCCAATCACTGCTAAATGATTATGGTGGCAGAACGAAAGGGGGTTAGCAGACTGGGCATATAGAACCAGCACGCACAAGGCGTCCCCCTTCCGTCCTACCGCTACGAAGGGGGGACGAACGAGTTCGCCACCAAAAAATTGCTTTTTTGATGCGCTATACGCTCTCGGTCTGCTAAAACCGGCTGGCAATGTAGGCCAGCAGGCAAAGCATAATCGGAGGGGTTTTAGGTGTCAATGTGATATTGGCTAGAAAATAATTGAATAAATATTATTTTTCATTGAATTAGAATATTTAATTTTTTCATTAGAAATTTATTATTTAATAAAAATAATAATAGAACGAGAAAGGGTTGATAGACTGATAGCCCAAAGGTCAGCACGCACAAGGCGTCCCTCTCTCATCCTGAAACGAAGAATAATAAGAGAGATTTTAAGTGTCAATATGATATTGGCTAGAAATAAAGCTTTAAAAAACTTTAAAAATAATTTTAGTAAAATGATTTATTAATCTACAACAGAAGCTTTTATTTTTTGAGTTTTCAATTTTAGTAAAACTTAAAAATGTCCTCTACTATAGTAATTCATTAAGACTTTCAATACCGAGCTTTACACCGTAGCTCCCTTCACTATCATCATCAAGCCAACCACCATTAATTAAAGCTGGCACGGTCTTATTTATTACTTTACCAGCTAATAATTTGGCATCATCCCTACTTAAATAACCAACTGTTAAACCACTAATTTCAATTTTTATAGCATTCTTATCATAAGCATTAAAAGGTTCAGAAATCACTCTAGCCATTACTTCTACATATTTTGATCTTTCTTGTTTAGGTCCAGCAATCTTTCTTAAATTAGCTTGATAAGATTGTTCTCCAACAATGTCAACCAAATATGATATTGGTCTTTCATTAGTAAATTTTTGCTTTTTATGTATTTTACTTAATATTAAAAATAAAACTAATAAACCAAGCGTTCCCCATATTATTTCCATCTATTCACCTCTTATTATTTCTAAAAAATGTAAAAATACAGATCTTAAAAAGAGTAAACCAGAAATCAGCTTACTCTTTTATACCCTTATTTAATGACAGTGATGGTCTCCAGTTTTACTATTGGTATGGCATCCTTTAGAATTTGTACCTCCAGAATGAGCATTAGCCTGTGTCACTGCTAAACCGACTAGACAAATGAATAAAAATTTTTTCATGAGTTTATTTCCTTCAAGTCGGAATTATAATTGAGTTTTTATTGTACAAAAGAAAATTCTTAAGCTTTGATAAAACAGATGAGTAACTTATAAACTTTAGTCTACTTTCTATTTATAACCATTTTATTGAAATATTTTTTTAAAAGATAAACCATGAAAATTTGTATTGTAGGCCCTTCTGGTGCTGGTAAAACAACTATCGCTAAGAAATTAGCTAAAGAATTAAAGATACCTGCTCATGCATTTGATGAGATCTATTGGGATTTAAGTGGAACTGAATTTGTAAAAAATTCCGAAGAAATCATCTCACTTGGTATTAAACAAATCATCTTACAGGATAATTGGATTTTAGAAGGAGCTTATGATAAACGTTTACTTCCATTACTTCTTGAATGCTCTTTAATTTTAAAGATGGAAGTACCTCTTCATTTAAGAACGATTAGGCTACTACAACGTTATCTAGAGTCTCTAGTTACAGGTAAAAGGCCCAAAGAAACTCTAAAAAATACAATCGAGTTGATCCAGTATTCATATAGTTTTGATAAACGCTTAGAAAAATTTTTGAGTAGTAATAATCGACTCTCTAGAAAAGTTATTTCTTTTAATAATTTTTCAAAAGCTATAAATATTATTGAGACAGTTTTTAAAAATAATTTATCCGATTCATTGAATCGTAATGATAGAACGAAAGAGGGTTAGCAGACTGGAGCCAAAGAATCCAGCACGCACAAGGCGTCCCTCTCTCATTCTGAAATGAAGAATAATAAGAGAGATTTTAAGTGTCAATGTGATATTAGGTGAATTCTTAAAGTTTATTTTCTATTTTAAATTATAATTTATATGCTGTGATACACCGATAAAATGAATAATTAAATCCATTTTATCGGCTTGCTAGAAGAGGTTTTTAAACCCTTATTTTATTGTTTAATATATTTTGGAAATTCTTTTAAAACCTTATGACAAAAGTGGCCCTGTGTGTCTTCTTTCTTGCGTTCTTCAAATTCCTTCATACCAAATTTCATAACCTCTCTACCATATTTTTCGCCAAGATCATGTTTAGTACATTTCGCGGCAGCATCCTTTAACTCTTCTGAATAATAGTGATAATTACAATCAAGTTGAGCACGGCTTAAAAAACCATGTAGCTCTACTGCTTTCTCGCACTGTGTTTGCTCTAGAAGATTTCTAGATTCTTGAGCAGCATAAGTTGAGGTTGCTACCAATAAAGTGAAAACCGTTACTAAAAAATTACGCATTATTTCCCCGGAAAAAGTTATTAAAAGTATTAGTGATAATATTGCGGGCGTATTTAATAATAATTATTTATAAGTGTCTATTAATAATAGAAAAATGGGGTAAATCCCCTTATCTTTTGAATAATTAATCACCTTAATAAAATTGGGTGATTAATTTTTATCAAAAAATAATATTAAATTTTTTTTATAGCGATCTTTAATATAATCCAAGTTATTCGAGAAAAGAGTTCTAGCAATATTTAATTGATTTTTAAACTACTAAAACCCTTACTCATTTCAGCGCTTTAAAACCCTAATTTCTTAAAGACAAAATAACCCACATGGCTTTCAAAGCTACCGTCATTTTGAATTTTGAAATATTTCTTAACGAGGTCAGATGAACCTTCCTGCAAATAACGTAAAGTTTTGATTTGATCTTCGGGGGTTTTCATACGCTTTACCCAACTGTCAAAGTCTAACGAGAGCGTTTGTTTGTCTAAGCCCACTAAATCAAAACCTGCATCTTCGATAAAATAGACCCACTCTTTGACACTATAGTTTCGTACATGACTTGGGTCTCGAATAGTCTCGATGGTCTGTAAAAACGTATCTAATATCGGCGAGCTAGAGCTAATAATGTCTACAAAAATAACAATGCCATCAGGCTTAAGCACGCGGTTTACTTCTTTCATGGCAGACGGAACATGCTGCCAGTGATGAGCAGAATATCGACTAATCACGACATCAAACTGCTGGTCACTAAAAGGCATATCTTCAGCAATGCCCTGCTGCACAAAGATATTTTTTAATTTACGTTGGCTAGCAGTTTTAGAGACTGTGTCTAACATTTCATGAGATAAATCGTAAGCAAATACCAAATCAGCATGTGGAGCAACGTTATAAGAAACATGACCACCACCACAGCCTAAATCCAGAACGACAGCCTTTTCAATTTTCTGAATTTCATTAATAAATTTATTAAATTCAATTCCTTCAGAATGAGCTTGGCTGTTCAAATAGTCGAGAGACTTATTTTGATATTGTTTTTGATTTATATCGTGTTGGGTGATCATAACATTGCTTCCTTTTAGGCAATGGAATCACCATAAAGGAAAAATTAGATAAAAAATAATGATTAGTTTTTCTTCAATTAATAAATAAAAGTTATTATTTAATTTTTTTTATACATGATGCCAATTCATAAAAATAGATTTAAACATTATAAGAAATCCGCAAAGAGCACTGTTTAGTCACCCTTACTGAAACAGTGCTCTTTGCTCCATCACAACCCTTATCCAGAAAGGCCCGATGCATAGAAATAGTGTATGTACCTTTAGCGCAAAATGTTTCCTGTATTTTTTAATATTTTTAAATGTTCGCAGCATAAAAATAAAGTATATTTAGATTTATCAGAAGATTCTTCTTTGGTTTATATTTTGAACAGAACAGAATACACACTAGACCGTATAGATCGGAAAATTTTATCTGCCTTACGCGGTAATGGACGTTTAACCGTTGCTCAATTAGCAGAAGAAGTCGGCCTTTCATCTTCTCCCTGCTGGACACGACTAAAACGCTTAGAAACTTTAAAAATTATTGAAGGCTATACGGTAAACGTAAATCCCAAAGCGATTGGTATTCACGAGGTATTTTTTATCGAAATTACTCTAGAACGCCACGATGATGAAATGCTGGAAAATTTCAGCGAAGCATTAGCAGATATACCGGAAGTGGTAGAAGCCCATTTGGTTACAGGTGACTATGATTATTTAGTTAAAGTAGCCGTAAAGGATGCAGAGCATTACGAGCGTTTCTTACGAAAAAAACTTTACTCAATTAAAGGCATCAGGCACACACGCTCAACCTTTGCCCTGCGCCCTCTTAAGTCTGCCAATACAGCAGATTTAATGTTAATTGAATAAATGCATTAAATAGTTAAAGACAATTGCTTAATTTATTGATTTTAAAATTTTTATTAGCATAGAAGCTAAAAAATATAACAGATTTAAACTCTGTTATATTTTTTTTAAAAAATTCTGTATCTATGATTACAGCCTCTGCTTCTCCATAATAAAATTAATCTGAATTGGAGGCATCGCCATGAACATTCTGAAGAAAAAAAATAAGGCCAGTTTTGTATTCTTTATTATTACACTCTACTCTTTTATAGGGTTTGGTTTAGGCTTTATTATTTGGGAATACCTTTTAAAGACCTAATTTGCCAAAGAAGGCTTAACCCACCTCAGAAATAATTTCTGACGTAATTTCTTTGCTACGATGATATGCGGCCTTCATTGCTAAACGTATATCATCAGATACATTTCCTAATTCAAACATTCGTAAAGCCGATTCGGTAATCCCATTCGCCAAAGTCACTTTCCCACATAAATCTGCCGGAGGGACATTAGTTTTACGAATCATTTCAACTGCACCCGTAGCTGCTTGAAGAGCGAGATCTAAGGCAAATTGTTTGTCGAGACCTAATGAAACACCCGTCTTAATCATGCTATCTAAAATATAAAAAAAGTAAGCTGGCCCAGAACCAGATAAGGCAATAATTGCATCAGTCTGGGTTTCCGAAGCTGCCCAGAAAGTCTGCCCCGTTGCAGAGTACAACATTTCAATGATGTCTTTATCAAGCTGGTCCATTTGCTCAGAAGCAATAAGGACATGCGTGCCCGTATAAGTAAGTACTGGAGGATTTGAAATTACACGAACAACTTTCTTTGAGCCGGTTATCGCTGTCAGTTTTGCAATATCAATTCCCGCCATCATAGAAATAATGACTTTAGATGCTAAATACTTTTTAAAAGGCGCAAGCGTTTCTTTTAAGTTATTAGGCTCCAATAATAAGATTACAATATCCGCTTTTTTTAAACCGTTTTCCTTTTGCTTCAATATATTTGTATCACTAATTTTTTTATCTTCAATAAGATGTATCTTTTCTTTTTTGAACCCTTGTAAAACCAGGCCTCCTATTAAGGCTAACGCCAGATTACTACTACCAATAAAACAAATATTAGGTTGTACTGCATTTAACATTTAAAATGTTTTCCTTTCTTAAAGCAGACTAGAACAATAAATATTATCTATAATTTAATTATGAACATTGAAATGATGAATAACTATTTTGAATAAGGAACCCACTTAAACACATAATATTTAAGTGGGTTTTGTTTTATTTGCGCAATAAATAAAACAACTTTAGCGTAAATCTAATGTATTACTATATTTAGTACATTCCATATAAAAATTGTCACAAGTATGTAATTAGTATTATAAAATTGTACAGCACTCAAAATAGTGAACCCTATGTGCTAAGTGGCTAATTTTTTTAAACAAGAGGCATTAAAGATATTACTTTTTTATAAAATATCTACTCATACTGCTCAAGACTGTTAAAAAGACTACGGCCTAGAAAAATTTAGAAATAATATAAGCTAATCACTATATCTAAAGTTTTTAATTAGTCTCTTTTTTCGTATTTAGGATTCGCTCTGCCTTTCTTGTTGCTTGATCTAAATCAATATCATCACAAACCCAGAAAGTAAAAATTTTTCCAAATAAATGAAAGTGTTGTTTGATATATTCAGAACTATGATCAGAATAATGATCTTCCACTTTAAAATAATTTTTATCGTTTTCTACTTTTTGTCCGTCAAAAATACCGCCAATACAAATATCCATTTTAATACCAAAAACTTAGTGAGTCATATTATAGCATATAAATTAAAAAGTAATTTTAATAGATTGTTTTTTATACAACCCTTTCATTTCAAACATATTTAAAATTAAATCTTATAAAAAACCCACAAAAATATAGTGGGCTTTTTCAACTTTGCTAAAATGCCATACTTTTTAAATATAGTTTATTTAAATAATATATTTATGCATTTTATTGAGTTACGAATTTTGAAGAATCACAATATTTGAAGCTTGCGGGCCTTTTTTACCCTGTACTATAGTAAACTCAACACGTTGACCTTCCAATAGAACTTTAAAACCTTGTGTTTGAATATCAGTAAAATGAGCAAAAATATCTTTACCTTCATCAGTCACAATAAAACCAAAACCTTTAGTTTCATTGAACCATTTTACTGTACCAGTAGTAGTAGACATATGTTAATCCTAACTCTTAAAATATTATAACTTATTATTGGTGAAACCAATTTAACTAAAAAATAGACGTCAGAATTTAAATATCTGAAAAAACCGAAGGATTATAAATAAAACCACTCAAATAGAAATTTATTATGACAAGAATATTTTGTTAGTTATTCTCGATAATACACGCTTCAGAAGCATTTGCAATCGATATTCAAAATAATTCAAGCAAGAGAAGTTTTATCTGTCTAGAATTCCCTGTTTCATATTGATTTTATTAAGATTTCTTTCAATTAAAAATCAAATTTAGTTTCATTTTAATTGAAAGAATTAACTTTACTATGCCCCATTAATAAAACTTCTGTTCACCAGCGGGACGTGTCTTAAAGCGTCGATGGAACCACATATATTGTGTAGGAGCGATACGAATTTGATTCTCAATAATTTTATTGACTCTTTCAGCATCACTCACTTCGCACCCACTCGGAAAATTCTCTAATTTAGGTTCTACGAGCACATGATATTGAGGATTTCTGATATCACCACTTCTGTAAAAGTACAAAGGTACTGCTGCTGCTTTTGATATATCCATCAGTCGGCGGTGAGCGGTCACAGTAGCTGCCTGTATTCCGAAAAATGAGGCCATTACACCTTGCTTTAAGCCAAAGTCCTGATCTGGGCTATACCATATTGCATGACCATGTTTAAGGTTTTGAATAAGTCCACGCATGTTGTCTCGAGCAATCTGGTTTTTATAGACTCTTGCACGGCTACGATGAATCAGAAAATCTAAAAAGGGATTGTTTTGAGGGCGGTAAACCACGTCCATATTAAAAAATAAGGTACAAGCGGCTCCACCTGCATCTAAAAGCGTACTATGAGTACCTAATAGAAGTACGCCATTTTCCTGATTATTAGTTAAGTTCTCTAATCCATCTATGTGAACACGGCTTTTAAACCAGTTTGGGCTGTACCAAGCATTTAAAGCTTCAAACACGCCTGTTAATGTATCAACAAAAACCTGTTTGGCTTTCACTTCAATTTGCATAGGTGTTTTTTCAGGAAAACATGCTTCTAAATTACGTAGGGTTGTTTTTCTTCTTGAAGCTAAAGATTTCCACGCTAT
Organism: Acinetobacter sp. AYS6; assembly: GCF_025630795.1. Lineage (NCBI taxonomy): Bacteria > Pseudomonadati > Pseudomonadota > Gammaproteobacteria > Moraxellales > Moraxellaceae > Acinetobacter > Acinetobacter sp. AYS6. The sequence goes on from NZ_JAOTNV010000005.1 coordinate 264,278, forward strand.
TTTTGAAAGAAGATCGGCGAGACGCCATTGAATAGCCCAAGGTAACATCGCAAATAACATTAAAATAAAAGCTAAGAACCATAGACCCCAATATTTAAACGATAAAAAGGAAAATTGAAATTCGCCAGATTTAAACTGCCGTTCTTTTATCGTCATATTGTATATTTCTTGAGGTATAGACCTAGCATATTAACATGCCAAATCGTTGGGCTTGTATGTTTATGTTGCTTTCATTTTTATACTTATATAGTCCTCACCTATTTAGAAAGAGCATATCTTAAATATTTAATCTATTTAATTCTTAAATATACATAACTGTCTGTATACATAAATTATTTTCTCATTTAAAGTAATCCCACAATTTTGCCTCAATTGATAAATAGGATGTATCAGCGTGAGCGGTCTTTTAGTTTTTATAACAATTGCATTTCTTACCCTATTAAGCCCCGGCCCAGGTGTTTTATTTACTGTCACAAATTCAATCAACTATGGTGTTAAAACTGCTTTATTCGGCATTAGCGGCTTAATTATTGGTATGTTTGTAATTGCTGTAATTTCCGCAAGTGGTGTAGGTCTTATTATTACGAGTAACCCTACTATTTTTACGGTTTTAAAATTTATTGGTGCATTTTATTTAATGTATCTAGGATATAAAAACTTCAGTAAAAAAACGCCATCGCAAGATTTAATCACTGATCAGCAAAGCGATAAAAATGTAAGTAAATCGAAATTATTTTATCAGGGCCTCCTCGCATCGTTGCTTAACCCTAAAACAATTGTATTTTTTATTGCTCTTTTTCCTCAATTTATTGATATAAAGAAAGAAATTTTAAATCAGTTTTTAGTTCTATCTTTAACCTTTTGTTTTATTGGTTTCTTAATTCATTTGGTCTATGCAAATTTCTCTTCAATTTTTAAAGAAAAGATGTTGGCTGGAAATAATTTTTCTATCCTCAATAAAATTAGTGGCGCTATTTTCTTTCTACTGGCAATTTTACTCATTGCACAATAAATCAATACGTTAAGAATTATGCTTTAAAAGCCTCAACTCATGGTTAGGCTTTTAAAGCATTTTGTCTAATTACAATTTTTACAACGCTACCCTGTTTAAAATCCAACCATAAAAGAAGTCTTCATAACTTGGGTTCTTCTCTGTAATTTCGATATAGTGCTGCCCTTGCATAATATTTAAAACGCGTACCAATACCTTTTCTCCGTCTTTATGGCGTTTGTTCAAATATGTCGTAAGCGCTTGAAAAGTGTTAGGTCCATACTGACCATCTAAAGCAAGATTTGACCAGCCTTCTTTTCCCTCCTTATTCAACAGATTTAAAGCACGTTGTAACAAGGGTTTTGCAAAATTGACTCCACAATTTATGGCCGTATCAAATAACTCTTCTGCAATCGCAGGACTGATCTCATTAATCTGGTCAAATTGGGGTTCAAACCAATATTGTTTTTTATAAATAGATTTGGCCACTGCTAATGGTAAATCTTGCATATTACCTTGATAGCCTTGGGTTCGAGCTACCGCTTCTGTAATGCCAAATTTGGTGGCACGTCCATGGTCTGAGGGATGATTAATATATCCACCTTCTCTGTTTATGATTGCGTCTAGGTACTGATCGATATTCATTTTATTTTACTCATATGATTGAAACTGTTTTTTTAACTATTTTGCAGATCATCTTTCGCTTTTTTTAAGTCTTTCATGACTTCTACAATCGTTTTACCTTCTTGTTTATTAATGAAGTTAAATATCCATCTCACAATGGCCCAACCAGGCAAACCGCAAATGAAGAAGAATCCACAAAGTGTGATCATTCCCCAAATATCCAATACCCATTCATGTAAATTCCACTTCATGATAATAAATGAGCCACCTGTTAAGCTTGAGACCACTGTACATATCAGCCCAACAATCCATTCTTGCGGTGAGCGAGGAAAACGCATCATCAGCACAACTGCGACAACTAAGCTGACTGCTAAAGCCACCATAATTGCAATGCTATAAAAATTTAAAAATGTGGCTAATCCACTCGTTACAATTGTTTTCATCATCTTGTCCTGCTTTAAAGGGTGAAACTTGAAAATCAATCACTCTGTCCAGCTTGTTGTTTTTCAGGTTTTATCAATACCCTTAGTTTTCTTTATTACAGTCAATAAAAAACACTAACGCTTTAAAGCGGCGCTAAATTGCAAGACGAACTTATCCTTGACCCCATATTTCAGGGGCCCAAAAAGGAATGTTTGTATGCTAAAGCAGGTTAGTGTGCACTGTTTAAAGCTTGTTCAATCAACTCAATCACGGTGATTGCACCTATCGCTTTTTGCATAGAGACTTGATCATCGAATTCGAATGCTTCATCTTCAAGCTCACTTGCAATTTGCTTTGCTTCTTCAAGTGCCCTTTTTATTTTTTGTACCTTATGTTTATTTATATCTTTTGCAATTGTTGGGACATACCCTCCACGTTTTGCATTTTTAAGTTGTTTAGCTCTGTTCTGCATTGCTGTAGTCATTCACTATCTCCAACTCAACTTACTTGTTTAATAAGGTATCTTTATCGTTTGTTATTCTTGAAGTTTTCATACACCATGTAAGCAATATAGCTAAGCTATGGCTACAGATATGTGTTTGAAACGTTTCATAAAGTACAACAAACCTAAACAACCAAACTGTATGCAGTTAAAGCATTAATTTAGAAATAAATATTTCCTTTTCTGAAATTGTAAAAAAGTATGAAAATCCGTAGGGTTAAGCTTTTTTTTAAACTTTGTTTTTTGACCAAAAAGTTCAAATAAGGCTTTGCCGTATATCGGAAACTTTTGTTACGACTCACAATCTTTGTTAAATTCTTCATGTTCTTGATACCCTTTATCGACGAACATTAAGCCTGATCCACGGAATCGGGCTTTTTTTATTCCAATTTTTGTTTTGATAGCCTATCTACAAATTATAATTGAGCTATCTCCCTTTTATTTTGCCTCCTGTAGAAACAAAATAAATTTAGCTTTCATCTCAACATGTTGATAAGCCTATAAATAGAGATTCAGTCACTATTTAAACTTTATCTATTCATCTGAAGATATAACTGATATTATAACTATAGTTATTATTAGTCAATAACTATAGTTGTTTTACTCGATATAACTTTAGTTATATATTTGTTATAAGTTTGCTGGTGTGACCATTATGGCTCTTAAAGACCGTTTAAAAGACTCTAGAATTAAAGCCAAAAAAACTCAGGCTGAAGTAGCAGAAGCAGTAAAGATGTCTCAGCCTGCCTATCAGGCTTTAGAGTCTGGGAAAAATTTGAAATCTGCGTTTCTTCCATTAATTGCCCAATTTTTAGGTGTGGATGGGTACTGGTTAACCACTGGAAATACAGAAGACTCTTTTAGAGAAAGTGATGTATTTAGCCCAACTGTTGTGAGTGCAGAATCTACCGATCAATATGTCTGGATTGAAGTTGTAGAAGCTAATTTTTCTTGTGGTACGGGCGAATCTATCGAGTTTCACTTCGATGCAATTAATGGCAAAATCCCTTTTCCTGCCTCATTTTTTAAAGAAAAACGAGTTGCTCAAGAGTGCATGCGTATTATCAAAGCTAAAGGCGATAGCATGACTGACTATATTAAAGATGGAGATTTAGTCGGTATTGATATCTCTCAGACTGAAGTGATCGATGGCGAGATTTATGCAGTTTACTTTGCAGGTGAAGGAATGATTAAGCAAATTTTTAAAGAAGCTGATGGCTCTTTAATTTTGCATAGTTTAAATGAGAAATTTAGAGATCGACGTGTAACCGAAGAAAATGGAAAGAACTTTAAAGTTATGGGCCGTCAATTCTGGCGAGCGGGTTAATTAAGTTATAAATATAATTAAAAGAATAATTTTATTGATTTAATAAATTTCGTTTTTTTATAACTTTAATTGTTTATAACCCCTATAGATATAAAAAAACCTATCTCCTTTAAAAGAGATAGGTTTTTAGCTTTAAAACTAAACATTTTTATCAACAATACGTAGTTAAACGATAAAGCTGATTAAATCCAGCATAAAAGCTTTTACCATCTTGGTTTAACTCAATTTCTTCACCAGACTGAAGTTGAATTTTTTTACCAACTTCGACCCAACGATATCCATCGAGAGAATTTTGCTTACGCACATGAGGAACAATCCTCACATTAATCTCATTGCCATTTACGGCTGTGGCAATTAACCACTCATTTACTATATTCACAATCATTCACTCATCACTGAGCTCATGTGATTTGACGGTATTTAATTAGAACGCTAGATTTAAGGTATGGACAGTCAGTCTAGAATTTAATATTTAGCTTTATATTGGGTTATTTATAAGCTAATGCTTTTCATAATTTTCGCATTATGAAAAGTGGTACATCACAGAGCATAATATTTTGGTTGCGGGGGTCGGATTTGAACCAACGACCTTCGGGTTATGAGCCCGACGAGCTACCAGACTGCTCCACCCCGCAATTGGAAGTAAGCTTTATACGCCCATATATTTCATAAAGCAAACCCTTTTTTTTAATCTGTTGTAATTCATCAGTTTTATCTTTTTTTAATTAATTTTATATTTTGAATTAACCAGAGATGCACACGCTAACTTTAAAATTAATCTTTTGAATTGTTGTATTTATTTTAAACAGAACCCTAAATTCATAGACAGCAATTGCCTTGGGTGGGTTGCTTTTATACTATCTAGTTTAGCCCTCTAATTTTTATTTCGTATGTCTGAACCTCAGTTTTCCCTTAGTGAATATCTCGGCACAGTTCAGGAAGTCATACGCCTGGCCTTTGATGAGCCAGTTTGGGTAAAAGCAGAGATTCGAAATTTAAATATTAAAGGCGGTCATTACTATTTAGAACTTGCAGAAAAAGATGCGGATACTGATAAAGTCATTGCAAGTTGTAAGGCCACCATCTGGAAATTTTCAGCAAGTAAAATTGTTCTAAAGTTTGAGCGTGAAACTGGTATCGAGATTTCAAGTGACCTGAATGTTCTCATGAAAATTCGAGCTCGTTTCGACCCTCAATATGGTTTTTCAGTCAATATTGAAGAAATTGACTCAAGTTTTACCTTAGGCGAAATTGCTAAACGGTATCAGCAAATTATTGAACGACTCACACAAGAAGGTTTAATTCATAAGAATAAACTTATCCCTACTCCTTTTGATATTCAAAATGTTTTAGTCATTGCGCCTCAAAATGCTGCGGGCTTAGGTGACTTTAAAAAAGATGCTGATGCACTAGAAAGAAATGGGGTTTGCCACTTTGTGTATCACACAGCTACTTTTCAAGGAAATACTGCTGCAACTAGCCTTATAGAATCTTTAGGTACAGGTTTAAGGCAATGGGCCAGCACATTTACATTTCCACCTGACCTCATTGTGATTATTCGGGGTGGCGGATCGGTGAATGATTTAGCGTATTTGAATGATTATGAACTTGCAGCTCTGCTCTGCAAACGCAGTGTTCCGGTTTGGGTCGGCATTGGCCACGAAAAAGACCGAACAATTCTTGATGAAATTGCCCATCGTTCATTCGACACCCCAAGTAAAGTGATTGCTGGTATTCGTAATCATATTGTAGAACGTATACAAGAAGCGGTAGATAGCCTGCAAACCATTAAGCTTCTTTCTCAGCATCAAATCACGACCTATCAAAGCAAGAATGATCAGCTCCTTCATCACATTAAGTCTTCAGCACAAGGACAACTTAATTCAGCACATCATCTGCTTGACCAGATGAAAGAACGTATACAGTTTAGTTCACAACAACAAGTTAAATTTTCATTAGCTCAAATCGAATCTTTAATGAAAGAAATCCTTTTACAAAATCCGAAACAGGTTCAAGCCAAAGGCTATGCCATTGTTAGATCAGAAGGAAAAGCAATTCGCTCTATACATCAAATTTCAAGCCCTTCCATTGCGATTGAAATGCAAGATGGAGTGATTGAAGCCAACATTACACAGGTAATTCCAAATGAAAAATAAAGAGTTAACGTTTAAGGACGGTCATGATATTTTGAAAAAAAATGCCGAATTATTAGAGTCTCAAGAAAGCCCAGATATTGATAATTTAATGAAGATTGTTGAAGAATCGATTACTGCTTATAAAGCTTGTAAGTCACGCATAGAAGCAGTTCAGCAAGCTTTAGATGAAACGTTTAAAGAATAAAATAGAAAAAGCCCATTCCTACTTCTCATTGAAGGAATGGGCGTAGTGAAAACCACTTAGTCCTGAAATACAAAAGTGTGGATTAGGTCACACTTTTGCAAAAATATAGTCACACATGAAGCTCAGATGTTCAATATTTTAATTGTGTCTATTCGGTTAGTTTGGCTTAATTTTCAGCACTTCTTAACTAAAAGTTCTTTGATTAAGATCATACTAAATACACATTCTACTTTTGGTTATTTTCAAACATGCTTTAAAAGCTATTCCTCACTGAATGCTCCTACCAATTGATAAATTTTGCCGTTTTTAGGATTTTCATATAGCAAATCCATATTGGGTAAAATAATATCTTCATCAATTTCAATATGTTCAACGCTTTTATGAAGTTCAAGAGCGTGGTCATTCATAGGCCGAACTTTTGCCAAAGCAATTGTTTCTTGGTTAAACTGATCCTTAATAATTACTTTTAATCTTTTCATAAAAAATCTCCTGAAAATTAAAATTTTTAATATAAATATTGGTTTAAGTTTAAAATAAGCTAATCGCTGAATAGCCGATTGGCATAGCAAAAAAGTTAAAATAAATGCATCCGTACGTTTTAAATTACACTGGTTTAACCAAGCTACTTTGTTTGAAATGACTACAGTTCCAAAAGCAATTTAATTGTGCTAGACGAAATATGTCAAAAAGGAGCATCTATTGTCGATAAAATGGTTGTAACAAGAAGTATTGAAATTAATTTTTTTAATTTAAAAACAAACAACTAACTTAAACTGACCATAAATTCACTTACGATTTCAATAATTTTAACTATGTATAATCAATCACAGAAATACAAAATAATGAGCTATTTCTTCTAGCTCATACTAAATGAACTTACCGATTTTTCACTCAAAAAATTAGCTGTTATTTTTGATTCATATCACTTAGTAAATAGCAGCCTTTTTCACTTGAAATTTGCAAAATGATCAATATATAAACAACTAGAAATCGTGATTTTACTGAATATGATGTCTCACTCCCCATCAATTCATTGATTGTCGCTTTCATCAAATAAATTAAATGATGGAGGATGCATGATGAATGCGTATGTTCGCCCTCATCCCGATGGTTTTAAATCTTATTTAGGCAAAAATCAGAAAACGGGCCTTTATATTGTGCGGCTTGGTTGGACGATTTATGAAACGAATGGTAATGGTACTGTCCTGTACATTGTCAAAAATGAAGAGAAGATTCCATTGGATGTAGATCAGTTTAAAATTGATCGTCCCAAAATTTATGCTGCTCTTCTTAACGAAGTTCAGTTTCAACGTAAAAAACAGCTGGCGATTGATCTCCAGCAATCAAATATTCCCTCTTATGATCGTAAAGCCTACAAAAAACGGCGTGGTTTTATAGACTCTTAAAACGTATCTTTTATAGTAGCCATATAGAAAAAGCACCCTCGGGTGCTTTTTCTTTTAACGACCAGTTGTAATTAATACGAACATACTCAGTATTAATGTGCTTAATGATCGTTTGCAATGGATGTGGACTTCATGCTCAGCTCCGTGAGCGTATTGATTAACGTTTTCCATTTCGTGTCCTTCAAAGTTCACATTGCTAATTTGCCTAATATTCACGCAATAAGAAATTAGCCAAAAGTATTATATGCAATTTAATTTTACATAATCCTTAAATTTTATGAAGGCTACTCATCATCAATAAATAAGCGCTTTTAAGCTAAAAACTGGATGTAACATTCTACTACGAGGTTAATTATATATTAGCGATTTGTAGCCCTTTCATCTCAAACAGCCATTGCTTAAAAATGATCTTCTAAAATAGAAAAATATAACGATATTCCATTTTTTAATAACAGTCTTCGACAGGAGAACTCTTATGGAAACTCAACAAGAAACAAACTCTGCTTTATTTTGTCATACCTCTACCTCAATTCAAGCCTGTATTGAATGTATGATTGCCTGTAAAACCTGTGCAGCAGCATGTTTACAAGAAGAACATGTTCATATGATGCGAGAATGTATTAAGCATTGCATGACTTGCGTAGAGACATGTCAACTATGTACGTCTCTAGAGTTGAGAAATTCTGAACTGGCTGAGGCAGCAATGCAATTGTGCGCCAATGCGTGTCAACTTTGTGCAGCCGAATGCAGCAAACATGATCATGAACACTGCCAGATTTGTGCAAAAGCATGTCTAGCGTGTGCTCAAGCCTGTCAGGCCTACCGTGCATGATTGATTTTTACTCTCATAAAGCCTACGCAATCTTTAGATCGTAGGCTGATTAAAATTTATTAAATAACAGTTAATTAAATATTTTTTTATTTAAATTAAGTTAATAATTACTTTTTTATAGGCATAAAAAAAACCCGCATCTTGGGGAAGAATGCAGGCTCTTAGATCTCCCACAACGACCATGAGTTCATTATTAAACTTGAACTTTAAACCGTTAACTAAATGTACCTATAAATAACTTAAATTGCAATACAGAAAAGTCTGTATATTTAAAATATTTTATTATTTCTACATAGTTTTATTTGCTAAACAAGACACAGTAAAAATTGGCACAATAAAAAAACATTATTTATAGAGTGATTAGTTCATAAATAGCTTTTTACAGGCATTAAAAAAGCCCGTTTCACGGGCTTTTCTGCAACGGTGAGCAATCTAAGATTTGTGTCTATCCATCTCTTACATGCTCTTTGCTAGCTATATATAAGGTCTTATCGTATCTTTTGCCCTGTCCCAAGTTTCCCTGTGGATCGAGGAGATATTACGATTACCTTAAGTACATTTATAGCATATTATTTATTCATGGCTAGTCTTGTTCACGTTTTTTTACAAATGAATAAAATACGATCAAACCTTAATATTTAAGGATTTTCTACACCATTTAGATATTGGTGAGCACTATCGCAAATTGGATACCACTTCACTTTTGAACTGACAAAAGCATGAGAGCTAACAGGGGTAGATGTTTCTTCATTAATGAGCCCTACCCTTAAACGCACCACGTCAGGTTTATCTAGACGCTCACTCCAGACAGGTGAACCACAAGTTTTACAGAACACCCTCTTTTTATTTGCAGAAGCAAAGTAAGCCTGTAATAAGTTTTCACCCTGTAAAATGTTTAAATCACTTTTTTGTACTTGCGTAATGGCAGCAAAAGCAGCACCTTGGGCTTTTTGGCACTGCGTGCAATGACAAACCATGATGGGCGCCAATTCGGCATCAATTTGAAGTTGAATACCATTACAAAGACAAGAAGCTGTATAAGCCATGATTTTTCCTTTTTTATTTTAATGAGATTTAGCTTACACCTACACCTTTTTCAATATGATCTAAAATGGCACAAGAAGCTTGTTGATCGCCACAGCAATCATCAGCAGAAGCCTGCAAAATAGAGACCATTTCTTGTAAATGTGCAATTTTTTGGTTGAGCTCGGTAATATGCTTTATGGTTAAGGCTTTCACTTCTGCACTATGTCGATCTGTATTTTTCCAAAGCGAAATCAGCTCTTTCATTTGTTCGGATGAAAAACCTAACTCTCTGGCATGCTTTAAAAAGTTCAAAGTTTTAAGGTCTGTTTCTGAGTAAATACGATAACCCGAAGCAGAGCGCTGAGCGGCTTCAAGTAAACCGATTTCTTCATAGTAGCGAATCATTTTCGCTGATATGCCTGAATGTTTGGATGCCTGACCGATATTCATCTCACACCTCAAATATTAAATTTGGTTTAAGACCTGCTGTCATAATCTTAAACCAAAAGATGATTTTCAGCACGCTTACTGTACTGGCGCATGAAAACGTTTTAAGCGTAATGCATTACCTAAAACAAAGACCGAAGAAAGTGCCATCGCCCCTGCTGCAAACATCGGTGAAAGTAACACACCAAATGCTGGATATAGGGCACCTGCTGCGATTGGAATCAGGGCAATGTTATAGACAAATGCCCAGAACAGGTTTTGACGTATGTTTTGCATGGTGGCTTTACTTAACGCAATTGCGTTCGGTACGCCTTTTAAACTACCTGACATCAACACAACATCGGCTGCTTCAATGGCAACATCTGTTCCTGTACCAATAGCTAAGCCAACATCTGCTTGTGCCAAGGCTGGTGCATCATTAATGCCATCACCGACAAAAGCCAAGCGGCCGTATTGTTTTTGCAGTTGGCGAACTGTGTCCACTTTACCTTCAGGTAGAACCTCGGCCACAACTTCATCAATATTGAGTTTTTTCGCAATAGCATGTGCAGTATGTCGGTTGTCTCCTGTAATCATGGCAACTTTTAGACCTAACTGATGTAAAGCCTCAATCGCAGCATAAGTTGTTTCTTTAATTGGGTCTGCAACAGCAATAACCGCAGCAAGTTTTTGATCGACGGCGACATAAAGCGGTGTTTTGCCCTCTTCGCCCAATTGAGCAGCAATTGCTTGGAATGAACTGGTATCTAAACCAAGTTGATGCATATAACGGTCTGCGCCAATTTGTACTCTTTGGCCTGATACTTCTGCCTCAATACCAGAACCTGTAATCGAGTTAAATCCTGTTACGGGTAATAATTTTAGTCCTTCGCTTTCTGCTGCTTGAACAATCGCGAGGGCAATTGGGTGTTCAGACTTGGCTTCGACTGAGGCAACTAAAGTCAGCACTTGTTCACGCTCAAAACCTGATTGCACATTAAAGTCTGTCAGTGTCGGTTTACCCTCGGTCAGTGTGCCCGTTTTATCAACGGCAACGACCTGTGCTTCTTGTAAAAGCTGCAAAGCTTCACCTTTACGGAACAAGACACCTAACTCAGCACCACGTCCAGTACCGACCATAATAGAAGTTGGCGTTGCAAGCCCCATTGCACAAGGACACGCAATAATCAGTACTGCAACAGCATTCACTAAACCAAAAGTCAGCGCAGGCTCTGGCCCAAAAATAAACCAAACCAAGAAAGTAATTGCAGCAATTAGCATGACAGCCGGTACAAACCACATGGTGACTTTATCAACCAAGCCCTGAATAGGTAGCTTAGAACCTTGGGCTTGTTCAACCATACGAATAATTTGTGAAAGTACAGACGAAGAACCAACCGCGGTTGCCCGAATGTTTAGAGTACCGTTCTGATTGACCGTACCACCGACGACCTGATGCCCTATTATTTTTTCAACAGGAACAGGTTCACCCGTAATCATAGATTCATCAATGTAGCTGTGTCCTTCGACTACTTCACCATCGACTGGCACACGCTCACCCGGGCGAATTTCTACAATAGTTCCACTGACCACTTCGGCAACAGCAACTTCCACCATTTGACCGTCACGCTGAATGCGGGCCGTTTTGGGCTGCATTCCAACTAAATGTTGAATGGCTTGTGAAGTACGACCTTTAGCTTTTGCTTCAAAATATCGCCCAAGCAAAATTAAACTGACAATAACGGCAGCCGCTTCAAAGTAAACATTAACCGTGCCTTGTGGTAATACCTGTGGCATAAAGGTTGCTACAACTGAAAAACTGTAGGCAGCCAATGTTCCAACAGCAACCAGCGAGTTCATATCTGGTGCTAAACGCCATAAGGCCGGAATCCCTTTTTGGTAAAAACGGCGACCAGGAAAAACGAGAACTAATGTGGTCAAAACAAACTGTAAAAGCCAGCTATTGTATTGACCAATGGTGTGCATGACCCACATGTGAAAAGCTGGAATTAGATGAGAACCCATTTCCAAAATAAACACAGGTAAGGCCAATACAATGGAAATGATTAAATCTTTTTTAAGCTGATCTAACTCTGACGCTTTTTTATCGAGCTGCTCATCTTGATTTTTTTCAGAGGCTTTCGCGTCGTAACCTGCTTTTTTAACAGCATGAATTAAGTCTTCAACATTGACTGAAGCACCTGCTTGAACCCAAGCCTGCTCTGTTGCCAAATTGACAGTCGCTTCTTGAACGCCGTCTACTTTTTTAAGGGCTTTTTCAACCCGTGCGACACAAGATGCACAGGTCATGCCCTCAATAGACAACTCTACTGGTGCGGCTTTTGGAACATCATAACCTGCTCGTTCAACTGCTTTAACCAGTGCTTCACGCTGGATTGGTTGATTTGAATAAACAACGGCTTTTTCTGTTGCCAAATTAACGTTAGCAATCTCTACATTTTCAACTTTCTTAAGTGCTTTTTCGACACGACCTACGCAGGAGGCACAAGTCATGCCTTCGATTGGAAGTGTTTCACTATATGCTGGCAATTTTGTGTTTTTTGAGTCCATCAAACACCTCTGCAAATTTGCAAAATTTAATATTCTGTATTGAGCATACAGATTCCCATCATGGGAAGGTCAAGCATATTTTTTTAAAAAATTAGTATTGACCTTACAATCATGACAAGGTTTAGACTCAGTGTTATCCAAACAAACATCTCATTCTTGATGGAGTATGAACATGAAACTACTTATTGAAAATATGACTTGTGGCGGCTGTGCACGTGGTGTGACAGCAACGATTCAAGATATCGATCCAAATGCAAAAGTAGATGTAGATTTAGCGACTAAAATCGTAACTGTTGAAAGCAGTGAAAGCGTCGATAAAATTACTGAAGCACTTGAAGAAGATGGTTTCCCAGCTCAAGTGCAATAAAATATCAATATCTTGCATAGCTTCAGCTTTTGAGGCTATGCCCTGCTTTATTTAAAAATCGATACCGTCTGAATCATCTATCGGATTCTGATCGAGCGTGAAAACGGTGCGTTTATATGGAATACCTTCAAGATCATAAACCTGATAAATACAATCAAACAAAAGCTGTAAGTCTTCACTTCGGTCCATTGCCCGTGCAGTAATAAAAATAGGACTGACTGCGCCATTATCTAAAATCGGAATGTAATTTAAATGAGGAAAGCGAATGGTATCGGCACTGGCAGGAATAATACACAGACCTTCACCCGCTGCCACCAAGCCCAAAGCCAGTTGGATTTCCCGTATCTCATGCATATTTTTTGGAACCAAACTGTGCTCGGCAAAAATATTTAAAAGCTGGGTCGAAAAATTAGGTTTCGGCGAAGTGGGATACATAAACATCTTTTCATCAATGAGATCAGCCAGATATACCCCTTCCGTACGCTGAGCAATCGGATGACTCGTATGCGCAGCAACTACTAAGCGTTCTTTACGTAGCAAAATACGTCTCACCGCAGGATCACTAATTCTTAAACGTCCAAACCCAACATCAATGCGTCCTTCTTTTAATGCCTGTAGTTGCTCGGTTGTACTTAACTCCATCAATTGAATATTCAAATGAGGTTGCTGTTGCCGAAATAAATAAATGATTCGCGGCAGTAAACCATAGAGTAAAGACCCGACAAAACCAATCGTCACACTACGTTCAATGAGACCAATACGTTTGGTCATACTTTTTATTTCTTCAGCATTCGACAAAAGTTTAAGAGCATGCTGATAAAAGAAATGTCCGGCTGGAGTTGTCTGTAAAGGACGGCTTCCGCGCTCAAACAGTTGAATTCCAAGCTCACTTTCCAAATTTTGGATCTGCCGACTCAAAGGTGGTTGAGCAATAAATAGTTTTTCCGCGGCTTTTGTAAAGCTCTGCTCTTCAACAACAGCCACAAAATACCGTAAATGTCTTAGTTCCATAAGGCTTCCATACCTTTAAGATATAAAAAAATGCAAATTCAGTCTTAGACACAGTTTAACCATTCTTTTAAGGTATATACAAGCAACAAACCGATGAAGTGATGAATTGCTTTGTGAAAAGCCTTCTTGCCAATCTTCCAGTGATTCATCTTCATCAATTCACGGTTAAATACCCATCGCGCTCATGCGCACATTGACAATATTAGGATATCAAGACCTTGTAGATCGTAGCTAAGGCCTTGGTGACTTCCACACTTTTGGAAAGTCGGAGAACGGACATGCCACGTATTCCTGTAATCAATACTAGCCATCTTGACCGTATTGATGAATTACTTGTAGATAATATCGATACAGGTGAATTTAAACTTCATCGCTCAGTGTTTACTGACGAAGCCCTATTTGACCTCGAAATGAAATATATCTTCGAAGGTAATTGGGTTTACTTAGCACACGAAAGCCAAATTCCAAATAATAATGACTACTACACCACTTACGTTGGTCGTCAGCCGGTCATTATTGCCCGCAACCGTAACGGTGAACTCAATGCCATGATTAATGCGTGTTCACACCGCGGAGCACAACTTTGCCGTCACAAGCGTGGTAACAAAGCGACATATACTTGCCCTTTCCACGGCTGGACGTTTAACAACTCAGGAAAACTTTTAAAAGTTAAAGATCCAAGCGAAGCTGGTTACTCGGACTGCTTTAACCAAGAAGGCTCACATGACCTTAAAAAAGTGGCTCGTTTTGAGAGCTACAAAGGTTTTTTATTTGGTAGCTTAAATCCTGATGTTCCTTCTCTTGAAGAGTTTTTGGGTGAAACCACCAAAATCATCGACATGATTGTTGACCAGTCTGAACATGGTTTAGAAGTTTTACGTGGTTCATCAACCTATACCTACGAAGGCAACTGGAAACTCACTGCTGAAAATGGCGCCGATGGTTATCACGTTTCTGCTGTGCACTGGAACTACGCAGCGACAACTCAACACCGTAAAGAAACTCAAGCTGCCGACAACATCCGTGCGATGAGTGCAGGTTCTTGGGGTAAACAAGGCGGTGGCTCGTATGGCTTTGAAAATGGTCATATGTTGCTTTGGACACAATGGGCAAACCCAGAAGACCGTCCGAACTTCCCGAAAGCAGACGAATACACCGAAAAATATGGTGAAGCGATGTCGAAATGGATGATTGAGCGTTCACGTAACTTGTGTCTCTATCCAAACGTTTATTTGATGGATCAGTTCGGTTCACAAATTCGTGTACTTCGCCCACTTTCGGTCAATAGAACCGAAGTCACCATTTACTGTATCGCGCCTAAAGGGGAAGCACCCGAAGCTCGCGCACGTCGTATCCGTCAATATGAAGATTTCTTTAATGCCTCAGGTATGGCAACACCAGACGATTTAGAAGAATTTCGTGCTTGTCAGGCAGGCTATGCAGGTATCGCACTTGAATGGAATGACATGTGCCGCGGTTCAAAACACTGGATTTATGGACCAGACGATGCAGCAAATGAAATTGGTTTAAAGCCAATGTTAAGTGGGATTAAAACTGAAGATGAAGGTCTTTATCTTGCCCAACATCAATATTGGTTACACACCATGAAACACGCGATTGCATCAGAGAAAGAAATTGCTGATCAGGGAGAAACAGCATGAGCACTCAAGACAAAGCAACTTTAGAAAATATTGCTCAGTTTCTCTATCGTGAAGCTCGTTTTTTAGATGATGAACAATGGGATGACTGGATTGAATGCTATGCACCGGAAGCCTCTTTCTGGATGCCAGCTTGGGACGACGACGATAGATTAACTGAAGATCCGCAATCTGAAATTTCACTTATTTATTATCCAGATCGTCAAGGTTTAGAAGATCGTGTGTTCCGTATTAAAACCGAGCGCTCATCTGCAACCATGCCGGACACGCGCACAAGCCACAATATTGCCAACGTTGAAGTTCTAGATCGCGACGGCGACAAAGTCACTGTTCGCTTTAACTGGAATACCTTAAGTTTCCGTTACAAGACAAATTACAGCTATTTCGGTATGTCACGTTATGTGATCGATTTTTCAGGTGATCAACCAAAAATCTTGAGCAAGTATGTCGTTTTGAAAAATGACTACATCAATCAAGTGATTGATATCTACCACCTTTAAGACATACCCCCTCAGTTAAACGGACTGTTGGCTGAGGGTAAAAGTTTCAAATATTTTGTAGGATACATGCCATGTCAAACCACAATATTGCACTTCAATTTGAAGATGGTGTTACACGTTTCATTAACGTAGCTCAAGGCGAAACCCTATCTGACGCAGCCTATCGCCAAAAAATTAATATTCCTTTGGATTGCCGTGATGGTGCATGTGGAACTTGCCGCGCATTTTGCGAGACCGGTAGTTATGACATGCCAGAAGAAACCTATATTGAAGATGCATTAACTCCTGAAGAAGCTGAGCAAGGCTATATTCTTGCTTGCCAATGTCGCCCAACTTCCGATGCTGTATTTCAGATTCAAGCTTCGTCAGATGTTTGCAAAACAGCAATTCATAGCTTCCAAGGCACATTAGCCCGCGTTGAAAACTTATCAGATTCAACCATCACATTTGATATTCAACTTGATGAAGGCCAACCGGATATTCATTTCCTTGCAGGTCAATATGTGAATGTTGCAATTCCTGAAACTGGCGAAACCCGTTCATATTCATTTAGCTCAAAGCCAGGCAACCGCTTGACTGGCTTTGTAGTACGTAACGTACCGAACGGCAAGATGAGTGAATTCTTAAGCAAGAATGCTAAAGCCGGTGACAAAATGACGTTTACCGGTCCATTCGGTAGCTTCTATTTACGTAATGTAGCGCGTCCAGTGCTAATGCTGGCAGGCGGTACAGGCATTGCCCCATTTATGTCTATGTTACAAGTGCTTGAAGAAAAAGGTTCAGAACAACCTGTTCGTTTAGTCTTTGGTGTAACAAATGACTTTGATTTGGTTGCTCTAGAAAAACTTAATGAGTTGCAGGCGAAATTTCCATGGTTTGAATATCGAACTGTGGTCGCAAACCCAGAGAGCACCCATGAACGCAAAGGCTACGTCACGGGTCATATTGAAAGTGAATGGTTAAACGGTGGCGACGTCGATGTTTATCTATGTGGACCAGTACCAATGGTGGAAGCTGTACGTGGCTGGTTAGAAACTGAAAATATCAAACCTGCTAATTTCTTGTTTGAAAAATTCTCTGCAAACTAATTCAAGGTGGAGAAATTTTCGATGTCAAACCGTCAAAGATTTACCAATAAAGTCGTGATTGTTACGGGTAGTGCCCAAGGTATTGGTCGTGGTGTGGCACTGCAAGTCGCAGCTGAAGGCGGCCAAGTCATCATGGCTGACCGCTCTGAATATGTTGAAGAAGTTCTCAAAGAAATTCAGGGTGCAGGCGGTGATGCTGTCACGATTAATGCTGACCTTGAAACATATGCAGGTGCACAAGCGGTTGTTGCGAAAGCCATTGAACACTATGGTCGGGTAGATATCCTGATTAATAATGTAGGTGGCGCGATCTGGATGAAACCTTTTGAAGAGTTTTCTGAAGAAGAGATCATTAAGGAAGTCAATCGCTCGTTATTTCCAACGTTATGGTGTTGCCGCGCTGTGTTGCCCGCCATGATTAAGCAACAATCGGGTGTGATTGTAAATGTATCCTCAATTGCAACACGTGGTATTAACCGTATTCCCTACTCTGCATCTAAGGGCGGTGTAAATGCTTTAACGGCATCACTCGCTTTTGAACATGCCAAAGATGGAATTCGAGTCAATGCCGTTGCGACGGGTGGAACCGAAGCACCGCCTCGCAAAGTACCACGCAATGCCAATCCGTTAAGTCAAAATGAAAAAGACTGGATGCAGCAAGTAGTTGATCAAACAATAGATCGAACATTTATGGGCCGTTATGGCACAATTCAAGAACAAGTGAATGCAATTTTATTTCTTGCATCAGACGATGCATCCTATATGACCGGATCGGTTATTTCGGTCGGAGGTGGAGATCAGGGTTAACCCTGATCTTTTTGCATGATTGGGTAAATAAAATGATTTGCATGGAGGCAATCACACATGGCAACCCTGTTAAAGACATTAAAAAATGACTGGTCCATATCAGCAACAGTTGCGGGCTTTCTCGCGGTTTTAATTTCTTACTCAGGCCCACTGATTATTTTTTTCCAAGCTGCTCAGCGTGCTCATGTGTCTACCGACATGATGGTGTCATGGATTTGGGGAATCTCAATTGGTGCCGCCGTTTCAGGTATTTATCTTTCGATTAAATATAAAACGCCTGTCATAACCGCATGGTCAGCACCGGGTACTGCCCTGTTAGTTACTCTATTTCCAAATGTCTCATTAAATGAAGCAGTAGCTGCCTATATTACGTCTGCCATCGTTATTTTTTTAATTGGCGTTACAGGTTACTTCGACAAATTACTGAAGTGGATTCCGCAAGACGTTGCTGCGGGCATGATGGCTGGTATTCTTTTTCAATTTGGTATTGGTCTATTTACTGCGTCTGATAGCATGCCTTTTATTGTTTTTAGCATGCTCCTTGTCTTTTTAATTGCCAAACGTTTAATGCCACGCTACACCATGATTTGGGTATTAGCTGCCGGAGTTTTATTAAGCCTTATTTTAGGCAAAATGAATCCGGTTGATGTGAGTTTTAGTTTAGCGATTCCTCAGTGGATTAGCCCCGAATGGACATGGAACTCAACACTCAACCTCGCTGTTCCTCTCATTTTAGTCAGCCTAACCGGCCAATTTTTACCGGGTATGGCGATAATGAAACTCAGCGGTTACGACACCCCAGCCAAACCCATTATTACTGTCACCAGTATTGCCTCTTTAGCTGTTGCTTGCATCGGTGGTATTACGATTGTGCTTGCCTCAATTACCGCGGCGTTATGCATGGGCAAAGATGCACATGAACTTAAAGAAAAACGTTACATTGCAGGAATCGCCAACGGAATTTTTTATATTTTAGGAGGCTTATTTGCTGGCAGTATTGTCATGCTATTTAGCTTACTTCCTAAAGAGTTGGTTGCAGCACTGGCCGGTTTAGCTTTGTTAGGTGCAATTGCCACCAATATTTCTGTTGCCATGAAAAATGACAATCAACGTGATGCTGCACTTATTACCTTTTTAGCTACTGCATCAGACATGCATTTTCTTGGATTAAGCTCAGTTTTTTGGGGTATTTGTATTGGTGTAATCGCCCATTTCATTCTCACACCACGCTCAACTTCAGCCACAAATTAATTTTTTATCTAAATACTCCCTCACCTAAAATAAAACCGCAATCGCCAAATCAGAATGCAAATAATTTGCTAATTCTGATTGGGCGATTTTTATTAAATATAAATTAAATTTCATTTTTAAGATCAATTTCTAAAATAATTAAATAATAGACTTTAGTATTTTGTATTTATATTTTCACTTCAAATCTTAATATAAATTTAACGATATTTTTAAGTGTGATTATCATCAATAAAATCTATAAAAAAACATCTATAAAATCCTTAGAATTCTCATAATACAATATTCAACTCCATTTTAAACATTGTAATAAGACCAAATCACCAACTTAAAATAAATTATATTTTTCAAAAGCTTAATTCAAAAAAAACAAAATACCTAAAAGACATAAAGATATATCAATTAGGTTTTTGACTCTAATCCAATAACAAAATAGTTTATTAAAAAATAACGCGATGCTTCACAAATTGGAGGTGAAGAAAATGGATACGAGCAAGGTTAATATTAATGAGTTAATTGATAAGGCCCGTTTTACATCTTTTCATTGGAAAGTTTTAATCTGGTGCTTACTTATTATTATTTTTGATGGATATGATTTAGTTATTTATGGGGTTGCTCTTCCTCTATTAATGCAGCAATGGTCGTTAACTGCAGTTGAAGCAGGCCTGCTCGCCAGTGCTGCACTATTCGGGATGATGTTCGGTGCCATGATTTTCGGCACGCTTTCAGACAAACTGGGACGTAAAAAGACCATCCTGATTTGTGTCACCTTATTTAGCGGATTTACCTTTATAGGTGCCTTTGCCAAAGGACCAACAGAGTTTGCTATTTTGCGCTTTATTGCAGGCCTTGGGATTGGCGGTGTCATGCCAAACGTCGTCGCGCTTATGACCGAATACGCACCCAAAAAAATCCGCAGTACCTTGGTCGCAATCATGTTTAGTGGCTATGCAATTGGCGGCATGACATCTGCTCTACTTGGTGCATGGCTCGTGAAAGATATGGGCTGGCAAATCATGTTTTTAATTGCGGGTATTCCCCTGTTATTGCTCCCACTCATTTGGAACTTTTTACCTGAATCTCTCACCTTTTTAGTGAAATCGAACCATAGCGAACAGGCAAAAAGTATTGTTTGTAAAATTGCGCCAGAAACGCAGGTAACCGCCAATACACAGCTGGTGTTAAACGAAAGCACAACAACAGATGCCCCTGTCCGTGCACTTTTCCAACAAGGTCGTACCTTCAGCACATTTATGTTCTGGATTGCTTTCTTTATGTGCCTACTCATGGTGTATGCCTTAGGAAGCTGGTTACCTAAACTCATGCTGCAAGCGGGCTATTCATTAGGTGCAAGCATGTTATTCCTGTTTGCACTTAATATTGGCGGCATGGTCGGTGCAATTGGTGGCGGTGCTTTAGCAGACAGATTCCATTTAAAACCTGTTATTACGATCATGTTTATCGTGGGATCAGCAGCTTTAATTCTGCTTGGCATTAATAGTCCGCAATTTATTTTATATAGCCTGATTGCGATTGCTGGCGCTGCCACAATTGGTTCGCAAATCTTACTCTACACTTTTGTTGCGCAGTTCTATCCGACAGCACTTCGTTCAACTGGCATGGGCTGGGCATCTGGAATTGGCCGTATCGGTGCGATTATCGGACCAGTTTTAACTGGCGCCCTACTCACACTTGAGCTTCCTCACCAAATGAATTTCTTAGCGATTGCAATTCCGGGTGTGATTGCTGCACTTGCAATATTTATGGTCAATCTAAAAGCCTCTGTTGCCGCACAAACGCCATCAACTTTTAACCCTCAAAACACGCTTACCCAGCAGTAAATTAAATGCGCCGAGGACTGGCGCATCTTTTTGGAAATGGATTATGGAATTATTACACCGCTTTAAGCCATGTGCTTTAACTTTCGCGACCTTAATATTGATGTGTGGCAATTCATTCGCTGCAAATCCAAATCAGCAGCCCGAAGATGAATGGAAATTCACTTTAAAAAATGCCTATATCAACCGTAATTTTGATAATGATGCCTTAAAAGATACGGGAAGCTGGTCTCAGGCAGCATCATTATTTTATAAATCGAAAATGCATGACACTCCACTAGTTATTGCAGACAAGCCCATTACGATTGGTGCCGATGCTTCCGTTCAATACGCCGTTCGCTTAAGTTCGGACAAACACGTTGCCGACACAGTTTTGCCTTTTAATAAAGAAACACAATCTCAAGCATCTGACTTTTTAAAATACGGCGCGACCTTAAAACTGGGCTACAACAAAACCCTTTTAAGTGTCGGTGAACTCTGGTTAGACCTACCTGTAACGGCTGTAGATGCGAGCCGACAATTACTTGCCTCTTATTGGGGAACCAATCTTAAATCACAACTTTCAGATCAGCTTTATGCAGAAATTGGCCGAGTGGAAAAAGTCTCTCCACGAAATGAAGAAGATTTTAAAAAGTTTTCGTTCACTTCAAATGGCATTACCAAAGAATCTGATGGCTTAAATTATATTGACCTGCGCTATCAATTTACGCCGTCTTTAAAGGGTGAATATTACTTTGGTAATTTGGAAGATCTCTACAATAAACACTATGTAGGACTTGAGCATAATTGGAAACAACCTAATTTTGCGCTTACTTCTAAGTTTAAATACTTCAATGCAAAAGATGATGGAAATACTTTTGATATTGATGCACAAAACATTGGAGTACTAGAAACACTCAAAGTAAAAAACCATACCTTTGGTTTAGGTTACCAACAGATTATCGGTGAATCGGCTTACCCGTTACCGGACGGTTTCTTACCAGAGACATATTTCATTAACTGGAACGCTACTGGTTTCTTTAAAGAAGACGAAAAGTCTTATCATGTGATGTATGGCTACGATTTTAAAGATTATGTGCCAGGCCTAAACGCGATGGTGAAATATGTGTATGGTCATGACTTTAAAGCCGCCAATGGTGAAAAGAACCACGAAACCGAGTCAAATGTGATTTTAAACTACGCATTTCAGCAGCCCCTCTTAAAAGGCGTCGCTCTTCAATATATTCGCATTGATTATAACGTTAAACATGGCAATGACTTTGGTGAAGACCGCTTATTTGTAAACTACACCAAAAAGTTTTAATAACTTTTGATTCAATTAAAGCGGGCCAATTTTGGTCCGCTTTATTATTTTCGACCCATAAAAAAACGCTCTTACGAGCGTTTTTAATTAACTTTGCCACTTAAGCAACATGCTTTTGTACAACAATCGAACCTACTGAATAACCAGCGCCGAAAGATGAAATCACGCCATACTCACCATTATCTACTTCATGGCCTGTACGATGTAAAGCAATAATAACGCCTGCTGAAGAGGTATTAGCAAATTCATCTAGAATAATTGGGGCACGGCTTAGATCTGCCTCTTTACCAGCCACATATTTCAAGATGAGCTCGTTCATATTGGCATTGGCTTGGTGTAACCAGAAACGCTTAATATCGTTTGCAGTTAACTGCATTTTTTCCAACTGTGCATTAATGATTTTTGCCACCAATGGACAAACATCTTTAAAGACTTTGCGGCCATCTTGACGGAATAACTTGTCGTCAACTACCGCATCTTCACTACGGTTTAAGAAACCGAAGTTATTTCGAATGTTGTTTGAAAATTGAGTAAATAAATGAATATCTAAAATTTCAAAACCAGTTTTAGTAGTCGTTTCTTCAATAATAGAAGCAGTCGCAACATCACCAAAAATGAAGTGGCAATCACGGTTACGATAGTCTAGATGACCCGATGTAATTTCGACATTCACCAATAAAACACGGCGAGCGCCTGAACGAATTGCATCTGCTGCTTGTTTCAAACCAAAAGT
Source organism: Acinetobacter sp. AYS6 (assembly GCF_025630795.1). Classification (NCBI taxonomy): domain Bacteria; kingdom Pseudomonadati; phylum Pseudomonadota; class Gammaproteobacteria; order Moraxellales; family Moraxellaceae; genus Acinetobacter; species Acinetobacter sp. AYS6. The sequence continues at coordinate 287,299 of NZ_JAOTNV010000005.1, forward strand.
GGCAGCTGAACAAGCAACATTCATGTCGTAGGCATAACCTTGAATACCAAGTGCCGACTGGATTTCAATCGCTACCGCCGGATAAGCACGCTGCATGTTTGAACATGCCAAAATTACAACATCAATATCTTCAGCAGTTACGCCTGCATTTTCCATTGCCTGTTTCGCAGCAATCACGCCCCACTCTGCTTGAAGTGACAACTCGTCATTTGAACGTTCAGACAAACGAGGACGTAAACGATTTGGATCAAGAATACCTGATTTCTCAATCACGTAACGGCGCTTAATACCAGACGCTTTTTCAATAAATTCAGCGCTTGAACCACGTAATTCTTCGAGTTCACCTGCTGCAATTTTCTCTGCATTCTCTTGGTTATATTGTTCCACATAAGCATTTAAACTGTCGGCCAGTTCTTCATTAGAAATGATTTCTGTTGGGTGAAATAACCCAGTACCTGTGATACGAATGCCCATGTAAAACTCCTAAAAAAATGAATAGGGTCTGTTAATCTTTCATTTATAAATTGCGTTGTAGGCTAAACAACAACATAAACAGACCCCGATCTATCTTAACTGATTCCCAAACGATCCCATAACTTTTGCAGTCGAGTTGGCGAAATAGGCATCTTGGTTTTCATCGGTTGAGAAAATAAAGAAATGCGGAATTCTTCCAACATCAAATACAATTCTTTGATTTTGGGATTGTTTTTGAACTTAAATACCTTGTCCATCCATGGATCGACATCGTCAATTGCTGCATGATCTCGCTGTAGATTATTGGGCAATCGGTCTAAACGCAATAGCAGCGCTTTTAAATATCGCGGATATTCCTGCCAAAGATCGACTGGTTGGCAATAAACAAAATTGCCAAGGGACATTAAATCTAGCTGATCTTCAATATCATCAACACTACGGCCAAATATATCTCGGTCGAGCACTAATAACTGACGGCGAATTTGCTGCCACTGAATATAAATATCACTTAATTGCTCAAGTGCTTGCTGACCATAACTCAAAAATTGCTTTTTGACCTGATCTAGCAGCTTATTAAATTCATCAGCGTTAATTGGCAAAGTCGTAATTGCCATCTGCAACGTTGCATAAACCAACATCTGCTCAAGCTTAGCTTTATCACCCAAAGGTGAATATGCCAAAGCAAGTGGTTTTGAAATCTGCTTTTTCAACTGGCGAACCAAATCGCCAAGCTGCATATGGACCAGACGGATAATCCCTTCACGATGCTGCTTAATGGCTTCGGCCTGATCATTAAAAGTCTGAATAACAACGCCTGAGTCATCTTTAGCTTCAATTTCAGCAAAAGCTTTGGTAGGTACCAAAGCCTGATATTGTTTCACAACAACACCCGTGACTTTATGAGAAGCCTCAAAAGTAAAATTCTCAGGGAAGTTTTTAAACTCACCTTTTTGCTGTTTCACTGGACGATGCGTTTCTACGCGGCAACGTGCTTTTAATTCAGGTAAATCACGGCCTTTTGCAATCAACTTACCTTTTTCATCAATAACCTTAATGAAAGGCACCAAATATGGATCAATACGTTCAAACGAGAAATCTTTGTCAGTAATTTGCTCACCCCGTAAGGCAAAAGCTAAATAACTAAAAATATGTTCACGTAAATGTACAGCATCGATGCCTTGCATAAGTTTACGAGCAGTATCAGGAATTGGCACCACATTACGACGCTTGTCTTTTGGTAAAGCTTTAAGTAATGCCTCAATTAAATCTTGGCGCCAACCCGGAATTCCCCATGACCAGATATTTTCATCAACTTGAGGCAATGCCTGTACAGGAATTTGAACAGTTGCACCATCTTCATCATGGCTCGGGTCAAAATGATATGTTGTTGCTAAACGTAGCTGACCATTGTGTAGATGATCTGGGAATTGCTGCGTTGTTGGTCGGTCATTGAGCCAAAGTGCATCATCTTCAACAAATAAATAACGCGGATGATTTGCTTCTACCGTCGCCCGCCAATCTTCAAAACTACGACGGCTTGCGATTTCTTCGGGAATCTTAGAGGCATAAAACTGATAAATCGTTTCTTCATCGACCACTAAATCACGGCGACGCAATTTATCTTCAACTCGCTCTACTTCTTCAAGTTTAAGTAAGTTATGTTTTAAAAATGGTGGGATCGTTCCCAAATTACCGGTGGTTAATGCATCGCGTAAGAAAATCTCATGAGCAGCAGGTTGATCAACTTTCTCAAAATTAATTAAACGTTTTGGTTCAATAATTAAACCAAACAGAGAAATTTGTGCATATGCATTTACGATCCCAGCTTTCTTAGACCAATGCGGCTCGAAATAGTGATATTTCAATAAGTCACGTGCAGCAAGCAAAATCCATTCAGGGTCAATTTTGGCTAAAGTCCGTAAGTACACTTGAGAGGTCTCGACCATCTCAAAAGCCATCACCCAAGAGGTATTGGTTTTGTGCAAAGTACTTGCAGGAAAAACTTTAGCCTTTTGCTGACGCACCGCCATAAAGGTATTGCGTTCATCAGTTTTATTGGCAATAAAAGATAATAAACCTGTCAGCAATGCACGGTGCAAGTTTTCATAGTTCGCAGCTTTTTCATTAAAGCTGAGTTTTAAACCTTCTGCTAACTCAACTAATTGCTGGTGTGTCTGCTTCCACTCACGTAAACGTAACCAACTTAAAAAATTCTGCTTAGCAAATTGACGTCGTTTATTTTCAGACATCCCTGCTTCACCTTTAGGATTTAAAGTATCCCAAAGTTTCAAATAAAACAGAAAATCTGAATCGGCTTCTTTGAATAATGCATGCTTTTGGTCAGCCTGCATTTGTTTATCGGCTGGGCGCTCACGCGGGTCCTGAACAGCTAAAGCACTCACCACAATTAAAATTTCTTTAAGTACGCCAAAATGAGCACCGCCCACAATCATACGAGCGAGTCGTGGGTCAATCGGCATACGTGCCATCATTTGCCCGACTTTAGTCAGCTCATTTTTTTTCTCGTTGAGTGCACCTAACTCAATCAGTAACTTACGACCATCATTTACAAGACGGAAATCTGGTGGCTCAATAAAATCAAAGTTTTCTAACTCACCTAAACCTAAACTGTGCATTTGCAAAATGACGGACGCTAAGTTAGTCCGTTTAATTTCAGGTTCGGTAAACTCAGGACGGCTTAGGAAATCTTCTTCGCTATATAAACGAATACACACGCCCGCAGCAATACGACCACAACGCCCTTTACGCTGATTGGCAGCAGCTTGAGAAATTGCTTCAATTGGTAAACGTTGCACACGTGAGCGGTAGTTATAACGAGAAATACGGGCAAAACCGCTATCAATCACATAACGAATATTTGGAACTGTAAGAGCAGTCTCGGCTACGTTCGTCGCAATAATAATACGACGCCCCTTTCCACCCGGACTAAAAATCTTTTGTTGTTCAGAAACAGCTAAGCGCGCATACAAAGGTAAAATTTCGGTATGTTTAGGCCCATACTTTTGTAAGGTTTCCTGCAACTCACGAATTTCTTGTTCTGTACTTGAGAAAATTAAAATATCGGCATGTTCGGGGTGACCTTTTGCTTCCGCATCAGCAAAACATTCTTCAACCGCTTGTACGACTGCTCGAGGTAAGTTTTCTTCAAAATCATCAAACTCATCGTCATCACTTCCGCCAATATTCATCTCTGAAATTGGACGATAAAGTACTTCGACCGGATAACTACGCCCTTCCACTTCAAAAATAGGCGCATCATTAAAGTAATTACTAAAACGATTTACATCTAAAGTTGCCGAAGTCACGATAACTTTGAGATCTGGGCGTTTTGGCAGTAATTGCTTTAAATAACCCATAATAAAATCGATATTGAGTGAGCGTTCATGCGCCTCATCAATAATGATCGTGTCATATTTAGACAAATAGCGGTCATTGCCTAATTCAGCAAGCAAAATACCGTCGGTCATTAACCGTACAATTGAATCTTGCGAACCTTGTTCATTAAAACGGATTTTAAAACCAATAGACTCGCCGAGCTTTTCGCCGACTTCTTCTGCAATACGCTGAGACACACTACGTGCAGCTAAACGACGTGGCTGGGTATGGCCAATCATACCTGTTAAGCCACGGCCTGCTAACATTGCAATTTGAGGAAGCTGAGTGGTTTTACCTGAACCGGTTTCACCCGCCACAATAATGACCTGATGCTTTTGAATCGCTTCAATTAAACGGTCAGCATATTGAGAAACAGGTAAATCCTGATTGAGTTTAATTTTAGGAAGACGTTCAAATCGCTGTCTTACTTTGGCATTAGATTGTTCAAATAGTTTTTCGATCTCTGCTGTATTGGCTTTTTTATCTTTACGTAAACGATTTAAACGGTAACGATCTCTTGCCATTACCCACTGATCAATATTTAAATCATTCTGCACAGACAAATTTTCCTAAAAATACAACAATCCTCTATTTTACGCTCTAATGCCCTTCAGGTAAAACACTTGGTTTTTTATATATTTTTAATTTTTTAAAATTTTACCCTTGAATTTTGGTTAAGTAGACTTCATGTTGTTAGGCAAGTTTCTTTTACGATAACTGTCATTTGATTTACATGTTTTTGCAGTCAAATCGAATACAGTGTTTGGGGACTTAAAAATCGTAAATTTATCACTTATTCAATTTTCCGATTTTAGTCATGTAAAAATACTATTTCCCCAATAAAGAATTTTTATTTATTCTAGATCTCGTAAACAAGTTTAAATATAAACCTCAATCATGGAGACAATGATGAGCTTGATTAATACTGAAGTTAAACCATTCCAAGCAACTGCTTACCACAACGGCCAATTTGTTGAAGTTAACGAAACTAACCTTAAAGGTAAGTGGTCTGTTGTATTCTTCTATCCAGCTGACTTCACTTTCGTTTGTCCAACTGAACTTGGTGACTTAGCTGATAACTACGCTGAATTCCAAAAACTTGGTGTTGAAATTTATGCTGTATCTACTGATACACACTTCACACACAAAGCTTGGCACGACACTTCTGAAGAAATCAAAAAAATCCAATATCCATTAGTTGGTGACCCAACTTGGACTCTTTCTAAAAACTTCGACGTTCTTATCGAATCTGAAGGTTTAGCTGATCGTGGTACTTTCGTTATCGATCCAGAAGGTAAAATCCAAATCGTTGAACTCAACGCTGGTGGTATCGGTCGTGACGCATCTGAACTTCTTCGTAAAGTAAAAGCTGCTCAATACGTACACGCTCACCCAGGTGAAGTTTGCCCAGCTAAATGGAAAGAAGGCGAAGCTACTCTTGCTCCATCTATCGACCTAGTTGGTAAAATCTAATCTCTTATTAGATTTTAAAAACTCAAAGAACCATCCCTCATCGGATGGTTCTTTTGTTTTGAATAAGCACATCACATTTTCTACTGATAGTTTTACAATTCTGCCCTTCCCCATTACATGAAGTTTGAGTAATGTCGAATAAATAACCGATGTTTTTTTGAGCTTAAGTCATATGAAATAAAAGGGGAAAAATTTATGGCGAATACTGTGGCAGTCACTTCATGGAAATACAATGCAACTTCACGTCATCTAAAAATATTTTATAGCGATGGTTCAGGCGAACTTTATCATCCTGTACCAGAATTTATTTATGACAACTTATTACGATCAACAGACAAAGCTGCTTTTGTACATAAATATTTAGAATTCGACTTACACTTTACTCGCCTATCTTTAGTGAATGCTTCATAACCTAATAAAATAAGGCCTGCTTTGAACAGACCTTTATGAATGAATAAATGATATTTTCAAATGGTTTACCTTGCCACTACAATACATAAACCAGCACCTACGGGTAAAATACTGCTCATAAAATTTTCATCTTTTTTAATTAAAGCTAAGAATGAACTGACTTCAGCCGCATGTGAAATGACATTATCAATAATGAGTACGCCACCTTTTGGCTTCATTAAACGTTTTAAATCTGGCCAATAATTCTCATAAGCAGGACGCTCAGCATCTAACAAAATAAAATCGAAAGTTTCCTGAGCTTCTTTTAAATAGTCGGCTGCATCTCCTATCCAAAAATCAACCAATTCATCTAATGCGAGTTCAGTCGTATGGCGTTTTGCCTCATGACTACGATTGGCATCAATTTCAAGCGTGGTTACTTTACCGTGAGTTGATTGTGCCGCCTCAGCAAGCCATAAAGTAGAGTAACCTGTTGAAGTCCCGATTTCTAAAATTGATTTGGCTTGCTGCATTCGAATAAATTGCGATAGCAGTTTTGCAGACTCAGCCTCAATATTGCGATACCGCAGCAAACGATCTGCTTGCTGGGCATCATGTCGTTTAAAGGTGTCATATAAATCGGCAACTCTTTGTAAGAAAAAAGTATTTGGCATATATTCATCCTTTAAAATCGTTATTTTATATGACAGCCGTTTGAGTTAAGTACTTTGAATTAACTTAAAGCGCGGCACGATACTTCCATCAGCCATTTGAACCGTTTCAGTAAACATATCAAGAGGACGTACCCAAGTTGAATAGTCACCATAAAGACACTGATAAACGACTAACTCTTCTTCAGTCTCACTGTGTTTTGCCACAGAAAAAACTTGATAGAGATTACCTTTATAATGCTGATAAATGCCGCGTTGCAATGACATGAAAGTACCTTTTAATGTTATGACATAAAATCTTTACAGCCATATAACATATATAAATTTCTAAATACTTTCACTTTAAAACCTTATAAAAGATAAAAAAGAATATTTTAGAGATAAATTATTGATCTTATTTATGAATGTTTTTAATAATTCAAAAAACCGATTGAATATATAAAAACATACTGTTTTACCTATTTTGTGTTTTAACGTACTATGCATCTATTGAAAGAATTTGGATGCATTGGAGTAAAAACAGATGTTAGATCAAAACATTAAAACTCAATTAAAAGCTTATTTAGAACGTTTAGAAAGTCCAATCGAATTAGTTGCTGCTTTGGATGAATCAGATAAAGCGGCTCAAATTAAAGAACTGGTAACCGAAATCGCTGAACTATCTGACCAAGTCACTGCCCGTTTTGATGGCAACAATACACGTCGTCCAAGCTTTGGTGTGGCTAAAGCAGGTGAACAACCTCGTGTGTTCTTTGCTGGCTTACCAATGGGCCATGAGTTTACGTCTTTGATCTTGGCACTGTTACAGGTTTCTGGTTATGCACCTAAAGTGTCAAATGAAGTGCTTAACCAGATTAAAGGCTTAAACCTCAAAGCAAACTTTGATGTGTTTGTATCATTAAGCTGTCATAACTGTCCGGACGTAGTACAGGCACTTAACCTGATTGCGATTTATAACCCGAACACTACAGCAACCATGATTGACGGTTCATTCTTCCAAGACGAAGTGGAACAACGCAAAATTATGGCTGTACCGATGGTATTCCAAGACAATGAACACATTGGTCAAGGTCGTATGACCCTTGAAGAAATTGTGGCGAAACTTGACACCAACTCTGCTGAAAAAGATGCAGCAGCCCTTAATGCCAAAGATGCTTTTGATGTGCTGGTCATTGGTGGTGGCCCTGCGGGTGCAACAGCTGCGATCTATGCTGCACGTAAAGGTATTAACACCGGTATCGTGGCTGAACGTTTTGGTGGTCAGGTCATGGATACCATGGACATTGAAAACTTCACGTCTGTGCAAAAAACGCAAGGTCCTAAGTTTGCTGCCGAGATGGAATCACATGTTCGTGAATATGATGTTGATATCATGAACCTGCAACGTGTTAGCAAAATCACGGGTGCCAACCAAACTGAAAATGGCTTGGTTGCGGTTGAACTTGAAAACGGTGCGAAACTTGAATCGAAAACAGTGATCCTTTCAACAGGTGCACGCTGGAGAGAGATGAATGTACCGGGTGAACAAGAATACCGTACCCGTGGTGTCGCATACTGCCCACACTGTGATGGTCCGTTATTCAAAGGCAAACGTGTTGCGGTGATTGGTGGTGGTAACTCAGGTGTTGAAGCTGCAATTGACCTTGCAGGGATTGTTGAGCATGTGACTCTGGTTGAGTTCGATACAAAACTTCGTGCAGACCAAGTGTTGCAAAACAAATTGCATAGCTTGCCAAACACAACTGTGATTATGAATGCCTTAAGTACAGAAGTATTAGGTGATGGTTCACAAGTGACTGGTCTTAAATATAAAGACCGTGCCACTAATGAAGAGCATGTAGTAGAACTTGCAGGGATCTTTGTACAGATTGGTTTACTCCCAAACACTGACTTCTTAAAAGACAGTGAAGTTGAGTTAACCAACCGTGGCGAAATCATTGTGAATGACCGCAACGAAACCAACGTGCAAGGTGTGTTTGCTGCGGGTGACTGTACGACTGTGCCTTACAAGCAAATCATTATTGCCACAGGTGAAGGCGCTAAAGCATCACTCTCTGCGTTTGATTACATCATCCGTTCTGGACAGTAAAATTCAGTCAAACCAATACGTTTTAACCCAAGCCTAGCATTACAAAATGCTAGGCTTTTTTAATATTAGAGTTACAACTCTTTAACAATTTTCGATCTTTATTAATCAGTTAGTTTATGTTTATATTTTAGACATCCATAATTTTGGATGCCATGAATTAGAAGGAAAAACACAATGAATAAATTACTTGTTGCTTTAGGTCTTGCTGCGACCGTTGCCCTTGTTGGATGTAATAAAGATAAAGCTCCAGAAACAGGCGCGACAACGGGTGAACATTTAGAAAATGCAGCTCAACAAGCAACTGCAGATATTAAATCTGCAGGTAACGAAGCTGCAAGCGATATTGCAACTGCAACTGATAATGCTTCTGCAAAAATCGATGCTGCAACTGACCATGCTGCGGATGCAACTGCTGACGCTGCTGCAAAAACTGAAGCGACTGCTCGTAAAGCAACTGCTGATACAGCTCAAGCTGTTGAAAATACTGCTGCTGAAGTAAAAAAAGATGCTCAACACTAATCTCTAGAAATAAAAAAGCCCCTGTTTATACAGGGGCTTTTTTTGAAGCCTAAAAATGATTATGAGATTAGGCCTTCATCACGCATCGCAATTTGTACAGATTGACGTTCTGCAACTTTATTACGTAGTGCAATAATGTGTTTATACGGAGTTAAATCATGCTCAATTGAGTTTGACCAATTTGTTAAAACAAATAGATAAGCATCTGCTGGGCCAAAATTATCATTTACCAAATAATCATAATCAGATTCAGACAAATAGTTATCGATATATTTTAAAAGACGATCAATTTCTGCATAAGCTTTGGTTTTTTCATCACTTGTTAACGGCGCACCAAAGAAGACTGCATACGCATCATGTAATTCAGAGTTCAAATACCCCAACCACTCCAATACTTTCGCACGGCCCATCCCTGACGGCGGAATCAAATCTTGTTTAGGGTCATGCTGAGCAAGAAACGGTAAAATCGCAACATTTTCAGTTAACATTAATCCTGGGTTAATTTCTAAAGCTGGTACATATCCTTTTGGATTGATTTCGTAATAATCCGCGCCTTTTTCTGTTTTATGTGTTTTTAAATCTACTCGTTCTAAGTCAAAATCAACATTAATTTCATTTAAAATAATATGTGCAGCTAAAGAACATGCGCCTGGCGAATAATATAATTTCATATCTGATCCTTGTTATCTCATATTAACGTTTTAAATTGCTTCTAGAAAACCTGCAAGGTTTGCCCAATTCTTTAATTGTAAAAAAGCGTAAATTTATAAAATACTTACACCATCTAATATTCTTCAAAAAGTTATTCCTTGCAAGTTGTCTTGCGTGACGATTGTTTAAAATATGATAAAATACATTTGCGTCACGCAATTTTTCCGTTAATTACGCTTAAAAAGTTGGCTAAGCCAATTCATTAATTCAGATAAGAAATCAAAAATACCATTTTTCTTATCGTCATCAGGATGACTTGAGTCTTTTCCATTTAAATCCAAATCTACAATTACAGGGTCATGATCCGAAGAGCGATAAGCATCTTCACCATAGAACAACGCCTTTTGCTCATCTGTTTTATATTCTTCGTTATAGTCTAAAGCCGTTGGCTCATCTGCATTGATATGCCAAGCAAAAGTACGCACTACTTTTGGATATAAAGAAGCATCAGCAATTGCATGATCTAGGTTACCTGCTCCCCCATTACCGTTGGCATCACTTGCAACACCAAAAACATAGCTATACGCTTGAGTGCCCTGACCGACCTTAGTGTCATTAAGTAAAACTTTATAATTCGCTTTTTCAAATGACAAAATTGGTTCTTCTTTTGCATAGCTGTTCATATCCCCTACAAGTAAAGCATTTTGCTTAGGCACTTGAGTTGGATTTTTCGCTAACCACTGCACAATTTGATCAACTGCTTTTACACGGGTTGGGTTCCAACAGCCTTGACCATCTTTTTGGTCTGCATCAGTAGAACTAGCATCAACTCCGCTACAGCTTTTCGATTTCAAGTGGTTTGGAATAACAGTAAACGTTTTATTACCACGAACGGCTTGGAAACTTTGCGCCAAAGTTGTTCGGTTCTTGTCGCCTAAATCAAGCACAACAGGTTTATTTAGAGGCTTAACACGTTTACTGTTATAGATAATAGCAACTGCGATTGCATCACCACCTAAACGGTCTAAGTTTTCAGGAACAACGTACTTCCAGTCGCTACCTAGAGCTTTGGTCAAATTGGCAATAGCACTGTTCGGCCCATAACCATTGTTCGCAATTTCCATTAAACCGTACACATCGGCATCAATTGCTTTGAGAGCACTCACAATTTTACGATGCTGTTTATCAAACTCAGCCTGTGTTGTCGCACCGCGCTCCGTTGGGAAACCCGTTGCGCCATTGTCATAGTTCAAAACGTTAAATGAAGCTACACGAATGTGATTAGCATTTTTGGTAAGGACACTTTGACGCGGGTTTGTTTGAGTAATCACTTCAGGCTGATTACGTCCAAGCACAGGTTGCACACGCCAACCGTTAAAACGATATTCTAAAATACCTTCAGCATTTTTAAGTTGATAACCTGAACGTAGCGTATTGGCAGCACTAAAATTGCTTGGTAACCAAGGTGTACGGTTTTGGTTATTATAGCCATCATCAAAAATAATTTTTGATAGTAAGTTTTTCTGAGCTAGAGCTTTAGCTTCAGGAGATAACGCTGGATATAAGTTAGTTGGAATATATAAACGGCCTAAACTCAGCGATAATTCACCATAACGACCGTAATTGTAGTTCTCGCTCACAGTTAAAGTCTGAGGTAGTTTGATCAACATCCCTTGATAACGCTGCGGTGAATTAATTGAGCCACCCGTTAAACTAGCAAACGGGAGTTCAAGACTAATTGGCTGAACCTGATTTGCCATATTGCTATTACAGGTTTGAATATCTTGTTGTAATTGATTTATTTGTAGCTGATTTTGATAGCTTGTTAAACGGCCACGTAAAATAACTTCATCGCCAACTTGCCCACCTTTTACCGCACTGCTATTTGGAATATAAACAAAAATAGCATTGCTGACATTTGCACGTGCTTTCGTATCTGGCGTCTGAACATAAAAACCTGAGAAACCATTAGCATAACGATAGTCAGCTGTAATCACACCACGCACAGTATAAGTCTGGTCTTGAGTTGCTGCTGCTAAGTCAGCAATAGCTGTATCTGAGCTTGAGCAACTTACTGTTTCAACAGGAGGCTGAGTTGTAGAACCAGATAAATTTGAAAAGTCATTTCGGTTTGTCCAAGCCGACCATGAATGATCCAAATCAAATGCTGCGGTTGCATCCACACTTAAAGCTGGGTTTTCTGTTTCAATACGCTTAAAACTATTTCCCAAGCTTGAAACTGCCGTCCCCCATCCCGCTGCTGGGCGTTCACCAATACGGCCAAAACGGTCTACGGGCGTTCCTTTGTACACAAGCACAACTGCATCATCTCCATTAAAAGATAGTGCTACCACCTGATTAACTTTACTTCCAAGCTCAGTTTGCAACTCTGAACGGCCCACTAAAAACTTCTGCTTACTCGCGAGTGTGCCTTGCAAACGAAAAGCCACTGTCTTTGCTGTACCACCATTATTAAATTGTTGAATCTCATAATCGGCTAAATTAACGGTAGCGCCGTCTGGATTATAAATTTCCAACCCCTTTTTATTGCTGCTGCCATCCACATATTGACTAAACATGAGCTGCGCTTGAGCAACTGAGCTATATGAAAATGCACCTAATGCACTTAAAAAGACCGAAAGTGTTCTTAATTGAAAAGTTTTCATGAGTAAAAGTGTTCATATGAGTTTTAATTAGTCTCTTAGAGTAAATATTGATCATGACATCTACATGAAGAAAAACACCGAAACATTTGACTTGGTCACCTGAAGACTTAAAATACCGCATTTGAATTTCAATATTGCCAAGGTTATGTCGATCGATCAGTTAGAAACGCAAATTGCAGACTTAGACAATTTGCCTGAACACCGTGAAATTGTGACGTTTATGCGTCGCTCAGCACCACTTAATACGTCTCAACGCACGGCATTAGAACAACATCGCGATTTAATTTTGGAATATCCTGTTGGCGACTTACGTCAACACTTCGAACACCCAGAGCGTCCATTAACTGTTGAAATCGGTTTTGGTATGGGTCGTTCATTAGTACTTATGGCAAAAGCAAACCCTGAACGCAACTATGTGGGTATTGAAGTCCATGTACCTGGTATTGCTCAATGCCTATATGAAGCAGGTATAGCAGAAGTTAAAAACTTACGTGTACTTGATGCAGATGCAATTCAGGTTCTACGTGAAATGCCAGACAACAGCATTAACTGTGTTCAGCTTTACTTCCCAGACCCTTGGCAAAAGAAACGTCATTTTAAACGCCGTTTTGTTGCTCATGAGCGTATGCCATTGGTTGAACAAAAGCTTGAGCTTGGCGGCACGTTCCATGCTGCAACAGATTGGGAACCGTATGCTGAATGGATGCTGGATGTTTTAGATAACCGTCCAGATCTTGAAAACTTGGCCGGTAAAGGCAATAGCTACCCACGTCCAGACTGGCGTCCAGTGACTAAGTTTGAACGCCGTGGTATTGAGTCAGGTCATAAGATTAATGACTTTATATTTAAAAAGATTAAGTAAAGAGCATATTATTTTTACTTAAAATTATGGCATTAAGTTTTAATGACTTAGTGCCATGTTTTTTTTAAATAGAAATAGTTAATGAATTGAGTTAATGAGAAGTAAAATTTTATAGAACATTAAAATATTATTTATTTAAAAATACTTATTTTTTGCATATAAAAAATCCTAAAATCTTTAAAAAGATATTTAAACTAAATTTAATTAACTAAGATTTAAATCGCCCTTTCTTTTATCTAACACCTCTGCACAATCATTAATAAAAAGAGGTATACTTTTACAGTAAAATAGAAAATTAAATCATTTCAGTTAAAGTATCCAATCTTGCTCTATATTCCTCATCTTTATTATCTAAAAGTGGTGTATCTTCATAATAAAAATGAGTTATATATTTACCATTTTGATTAATAACTACGCCAAAACCACTCCATATTTCTTTATTTTTTTCCGAATCAACAAATAATTCATCTACCGCATCAAATAATTCTACTGAGGACTTTAAAGGTGGTCCCTTAGAATTATTATAAGGTATTTTTTCACTACCTAACCAGCATCTTGCAATATTTTTATTTCTTAATCCAATTTTTTCATCTCGAAGCCTCTCTGTATAATATACAATCTTTGACCAATTGGCTGGAGCTACATAAATAATTTCATTCACAATGATATTAACCAACTCACCTTTTTTAAAAAAATCCATTTTATCCCCCTGCTCTATTTTCAAATTGAACTCTAATCCACGTACCATCTGCTTTCTGATATTTAGTTACAAAACCTTTTGGACGAATTGGATTATTATCATAAATTACTTCAATCTTAACAGGATTTTTGGGCGCTTACTTAGATACTATTGATGAAGATAATGAACTTCATTAATTATGACGAATCATTAAAGAAAGAAGTCATTTTACTTCTTTCTTGAATTTAGAATTACATCGACCACTCGATTAATCTCAATATTTTGATATTTTTGAGATCAAGTCCACTACCTCGGTAGACATGATATTCCAAATGGCAGGTTAAGAGGCTGATTCAATCCCAACCAACAAAGCAGACATAAAAACACGCTTATCAATAATCTCATTATCAAATGCCAGCTCAATTCGATCAAAAAGTATACTAAAATCCTCACTGGAATCCAAAATTGTCGCGCTGAGTAAAGCTATTAGTCGTTGTCGTGTGCCCGGAGGATATGTATTAAACTCTGGCAAAAGCAAGGTTCTGACAGCTTTAACTACATCTTCAGGCTGATTCACATTCAAACCATGCAGTTTCAAACAATCCTCATGGCTTACATAGTTGACATCAAACACTTTAAGCACACTAAGTAAATCGAATATTTCCTGTTTTGCTTTCACTATTCACCCCAAATAGGAAAAGCCATATTTATTTGGCCATTCCTGAACCAAACCTGTACAGAATATGACTTCCTGTAGGTTTGAGCAGCTAAATATTATTTATTTTCATAAAATAATTAAATTGTAGAATATAAAGTAGCCAAAATTTTAAAAAAGATATTTAGGCTAAATTTAATTAATTAAGGTCTTAAATCATTTATTCTTTTATCTAATTCCTCTTCATCACCATCAAGAAGAGGTGTACCTTCATAATAAAACTTAGAGGAATATTTACCATTTTTATTAATAGTCAAAAGTAAACCACACCATATATTTCCACAGTTGTGAGCTTCTTTATATAAATTATTTATTGCTTCAAAGAGCTCCATAGAAGCTCTTAATGGGGGACCTTTCGAATTATCATAAGGTGTCTTCTCTTTGCCAATCCAACATTCGGCAGTAGATTTATTCCTTATCCCAATATCTTGATCGTCTAATCTCTCCGTGTAATAAAGTACTTGCTCCCAGTTTCTGGGCGCAACGTAAGAAATTTCTTGGACAATTATATTTAAAAGCTCTGATTGATATAATAAATTCAGAATTTATCCCCCAGCTTTATTTTCATATAAAGTTATTCACCAATGGCCATCTTTTTGGTATTCGACTTCAAAACACTATCAGCCTACCATCAAAGCTATATATTAATTTCATTTAAAGTTGAAGATTTATCAAAACACCTTCCTAAACATAGATATATTTCAATGATATCCTCATTAAATTAAATGTAAAAATTATTACTTAAATAAATATATAATTTAAAATAAATTAGACAAAAAATTAATTTTTCTTAAAAAAGAATTCACTAATCAACTTAAAATTACCATCTTTAAATTCATACCTTCTTGAATAATTTAAAGCTTCAACCTCTGATAGATATAATAAAAAAACATTAGATTTAGCTTCATTTAACAATTTATTAAATATATTATCTATTTCACATATTCCCTCTACCTCCAAAATCCATTCAACATGCTTATGATCTGGATAGTTCCACTCATCTTCACACGGATTAAAATTTTGAAAAAGCCTACATTCTGCCTTACCATCAATTTTTGCTAAAAAATAATCCCCCCAGAAAGAACTATCATGAGGTATAAATACAACTCCTAAAATTTCACTCAACTTTAAAATCATATTTTCTTCGTTATCATAACTCACGCCATAATAATCATATTTTTCCATAATGAAATCTTATCCCAAAATATAAATTTTCTGTACAACCATGAATATTAAATACCCTCTTATAAGAATTAATCATTTCAATTCAGTAATGGTATACATATGAGCTATTTCCCAAGCTATTTTTTTTGCTTTTAAAATATCATCTTGATGAAATGCATCAATCATTTCAATAGTTTTTCTTTCAATTTGTAACGCCTTTACAGTGTCTTTTTGAACTTCAAAAACTATTTCTTCCCACAATCTTTTTATTTCAACAAAAATACCTTCCCACTCATTCTTTTCACTTTCAGATAACTGATTATCTTGAGTATTGTTTGAGATTAAGGATAATTTATTTTCTATCCATTTTAATTTATCTTTTAATAACATTTACATATATCTCTCATTAAGTGAATTTACTTAGTAACTCTAAAACTTATTTGAATTTAGTAATATCGTATAAATCGGCCAACTCTCTAGCAATTTTTTGCCCTTCGCTCTTATCCCCTTTATCAAAAGCATCCATCATTTCTTGAAGTTTAACTCCCACATAGTCAGCTTTCACTAGGTCTTTTTTAATTTTTAGTCTAATTTCAGACCATAGCTCTCTTACATCTTTAATTCGTTCTTCGTGAATAGCTTCTTGAGTAGGAAAGTATTTAAGAAGCCAATCATCATAATCATCTGGAGCACAATGTGCTACAGTAACAAGAGAATCTGTTAATTCACCTAATTTTTCTCTTAAAGACATTTTACTAACTACCTAGATTCATAAATATTGTACGTATCATCTTTTTAGTGCTTTTAAAATATTATCTTCATTAAATACATCGAGCATCTTAAAATATTATTTCAATTTAGTAATATCGTATAAATCGGCAAGCTCTCCAGCAATTTTTTTTCCATCGTCCTTATCCCCCTTATCAAAAGCGTCCATCATTTCTTGAAGTTTAACTCCAACATAATCGGCTTTCACAAGATCTTTTTTTATTTTCGGTCTAATTTCAGACCATAACTGTCTTAAATCTTTCATCCGTTCTTCATGAATGGCTTCTTGAGTAGGAAAGTATTTAAGAAGCCATTCATCATAGTCATCTGGAGCACAGTACTCTACTGTGACTAATGAATCTTCTAATTCACCTAATTTTTCTTTTAAAGACATCTTATTAATTACCTTAATTCAGTAATACTATACATATGAGTTTTTTCTTTTTAAAATATCATCGTGGTGGAATACATCAAATATCTAAAAAAATTATTTTAACTTGGTAATATCGTATAAATCAGCAAGTTCTCTAGCAATTTTTCGCCCTTCAATCTTCTCCCCGTTATCAAAAGCATCAATCATTTCTTGAATTTTAATTTCAACATAATCGGCTTTCACCAGATCTTTTTTAATTTTTGGTCTAATTTCAGACCACAATACTCTTAGGTCCTTTATTTCTTCTTCATGAATGGCTTCTTGAGTAGGAAAGTACTCAAGAAGCCACTCATCATAATCATCTGGAGCACAATGTGCTACAGTAACAAGAGAATCAGTTAATTCACCTAATTTTTCTTTTAAAGACATCTTATTAATTACCTTAATTCAGTAATGCTATACATATGAGCTATTTCCCAAGCTATTTTCCTTGCTTTTAAAATATTCTCTTTATGAAAGGCCTCAATCATTTCAATAATTTTCCTTTCAATTCTTAGCATCTTTATACTATCTTTTTTAATTTCAAAATCTATTTCCTTCCACAATCTTTTTATTTTAACAAAAATTCCTTCACACTCATTCTTTTCACTTTCAGATAACTGATTATCTTGAGTATCATTTGAGATTATGAATAGTTTATTTTCTATCCATATTAATTTATCTTTTAATAACATTTATAAATATTTCTCATCAAGTGAATTTACCTAGTAGTTCTGAAACATTATTTCAATTTATTAATATCGTATAAATCTGCAAGCTCCCAAGCTATTTTTTTCCTTCCACTTTATCTCCTTTATCATAAGCATCAAACATTTCTTGAAGTTTAACTCCAACATATTCGGCTTTAGCTAAATCTCTTTTAATTTGTGATCTAATCTCATTCCATAGCTCTTTTAAATCACTCATAGTATCTTCATGAATTGCAGCTTGAGTAGGAAAGTATTCAAGCTGCCACTCAGCATAGTCATCCGGAGCATGTAGTGCGACTGCTACTATCGCGTCATCAAATTCACTTAATTTTTCTTTTAAAGACATCTTATTAATTACCTTAATTAAATAATGGTATATATATAATCTATTTCCCAAGCTACTTTCGATTGTAAAATATCATCTTAATAAAATGCATAGAGCATCTTAAAATATTATTTCAATTTAGTGAGATCGTACAAATCAGCCAGCTCTCTAGCAATTTTTCTCCCTTCAATCTTCTCACCCTTATCAAAAGCATCAATCATTTCTTGAAGTTTAATTTCAACATAATTGGCTTTCACTGGGTCTTTTTTAATTTTTGATCTAATTTCAGACCACAATTCTCTTAAGTCCTTTATTTCTTCTTCATGAATGGATTCTTGGGTAGGAAAGTACTCAAGTCGCCATTCGTTATAGTCATCTGGAGCACAATGCGCTAGTGTCATAAGGGAATCTTCTAATTCACCTAATTTTTCTTTTAATGTCATTTTTGTAATCCCCTAAGAATATTTACTTAATTTATAAATTGAATTTACAATCATGAGATTAGTATAGTGTAAAATATTGATAGACATGTTAGAAGATTATTTAAATACTACCGATGAAAATAATACACCTCTTTGTTAAAGAGGACGAGTTAGTATCATCAAGAATGAAGTGCGAATTACTATAATTCACTCCTAGTAATATTATCAATTTAAGTTATTATTATTCGATATGAGTAATAATCATATTATTTTATAAATGCGCATTATAATTCAAAAAAATCACCTACTACATGTTCTGGAACCATTGTACAAAAGCAATTACATCCATGAATAATTACATCAAAATTTCTATTTTTTCTAAATCAATAAGATCACCATTGATGATATTTAACTTAAATTCTGCCTTACTGCATGATTCCATATCTCATCAAACTCAGCTTTTGATATAGAAATTGCACTCTCATCAGCCTCTCCAAACTCTGGCTGATCTGTAAAATCATATTGTTCATGAAAATATTCTTTAGGAGTTGCCCAATAAAAAATTCCTTCAAAAACACTAATATGACGGATTATCAATCCTTTGTCCACTTCACAATAGAACGTTCCTTCTATTCCATCATGCGATTCTGTGTACGTCTTAAAATATTCATTCATGGTAATACTTTCCCACACCTAACAATACGTTAAAAAATAGCTAAAAAATCAAAAGAGCCCAGTACAAATGGAATATATTATAATTACCCCAAGCTTATAATATTTGGTTTGGTGGTAAAATTTTATATCCCGAATTAATTACTTCACTACCCCAATTCTCAAACATCAAACCATAAATACTCTTAAAAAAATCTCTAGGTTTTTCAATTTTCCAATTATAAGGAAAATAAAAGCATGTTTCATCATCAGACTCTAATAATTCAGCGAAGTTATAATTCTCAGTCAGTAAAGCTTTCTCTAATGAGAGCATAACTACTACTTTATGATGAACATTATACTTTTTATTTTTTACTTTAAAAAAATACTCATTAAATAAGGGTTTCATTTGAGTAAAGTCATTTGGATCATATTCGGATAAATAATTTTCCCATTCATCCCGATCATACACCTGAAAGGGAGTCAAAGCATGTGCTGGACTTGCTGAAAAATTAACAGTGCTATTCGGATACTTTAATAACATACTAAATATTTCTCTATTTTCTCGAAATTAAAGTTTAATTACATCTACAATAATTTCAAATTTTATATTTATTTTAAGATTTTTTAGCATATCAAAAGTCAATAACAAAGGTAAATAAAATATTTATTAATATATTAATCACTCATGTAAAAGCTCTAAAAAATCTTTAAAATTATTTGAAATTGGATATATTTCCGACAAGAAGCTATCAAGTAAAATTATTTTAGGCGATGTTTTTGTTTCTCGATAATCAAAACAAATCAAGAAATCCCCAGCATCTCTTGCAAATGGTAAAATACCTTTAGGAATTATAGAATTATCAAGTGCGTACCATAAAAATGAACCATACTCATTTGATTGAGTTAGAGGGAAAAAATCACTTATAGATGTTTCATCATCACCGTAATAAAAAGAACCAACTTCAATATATGCAGGATTTGCATATTCAACTAAACTTTTATACAAGAAAGGAAGTTCAATATTCAAAATAGATTCAATCTTTAAAATTTCATCTAAATTTAAATTTTTAGATCCCTTTAAACCAAAATCAGACCAACTCTTAGATAAACTCATAGTTTATTCTCCATCAATATATAGTCTTATTATTTAGGTCAAATATCAAAAAAATCCACTTTTAAGATCATTAACCTCTTCAATATTATACTCAATCATTGCTAAAAAAAATTCATTAAAATTTTTAAAAATTTCAATTTCTTCCCCAGCATACCAAATTACTTCTCCAGCTATTGATGAATTAGGTTTACCTATTAAAAAAATATCTTTATCAATTAAAGTAGCTGCTATTGGCATCAAATCAGTTCTACGAATGCCTTTTTTAGAAAGATATGTAATATCGATTATATTTAATAAATCCAATGCATATTTCTTTTTTTCTCCTTCTATCAAATCTGTCAGACCAAATAAATCTACATATTGATAAAAGCCTTTCCATCCATTTGCATATAAAAGAAAGCTCTTATAAAATTTATCAATTTCCTCACCCAATATAATTTCAGTTTTTATAATATCATCTATTGTTGCAGCTAATTCAGGTAAATAATAAGGCCAAATTTTCCTAGTATCTGCCTCATACAAAGAATTTTTCACAAGAGCCAATCTTGCTATTTTCTGAGTCCAATCCATTACATTTCTCTATCAATTAAAATATAAAATTATTTCATTTAAAATATTAAAGATAAGCTAGCAACAAATTATAAAATATGAATAATAGAAGAAATCATAAAAAATTATTTAGAGCTGATGTTTTTTTTAAAATCAAAATAATAAAATTATTTTTTCTTATGAAAAACCTCATTGACCAATTTAAAATCACCATCTTTAAATTCATACTCTTTTATATAATTTAAAGCTTCTACCTCTGATCGATATAATAAAAAAATATTAGATCCAGCTTCATTTAACAATTTATTAAATATATTATCCATTTCAGGTGTTCCATTTATTTCCATAATCCACTCAACATGCTTATGATCCGGGTAGTTCCAATCATCTTCACATGGATTAAAATTTTGAATAAGTCTACACTTACCATTACCATCAATTTTTGCTAAAAAATAATCTCCCCAAAAGGAACTATCATGAGGTATAAATACAATTCCCAAAATTTTACTTAATTTTGAAATCATATCTTTTTCATTATCATAACTCACACCATAGTAATCAAATTTTTTCATAATAAAATTTTACCTAAAAATATAAAAACCATGTATATTAAATATTATTATAAACTAAGATACAATTAGATATTTTATTTTGTATTCAAAACAAGTAAATTTTAAAAAAATATAGAAAATTTACGCTACATTATAATAGATGATCTTGTTTCTTCAAAGAGTGCAAATAGTTAGCTATTTCTCTTTCACCTCGCTCTAAAGCGAACGCCTCAGCATCAAGATTCTCTGCATAATCTCCAGTATATGCCACTCTATAATTTACACCATGCTTAATCAAAATTTTAACAATATCAAGATTTCCACGATAAATTGCAGTAAACAAAGGATTTTTTATAGAATCTGATGTTATTACCTCCATATTTAAATTCAAAAAATATTCAATAATTTCAATATTTTCCATTTTAACTGCTTGACTTAGAGCATTACCACGGAGGGGGCCACCTTGTTCATTAATATCAACTCCTGCTGACACCAAGTATACAATAATATCTTTACGATTATGTAAAGCAGCATCATGCAACCAAGTACCGAAAGGAGTTTTAAAATTTAAAATTCCTAAATGCCTATGATCTTTTAATAACTTTATAGCTAACTCATTATTACCATCTCTAATGGCACTATGGATATCCTTAGCAATTATCTTTAATTCATCCATTTCTTGACTCTTTTATTAGCTGTCACATCTACTATTTTATATTTTAACTCTATTACTTCTCAAATTATATTAAAGCACTATATCTTGCACTCCTACCTCAACAACTTGCTCATTTATAACTAAGACACCTATACCAAGCTCTGGATCAAATATAGAATCAAAAATAAATCCTAATTGTCTATCCTCCCCTATTTCAGTATGTATAATTTTCAAATATTTCAAAATAACTTTTTTTATACTTTCCAATTCAGTAATCTGAAATTTTTCATAACAATACTTTTGGATCTCTTTTTCAACATCATCCAAAATACTTTTTTTGTTTAACTCAAAATTTATAAAAGTATCTCTTTGATTTTGAGTGATATCACTACCATCATCTTCATATGTATATACATTTAATTCAATTAGATATAATGTATGAAATATTTCTATTTCATATGGACGCAACCAAAGTAGCTCCTTATTATACAACTCTCCAAAAACTTTATCATTTAAAGTTCCCACTTTAAAACTCCATTTATATCCATTAATTAATATCTCAGCGCAAATACAAAAGTAACTTTTAATTACCACGCTATATCTATTTTGATTTTGAATTAATAAAAATTCAAAATATAGCATCTATATTAAATAAAAAATTATGGTTTTTTATAAGGCAATGTACCTAAAAATTTAACCTTCCCTACACTTTCGTGATTTAATTTATATGCAAAATTATAAATTAGAATTATACAATTAATGGGGAATAATAATTTTATATCTTTTAATTTTAGTTCTTCCAAAATTTGTTCATCGTAGGAAAACCCATTGAAAGCTAATTCTAAATTATTGGTAAATTCAAAGAAACTTTTCTCAACAAAATCCTCATCAATAAAATCAATCTGGAATTTATCTGTAAATAAAGATCCTTCAAAATCACCATCTAATGAATATCGATTTAAGACATAGTTATCTAAGTCATAAGAAGAATCTAAATTCCCCACCCAAATAGATATAGAATTATCTTGCTGCATTTAACAAATCCTGTCTATTTTAAAAGCATATAGAAAAAGTTAAAAATCATTTAAACAAGGCATATTAAAACCAGCTTCTTTAAGGTCATTTCCCCAATATTTATACGCTAACTTATAAACTTCTTCAAAATAGAATCTAGGTCGCTTGAATTCCCAAGTATATGGAAGAGAAAATGTATCATAAGGATCTTCATCATTTACTAATAATGCATCAAAGTTAAAGTTTTTATCATTTAAAGCATTAATAAGAACTTTTATCATTTCAATTTTATGATCAACTGTAAACCTCAAAACTCTACCGTTATTAAAAAAGTATTTCTCTAGCAAATCATCTAGTTCTTTTGGATTATTCGGATCAAATTGGTCTAAATAGGCCCCCCATGTTTCCTCACGATCATATATATCAAAAACACCTAAAAATGCTGCAGGTGTTACTACGAAATCTATATCTGAATCTAGATGCTTCAAATTCATATAAGTTATTTAACTCCCAAAGTTACACATAAGCTATCGAATACCATACTTATTAAAGTTATCAGACTTTCATTTCAAGGAATTTAAATAGTTTGCTATTTCTATTTCTCCACGCTCTAAAGCAAATGCTTCAGCATCCATTTTATTCATATAATTGCCAGTATAAGACATTTTATAATCAATACCGTGAGAAATTAATTTTTCAGCGATCGGTAAACTTCCTTTCATTATGGCACCAAATAAAGGATTTTTTTCTGGTTCTGTGGTATCCATTTCAACATTTAACAACAATAAGTATTTTACTATATCAATATGTCCACTTGATGCTGCTGTATTTAAACTATTGCCCCCAAAAGTTCCCCCTTTTTTATTAGGGTCCAACCCTTCAGAAATTAGATATTTAACTATTTCTAATGCACCACTACTAGCAGCTACATGAAGCCAGCTACTAAATGGTGTATCTATAAATATAAACTAGGAAATTCGTTAAATATCTTTTTTAAATTAATCAAATTATGATTTTTAATAGCATTTCTAATTAAAATATTATTCTCTTGATTTTGTCGAATGATATTGGACTTATGCATATAACTTCACTTACGATTCATTGAAAAAAGGAAAATCAATCTCAATTTTAATACCAAGTAAATTTTCTTTCCCATGTTTAATTATTATATTTCCAAACTCTTCTACAACATTACATACTGTATTAAACTGCTCGAAATTAAAATATTGAGGTAATCCATCATCAATGGAATACTCTGGGATATTCTCATTTGATATACAAATCTCACTTTTATTTACCAATGGTGATCTCACCCAAATAAATTTATCATTAATTGACATATCCGGTAACTCTTGATCAATTGGGTAATACTTTTCCAAAATAAAATTATTTATTAACTCTTTTAACTCCAAAAGAGGTTTACCACGTAACTCCCATATAGCATCACAAAGCGTCACGGTTATGGCTTCATATTCATGTCCCCTTTCATCAATACAATAGACTCTTGGATATATAGATTTATTACTTAATAGAATTAATTCTGCTACTATTTTCTTCATAGTGTATACTCAGAACAAAATCGCCACAAAGTCATAATTTTATGATTTACTTTAAAATTTTATTATACTTATAGTCTCGCCTTCATAGAAGTGTTTCCGGCTCTAAAACTTACATTCACTTTCGTCAGACTTATTGCACGTTAAGTATGTACCTAGTACCATGTAAAAGGAATTTTAAAAATAACAAAAATTATTTACCTTTTGAAAAAATTAATATTAGCTAATGTGCTAAAAAATTTATCAAAGAGCTTCCTGATAAGTTCATTCAAACTTCACACAATAAAATTCAAAGGTATAAACATCTTAAATTACCCACTATTTAAAAATATATTTAGAATAACTTTAAATAGTTAAGTTTTAAATTATTCATTCTTTTATTTAACTCCTCTTCATTATCATTAAGAAGAGGTATACCTCCTAATAAAACTTAGTGTAACAGACCACTCACTCCTAAGAATTACATTAAGTTTATTTATTGGTCTATCAAACTAATTACCAATAAAATGGATATCAACATCTTCCAAAGTACCATCATAGTCAATTTCTACTAGTTGATGCTAAAGGTAATATTTTTTTATAACTATATGATGCCTTCAGGCACTCCAGTCCCACCTGCTAATTTACTAATTTTCCAACGATTCATATCTTGGTATTCAAAATTAATTTCATAGTCAAAGTTTGCATCTATCACCAATAGAAATACTCCTTTAATTTTACCTAAGGCTGCTAGTAATTCTTGACCTTTCATATTCATAGGATGAAAGAAATCTTTATACTTCAAGACATCTATTATTTCTACGCCAGTCTCAGACGCAAATGATGCTTTGATTTCTGCGGCTGAACTACTACAGGAAAACCTTAAGTATGCTTTTCCCACTGTGGTTCAACATCCATCATGAGAGTTATAAATTTTTTTGTAATCTCAATAACTAGTGAACTTGCAACATCATTCATCATCATTTCATTCTTCTAATATAAATTTGCTAAGGAACATTATTAACACCACACCTTATATATCTCTGATAGTAAAATATCAACTTTCTACTGAATATTTAAAGCTACCTATGAAAATAGGATCTTTTGCAATCTTCCTCTTAACTTTAAAGTGATTATAATCAAAATCATATTGTGCAATAACCCACCTACAATCTACTATTCCTTTATCAAAAGCAGCACCAGTCACCTCATTAATAAAAGATTTTGAATAAGATAAATCTTCAAGTAATTTATTTAAATTCATTATCTTAAATTTGATATTATTAGTTTCCTGATCATCAAGATTATAGTATCCAACCCCACATAGATCTCGTAAAATATCTAAATCAGAATCTACATCCTCACCCAGTGTCCCGGCCCAAATTGATACAATTCCTTCTTTCTCAAACCCTTGAGTGTAGTAATCATTGTCATCAGAATAATCATTTAAGCTCACTAACATTCCTCCTAAATAATAATAAAAGAAAGACTCAAAAAAGCTGAAAAATATCTATCATAATTGTATTTAATTATAATAAAATTTCCTAAAATCAAATCTGTTATCATTTGAAACTTTACAGTAAAAATCTAAAAAATTGAGAGTTCTCTAAGAGGAACTCTGTTAATTCCAAAAAAGGAGTAATACGCTCTACCGTTAAATTCCTAATATTTTTCAATTTAACCTGTGATCGTTTTAGTGAATCGGGATACCCCCTACACTAAGCAGTACAAAGTATTCTTCTCAGCAATTGTAAAACTAACCTATTGTTTTGATAGACATACACTATTATTCGGCCGTAGAACTGAAGAAAGGGATATAGTTATTGTAACGTCTTTATCCACTCATTAAATTGCTGTGAAACATCATTATTATTTAACAATTCTATCCATTCGCGCTCGTTACTATTTATCGCATCAGAAATAGTAAAAACTATGATACCACTCCTATCCATATCAGAAAAAAAGCCCTCTTCTTTCAAACTTTTGAGTGCCAATATGCAGGATTGATATACATCGAACTTAAACTGATCGTATTCATCCGAAGACTTAATTAATTCAGCATTTGCTCTTAAGTACAGAGAAATCTCCTTAAAACTCTCCCCACCTTTAGATTCATGACTCCACTCACTTGGACTCCATCTATAATATTCTTTATCATCAGGATCATTTTCTATCATTTTATTTAAATGAATACAGCTATTTTGTGCTGGACAGATTGTGATTGCATCTGCATCAGAATATAAGCCATAAGCACAAAAATTTATCTCAGGCTCCTTGTGTCGTACAGTGTTAAAAGCCTCTATCGATGCTTCTTTAATTTTTTCTATAACAAATTGCTTATCCAATAATACTCTCCAATATATAAAAATTAAATCTCGATTATTATAAAAAATGAATATTATCTTTCTAAAGTATATTTACCCTAGAAAAGATCATCTATTACAACCTAGCTAAACTCATTGTTTATATCTACCGTACACATCAAATAAATACTTAATATTTTAAAAAGTTTAAAATTATTCCCCAGTAAGTAAGTTTAAACATCGCAGTTTGGATCAGATCATAAAATTAACGATCTCATCTTCAAAAAACTAAATAAAGAATGCATTTAATTTTTTGAAGTGACAACTTTAAATTTCAAAAAACAACACCATAATTTTTTGATTATATTAAATTTTCTACAAAAAACTTTTTCTCTAAATTTTGTAAAAAAGATATTCCATATTTATCTTCATTTAAATTATTATAAAGTTGAATAGGTAAATCTTTTTTGTATTCTATAAAACATGTAGCTAAACCAACAGCTATCGCTGCAACGCTATCAGTATCTCCACCTAAATTAATACATGACTTTAGAAGCTCACTTAAACAACTATGTTGCAATAAACATGTTAATGCAGCACTGACCGTATCATATGCATTTAAAGATACTCTATCTTTCCAATTATAATCCCAGTTTCCATATTGCTCTGATTTTAGAAACCTCTCTAAGTCCTTAATAGAACCTTTTTGGTAAGTTCCAAAATGGGCAGCTAAAGCGACAGCACAGCTGGATTGAATTCCTATGGGTGAATCATGTGTAATTTGTGCTTGTAACTTTGCTAAAGCAATTACATCTTCTTTATTTTTTAGAAAACCAATTGGAACTGAACGCATTGCCGCCCCATTTCTTTCACTTGTTGGAATTATTAGTTTAAGTAACTCTTTGCTAGACTCAACTTTACTTAATAAATTAAAGAAACCTTCTGAATATCCTAATCTCACATCTCTTTTAAAGCATTCTAAAAATTTTGAAGCTATATTTTCTTTGGTCCATTCTTGACCTGATAATATAAACTCCACTATCGCAATCGACATCTGTGTGTCATCTGTATACTTGCCTAAAATATCGTATAACTCATGTTTGCTGTATAATTCTAAATTATTCTGTGAAATAATCTTATCTTGGCTGCAAAATTCAAAACCAGCACCGTAAGCATCCGCGATAGCAATTTCAATCAACATAAGGATTAAGTCTCTTTAAGTGAAAATAGTCTTTGATTAAATTGTGAAAAACCATAGATACTGGTTCATGTGTTGCACTTTCTTTAAGTATCTAGACTTCTAAAAGTACTGTTCTGAACTCGCTTTCATAATAGAGCGATTCAAATAATTTCTTAGATAGAAATACTTTCACTCATAATAACCTATCTTATGCATTAATCTGAAAATATTTTTAAGATATCGATATTTACTTAAAAATTATTTATAAAAATTTGTATAAATAATTTCTTTAAGAGCTTAGTTAGAGATAATTGATAAAATAGGGTGCCTAACTTAATTCTATTCTCTAAAGCATCAGAAAAATCCAACCAATTACTTTAATCAACCTTAAAAGGTTATACGACCTTTACACCTATAATTAAAATCCATTATCACATTTAATTCAGCTCAGATAAAGCATCTAATTTTGCTCTATATTCATCCGTTTTATTATCTAGAAGTGGTGTATCTTTATAGTAGAATTGAGTTATATATTTACCATCCTTATTAACAACCACACTAAAACCAGTCCATATATCTTTATTTTTTTCAGAATCTATGAATAGTTCATCTAAAGCATCAAATAACTCTACTGAAGACCTTAAAGGCGGCCCCTTAGAATTATTATGAGGTATCTTTTCATTACCAAACCAGCACCTTGCAATGTCTTTATTTCTTAATCCAATTTCTTCGTCTCGTAAACGCTCTGTATAATATACAATCTTTGACCAATTAACTGGAGCTGAATAAATAATTTCATTCACAACAATATTGAGCAATTCAGATTTTTTTAAAAAATTCATATTTAGCCTATTATTCTCGAATATCACATCAATTCTACTTAATAAGAAGATATTTAAATTATCTCTTAATTCTAAGCTAACTACTCAATAATTTTTATAAATATGCATAATAAGTACTGCACAATTTCACACTGAGAGACTTTTCAATCCTACCATTTCCAATCATCAATCTTAATAAATCTCACTCCTGTACAACCTAAACTTTTTATTAAATCACTTAATGAATCATGTACTAAGATTATGTTATTAAATGTTTTATCAATTCTAAATAAGACTTCTTTTTTGGCCTTATCTACATCAACAACAAGTTTATAAATTTCATAAATATAGCCTTCTTCTTCTATATATCGTGAATATTCTTTATTAATACAATCAATTTTTTTCAATAAGTTTACAAAAAAGTATTTAGTTTGTATAGGAATACCATTTGGTTTATATAGCTTTATTGGAAAGTATTCTGCACTTACCTGTTTTGTTTCTAAAATATCTTTTAGCTTACTAGAAACTATAAAAATTGAACCTACATGAAAATAGTCTGCTGGTTCATATTCTTCGATTAAATCAATGTCTATCTTGATTTTTTTATCAGAGATTGGTTCACCCTTTGTAAGTTTAATTTCCTTTAATACACTAATATCTCTAATGGTTCCACGCGTATAATAAATTTCATTCTCAAAATCTGCTTTCCAAACGCTATACATTTTTGACCTTAAAGTTATATTATATAACAATTTTTGTTTCTAAAAAGTCTAAATACTTAGGATCATCTTCCAAAAGTATACCTAACCCTCCTCCCATATAAGCTCGTGTTAATTCATCAGCTGATTCATCAAAGCTACCTTCTTCAAAATAAAGCTGTCCAAGACGAAGATGAATATAAGGATTTCCCAGCCCTTGTGGACACTGAACTGCATTGTAAAAGCACTTAAATGCTTGTTCATAATTTTTAAAGTGAAAATACATATCTCCCATTGCAACATATATCCACGTTGCTGCTTCCCACTCTCTATGATCGCTTGGAAGTAATTTTAAAGAATCAATATAATTTTTCTTTGCTTCCTCAACATTTCCTTGCTTAACAAGCTCATCACCTCGTTTACATAAAAAGGTAATTTCTTTGTGAATTTCATTGGGTAACTGCTTCATAATTACTACTTACTATCTTAACCACTAGCTTTATTTTAAAGAAAATTTCCTACTTAAGTTCTTCCACTTGCAAGTACTGAATCTAAAGTATTAAATAGGTTTTAATGAATTTTACTGATATCTATTTCAAAAAATAATAAATAAGTCTAACTTTATCACTTTAAGCTCAGTTGAAGATATATATACTTTAAATATATTGCTATTGAATATGAGATACTTTTTAATTTATTGCATCTAATCTTGCTACTTCAAAGAATTCAAATAACTAGCTATTTCTTTTTCTCCACGTTCCAAGGCGAATGCTTCAGCATCCATATTATTCATATAATCACTCGTATAAGAAATTTTATAATCTATACCCCGAAATATTAAAATCTTAACTATAGTTAAATTTCCCATATACATTGCCGTAAAGAGCAGATTATGTTCGTACTCATCGATTATCATTTCAACATTTAAGTCTAATAAATAATTAATAAGATCTATATGCTGATTTTTACTTCTTCATTTAAAGCATTTCCTCCTAAAATCCCTCTTCTTTCATTTATATCAATGCCTTTATTAACCAAATACTCTACTAAAATTTGACGACCATGAGCAGAAGCATCATGCAACCATGTTCCAAGAGGGGTCTTGTAGCTAAGAATCCCTAGTTTTTCATTAATGTTAATAGCTTTATAGCTAAATCAATATCATTACCTTTAATAGCGTAATGTATTTCTCTAGCAATAGATTTCAAATCATTCACTTTTCGCTCTCTATGTTTCCTTTTTTCTACCCAACCGTCAGTTTACTTATATAAATTTTTTTCACTGTAAATATTCTCTTATAATTCATAAAACAACTTCATTTTTTTCATTTATTACTTTTTCAATAGTATTCTTATCCACTAGAACTATAAATTCTGGTGGTAATATGAGTACAGACATGATTTCAGGTCTTAAGTAAAGTAGTTGAAAAGCATATATTGCTTCATATTCAATGTTTTCGCTATCATCTTCAAGTGTATTAATGAACCATCCAGAATCACCTTTCTCTAAATCTGGTTCTATACGCTCCATAAATAGTTTTTCTTTATCCAAACATCCTTTTACTAAAATAATTTTATCCTGAAATAACGTAGCTATAGGATCTACCCCGCAACGCTTTGCAAAACTATTTTGTTGTGCCTGAACTGCAAGTGTAAAATCAATACTATTTTTTTCTTCACTAAATGGATTACGTGAAAAATCTGGTTCACACAATATTAACTGATTATCATCAAAAGTTCGAAATATCAAAAAAGACCAACCAAACTGTATTTTTACACCATCTTCAATAGATACACCCTTCCGACTCATATCTACAATCAGTTCTGCCAACCATTTTGCTTGCTCACTTAATCGAGAGGAATATCTCATTAGGATATTATTCTGAATTAGTTCAATAACTTTCTCTTCCATTAATAACCTTTCATTAATTACGTTATATATTAAAAAATAGACCAACCTATTTCTTCACTTATCTTTAATATTTTATCTTTTTAATTCTTGTTAAAAAGTATTACTCCTATACTATCAAATAACTCTACTTAAAAATTCAAATATATTCTTATCAATTAAATTTTATTAAGGATATAACTTACTACTAGATATATTTTTTTAACTATTGATTGCCAATCGAGCCAAATCTAGCTATTTATAGAAACTGGTACTTGCCATACTAAAAATTGCTAAGGACAACACATGTTAAAAATTTTAGGGCGCGATAACTCCATTAATGTTCGCAAAGTCTTATGGTTGTGTGAAGAACTAAATATTGAATATGAAAGAGAAGATTGGGGACGAGGCTTTCGCTCTGCTCAATCACCTGAATATTTACAATTAAACCCAAATGGACAAATTCCTGTAGTTTTAGATGGCGATTTAGTCCTTTGGCAGTCCAACAGTATTATCCGTTATCTAGCAAATGCTTATGATAAAAAGCATCAGCTTTACCCTACTCAAGCGAAAGAAAGATTCTTTGTCGACCAGTGGATTGATTGGCAAGCAATAGAGCTGAATAACAGTTGGACTTATACGATTATGTCTCTCTTGAGACACTCACCAGATCATCAAGATCCAAACTTATTGCAACAAGGTATTGATGACTGGAATCATCATATGCAGATTCTTGATCAACAACTCGCAAAAACTCAGGCCTATGTTGCAGGTACTGAGTTTACCCTAGCAGACATTCCAATTGGCTTGTCTGTACAGCGCTGGAAGGCAATACCTTTTGACCATCCAACGCTTAAGAATGTCGACCAATATTTTGAACGTTTAAATCAACGTGCGGGTTTCTTAAAATGGGGAAATAACGGCGAACCTTAATTTTAAATCACTTTTAGTCCGAGTGATGACGTTTTACGATGCCATCACTTAAAAGTTGATAAACCTGTTTTAAATCATCTTGATTTGCTTGAGCCAATAAGTCTTGATGCATTGCCAAGATATTCTGATCTCCCCTTACCGCAGGGCCAGTTTGCATTTGTTTCGGATCATTTTCAGTGGCTTTTTTAGCTGTTTCCAAAATTAAAGGATAGAGCAAGCCAAAGTCCACCTGCTCTTTATCTACAACCTGCTTTGCCATATCAAAACAATAATTACTAAAATTACAAGCGAATACAGCCGCTAAGTGTAAAGTTAAACGTTGTTTGGAGGTGTATTGATATACTCGGTTACTTAGGCTATTTGCTAAATCTGAAAGTAGTTTCTGATCGACATTTGTTATTGCTTCGACAAATAACGGCGTTGCAGACCAATCAACATCTCTTTCTAAGCTAAATGTTTGTAATGGATAAAACACCCCTGCTTTTTCATGTACATGACTGATGACTTCAATATCAGTACTACCCGAAGTATGGACAATAAGTGTGTCAGGAAAGAATTCATGAACTTGTTTTACAAGCTTTGCAATTGCACTATCTGAAACCGCAAGAATGATGAGATCGGTTGATTGGAATTCTCGAAGAGACTGGCATGCTTTTGCTTGAATTTTCTCTGCAAATTTTTGGGTTTTATCAAAATCACGCGCATAGACTTGTACGATGTTATGACCTTGTCCCAATAAAGCCTTTGCTAAATGAAAGGCAACTCGCCCACTTCCAACCAAACT
The DNA here is from genome assembly GCF_025630795.1 of Acinetobacter sp. AYS6. Lineage (NCBI taxonomy): Bacteria > Pseudomonadati > Pseudomonadota > Gammaproteobacteria > Moraxellales > Moraxellaceae > Acinetobacter > Acinetobacter sp. AYS6. The sequence goes on from NZ_JAOTNV010000005.1 coordinate 320,363, forward strand.
GATTTTCATATCAATCCAACATTATTTGTCTCAACAAAAAAGCTTCTCAAAATGAGAAGCTTTTTTCAAATTAAAATAACTAATTTTTCATAAATCAGTTGATTATTGAGCTACTGAAAACTCGATACGACGGTTTTTAAAGCGGCCTTCTTCTGTCGTGTTTTCTGCAACTGGCTGATCAGAACCATGACCTTGTGCCACTAATTTAGATGCGTCTACACCTTTAGATGTCAAATAATCTACCACTGCTTGAGCACGGCGTTGAGATAAAGCTTTATTTGCAGCAGCATTACCTGTTGAATCGGTATGGCCGCCTACATTTAATTTGACACTAGTTACTTTATTTAAAAGTGTTGCAGCTTGATCAAGAATGGCTTTGTTATCCGCAGGTATATCACTTGAACCACTCGCAAAATTAATAATTTGCAAGTTAAGCGCTTTCACCAAAGCATCTACATCGACATTGTTCGGATCAATTGAGCCTAGAGCAGTTTGCGAAGCAGTTAAGCTATTGCTTACAGACTGCTCAGCTGTTGCTGGTGCAGCACCGACAACCTCAGTATGTGGCACCAATGCTTTTACTTTTGCAGTTAAAGCTTCTAATGCTGCCGCATCACCCGCTTTCAAAGTGATTTTGTCGCCTACCCATTCTAAAGATGCATTTGGCACACCTTTTAATGCACCTAACACACCAGCAAGTGCATCTTTATCTGTAAATGAAGCCGCATAAGTTTGGCTTGTATCTACATTACAATCTTGAGTTGTCGAGAAAACCTTTTTAACGTCCGTTTGTAGCGTTGCCAAGAAGCCTTGATCGCCAATCCCAGCCTGACACTGACTTACTGTTCCTTTATCATCTGTACTTAACGTTAAACTTGCGGGTGCAGCAGCAGCTTCAACACCACTTGCAGCCGTCGGTTCTGGTGCTGGTACAGCTTCTTTATGCTGGCAAGAACGCCACAACCAAGCAATGATAAGACCCAGAATAATGAGGGCAATAATAGGTAAGAACCCACGCGACTTACCGGTATTTTCAGTTGTAGCTGCAAGCGGAGGTGCCGTTGATGGTGTGACAGAAGACAAGCCTGCACCCAGTCCCAGAGGAGCTAATAGACCCACTGCCCATGCGGGTAAATATGAACGAATGGTATCTGCATGCTGACGTAAATAATTTACAATACTTTGTTGATCATTTCCGGCCACATCTGAAATTGCATTAAGGCTAGGTTTAATTGCGCTATTGAGTGTACTTTCGATTTCATTATTTGGTGCTGTACCACTTAAATGAGTAAGCACAGTATTCTTGATTTGGTCATTATGAGAAAAAAGATCTGATAACGAGGGAGCCAAACTGTTTTTCAATTGTCCAATAAGATCAGGTTTAGCAGCTAATAATGAAAGTAAAATTGGATAAAACTTAGATAAAGCATTCGATTTTTCGCCGAGGTATCCGTCCTGGTTATTTAATAATGTTGATGATACTTTTTCTTTAAGCAGTTCTATAGGGTTTATCGACATTGATTATTCTCCCGAATCTTATAAGTCGTAACCAGCAACTTTTGATTATTCAAATACTTCTCTTTGCTGATAGTTTTTTATTCTAATCTGTGCTCAATCTTTTGTTGTTTTTTAAATAATTTATATACAAATTACCATCTATTATTTACAAAACAGGTAGACCTCATTGATCTACCTGTTCATATTTTAAATTTACTTTAAATAAGTACTTTATCAGTTAGCAAAAGTTTGAAGTACTTTGCCCGTCAAGGTTTGTCCCAACAATGGGGTATTTTTCCCTTGCGATAAAATGGTGTCTTTGCTTACTGTCCAGCTTAAAGTCGGATCTACCAACACCCATCCGGCTTCATCTTCCCAACGCGTGGTCATGTTGGCAACCTGCGCTGGTACGCTAGATACTTTAGCAACCCATTCTAGAGGTTCGAATAAACCTTCATTAATGAGTTGAATACCTAAAGATACATAGGTATCAAAAGCGGTAATACCCGGCTGAGTTTCTGCAAATGGCGCCATTTTTGCCGAACTGCTTAAAGGCTCATGGTGCGTACAAATTGCATCAATTACGCCTTCTTTTAACCCTTGACGTAAAAGTTCTTTATCTTGCTCAGAACGCAATGGTGGGCGAACGTGTGCCAGTGAGTTGAAACCGTCTGTTAAGTGTTCGGTTAAATGTAATTGGTGCATTGCAACATCAGCAGTCACAGGTAAGCCTTTTGCTTTTGCTGCACGGATTAATTCAACCGATGCACCACAAGACAACAAACCGAAGTGAGCTTTTACGCCAGTTGCTTCAATCATCAGCAAATATTTTGCAATCGCTACAGTTTCAGCAAGCGCCGGAATCATCGGCAGTCCTTGGCGAGAAGCAATAAAGCCTTCGTGTGTACATCCATCTTTAGCAATTTGTGGTTCTTCGGCATAGAACACAACCGTTAAGCCAAGACCAGCTGCATATTCCAAAGTACGAATAACCACATCATCATTTTCAAAAGCAGCGTTGGCATTTGAAACAGCAGTACAACCACCCTTTTTAAGACCGGCCATATTTGCAGGTTGTTTACCATTTAAGCCTTGGGTTTGAGCACCAATAATATGCATATGAATGCCGCCATCAAGCCATGCCTTTTCAATCAAGCCATGAATAAGCGCACCGTTGTCTTGCACAATCGGCTTTGAATCTGGTGGAGTAATCACGTGCAAAATACCATTAGCACGTGCTGCCTTTCCTTCAGATTTAAGTGTACCGTGTTGTTGTTGACCAGGTTCACGTAAACGTGCACACAAATCAACCATGGTTGGCATTAACCATTTACCTTGACCATCGATGGTTTGCTCAACTTGCTCTACCGGAGCAACAAACTTGCCATTTTCAATATATACAGTTTGTACGTTGTCTATTTTCTGGATTGGGTCTAACACACGTACATTTTCAATTTTTACGATACTCATGTGATCCATTCCTTACAACGTAATCGCTTCAATTAAACCTTGCTCTTGGAGTTGGCCTTGCATTGATAAAGCCAATACAGCCATACGAACAGCAATACCGTTGGTGACTTGTTTCAAAATAACCGACTGGTCTCCATCAGCAACACTTGAATCAATTTCTACACCACGATTCATTGGCCCCGGGTGCATTACAATACAGTCTGGTTTAGCTAAACCAAGACGTTCTTTGTTTAAGCCATACATTCTATAAAATTCAGACTGTGAAGATAATGCCGGAGAGTCAATACGCTCATTTTGAATACGTAGAGCAATAATCACATCACAATCTGCGATCCCTGCATCCATGTTATTAAACAACCGGACATGCTCGCCATATTCCGAAAAACCCACTGGCAATAATGTATTCGGTGCAATCACGCGAATATCTTTACAACCTAGAGTTTGTAATGCTGCTACATCCGAACGTGCTACGCGAGAGTGTTTGATGTCTCCAATAATGGCAACACTCAACTCTTCAAACGGTTTCTTTGTTTCACGGCGAATGGTCAGCATATCAAGCATCGCTTGCGTTGGATGGGCATGACGGCCATCTCCAGCATTAATAATTGCGACTTTTGGACATACATCTTTAGCAATGAAATGCGCAGCGCCCGAAGATGAATGGCGTACAACAAAAATATCGGCAGCCATTGCTTCAAGGTTCCAGAGCGTATCTCGTAGCGTTTCACCTTTTGAAGTACTTGAACGTGCAATATCAATATTCAATACATTAGCAGACAAGCGTTTTGCTGCTGCTTCAAAAGTAGTACGAGTACGGGTGGAGTTTTCAAAGAAAAGATTCATAACCGTCAATCCCTCTAAGAGCGGACGGTTAATTAAATTATTATTATCATCTAAAAAGCTTTGTGCGGTATCTAAAATCTTAGTGAGGTTTTCTTTTGAAAGTCCCTCAATTGTTAAAAAATGTTTTAAATTTCCGTCTTGATTGAGCTGAACCTGACTCGGCTGATGCAACGCTGCAATATGCATAATGGATTCCTATGGGTCGAATCGCGAAAACGTGCATAGTGTAGCTGAATTCCGCTCTTTTCGCAGAAGAACTTTACAGAATAAGACCCTAAATTGACCAAAATTTAAGGTCTTATTCGAGATTACCTTAAAGCACCAATATAATGATGTGGAACTTGTGCTCGATAAATGTCTTCGGCTGTTATTTCTGGCTCTTCATCGACCTTAGCCATAGCGAGCGTTTCTTTTTGAGGGGGTTCCGGCAGTGTGTCAACTAACGATCTTAATCGCTCAACACATCGTTTTAATTCGTCATCCTCTGTTTCTAACGCCACCGTAATTACATATTTTGCATAATCTTTATTTTGAATTACATACATTGCATCTATTACCCGCCCTGTCACTCTACGCATACGTACATATATTTGTGTGGCCACTGAGAAAGCATCCGCATTAGCAATAAAACCATTCCCCATCATGTCTTTCATTTATAACGTCCCCATCCATTAAAATTATAAAAATGGTTAAAAATCGACTTTGTCTGTTAAATAAATAACCATCAATAATCTTGGTCTAGCAAAATACATACCAATTACAAGGTATTACTCTTTAAAAATCAGTTTATTGGTTGCTAAATGATAGGTTGCAATAATTTAAAAACCTTTAGACATCAAAATACGTTAAACTTTGCATCGTTAATATTTATATGTTTTGGTCAATCGAGTTTATGAATACCTCTTTACGTTTAAACCACTATTGGATTACTTGTGCTGATGGTTTAGAACCCCTCTTACAAGAAGAAATAGAACAACTTGGCACCAAAGTGACAGAACGTAAAGCAGGACGTTTAATCATTGAAGGGACGCTTGAACAAGCTTACCGCATTTGTATGTGGTCGCGTCTCGCTTCTCGTGTTTTACTTCCTATTCATACTTATGAACTTGATTTTACGCATGATGCACGTGATGTCGCAGAAGAACTCTACGAAGGTGCAATGAGCTTTGACTGGTCACTTGTTTTTGCACCACAAAGTACTTTCGCAATCCGCTTGCATGCTGAACGTGAAATCATGGTCAATTCGCAATTTGCTACACTACGCGTAAAAGATGGCGTTGTTGATTCTTTTATGGAAGCTGTAGGTCGCCGTCCTAGCATTGACACCAAACAACCAGAAATTACGATCTACGCTTTAGCAGGTAAAACTGAACATACCTACTGTCTAGATTTATCAGGTGATTCGCTACATAAACGTGGTTACCGCCGTTACATGACAGATGCACCAATTAAAGAAAACCTAGCTGCAGCAATTTTACAAAAAGCTCAGCTCAAACAGCGTAATCCAGAGATTGTACTTGACCCAATGTGTGGTTCGGGCACATTTATCATTGAAGCATTAATGATTTTAACTGACCGCGCACCAGGGCTTGTTCGCCGTTTTGGGTTTAATGGCTGGCATGGTCATGACCGCGACCTTTGGCTTTCACTTAAAGCAGAAGCAGCAGAACGCCACGAAAAGGCACTTCAATTACCTTTACCTAAATTTTATGCCTACGATGCAGACTGGGAAGCGATTAAAGCAACCCGTGAAAATATTATTGCGGCAGGCTTTGAAAATTTGTTAGGTCAGATTCAAATCGAAGAGCGTACTTTAGCGGATTGGCCAGATTTTGCTGCTGAAGGCAAAACTGCATTTATTGTGACCAACCCGCCTTATGGTGAACGTTTAGGTGAAAAAGCTTCAAACCGTTCTCTATACTTAGGTTTATCAGCGCTTTTACAAAAACATTTTCCAAATCAATATGCAGCAGTTATTGCAGCTCAAATTGAACAATCTGATGTTTTAGCCTTTGAAGCACCTGAAACCTTACGCTTAATGAATGGTAAATTACCAATTTATATTCGTTTCGGTGTAATCAAACCTGAAAAAGTAACTCAACCATTTTTAGCAACTTGGCAAGCTCAACCTATTGAAATGGAAGAAGCCCAAGACTTCGCTAATCGTTTGCAAAAAAATATGACTGCCTTGAAAAAATGGGCAACGAAAGAAAATGTTTATTGCTTACGTTTGTATGATGCAGACTTACCTGACTTTAATGTCGCTGTTGACTTATATGGTGACCGTTTACATGTTCAGGAATACGCACCACCAAAAACAATTGATCCAGAAAAAGCTAAAAAACGTTTTAATTTAGCGCTTGCTGCAATTCGTGCTGTTACTGGTTTAAACCGTGATGCCATCTTTATTAAGACACGTGCACGCCAAACTGGTACAACTCAATATACGAAGCAAAGTACAGCATCAAAACGTTTTATCGTTCAAGAAGGTAAAGCCAAAATTCTAGTTAACCTAACTGATTACCTAGACACAGGTTTATTCCTTGACCACCGACAAATGCGTTTACGTATTGCTCAAGAAGCACGTGGTAAACACTTCTTGAACTTATATAGTTACACGTCTACTGCAAGCTTACATGCTGCGCTTGGGGGTGCCGCAAGTACAACAAGTGTGGATTTATCTAACACTTACCTAAACTGGTCAAAAGAAAACTTTGTTCTAAATGGTTTAACCGTAGATCATGCAGATGAACAACACATGTTCTTTGCTAGCGACTGTTTTGAGTGGTTAAAAGAAGGTCATGAACAATACGATCTTATTTTTATTGACCCGCCAACATTCTCAAACTCGAAAAAATTCTATGGTACATTCGATGTACAACGTGACCACATCTCACTGATTAAGCGTGCAATGAACCGTTTGCACAGTGAGGGTACGCTCTATTTCTCGAATAACTATCGCGGTTTTGAAATGGACGAAGAAATCGAAGCTATTTTTCAGGTTGAAGAAATCACTTCTGAAACAATTGGCCTTGATTTTAAACGTAATCAAAAAATCCACCGTGCGTGGAAAATTCAGCACCCTGCTCTAGATCAATATTAATGAGCTTAGAGGTTATTATTACTTCACGGTAATAATAACCTCACCATGAACATTTTTTGACTCAAAATCATAACGTGTAAATCGATCTGCTCTTTCAGGTAGTGCAATCATTTCTAACTTCTTCTTTTCTTTACTATCAATGACATGATTTTGTTTTTGTTCTTGATAAGGAGAAAGCACGCTAGTTCTAAGCGCATCCCATCGAACCTGCTGTAAATAGTTATCTCCTAACGCCTGACGTACTTGTTGTTGTTCTATCGCAGGTTTTTTAGCATCATCCTGAGCTTTGGCAATAATGACGGGTAAAGATGTCGTTATCGCTCCGGTTTGAGTTGCAAGCGCACTTTCCGACATTGGTTGTACTGCCCATGTATTTGATAATAATATAGACACGCCGCTCAAAATTGCCAGCATACACCCTTGTTTATTGTTCATTTCCTTCATCCTAAAATTGTTATTGTTTGTTATATCGAACAAAATTAACAATTTTTTAAGCATGTCGCAATGTTATAAATAAACTTCCCGACAGTTAACATTGATCATTTTTAAACCTGACTTTTTTCACAGGCATTTTGTGAATATTCAAGTAGTTTTATAGATTTTTATCACACACTTGAATGACACCTTTAAATCACTTACTGTGATTTTGTAATTTATCTGTGAATTGATTTTATTTATAAATAAACACCATTCGAGGTGAAATAATGCTTCAGCACTGCTGCCAACTATTAGAAGATCGTCAACTCAAAATTGCATTTATTGAAAGTGCCAGTTCTGGTTATTTAACGAGTCAATTTTCTATTCATAAAAATAGTGGTGCAGACATTTTACTTGGGGGTTTAGTGAGTTACGACCCCAGCATTAAAGTTAGTATTTTAAATATCGATCCAAAGTTAATAGAGACCTACACGGCCGAATCGCCACAAGTCACAGAACAAATGTGCAGGCTGGGCCAAACGTTATTTCAACAAGCAGATCTTATTGTAAGTTGTACGGGTCTATTAAAATCTGGAGGAAGTGAAACCACAGAAAAGCCTGTAGGTACTTTTTTTATTTGTATTGCTTATCAAGAACGTATTTATCATTACCATTATTTTTTATCTGGCCACTCCGAACAAAAATTAAAAACATTAACTCAGAAAGTTTCAGATGCCTTAGTCGCTTTACTCACAACAACACAAACATCCTTATCATAAAAAAAGAGAATATGTTTCCATATTCTCTTTTCGGTTTTAGCAGAAAAAGCTTAGATAAGTTTCATTTTATCGAAGACTAAATGCCCATTTTCGCCTTTAACTAAAATGGTATCGCCTGCGACAAAATCACCCGATAAGATTTTTTGAGCTAATGTGTTTTCAATCTGTTGTTGAATCGCACGTTTTAACGGGCGCGCGCCATATACAGGGTCGAAACCAGCATCAATCAATAAATCAAAGGCTGTATCATCTACATTCAAGCTCATATCACGATCAACAAGTCGTGAACGTAATCGATCCAACTGAATATCGGCAATGCCTCGAATTTGTGCTTTTTTGAGTGAATGGAAAATCACAAGCTCATCAATCCGGTTAATAAATTCCGGACGGAAATGCTGACTTACCGCACTCATTACAATAGCACGTACTTCATCGTCAGTTGCACCCTCACCTAGCTCACGTACATCTTGTGAACCCAAGTTCGAAGTCATCACAATCACAGTGTTTTTAAAGTCTACTACTCGACCTTGTGAGTCTGTTAAACGTCCATCATCCAACACTTGTAGCAAGATATTGAATACATCTGGATGCGCTTTTTCAACCTCATCAAATAGCACTACACTATATGGTTTACGGCGAACAGCTTCGGTTAAAACACCACCTTCTTCATAACCAACATAACCCGGAGGCGCACCAACCAAACGGCTCACCGAATGTTTCTCCATGAACTCACTCATATCGATACGAATCATGGCATCATCACTGTCAAACAAAAAGTTCGCTAGCGCTTTTGTTAACTCAGTTTTACCAACACCTGTTGGCCCTAAGAACAAGAATGAACCACTTGGACGATTCGGATCGGACAAGCCTGCACGCGAACGACGAACGGCATTCGAAACGGCAACCACAGCTTCATCTTGCCCTACCACGCGGTCATGTAAAAAACCTTCCATATTGAGTAGTTTTTCACGCTCGCCTTGCAGCATTTTCGCAACCGGAATTCCTGTTGCGGCACTAACGACTTCAGCAATTTCATTTTCAGTCACTTTAGTACGAATAAGTTTTGGCTCTTCGTTCTCTTCAGCAACTTCATCTTGCTCAAGTTGTTTTTGAAGCTCTGGAATTACACCATATTGTAAACGTGCTGCTTCAGCCAAATCACCCTCACGCTGAGCCTTCTCAAAAGCAATACGCGCTTTATCAAGTTCAACCTGAGCCTGTTTAGTACCTTCGACAAGAGTCTTTTCAGATTTCCAGATTTCTTCAAGATCGTTGTATTCTTTCTCGACTTCAGCAATCTGTTTTTCAAGATGAGTGACTTCAGCTTTACTGCCGACATCTTCATCTTTTTTTACAGCTTCCAATTGCATCTTCAACTGAATTAAACGGCGATCAAGCTTATCAAGCGCTTCTGGTTTAGAGTCAATTTCCATCTTAATACGAGAAGCTGCCTCATCAATCAAATCAATTGCTTTGTCTGGTAATTGACGATCAGTGATGTAACGATGAGACATTTTAGCCGCTGCAATAATCGCTGAGTCTAAAATTTGCACACCATGGTGAGTAGCATATTTCTCTTTTAGACCACGTAAAATCGCAATGGTATCTTCAACGCTTGGCTCATCAACCAACACTTTTTGGAAACGACGTTCTAATGCAGCATCTTTTTCAATATATTGGCGATATTCATCTAAAGTTGTCGCACCCACACAGCGTAACTCACCGCGTGCCAATGCAGGTTTTAACATATTACCTGCATCCATTGCGCCATCACCTTTACCTGCACCTACAAGCGTATGTAGCTCGTCAATAAACAGGATGATTTCGCCTTCATGTTTTGCCAAATCTTTTAAAACAGCTTTTAGACGTTCTTCAAACTCACCACGATATTTAGCACCAGCAAGTAATGAACCTAAATCTAACGATAAAACACGTTTGCTTTTTAAACCTTCTGGTACTTCACCATTTACAATACGCTGTGCCAAACCTTCAACAATAGCGGTTTTACCTACCCCTGGTTCGCCAATGAGTACAGGGTTGTTTTTTGTACGACGTGACAAGACCTGAATAGTACGGCGGATTTCGTCATCACGTCCAATCACCGGATCAAGTTTTCCAGATAAGGCACGTTCAGTTAAATCTATCGTATATTTATTAAGTGAGTCACGTTGATCTTCGTGATTATTACTCATGACTTTGTCACTACCTCGAATATGTTCAATTACTTTGCGTAAGCTGTCAGGTGTTACACCTACGGCACTTAAAATATTTTTAGTTTCGCCTGTCTCTGCTAGCCCTAATAGGACCCAGTCAGTTGACAAAAATTCATCACCCGCTTTTTGCGCATATCTATCGGCTAAATTAAGCGCTTTAACAGCTTCAGGGTTTAAATTGACATCCCCAGTCGGATTCGTAATGGTTGGAGCATCTTTTATAGCTTGCTCAAGCTTTTGTTTAAGCTCAGGTAACCGTGCACCTGCTTGTTGCAACAAACTAATATTTGATGGCTCTTCTAATAGGGTAGACAAAATATGAATACCTGCGATTGAGGTATGGTCTTTACCCATCGCTAAAGATTGAGCATCTGAAAGGGCTTGCTGCAAGCGGTTTGTAAATTTTTCAAAACGCATTCTTGTTATTCCTCACAACAAATTTGTACTTGTGTAATAGATGGGAACACTTCTTCGGATTTCAAATAAATTTTTATATATTTTTCATAATGTTAACAAAACAACAATGAGTAAAACTCCATTATAATATGGGATTGTTTTGTATATATTTCAAGTACAGTTCAGCTACATTTTATTAAAATACTTGAATATTTAGCTTCTGCTTATTCGTATTAGTCTTTTCACAAACTCTTCATTGAGAATTTATTGTTTAAGCTTTAGTTTATCTTGTTAGTTTACTACTCGTTTTGAAATGAAAAATGCACTTTAAACATATTCTATTAACAACAACTTGTCTTTTTACTTCGGCACTGGCAATCGCTCAGCTTCCACAAGACTCCCGAAGACCCGGTGGGATCGCAGTTATACCCTTAACTAGCGATATTACTCAGGTCACTTTCCAGCAAAAGCCAGTTTTAATTAGTCAGGAAGGCCAGCAGCGTTATGCTGTTGTGGGTATTCCATTATCTACCCCGCTTGGGACTGTACAACTTGATACGAACAAAACCCCTATTCAAATAGAAGTTAAGTCCTATCCTTATGCTGAACAACGAATAAAAGTTACTAATCAAGATTATGTGAATCCCAATCAGAGTCAACTAGACCGCTACGCCCAAGAAGCTAAAGAACAAAATGATGTATATAGCTCATTTACACAGAGTTCATGGCAAACCCTGCCAGCATTTATACGTCCTACATCAGGCAAATTTACCAATTCTTTTGGTCGAAAACGCTTCTTTAATGGTGAAGAACGTGCACCTCACTCAGGTTTAGATATCCCTGCACCCGTAGGACAAAAAGTCGTTGCACCAGCAGATGGTATTGTAATCCAAACTGGATCTTATTTTTTTAATGGTCAAACTGTATTGATTGATCATGGGCAAGGCTTAATCAGCATGTTCTGCCATTTAAGCGCAATTAAAGTAGAGAAAGGTCAACATATTCGCCAAGGTGAAACTTTAGGCTTAGTAGGCAAAACTGGACGTGTGACAGGCCCTCACCTACATTGGGGCATGAGCCTGAATAATGCTCGGGTAGATCCTCAGCTTTTCCTAAATACAGCTCGTTAATTTAAAGCCTTACGAAAATACTTTGGTGCATCGACATAGCCTTCTCTGAGGTAAAATTGATGTGCCAAAGGTCTTTGCATTCCAGAATGAAGTTCCATTCTGTCACAACCACGTTGCCTTGCTAACCTTTCTGCTTCATGCACAAGCAAACGCCCTACTCCTTTGCTACGCATATTCTCATCAACGCACAGATAGCATATTTTGGCAAAATCGCCTTGTAAGGCAATTTGTGGAATAAAATAAAGCGATAAAAAACCACAAATTTTACTCTCTTCTTCAGCAATCAGAATCTGCGCTCTAGGGTCGCTATGTAATATTTCAAATTTTTCTTGGATAAGAGCGAGTGGCTGTGGGTAGCCCATCTGTTTAAGCAAATCGCAGATGGTTTGAGTATCTTCCGATTTAGCAACACGAATATTCACTTTCACCGCTCCTCTTATTTTTTAGTTATTTTTGACAATAAAAAAGCCAACTCTCATGTCAGCTTCTTTATTTTCTATCTATCAAAATTGCCTTATTCCGCTTCGATAATTTCGAAGTCATGGGTAATTTCAACACCACCATCGGAAAGCATTTTACTTGCTGAACAATATTTCTCAGCAGACAATTCAACCGCTTTTGCGACCTGTTTTTCTTTCACAGCTTTACCTGTTACCACAAAGTGTAAGTGGATTTTAGTAAAAACAGCTGGAATTGCGTCAGCGCGCTCAGCTTTTAAATTACATACAACATTCGTCACATCTTGGCGAGATTTCTTTAAAATGGTCACAATATCAAACGAAGCACACCCACCAAGTCCCATTAATAGTAATTCCATAGGACGTGGACCACGGTTTTCACCCCCATACTCAGGTGAGCCATCCATGATGACACTATGCCCACTATCTGATTTCGCTTCAAAAGCAACATTCTCTAGCCAATGTACACTTGTTTGCATTGCAACTACCTAAAAAAAATTATAAATTTAAGTAGGGTCTGTTGACATTTCATCTATGGATTGCGTTAGAGCTAAAAATTAATCCAAATAAGACGCAAAACCCAGACAATGGCATTCCTTTGTCCAGTTTTGTTATATAGTTTGTGAAATTTCAGCCATAATCTGAGGTGCAATTTAAGCAGTGCAGACATAGCGCAAGACCATGTTATTTTGTACGTTCCGTTGTTAAGATCTATTTATTTAGAATGGCTAAATTTCATAGCTCTTGCTTGGTAACGTCTAAAAGAATTGTCTTATGTCGCAACCATCTGTGAAATGTCAACAGACCCTTGTTTTGTACACTAACATAAAATGAGTTGATAAGGAATTTCATCTCTTCTGTGTAATAGCTCATCTCGAGCTTGTGTGAATTGTTTACCCTATTCGGAACATATTAAGCATGACTTCAAATTTTTCACAACTCAGCACAGATGCTTTATCTCCGGGGCAACTACCTGAATCCGTTAAAGCATTGTTAAAACGTGCTCACATCAACAGATATCCAAAACGAACCACAATTGTTGATGCCGGAACAGAGTCAAAATCTTTATATCTAATTTTAAAAGGCTCAGTTTCAATTATTTTACGTGAAGATGATGAGCGTGAAATCGTTGTCGCATATTTGAATCCGGGCGACTTTTTTGGGGAAATGGGGCTTTTCGAACCGAACCCTCAACGTACAGCTGAAGTTCGTACTCGTGATGTCTGTGAAATTGCAGAAATTTCTTATGACAACTTTCACGAACTTAGCAAACAATATCCAGACTTAAGTTATGCTGTTTTTGCACAACTTGTCCGCCGTTTAAAAAATACAACCCGTAAAATGACAGATCTTGCATTTATTGATGTGTCTGGGCGTATTGCACGTTGTTTAATCGACTTATCTTCACAGCCAGAAGCAATGATTTTGCCAAATGGTCGTCAAATTCGTATTACTCGTCAAGAAATTGGCCGTATTGTGGGATGTTCACGTGAGATGGTTGGCCGTGTACTTAAAACCCTAGAAGATCAAGGCATGATCCAAACAGATGGTAAAGCTATTCTTATTTTTGATGTTTCATTAGAAGAAGCACCTGTTTCTGATGAAGACTATGATGATGACGAATAATATTTATTAAGTTTTTAATAAAAAGCAAACTTCGGTTTGCTTTTTTTATATGCAACAATGAGTTAATACACAAAACTTACAAACTATTCTAATTTTATGATTTAAGTTGAATACATATTCTCCGTTAGGCTAACTCAAAATTTCCAAGGATTCCGCTGTATGCAATTTAACCCACTTAGTCGCACAGGCCTTAAACTTCCAGAAATTTGTTTAGGCACCATGACATTTGGTGAGCAAAACTCCCAGCAAGAAGCATTTGAACAACTCAATTATGCTTTGTCACACGGTTTATATTTTTGGGATACGGCAGAGATGTATTCGGTTCCGCCAAAACCTGAAACTTATGGTGCAACAGAAACCATCATTGGCAATTGGTTTGCCCAAAATGGTCAACGTGATAAAGTCTTCCTCGCCTCTAAAATTGCCGGACCCGGCTTTGGCGGAACACATATCAGAGAAGGCCATACGCGCTTCAACAGCGATCATATTGCTAAAGCCCTAGATGGCTCACTGAAACGTCTCCAAACCGACTATATCGACCTTTACCAACTGCATTGGCCTGAGCGTCATACCAACTTTTTTGGTACGCTAGCTTATGGCAATGCGCAAGCTCAAAATGATTACGACACCACACCTCTAGAAGAAACATTACTTGCTTTACAAGAAGAGATTAATCGTGGGCGTATTCGCTATATTGGTTTATCAAATGAAACACCATGGGGAACCATGAAATTTTTACATTTAGCTGAAAAGTTAGGTGTAAGTAAATTTGTAAGTGTTCAAAATCCATATAGCCTACTCAACCGTACTTATGAAATAGGTATGTCTGAAATTGCTAAATATGAAGATGTTGGCTTACTCGCTTACTCTCCTCTTGCTTTTGGCTATCTCTCTGGCAAATTTAGAAATGGCGCTCGTCCCGCTAATGCCCGTGTCACATTATTTCCACGTTTTAGCCGCTACAGCAACCCTCAAAGCGAATGGGCAACTGAGCAATATGCACAGCTAGCAGAGAAGCATGGGCTAAGCTTAACCCAAATGGCATTAGCATTTATCAAACAACAATTCTTTGTGACCAGCACAATTATTGGCGCCACGAATTTAGATCAACTTAAAGAAAATATTCAGGCATTTGAAATTGAGTTACCTAGTGAAGTTCTAAAAGGTATCGAAGCCATTCATACCCAACAACCCAACCCTGCACCTTAAATAAAAAACGGATGCTTTAGCATCCGTTTTTTTAATCTATAAAGAATTTTATAACTTATCTACGGCTATTATAAACTGCCATTGCTGCAGGCAAGTTTTTACGCATATCGCCAATACGCTGAGAGTTAGATGGGTGAGTAGATAAGAATGATGAACCACCGCCACCTTCAAGTTTATTCATTTTTTCCCAAAGTGTAATCGCTGCATTTGGATTATAACCTGCACGCGCCATTAGCATTAAGCCGCCTTGGTCCGCACGACTTTCCAAGCTACGCGAATATGGTAAGCCCACACCCACTTGTGAACCTAACTGAGCCGCAGCCGACCCTAGTTGACCCACATTACCACCATTAATCTGACTTAAGCCAATATTTAATGCTAAATCAGTTAAAGCTTGAGCACCAATTTTACTTTTTGCGTGCTCTTCCAAGGCGTGAGTCATTTCATGGCCCATAACCGCTGCAATTTCAGCATCTGTCAGGTTCAGTTTATTCACAATACCTGTATAGAACACTACCTTGCCACCAGGTGCAACGTAAGCGTTAATTGTATCTGATTTCAACACCGCTAACTGCCAGCTAAACGGCTGACCAGTTTGGTTCATCTGGTTCGCATAAGGTTTTAAACGATTAAAAACAGCATTAATACGGCTATAGGTACTTGAACTTGTATCCAAAGTTCCTTTGCCACGTGCTTCCTGCACCATCTTATTAAAACCTTGAGCAGATTGAGCATTTAAGGTTGCAGTATCTGCACCCGCCATGTCCGCTACTGTTGCACAGCCAGAAATGGTCATCACACTTGCTGCACACAAGCTTAAAAAGAGTTTTTTATTCATAACATGGATCACCTAAATCGAGAAAAAGCTGTTTATTCTTTTGCACTTATTATAAGAAATACCACTCACACTTTGAATGTCTCATTTCTTCATGATCATAGTATTTATGTAACGATCAAGTCGATAAAGTCATCAAATAAATCCAGAAAATCAAACATATTACATTTAAGCCAAGATAGATATGACTTAAGGTCTTAACTTTTTCTTCAAGATTAGGATTTTCTCTTTTCCAGAGTAAATAACTATTTTGTATGAATACGACAGGAATTAACACACATGCGAACAATACTGACAAGCTCATAAAAGCAGTCATGAAGAAGTCTTCATGGTATGTTTGACCATAAATGACCAACATCGCTAATGTTGGAGAACCACCAATAGCAAATAAAAAAGAATAAAAAATTGTTTTTGAAATAGTTGGTTGCAGCTTCATCCTGAGCCTATCATTCCTTATCTATATATAACGTTTTAATCTGAATCGAATAAAACGAAAACTGCACTTTAGTCGGGTATAAAAAAAGCCCCCTTTCAGGAGGCCTTTTTAATCTTTGCGAATTAAGCAGAGAATGGATGACGTAAAACAATTGTTTCTGCGCGGTCTGGACCAGTTGAAACGATATCAATCGGACATTCGATTAACTGTTCAATACGCTTCACATATGCCAAAGCATTTGCTGGTAATTGGTCAATACTGGTTAAACCAACAGTCGACTCGCTCCAACCAGGCATAGTTTCATAAATTGGTTTCAAGCATTCAAAAGAAACCGCATCAGAAGAACCTACACAGCCTGAATCTGTATTTTCATAGCCCACACAGATTTTCACTTCTTCTAAACCATCTAAAACGTCAAGTTTAGTTAAGCAAATACCTGAAAGTGAGTTTACATCTACAGAACGGCGAAGGATTTCAGCATCAAACCAACCGCAACGACGTTGACGACCAGTAGAAGCACCAAACTCATGACCTACTGTACCAAGGTGTTTACCCACTGGGTCACCAGCATCAGCTGCTGCATCGTAAACCAATTCAGTTGGGAACGGGCCAGCACCTACACGTGTTGTATAAGCTTTAGTAATACCTAATACATAATCAAGATGTAACGGTCCCATACCTGAACCAGAGCTTACGCCACCAGCAGTCGTATTCGAACTTGTAACATATGGATAAGTACCGTGGTCAATATCTAGAAGTGAGCCTTGAGCTCCTTCAAACATGACAGCCTTACCTTCTTTGCGATAGTCATGCAACACTTTAGTAACATCAACTACTAATGGGGCAAGAACTTCACGCCATTGGTTGCAAAGAGCCAATACATCTTCAAATTTAACAGCTTCTACACCGTAGAACTGAGTCAACTGGAAGTTATGTAACTCAAGCATCTCAGACAGTTTTTCTTCTAATGCTGCACCACCACGAACAAGGTCAGCAACACGCACTGCACGGCGAGCTACTTTATCTTCGTAAGCAGGACCAATACCACGACCTGTAGTACCGATTTTAGCATTACCACGTTTCTTTTCACGTGCCTGATCAAGTGCAATGTGGTTAGGCAAAATGAGTGGACAGTTTGGAGAAATACGTAGGCGTTCTTTAACAGGAACTCCTTCTGCTTCCAAAATTCCCATTTCTTCAATTAACGCGGCTGGTGAAAGTACCACGCCATTACCAATTAAGCACAATACGTTTTCACGTAAAATGCCTGATGGAATGAGGTGCAATACAGTTTTTTTACCACCTACGACAAGAGTATGACCTGCGTTATGTCCGCCTTGATAACGTACTACCGCAGCCGCCTGATCTGTGAGCAGGTCGACGATCTTACCTTTACCTTCGTCGCCCCATTGGGTACCAAGTACCACAACATTTTTGCCCATAATAGCCTCATTACATCATGCTGTTAAAATTGGAAACCACCAGTAAAAACTTACCGTTGGCAATTAAATCTTTTCAATATTCCATTGACCATTTTGCGACACGAGTTGATGAGTCGCATATGGAATAGAAGTTAAATCATCATTACCTAACAATTGAACGACACGTAAACCTTGAGTACGTGCATTAGAAATTGCTTTGAGTAAATCTTGTTCTGTACCTTTTGGAGCAACAACAGTTTCAATTTCTGCGAACTGATTTGCGCCTAAGGCATATAAATCACAACTAAAGCCAGTAGCAGGACGTGCGCGACCAAAATGCTCACCGATACCATCGTAACGGCCACCCTGCGCTAACGGCGCAGCACGGTTCGGCGCATATACTGCATACATTAAACCAGTGTGATAGTGATAACTACGTAGCTCCACAACATCGATACCGATATTGAGATTTGGCCAACGACCTTTAATCTGCTCAAGCGTTGTCTTAAGTGCATCTAATGCTGACTTAAATTCCGCATCTTGCAAGATATTGTCACTTAAGTTTTTCTGTAAAGCTTCTAGATCACTAGAATAACGGCCAAGCGCATAGAAATCAGAACCCATATTTAGGGTTTGAGTAAATTCTGCTAACTCTGGTAACGCTTTTCTTTGATAAAGATCAGACAGCTCATGTTCTTCATTTTTTGACAGTCCAGCATACTTTACTAGACTACGGAACAACCCTACATGGCCCAAATCTAAATGCGCGCCTTGTAATGTATAGATGTTCTCAATCAACCCCAGCATCACATCGACCATTTCGACATCAGCTTCGATACTGTCGTGGCCATATAACTCTGCACCTAATTGCAAAGGCGCACGTGTGGCATTGAAATTTTGTGGTTTAGTATGTAATACAGTCCCTGAATAACAGTAACGTGCAACGCCTTCAACTGGTCTTACATGTGCATCGATACGTGCAACTTGTGGTGTCATATCAGCACGAACACCGAGTAAACGGCCTGAGAGCTGATCAATAACCTTAAAAGTTACTAAATCCAAGTCTTGATTTGATTCTGATAATGAAGACAACGATTCGATGTATTCGATAAATGGTGTATATACCAATTGATAACCTCGCACCGCGAGGAAATCTAAAGCTTCACGGCGAAGTTTTTCAATGACTTGTGCCTGTTCCGGCAATACATCTGCTACCCCGTCAGGCAGCAACCATGTCTCTGAAATGGTCATATTTCAAGCCTAAAATCTGATCAACGTGGAACGACCCCACATAAAAAAATCGGGAACACACCCGATTTCTCTTAGTGTAGCATGATACTTTCTGCCATGCACCTGACAATTTGCATAAATCTTTCTGAATAAACTCTAAAGTCAAAAAGAAGATTTTATGAATTCATAAGAATATTCAATACTTTATTCTGCTTCACTTACACCATAAGCAAAAGTTCTTCGACCAAAGAATGGGCCAATATCTGAACTATCACCTTGTTGCCAGTTAACTAGATTTAATCTTTGAATAGCTTGAGCTGCTTGAGTATTAAAAGCAAAACAACCTTTTTCAAGATTTGCGATTTTTAACTTTTGTCTGAAAGCAATTAATGAATGCACATTATTAAGCGGATTATCTTCTATAGAATACAGATGAGATTTCTCATAAGCTAAATCTCTATCAGCATCCCACCGACTACTTGATATAAAATTAATAAAAAAAGCAGACTGGTTATTATTATTTCCCAATGCGCTTTGAATATCACCAGTTTCTACGTTTTCTAAAACAGTTAAGTTATAACCATACCACTGAGAATTTAGAAGCCTAAAATACTTTTTATCTAGACCTAAGTTATTATATCTTTCGATAATTTTCTGCTTTTTCTCACTAAACGATGGATTTGAATCAAAACCAGATATATCTGAAATATAAGATTGATTCCATTGAGTCTCTTTTAAACGATAACAATAACTATTTTTTGGAAATCTAACGTTCTTATAGTTTTGATAAAATTCAATTAAATTTTTATCAAGTTGATTATGAAGACTTGTTTCTAGATTTTTATTTTCTTTATAGCCCGGCAATACACGGTCAAAGATATTTTCACCATCCAACTTCACAATTTCAAACTTTAAATTCTTTTTCAAATCAGGTGTTAATTCATAAGTCCAACTGCTAGATGTTAACCTTTTCACAATATTGGTTTGTAACGCCCCTTTATTTAAAACTTTATTTTCAGTTAAGACCTCAGTTTCTAACGGCTGGTTATGGGACTTTGCAAAAAATATTTCATTATTCTTAATTGGATATTGAGTAATTTCAAAAAAATCACTATAGATACCTGAAGAAATATCAGAAGGTTGATAATAAACTTGGTAAATTTTGTCTTCTTTTTCTAAATTATTTTCAGCTTGTTCATGGGTATTTTGATCTGAGCCTTCACCACCACAAGCAGTTAAAATAATAGTAGATGTAAAAATTAAAAAACCACTTATTCTTTTTGAATTAAATTTCATATGAACTCTATAATTAAAATTTTAATGTTTGCGAATCATACAAATAGATATAATTTTACACAACATGAATATTTAGAATTTTAATTATTTTTAAATTAGAAATTAATAATTATAAAAAGGATGTAAATTTAACACCCTTAAATGATTTAAATTTACATTTAGAAAGAATCACACAGATCCAATAATCGGTTTGCATAACCCCATTCATTGTCATACCAAGCGAATACTTTAGCTTGATGCCCAACGACCATGGTCTGAGTTAAATCCACAATAAGAGAATAAGGTGAATGATTAAAATCACTTGAAACCAATGGCTCATCTGTTACAGCCATAATTTCTGCATAATCTGTTTGAGATGCTTTAATCAGCAACTCATTAATATGATGAACAGTAATTGGCGATTGCGCGATGAAAGTTAAGTCAATTGCAGCCACATTAATAGTCGGCACGCGAATTGAATAACCATCAATACGGTCTTCCATTTTAGGCATAACACGTTTTAATGCGCCAAGTGCACTAGACGTGGTTGGGATAATATTTTGCCCTGATGCTCTAGCACGACGTAAATCACGATGCGCGTGATCAAGTACAGACTGGTCTGCTGTCACCGCATGAATTTCGGTCATAAGTGCTGTTTCAATACCAAAAGCATCATCAATGATTTTCACCAATGGAACTAAAGCCTGCGTAGTACATGAAACGCTTGATATGATCTGATCTGTTACTTTAACTTCATTATGGTTCACACCATAAACAATGGCCGCATCGACATGGTCAAAAGGTGCTGCACCAATAATGACCCGTTTTGCACCAGCTTGTAGATGGCGGGTTGCATCAGCATGAGAACGGAACAGTCCGGTACACTCAAGTACCACATCAATATGTAGGCTAGACCATGGCAATAGTTCTGGTTGGTCCTGCTTTAAAACTTCAACTTTTAGCGTTCGTTGATTTGACTGAATATTCAAAAAAACTTTTTCATTTTCAATCAGTATTTCTACATTTCCATTAAAACGGCCATGCGTAGAATCATATTTAAATAAATGCACTAATGTTTGTACATCTGCTATATCGTTAATCGCCACGATTTCAAAGTGAAATTGTTTTGGGCTCTCAAACCAGGCACGTAAAACGTTACGTCCAATTCGACCAAACCCATTAATGGCGATACGTTGCATGACCTATCCTTATCTACAAAACTACAGGCTAAAGAAGGCATATAGTAAAGCACGTCACGACCAATTGAATATAGATTTTTAGCCAAATCACAGTTTTGTAAGATATTCCTTTTAAAATCGTTGGTTCGGTGGGGTTTTTCCGCTACAATTTAGCGTTTTTAAAAAATAAGCCCCGTATCACATGCCAAGGTTTTGCATAAAACAAACAGGCATTGATACATTTAGCCAAATTCGAAAATATGGAGTGACTTGGTTGTGAGTACTCGTTTAATGACATCTGCTGAAATTCGTGAAGCATTTTTGCGCTACTTTGAGACGCAAGGGCATACACGTGTCGCGTCGAGTTCTCTTGTTCCTGCCAACGACCCAACTTTATTATTTACAAATGCTGGGATGAACCAGTTTAAAGACTGCTTCTTAGGTCTTGAAAAACGTGACTATGTACGTGCCACTACATCACAAAAATGTGTACGTGCTGGTGGTAAACACAATGACTTAGACAACGTTGGTTACACTGCTCGTCACCATACATTCTTTGAAATGTTAGGTAATTTCTCATTTGGTGATTATTTCAAACGTGATGCACTTAAATTTGCTTGGGAATTTTTGACTAGCGATGAATGGCTAGCTCTCCCTAAAGACCGTTTATATGCAACTGTTTATCATACCGATGATGAAGCTTATGACATCTGGAATAAAGAAATTGGTTTAGCGCCTGAACGTATTATCCGTATTGGTGATAATAAAGGCGAAAAATACGCATCTGATAACTTCTGGGCAATGGGTGACACAGGTCCTTGTGGTCCATGTTCTGAAATTTTCTTTGACCACGGTGACCACATTTGGGGTGGCTTACCTGGTTCTCCTGAAGAAGATGGCGACCGTTTCATCGAAATCTGGAATAACGTTTTCATGCAGTTTAACCGCACGAACGATGGCGTGCTTCACCCTCTCCCTGCTCCATCTGTTGATACAGGTATGGGCTTAGAGCGTATTTCTGCTGTATTGCAACATGTTAATTCAAACTATGATATTGACTTGTTCCAACACTTATTAAAAGCTGCTGCAAACATTATTGGTATTGAAGACGAAGGTCAGCCTTCTTTACGTGTAGTTGCAGACCATGCGCGTTCTTGCTGTTTCTTAATTGCTGATGGTGTAAATCCAAGCAATGAAGGCCGTGGCTATGTATTACGTCGTATTATCCGCCGCGCTGTGCGTCACGGTAATAAACTTGGTGCAACTGGTACGTTCTTCTACAAAATGTTGCAACCGTTAATCGAAGTTATGGGTGATGCGTATCCAGAACTTGTAGCGCGTAAAGATGTAATTGAAGCAACTTTAATTCGTGAAGAAGAACAGTTTGCTAAAACACTTGAGCAAGGTTTAAAACTACTCGAAGGTGAACTTGCTCAATTAAAAGATAAAACGATTCCTGGTGCGACTGTATTTAAGCTTTACGACACTTATGGCTTCCCAACAGACTTAACTGCTGATATTGCACGTGAGCGTGACTTTATTATTGATGAAGCTGGTTTTGAAGTAGAAATGGCTGCACAACGTCAACGTGCACGTGATGCTGGTAAATTCGCAGTGGATTACAACAGTATTGTACAAGTTGAAGGTGAAACTCAATTTGACGGTTATATCAACACCACTGGTCAAGGCCAAATTGTAGCGATCTACAAAGATGGCGTACAAGTTGATGAAGTTTCTGAAGGCGACGAAGCACTTATCGTTTTAAACCAAACTCCTTTCTATGCAGAAAGTGGTGGTCAGATTGGCGATACGGGTATCTTCAAAAATGAAACTGGTATTTTTGAAGTTCAAGATACGAAAAAGTCAGGCGGTGCCTTTGTTCACCAAGGTATTGTGACCGTTGGTAACCTTAAAGCTGAACAAAATATTGAAGCGATTGTTAAAGCGGATATCCGTGAAGCAACGGCTCGCAACCACTCGGCAACTCACCTATTACATGCTGCCCTTCGTCAAATCTTAGGTTCACATGTACAACAAAAAGGTTCTTTAGTTGCAAGTGATATCTTACGTTTTGACTTTGCTAATGACCAACCTGTAACTTTTGAACAGTTACAACAGGTTGAGCGTTTAGTTAATGCAGAAATTATTGCAAATACAGCTGTAACCACTGAACTACTTGACATCGAAGCTGCAAAAGCTAAAGGCGCAATGATGTTGTTCGGTGAGAAATACGGTAACGAAGTTCGTGTTCTCGCTATGGGTTCAGTGATTGATGAGAAAAACTTCTCAATCGAACTTTGTGGTGGTATTCACGTTAAGCGTACAGGTGATATTGGTTTATTTAAAATCACTTCTGAAGGTGGTGTAGCTGCTGGTGTACGCCGTATTGAAGCAGTTACAGGTACTAAAGCTTTAGAGGTAGTACAAAAAACCGATTCAGATATCCAGCACATTAATGGTTTATTAAAAGCACAGAAAGACCAAACTGTTGAGCGCGTACAAGCCAATGTAGAACTTGTTTCTGCATTACAAAAGCAAATTGAACAGCTCAATCAGAAATTGGCAAACTTCCAAGCGTCAGAATTGATTGATCAGGTACAAACGATTTCTGGTCGTCAAACGCTTATTACCACTGTTCAAGGTGTAGATGCGAAATCACTTCGCAACTTGCACGACAGTGTTAAATCAAAATTAGAGGATGCAGTTATTGTGTTAGCTGGCGTAGAGGGTGACAAAGTTAGCCTACTTGCTTCAGTTGCATCGCAATACACTGCAAATCTAAAAGCAGGTGACATCATCAAGCATCTAGCAACCGAGTTAGGTGGTAAAGGTGGTGGTAAACCTGACTTAGCACAAGGTGGCGCGCCACTTAACGAGAAGTTTGGACAAGTTATTGCTGCATTACCGGCATGGCTTGAACAAAAATAAGACTTCACTTTTTGTGTAACTGACCCTGAAAAGCCTCTCAGGGTCATGGCTTATATGGAACAACTATGGCATTAATCGTTCAAAAATATGGCGGTACTTCTATGGGTACCCCCGAGCGCATTTTAAATGTTGCTCGTCGTGTTAAGCGTTGGCATGATCACGGTCACAAGGTTGTTGTGGTCGTATCTGCAATGAGTGGTGAAACAAACCGCTTACTTGCTCTCGCTAAAGCCATTACCGAAACACCTGACCCACGCGAGTTAGACCAAATGGTTTCAACCGGTGAACAGGTGACGATTTCCATGTTAGCTATGGCACTTAATTCGATTGGTGTGGAAGCTAAATCCTATACCGGACGTCAAGTCGGTATTAAAACTGACAGTGCATTTACCAAGGCGCGTATTGAGTCTATTGATACAGATGTCATGACCAATGACCTAGATGCAGGCCGTGTTATTGTTGTTGCAGGTTTCCAAGGCTTTGACGCTAACGGAAATATCACAACTCTAGGCCGTGGCGGTTCAGATACTTCTGGTGTTGCTCTTGCTGCTGCTCTAAAAGCAGATGAATGCCAAATTTACACCGATGTAGATGGCGTTTACACTACTGACCCGCGTGTTGCTCCTAAAGCCAAAAAAATCGACCGTATTTCTTTTGAAGAAATGCT
Organism: Acinetobacter sp. AYS6; assembly: GCF_025630795.1. Lineage (NCBI taxonomy): Bacteria > Pseudomonadati > Pseudomonadota > Gammaproteobacteria > Moraxellales > Moraxellaceae > Acinetobacter > Acinetobacter sp. AYS6. The sequence continues at coordinate 345,474 of NZ_JAOTNV010000005.1, forward strand.
AGAAATGGCTTCATTAGGTTCAAAAGTTTTACAAATTCGCTCAGTAGAATTTGCCGGAAAATATCAAGTTCCTTTACGAGTATTATCAAGTTTTGATAATGATAACGACGGCGCATTTGACGAAGAATTTAAAGAAAATGTAGGTACACTCATTACGACTGAGGCGGAAGATACTATGGAACAGCCAATTATTGCAGGTATTGCTTTTAACCGTGACGAAGCAAAATTAACGATTTTAGGTGTACCTGATGAACCAGGTATTGCTTCTAAAATTTTATCACCAGTAAGTGATGCCAATATCGAAGTCGATATGATAGTGCAAAATGTTGAAGAAGATGGCACAACAGATTTCACTTTCACTGTAAACCGTGTTGATTTAGCGAAAGCTGAAAAAATCTTAAACGAAACTGCCAAAAATATTGGTGCACGTGAAGTTTCAACACGTGATGATATCGTTAAAGTGTCTATCGTGGGTGTAGGTATGCGTTCACATGCAGGTGTAGCGAGCAAAATGTTCACTGCCCTTGCTGACGAAGGTATTAATATCCTCATGATTTCAACATCTGAAATTAAAGTTTCTGTGATTATTGATGAGAAATATCTTGAGCTTGCAGTTCGTTGTCTACATACCGCTTTTGGTTTAGATCGTGAACATGGTGAAAGCAGCGCCCGCGCATAATTTTACCAAACGGTCAATAATTCATTAAAAAATGTTTACTTGTCCGACAATAATCAAAGAAAACACAGAGCCGCTATAGTTTTTTTTATAGCGGCTCTGTTATATTAAACGGAAAGTTTTTTGGCAGTGATTATCAAAATATGACTTTGTTCTCATATTTCTGTTAGAATCTGACTGAAAACTGAGGTTGAGCTTTTATTTGGGTACCTATATTGCAGTTTTAAGCGTTTAGCAAGGAGATAAACATGCTGATTCTGACCCGCCGTGTCGGGGAAACATTAATGATTGGGGATCAAGTCAGTGTTACTGTGCTTGGCGTCAAAGGAAACCAGGTTCGTATTGGTGTGAATGCGCCAAAAGAGGTTTCTGTTCATCGCGAAGAAATTTATCAACGTATTCAACATGAACGTGCAATGCATGAACACCTTCAACATCTTGATCAAGATTATCAAGTCTCTTTTGAAGATGATAATTATGCACAGAAAAACTTCAATCGTTAATATGAAGTTATTCTCTCCCTAATTAAAGCGACTTTATAGTCGCTTTAAATTTTTTAGGACGTTGTATTTATAGGCCTAGAGCACGTTTAACAGGTGCATAACTACGGCGATGCTGATCAATTACCCCATGCACTGCAATCGCTTCAAAATGTGCTTTAGTTGGATATCCTTTATGTTTGGCAAAACCAAATAATGGATATTGTTGATCTAATTCCTGCATTTGTCGATCACGTGTAACCTTTGCCAAAATACTCGCAGCACTGATTTCGGCATGACTTGCATCGCCCCCAACAATAGCTTCGCAAGGAATAACAATTCCTTTTGGAATTTGATTACCATCTACAATCACTTTTTGTGGTTGAGTTTGCAAACCATCCACTGCACGCTGCATGGCCAAAAAAGTTGCTTGTAAAATATTTAATTCATCAATTTCAGCATGCGTTGCTTCAGCAATTGACCACGCTAAGGCTTTTTCTTGTATTTCAATAAATAACTTTTCACGTTTCTTTTCAGTTAATTTTTTAGAATCATTTAATCCTACAATTGGATTATTCGGATCTAAAATAACAGCCGCTGCCACAACTGAACCTACTAAAGGCCCCCGTCCTGCCTCATCTACACCAGCAATAAACATCAACTCTCTACCTTTAAACAAAAGAGGCTGATCAATATAATCAGCCTTCTTTAATACAAAAATTATTAATTACTTTTGTAAAGCTTCTGCCACACACTCATTTACAGTTTTTGAAACCACTTGGTTTACAATTGTAGCACGTGCATTTACATCAAATGCAGCCGCTGCCAATTCTACTGCTGTCACGCTATTTGGTGCCTTCTCGCTTACACAACCACAAACATTAGTTTGAATGCTGTCACGTTGCTCAGCAGTCATAAGCTTTGTTGCTGTCTTCCAAGCGGCAACATTATTAATCTCTGTAATACATTTTGCATTTACAGCAACTTTTAATGCAGCAACACCCAACTGTTGAGTTGTAGTTTGTGCAGAACTAGCGCCTGTACCCGTACCTGTAGTCGTTGCACATGCTGTTAAAGCTAAAACAACTGGCGCTAGAGCGAGCATCAATTTTTTCATCATTTTTTCCTTTGATTGAACGTTGGCAGCGCGTATTGTGCCTAAACTCGACTTTAGAAGAAACAAATAATTTGATGCATTTATGCAATCTATTTTCCCCAGCAAAACTCGGCTCATCAAATGCATTTTTTCTTAAACGTTCTGTTTTTAGCACGCTCTGTTACATTTAAAATATTTCTCAAAATTAGTGCTTTCCCATAAAATTAAAAATCAAAACGACAAAAAAATAGGGTCTTTTATGCCTGCTGTTTCATCTCAGTATTACACCCGTACCGCACAAATCCTGCATTGGGTGATGGCAATCATTTTCATCGCAGCATGGGCTATTGGCTTTTATAGCGGAAATTTTTTAAGTTATGACGTTGATGGCAGCTTTAAAGGCGATGTCATTACGTTACATAAGAATATTGCAACAACCATTATCTTTTTGGTGATTGTCCGGATTTTATGGCGCTATACCCATCCGGCTCCAAAACTACCTGATACCATGTCTCCAATGATGAAAACTCTAGCTCACATTGGTCATCTATTACTTTATGTGATTTTAGTGGCTTTACCTGTCACTGGTTGTTTATTTAGCTGGAGCGCTGGTCACCCCGCCCCTGTTTTATATTTATTTGAAATTCCGCGTTTAGTACAAGATAACCCAGAGCTTTTAGCTGTTGTTAAACCTTTACATATTTATATTTCTTGGTTTGCAGGTTTTCTCATTGTTGGACATGTACTTGCAGCGTTAAAACATCACTTTGTTGATAAAGACAATATTTTAAATAGTATGACCAAACAACCTAAGTAATTGCACATAAAAAAACCGCCTGAGATAGGCGGTTTTTTTATTTAGATTTTTTGAATTTCTGCAATCCACTTCTGTTTTTCTTCATCAGAAATGAAAGAAGCTTCAAATGAGTTCACAGCTAGCTGTTTCAGTTCATCATTGCTTAGCTCTAATGCCTGCTGAATTGCAAAGAAGTTGTCATTCATATATCCACCGAAATATGAAGGATCATCAGAGTTAACCGTCACGTTTACGCCTTTTTGCAGTAAACGACGGATATTGTGATCTTTCATATCCTTAACAACACATAGCTTTAAGTTACTTAAAGGACAAACAGTTAAAGGCATTTTTTCATTAATTAAACGCGCCATTAATTGTTCATCTTCTTCAGAACGCACACCATGGTCAATACGGTTCACTTTAAGCAAATCTAAAGCTTCCCAGACATATTCCGGTGGGCCTTCTTCACCAGCATGAGCAACGATCAAGAAGCCCTCTTCACGTGCTTTAGCAAAAACACGTTCAAATTTAGCTGGTGGATGGCCCACTTCACTTGAATCGAGCCCTACAGCAATAATATCTTGCTTAAATGGTAAAGCCTGCTCAAGTGTTTCAAATGCAGCTTCTTCACTTAAATGACGCAAGAAACACATAATCAGTTGTGAGCTGATACCAAACTTAGCTTTGGCATCTGCACACGCACGCTTTAAACCGCTAATCACTGTTGAGAACGCAACACCACGATCAGTGTGGGTTTGCGGATCGAAGAACATTTCTGTATGAACGACATGATCTTCGGCGCATTTCTCAAAATAAGCCCATGCTAAATCATAAAAGTCTTGTTCATGTACAAGAACATTTGCACCAGCATAGTAAATATCTAAAAATGATTGAAGATTATGAAAGTTATAAGCTTGCTTTACTTCTTCAACAGATTTGTAAGGAATCTGAATCTGATTGCGCTGGGCAATTGCAAACATTAATTCAGGTTCAAAAGTCCCTTCAATATGTACATGCAATTCGGCTTTTGGTAAGGCGCGAATCAGCTCGACTTGATTCATATTAACTCCACGTCTAAAGAAAAAAGGGTGTGGTCAAAATCACACCCTTCTATAATTTTCTTCTTATTAACAACTATGTCTAAGACAGCTCAAGAAGAAAATTATAAAAAATCATATTAACCGCCAAACGCGATAAATTTAAATACCCAAAGCGCAGCAATAATCCATACCATGTACGGTACTGTTTTTGCCTTACCTGTGAATAATTTAACTAATGCATAGCTAATAAAGCCCATTGCAATACCATCAGCAATTGAATAGGCAAATGGCATAAATACAATCGTTAAAAAGGCTGGAACCGCTTCTGTAATATCATCCCAATCGATGTGAGTGATCCCTTGAATCATCAACACACCGATGAACAATAAAGCTGGTGCTGTTGCAAAACCTGGTACAGATTGAGCAAGAGGTGCTAAAAATAAACAGCAAATAAATAAAACTGCAACCACAACGGCAGTTAAACCAGTACGTCCACCTGCTGCGACCCCCGAAGCTGACTCAATATATGGCGTAGTTGAAGATGTACCTAATGCGGCACCCGCAACAATTGCAGTAGAGTCAGCGAATAAAGCCTTTTTCAAACGTGGTAATTTACCATCTTTTAAAAGACCGGCGCGATGTGAAACCCCAACTAAAGTACCCGTACTATCAAACAAGTCGACAATAAAGAATACGAAAATAACGCCTATCATACTTGCAGTAAATAGACCTTCAAAGTCCATTTGCATAAAGGTTGGGGCAATTGATGGAATTTCTCCAACAACACCCTTAAACTCGTTCAAGCCCAAAACAGTAGCAATTGCGGTAACAACCAAAATACTAATAATGATTGCGCCTCGAACTTTTAAATGATGTAAAACCACAATCATTAAAAATCCAAATAATGCTAACAATACTGTAGGTTGCTTGATATCACCTAAACCCACTAGGGTTGCTTGATTGGCAACAATAATGCCAGCATTTTTTAAAGCAACAAGTGCGAGGAATAAGCCGATACCCCCACCAATGGCAAATTTAAGCGACATTGGGATTGCATTGACAATCGCTTCACGAATTTTAAAGAAGCTAATTGCAAGAAAAACAAGGCCTGAAACAAAAACAGCCGCTAAAGCTGTTTGCCATGGCACGCCCATCCCCATACAAACCGAGTAGGTAAAGTAAGCGTTTAAACCCATACCAGGGGCCAGTGCGATTGGATAATTTGCAATGATCCCCATCACTAAACATCCGATTGCTGCTGCCAAACAGGTCGCAACAAATACGGCACCATGATCCATGCCGGTTTCAGATAAAATGAGTGGATTGACAATAATGATGTAACACATCGTTAGAAATGTAGTTACACCAGCAAGAACTTCAGTTCGGAAAGTGGTTTTATTGTCGCTTAACTTAAATAAACGCTCTAACCAGCCTGCCGAAGAATTGGGCGCCGCCATAAGTAGCCTCTATGCAAAATCTGAACTGTGGAATATTTACTTCTATGTAGATAACTGAACAATATTGTTTTTCTGTTCAGGTCTATAAACAAGAATCACAAATAAAAGAAGCAACAAATATGCCACTCACTTGGTTTCTAGTTCATACACAGGAAATAACCACGGCCCCTCTTGAAACACAAAAAAGCTGCATAACCCCTATGCAGCTTTTTTACTATACGTTCAATAAGTTTAACAGATTCAACAGAAACATGATCAAAATTTATGAAAAGATATGACCAATAACAAAGTGAAAGTTAGAAATTTCTCATCTAATATTGTTAGAAAATAATTTTTTTCTCGCCGATATATTCTTGCATATTATAAGAAGCTAAATTGCTGTGATGGGCATGATTTGGATTGCGTTCGATACTTTGTAGGTTTCTTTCTGCTTCTTGAATGATCTGCATGAGTTCTTGATGTCTTTTATTTTGAGTATCTAAATAAGCCCAGTATCCTAATACAAAGACAATACCCACACACAACACTATTAATACTTTATTGATCATTATTATTATCTCTATGTTTTTAATGTTAATGATCTTAACAAAAAAATTTAGCTTTGTGAATATTTTCACATTTATTTACAATAATACACTCTCACTCAACTATTTGAAAAAAAAGGTGATTTAAGATGTTCAATTACATTTTTTGATAAATACAAAACTTTTCCATTGAAAAGTCACTTTATTTTAAAATAGTTTCTATTTAGTTATTTTTAATATTAGCTTTTTATCTATTTTCATTATTAAGTTCATTTAAATATACAGTGTAGACAAATGAGTATATTGCTTGAAATATATCTAAATTTTTTAACGAATAAATAGAATAAAAAGCTCTATTTTTCTTTGAACTGTTCTATTTAAAATTATTTGGCTACCTAGCCATTTCCCGTATTTCATCTCTATTTTAAAAAATAAAACTCCAATTTTAACTAAAAGAACCTTTTTCTTATTTAGCACATAGTTTTTCATTTCATCGTTCTATAAATCGCACCAAGCTTTCTATTTTCAGAGCTTTATCACAATAAACGCTACGATAAAATGTACTCAGAGAAAAAATTAAATCAGGAGAATACATCATGTTTGATATGCGTTTATCTCACGAGCGTGGTGCAGCACATCATGGTTGGTTACAATCAAAACATAGCTTTTCATTTGCTAATTATTGGGACCCAAAACAAGTCGGTTTTTCGGATCTACTTGTAATTAATGATGATAACGTTGCCCCATCTAAAGGCTTTGGTACTCACCCTCACCGCAATATGGAAATTATTTCCTACGTACTTGAAGGTGCGTTAGAGCATAAAGACTCGATGGGTACAGGTTCTGTGATTGTGCCTGGTGACATTCAGTTGATGAGTGCAGGTCGCGGTGTTGCCCATAGTGAATTTAACCATTCAGCTCAAGAAGGCGTTCATTTCTTGCAAATTTGGGTCGTTCCAAATGAAGTAAATACAGAACCGGGCTATCAACAAGTTCATATTGATGAAGCAGACAAACGCGGTAAATTGCATTTGATCATTTCACCAAAAGGTGGTGAGAAAACTTTGTCGATCAAACAAGACATTAATATTTACTCAGGTCTGTTTGATGGTGAAGAAACTGCTGAATTTGCGATTCCGGACGGTCGATATGTTTACCTGCACGTTGCCAAAGGTCGTGTTGATGTAAATGGTAAAACCTTTAACACTGGTGATGCTGCACGTATTCGTGAAGGCGGAAGCTTATCGTTTACCAATGGTGATAACGCCGAAATTTTGATTTTCGATATGCGTTCTGAAGAAGTTCCAACCATGCCATAATGCAACTAAGCCCTCGCATAAAATTTATGTGAGGGCTTTTTTATTGTTGATCGTACTTATAAAAATTCTAACTCAGCTCAATGTTCTTCTGAACGAGCCATCTCTGTGTTGATATAACTCATGATCATCGTGGTTAGCCCCTGCACCATTTCATCAAAACTAATATAAGGGTTTGGCAAAATAAGATGTCGCGCGACATTAAAAATTCCACTATTAATACAAATATAGGTAATTACAGGCAAATTATTGATTTTTAGGTATTTTGGATTATGCATCATATATTTCATGATGACTTCCATTAAAGCCTGTTCAATTTTGGGAATGTATTTGTCGTACTGTAACTCGCCTGCATACCGTAAAACGGTCAAATAGCGGTCATTATTTTTCTTTAATAAATCACTAAAAGTATAAAAAATCATTTCAATGACAGGTTCTAACTCCAACTGCAAAATAGTCGGCGTAAGCTCTGTAATCATGTCCAGAATTTCCCGAACAAAGTAGTGATTCATCGCATCATAAATTTCTTCTTTATTTTTAAAATATTCATATAAAGACCCGACACTCACTCCTGCAATTTCTGCAATATGACGTGTCGTGGTTCCACTAGGCCCATGCAGCGCCACCCCAATAAAACCAGCTTCAATAATAGTATCCACAGTAACTTTGGCTCGAGTTTGACGAGGTTTCCGTGTAGTCATACGATCTAATCAATAATCCGAACATAAATTCAGATTAGCATGTAATCTGATGCTATAGAAATAAAAAAACAAAATCCGAATAGTTGTCAAACTTAGTTAAAAAATTCAGAAAAGCATAGTTAAAAACGTCGCTCCAAGTGGTTTTTTATTTATTGTATTTAAAACATATATTTCAAATTTATTTATTATTTATCAAATACATAATATTAAATTAATTAAAATTTCTACTAAACAACATTTCTATAAAATACCTTTCTACATTTAAAAATTTACCCGAATTGAATCCGAACATAAAGTCAGATTAATATGAAAAAATTAAAGAAGAGTCATTAATCGACTCTAGTCAGGAACGACTCTTCTTTCCGTTATTCAGCCAAATAATCAAACAAATAACGGAGCAACAACACCGTAGTCAATGCAGAGAATTATCTGTTTTTGAAAATGGAATTTACAGTGCTTTGTTGATCATTGAGTTTATTAATTTTCATCAAAATGCACCACTACTTTGCCTCAGGGTGTCGCCATGATCTCGACCGCAGTTAAAAAATCATTCAACAAACTTAAATTTCAGCGTGAAATTGAGTTACCGGATTTTTCTAGCAAAAGCTCAATTCCAATCCGACATTTAAATATTGGTTTTGATGGAAAGGAAATTGATGTCAGATTCTATATGGACAATCAGTTTGCTACTTTGTTTTTTGCCACGCTTTCGGTCTTTTTAACCTATGGTGAAGATCTGGTCATTGAAACCGCTCGCCATCACCGTGAGTTTATTAAAGATCCGATATTAAAGCAGCGTGTTACATCACTGATTGGCCAAGAAGCAATTCATTCAAAATTGCACAATGAATATAACGATGCGCTGCAAGATGCAGAATATCCTGTTGCGCTATATCGTTTTCTTGGTTCGAACTTCTTTAAATATGTATTTTTAAAGTTTCCACAGCCACTCAAATTATCAATGATGGCAGGTATTGAGCATTTTACTGCGGTACTTGCTGAATACATGATGAAACATGAAAAGAATTTCTATTATTCAGATGATGAGAAGAGCCGTGCGTTGTGGATGTGGCATATGCTTGAAGAATCTGAACATAAAGACATTGCCTACGATGTTTATCAAATCTTAAATGGCAGCTATCCACTGCGCGCATCTGGTTTCTTCCTTGCGCTATTTACGATTTTAGGTTTAATCCCTGCGACTACGTTATTTGTCCCTGTGTTAAGAAAGCCGCAAGAGATGCTGACCTTAAAATTCTGGAAAGATGCTCGCCGTGGCGTTGGTCTAATTTTTGGACCGAAAGATGGCGTTTTTGGCAGCACAATTGGTCAAATTCTTGACTATTTACGTCCAGACTTTCATCCAAATGATCATGATACAACTAAATATCTTGAGTATTACAAAAAGAAATTACTGAACGAAGGCGGCGCGATTGCACCTTTCTTTGTTAAAGAATTTACTCCACCAGTACGCGTGTCTTAATCGTCCTCTATGACCAGCTATCAAGAAGATAGCTGGTATCTCTTCAAGCTATTTATGGATGAATCATGATTTTATTTGGCAAAAAGAAAGTTAAACCAAGCCAAAAAGCTTATGCCGTAGTGACGGGTGCAGGCAGCGGGATTGGTCGAAGTTTTGCAATTGAACTGGCAAAACGTGGTGGCAGCGTAGTGTGTGCAGATATTAATCTGGAAGCTGCTGAAGAAACCGTAAAACTTCTTGAACAAGAAGGTGCAAAAGCCTTTGCCATGCGCTGTGATGTTAGCAATCCAGAACAGGTGGCAAATCTAGCTGAAAAAGCTGAAATTTTAATGCAACACCCTGTAACCCTACTCATTAATAATGCAGGTGTAGGTTTAGGCGGTAAGTTTGATGAATTGAGCCTAGAAGACTGGAACTGGGTCATGAATATTAACCTTTGGGGTGTTATTCATGGATGCCATGCATTTGTGCCAAAGTTTAAAAAGTTAGGTTACGGCGCAATTATTAATGTTGCTTCTGCCGCATCGTATACAGCTGCACCAGAAATGACTGCTTATAATGTGACTAAAGCGGGTGTGCGTGCGCTTTCAGAAACGCTTTCTGCCGAACTGCACAAATTCAATATTAAAGTGAATGTACTCTGCCCGACACTGGTTCCAACCAATATCATTAAAAATGGTCGAATTCCAGGACGCTACTCCAAGCTTGCAGACCATGCACTGATGAACTATGCCCTCACCACAAGTGATGATGTCGCAAGATTAACGCTTAATCGCCTTGATCAAGATGAGCTTTATACGATTCCTCAAATTGATGCGAAGTTGTTCTGGCTTATGAAACGTGCATCTCCAAGCTTGTATACGAAGTTCCTTGGCACCTCGTACAAATTATTTAAATAAGAAATTTATAGGTAGTACACATATGACTGCGCAAATGAAAACAAATGCTTCAGCAAAAAAAGCTGTCAAATCACCAAGCCATATTTTCGATACTTTTATTGTGGGTGCTGGTATTTCAGGTATTGCTGCTGCCATTCGCCTAGATCAAGTTGGTTATACCAATTATAAAATTATTGAGAAAGCTGGTCGTGTTGGTGGAACATGGCGTGAAAATACCTACCCAGGTTGTGGCTGTGATGTACCATCTGCTCTTTATTCTTACTCATTTGCACCAAGTGCAAAATGGAGCCATTTATTTGCGCGCCAACCAGAAATCTTAAGTTATCTGGAAGATGTGAGTAACGAGTTTAATGTTACGTCTAAAATCGAGTTTAATAGCGAACTGCTCAACGCAGCATGGGATGACTCACGTCATCTGTGGGTACTTGATACAAGTACTGGTCAATATTTGTCTAAAACCGTTATTTTTGCGACAGGTCCAATTACTGAAGCTCAAATTCCACGTCTTGAAGGCTTAGAAACATTTAAAGGCGAGATGTTCCATTCAGCTAAATGGAACCATGATTATGATTTGACAGGTAAACGCATTGCCGTGATTGGTACTGGTGCATCTGCTATTCAGTTTGTGCCACAAATTCAACCAAAAGTGAAAGAGCTTTTTGTATTTCAACGTACAGCGCCTTGGGTATTACCAAAACCGGATACAGACTTGGGCGAATTTAGTAAATCAGTGATTGCTAAATATCCGTCTATTCAGGCGAGCTGGCGTAAAAGTGTAGCGTTAACGCTGAATGCGATTAACTTTGGTTTACGTAATCCACTCGCACTCAAACCAGTCAATGTATTGGGTAAGCAATTACTTAAATTGCAAATTAATGACCCAGTGCTACGTAAAAATGTCACGCCAAACTTTGATATTGGCTGTAAACGTATTTTGTTTGCTAACAATTACTACCCTGCGCTACAAGCACCAAACACGACCCTAATCCCTCATGGGTTGGTTAAAGTTGAAGGCAATACGGTGGTTGCTGCGAATGGTGAACGCCACGAAGTTGATGTGATTATTTGGGGTACAGGCTTTGAAGTATCCCACCCACCCATTGGTAAACGTGTTCACAATGAAAAAGGTCAATGTTTACAAGATATCTGGAAAAATAGTTCACCAGAGGCTTACTTAGGCACCAACATTGAAAATGTACCAAATGCATTTTTAGTTTTGGGGCCTAACGTACTGGTCTATGACTCTTTCATTGGTTTGGCAGAAGCGCAGCTCGACTATATCGTAGATGGCTTATTGAAAATTAAAAACAAAGGAATTAGCAAATTAAATGTTAAGCCTGATGTGATTAAGAAGCACAATGACTTGGTACAAAAACACTTACAAACAACGGTATTTAATAGCGGCGGCTGTAAGAGTTACTACCTTGATGCCAACGGGCGTAACTTTGCTGCATGGCCATGGTCACTGAAAAAACTTAAACAACGTTTGAAAAAAGTAGATTTGAAAGATTATGAAGTGACGTACCAAACAACAAAGACTCACTAATTTGTAATTTCGATCAAATCCGTTGTAAGAAAGAGGCAGTGTATTTTAGGTTTTCATGAAATACACTGCCTTCTTCGTTGAATATCTTCAAGAAGTAAAAAAACAGGATAAAGATGAAAGAAGGTCAATCAAGTCGTACCGCCGAAGCTGCTGCTGCATTACGGGCCAATCATTTTCAAAATATAAAGAACCCTGTATTTTCAGATCCTTATGCTTTTGAACTAACCAGTAAGGGCTGGAAAAAACTGCTCTCTAACCCACTGATTGTTAAAGTCATGAATTCTGCAGTTTTAAACCGCACTTTAGGTTTACTTACTGGGCAAGTGGTCGGACGCTCTCGTTATGCCGAAGATTTACTTGATCTAGCAGTTCAGAAAAACACTCAACAGTATGTATTAGTGGGTGCTGGCCTAGACTCTTTTGCACTACGCGAATCACAGCATTACCCTACTTTGAAAATTTTTGAAGTGGACCATCCTGATACTCAAGCGGCCAAACAAGCCAAGCTAAAAAAGTTAGGAAATATTCCTACTACCGTTGAGTTTGTCGCAATTAATTTTGAAAAAGAGTCTATTTCAGAAGCTCTGACCAGAAGTGTCTATGATTCATCTGCTCCTGCATTTTTCTCATGGTTAGGTACAACGCACTATTTAAACCCGCAAACGACCTTGGAAACTTTAAAAAGTATTGCCGAATTTGCTGCAAACGGTAGTGAAGTGGTACTCGACTATTCAACCGATTTTCAGGAATTAAATGGTATTGAGAGACTTGGAAGTATGGGCGTTGCTCAGTTTACCCATTTGTTGAAAGAGCCTTTACTAGGTCAATTTAAACCAATAGATTTACATCACGCCGTGGAGCAGATGGGATTTGAAGTAGTCGAAGACTTATCAGGTGAAGCCATTACTGAACGTTATTTTAATGCACGAATCGATGAGATTCGCCACACCTCGGCAACGCGTTTATTGCATTTGCGTTTAAATAAATGAAGTCAGCTTGATGATTTACCACTTAACCTTACTGCATGCGGTGTTTTCCCATGCCATCTTTTATAGGCATGAATAAAACTGGCAGGTTCGGCATAACCCAGCCACTCGGCAATTTGTTCAATAGATACCTTGGGCAAAGTTAGATATTGTTCTGCTAAAACTTGTCTGACTTCTTCACGGATCTGAATAAAAGTCATTCCTTCAGATGCCAAGTGACGGCGTAAAGTACGGACATTTAAATACAAACGATCAGCCACGATTTCCATAGAAGGCATTTCACCTCGCACAGTCATCAATTGCTGTTGTACTAAATTAATAAATTTCTTTTGGGTTTGACGCTTATCTAAAATTTGTCGACATTGTTCTTCTGCCGTATGTAGCACCAGCTCATTTGCCATTTGCAACTTTTGATTAATTTTCTGAGCATCAAGCAGAACAAAACTTTTGCTAGAACCAAATTCAGGCATCACCCCAAATAAGTTTTTGTAAGCTTCTAAACTACCTGCGGGTTCAAAAGAAAAAGCTAAATATTGGCAAAAATTATCTTGGACTAGATCGCGTTGTACCGTAATTAAAGCGGCTGCATCACGTTCAATAATAAATTGCCTCACTGAAGATGGGATGCCTTCATCGTCAATTTCAATACGAGTACCTTCATTGGTATCTGAAACTAAAAACCGGGTAAACGCAAAAGTAAGTGAGAAATAGGTTAAGGCTAAATCAAGTGCCTCGCGAATGCTGGCACTGCTCATCAGGGCCATGCCTAATGGCCCAAATGTTGTGAAATGATAGCGTGTACCTACTTCTAAGCCTAATGTGGACCTGTTTCCCAATTGCTCAACTAGGTTCTGAATCAGCTGTAATTCCTGATGGCCTGTCACCACCATATTAGGATCAAGTAATTGTTGTTGGCCAAGCCCAGTCCCTTTTAAAATCGTCTGATAAGAAATGCCTGATTCCACCGCAAAATCAGCCATTAACCGAACACTATGTACACTGCGTTCAAAAGCCCATGCATACTTCACTGTATTGCTCAGAATGTCCTCGAATCACAATATTTTGTCCTCATCCATCCTCTAAATCAAGCAAATAAACGTCTATTCTGCATACAGGAAATTGCGATTGTTTCGCTCACTGTTTTTAAGGATTTTAGAGCAGCCTATGTTTAATTCGTCGACTAATTCAAATAAAAATGTACGTATCGCCATTATTGGCACTGGCTTTGGTGGTCTAGGACTTGCCATTCGTCTCAAACAAGCAGGTTTTGAACAATTTACACTCTTTGAAAAAGCTGCCGATGTTGGTGGTGTCTGGCGTGATAACACATATCCGGGTGCTGCATGTGATGTACCTTCTCATCTGTACTCCTTTTCTTTTGAGCAAGAGTTAGGCTGGAAGAACCGTTACGGAACATCTCAAGAGATTTATCAATATTTACGCCACTGCGCGGATAAATATGACATTCGTCCGCATGTTCAATTTAACACTGAAATAGCCAGTGCAGAATTTGATGCCCTACAAGGTGTATGGCACATCCAAAGTACGACTGGCGAACAGTTTAAAGCTGAATTCTTAGTGGGCGCAGTAGGCCAACTCAACCGCCCCACCTATCCAAAACTTAAAGGTATTGAAAACTTTAAAGGTAAAGCATTTCACTCAGCACGTTGGGATCATGACTATGACTTAACTGGCAAACGTGTTGCAGTCATTGGCACAGGCGCAAGCGCAATTCAGTTTGTACCTGAAATTGCAAAACAAGTAGCACATCTAGACGTTTATCAACGCTCGGCACCTTACGTGATTCCAAAACCAGATCGGGTTTACCAACCTTTAGAGAAAAAGGCTTTCCGTAAATTACCTATTTTGCAAAGTCTGGACCGTGCCTTGCAATACGGACACCATGAAATTCGTTTGCTGGCCTTTACTACTTCACTCAATGAAATGCCTTTGGTGGAATATTTATTCCAGCGCCACATTCGTAAAGTCGTTAAAGATGGGAAGTTGCGCCACCGCTTAATGCCTGACTATCCAATTGGTTGTAAGCGTATTTTAATCTCTAACCATTGGTATGAAACACTGACTCAGCCTCATGTCGATGTGATTAATACGGGCATTCAAGAAATTACTGAAAACGGTATTTTAGATACGGAAGGAAATCTGCGTGAAATCGATACCATTATTTATGGTACAGGCTTTGCTGCAACAGAATTTATGGCGCCAATGCAGATCACAGGTCTTGATGGCCGCACCTTAAAAGATACATGGAAAGATGGTGCAGAAGCTTATCTCGGTTTAACTGTGAGCGGCTTTCCAAATTTCTTTATGCTCTATGGTCCAAATACCAATCTTGGGCACAACTCAATTGTGTATATGATTGAAAGCCAAGTGAATTATATTTTAGATGCCATTCAAACCACCCTACAAAACAAACTTCTGTTCACTAATGTTCGTGCAGAAGTTCAACATGAGTTTAATCAAAGCATTCAAGAAAAAATGAAAAAAACTGTCTGGGCACAAGGTTGTACCAGTTGGTATCAGACTGCTGATGGCAAAAATACCAATAACTGGCCGGGTTTTACCCTTGAATATCGACAACGTACTCGTCGCTTCGATATTGAAAACTACACGCAGGTTTCAGCTATTTCTTAAACAAGCTTCACCATAGGAAATGAAAAAAATAAACGGAGAATTTTATGAAGTCTTTTAAAAATAAAGTCGCAGCTGTGACAGGTGCGGGCTCTGGTATTGGACAAGCGCTTGCCATTGCATTAGCCAAACAAGGTTGCCATCTGGCACTCTCTGATATCAGTGAAGCTGGATTAGCTAAAACAGTCGAGCTTTTGGCACCTTATTCTGTCAAAGTCACCACTCAAAAAGTTGATGTAGCTAAACGTGATGAGGTTGCAACTTGGGCAAAGGCAGTAGTAGATGAACATGGCCAAGTTAACCTGATTTTTAATAATGCGGGTGTAGCCATTGGTAGTACGGCTGAAGGTGTGAGCTATGAAGATCTTGAATGGCTCATTGGGATTAATTTTTGGGGCGTGGTTTATGGCACCAAAGAATTTTTGCCTTACTTAAAGCAAAGTGGTGACGGACATATTATTAATATTTCCAGTATGTTTGGTTTAACAGCTCAGCCAACCCAAAGTGCTTATAACGCCAGTAAATTTGCTGTTCGTGGCTTTACTGAATCATTACGCCAAGAACTCGATTTACAAAATGCAGGAGTGAGTGCGACTTGTGTGCATCCCGGTGGTATTCGTACCAATATTGCCAAAGCTGCGCGCATGAATAATAGCGTCCAGTCTTTAGGAATGGACCCTCTAAAAAGTCAGGATGCTTTCGATAAATTACTTCGCACCCCAGCTGATGAGGCCGCTCAACAAATTTTAGAAGCTGTTCGTAAGGACCGTCGCCGCTTACTGATTGGAGCCGATGCGAAAGCCGTTGATGTGATTCAGCGTATTCTTCCCCAGGGTTACCAAAAGATTTTTGCAACTGCGACTGCCTTGCAAACTCGCCTACTCAACAAATCAGCAAAATAAAAATAGTGGTCAGCATACTCTTCATTTTAAGAGATGCTGACTGACATTAGGCTTAGTCTGAGTCCTTATTATGAAGCAGCTTCTTGCATGGACCATCCGTACCACGCTACGTCCAGCTTTATCCCCAAAAATGCCACTAAAGCTACAGCGTTTTTGTAGCGATGCAGCCAGTGCAATTGTGCTTGGACCACGTGGCTATAAAACAAAAAAGCAAACGATAGATCAAGTACCGACAGTCCATATTCAGCCCAAAATAACTCAATCAGAACTCGGCATCTTGTATTTACATGGCGGTGGTTATGTGGTGGGTAGCTCAAAAAGTCACACTAAGCTTGCTGCTCAAATTGGACATACAGCTCAAGCACAAGTCTGGTTACCTGAATATCGCCTAGCCCCAGAGCACGCAAGCCCTGCTGCTATTGAAGATGTAATTGCAGTTTATAAAGCTTTACTTGCTCAAGGACAAGACCCGAACAAACTCGTGATCGCAGGGGATTCTGCTGGCGGCGGCCTGAGTTTAAGTACTGCAATTGCAATACGAAATGCAGGGTTACCATTACCAGCGGCATTAGTTTTACTTTCACCTTGGGTTGACTTGAGTCTTTCTGGAAGCACGATGAAAACGCATACTGCTCAAGATGCGATGTTGTCCGAAGATTGGTTAACTTGGTGTGCAAAAAACTATTGCGGACAAAAACCCACTATCGATCCGAGCTGCTCTCCACTCTATGCCAACTTAACAGGATTACCACCGGTTCTGATTCATGTCGGCACCGAAGAAGTCTTATTAGACGATGCAAAACGCCTTGCCGAACAAACTGAAAAGTACGGTATTCCGACGAACTTAAAGGTTTATGACCAAGTCGGACACGTTTTTCAATTTCATGCAGGTATACTAAAAGAATCCGATGACTCGATTGAGCGCATTGGACAATTCATTGATAAACATACGCAGTCAATATAAAAAATATCACTAGACAGGAGCCCTCGGCATGGCAACAAACAATTATGACTATGATTACCTCATTATTGGTTCAGGCTTTGGTGGTAGTGTTTCTGCCTGCCGTCTAACTGAAAAAGGCTATTCTGTGGCCGTAATGGAAATGGGGCGTCGCTGGAAAGCCGAAGATTTTGCGAAAAATAACTGGAACTCCCGCCGCTGGATTTGGCGTCCGGGCATGAAGCTTTTTGGCTATTTCAACATGCGTTTTTTTCGCCATGTCACCATTATTTGTGGGAATGCCGTAGGCGGTGGCTCTATTACTTATGCAAACACTTTACTCGTTCCACCTGAACATATCTGGGATGAAGGTACATGGGCAGACGCGGCTGACTGGAAAAATGAGATGCCTCAGCACTATGCCGAAGCAGAACGTATGCTTGGGGTGACGGATAATAAAATCTTTGGTCCTGCCGACCATATGCTAAAAAAAATGGGCGATGCAGTTGGTGTTGGACACACATTTAAACCGACACGTGTTGCGACCTTTTTTCCGCCCGAGGGTGAACAAGGTGGCAAGACCTACCCTGACCCATATTTTAATGGCGAAGGCCCAGACCGAGGAACATGTACCGCTTGTGGCGGTTGTATGACTGGTTGCAAACACAATGCAAAAAATACCTTAGATAAAAACTATTTGTACTTTGCCGAAAAAAATGGCGCCAAGGTTTACGAAGAAACCAAAGTTGTTGATGTTAAGCCCCTCAATGGTAAAGTCGATGGTAGCGATGGCTATGAAGTCACTACCGAATGTTCAAGTTCATGGTTTAACAAACAGCGTCGTACTTGGCGTGTTCGCAACGTCATTTTCTCGGCTTCCTCTTTGGGCACGCAAGAGATGCTTTTCCGCTTAAAGCAGTCGGGTTCTCTACCAAATATTTCCGATGATTTGGGTAATCGGGTTCGTACCAATGCTGAGTCTATTTTGGGCGTTCGTTTCTTTGATAAAGATGTCGATATGAGTAAGGGTGTTGCCATCGGTTCAAGTATCTATATTGATCATGACACTCATATTGAGGCAACTCGCTATCAAAGTGGTTCAGATGCTATGGGACTGATGTGTACCTACATGGCAAAAGGCAAACCAGGTTGGACCCGTATTTTTTATTGGTTATGGGTACTCATTAGCCACCCACTTATATTTCTACGCATGAGTAACCCTGTTGGCTTTGCACGGCAAACCTTAATTTTCTTGGTGATGCAAACGGCTGATGCCTCAATTAACATGCGCCTGAAACGCAACTGGTTTTGGCCTTTTGGCAAGGTATTATCTAGTGAAGGTAAAAAGCTACCGGTTTATATTCCACAAGCCAATGTCTTTACCGAAAAAGTTGCCAAAATGTTTAATGGACATCCCATAACAACCATTACCGAAATTTTGTTTAACGTGCCTTTTACAGCGCACTGTATGGGTGGCTGCGCGATTGCATCTAGCCCAGAACAAGGTGTAGTCGATGGAAAAAATCACGTTTTTAACTATAAAAACTTATATGTTGTAGATGGTTCAATGCTAGGTGCCAATTTGGGTGTTAACCCAAGTTTAACCATTACAGCCCTTGCAGAACGTGCAATGTCGTATATTCCAGCTAAACACACTTTGGGCGAACATCAGAATGATACAGCAGAGGTAGAAACCTTAGAGTTAATAAAAGTTTCTGCTTAAACTAGCGAGTTGTTTTATAAAAAAAGCCTATTTTAAAATAGGCTTTTTTTCGCTTTTTAAATTACATCGCCACGGCTTTAGCACGAGCTGCATGTAATTTTTTATAGCTCTCAATCAGACGTAAATGGCGATCAAGTCCTTCTAGTTTCATGCTTGTTGGTGTTAAACCATAGAAACGAACGCTACCATCGACAGAACCTAATACCGCGTCCATTCGGGTATCACCAAACATACGACGGAAATTAGTCAGGTAGTCTTCAAGCTCTAGTTCTTCATCTAACATTACTTCCAGCACCACATTCATGCACTGATAGAACAAGCCACGCTCAACGGTGTTGGTGTTGTATTGCAAGTAAGTTTCGACAAGCTCTTTTGCCTCTTCAAATTGTTGTAAAGCAACATAAATTAGCAATTTCAGCTCTAAGATTGTGAGTTGACCCCAAACTGTATTGTCATCAAACTCGATGCCAATGAGTGTGGTAATTTCAGTGTAATCATCTAGCTCACATTCCTCTAAGCGCTCAACCAATGCCTCAAGCTGCTCATCATCCAAACGATGCAGATTTAGAATATCTTCACGGAATGAAAGTGCTTTGTTGGTATTGTCCCAAATCAAATCTTCAACGAGATAAATTTCTGAATAATCTGGTACTAAAATACGGCAAGCAGTCGCGCCTAAGTGCTCGTATACTGCCATATATACTTCTTTGCCCATCTCTTCGAGAATACCGAACAATGTTGCAGCTTCTTCTGCGTTCGACTCTTCGCCTTCGCCAGAAAAATCCCATTCAACAAAGTCATAGTCAGATTTAGAACTAAAGAAGCGCCAAGAAACCAAACCGCTCGAGTCAATAAAGTGCTCAACAAAGTTGTTTGGCTCAGTGACCGCATTACTTTGGAAAGTCGGTTGAGGCAAATCATTTAAGCCTTCAAAACTACGGCCTTGAAGTAATTCAGTCAGACTACGTTCCAACGCAACTTCAAAACTTGGATGCGCACCGAAAGACGCAAACACCCCACCTGTACGCGGGTTCATTAAAGTCACACACATTACAGGGAACTGACCGCCTAGCGATGCATCTTTAACGAGAACAGGGAAACCTTGCTCTTCTAGACCTTTAATACCAGCAATAATATTTGGGTATTTTGCTAATACTTCTTCAGGAACATCCGGAAGTGCAATCTCACCTTCTAAAATTTCACGTTTTACAGCACGTTCAAAAATTTCTGACAAGCATTGAACTTGAGCTTCTGCCAAAGTATTACCTGCACTCATACCATTACTTAAGTACAAGTTTTCAATTAAATTTGATGGGAAATAGACAACTTCACCGTCAGACTGGCGCACAAAAGGTAACGAGCAAATGCCGCGCTCTACGTTACCTGAGTTGGTGTCATATAAATGTGTGCCAAGTAACTCATCATCTGGGTTGTAAATCTCAAGACAGTATTCATCTAAGATTTCTTTAGGTAATTCACCATTTGGACCCGGTTTAAACCATTTTTCATCTGGATAATGCACAAATTCAGCATTGGCAATTTCTTCACCCCAGAACTGGTCGTTATAGAAGAAGTTACAGTTTAAACGTTCAATAAACTCGCCTAATGCAGACGCTAAAGCGCTTTCTTTGGTTGCACCTTTACCATTGGTAAAACACATCGGAGACTGTGCATCACGAATGTGTAACGACCATACATTTGGGACAATATTACGCCAAGATGCGATTTCAATCTTCATGCCCAAATTTGCCAAAATAGCTGACATATTGGCAATGGTTTCTTCTAATGGCAGGTCTTTACCTTGAATATAGGTATGGCTTTCTGAAGTTAGGCTTGGTAATAACAATGCTTGTGCATCTGCATCGATACTTTCAACTTCTTCAATAATAAATTCGGGACCCGTTTGAATCACTTTTTTAACAGTACAACGGTCAATCGAACGTAAAATCCCTTGACGATCTTTCTCTGAAATATCGGCTGGTAATTCAATTTGAATTTTAAAGGTTTGTTTGTAGCGGTTTTCAGGATCAACAATATTATTTTGCGATAAACGAATATTATCAGTTGGGATATCTCGAGCGGCACAATACACTTTTACAAAGTACGCTGCACACAATGCTGACGATGCTAAAAAATAGTCAAATGGGCCCGGTGCCGAACCGTCACCCTTGTAGCGAATTGGTTGATCGGCAATTACCGTAAAGTCATCGAACTTAGCTTCCTGTCGAAGATTGTCGAGATAATTAACCTTGATTTCCATGCTGGCACCTAAATATTTTTATGTGTCAGCACAGACACATAAAATTCTAAATATTGAAAAATAAGCCGAATCACAGCGAAGAAATTGACTTAAAAAATGAGAGATTAAAGCCATGTGTTTAATGAGAGACTCAATTGGCTTTAATAAGATTGGCCGTATTATAGAGGGATTTTGTGCAGTTGATAACTAAAGTTAAAACATTGCTGCTCACAATGTTTTAACTTGTCTTTAATTTACTTAAATATTGAGCATTAAAATTTAAAGGTGTAATCGACATTCAAACGAGTTTCATTGGTCGAATGAAATGTCATATTACTTGGCATATCGTTGCGATAGTGAGAAAAACGAGCTCGCATTCCCAAACCTTTTAACTTACCTTCAGGAATTTTATAGCCTAAATCAAATTCCATCGACTCTTCTTTAAAACGCTGATCGCCATATTGCAGTAAATCAATGTCTTCGCCTTTTGCGTAGCGAGTCATAAAACGCAGTCCGTTTAATGAAACATCACCTACCCGCGCATTTTTAAAGTCATACTCATAACGAATTGAGTAGACTTTTTCATCTTTATTTGAGTAGTCCGAACTCATAAAATCAAGTACAACCGGACTTTCAGTTCCCGACAAAAATGGCAGACCAGTCGAGCCAAACGACTGCATATAACCCAAAGAAACCGTATGATTTTGATAGTTCAAACCAAATAGGCCGCTCAAATGACGGTTATCGACTTCTCCTATTTTTTTACTTCCAGTTTCTTCACTATTAAAAAAACGCACGTCGCTTAAAAAATTAAGTTGATCATTTAAAGGTTGTTTGCCGTTAAAGCCTAAAAACTGTTGCTGGTAAATGTCTTTGAGTTCAGCATGATAAGCACGTAACCGGTAATCCTTTAACTGATAACTTCCACCTAAGGTATAAAAAGAATCGGTAGTTGCCGCTTTGTCAAAACGATGGTTGATATTGTCTGTTCCAACATCTGTATAACGAATCGAATCACGTTGACGTACTTCGTCGACATAAAAGCCTTCGAGTTGAAGATTTGGAATTTCATTTGAAACAAAGCGGATACCACGGTAAGTCTGAGGGAACAAACGCGCTGGCGATGAAAAAATGGTCGGTAATTGTGGAACTAAGTCCCCCACAAAAAGCTCATTTTTCCTAAATTTAGCCTTTCCTGTAATGCCAATTTTTCCATAATAATCATCACGTGAGTTATCGGTATTCACTGGAAGTAAGCCACTACGTGCATAGTCATCAGCACGGCTTCCCATCAGGTTAAAACCTGCCATTGCCAGTACATCGACACCAAACCCAACCGTTCCTTCGGTATAACCAGACTGTCCTTTAAAAATTAAACCCTGCGCCCAATCTCTGGCTGCTGTATAGGGATATGGGTCTTTTTTATAGTCTCGGTCGAAGTAAAAATTACGTAGTGTCAGCTCAGCTTTACTGTCTTCGATAAACTCGGCATGCACAACTTGACTAAATAATGGGCACAAGCATACCCCCACCCACAATGGTGTCTTTTTCATTTTTTATCTCAACTATTTAATTTTTAATGGATTAAGGTGCTGTTTTAAGAGAGTAGTTTTGCTCTTTCTTACTTCGGTAAAAAGCATTGCCTAAACTTAAAATCAGGAAAATAGCCAAAATAAAGACCACACCGTAATAGGCATATAGCGTTGCGGGTGCTATCCCTTTATCCAGAAAAATGCCTGCGACCGTTGGCGATAAAATTGCCCCAATACGACCAAAACCAATTGCATAGCCCACGCCGCGACTACGGATTTCGGCATCATAAATTGTTGGAGAAATAGAATATAAGCCTGCTACACAGCCATTAATGAGAGTGCCGAGTAATAAACCCACCATGAGTGCGATGCTGACTTGAGATGAGACTGCAACAAATAGGAAAACACATGCAGACGTTAGCCCTAAAAATAAACTTAAGGCATAGAAAATTTTCATGCGTGATGCCAATAAACCAATAATGGCTGCCCCGAAAATACCGCCAATACTAATTAAAATACCGGTACTTACGCCTTGGTGTGGCGACATCCCCATTGAAATAAGAATTTTTGGTGTCCAGCTCATGACGAAGTAAAAGCCAAACATCACTAAAAAGAAGGCAAACCACAAACAAAGTGTTTGAAATCCAAGTTGTCCAGCAAATAATTTGCCCAGTTCACTGCCCTTTTGCGTACTGATTTTTTCATAACGTGGCATAACTGGTAATTTGTTTAGCCCCATACGATTTACAGTTGCATTAATTCGTTCTAGTGCCTGTTTTGGTCGTTTCGCGAGTAAGTAATCTAAAGACTCCGGTAGCAACCACGCACTGATCAGCAGCATTGCAATGGTAGTAACTCCACCTGCTAAAAAGATTGAGCGCCAACCTAAATGCTCAATCAATGCCAGTGATAGTACTCCACCAAGTGTCGCGCCAATTCCATAACCTGTAGACATTAAGCTCACTGCGAGACTACGCCAACGAGCGTTGGCATATTCACTTGCCAGTACATTACTACTCGCAAGAATGCCGCCTACCCCAATTCCGGTAATAAACCGAAGTGCTGCTAACATGCCGTGGCTTTGTACAAAAGCACATCCCAACATGCTAAGACCTGCAATGACAAGACAAACTAAGATGAGTAAACGGCGACCGATTTTATCCGCTAACGGTGCAAGAAAAATGGAACCGGCAGCCATTCCAAAAAGGCCAGAACTCAGCAATAAACCAATTTGTGCCCCTGAAAGTGACCATTCTGCTGACACGGATGGAGCGGTAAATGCCATTACCATCACGTCAAAGCCATCAATAATATTGAGACAAATACAGATCAAAATGACGAACCATTGGTAGCGGCTCATGTTGTTTTGATTGATCTCACTTAGAACGTCTCTTTCCATTTGTGTATCTCCCTTGGATAAGACATACACACGACATTGCTAATATGAGCGATTGGGTGGTTATGCACATCCGTATCCATAATGACCTAGAGGAATATTAATTTTTTGAGCATCCTGCTCTTTTTCTATACTGAATATTTGGATCCAAAAAATCAACTAAAATTATAAACGGATTATTAAAAACCCTATAAATATATAAATTATATAAGTATAAAATTATTAAAAACATAAAATTAGAATGCTTTAATATTTTTATGGATCCACAATAAAAATTCTATTATGATCGATTCCAGAGCAGTTTTTAGCCAAGAAAGCTCTGTTTATTTCTAGGAAATGCAAGATGCATTTATAAAACTTCAAAGGATTGTTGTTATGAAATTCAAAAGAGTAAGCCAGCTTACATTGGGACTTTTTTTTGCCAGTCAATTGCTTTACACAACGCAAGCAGCACCTCCAAAAAACCAACAACCACCTAATATCATGATTATTCTGGCCGATGATCTTGGATTTTCAGATATTGGCGCTTATGGCGGCGAAATTAAAACTCCTCATATTGATAGCCTGTTAAAACAAGGAAAAATGCTTTTTAATTTTCATGCTTCATCCATGTGTTCACCTACTCGTGCACAGCTTATGACAGGTGCCGATAACCACTTGGTCGGTTTAGGGGCTATGTATGAAACTTCAAAACGACAAGAAAAATTGGTTGGAGCCGATAGCCCGCGTGCACTCCTCAAAATTGATGGCTATTCAGGTCATTTAACGCAAAATGCTTATACACTCGCAGAGATTTTAAAGACAAAAGATTATTACACCTTCATGGTCGGTAAATGGCACTTAGGCTATGCTCCCGAACAAAACCCTAAAGCCCGTGGTTTTGATCAATCTTTTGCTCTGCTCGATGGCTTCGATTTACACTTTAAAGACCAACCTAAGAACTATCCGCGTAACACCCAATACACTGAAAATGGTCAAAAGGTTACTTTGCCTGACAACTACTACTCGACCGACTTTTTTACACAAAAAGCGTTTGAGTACTTAGACAAAAATAAAGCGCAAAAACCATTTTTTGCCTACCTAGCCTATACCGCTCCACACTGGCCGCTACAAGCACCTGCTCATTATAGAGACTTATACAAAGGTAAATATGATCAAGGCTACGATGCAATTCGTAAACAGCGCTTTGAGAGACAAAAGCAATTAGGATTAATTCCTGCAAATGCAGAATACCCAGTCGAGCGTGGTAACCAAGCTTTAGGCACCAAAAGCTGGAATGAACTCACCCCACAAGAGCGCAAATACGAAGCGCGTAAAATGGAAGTTTATGCTGGCATGGTTACGCAGTTAGATGACCGCGTAGGTGATGTCATTCAATATCTTAAAAAGCATCATTTATATGACAATACTTTAATTGTATTTATGTCAGATAACGGCGCTGAAGGGGGTGATCATAATTTCCCAATGGGTGATGCCGACAATCGCTATGAAAATATAGGCAATGCCAGCTCATATGTTTACATGGGACCACGCTGGGCCGAAGTGAGCAGCACTCCATTTACGCACTGGAAGTCAGCCGCTTCAGAAGGCGGTGTGCGAGTTCCATTTATTGTTAAATCACCAGCTCAGGTTTCTAAACAACATGGAATTAACAATAACTTTGCGACAGTCAGAGATATATTCCCAACTGTGATGGAGCTAGCGGGGATTCAAAATAATCAGGTTTATCCAAATTCAAGCACCAAAATTAAACCATCTGGTTTTAGTCTAATCCCTGCTTTTAAAAATAATAATGCCCGCATTCGGCCAGTCAATTATTATGACTTTAAAGAATTACATGGCAGCCGCTATGCCAAAACTGAGGAATGGAAACTCGTTGAAAACTCACCTTCTAAATTTAAAAGTCACGGTTGGGAACTCTACAATTTAAAAACAGATTTTAATGAGCAACATAATGTTTACGCAGAACATCCTGAGATCGTCAAAGTCTTAAATGATAAATATTTAAGATATGCCGATGAAAATGGTGTTGTGGATTTTGAGCAATACAACAAAAAGTAGAGAAAACTAGATGAAACAGATCATGATGCTTTCATCGTTCTTGTTACTTTGTGCGTGCCAAAAAACCACACATCAACTTAAACAAACCACCTTGCCCGACTTAGGTACTCAAGCTAAATGTACTTATTATTCTGGCCTTCCTTCGGGTTGGCCTAAAAATAAAGAAGCCGGCATGGTCAAACTTCCTCAAGGAAAAATTGTTTTAGGCACCACACAAGGTTATGAAGATGAACGCCCATTAAACCTACAGGCAACTTCAGTTCCCGCGTTTTTAATCGATGCAACTGAAGTCACCAATGCCCAATTTCAAGAGTTTGTTAAACAAACGGGTTATGTCACCGATGCAGAAAAGCAAGGCGGCGCAGCTATGTTTGTACAACCAGATCATCCAGTTGAAGAATTACAGTGGTGGCGATTTGAAAAAGGCGCCAATTGGAAACATCCATGGGGCTTAAACAACCCTAAACAGCCCGCGCCTCACGAGCCTGTTCGCATGGTGACATGGAATGATGCCTACGCTTATGCAAACTGGCTGGGTCATGACTTACCGACCGAACTTGAGTGGGAATATGCAGCCAAAGGTTTTCAACAAAATTCCGATATTGGCCCTACTCACGAAGGCCATATTGTAGCCAATTTCTGGCAAGGCGAATTTCCTTATAAGAACATAAAGGAAGATGGTTTTAAGGATGTTGCACCTGTTGGCTGTTTTAATAAAAACCCATTTGGCTTATATGACTTGATTGGCAATGTATGGGAATGGACGCAAACACCCTATACAGGTCCAAGAGATCACCATATGGGAGATCCATCGAAATATCGGCAAAGTCACGAACAGATTTTGCAATACACCATTAAAGGTGGGTCTTATTTATGCGCTACTAATTATTGCGCGCGTTATCGTGCTGCCGCGAGGCATCCACAGGAACTCGACCTTGCCACCAGCCATGTCGGATTTAGAACAGTAAAACGCTTTTAAACGGATTAAAAAATGAAGCATATTTTTATTTATGGGATTTTCTTCTCAGGGACAACCCTTGCCTGCTGTTTAGCTCACAGTGCAGTAGATGTTAATTTTCAAAATACACTCACACTAAAAACATTTAACTTCGACAGACAATATGAAAATGATACGAGTCCCGATACCCATAGCTTGAGTCAAGGCTTGATCTATCGTGGTGACTGGACAACCAAACTTAATGATGTTCAGCTACACCTCAATCCAAGCATCCAATATGCATATCGCCTAAGTAGCGACCAACACACCAATGATATGGTCATACCCTTTGACCCTAACCCCAAGAAACAAGCACAAGACCAAATTAAATATGGCTTAGGTGCTGGAGTTGAATATCAAAACTTTCGCATAAATATAGGTGAAATCACTCCCGACTCACCACTTACGCCACAAGTCGATACACATCAATTACGCGTGAACTACAAAGGCTTGGAATTAAAATATAAGACACCGCAACAAAATTTCGAGCTGGGTTTGATTAATCGTTATTCGCCAAAAAATGAGGAAGACTACCACAAACTCGCCATTTCAAAACATGAATCTAATGGGCTTTACTTTTTCCAGTGGGATGGAAAAACGCCTCAATATCATTGGAAATTTTATAATGGTTACTTAACAGATCTCATCAATCAAAGTTACTTTGCTTTTGATTATCAATGGACAAAACAACACACCACAAAATTACGTGTGTTTCGCCACGACGATGTCGGCAAATCAAAGCTTGGTGAATATGACAATACATCCGTAGGCGCTATGCATTTTATCAAACATGGCAACTTTACAACCGGAATTGGCTATCAAGAAAATTTTGGCAAAGATGGTATTCCAAAACTCGACAATATGCCCATCCCCCATATGGTGAACTGGACCTTAGGCGCGTTTACCAAAGCTGATGAAAAGTCTTATCATTTCGTTGCTTCATATGACTTTAAAGACTATATCAACGGTCTAAAAATCACCTATAAATATATTTATGGCGATTCATTTCCAACCATGAATCAAAATGATTTTGAACAAGAAAGTGATGTGTTGATTCAGTATGATCTCAATGCTTGGATTAAAAATCTTAAGTTTCTTTTCTTAAATATTAATTACGACACCAAACATGGCAAAAGTCTGGACGAACAGCGCATGATGCTTCACTACACGGTTAATTTCTAAATCTCTACACTCCTATAATGGCTTAACCATAGCCATTATGGATCCAAATTAAGATCAATAAAAATTTAGCCTCTAAAATTCAAAGTAAACACAAAAGTCTTTAATAGCAATTAAAAAATATACAAAACAACCAAATCAAAAGATCAATATTTTTTAAAAAATATACTGCTTATCAATTGACCAATATTTTTATTTATTATAAATTGGATCCAATAAGTGATAAGGAGTCGTCACAATGTTTATTAAAAATGCTTGGTATGTTGCCTGCCGCCCAGAAGAAATCCAAGACAAACCATTAGGTCGCACCATCTGTGGTGAAAAAATTGTTTTTTATCGCGGCAAAGAAAACCAAGTTGCAGCCGTTGAAGATTTTTGTCCCCATCGCGGCGCCCCACTTTCACTTGGCTATGTCGAAGATGGCAACCTTGTATGTGGTTATCATGGCTTAGTGATGGGTTGTGACGGAAAAACTGTTTCAATGCCAGCCCAACGGGTAAATGGATTCCCTTGCAACAAAGCATATGCAGTTGTCGAAAAGTTCGGCTTTATTTGGATATGGCCAGGCGAGAAAGCTTTAGCAGATGAAGCAAAACTTCCAACTTTAGAGTGGGCAGATCATCCTGAATGGAGCTATGGCGGAGGTCTATTTCATATTCAGTGTGATTATCGCTTGATGGTCGACAACCTGATGGATTTAACCCACGAGACCTATGTTCACTCAAGCAGTATTGGACAAAAAGAGATTGATGAATCATTGCCTGTCACTAAAGTTGACGGTGACCATGTCATTACCGAACGCTATATGGAAAATGTGATCGCACCTCCATTTTGGCAAATGGCCCTTCGTGGTAATCACTTGGCGGATGATGTACCTGTTGACCGTTGGCAACGTTGTCACTTCTTTGCACCAAGCAATGTGCATATTGAAGTCGGTGTCGCACATGCTGGACATGGTGGTTATCACGCACCAAGTGACAAAAAAGTTTCCTCAATTGTGGTCGATTTTATTACACCGGAAACCGAAACCTCACATTGGTATTTCTGGGGAATGGCACGCAACTTCCAGCCAGATAATGCTGAACTCACCGATCAAATTCGTGAAGGTCAAGGCAAAATCTTTACTGAAGATTTAGAAATGCTGGAACAGCAGCAGCAAAATATTTTGAACAATCCACATCGCAAGTTACTAATGCTCAACATCGACTCAGGCGGTGTGCAGTCTCGTAAGGTTATTGAGCGCCTGCTTGCTGAAGAAAATAAAACACCTCCTGAAACGTCCGCGCAGAAGTTTCCAAACATTCGGATTATTTAAAGGAGCATGAACATGGACGTTATCATTCAAAAAATTCATCAGCTTACCCCAACCATTCGCGCGTTTGAATTGGTTGCAGCAAATGGTACAGAGCTGCCGAATTTTGAGGCAGGTGCACATATTGATGTGCATCTGAAAAACGGCCTCACCCGTCAATATTCACTTTCAAACTGCTGCACTGAAAAGCATCGTTATGTGATTGGTGTTTTACATGATGCCAATTCACGTGGCGGTTCACGTTGCATTCACACTGAATATCGTGAAGGCGACCATTTACATATTGGTGAACCACGCAATTTATTTGAGATTCACCCTCAAACAAAACAGGCTATTTTATTTGCGGGTGGTATTGGTATTACCCCTATTTTGTCGATGGCGTATCGGCTTAATTCGGCCAATATTCCTTTCGAATTGCATTACTTTGTTCGTAGTCATGAAATGATTGCGTTCTATGGCAACTTAACCGAGCACTTTGGTGATCAAGTCCATTTTCATATTCAAGATCAGCCAGAAACCGAATGTAATATGGCAGAGGTTTTAGTCCAAGCTTCACCAGATAGACACTTATATGTATGTGGTCCGACAGGGTTTATGCAGTTTGTCATGAGCTCGGCTGAACAAGCAGGTTGGCATAGTGATCAGTTACATCAAGAGCATTTTGTGGCTCAAAAAGTAGATACGTCTAACGATGAAGCTTTTACCATTGAAGTGAAAGGTACGGGCCGTCGCATTGAAGTATTACCAGAGCAGACTGCGACTGAAGCATTAATTGCGAATGGCTTTGATGTTCCTGTTTCGTGTGAACAAGGCATTTGCGGTACCTGCATTACCCGTGTAGTAGAAGGCACGCCTGATCATCGAGATCTATTCATGACTGATGAGGAACATGCACTAAACAACCAATTTACGCCCTGCTGTTCTCGCGCAAAAACTAAAAATCTTGTGATTGAGCTTTAACTCGAAAGTTCCTTTATTCAAACATAAAGGAACTTATTTCATCTTAAGTACTTAAAACATTTCTTAGCGTTTCACCTAAAATCACCACACTACTATGCTCACGCATTAAGGTTTCAGCACGCCCTGCCTGACGATGTACCAATGCATCGAAAATCGAACAATGCTGTAAATGCGCGTAGTGCAAACGGCGATATTCCGACAAAGCTTGGTTCTGGTCATAGGTAATGGCTTGAGCAGACGCCATCGGCAATTGGTTATTTTTCGCTAAGGCTTGTATGAGCGCGACGTTTTGCGCCCCTTCAATAATGGTGTCATGAAAAATGACGTTAAAATGATGATAACGTTCGAGTTCAGCATCGCCAAATTCGTCTTTATCATTAAAGAGTTTTTCAGTTTCTTGAATACAATGTTGCAGCGTCTTTTTCTGCTCTTCGCTTAAGCCTTGTTCTGCCAAAGTTTTCGCAGCCAACCCTTCCAGCACGCCTCGCACTTCGAGTGCATCATGAACCAGTTGTTCTGAAATTTCACGAACCGTGTAACCACGAGTTGGGTTTTTGATGAGGAGCCCTTCTTGCTCGAGCAACCGAAAGGCAATACGAACAGGCTGCCTCGAAACACCAAGTAACTCGGCAGTCGGAATTTCGGCAATTCTGGCACCGCCTTCAAGTTCCCCTGAAATAATCATTTTTCTTAGTTTAAGTAAAACTTGTTGTCCTGAAGACATTCGCTGCCACACATCACCAAAAACGTCACTTCGATGCTAGCAAGTTCATTTGTAAAATGAAATAAATTTTCTGTTTGAATCAGTGCTTAAGCATTTCTATTAAGTTTAAAAATTAATTTACAACAGACATTCGTTCAAAGGTTTTTAAGATTATTCACCATAATATCGAGGTTATTACGAATTAAATAAGCCAAATTGATATCAATACCCTCCAGCATTTTTTCTTCAACTTTTGAAACCACTTCATTGCATTTATTGAGCTTATCAATACCGCTTTCAGTCAGGGTAATTAAAATACGGCGACCATGTGTAGGGTCAGGTTTTTTCTCGATCCAACCATTCACCAGTAAATCTTGCAGAATTTTGTTGGCCGATTGCGGCTTAATGAAAGAGCGCTCAGCAAGCTTGGCATTGGATACATTACTTTTTGAAGCTAAAACAGAAAGTGCAGTAAATTGCGGCAAGGTAATTTCAAGCTCTTTTAAATGTTCTGTTAAATGTTTACTAATAATTCGGTCAACACGAGCAATCATGTAACTTAACTTAGGCTCATCTTCTACTTTTTTTGGAACTAAATTCGAACGTACCATAACCTTTCAATCATCATAAGAAAATCTGTAATGAAAGTATGAGGCGCTAACCCCATACTTTCGTTAAAACTTAGCGAGCACCTGAGCTTTGTACTAAATGTACAGGCTGTTTAGGTTTTTTGACAAGAAGTAATGCAGAGATCGCTGCAATTAAAATCACTGGAATGCTTGAACCAATCACGATGGTCGAGCTTTGTCCAAGCGAGAGTAAAAACCCAGCCATTAAAGGCCCAGCAAAAGAACCGATACGCCCAATTGCAACTGCTGAACCTACACCAGTTCCCCGCATTTCGGTTGGATAATACATGGCAGCCAGACCATACAACGCCGATTGTCCACCCACAATAAATAAACCACAACCCACTGCCGAAAGTGCAAGTAAAGCAACTGTCGGAGAAATTGCTAAACAGCACAGCGAAAATAAAATGCCGAGATAAATTAATTTAATCACAAAACTCATGCGTAATTTATCAAGCAATACACCCATCAGGATTGAACCTAAAATTCCACCAACGTTGTAGCCCATCTGTACATAGTTTGCCTGAAGTTTCGATAAGCCTTGCGCGCCCATCAGCAACGGCAACCAGTTCAACAGGAAATACAGTACAACGAGCGTACAGAAAAAACTGACCCAAAGCTGAATGGTCGACATACGACGTTCTTTCGCAAATAAAACTTCCAAGAATGGCGTGGTTTTTTGCGCTTGACCTTTACGTTGTAGATAATCATTTGACTCAGGTAAAAAGCGAATAATGAGTGGAATGAGTAAAATAGGCGCAATACCACCAATATAGAAAATATGACGCCACTCTGCATCACCTGCCAACGACATAGCAACGACAGAAGTAAGTAACCCACCAAAAGGAATACCGCTGTACATAATACTCACCGCGGTCCCTTTGTGCTGGTCAGGTACAGCTTCAGATGCCAGTGTAATCATCATTGGAAGTGCCCCACCCATTCCTAAACCAGTACAAAAACGAATGAGTAATAGCAAACTAAAGTTAGCAGCATAAGCCGTTAGCAAAGACATAATTCCAAAAAGTAAAATACTAAAAATCAGAATTTTCTTACGCCCGACAATATCGGCAAATCTACCGCCTAATATGGCACCTGGTAGTGTTCCTAAAATTGCAGCACTAAATGCCCACGCCATCTGAGCATTATCCAACATAAACTCAGCCCGCATTCGTGGAGCGGCTACCCCCATTGATTGAAGATCAAAACCTTCAAAAATTGCTATGGCAAAGCACAGTAGCAACGTGATTTTTGCCCTTGAAGGCTGTCCTGATATTTTTTCCATTGTGTTGTCCTTTATTGACTAGTCGTTCCATTTAGCCCTTTGTGTATTATTGTTTAAACACACCAAAAAATATCAGTTAAACTTACTAAAAAATCAACATATTTTTATATTAAATAACCAATAAAATTAATTAATATTTAAAATACA
The DNA here is from genome assembly GCF_025630795.1 of Acinetobacter sp. AYS6. Taxonomy (NCBI): domain Bacteria; kingdom Pseudomonadati; phylum Pseudomonadota; class Gammaproteobacteria; order Moraxellales; family Moraxellaceae; genus Acinetobacter; species Acinetobacter sp. AYS6. Next base: position 379,127 of record NZ_JAOTNV010000005.1, read on the forward strand.
ATGGATTATAAAATATTTATGAAATTTAATAAAAAAGACTTGAATGTAAGTTTAACTGATATTAAATTAAATCCCAGAACAGCTAAAAATCATTCAAGGAGTATGAAGATGAGTTATGAAAACCGCTGGGAAACAGTAGATGTTAAAGTTGAAGATGGAATTGCATGGGTCACCCTGAACCGCCCAGAAAAGAAAAATGCCATGAGCCCAACACTCAACCGTGAAATGATTGATGTGCTTGAAGCGATAGAACTTGATCAAAATGCACGTGTGCTTGTGTTGACAGGTGCAGGTGATTCTTGGACAGCAGGCATGGACTTGAAGGAATATTTCCGTGAAGTCGATACCCAACCAGAAATTTATCAAGAACGTATTCGCCGCGACTCATGCCGTTGGCAGTGGCAACTTCTTCGCATGTATTCAAAACCAACCATTGCAATGGTTAACGGTTGGTGCTTTGGAGGCGGTTTCTCACCTTTAGTGGCTTGTGACCTCGCAATTGCAGCAGATGAAGCAACTTTCGGTTTATCTGAAATTAACTGGGGCATCCCACCGGGCAACCTTGTAAGCAAAGCAATGGCAGATACCGTAGGTCACCGTGCATCTTTGTATTACATCATGACGGGTAAAACCTTTAGTGGTAAAGAAGCTGAAACCATGGGCCTTGTGAATAAAAGCGTACCGCTTGAACAGCTAAAAGCAGAAGTGACTGAACTTGCAAATTGCTTACTTGAGAAAAACCCTGTGGTTCTTCGTACCGCTAAAAATGGCTTTAAGCGTTGCCGCGAACTGACATGGGATCAAAACGAAGACTACTTATATGCCAAACTTGATCAATGTATCCACCGCGATACGGAAAATGGCCGCCAAGAAGGTTTGAAACAATTTTTAGATGAAAAATCAATTAAACCGGGTTTACAGAGCTATAAACGTACTGGTTAACTTTTGATTTTTTAATGGCAATGTAAGGACACAACCCATGCAAAATGTACAGTTACTTATTCACGGTCAATCTGTTGATGCATCAAATCAGGCAACTTTTGAGCGTATTAGTCCAATTGATGGATCAGTGGCAAGTAAAGCCGCTGCTGCAACTTTGGAAGATGTTGATCGTGCAATAGACTCGGCACAACAAGCTTTTAAAGTATGGTCGAAACTCTCGCCTACCGAACGTCGCTTACGTTTGTTAAAAGCAGCCGATTTAATGGACCAAAAAACCGAGCAATTCATTGAAACTGGAATGCACGAAACAGGTTCAACTGCAACATGGTATGGGTTTAACGTTCATCTTGCTGCCAACATGTTACGTGAAGCCGCAGCCATGACCACACAAATTGATGGAAGTCTGATTCCGTCAGATGTGCCGGGCAATCTTGCGATGGGTGTGCGAGTTCCTTGTGGTGTGATTGTAGGGATTGCACCTTGGAACGCGCCTGTCATTTTGGCAACACGTGCACTTGCCATGCCTTTGGCTTGTGGTAACACGGTTGTGTTAAAAGCATCGGAAGCTTGTCCAGCAACGCATCGTTTGATTGGCGAAGTGTTATACGAAGCAGGACTTGGTGAAGGTGTGGTGAATGTGATTACCCATGCCGCCGAAGATGCCCCACAAATCGTGGAGCGCTTAGTGTCTCATCCAGCCGTTAAACGCATTAATTTTACCGGTTCAACCAAAGTCGGAAAAATTATTGCCGAGACTGCGGCTAAATATTTAAAACCTGTTTTACTTGAATTGGGTGGTAAAGCCCCTGTTGTGGTTTTAAATGAAGCTGACATTAATGAAGCCGTAAATGCAGTTGCTTTTGGAGCATTCTTTAATCAAGGGCAAATTTGTATGTCGACCGAACGTGTTTTGGTTCAAGACAAAATTGCCGACCAGTTTATTGAAAAGCTGATTGAGAAAACCCGCTCTATTCGGGCAGGTAATCCGATGTCAAAAGACAATGTACTGGGTGTTTTAGAAAGTCGACGCGCTGCAAACCGCATTCAGCATTTGCTAGAAGATGCCCAAAACAAAGGAGCTGACTTACCTTTAGGCATCCATATTGAAGACACCACCATGCAACCGACGTTGGTGCTCAATATTAAACCTGACATGCTGCTTTACCGCGAAGAATCATTTGGACCTGTATGCACAGTTCAACGTTTTTCAAGCATTGAAGAAGGCATAGCACTGGCAAATGACAGCGAGTTCGGTCTTTCTTCAGCAGTGTTTAGCCAAAATATTTCACAGGCATTGGAAGTCGCTCAACAAATTGATTCGGGTATTTGTCATATTAACGGCGCAACCGTACATGACGAAGCGCAAATGCCATTTGGCGGAACAAAATCGAGTGGTTACGGACGTTTTGGTAGTAAAGTCTCTGTTGCCGAATTTACTGAACTACGCTGGATTACTATTCAGACCCAATCACGTCATTACCCGATTTAGTCAGGCTAATGCGGACAACAACATATTAAATAAAAATTGCATGATGCAAAAAATAAAGCGCAGTGATGCGCTTTCCATGGAGTGAAAGAAATGCAAATGAATGCCACTCAATCACAAGACCGCGAACGGTTCGTAAAATTAGGGCAACATGATATTCATTATCACCATAAAGATGACACGCTCTATATCAGCCCAAAAGAGCAATTAAAACCGTATCCACAAAAACTGACAGATCGGTTAATTCATTTTGCACAAACCAAACCCGAACATATTTTTGCAGCAAAACGCAATGCTCAAGGCGAATGGGTCAAACTGAGTTATGCAGAAGTTCTACAACGCGCATGGCATATTGCTCAGGCTTTGCATGACCGCAATTTAAGCCAAGAAAGACCACTCGTCATTTTAAGTGGCAATGATCTCGAACATTTAACACTCTCTATGGGTGCCATGCTGGCGGGTGTGCCTTTCTCGGCTATTTCCCCTGCCTACTCTCTGATTTCTCAAGACTTTGGCAAACTCAAACATGTGTTTGAAGTGCTTACACCTGGTATGGTTTATGCCAGCGATGGACAAGCTTTTGCCAAAGCCATTCAGGCATGCATTACATCCGATATTGAAGTGGTAACCAATAAAGGGATTGTAGGCGATCAGATCTGCACGTCTTTTCAATCGCTGTTAGATACGCCCGTTTCAAATGTTCAAGAGTTTTACCAAACCCTTGATGAAAACCAGATTGCCAAATTTCTATTTACATCAGGTTCAACCAAATTGCCTAAAGCTGTGCCGACCACACATTTAATGTTGTGTGTTAATCAGCAAATGTTATTGCAGACTTTCCCTGAGTTTGAAGAAACGCCGCCTGTCCTACTCGACTGGTTGTCTTGGCACCACACATTTGGCGGCAGTCACAATGTCGGCATCGCACTCTATAACGGCGGTACGATTTACATTGATGATGGCAAACCCGTTGCAGGAAAATTTGACGAAACCATTCGTAATCTCAAAGAAATTTCTCCAACTGTTTATTTAAATGTGCCAAAAGGTTGGGAAGAACTCACCGAAGCGTTAGAAAAAGATGAAGAATTAAGAGACCGCTTTTTTGCCAAAGTTAAAATTTTATTCTTTGCAGGTGCTGCGCTCTCAGAAGCGGGCTGGAACAGACTCGATAAAATTGCTCAGCAACATTGCGGAGAGAAAATTCGCATTATGAGCGGATTGGGCATGACCGAAACTGCTCCCTCTTGTGCTTTTACAACTGGCCCACGCGTAATGGCTGGCTTTATTGGTTACCCTGCTCCGGGATGTGAAATTAAGCTAGTACCATGTGGTGACAAACTTGAGTTTTGCGTTCGTGGCAAACACGTCATGAAAGGCTATTGGCGCTTAAAGGCGGACCAGCAAAGTACTATTTTTGATGATGAAGGCTTTTTCCATACAGGCGATGCCGTTCGTTTAGTCGATATCAATGATCCGACTAAAGGCCTAATGTATGACGGACGAATTGCCGAAGACTTTAAACTCAATACGGGTACTTTTGTGAATGTCGGCACACTACGCAACAAAGTACTGATTCAAGGTAATTTACTGATTCAGGATGTTTGTATTACTGGTTCAAATCTAAATGCTATTGGCTTTCTGATTTTTCCAAAATTAGAAGCATGTGCTCAATATGCAGGTCTTAAGCTGGGCGAACATTCTGCAGCAGAGATACTGCAACACCCTAAAGTCCAACAATGGTTCCGCCAATTTTTAACGACCTTTAATAAAGATGCGACTGGCAGCTCAAATACAGTCTCAATGCTTTATTTAATGACCGAACCACCTCAGTTAGATGCCGGTGAAGTGACCGACAAAGGCAACCTCAATCAAAGCAGTATTACGAAACGTCGTGCCGCTTTAATTGATGAGCTTTATCAAAAGCAGACTGATAACCCGCTGATTATACGGGTGCCCACCTTAAAACAATAAGCAATTGAAATAAAAAAGGAAGCTCAAACTTCGGTTTGGGCCTTAGCCTCACTTTTGCCTAAAAAAGGTTCAACATGCCACACGATACAGAATTTGAACTATTTCGGGACAGCTATCGCAGGTTCTTAAAAGAACAGGTTGCTCCTTACTACGAACAATGGGAACACGATGGCCTCATCCCACGTGACCTATGGCTTCGTCTTGGGGAAAATGGCTTTTTGTGCGTCGATGTACCCGAAGAATATGGTGGCTACGGTGCTCCTATTCATTACTCACTCATGCTGGTTCAAGAAACTGCTCAAGCTGGTTTTGCATCTTTGGCGGTTGCCATTGGCGGGCAAAATGAGTTGGTTTCTCCTTACATACAAAATATTGGGTCTGAGGAACAAAAACGCTATTGGTTACCAAAAATGGTGACAGGTGAAGTCGTCACTGCAATTGCCATGACCGAAGCGAATGCTGGCTCAGACCTACAAGCTATACGCACTCAAGCCATTTTAGAAAATGACCACTACCGTATTAATGGTTCAAAAACCTTTATCTCAAATGGCTTGCATGCCGACCTGATCGTTCTGGTTGCGAAAACTGATCCGCAAGCTAAAGCAAAAGGTATTTCGATTTTATTAGTCAATGCCGCTTTAGATGGCGTTAAAAAAGGCCGTTCATTACAAAAAATCGGGCTACATGCTCAAGATACAGCCGAACTATTTTTTGATGATGTTTATGTGCCTACAACTCAGCGTTTAGGTGAAGAAGGACAAGGCTTTGCTTATTTAATGCAAGAGTTACCTCGTGAACGTTTAAGCATTTCAATGATGGCGTTGGGGTCAATTTTAGGTGCCATAGAACTGACCAAAGACTATGTATTAGAACGTAAAGCTTTCGGGCAACCTTTAAGCCAAATGCAAAACACGCGCTTTGTTCTCGCAAACGCGCAAATTAAAGCCAAAGCCGCTCAAGCTTTTGTAGACCAATGTGCAGCACTGTATCAACAACAACAGTTAAGCGTGACTCAAGTTGCCGCACTGAAATGCTTTATTACCGATGTCCAATGTGAAGTGATTGACCAATTACTTCAGCTTTTTGGTGGCTACGGTTACATGCAGGAATACCCGATTTCACGCTTTTTTGTGGATGCGCGGGTACAAAAAATTTATGGGGGAACCAATGAAATTATGAAAGAAATCGTCGCCCGAGAACTGCTCGGAAAATAATTCGATTTAAAAACCAAACAAGGCAGACACAACAACTATGCCTTGTTGAAAACAAAAAATGTTATTTCAGGAAGAAATGCTATGTCGAAATTATGGATGTACTCTACCCTTATGCTCTCAAGTTCAGTGTGGGCTGGCAGTTTTATTGATAACAGTTCAGTAGAACTCACCACGCGAAATTTCTATTTTGACCGCGACTACCAAGAGCAATCCACTTACCCTGCTGCCAAGGACTGGACACAAGGGTTTATTCTTAAAGCCAATTCAGGTTATACCGAAGGGACTGTCGGTTTTGGGCTGGATGTGCTTACAACGGCAGGTTTTAAACTCGATGCCGATGCCGAGCACGGAGGTACAGGAAACTTACCTAGAGACACCCGCACCAATGAACCTGCCGACTCTTATGGCGAAATTGGAGTCACAGCAAAAGCAAAAATGAGCCAGACCGAGCTACGCATCGGTACATTAATGCCAATGAATCCTGTTTTAGTAGCTTCACCTGCTCGTTTGCTTCCTCAAACCTATCGAGGCATTTCACTGACCAGTAAAGATATTAAAGACTTCGACTTACAAGCGGCCTACCTTGATAAAGTAAATCATCGTGATTCGACCAACTATGAAAAAATTAAAATTTCTGGGGTAAATGGAAGATTTAAAAGTGCCGAAACTGATGGACTCTATTATTTAGGTGGAAACTATCAGTTTAATCCTGCATTGAAGCTCACCGCTTTTTACATGGATGTTGATGACCTTTATAACCAAACCATGGTCGGTGCCTTACATCAACACAAAATTAATGACACCACTAATTTTAGCTCGCAATTACGTTACTACCGCAGCCGCGATGATGGACAAGCAAAAGCAGGCTTAGTCGATAATGATCTTTATCATGCGCACTTCGAACTCAAACATCAAAACCATAAATTTATTTTTGGGACTTTCCAGCACCACGGTGACACCGCGTTTCCGTATTTGACTGGTGGTGAAACTGGACTTCTGATTGATACATGGCCGGGTGAGTTTTTAAACCCAAAAGAAAAAGCCTATAGCTTCCGTTATGAATATGACTTTAAAGATTATGTACCGGGTTTACGTTTTATGACCCGTTACACCACAGGTCACAATATTTATGCACCCAACTTAGGCGGAACTAATCTAAAAGAACGCGAAACAGACTTTGATTTAGGCTACACCGTTCAAAGTGGCTGGTTAAAAAATCTAGGGCTACGCGCGCGCTATGCCATTTATGACAACAACATGCTCTCTACAGCCAACATCAAACCTGTAAACGAAACCCGTATCAACATCGACTACACATGGAAATTTAAATAATTCAAAACGAGAGGTTCTGTCACACATAGAACCTCTTTTTATTTCAGGAAATTCATCATGAAGAAAGTTGTAACGTTACTCTGCGGAATTTGTTTCATTGGCCTGACTCATGCCGAAACGCAATATAGCCCGCCACCTATTCAGCTTGAGCCTTTAGCAAAATTTAGTGTTGATCTAAATGCGCCTGTTTGGGAATTAGGCACAACCAGTGACGCAGGTAAACGCCGAATTATTCCCATTACAGGTGGAACATTCGAAGGAAAATCACTTAAGGGCCGCATTTTAAATAATGGCGCAGATTGGCAAATCGTTGACAGTAAAGGTCTGGCCATTATTGATACACGATATTTATTAGAAACCGACGACGGCGCACTGATTTATCTTCAAACCAAAGGTTACCGCCATGGCGCGGCAGAAACACTAAAACAGCTTGCCCAAGGCAAAGATGTCGACCCGAAAAACTACTATTTCAAAATCACCATGCAGTTTGAAACTAGCTCACCAAAATATTCATGGCTCAATCAGACCGTTGCGGTAGGCAGTGCAATGCGCTTGGGCAAAGCAGTTGTTTATGATGCCTATACGCTGAAATAACAATTTTTATAACCCCATACAAAAAAGGAAGGACTCTTCATTATGGACCAAAAAAATTTAGAAAACTTACCCCCAATCCACCATCATTTGGGTGGTCATAACATTCATTGGAATGAAGAAAATACTGAACTCACCATCTACTACACAGCACTGGAAAGCTTTACCAATCCACGCGGCACCGTTGAAGGCGGCATGATCTGCGCCATGCTTGACGATGTGATGGGACTTTTTGCATATCTCGCCAATGACCGTAAACCAGCCACCACCATCAATTTAACCATGGATTTTTTAAGACCCTGTGCTGTAGGCGAAGTCATTACAAAATGCCGATTCATTAAACAAGGCAAAACTGTACTGAATATTGAAAGTGAAGCTTGGCAAAACAACAAAATGATTGCACGAAGCACAGCTAATTTTCTGGTTTTAGATTAATTGCGACCATTCATTCAATAAGGATATGAATAATGAATTACACCAACAATAAACGAATTTTGACCCACTCCGTTTTAGTACTTGCCATGTTTGGTGCTTTGACGGGCTGTGGAAGTGATAATGATGACACAACGGTTCCCTCAACCACTAAACCACCTCAATTGACTCCTGCCGTGGGCGTAAAAATGACAGGAAGCTGTACGGACTTACTCGGATTTCAATACAACAATACCGTTATTAGCTCTGCCACCCTTCAAGAAACAGGCACATTGACGGTCGCCAATAAACCGATTGGCGCACATTGTTTGGTTAAAGGTTATATGGATCAACGTGTAAGCCCTGTCGATGGACAAACTTATCAAATTGGTTTTGAAATGCGCTTACCTGTTGACTGGAACGGCCGTTTTCTCTATCAAGGCAACGGCGGAACCGATGGTAACTTAGTGCCTGCAACGGGTCAGGTCGGCAGCGGTGGTCCACTGACCAATGCTTTACATGATGGTTTTGCGGTCATTTCTTCCGATGCTGGACATAATGCCTCACAAAATCCGATGTTCGGTTTAGACCCTCAAGCTAGAATTAACTACGGCTACGGTGCGATTACCAAACTCACGCCTATGGCAAAAAACCTAATTAAAACAGCATATGGTAAATTGCCAGACCGCTCCTATGCAGGCGGAACATCGAACGGCGGACGGCATGCCATGATTGCCGCAACCCGTTTGGGCGACCAATATGATGGAATCTTGGCAAGCACACCGGGTTTTCATTTACCTCGCGCAGCCGCGGCTCAGCTCTACACAGCGCAGCAGCTTCGTCGTGTCGCAACAGATGAAAATGACCTAAGTACTGCTCTTACTCTTCCAGAGCGTAAAGTTTTAGCAAAAGCGATTTTAGATCGATGCGATACTTTAGACGGTGTTGCAGATGGCTTGGTTCAAGATGTCGAGGCTTGCCGTACAGCTTTTGATATTCACAACGATGTACCCGTTTGCTCAAGCACAAGAGATGGCACCTGCCTAAGCACCGAACAAATTGATGTATTAGCCAACATTTACCGCGGTCCTGTAAACTCTGCTGGACAAGCGCTCTATGCAACCCAACCTTTCGACCCCGGTTTAGTGGGAAGCAACTGGGCAAGCTGGAAATTCGAATCTTCGGTGGGAACAGCGCGTGACCCAGTTGCAGTCGGCATTCTTTTTCAAGTCCCACCAGACCCAACTGTGACTCAAAATTCTAGACAATTTGCCTTTAATTTTAACTTCGATACCGATTATCCAAAACTCTCGGCAACCAATGATGTTTATACTGAAAGTTCGATGTCTTTCATGATGCCACCCGATGAACTCAATCTGGATAAACTCCGTAATCACGGTGGAAAAATGATTGTGGTACAAGGCACAGCAGACGGCGTTTTCTCTGTAGATGACACCCAAAATTGGTACGATCAACTGCTACAACACTATAAAAATGATGCAAAAGGTACAGCACCTGAATTCGCACGTTTCTTTAGAGTTCCGGGCATGAACCATACCCGTGATGGCATTGCGACCGACCAATTTGACGCACTCACAGCTTTAGTCAACTGGGTTGAATATGGCCAAGCACCTGACAAAATTATTGCAACCGCACGCGGCGCAGGTAACCCAAGTGGACAAGTGAATACTGAGCTTCCACAAGACTGGGCACCAGACCGCACCCGTCCACTTTGTCCTTACCCACTGATTGCCCGTTACAATGGTCAAGGCAATAGCGAAAAAGCTGAAAACTTTAGCTGTAAATAACACCCTATAAAATTTAAAAGAGAGCTTAAATAAGCTCTCTTTTTATCTTACTCTGCCTAATCTTAGCTCAAGCTTTACTGCTTAAATTTTTTAATACTTTTAGACAGATGAGCTCGCATCATTTGTCGGGCCAACAAACCATCCTGATCGACAATTGCGTTATAAATATTGACATGATCATGATGAACCGCTTTTAAATATTCTTCACGGTTTTCTGGGCTTTGCTCAATCGATTTTAAGCGTGCACGCGGAATAATTTTTTCACCCAGATACTTTAAAAAATCAACAAAATATTGGTTTTCAGAAGCTTCAGCAATGGCAATATGGAAATCATAATCAGCTTTTACTGTGCCATCATTTTCATCTGAAGAAATATGTCGTTCAAAGTCTTCAAGCGCAGCTTTCATTTTATCGATATGGATTTGCTTACGGCGCTCTGAGGCTAAAAAGACAGCTTCCGATTCAAGGCTAATTCGAAGCTCTAGTAAAGAAACAATATCGTTAATGGTTTCTAAACTGGCATTAGACAGCAAAAAATTCTGTTCAATAGTCTGCTCTTTTACAAAAGTACCAATCCCGTGACGAGTTTCGACAAACCCTAAAGAACGCAACTCAGTGATGGCTTCACGAATAACAGAACGGCTTACTTCAAAAGTTTCAATTAATTCAAGTTCGGTCGGAATTTTCTCTCCAACTTGGAAGTCTCCAGACTGAATTTTTTCGATCAGTTGTTCTACAATAATCTGGCTTAGTTTTTTTGTTGATCTAGGTTTAATTGCACTAGACATAATCTGAAGAACTCATGAAATGTTGAAAAAATTAGAAAATTCATTTTACTATAAACTTAGACGATAGTCATATTCGGTTTTTAGACCCCTAAGTTATTAAAAATAAAATATTTTATCTCGCTTATCAAACCCTCACACATATTTAAAAAGTAAGCAACTTGTGCTTCTGTTGATATTTAATAATACGTTGAATAAGTTAAAAAATATGCAGCTCAATAGCGTTGATTGAGCTGCATAATTTTTAAATTTTGGCCTGAGTTAATTGCCCATTGACCAGACGAGTAATCTGTAGTGGATTACTATCTTTTAATGCATCGGGTAATAAAACTTGTGGTGTATTTTGGAAACATACCGGACGCAAGAAACGCTCAATCGCTCCCGTACCTACCGAAGTTCCGCGTGCATCACTCGTTGCAGGGAAAGGACCACCATGCACCATTGCATCAGACACTTCAACTCCTGTCGGGAAACCATTAAACAATACACGGCCAGCTTTACCAGTTAGCAAATGAAGAAGCTCGCCTGCTTCGGACAACTCATTTTCATCACCAATAATGGTTGCCGTGAGCTGTCCACCTAAAGCCTCGATCCCTTTTAACAAAGTCGCTTCATCCTCTACGCCAATCACAATCGACATTGGCCCGAAAACTTCATGTTGTAGTTTTGGGTTGCCTGACAATAAAACAGATTGGTCCGCTTTAAATAGATGTGCTTTTGCTTGAGAAACTAACTCGGTGTCTTGTCCTGTCGCAATAACTTCAAAACCAGCTTCACTGTTTAGAGCATCAATACCTTGACGGTAGCTTTTTAAAGTTCCTTCATTCAACATGACCTGAGGCACAGCTTTTTGCGTGCTTTCAGCTAAAGCTGCTACGAAACTGTCAAATTCAGGACCTTGTACGCCTAAAATTAACCCTGGTTTTGTACAGAACTGACCACATCCCATATTAAATGAGGCAACCGTATCCTGTGCAATTTGTTCACCACGAGAACTCAGCGCTTGAGATAAAACCACTACAGGGTTCACACTCGACATTTCAGCAAAGAATGGAATTGGCTGAGGACGGCTCTGCGCAAGGTTATAAAGTGCCATTCCGCCTTCAAGAGAACCCGTAAAACCAGCTGCCTGAATCAGTGGATGTTCTACCAAGTTTGCGCCAATACGACCGCCAAAAATCATATTGAATGTGCCTTTAGGCATATCGCAAACTTCGATTGCTTTTTCAATGGCTTCTGCAACAAGCTCAGCAGTTGCCATATGGCCAGAGTGTGCTTTAAAGACAACCGGGCAGCCTGCTGCTAAAGCAGCTACGGTATCACCGCCTGCAGTTGAAAATGCAAGTGGGAAATTACTCGCGCCAAACACAGCAACCGGTCCTACCCCAACTTTATATTGACGCAAATCGACACGCGGCAAAGGCTTACGTTCTGGTAATGCCACATCAATACGAGCACCGTAAAAATCGCCACGGCGTAAAAGTTCAGCAAACAGTCGAAGCTGACCCGTAACACGGCCTGTCTCTCCTTGAAGACGAGCAAGTGGTAAGCCTGTTTCAAGTGAAGCGACTTCTTGCAGGTTCGCACCTAATGCTTCAATTTGGCGAGCAATTTCTTCAAGAAAAGAGGCACGTTGCTCTTGAGAAGTTTGGCTGTAAACTAAAAAAGCGTTATGTGCAGCTTGAGCAGCTTGATCCACTTCTTCAAGGGTCGCCTGACTAAATACATAACCTGTTGGCTGATAGTCTTTTGCAGCTATACTTTCTAGAGCTGGCGCATTTGCAGCAACGCGTTGACCATTAATAAACTGCCGACCGTTATTTTTACTCATTTTAAAGCTCCAATACCTAAACAGTTAGAATTATTGCGGACCAAGTGTCGCAATGAGCGCAGCCAAATCTTCATAGTCTGCTTGAGTTAAATCACTTAATGGTGGACGCACTGGACCTGCGTCGTGCCCAACAATCTTGGCACCTGCTTTAATCATGCTTACCGCATAACCTGATTTACGGTCGCGAATTTTAATCAGTGGTAAGAAGAAATCTTTAATTAAACGATTCGTTGTTTCAAAGTCATCACTGCGAAGCGCGTTATAAAACTCCATTGCAGTCTTTGGAATAAAGTTAAATACAGCAGATGAATAAACTGGGCAACCTAGGGCTTTATATGGGGCTGCAAAAACTTCTGCTGTTGGCAAACCACCTAAATACGACAACCGGTCACCCATCGTTTGAGTCACTGCCGTCATCATATCAATTTGACCAGAGCTGTCTTTAAAGCCAATTAAGTTCGGACACATCTCGGCTAACTTTTGGATTGAATCGAGATTTAATCTTGATACGCTACGGTTATAAAAAATTACGCCAAAGTCTACTGAGTTACATACTTGCTTAACGTGTTCGATCAAACCTTCTTGGCTTGCTTCAGTTAGGTAATGCGGCATTAACAAAATACCGTGTGCACCTAAGTGCTCTGCTTCTTTTGCCTGTTCAATCGCCTGACGTGTCGGACCACCTGCCCCAGCAATAATCGGTACACTACCTTTACAAGTGTCGACTGCAGTTTTAATCACGTCAGAATATTCATTTCCAGTTAACGAGAAAAACTCGCCTGTACCACCCGCAGCAAATAATGCACTTGCACCATAAGGCGCTAACCATTCAAGACGTTTTGCATAAGAAGATTTATTAAAGTCCCCATTTTGGTCAAAGTCAGTCACCGGAAAAGAAAGAAGACCATCAGAAACAATGTTTTTTAACTCAAGAGCATCCATTAGAAAATATCCATACATGTTTATGTTGTCAGACATCTTACATCATAATTTTTATTTTGATCAATATATTTTTCTTCTGAGAATCTAAAATTTTTAAATAGATAAAAGCTCATTACCAAAAATCATTTAACCTATTGTTTTATAAAATATAGTTAAAAATTCTTAATTTTACAGCTAATCGTTAAACATAAAAAAAAGCTGCCCATAGGGACAGCAAAGCATTAAGACAATTCAAAAAGTGAATTTTTCAAAAATAACGATAAAATATTAACGCACCAAACACGGCTTTTTATTATTAAACGACCAGTTTGGTATTAAAAATTGCATCGCATCGGCATCATTACGAGCTCCTAAACCTTTTAATTTATACAGTTCATGCGCTTGGTTAATTCGGTCCCAGTCCAGTTCGACACCAAGCCCCGGTGCTGTTGGCACCTGAATTTTACCGTCTTTAATTTCAAGCGGCGCTTTGGTTAGCTGATCTGTACCTTCTTGCCAAATCCAGTGTGTATCAATTGCCGTAACCTTACCTACCGCGGCAGCAGCAACATGGGTAAACATAGCAAGTGAAATATCAAAGTGATTATTAGAATGCGAACCCCACGTTAAGTTATACATATTGCAGAGCTGCGACACTCGAACCGAACCTTCCAATGTCCAAAAGTGTGGATCAGCCAAAGGAATATCAACGGCTTGCAATTGAATACTATGTGACATTTCTCGCCAGTCGGTCGCAATCATATTGGTCGCAGTGGGTAAGCCTGTTGCACGTTTAAACTCGGCCATAATTTCACGGCTTGAATAACCTTGTTCTGCACCGCATGGGTCTTCTGCATAGGCCAACACCCCTTTAAGATGTTTGCCTAAAGCAATTGCTTCATCTAAAAACCATGCACCGTTTGGATCGAGTGTCACACGCGCTTCTGGAAAACGGCGCGCGATTGCTGTAACCGCTTCAGCTTCTTGTTCACCCTGTAATACGCCACCTTTTAACTTAAAGTCTTTAAATCCATAACGATCATAAGAAGCTTCTGCTAAGCGCTGTACTGCCTCGGGTGTTAACGCTTTTTCATGACGGACTTTATACCAGTCATGGTTATGCTGAGGTGTAGTTGCATAGTCTAATGAAGTCTGTTTTCGGTCACCGATAAAGAATAAATATCCTAAAACTTCAACTTCACTACGTTGCTGGCCTTCACCAAGCAAACTTGCGACATTCACATTTAAATGCTTACCAAGCAAATCAAGTAATGCCGACTCATAGGCTGTTACAACATGAATTGTGGTACGTAAATCAAAGGTTTGATTGCCTCGGCCACCACTGTCACGATCAGCAAAAGTTTGCTGAATTTTTTTAAGTAAATTTTTATATTCACCAATCGGCTGTCCTTCTACCAAGGCTTTAGCATCATTTAATGTCGCTAAAATTTTTTCTCCGCCCGGAATTTCACCTACACCAATATTTCCAGAGTTATCTTCGATAATGAGTATATTACGAGTGAAATAAGGTCCATGAGCACCACTCAAATTGAGCAGCATGCTGTCATGTCCAGCAACAGGAATTGCTCGAATTGATTTAACGATAGGTGTAGAGGTCGCCATTAAAATACTCCTTGGCATATTGATGCTATTTTTTCATCACCAAAACTTATAAGACATCAGACAACTTGTCAATATAAACCCGCATAAAAATTATTTTTCGGCCCCACTTGCCAAAATAATATTTTTAATCATATGATGTCATACATCTAAAGACGCGGTTTTAGAACTAGGACTATAGAGTAGATACAGAATTCCGTTTTCTCATCTATTCTATCGATGAATTTGACATGACGTCACCTATTTCACGGATATGCAAATAGGTCGATTATTAAAAGAGTTTGTATATGGATAATTTGCAAACAAATATCGCTGTAGTGACTCAGCAAAGAGCCAAACATACGAAAACTCGCTACTACATTCTTGCGATGATTTTTTTGGTGACGGCGTTTAATTACGGTGATCGTGCAACCCTCTCAATGGCTGCAACGCCAATGTCTCATGAGCTAGGTATCGACTCAGTTACCATGGGATATATTTTCTCGGCCTTTGCATGGGCCTATGTGATTGGTCAAATTCCAGGTGGTTGGCTACTCGATAAGTTTGGTGCTCGCCGTGTGTATTTCTGGAGCTTGTTTTTATGGTCATTGTTCACTGTCTTAATTGGCTTTACCAATATTTTAGGTGACACAGCAACCATCATTACTTCACTCTTTGTACTCAGATTTTTAGTTGGTTTATCTGAGTCGCCTGCTTTTCCGGGTAACAGTAAAATTGCTGCTGCATGGTTTCCGACCAAAGAACGTGGAACAGCGGCTGCCATTTTTAACTCATCTTCCTATTTTTCCACTGTACTTTTCGCTCCTCTCATGGGCTGGCTTGTCGCGACTGTACATTGGCAATCTATTTTCTGGGTTATGGGTGGTTTAGGAATTCTACTTTCATTTATCTGGCTCAAGGTCATTTATAGCCCAACCAATCACCCAACAGTAAATCCCGAAGAAGTAAAATATATTGCTTCAGAAGGTGCTTTACTCGACATGGGTGAAAACAGCCAAAATGCTAAAAAAGAGAAAATTACATGGGGTAAAGTTAAGCAACTTCTTGCTTCCCGTATGATGCTCGGCATTTTTATTGGGCAATATTGTGTAAATACACTGACCTATTTTTTCTTGACTTGGTTCCCTGTTTACCTTGTCAAAGAAAGACATCTCAGCATTTTAGAGGCTGGTTTTGCAGCAGTTGCACCTGCACTCTGCGGCTTTGTAGGTGGAATTTTAGGTGGCTTGATTTCAGATAAATTAATTCGAATGAATTACAGCTTAAGCTTTTCAAGAAAGCTACCTATCGTAGTCGGATTCTTGGTTTCAACCTCAATCATTATGTGTAATTACGTCGACTCTCAAGCAGCAATTGTATTCTTTATGTCCTTATCTTTCTTTGGGAAAGGCATCGGCTCTTTAGGTTGGGCAGTCATGTCTGATGTTGCACCAAAAGAAATGGTGGGTTTATCAGGAGGAATGATGAATGCGTTTGGTAATACGGCAGGAATCGTGACCCCAATTGTGATCGGCTATATCTTAGCAAGTACTGGTTCTTTCAACCTTGCATTGACTTATGTCGGTGTGCATGCGATTGCAGCAGTGATTTGCTATACCGCTATTGTCGGCAAAATCCAGCGCTTCGAGTTAAAACCTACCTCTTAAAACTTTAAGTCATAACGCTTAACTAACTTAAGCGTTATGACCTCTCTTCAAATGTATACAAGGAACGATCATGCTGAAGCCTCTCCTCATAAAAATTAGTCCTCTTGATAATGTAGCCATTGTAGTGAATGACGGCGGTTTACCACCTTCTACACCTATTGAAGAATACCAACTCATCTTGGTTGATCATGTGCCACAAGGACATAAAGTTTTATTAGAGTCATTAAAGCAAGGTGAAGCAATTGTTCGTTATGGGGAAATTATTGGTTATGCCAATAAAGATTTACCCGCGGGTTCATGGGTAAATGAAGCTGTTACCCAAATGCCTGAGGCACCTGAGCTAGATGATCTTGAGTTAGCAACTCGCCCTGATCCAAAGCTTCCAGCCTTGAGCGGATATACATTTAAAGGTTATAAAAATAAAGATGGCAGTGTCGGCACAAAGAATATTTTAGGTATTACGACCAGTGTTAACTGTGTAGAAGGTATTGTCGATTATGTCGTTAAAATTATTGAACGTGATTTACTTCCTAAATATCCAAATGTAGACGGTGTAGTCGGATTAAACCATTTATATGGTTGTGGTGTGGCAATTGACGCGCCCGCTGCAATTGTTCCTATTCGTACCATACATAATCTTGCACTCAACCCTAATTTTGGTGGAGAGATTATGGTGGTGAGTCTGGGCTGCGAAAAAATGCAACCCGAACGACTTTTAAATATTCCTAAAGAAAACAAATATATTCCCCTAGCAAATGAAGATATTATTCAGTTGCAAGATGAACGCCATAACGGTTTTGAAAGTATGGTCAACCATATTTTAACCGTGGCAGAACAACACCTTGAAAAGCTTAATCAACGTACTCGAGAAGAAGTTCCAGCTTCTAATTTAGTTGTAGGCATGCAATGTGGGGGGAGTGATGCATTTTCGGGAGTTACCTCTAACCCTGCCGTTGGTTTCGCAGCTGACTTGATTGTGCAATGTGGCGGTACAGTCATGTTCTCTGAGGTTACGGAAGTCCGCGATGGTATTCACCTACTTACTCCACGTGCAGTAAATGAACAAGTTGCCAAAGATCTAATTCGGGAAATGAAATGGTACGATGACTATTTAGCCGCAGGCCAAGTAGACCGAAGTGCCAACACCACACCAGGTAATAAAAAAGGTGGACTGAATAACATTGTAGAAAAAGCGATGGGATCGATCGCCAAATCGGGCCGCTCACCGATTGTAGAAGTTCTAGCACCGGGCCAAAGACCGACTAAAAAGGGTTTAATTTTTGCGGCCACCCCTTCGAGTGACTTTATCTGTGGTACGCAGCAAATGGCATCTGGTATTACCGTTCAAGTCTTTACCACAGGTCGCGGTACACCCTACGGGCTGGCAGCAGTGCCGGTTATTAAAATGGCAAGCCGAAACAATATTGCGAACCGTTGGTATGACCTGATTGATATCAGTGCTGGCGATATTGCCATTGGGAAGAAAACTATTGAAGAAGTGGGCTGGGAACTTTTTGAACTAATTTTACAAGTGGCTAGCGGTGAAAAACAAACGTGGTCGGACCGTTGGGGTATTCATAACTCACTCGCTGTATTTAACCCTGCACCCGTGACCTAATAAAGTTTAAAAGATGAGGCATATCACCTCATCTTTTTCACATTTCCCATATTAATTACGACACATTTCACCAAAACTTAACATCGCTGCTAAAATAACATCGAAAATTAAGAACTCTATTTCTCTATGCAAAATCAGACTGCTCCAAACCTCCCCTCAACTCAACTTGGAAAAGCACTGCTTTGTCTTATGACATCGGCATTATTATTTTCCATTATGGGAGTGTGCATTCGTTTTGCTTCAGAAACGGTAGACAATGCGACCGTCGTGTTTTTTAGAAATGCAGTGGGTTTATTTATTTTTATTCCAATGCTCTTTAAACAAGGGCTAGATTTTGTTAAAACCGATAAACTCTGGATGCACACGTGGCGAAGTCTAGTGGGACTTGCTGCAATGTATGGTTTTTTCTATGCCATTGCGAACTTAAAATTATCAAATGCCATGGTTTTTAGTTATTCATCTCCTATCTTTATTCCGCTGATTGCATGGCTTTTCTTAAAAGAAAAAATTACCAAATCGATGATTTTTGCCGCAGTTATTGGACTCGTTGGGGTTTTATTTGTCGCTAAACCCGACCAAGGTTTATTTAACGCGTTGTCTTTTATTGGCTTGGGTGCATGCTTTTTATCCGCAATGGCTTTTGTGACCGTAAGAGCTTTAACCAGTACAGAGCCACCTGAACGTATTGTTTTTTACTTCTGTATTTTTGGTAGTTTGATTTCTTCTATTCCAATGTTTTGGCATTGGCGCATTTTTACTTGGCACGAATTGGTACTACTCATTGCTGCAGGACTTTTAGCTAATATTAGCCAACTATTTATGTCTTATGCTTATAGCTTAGCCCCAGCTGGCCAAATTGGCCCAATGAACTACATTGCCATTATTTTTGCAGGGATATGGGGATTTGTTTTTTGGCATGAATTACCAGATCTATTCAGTATTATCGGCATTTTTATTATTTTATTTGCGATTTTGCTCTGTAATCCATTTTTGCAGAAAAAGTTACTCTCTCGATTTAAATAATAAACAAACCTTAATCTAATTTAGGTACTGTATTCGATACTCATTTGGTGAAATGCCTGTCCAGTGACGGTAGGCTTTTCGAAAGTTAGAAGTATCTGAAAAGCCAATTCTCTCAGCAATTTCATCTATGGTTAAAGTTGTCTCTCGCAAATATTCATCAGCAAGACGGCGCCGAGTCTCATCTAACAATTCTTGATAGGTTAAATCAAAACCTGCCAAGCGCCGGTGTAAAGTACGCTTTGAGATATGTAAACGTTCAGCCATTTCTTGAGCTGATGGAAAAAGCCCTGTTCCATCCAATAGTATTAAACGAATCGTTTTCACCAACTCAGGCTCCTCAAGTTCAGCAGCACCTAGCATCCGCTCACAAAACGACTTACACATGTCCGCAGTAATCGGGTTGGCATTTGGACAAGGTACATCGAGCCATTTTAAATCAAAGTGCCATTGCATTACCCCAGCATTAAACTGAACAGGACAATGAAAAACTTTTTCATATTCTTCTGCATAGTCAGGCGCTGGGTAGGGTAATAAAAGCTTCTTCGCTTGAAATGGTTCTTCAAGTACCCGTTCAATTAAAGTTTGCATGGAGCTAAACCAAAACTCGCATACCAAGGGCAGAAGCTTACCAAGTGCAATAATGTCCTGCCCTTCAAAAACGGCAACATCATCTCGAATATAAAATGACTTCTTTAAAATAGGTCCTGCAAGCTTAATGTGTCGGATACCAAGCTCTACCGCTTGTCTAAAATTACGTGAGGAATATAACGCATAGCCATATACCGCAAAATCAGACAACCGCTGCTTTTGCCCTGCGCGCAGACCAATGAGTGGATCATGTGATAGCTTTTGAATATTTTGAAATAGCTGAATTTTTTGGACTTGGGAAATATATAAAGAGGATTGATTTATCTCATCTGTTGAAATATTCGTGCCAGATAAAACATCGGATATTGAATGGCCTTGCAAACCCATTTCATCAAATAAACTGGTTAAACCTAGCAAATATGTATTCGAACCTAAGGATGTATTATCATCATTTCCTTCAATAACACTATTTGCATTTTTATAAAGATTTTTAGGCATTTAACTCACACCATCCCTAGAGTGACGTGCATAATGGCACTAAACTACCTCTTGTTGTCTCAATTTAACATCGACCATACGACGCTTCAAGCATAAAGTATGATAAGCAAAAGTATGGAAGGAATAATAATGGAACAGTCCACCTTAAAAGAATATAGCGGCTCTGCCACAGAACATATGGAACTTATTTTTTCCAAACAACGTGCTAATTTTGAGGCAGATCCTTACCCAAGTCTTGAAGCACGCCGCACAAAACTGCATAAACTTAAAAAACAAATTATCCGTTATCAAGATGCTTTGGCTGCCGCGATTAATGCTGACTTTAGTTCAAGATCACTCGATGAATCTAAACTACTAGATTTGCTTGGCTCTGTATTGGAAGCCGATCATGCGATTCATCATTTACGCCGCTGGATGCGCCCAAGTAAACGCCGTACCGAGCTTTTATTTTTATCAAACCGTTTAAGTGTGCAATACCAACCTAAAGGCGTGGTTGGTGTGATCGTCCCTTGGAACTTTCCCGTTTATTTAGCACTTGGCCCACTCATTGCCGCATTAGCTGCGGGCAACCGAGTCATGGTTAAACTCCCTGAAATTACACCGAATACCAATGCAATGCTTCGCCGCATGCTGGCTGAAGTCTTTAATGAAGATGAAGTGGCGGTTTTTGGTGAAGAAATTACAGACCCAGCAAGATTTACCTCTTTGCCATTTAACCATATTGTCTTTACTGGCTCTCCAGCCATTGGCAAAGTCGTCATGCGAGCAGCAGCTGAAAATCTAACACCTGTTACACTTGAGTTAGGTGGTAAATCACCTGCAATTGTAAGCCGCAATTACCCGCTTGCCGATGCTGCTAAACGCATTACACATGGTAAAGCAACCAATAGTGGTCAAATCTGTGTAGCACCTGACTATGCGTTGGTTCCAAAAGAAAGTATTGATGAGTTTGTGGATGCTGCAAAATCAAGCTTTATAAAAATGTTTGGTCAAAACATCACGAACAATGAGAATTACACATCCATTGTCAATGACCGTCATTTAAAACGCATTCAAGATATTTTGACCGATGCACAAGAAAAAGGTGCACGTATTATTCCTTGCGACACGTATAGCTTCGACCAACAAGGCCGTAGAATGCCTGTACAGATTGTACTGAATTGCACTCCCGACATGCGCATTATGAAAGAAGAACTCTTTGGCCCTATTTTACCTGTAGTGGCATATGATTCTTTAGATGATGCGATTACCTATGTGAAATCGGACGAACGACCTTTAGCTCTTTATTTCTTTACCCATAGCTCGGTAGAACGTGATCGTATTTTACGTGAAACTCATTCAGGTGGTGTGACCATCAACGATTGGGGTTGGCATGTAGTTAACCATGATGCTCCTTTTGGTGGTATTGGAAACTCAGGCATGGGGTCATATCATGGCGAAGAAGGTTTCCGTGAACTTTCACATGCAAAAACTGTTTTTATACGTCATCGGTTTTTCCCGACTCAGCTTTTCCACCCTCCTTATGGGACATTCTTACAAAAATTAGCGATTCGCTTTTTCTTGAAAAAAGGCGATCCAAATATTAAATAATAGAATATAAAAAAGCCTCGTAATGAGGCTTTTTTATTTATTTAAATCAATAAGTTGTTTTTTAAGAAAATAATAAAAAATTTAGGCTATAAACTGTTGATTAAATGATGTATTCCATAAACTAATATTATTTACCATTGAAAATGCAGTGTTATCAAATACGATTTGATCATCAACTTCATCAAACTGATATTTTTGAGTCAAAATATTTTTAACATTTTGAGAATTTTCACTATCACTATTCGCATTGGTAATTATCAATAATTTATTAACATCAATATCAGACTTTTGCACATCTTCAATTGTTAAAAGATTAAATTGATAGTCAACGTCAGAGCTTTCTTCTAATACCAAAGAGTCTGTCAGCACTTGCGTATTGTTCCCTTCAAGCTGTCCAACTAATGATTGGTTATCTGACAACTCATCAAATAAATAACCGTACTCTTCGTAGTTAGAATTGTCAGCTAAACCACTCAACAAATCTGTTAATGATTCATCCTGATTACTGCCTATTGAAGCGGAATTCTGTAAATCTTGGATAGTCCATACAGTTTGATCTGCAAAAGTAATCGTTTTAAAAGCTGAAAACTCTGTAAACACGCCTCTAATTTCCAAGAGATCGTCAGTATTGTTAAGACTAATAAAGACATCCTGATATGAAATTTCAACTGAAACATCGCTTGGCAATACATCCATTAAAATATGTGTTTCTATTTGAGGTGAATTTTCATCTAAATAAGGGGTATTAATCGAATCATAACCATAGCCACGGTTAAAAACATAAGTATTGATTCCATCTCCACCATTTAACTCGTCATCACCTATACCGCCATCTAAATAATCATTGCCGATAGAACCATAGAGATAATCATCGCCAGCAAAACCATAGATTTTGTTATCACGAACATCTATACCAACTAGATAATCATCATTTTCAGTACCTAACAGAGGCTGGGCCAAAATATCGGTAATGGTCCAAACTGTTTGATCTGCAAAGGTTATCGTTTTAAACACTGAGTTTTCTACAAATGCATCACGAATCTCTAATGTATCCCCACTATCTTTAATTGTAATTCGGATGCTTTGATCAAAGAGCTCAACGCTAACGTCATCAGGCAATATACCTAATTGAATATGGGTTTCTGTAGATGCCGATTCAGGTGTCAAATAAGGTGCCATAATGATGTCATTTGCATAACCGCGGTCAAAATAATAAGTATTGATTCCTTCACCACCAATTAAATAGTCATCACCAGCACCACCATCTAGATAGTCATTACCAATCGCACCATAGAGATTATCATTGCCTGCAAAACCATAAATCGTGTTATCACGCGCATCTATACCTATCAGGTAATCATCATTTTCAGTACCTAGCAAGGGCTGGGCTAAAATATCGGTAATGGTCCAGACGGTTTGATCTACAAAGGTTATCGTTTTGAATGTTGAACTCTCTGAAATTGCATTTTCTATTTTTAATTGATCCTCAGTTCCACTGATTTTTAAAATAATGTCGCTTGAAGCAACCTCAACCACTATATCCTGCGGCAAGGCATCTAAAACAATATGAGTTTCTGTCAAAGACGAGTTTTCCGATAAATAGCTTGCCTGAATAGTATCTTGCCCACTATTAGAACTAAAAAAATATATATTTACACCCTCACCACCTACAAATATGTCTGTCCCAATATTACTGATCAGTAAATCATCTCCATCACTTCCTATATAGAAACTATCATTTACAGATGAGATCTGAACTTGCAAAGTTTGATCTAGAATTTGATCAATCAAATCTGGTGTAGAAACATTCAAAGCAAGGTCTCTCAAACTATTTTGTACATCCTTAAACAATTGTGGACCACGGCTTAAAACATCATATAGTTCTGCAACGTCAACTAGGCTATGTTGTTTGATATAACTATAAAGTTGAGTTACATCGAGTTCATTTGATTCAGATATTTGAATTTTTTCAAAAATTTCAGGTATTTTTTGTTGTAAATAGAGTTGATCATAGATTTTCTGTCGCAAGAGTCCCCATGCTTCCTCTAAAGCAAATGCCTGATTATTTCCTACTGCTAAAGTCCACTCAGGATCATCTGCAAATGAATGGTATTGGCGCCCCATTATTTTTTCTAAAGCCAATAGATGCCGATCATCCCAATACATTCCTCTTTCGTGACTTGGTAAATCAGCTACCCCAGTCCATTGATAAATAATATCAGTCACGAGTTGCTGCCTAACCAACAGAGAGTCTGTCCGAACAAATTGTTCAACTAATTGTTGTAATATTCCATTTGTATCTTTTGCCATAGCCTGATGTAAGCTATCAACGTTACCAAATTGGTGAATATCAGGTAATATCGCAATTGAAGGATCAATCTCAACTATTTGGGCCTGATTTATCTGGGAATGTAAGGTATCTACTTGAAACCATACATCATCTATTTTTCCAGCAGTTCCATCTGCCCAGATAAACTGCCCCTGCTGTTTATGATAATTACCATTGACATCAACTTGCTTAGCCGAGGTATAAGCTAAATCAATTTGTTGGATACCTATTGTTTGTAAACCAGTCAGCTCTCCCTGATCTACATGTGCGTTTTGATTGATGTCTTGCCAAACTTGTAACTGCTGATAAATTTCATCTTTTGCATCAATCACTCCATCATTATTTAGGTCATATTCTGCTAAAGCCTTAAATCCATTCTTTGCTAATTGGCCACTATTCAAGCTAGTCTGATTTCCAAATAATTCATTGCCTATTTCAATATCTGCATTATTATTTTTATCTAAAACTAGCAAACCATCTTGCGAACTGACCCAACCTGTTTTTTCTTTAAATCCACTACCATCATGGTCAAAATAAATATTTTCACTCAATGCACGTGTTCCAACCACGCCATCTTTATTTAAATCGAGTATTAATGGGCTAGTTACATGCTCTGCCTGTTCATATAACCCCATAACATCATTCAAATCAAACTGATCTAAAAACTCCCCAACTATTGAATGTAAACTAGACTTAATGTCGCTTAAAACTTTATTAACACCCTCTTTGATAAGCTCATAGACCGTGTCACCACCCACAATCGAACCGACTATTCCACCCACAATCGCTAAAGCTAAAGTCACAGGTGCAGATACTGCTGTAAATGCTGCTACCCCCCCTACCAATAACGCACTACCAATTGATCCTGCAATCCACTCTGCCGTGGTATGACCGACCCAATCATCTATAATTTGTTGTTTTTGTTCTGGGGTTTCAGCAGCTTGGGCTTTTTCAGTCACAGTAAATAACCCAATCGTTAAACTTGCTAAACCTGCCCCTTTTGCCAAGTTCGAAAGATGTGTACTTTCAAATATAGATACGTTCTGAGCCAATTGCTGGGTAACTAACTCCACCCGCTCTAATTGAGTCTTCCCTCTATTCAAAAACTCTATTTGGGATGGGTTTAATAGACTGGTACTCGGTGTATCTCCAAGTAATGTCGAATGAATTATTGATGTATCTGCATGTGGAATAACTGCAGCCCCCTTCGTATAGTCAGAAAGATTATTTGGCCCCTCTATAAATCGGCTAACCTCATAGGTCACCTTACCATTTGCATTGCTAATTTCATCAATGAGCGAAGTATAGATGAGTGATTTTGCCTGTACTGCCGCACGTGCATTATTTATTGCCTCCGCATGCGTGAGTCCACTGGCAATATCAGCATCGTATATTGTTTTCAGTACCTCACGTGGTATCCCATCAATGGTTTTTACATTTGGGTTTTCAAGTAAAGCTGGTAGCTCCACACGGGCAAAAACTTTATCTTCGGTACCAAATGGCGTAAGGGTACGAACATCACCAGAAGAAGCTTTTGCAAGGGCTTCTGAAGCATCATCCCACAATGCACGACTTTTAACCCCATCAATCGTGGTTTCATCGTTCATAATGTCCGTATATTTTGCAATCTTATTTTTTTCAGCAATTTCTTTTAAATAACCTATCACTTCATCTGAGTGCATTAATTCTGAAAGCTTGGTATTACCCATAATAGTTAAAGGGTTACTAGTATCCTTCGAAATTGCTTTTGCTGCTATATATAGAGGATCTGTTGGGTTGTTCCCTGCATAAAACAAAGTTGTTTTATTTGCTAAATCTTGAGTAACATCAGGCACAAGATTAAGAAATGCCTGCCGTAAGTCTTGAATAGTAACTTGCCCATTTGTCTGCTCAATAGCAGCAAGTTGATTAATAATATTTTGGGTTTCTAACGATCTTGCCATGTCTCTATTTTCTTCTTTTAATTATTAATTTCTTAAGCCCTTGAGCATATCTACACCAAAGTTATAATAAAGCTGTGTGGTAATTTTCCACTCTTTTCTTTGTTGATATATATAAAATGCTTCAGCAATAATACTGTGTACTTCTTGAGGAACCTGATCTTCTGAATAAATATGGATAATATCTGGATTATCTAAAGATTTAATACTCAGTGAAGATATATAAAATTCTCTATTAGCTTTACACTCCTCAACTTTTGCAACTGAAAACTCAAATGACGTAAATAATATCACTTGTGTTGGGGTCACAATTGCCTCTACTGCTGGCCAATGAAAGGGGGTTACAGGGTTATTTTCATAACCGTCAAAATAATACGGTCCCTCTTTTTCTAATATGATTTTTTCAGCAGGTGACAAATAACCACTTCCTACAAAAAATGATAAATAATAAATACTTCGCTCTTCATCAACTAGCAATGTAGATTCCTGTTTAATTGGTAAATCTAGATCAAGCTCTTCCAATAAAGGCTCAACCGATCCAGCAAGCTGTTCTAGTTGCTCGCCCCAAATTTTCTTTCTCTCAAAAGTCATAAATTTACTCTTTTACATATCGTTGTTCATTTAACCCATACAATCTATATTCATTAATTGTATGGGTTAAATCACTGCTATATTTAAAAACATTCTTTTAAAATATTTTAAAAACCTTTTTATCAAATAAATAAAAAATAACAATCAGTTCAATTCTCACAGTTTCACTATAAGAATTGATACTAATCATCTCATATTTATTTTAGTACTAAGTATTTTTCTCTAAAGGTACGACCTGAAAAATAGAAGTTAGTGGTGTATTCTCGCTCAAACTTCCTGATACTTGACGAACTAAATTATGTAGTTCCTTTAAACTATAAATATGTCCTGAAGAATTAGCATTATTAAGTTCTGTAATTATTTCATTATAAGTTTTCATAATTTATTTCTTTTTTAATAACTTACCAAGCATAATGTTCAAATGGTTGATCAAAAATCACTTTTATTTCAGAAAATAAAAAAGGTGGATCTTCTTTTTTTTCTTTATTTATAAATATCTTTTTAATTAATTCTTTTAACTCAGTTTCACGACCAATAAAATGTTCAGGAATACTAAATGGCGCCAATTCAAAAATTCGACCTAATATCTTTTTCTCTATATCAATTAGATACGTTGAGGTTTTAGTTACTTGAAGTAGTACTAGCTCATCTTCTGCATAGAATACATAGGCAGCTGGAGCGTGCTCTACTCCAGCTGCAATGGCAGTATGAATCAAAAGTAATCCAATATGACGTTCATCATCAGCATAAATATAAATTCTGTCATTGAATTGCCGATCATTTCTATCTCTTTGCCAATGACCATAAAGGTAATTATGCTCTTTTAAAACTTCATGAGGTAGTTTCCAATAGCGTTCATATATAGCTACATGTTCGGGTTTACTTTCAGTAATTTTGTTTTGGTATGCAATAAAACTCATTTCTTCTTAATCGCCTTTCACTACTTATTAGTTAAATTCTCAAACATTCTAATATAAACATATAATAAAATCACTTAATACACTCTCCTCACTTTTAATAAGATAAAATATATTAATTTACCAATTATATACATTTACTTTAAAATAAAAATCTCCATTGTAATAATTTCATTATAAGTTTTCATGATTTATTTATTTTTTTAATAAGTTACCAAGCATAATTTTCAAATGGATGATTTAAAAATAGTTGTACATCCACAAATTGCTGATTTACTGAGCTACGATTTTTTAATTCTGCTAAAAGGGCCTCTCTTATTAACTCTATTAAAGTATCTTCTCGACCAATGAATTTAGGTGCCACTACAAAAGGAGTTAAATAAATTTTTCTGCCATATAATTTTTTCTATATCAATTGGATAACTAATCATATCGGATACTTGCAACAGCACCAACTCATCTTCTGCATAGAACACATAAGCAGCTGGGGCATGCTCCACTCCCGCAGCAACCCCCCTATGTATCAAGATCAAACCAATATGACGTTCATCATCAGCATAGATATAAATTCTGTCATTGAATTGCCGATCATTTCTATCTCTTTGCCAATGACCATAAAGGTAATTATGCTCTTTTAAAACTTCATGAGGTAGTTTCCAATAGCGTTCATATATAGCTACATGTTCGGGTTTACTTTCAGTAATTTTGTTTTGGTATGCAATAAAAACTCATTTCTTCTTAATCGCCTTTCGCTACTTGTTAGTTCAAATTTTCAAATATTATAATTTAAATATATAACAAAATCACTTAATATATTTCCCATCACTTTTAATAAGAAAAATATATTAAATTTACCAATTACATACATTTTCTTTAAAATAAAAAGATCCATCTTAAATTCTAAATTATCTAATCATCTTCTCGATATCAGCAAGTTGATTAATAATATTTTTGGTTTCTAATGATCTTGCCATGTCTCTATTTTCTTCTTTTAATTATTAGTTTCTTAAGCCCTTGAGCATATCTACACCAAAGTTATAA
The DNA here is from genome assembly GCF_025630795.1 of Acinetobacter sp. AYS6. Taxonomy (NCBI): domain Bacteria; kingdom Pseudomonadati; phylum Pseudomonadota; class Gammaproteobacteria; order Moraxellales; family Moraxellaceae; genus Acinetobacter; species Acinetobacter sp. AYS6. Next base: position 407,820 of record NZ_JAOTNV010000005.1, read on the forward strand.
TAAAGCTGTGTAGAAACTGCCCATCTATCCATTATTTCTTTTTCATAAATATCTAAAACTTCAGCAATAAGATTATTTATGTCTTGAGGAACTTCAGTCTCTGAATGAATATGGATAATATTCGGGTTATTTAAAGATTTAACACTCAGTGAAGATACATAAAATTCACTATGTGATCTATGATCTTGAACTGTTGAAACTGAAAACTCAAAAGACGTAAACAATATCGCTTGTGTAGGGGTTACAATTGCCTCTACTGCGGGCCAATGAAATGGGGTTACAGGGTTATTTTCATAACCGTCAAAATAATACGGCCCTCTTTTTCTAAGATAATTTTTTCAGCAGGTGACAAATAACCACTTCCTACAAAGAATGATAAATATTCCGTTCTTCATCAACCATCAAGCTGTCATCAATCCTAATAGGAAAGTCTAGATCCAAATCTTGTATGAGTGGCTCAACTAAACTCACAAGGTGATCTAATTTCTCACCTACTATATCCATTTTCTTAAAAATCATAAATTTTACTCTTTTACATATCGCTGTTCATTTAACCCATACAATCTATATTCATTAATTGCATGGGTTAAATCACTGCTATATTTAAAAACATTCTTTTAAAATATTTTAAAAAACTTTTTATCGAATAAATAAAAAACAATAATCTGATCAATTCTCACAGTTTCGCTATAAGAATTGATACTAATCATCTCATATTTATTTTAGTACTAAGTATTTTTCTCTAAAGGTACGATCTGAACAATAGAAAGTTAATGTTGTATTGTCGCTCAAACTTCCTGATACTTGACGAACTAAATTATGTAGTTCCGTTAAACTATAAATATGTCCTGAAAAATTAGCTTTATCAAGTTCTGTAATAATTTCATTATAAGTTTTCTTGATTTATTTTCTAAAATTTTACATCTAATTTAAAATTCAACAGACACTTTTCATCTTCTTAATAAAATTATGATAATTGAATAATGTCACATCAATTTATTTTAATAGAATAAATTTTACCTATACTTTATTTACAAAAACCAACCCAACATCATTCAACACAAACATTATTAAATAAACTTAAAATATACATAAACTAAATATTTCAAATTTATTTAATAAATATTTTAAAATACCTTACAATTTCTTAGTAAATAAATGATTATCATTAATTGATAAATCTTTTAATGTACCTCCTAAAAACTCAACCACTGAACAAGCTTGGCTTGAGCCAGATACAACTTTAAAAGGTTTAACATCATAATAAATATCAGTCACATAACCAAAAGCATCAATAAAAACAATATCTATATTATACCTCATACCAATAGTATGGATTGAGGTACATGGGCTAATTAATAAACACTGGTTTTCTTTTAATTTCTTTCGAAATAAAAGCCCAGCAGCTCTAGAAAAAAAACTTGTAGCAGTAAATACTTCAAACTTTATATTAGAATTATTTAAGTACATATTATCCAAATGCATCCTTCATCATGATATATATTGGAAATCCAATAACAATAAATGTACAAGGAAAGATAAATGCAACTAAAGGAAAAAGCATTTTGACAGGCGCTTCCAAAGCTAATTTTTCAGCCCTTAAAAAACGCTCAACACGGCGTTGTTCAGCTTGACCTCGTAAAATTGGGCCAAGATTCATACCCATGTTTTCAGCCTGAATAATTGCTGATACCAAATTTTGTACAGATGGTTGTTCTACACGTTGCGCCATATTTCGTAGAGCTTCATTTTTTGGAATACCTTTGCGAATGTCTGCCAATACTCTAGAAAACTCGTATCGAGTGGGACTTTTAATTGACTTTGTTACAGCCTGATCCAATGCATTCACTAATGTAAGACCAGCCTCTACGCACAGTACAATGATATCTAAAAAAAATGGGATTTCTTTGAGAATGATGTTCTCTCTTTTCTTTTTTTCGCTTTTTAACCATAACACTGGATATAATAATCCATATAGTGCAAATGCAATGCTATAGAGAACATTTATATTGGATAGATACAATAAAACCAATGCTAAACAAAAAAACATCCCCCCAAAAACAATCTGCGAAGCAACAATTTCTTTTGGCTTAAAAACATATTCATAGCCCGCATATACAATTTTCATTGTTAAACGTTCTTCAGTTTTCTTTGATATCCAAGGCCCTATATAAAAGGCAATAGTTTTTATGAGTACCCATTGCAGATAAAATATAAAGGGAGGTTTATCTAAATACTCACGATTTTCATCTGGTACTGCATAGATAAAACTAAAGATCTGCCAAGAGAGAAAAGAGATCGCTGCCCCAAATCCAATAAAACAAATATATAAAATTATATTATTCATGTTATACATCAATATTGACAATTTTTTTGATAACGATCATACCCATCAATTCAAATATTGCGATTCCAGCCAGTGCTATCCAACCTGCTGGAGTCGACCATAATTTATCCATAGCTTCGGGTTCCATTTGACTCAATACTAAAATCAATGCAATAGGCATTAGACCAACCACCCATGCTTGCATTTTTCCTTGTGCTGTTAATGCCTTTATTTTTCCTTCTGATTGATTAATTTGACGTAGAGTCTCGGCTGCTTTAGTTAAAGTTTCAGCTAATTCCCCACCTGTTTCTAAAGCAATGCGAATACTAGTTGTCATGAGAATGACCGCATTGATCGGCATGCGTTGTTGGAAATTGAATAGTGCATCATTTAATGGTAGACCAACTTTCTGCTCTTTAATTATTAAAGCAATCTCATTTTTCAATGGGGGTAAACATTCATTTGTTAGTTGGAATAAGGCAGTACTTAAGCTAGCTCCCGACTTTAATCCACCAGAAATCAGCATCAAAGCATCAGGTAATTGTTGCTCCATTTTTTCAACTTGTATTTTTTTAAACCTTTTAATTAAAAGAAAAGGTAAAATCGAAAAAAAGATCGCTGCAAATATATAAATCACACTAAATTTAAAGATTAGCAGTACTGAACTAAAAAATAGGAGAAGCAATATAAAATAAATAAAGAGAATTTTCTTTAAGTTTAAAAATACATAGCTAAGGTTCAGTTGCTCTTCTAATTTATTGGTTTTTTTTAAAAAAATATTACTTAAACTTTCAGAAACAATCAGATAATAAGTCAACACAACCATAACAGCAGCAATCAATATTAAATAAATATACATTTAAAAACCACTGTTCTGAAATTTAGCAATATCTATTTTAAAACCAGATTCTTTTAATTCCTGTAAGAATGTAGGAATAAGCCCTGTTGCACCAAAATAACCTTTTATTTTTTGTGACTCTAAATCAAGCCCTGTTTTATCAAATTTGTAAATATCTTGCAGCTGGATTTTACCACTCTCAATCCCTGTCACTTCAGTGATATAGGTAATCTTTCTAGAACCACATGAAAATCTGGATTGCTGTATGAGAATATCAACCGCTGATGCAATCTGCTCCCGAATTGCATTAAGTGGCAAATCCATACCTGCCATCATAATCATGGTTTCAAGACGAGCTATCGCATCTCGTGGTGTATTTGCATGCAATGTTGAAAGTGAGCCCTCATGGCCTGTATTCATGGCTTGAAGCATATCAAGTGCTTCAGGTCCTCGGCATTCCCCGATTACGATACGGTCAGGACGCATACGTAATGAGTTCTTAACTAAATCACGAATATTCACCGTACCTTTGCCTTCATTATTACCAGGACGTGCTTCCAAAGAAATCAGATGGTCATGATCCAATTTAAGCTCTGCTGCATCTTCAATTGTAATCACACGCTCACCATTCGGGATAAATCCTGCGAGCACATTTAGTAAAGTGGTTTTCCCAGAGCCAGTTCCCCCAGAGATTAGAATATTCTTTTTTGCAGCAACACAAAGTTGAAGAAAATCAGCCATATCATCATTCAAGCTAAAAAAGCTGACCAGATCTTCAATTAATATTCGTTTTTCTGGGAATTTACGAATAGTTATTGTGGGTCCTTTAATTGCTAAAGGTGGAATAATCGCATTTACACGAGAACCATCTTTTAAACGAGCATCCACCATAGGAGAACTTTCATCAATTCTTCGTCCTAATGGTGTCACAATCCGTTCAATTACATCTAAGATTGCTTTATTACTAGTAAACTCTAAATCACTTTTAATAATTTTCCCGGATTGTTCAATAAAAATTTCATCCTTCGCATTAACCATAATTTCAGTGACTTGTGGATCACTTAATAACTCCTCTAGTGGCCCTAAACCAATCGCCTCATTAATGATCTTTTGTTTTAATCTATCTACATTTAAAACTTGAGGAAGCTCTTCATCAACATCAAATAAAACCTGTTCCAAGCATGTTAAAGTTTCTACTTTCAACTCTTCTGGCGTCATGGTATTAATATCCTTGCGCCTCAAGTCCATTTGTTTAACCAACTTTTCTCTTAAGATCTGAATCCATTCAACCTCTAGAATCTTATAGGTTTTAGAGTTATAAGGAATATTGGTAACTTGAGTACTATAAATAGCCTCATCATCTGTCGTATCTCGTAAGGCATCTAATACGTTCTGATCAATCGATTCAAAATTGACAACTTTTATAGATTGATCAATTGAATCATCCTCTAAAAGTTGAATTGTATATCCGCCAATGACAATACTATCAACCTGTAAATTAATCGGACCATAAAAATCAATTTTCCGCCCATTCACAACTGTCCCATTAGCACCGCGATTTAAATCCTCAACAACATATCCTCCACTCAACTTTTTAAGTGAACAATGTTGATCGGCTATAAACCATCCCTTGAGTTGTAAATCACATTTCTTCGACTTACCAATCAAAATTTCCGTCTTTTCAAATGTGAATATTGATTCCTGACTTTTATTTGTTATTTTCAGTTTCATCAACATTCTCATCTTGCAAATTATAGTTTCTAGGAAGCATTAATCCAGAACCCAGCTCAGCTTGAGCAACGCTATCTGCACTTTGGCCTATGCGCTGCATTTTTGATTCAAAATCTTTTTCATATACATAAGGTGTCACAAAAAAGACCAGTTCATTTTGTTTTATTTGATTAGAACGGCTTTTAAATAAGTTACCAAGTATCGGAATTTTTCCTAAACCAGGAACTGCACTTCCAGTACTATTTTTCTCAGCCCCGACCAAACCACTTAGTACGAGTGTCTGTCCTTGACCAACCACAAACTCTGTTTCTGTTCTTCTTGTTGCAAATCCAGGTACGCCAGATACTTGTACCGATGAATCAATAGTACTCACTTCAGCTAAAATTTTAGCGACAATTCCCTCATTAGAAATTGTAGGATGAATATCTAGCTTAATACCATAGTCTTTAAATTCTATCGAAGGCGTTCCTGTTGCTCCTGACGATTGATAAGGAATTTGCCCACCAGATAAGAAAGTTGCATTCCCACCATTTTTACAAGATAAAAGTGGTCGAGCAATGATCTTAGCAGTTCCATTTTCTTGTAAGAGATTAATCTTACTATCAATATAACTAGCTAAACCAAAATATGTTTGGAATGGATCAATCTTAGGTAATGGAAGAATATTATTAGCAAGTGGATTATTGGCTGAACTAAAAGCGGCACTTCGTTTTAAGTCCCCCATAATCCCAAATTTTGGACCATCAATAGAAGAGGTATTCCAATTAATTCCTATTTCTTTAGTAGAAGAAGTTGAAATTTCTACAACACGAACATCCAGATAAATCATTTTTTGTTTTTCTTGGACATTATTTTCTTTAGTCTTGGCTAAATTGACAACATTCTTAAAAAGACTGGCATAGTTATCAATTTTATCTTTATCATCTGAACTAATATTCGCTCCTTGCAGAACAACATTATCACCAACAATATTAATGCTCAGATTTGGAATAGTACCTAGAGCTGAACGCAAATTTTCTAAAGTCTTTTTTAAATTACTCGGAAAAACATGTACTTCAGATGAAATGTACTGTTTACCATTCCAAATTTTAACCGTGGTATCTCCAGCAGTCACGCCTGTTAATGCTATACCTTTACGACCAATATTCTTTGCTTTAACAATTTGATCATTACCAATAACAACATCTGTAATAGCTGGATCATTTAGATAAAGTGTTTCCCCAATATATAACTCATCAGACATTGCGCTAACATGAAATGCACTAATACTGGCCACTAAAGCTAAAGATGTGCTCTGTATTGTTCTAGATAAAGTTGACTTATTCATCTTTATTTCCATAAATAATATTAAAACCTGAATGTTTTTGATTTTCTTGAATATGTGAATTAACCTCAGGTTTTACCACGGGCACTTGAACAACAGGAGTCTTTACAACCGTATTTTGTTTTTGCATATTGATTAACTGTATAAAGCCAGTTGTATCACTCATCACCTGATCATCAGGATTTCTTAGCACCGCAGAAATTCGTCCCATACTCGCTGCCATGGTAATGTTCTTAGCATCTTCGGCACTTACATCTAAAGTAATATTGGTATAACCACTAGTTTCACCAGCCTCATAATTAACATCTGTTTGCTTTCCGGTCGCTAAAATTTTAACGCCTTGCATTAAAGGTACAGTTGCTGTTTTCTCGCTACTTTGCAAAGTCACCATGAGATCAATTAAATCACCAGGTTTCAGCATGGTAGAAATTGAACTTTCATCATCTACAGGAATCGTTAAAGCTCTTCTTCCTGGTGGAATAAGCTTAGAGATATCTTTTTTCATCTCAATCATGGAATACATAATGATATCGCCAGGTTTTAAGTCCACCTTTAATGGAAGACCATCAATGGAATCATAATCAGAAGCCAATACTGCATTAGACTGCTGATATTCGGATGGAACATTTCTTTGTGAAACAATATTGGTTGAAATCAGATTTCCAGCACTTAGCTCTTTACTCGCCACAACATATGTAACTTCAGGTCCTTTTTGAGTAAGGCTTTCAACTTTATGATCAAAAGCCTTTTTAAAACCCCAGATACTGAATACCCCGATTAAAATTGAAATAATAAAAGCAAAAACTTTTTTATTAATATGAGGTAAATTCATTACGGTATCGCATCCAAATTCAAAATTGTTGCATTAAATTTATTCATAAATAAATCGTAAGTATCCTTAAACATAAAGAAAAAACTTCCATCGCCAAAAATGCTATTACCAGCAACTAATAAAGTTAGAACAAAAATCATGCATATTAAGTATTCTGTAGTTGTATTTCCGTTGATTGAATTACGCATGCGATATACTCTTTTCAACATACACAACAACTAAATTATTGATTAGTTTTCTCATATCAAAGATTAGATTTACTTCACTGCCATCTTTTAATTCAAAATAAGAAAATGATGAATTTAAGTCACTCGTTTTTGCTTGCTTTTGTATTTGATAAACTAGATTCAAGTAATCATTTTTTTTAAAATTCTTAAACATCATAGTCCGACTAACAGAACCATTATCTTCACTTTGAAAATCAGTAGATGGATTACTTAATTTTATATAGTTAGGCAACTGGATATATTTTAATTTATTTTTCGCCTTACAAATAACCCGAGCAGACATTGCATTATTAGATAAACTTAACAGTTGTAATGTAATCCCACCCTCTTTTCCGATATAAAATAAAGAACCCTGTTTTGTGAATCTTAAATTTTTTTCATTTAAAATTCTCATATAACATTCCAAACTACAACTAGGAGAAAATAAGTTAAACATTTGAATTGTTGATCCATTTAATATGGTATTTTTACCAATAGGTATCAATTGCATATTCTTTTCTTTCAAATCACCAAACAGACATGCTTTTGCATCTGTAGCAATAAAAAAAATTAAAGTCAGAATAGATATTAAGTTTCTTTTTTTGATCATTTTAATGTATCTTTTCGGTCATTTGGAACAATTTCCATTTTATAAATACCATCTTCACGAATTTTTTTCTCAAACCCCATTGAAGCAACAGCAACGTTATATACTGTATTAATATTGGCTTGTATGAGTTCATAAGGAATTAAATAGCGGGATTTTTTTACAATTTTTTTGATTTCTTTTGGTTCATTTGCCGCCCAGTTATTTCTTAATGTTCCTGATGAGCTTTTAATATTAAATGTTTCTGGCAATTCGAAATCAATAATACCTGTCACAAAATTAACAGGAACAGTAACGTCAACGGTATATTGCCCATTAGATTTTAAACTTCGAAAAGGTTTAGCAGCCACGTCTAAAGGATCAATTCGTAATGTTTTACTATACTTCTCATTTTGCTGACTAGCGGATACCTGTATAGAATCCCAATGCACCAATGATTGACCTGCCATATCCTGATCAGCCGCATCATCACAATCAGCATTCCGCCCACTTAAAACATCAGCACCAGTTCTAGCGAAAAAACGTTGTCCAACTTCCTGTGAAAGCTTATCCGAATCATCCGTGTTAATTCCTTTATTGACTCTCCAAGCAACATAATCTGCTGCCTGTTCTGATTTTAATTTAACAGTAGCCAGTTTAGAAACCATAGGAATAGCGATCAGTAACATACTAAGGATTCCTGCCACAATTGCGAACTCGGCAATTGATTGTCCTTTTTGATTGTTTTGCATATTTATTCTCAATTCAACCAAGCAGCTTCTGCGGTTACCAACGCCCGTTTACTAACATCCATATCATCAGATAATCGTACCTTCCAGTAAGGGCTAAATAACGAGCCATACTCATGATTGATTTGATTTCCAACTACCTCAAGTTCCCAAGGACGCTGAAAATAAACTTCAGCCTGAGTAATAGCCTGCATATCACCATTTCGAAACTTGCCACCTTCTAACTCATCATAATTATCAAGTACCGTAAAGTTAGGAGACATTCGTAAGTTAGAGTTTCTATTAACCGTTTCAAGCTTATTGCGAGATTTTTTAACCGAAATAACAAATGGAAAATTCATTTCTTTATTATTTAAGTCTTTCAATTCATAAAACTTGGGGATCCCCACACCTGTCATTTCTCCGCCATTATCTCGAACATCCCATTGAGGAGTATTATTTTCAGAATAATCCCGAGCTCGAGGATTGGTTGAGCTTGCTCCTCCATAACTACCTGATCTTTGTGCTTGATCTTCGCCTAATTGACTTCCGAGTGCGCTACCCCAACCAATTGGCATCTCATCATGCCTACTTCGTATCCGCCATCTTTTAATGGTTTTGTAATAATGATGAATAGATAAAGTATCAACCCCTTTCCATTCATCAAGTTGCACCAATTCAGTACCGCCAGCTTTATGAATACGATATTCATCCCATCCACCTGGCGCTAAAATCAGCTTAGGTAAAATATCATTTTTACTGCGGTTGGTAATAAAAGGATCTGCTGAACTCAATACCACATCAGCCATACGTTGCCTTTCTTTCTCAACATATTGCTTCATAATCTGAGCTGGAAAGGTCGAAGCTGACATGACTAAGCGGACATCATAATCAGAACTATTACTTTTTGTTAATTCAGCAAATTCTGTTGGAGTATTTAATACAGTAGTATTGCTCACCAGATTTAAAGCAGCTTGTGCCGACTCTAACGCCCTAACTTCAACCCCATAAGCTTCTATATATGGCCCAATATAATCTGCAAAGTAATCTAAGCCAGTACTAATTTTTGAAAAAACAGCACTGACTGGCGGAAACCAGTATGTAGCTGTACTAATGTTATCAGAGGTTTTAGCTGCATATTTAGCCCAAGAAGCTGTACTAACACCTTGAGCAATAGCTAACTGATTAGCAATTTGAGTTCGATTAATATAAGCATTTATATTCAATAATCTTGCTTGCCGAGTTGCTGTTGCATATGCAGCTTGATCGGCAAGCATTTTCGCCTTTTGCCGCTCAGATAATAGTTGAGCTGTATTAAAAACAAAAACTATCGTCAACATTAATATTAAAGAGATAATAAGCATCAACATTGTTGATTGCCCTGATTGATGCTTCATACCGCCCTCATCTCAATAATATTTATAGCTACTCATTATTTTAATAACAATAATGAGTAGCTATTCAAGAAAATTTAAATAGCTCTACTTATAATTAATTATTTTGTTTGTTGTTCATAGCTACCTAATTTTTTATCAACAGTACCTTCTTTAGTTGCACTATTTGCATTATTCGTTGCATTTGTTCTACCAGTTGCAGAAGATTGTCCACCTAATTCTGCTGCCGCAACTGCCACTTGTGAGCGTGCTGTATTACCATAATAACGAAACACCCCAATTGCAGCGATTGCGATTAAAGCCACAATAATAATATATTCCGTCATACCCTGACCACGAACTTTATTCATTTTTACATTAAGTTTTAAATCTGTTTTTTTCATTAAAGCACCCTAGTCAAAAAAATAAAATGTTTTAAATGTACAGTTTATTTTTGTACATTTTCGTGTATTATCGTGCAAATTCAATTAAGAAACAAATATTATTTTATTTTTATAGGTATTATTGTGCAAAAAAGAAAGAAATATCAGAATGGTGTTTCTCTAACTGAGTTTATAATTATAGCTCCACTTATCTTATTTATTGGCTTAATTGGTATTCAATATGGCCTTATCTATATTGCTCGTTTAAATGTTACATATGCAGCATATGAAGCTGCTCGCGCTGGGGCTATTTATAATGCTGATCCAGCGCGAATTCAAAATGCTTTTTTTAAGGGATTAGTACCTTATTTTTCAACATCTGGAATATATTTACCTGGTGATACTCATATAAATAGCCCTATAAAAAAAATTAACCCAAATTTAGTTGAAGTGGGTTTACAAGGATATGCGTTAAAAGAAATTATTAAAAAAACAGAATCTGCTTTCATCAGTATGCATATGGTTAATCCTTCTAAAGCATCATTTGATGATTGGAGTGACCCTATTTTAATGAAAGCCTATCAGATTAAAACTGGACAAATTGTACGCATTATCCCAAATGATAATTTAGATACAAAATCTAAGACAATAAAAGATAAATCAAAGCAAAACATACAAGATGCCAATGTATTAAAACTTCGATTTACCTATGGATATGAACCACGCATTCCAATGATGAAGAATATTTTTAGTTCATTAACTTCATTTTTTACGAGTAATCGTGATGCTGTAAATTTGAGAATTTTAGCTGCTGGCAGAATACCTATAGTGGTCGATATTTCTGCTCAAATGCTAAGTCCTGCTATTGAGGGTGGACTACCAACTAATACAGTTAATCGAAATGGTTATTTAGTCGGGGAAGATTTACTTGATCGCCTTCAAGAAAATCAAGCAATGCAATGGCAAGTTGGTCATAAAGAAAAAGATCTTTTAGAAGATATTCAAGATTCGGCAGAAAAATCTGCAATTTCAAGTTTTGAAAAAGATGCAACGAACTTTCAGGGTATTACAAATATCGGTTCTGAATTGGCAGGCAGTCTCATTGGCAACAACTCCCCTACAGGTAGTACAAGTTCATCCACCAATAGCATTATTGGTGATACGAACAATTTAATTAGTTGCAGCTCTGGTGCAACGAGAACAAATTTTTATTAATAATGACTTTAAAAGAATTTAGTATATGAAAAACTTGATTTTCGCTATTTGCTCAGTCAGTTTAGGCTTAGCGACTAGTTTAAATTCATTACCCACTCATGCTGGTGTAGTTGACTTTAGTCAATGTAGCGCAAACTCTTCATTCGCAATAGTTACCCAAAGTGAAGGGCCAACTTATGCTTGTGGTGGTCTTGACACTGGAGTTGGGAATCCAATCAATGTTCTAAACGGTAATAAATTTGAGACCATCAATGACTTTAAAGAGCTTCCAGCATTTAAAGGTCTTTCTTTTTCTAGATTTTATAATAGTCAAAGTCATGCGGATACAGCACTAGGTTATGGTTGGTATAGTTCTTTTGATATTAAACTCTATGAACAACCAGATATCATACAAATACGTTTAGAATCTGGGCAGCGCATCAACTTCAAGAAGAATAAAATTCCTCTTGGCAATAATCAATTTATCATTCGAGCATTACCACTAAATCCAAATGATGGCTGGATTGAAAAAAAAATAGATGGTTCAGCATGGGTTTGGCATAAAACTCAAACCGGACAGGAATACTTTTTTCAACATTTAGGTGGGCAAGATCCTAGTCTTGCACACATTACTAAAATTTCGGCTTCAACAAATAATGATCAAAACAACCCCACTCTAAATTTTTCTTTTGTTTATGATCAACAACAACGTTTAGTTGCAGTTAAAAATGGTCAGGGACAACAACTTTCTATTCAGCATACAACAACACGTTTTGGTTTACCTCAAATTACTGTGATAACTCCTATTGGTAAATATTATTATTTCCTCGATCGGAATCACAATCTGGCTCAAGTGGTCTACCCTGATGGTCGTCGTTTTAAATATGCTTATGACCCTAAGTTTCAGGGTGGTGATATTCATAACTTGACCTCAAAATGGCAGTTTAATCAGCCTCAAAAAAAGTTTAAGTTAATTTCTCAATGGCAATATGACAATCAAGATCGAGCAGTTTTAAGCCAACATGCTAATGGTGTGGAAAAGGTATCAATTCAATATGATGCTAGAACCTATCAAAATATGCCGGCAACTTATGCAGAAAACAAACCAGTCTTTAAAAATATTGTAACCAATAGTCTGGGGCAAAAAACAACTTATTCTTATCAGATTGATGGTACTCAATTTCATTTACTAGAAAGTTCTGGAGCTGGTTGTAGTAGTTGTGGTGAAGTCAATAAGCGATATCGCTTTAATGCTCAAGGACTAGTTAATTATGCTGCTGATCTCGATTCAACAGGTAAAATTATTCGAGCGATTGACCTAAAATATAATGATCATGGTGAGGTCATTGCAAAAACTGTATCGGGTACTGGTTTAACTTCTCAGACCACAACCTATGAGTATGAATCTTATCTAATACAGCAAAGAAATCAACACTCGTTCGTCAATCCTCTGCTCAATCAATTTGATCAACAAGATTTCCGTCGTTTAAAAGCTGAGTCACATCCAAGTGTTGTTCCGGGAAAGCAATATCGAAAAAGCTATACTTATAATCAAAACAATCAATTAATTGCAATTAAAGAAATGGGATTCTCGCCTTTAGGTGAAACTTTAGTTCGAGAAACTCGTTATGGTTATGATGCTCAAGGACGGCTCAGTTGGGAAGATGGTCCTCTACCTAACGGAAAAACTAATTCGCCTAAAGACAGTGATATCATTATTTATACTTATGGGAAAAATGACCTGTTAGAGTCATGGAATACACCTTTTTCTCATTCAAAAACAACAGCTCAATATGATCCATTAGGACGAGTCATACAATATACAAAAACCTCTCAAGAAACAGATACAAAACCGAAGGTTGAAATCTTTAAGTTTCAGTATGATTCAAATGGTCGACATACAGAAGTTACGTTAAATAATGGCGGGCAGTCGACTCAAGGTATACGATATCATTATGATGATTTAAACCGTTTACAATCAATCACTGATATAAATGACCATTTAATCAAGTCTTATTATTATGATGATGCGAATAGAATACTTGCCACTCTAGATTCGAAAACTGGTTTAAAACGTTATCAACTTGATAATGAAAATAAAATATTGTTAGAGCAAAAACTTACTGATAAGACTTTTACCGAAACGGGTTACAAGTATGATGATCATAGTCGCCTCACTACAATTGCAGATAGCAAGCAAGGTGTTTTAAGCCATGTTGACTATTTTTCAGATGGCGTGAGTGGTCGAATTCTAAACCAACATGGAGATGCTTTGTGGCAGCGTTATACTGGGGATGGACAAATACAAACTGAATGGGATGTTCCGGCGTTAGGTAATGGCTTAATTGCTCCAAGCAAAATAGAATATACCTATAAGCCAGGACACAAGATTATTACTCAAAATGATGGTACTAAAACAATTTATCAATACGATGACTTTAACCGTTTAGTCTCTTTAGACTCGAGCTTACAAGGCAAAACGATTTATAGTTATGATCAAGCAAATCGAGTAAAACAGGCACTATTATCAACAGGCGCAATATTATCATTTCAATATGATGACTATAATCGCTTAAGAGCACGCCGTTTAACTCAACCAGCTAAGAATGCGTTAGAACCTATTAATCAAATGACCTATTTTGATTACTTCGGTACACATTTGGTCAAGGTTAGAGATCCATTACAAACAATAGAATATCACTATAATGATCAAGGTCATTTAGATCGTCGTTCTATCTCTTATAAGGACCTCAAGTCTCCTTTAGTCACACACTACCACTATGATAAAAAAGACATCCCTCTAGGAATGACTTTACCAGATGGGACTTTATTAACCACTAGTAAAGATACAATGTCCTATCTTACTCCACAACAATGGGTTAAACAGACTTTACTTGAAAAACAAAATTTTGATGATACAACATCTGGCCAAAAGCAACTGACGTATATTTTAGGTAATCAACTTCGTTTAGGTTTCGAGTACTCTGCTACAGGCATTTGGCGAGGCTTACATTATGCTAGAGGAACTCAAAAACAAAGTTTGAATCTTATCCAATCAGCTTATGCAGATGAAGTTCCAACATTACTACTTAGCCAACATTGGAGTTTTAACGACAGGCATCAAATTTCCCAAGTCAGTGATCATGGTCTATTACAAGATCAACAGGAATATTTATATGATAGCAAGCAGCATGTAATCGCTCGCTCTAATGCAAAACTTGAACCGCAAGAAATGTATTTTTATGATGCACTTGGAAATCGCTTGATTGGACAAAACCAACAAGCAAAACAAAGTATTCAAGGTTATCATTATCAATCTGGTCGTTTAGCTAGTATACAAAAGAATACGCTGCAATTTACTGTTCAATATAATACTGCAGGCGAACCTCTACAGTACCCTACCACTCACGGACAATTTCGCTTTAGTTATATAAACGGACAAATTGCAAAAGTATGGCGTGGTCAACAATTGGTTGCAGACTATCAATACAATGATGCAGGCCAGCGTATTAAAAAAACGATTTATGTCGATCAACAGCAAAAGCCTTTAAAACATCCTCAAATTAGCTACTACTTCTATAATGGAACTCAACTTGCTGGTGAATTAAATGCAGAAGGCCACATTACTCGACAATATATTTATACAGGCGATCGGTTATTAGCCATTATGGACTATGCAGGACATGGTCATAAACCAAACTCCGTACCATTGACATTATGGCAACGTTTTACAGCCCTATTTACCGATCAGGAACCAGATGCAAAATGGTATTACGTAGTTAATGACTACATGGGAAGACCACGTATGGTCACAGATCAACTGCAACGCATTGTATGGCAAGATCAAGGCAAAGCATTATTTGGTGAATCCAATATTATAAGTCAAGGGTACCAATTAAATATTCGTTATGCTGGGCAATATACCGATACGGAAACTGGACTTTACTATAACGGCTACCGTTATTATGATCCTACTACAGGTCGCTATACTACCCCAGATCCATTAGGACTAGCAGGTGGTGAAAATTTATATGGTTATGTCAATCAACAGCCTAACCAGTATTTTGACCCTCAAGGTTTGTTGTTATTTGCTTTCGATGGTACAGGGAATACAGATACAAATGACCACCCTAGTAATGTTGAAAAGTTTATGGATGCCTATGCATCGAAAGGACAAATGGATGTAACTCAAACCCTTTGGAAAAATCAGATAAAACAGTTCTCTAGTAATGCTGAAACAGGACTGACTAAAAATCATGACAATGTTTTTTATATTGCAGGTGCAGGAACGGAAGACCAATACTCTAATATTGGTTCAAACTCTACATCACTAAATCTCATTGACAATGCTACAGGTGGATCCCTCCCTAACCGTGTTGATCAAATGCTGATCTATTTTTCACAATATGTGCAAAAGCTAATAGAAGAGCAGAAAAAAGCTGGAGCTAATAAAACTGAACAAATTATTGATATTGATACTATTGGATTTAGCCGTGGTGCAGCCAGTGCTCGAATGTTTGCAAGTAAATTAGAATATCTCCTCACACAAAGTTATTCTCCAAATCAACGTGATGCTGTTCTTAATCCATCTTATCAATCTATTACAGCAGTAAAAACAGACTGGGGTAGACTCAACCTAGATTGTTTAAAGTCGAAATACAATATCAGTATAAATTTCCGATTTATGGGTGTATGGGACAGTGTTCCTGCACTTGGCTTAGACCCTTCAGATGATATGACTCAGTATGTTAAGTCTAACAATATGACTGTTGCGGTATCCGAGCGTTTTAAATCTGTTGCTCATGCTGTTGCTATGAATGAACATCGTAAAGGTTTTATGGCACGATCAATTTATAGCAGTTCTGCTGATGCTCAAAAGAAAGATGGAAAACAATATCAGTCAACCTTAAAGCAACAAATCAATACTCGTGTTGAACGTGGCTTTATGGGTGCCCATTCAGACATAGGTGGTGGTTATAGTGATGGTGACATTAGTGATGTTGCTCTAATGTGGATGATTGACCAAGCTAAAAATGCAGGCATTGTTTTTAATGACAAACTCATTGCTAAACGTGAATACAACGTTGTAAGTGATCCAATTATTCACGACAGTACAGGAAATAAAGTCAGTGGCGATGGTCGAGGTATAACAGTTGGTCCATATTTTGAACCAGGAAGACAATTTGCTTGGGCGAATTCAGATAATACACACATTAATCAACATTTGACTGGTATGGACCAAACAACACTCGCGAAATATTTAGCAGGATATGCCCAATCTGCTGAGCAAGCAAGTGCCAGTTCGCAAACCAACCACTTAAAACTGAATTGGGAACAAACTTTGCAATTTCAAAATGCTCAATATGGACCAACCAATCCTGGAAAATTTCAACAACTTTTACAAATTGAACAAGAATTTACTCATGATTCTGATTGTAAACCCAAGGAAATTATTGGGGGATGCAGGGCATTAACCGAATATCAGGAACGAAAGTCTAATGATGTCACAGGTACTGCAACTATTGTTTATGACCCTACTCAACAACGTGAAGCAATCCAAACACAAAAATACCTAGACTGGATTAAAACCAATTATGGAACAGTATTAACATTTAAACCTAAAGAGGGAGTTTATAATGGCCAAACTCATTAAAAATAGCTTATTAATAATACTGCTAGGGTCAAGTACAGGATGCTCATCTATGATGGAAAATAGTATCAGTTTCTCAATAAAAGGACAAAATAAAAGCTATATTTATAAAAATACCTGGCCTGAATGCAATAATTTTAAGATTAATCCAAAGTTAAAGTATAACGACTTATCAGATAGTTGTAAGGTATCACCCGAAGGTTATGTTCCTGAAAAAATTGTTATTGAATATACCTCTTGGCTGACTTATGAAGAACAAGTAAAAGCTGGTATGGGCAATAGCCGTACTGCATTTAATCTTGACAATATACCTTTAGGAAAACAACCTCCTTTAGAAACACTTTTAGCTTATGACAAACAAAATGAAAAAAAAATACAATTAGCAATTGATAAGCTTCCAACTTCATCTTGGAAACAAATAGTTCTTTACCCCCCACAAGAAGTTGCAAAATATAAAAATCAGCTCCCGGAGGGTAAAGGTGATCCAAAGCGAGGGAAGGAAATTCATTACAATATTTCCCTTAATCCAGATGGCACCTACACCATTACAACCAAACTTTACTGGAAAGTTCCTTATCAGAAAAACTGGAACTAATTATCTTTAGAATAAATGGCAACTCGTTGTGTTGTTGTCATTTTTTTATTCACAGATAGAGAAAAATTTATCGTTGGCCCTAGTTATAAATTAAAGGATTTTTTGATGTAAAAAATAATTTATATGAATATCAAAATCGAATGATAACAAAAGTTGTTGTATATTCATCACAACATAGCCTTTACTTATTTTAAGAATATATGGTCTGAGTGTGAAAAATTTAAGTTTTCAGATATACGAATGGAATTTGGTACATTCCGCATACCTCTAAAGTTGAACCAGAGAAATATCTCAATCAATGAAAAAATTAATCCCTATTTTCGGTCTTTTAATGTTTTCAAGTTGTTCTTTTGCGGCACAGGAAAGACCTTCTCTAGAATATAACTTTCCAATATGTGGACAAAGTATATTGAATGAAAAAAATATAACTAAAGTCTGTGCAACTCGTGATTTTATCGCCTTAAAACCAAGAAAACGGAAAAAGGACTGGTTGGCATTTCTCGCCGCCGAAGGAAGCAGTGGTTACTATGGACCAATAGACCCTGTCGGCGTTATTCTGAAATTAAAAAATCAACAATTAGATTTGCAAGGACATGTCTGGAATTTTTCTAATCAACATAACTCTGAATTAGAACTTAGAACTTAGAACTTCTAATATGCAAATTACAAATGGAGTTATACTCAACACTAATATATTTCTTGGAGGAGGGTATTTTTCTCCTAATTTCAACACCAAGAAACAAATTGGGAAGTCAGATGAAAAAGTTGATTTTATCTATGCACAACAATATGAAAATGAATCTATAGAAAATAGTTTCATTAATAAACTATATGCTAGTCCTTATCATATTTATTTACGCTCATGGGGAGGAGGTATATTAAACTCAAAACTTATTATTACTCAAAATATAAATATTGATGGGTCAAAATCTACCATACAGAAAAATCAAATTATTTCACAGGCGAATATTGATAAAGATAAAAAAAACTTTTTATTAATTAAGTTAAATCAATCATTTTTTATAGATATTTCTAAACAAATCTTTCCTGATCGCTGGAATGACAAAACATCTATACCAAACATCCTTTACGTCAAATTCTCCCCTGATACCGTTATTGATGGCAATACCTTTACCCTCACTCAAAAAAATGATCAAGCCTATGCAATTGTTTTAGACCACTCCCCTCGAGTTCAGACCACGAATAACACTTTCAATGGTTTTAAAGTTCCAATTCTAATGGATCAATGGAGTTCTATTGTCGATGAAAAAGGTAAGGAAATTAGGCTAGAACAATTTACTGGTTATGGAAATATTATCAATCTTAACGAATTCGCAGGTCATGTGACCATGAATCGTAAAGGTGAGATTGTAGGAAAATAATACTATTGAGTATAAATATTATTACATTCAGCAATGATATCATCACCTTTGCTAACTCTTTACTTACTCAGTTCGATGAGCATAGATTATAAAAAAGCCTCCTAATGAGGCTTTTTTTATTGGGTTTAAAATACTAAGATTTCTAATAAAACTACTAAAAGTTATTTAAATATAATCAACCTTTTGAGTTTTTAAAATGTCGAGCTGCAACATCTTTTTCTTTTTATACTTATAGGCAATAAACAAACCAATAAACCATACTGGTGAAAACTCTAAAGCAATCAGAGTGTCATGATCTAATGCTAAAATTACAATAGTAAAAACTAAAAATAGCATCGTAAACCATGCCATAAATAAGCCACCCGGCATTTTATATTTTGACTGAATATGTAATTCTGGGCTTTTCTTACGATAATAAATATATGAAAGCACAATCAGCATGAATGTAAAAATACATAAAATTGAAGTAAGCGCTGAAATAATCGTAAACGCTGTCATAACATTTGGAACAATAAACAAAATGGATGTTCCAAGCGTCACACAAGCCATTGAAAATACGAGGCCTCTAATCGGAACTTTTCTTTTTGATAGTTTACTAAAGCTTTTAGGCGCATCATTGTCTAAAGCTAAACCATATAACATACGGCTGGTCGCAAAGATTCCACTATTTGCAGAAGATAAAGCTGAAGTCGCAACAACAAAGTTGATTAAACCCGCTGCAATTGGTAACCCGACCAAAGTAAACATTTCTACAAATGGACTTTTTTCTGGTGAAACCTTAGCCCAAGATGTAACGGCAATAATACAAACCAATGCGCCTACGTAGAATAGCAAAATGCGTAAAGGAATCGAGTTAATGGCTTTTGGAAGTGAGGTGTGCGGGTCTTTTGTTTCAGCAGCAGTTGTCCCGACAAGCTCAATACCTACAAACGCAAAAATGGCAATTTGAAAGCCGGCCAAGAAACCAGTTACCCCATATGGGAACATTGATTCTGTTTCAAACAAATGGCTAACCGATGCTTTAACACCATTTGGAGAAGTAAATCCGGTACCAATTAAATAAATACCAGCCAGAATAAACAGAATAATTGCAGTAATTTTGATGAGGGAAAACCAAAACTCAAGCTCACCAAATAGCCGAACAGCTACAAAATTGAGTATGGTTAAAATTGCTAAGGAAGTAAATGCAGGAATCCAGACGGGTAAATCGGGATACCAAAACTGCATGTACCCTCCGATCACAATTACGTCTGCAATCGCAGTAATAATCCAGTTACACCAATAGGACCAACCCAGAAAAAAACCTGCCCACGGGCCAAGATAAGCCGTTGCAAAATCGGCGAATGTTTTAAAATTAGTATTCGCCAGCAGCAACTCACCCATTGCTCGCATTACGAAGAAAAAGAAAAAACCAATAATTAAATAGGTTAAAACAATTGAAGTACCTGAAATGCTTAATGTTTTTCCAGAACCCATAAATAATCCAGTACCAATTGCACCGCCAATCGCAATCATCTGAATATGACGATTGGTTAATGAGCGCTGCAATTTCTCTTCTTCTTGCTCAGTCATATGTTGACTACCAAGAAGATCTCCTTCCAGGAACTGCTTTCCGTTATTCTTACTCATGTAATATTTACTCCAATTTATAGCAACCGTCGTAAATGCTTTAATAATAAATAAATTATATGATTATTAATTTAGTCCATTAAATCATGTTAATAATATTATTAAATCACTTAAAACCTTATAAATTCCTTTTTAAAAGCTATTACCTACAACCATAAAAATCCATCATAAATCCTTTCCTTCATTATTATATTAGCCCATCGTCTATTAATATAATTTCAGCACACAATTAAAATATATAAATAAATTAAATATTTTAATTATCTGTCTTTCATATAATAGAAACAGGCTAATTAATTCCAGCTCAGCGAGCAAGATTGTGTTTATCCATATACAAATCTTGCGCTAGCGATAATATAGTATTCCTTCTTAAATTTGGTGAAATGTATAGTAATTTTCGCTTAATTAACAGCCATTCGAGAATGTTCAGTGGCTTTGAGTTTATTGACCAATTCTGGACTCGCAACCTGTTTAACTTGAACACTTAGCACACGAACTAAAAAGCCATTTTCGACATTCAATTGTTTTGCCTGTTCTTTTGTTAACTGCAATATGTTCTGATGAGGCTGGCTATACACAAGAATGGCGCGATAATTTTCATAATCATCATTCGCCACAATGTAAGCTTCATCCCCTACAGCGATATTTTCAGATTGTTCAATTTGTACCGTTACAGACTGACTTTCTTTAATCGCCCGTAAATTTTCGATATCTGCTTGCAAGGTCGCACCACCATCAAAAATATCGACATAGCCTTTGTAGCGCAGTCCTTCTTCAAGCAAGAGGTTGTAGGCTGGTCGGGTATTTGGGTGAACAATTCCAATCGCAGCTTTAGCATCGTCAGGTAACATATCGACATAGAGGGGATGTCTTGGCATCAGCTCAGCAATAAAAGCCTTTTGCCCGACTCCACTCAAATAATCAGCTTTGGTAAATTCAATATTAAAAAACTTATGTCCTACCGCATTCCAAAAAGGTGATTGTCCATTGGCATCAGAGTATCCACGCATTTCAGCAACAATGGTTTCTTCAAAATATTGACGGAATGCTGAGAGAAATAAGAAACGGACTTTCGATAAAAATTTGCCATTTTTATTTAAGCGATAGTCAGGGTCTAAAAATAAAGTACAAAGCTCACTACAGTTGGTATGGTCATTACTCAAATACAAAGTCGGTAAAGCGTTATAAACACTTAAGGGTTCTGACGCATGAACTTGGGTTCCTACATGAAAGTTGTACCAAGGTTCTTTTAAACCGAGCGCGACTTCAATTCCGCAAACACCGACAACTTTGTTGAGTTCAGTATCTTCTAAAACAAATAAATAAACCTGATCTGCCTTGGGGAGTTCGCCTGCGACTGTTTTACACGCCCGCTCAATACGCGCAGCAAGTTTTTCCATATTGGGCTGCAAAGATGTCAAACCAAAACCTGCCTTTTGCGCCAACAGGTAAAGATCATTAACATCTTTAGGTTCGATGTAACGAATAATCATCATGCTGCTTGTTCATCCTTTTGAATTTCCACAAAGCGAGCAAGCGCACGTTCGAAGCGTTTTAGACCTTCATCAATATCGGCAAATGGAATAATCAAAGACGGAGTAAAACGTATAACGTTTGGACCAGCAATCAAACTCAATAAACCTTCTTCGCCCGCAAGATTATTAATGTCTTTTGCTTTACCAGCAAACTCGGCTTTTAAAGCACAACCAATCAGTAAACCTTCACCACGAATCGTTTGAAAAATTTCATATTTTTCATTTAATTGATTTAAAGCATTTTTATAGTAGTCATGACGCTCTTTAACACCGTTAAGCACTTCAGGCGTATTAATAAACTCAAATACTGCACCTGCAACCGCACTTGCTAAAGGGTTACCGCCATAAGTCGTACCATGTGTACCCACTGA
This sequence comes from Acinetobacter sp. AYS6, assembly GCF_025630795.1. Taxonomy (NCBI): domain Bacteria; kingdom Pseudomonadati; phylum Pseudomonadota; class Gammaproteobacteria; order Moraxellales; family Moraxellaceae; genus Acinetobacter; species Acinetobacter sp. AYS6. The sequence continues at coordinate 430,503 of NZ_JAOTNV010000005.1, forward strand.
AAAATGTGGAGCAAACTTATCAGTTGTTAACATTGCGCCTACTGGGAAACCACCACCTAATGCTTTTGCAGTCGTTAACACATCTGGAATAACACCAGAGTTCATGTAGGCATAAAGTGTGCCTGTACGGCCAACACCAGTTTGCACTTCATCAAAAATAAGTAAGGCGCCAAACTCATCACACAGTGCACGTAAACCTTTTAAAAATTCGAGATCAGCAGGAATAACGCCGCCTTCACCTTGGATCGGCTCAACAATAACGGCACATGTTTGCTCATTAATTACTGCTTTGGCAGCTTCTAAATCGTTAAAAGCAACGTGGTTAATGCCATTTGGAAGTGGCGCAAAGTCTTGTGAATATTTAGGTTGACCACCCGCTGAAACAGTAAATAAAGTACGGCCATGGAAAGCATTATTAAATGCCACAATGCCACTTTTGCCAGCAACGCCGCTGTCTAGACCAACTTTACGAGCCAGTTTTAAAGCAGCTTCGTTCGCTTCAGCACCTGAGTTACAGAAGAACACTTTATCTGCAAATGTATTTTCGGTGAGTTGTTTTGCAAGGCGTAGAACGGGTTCATTTGTATAACCGTTACCGACATGCCAAAGTTTTGTTGCTTGTTCTGTTAAAGCATTTACTGCCACTGGATGCGCATGACCTAATACATTTACTGCAATCCCGCCTGCAAAATCAATATATTCTTTATTTTCTTGATCCCAAATACGTGAACCTTCGCCACGTACCGGAATGAAATTTGCCGGTGCAAAAACTGGAACCATCCACTCGTTAAAGTCATTACGAGAAACTGCAAAATTATTCATCTTATCTAGTCCATTAAATTGAATTATTAGGCTTAACTGATGACCCTATTATTCAAAATCAAATTGATTCACAAAATTTGTAATTCAGTCAAAAATGAATTATTTTTTACCAATTTGATAATTGACAATTACAATATGGATAACATTGATCAAATTATTTTAGGTTTACTTAAAGATAACGCACGGATGTCTGTTACCGAGTTAGCCGAAAAAGTTCACGTTTCACGCGCAACGGTTAAAAAGAGAATCGAGTATTTGGAGTCTTCGGGCATCATTACTGGATATACGGTAAGGTTTAAGCCCAATGCAGAACGCAACGTTATTCGTGCATGGATGAGCATTATGGTCGAAGGCACCAAAGCACAGTCTGTGATTAAAGAACTACGCCTAGAAAGTGCCGTGGAATGTCTGCATAAAACTAACGGTAAATGGGATATTTTGGTTGAACTACGCTCTGACACCTTAGAAAACTTCGATAAAGTTTTAGAGAGAATCAGAAATATTTCTGGTATTTATAACAGTGAAACCAGCATTCTACTTGCAAGTCATAAAACCTAATCATCCGTTTTAACTTCAAATCATAAAAACAAAAAATTGATGAGCTAAGCATCTGGTTTAGCTCATCAAGCTGCTTTTGATTAGCAAAATTCTGCTCTTGGCTTTCCTCAAATCTACTGAACTACGACGACAGTGTTCATCCCCTAAAAATCTTCAATAAATTTTTTAATTTTTTTAAATAATCAAATCAAAAACTTAAAATCTAATTTGATTTAAATTCCAACTTTTTTCGCTGACTCCCCTCATCAAAGCATTTGACAGGAAATTTAAAACATAATACATATAGTATTATATGTTATATGTTAAAACCTAAGGACAAGGTATAAAAAATGGCTAAAACTCAACTACAACACTTTATTAACGGCGAATATGTTGCTAGCAAAGGAAATGATTATTTCGACTTGGTAAGCCCGGTGACTGGTGAAGTTTATGCACAATCACCGAATGCAACCGAGGCAGAAGTTGATGCAGCTTATGCCGCTGCAAAAGAAGCATTTAAAATTTGGGGACGCAGTACACCTTCGACTCGTCAAAAAGCTTTACTTCAATTGGCAGATGCCATTGAAGCAAATGCAGAGCGTTTAATTGAGGCTCAAAGTCGTAATACAGGTCAGTTAAAACACTTAATTGCATCTGAAGAAGTGGGTGCATCAGCAGATCAGGTTCGTTTCTTTGCCGGAGCTGCTCGCCTACTTAATGGCACTGCTTCAGGTGAATATTTAGAAGGTTTAACCTCTTCTATTCGCCGCGAACCAGTCGGTGTAGTTGGGCAAGTTACACCTTGGAACTATCCACTCATGATGGCTGTTTGGAAAATTGCGCCTGCTTTGGCCGCAGGTAACACAGTGGTACTTAAACCAAGTGATACCACGCCTGAAAGTACGCTTTTACTTGCTGAAATTGCTGCACCATTTTTCCCTAAAGGTGCATTTAACGTGGTGTTAGGACAAGCTCAGGTGGGTTCAAAAGTTGTATCACATAAGACCCCTGCACTCGTTTCTATCACAGGCTCAGTTCGTGCCGGATTACAAGTTGCAGCTTCTGCTGCTGCAAATTTAGCAAAAGCTCATCTTGAGCTGGGTGGTAAAGCGCCTGTGGTAGTTTTTGAAGATGCCGATATTGATAAAGCAGTGGAAATGATTGCATTAACGGGCTATTTCAACGCAGGCCAAGACTGTACTGCGGCAACGCGTGTGATTGTGGCTGAATCTGTTCATGATGAATTTTTAAGCAAGTTAGTTGAAGCTGCAAAAAATACTCGTTTTGGTGAACCAGATGATCAAGACGCACTTTATGGTCCACTTAACAATGCCAATCAATTAAAGAATGTTAAAGCCTTTATTGACAATTTACCTGCCCACGCCAAAGTTGAAACTGGTGGAAAACAAGCAGACCGTCCGGGCTTCTATTTTGAACCAACCGTCATTAGTGGCTTAAAACAACACGATGAAGCAATTCAGAATGAAATTTTTGGACCGGTCATCACTGTTCAAAAATTTACCGATGAAAATGATGCAATTGAAAAAGCCAACGATATTGAATATGGCTTGGCATCAAGTGTTTGGACAAAAGACCATGCGCGCGCAACTCGCCTGTCTCGTGAACTCGATTTCGGTACAGTTTGGATTAATACCCATATTCCACTCACCGCAGAAATGCCGCACGGCGGTTTCAAAAAATCAGGTTATGGTAAAGATTTATCAGGCTATGGATTTGAAGAATATACTCGCGTTAAGCATGTGATGAGTTCAAATGAACAATAAAAATTAGTTTTGAAAAGGAGATCAAAATGAATAAACAAGAAATGAAAGACTTGGTGACTAAAGCCCATCACGAGCTATTTAATTTGCACGACACCACTGCTTTGGACCGTTATTTTTCTGAAGACTTTATTGAGCACTCACCTTTGGTTGCAAATGGTCTTTCCGGACTTCGCCAACTGGTAGAAGACTGCCCGGACATGCAGCATGAAGCTGTACGTGTACTTGCAGATGGCGACTTGGTTGCAATTCATGGCCGCTTTCAGGGATTAGATGAAAACCCTTTGGTTGGTTTTGATATTTACCGAGTCAAAGATGGCAAAATTGTGGAACACTGGGATGGTCTGGTGGCAGAAGCCGCTCCAAATGTAAGTGGTAGAACACAATTAGATGGCCCAACTGAAATCGTGACTCACCATGACCCAGAGAAAAATCGTGAGATTGTGACCTCTTTCTTTAAAAAGTCATTAATTGATGGCAATTACGAAGCATTTAAAGAATACACCCACAATGATCAGTTCATTCAACATAGCCCAGATATTGGCGATGGTGTTAAGGCAGTGATTGATTTTTTGAACAATATCCGTAATGAAGGACAAGGTTTGGTATACTCCAAAACTCATCGCTCCATTGCTGATGGTCAATTTGTATTGACACATTCTGAAGGAAATATTGCTGGTAATCGACATGCCTATTTTGAACTATGGCGTGTGGATAACGGCAAGATTGTTGAACTTTGGGATGCAATACCAGCCGTGCCTGAAGATGAACAGGCAGTCCATCAATATGGCGTGTTTTAATCATTTATCCGTTTCATTAAGCTAAGTCTCTGACTTAGCTTTTAGAGAATTCGCCATGTCAGCATATACGATAATTTTTGCACCTATCGCTCAGGCAACTCGATCGGAACAAGTTGTAGAACGCTTAGAAAATGCAATTATCTCTGGATTGCTTAAAAGTAATGAACAACTTCCTAACGAGGCGGATTTAGCTCGCTTAATGGGAGTGTCACCCATTACCGTTCGTGAAGCGTTAAATACTTTACGCGTAAAGGGTCTGATTGATACACGACGCGGGCGAAACGGCGGAAGTTTTGTTTGTGAGTTACCACCTGATTTGCTCTTAAACAAACATCCGCTACGTCAAGCTTCCAATGAATATCTAGCTGATCTAGGCGAGTTTCATAGTGCAATTTTAAGTCATGGCGCCTATTTAGCCGCACAAAGAACCACTGAATATGAACTGAATAAAATCAAAGAGCTTATTGAGCAATTTGAACAGGCCGTTGAAGCAGACATACGTGCTCAACTTGATTTACGTTGCTTGCTGACACTCACCTCGTTTGCCCAATCAGCTCGCTTGGCAAATCAAGAGTTAACTATACAAGCCGAGTGGGCACCGCTCATTGCTGTGCTTTACCAAGATGATCAATTTCATCAATCGGTCGTCGCACAATATCACCAACTTTTATCATCTTTTGTTCAAGGCAATGAAGATGATGCTGTTATTCAAGCACGAAAAATCATTTCGATGCTAACAGACCAAATGCTTCGATATAAGTTATCTATCGAATAAAAACAATAAAGTAGAGCGCTTATAAAGTATCAAGTGAGAAATACGGAATTTTAGGAGTTATAGGAATGACCCAACATTTAGATATAGAAGAGCTTCAAAATTTGTTAAAGACGGTGGTTGAAGAAACGACAGCCATTACAGAAAAGCTGGCGACCAAAGCGAGCAAAATTCTCTCTAAGCATGAACCTGAAAAGACTAAAGATATTAAGCTTTCAGGTTCAGAGCGTGCAGCATTGCAAAAAGAAATTAAAAAGGCGCTACAGGAAAGCCATTACAGTCAAGGTATCGGCTTTGCAAGTTATAGCCCTGCAACGCAAGAAGAACAAGATTATTGGACACTCGAATGGTGGTATAAAAAAGAAGATCAGTTGCAGCAAGCAAAACTTGAAAACTATCAAAATGCTCAGCGGTTTTTAGATTTTCGTTCTTTTGAATGGTTCCATAAACCTGCCCAAAATAAAAGTCCGTGCATCCATGGACCATATGTCGACTATATTTGTAATGGTGCATACACCATCACCCTTGCCCATCCGGTCATGATTCGCGATCAATTTATTGGTGTAATTGCCACCGACATTTTAGTTTCTGCACTCGAAAAACTCCTCATGCCGAAGCTTAAAAACATCAAACAAAAAGCAATCGTCATCAATGATTCTTCTCGAGTCATTACTTCAAATGACGTCACGATCAGGACAGGCACATTATTTAGAGGACAAAGCACCCAGCAGGTACTCTCGCGACCGTGTCAATCTTTTCAACTGGTCGTGATCTAGAGTGAAGTCAAAGATATAAATATTTGACCTTACTTTAGGGCATCACCAAGGCGCAACAGCCACCCACTTTTGTACAAACTTTCTTCAAATAGACGTGTTTACTCAGGTCTAGGGGAAGTTTTGGCTCAAAAATAGCATCGCTTTTCCGGATGAAAAGCAAAACAACGAAATTTGAGGTTGAAATGACATGGAAAATAAAACGTCTTCCTTAAAAAAACTGTCTCTTTGGCAAGTCACCATTATTGGTATTGCCTACATGACACCCATGACGGTATTTGATACTTTCGGTATTGTCTCTGGAATTACCAATGGTCATGTGCCACTTGCATATTTACTCGCACTTGGCGCCATGTTACTCACCGCTTGGAGCTATGCAAGATTCAGTAAAACTTCGGAAAAATCAGGTTCGGCATATAGCTATACGGCCGAAAGTTTAGGCCCTAAAAGTGGTTTTTTTGTCGGCTGGTGTTCTCTACTCGACTATCTATTATTACCACTCATTAATGTTTTGCTTGCCGCAATTTATCTCACCGCTCTTATTCCAAGTTTACCTTACTGGTTCTGGGTGATTGTGTCAGCAAGCCTAGTCACTTTAGTGAATTGTTTCCGCATTCGGTTACTTGCCAATCTGAGCCTATTGTTTGTATTTGCACCTATCATACTCATGGTCATTTTTGTGTATTTAGTCATTCAAGGTATTGGCTCTACGCAAGGCTATGAACATGTGCTTACGTTGGCTCCACTCTGGCATGAGCAGCAATCTATCTTGCCCCTTGTAGCAGGTGCCTCAGTTTTGTGCTTTTCGTTTTTAGGTTTCGATGCGGTTACTACGCTTTCAAATGAAACCAAACAACCCACCAAAAATATTCCCCGAGCAGTCATGTTAACGACACTTGCTGGTGGGTTTATTTTCTTTACTGCGGCTTGGTTTATTCAGCTTTATTTCCCTAATAATCTTCGCTTTCATCACCCTTCAGAAGCGCTTCCTGAAATTGTGCTCTATGTGGGCGGTGCTTTTTTCCAGTCCATATTCTTATGCGGACAAATTATGAACACAGTCGCCTCTGGTCTTGCTTCTCATGCCAGTGCTTCGCGTTTACTGTATATAATGGGCACCGATAATATTTTTCCTAAAAAGTATTTTGGGACAATTCACATCTCCTTAGGTACACCATTTTTCTCGGTTTTATTTGTTGGTCTTATTTCGATGTCTGCGGTTTTTCTAGATTTGGCACAAGTTGTAAGCCTGATCAGCTTTGGTGCACTAGTTGCTTTTACAGCCGTAAATTTCTCGGTTTTTATGAAGTTTTATATTAAAGATAAACAGCGCTCAGGGTTTAAAAACAAATTTTTAAATCTGTTTTTGCCGCTTATCTCAGTCATTAGCATTATTTGCCTCTGGCTTAACCTTGATTCATCTTCGCTTACTTTCGGATGTTTCTGGTTCTCGTTAGGCATTCTTTTATTTATCTATAAAACGATTAAAAAACAAAGTATTGCGATTAGTAATGCTTATTAATTTTACAGGAACTTTGTTATGAAAATTATTTCTAAACCTCAACTTTTAAAAGACGTGGAATATAAACCAAGTAATTCTCTACAAGTAGGCAAAGAGTGGAGCTGGTTAAATCCAAAACATGCAAAATTTGACACAACAACTTCAGCAGGCACATCGGTAGATAACCCAGCGAACTACTATGAAAGCTCACTTTCTGATTGGCATACATTTGACAGTTTACAAGCTGATATTGAATGCGATGTGGTGGTTATTGGCGGTGGCTTACTAGGTTCATCAAGTGCATTACATTTAGCTGAACAAGGCGTAGATACTGTTTTACTAGAAAAAAACCGTATTGGTAGCGCAGCTTCTGGCAGAAATGGCGGACAGCTCACTCCGGGTTTAGCGCGCTGGGAAGCTCAAGAAATGGCCGATCGACTCAGTTATGAAGATGCCAAAAAACTCTGGCATTTTACCTCTACAGAAGCAATGCAACTGATTGATGACATCTCGGAAAAGTACCAACTCAACTTTGACCGAAAACATGGGCACATTACTGCCGCTGTTCATGAAGGACATTTGGTTGGTTTAACACAAGGCGCCGATGCACGAAAATATTTAGGTGAAGTCCATACGCGCATTGTAGGTAAACACGAACTCATGGACTATATTAAGTCTGATTATTATACGGGTGGTTTAATTGATGATTTGGGTGGACAAATCCATCCTTTAGCTTTGAACCGTGGCTTAATTTATGGGTTTTGCCACAATGGCGGCTCTGTTTATGAACAAACAGAAGTCATTTCGATAGAAGAAAAAGCAGATGGTATCTATGTTCAAACAGCAAATGCCGTAGTCAAAGCTAAAAAATCTGTGGTTTTGGCGGTACATCATGCCTCGTTTAAACTCTTATCAGAGCAAAACAATACAACGATTCCTTTTTACACCTATGTTGCGACGACTGCCCCGCTAGAGCTTGATACAAAAGAGCTTCTGCCATTTGGGCATCCAGTCTATGACACGCAGTTCCAGATTGATTACTACCGCCCCGTGTTTAATAACCGTTTACTGTTTGGTGGCCAAGGTACAGGAACATGCTGGGGACCAGAGAAAACTTTAAATTATCTAGAACATCGAATTCATACGGTGTTCCCACAAATTAAAAATCTAGAGATGGATTTTGTCTGGAGTGGAACGACTGATTTAACCGTAAATGGTGCAGTTGATAGCCGTAAGTTTGGCAATAAATTCCCGATTTATGCTGTTCACGGCTGGAGTGGCCACGGCGTTGCACAGACGGTACGCATTGGTAAAGCGATTGCGAGTGACTTTGTTGGGCAATCTAATGACTTTGAAATGTTATCTAAAATTGATCATCAAAATATTATTTTTGGCCGTACCCTTGCACCCGTTGTTATTCCACTCGCTAAAAGTATGTATGGCATTGGTGCAATGCTGAACCCTGGAAAAATGGTGTCTTTCTAATTTATAAAACAACCAATTTTCAAAAAGGGATTCGTATAGCTTTGTGCGAATCCCTTTTATTTAGCTGAGTAAAATCCTTTTCAAACTAGGTTATCCCTAGCCAATCTATTACAATAGCGCCAGCTTTTTTATTCAGCGCATATATTTTGAGCAATTCATCTTCCCAATTAAAACGCGGACTTAAAAATCGCCATATCCAGTTAATCGCTATGGGTGGCGCTGTCGGTACAGGTTTATTTTTAGGCTCTGCACAAGTCATCCAGTCTGCTGGTCCTTCTATTATTTTAGGTTATGCCATTGTCGGTTTGGTCGCATTTTTAATTATGCGCCAAATGGGTGAAATGATCGTAGAAGAACCTGTGGTCGGTTCCTTTAGTTACTTTGCACAAAAATATTGGGGAAAGTTCCCAGGGTTTTTATCGGGCTGGAACTATTGGGTGGTCTATATTCTGGTCGCCATGACCGAGCTGACAGCAGTTGCTAAATATGTGCATTATTGGTGGCCACACATTCCTGCTTGGATATCAGCCTTATTTTTCTTTGTTTTAGTCACATGTTTGAACTTAGGCAACGTTAAATTTTATGGTGAATCTGAGTTTTGGTTAGCCATTATTAAAGTTGCTGCTGTCATTGCCATGATTGTGTTTGGCTTATATTTATTGGTCACTGCGGGTAGTGACTCTGTCGCTAGCTTCTCAAACTTATGGCAGCATGGCGGATTTTTCCCGCATGGGTTCTCGGGCCTATTTTATATGCTCGCCTTCTTAATGTTTGCTTTTGGCGGTATTGAACTGATTGGGATGACTGCTGCTGAAGCGGAAAATCCAGAAAAAAGTATTCCACAAGCCATTAACCAAGTCATCTTTCGAATCTTGGTTTTCTATGTGGCTTCGCTTGCCATCATCATGTCGCTTATTCCTTGGAATCAACTGGACCTTGGTGGTTTAGATAAAAGTCCATTTGTGATGATTTTTAGTCAGCTCGGCATTGGTTGGGCAGCACATTTGCTTAACTTTATTATTTTGACCGCTGCACTGTCGGTTTATAACAGCGGCATGTATGCAAACAGCCGTATGTTGTATGGACTCGCTATACAAGGTCATGCACCCAAAATTTTTACAAAGGTGAGCAAACAAGGGGTTCCAAAAGCTGCTGTTATCTTCTCTTCTATTCTGATTTTTGGTTGTGTATTACTGAACTATTTCATCCCCGAAGACGCTTTAAGTTATCTCATGTACATGGCTGTGGCAGCTTTGGTTTTAAACTGGGCAATCATTAGCTTTACCCATTTAAAGTTTAAACGTGCCATGAAACTTGAAGGCAAAGTTGTTAAATTCCCTGCACTATTTTCACCTTTGAGTAACTATATTGTTTTGATTTTTATTGGCATGATTTTATATATCATGTGGACTCAAGGCTTTGAAAAATCCGTAATTTTAATTCCGATCTGGATTATTTTTATGTTTGGATTATATAAATTTTTGAGTTGGAAAAAATCAATCTAATCTTTAAAGAAGGCTTATTCAAACAGGATAAGCCTTTCATCATTTAACAGCCCCCACAACCTCATCAGCTTCAGCAAATCTGCTCTACAAAACATTCTCATTCTATTCATCATTATTGAATGGCTCTCTGCTAGATACAAGGATATGTAACTCTAAGTCATTCTAAACTTTAGTTTTTAATGGGATAATTATTAAAGTACAAGTGTTTACATGATCTATAAATATTTGTGTCAATGTTCAGCTAAAATCGAAGCAGACCAGTTTATGGTTGCAATCACCGATCAGGCAAAGCGCTTAGTGATAAGTATTGTTTTACCCACTCTCTGATTCAAGCCCAATCAACTGTGTCACTCAATGATGAAAGACAGGAAATTTTATGGAAAAAGCTCTGCAATGTCCTAAGTGTGGTTCTACAGAAGTTGAAGCACGTGACCATGACAAATTACTTAGAACAACTGGCGGTGTTTTACTCACAGCTGCTGGCACAACGGCAGGCACTGTAGGTGGTGCAGCCACTGGTGCTACTGTTGGAGCAGCTATTGGTACTGTTGCTGGCCCATTAGGTGTGATTGTTGGTGGAACTGTAGGAACTTTTATCGGTGCTATTAGTGCAGGTATTACTGGCGGTGTGGTCGGTAATATTTTTGGTAAAAAAGCAGGCGTAATGATCGACAAAAACATTTTTCAGGACTACCGCTGCCTAAAATGCAAATACCGTTTTAAATTAAAGAAATAATACTTATCTAAGTTAAGCTCAGGTTTAATTTACTTAAAAAGTAAGGAAAGTAAGCAGTTTTGATTACTTTCCTCCCCTTTTCTTTCTTATTAATCTCGCCTCAAAGTAATTAAAAAATAATCTAATAACTTTTCTCTTTCATCTGGCTTGTTTGGGTCTAAAAGCTGTACCATTGCCCCATCAATCACAAACAAAAACATATGCGCATCTTGTTTTGAAGCATTGGCATTAGTTGTTAAAAGCATTTTATAGATTTCATTAATCAGCCAGTTTCGATAATCAACGACTACCTGATACGCCTTTGGATGTGCCTTCGAAATCTCAAAAATAGCTTTGAAAGGCAAATGATAGAGTCCGTCTAAATCGGCATGTAAAAAGTAAATCTTACGCAGTTTTTCAAGCAGCATTAATTCTTTTTGAACATGAATGATTGAAAGCACTTCTTGTTTAAGGGCATCTTTTTGAAAGGTTAAACTCATTTGAATTAGCCTTTCTTTTGAATGAAAGTAATTATAAAAAGTCGCTTTTGGGATTTTCGCCGACTCAATAATTCTGTCGATCCCGACGTTGTGAAAGCCATAGTTGTTAAACAGATATCGAGAAGTGTGAAGTACACTTAAAGCACGAAATGGAAGATCTGAATGTGGCATAGTTTTACCGTTATAAAATAAATTCTTGTTGTATATAAATGAGATAAAAATGCCTTTACTCTTTTTTAAGCAAATAAAAGGCATAGCAAAGCCTAAAAAGACTGTGCTTGGCACATCTCAAGTTTTATTGTTGCTGCAAGTTTTTAGTCGTGACGATTTAAAGCCTGATCAGCCTTATGGCGATCAAACTCGTTAAAAACTAAGTTGTGTTGTTATAGCGTTTGGCAAAGTTTGCCAAGAAATGATGAATGTGCAAAGCCAACTCCTTTTTATTGGGAGTTCTGCCAAAACATTAAAATTATGGTGGCAGAACGAAAGAGGGTTGACAGACTGGTCAAACGAGGCCAGCACACCCAAAGGTGTCCCCCTCCCGTTCCGCCGCAGAGGGGGCACGAGGGTGCACACACTAAAAGTATAAAACCTTTAGTGCTCGTTTGAATCAGCCTGTCAAAGCCGGCTGGCAATGTGGCCAGCAGGCAAAGAATAGTGCCCAACCCTTTTACAGTCAAGCACACAAAACGACATTTGCTTTAAAATAGATCATTAAAAAGTAAGGATAAATAATGAGTGAGTTATTATTAAATTAGGGTTTATAACGGGATTAAAATTTATATAGATATATTAGATTTAACAGGTAAGATTAGAATATAAAAATGGTAAGTGATGAAATGAAAATATCTTTATTAGATGTACAACAAGTATTCAAGGAAAGGTATATTCTATTAATGCTAAGTAAAGTGAATAGCATGAAATGAATGATTCAGAAAAATTTTAGTTCAAATTAGATTTACTACTAAATTTAAAAGCTAAAAATGCAATAAAGTACCAATCTCACTTCGAACCTAATAAGCATGCTTCACACGGTAAGCTTTTTACTCGGAACAACTCAATAAGAATATAATGGTAAAAAGTGTTGTTTGCTTTTCATTCTATTCCTTTCAATTTATAAAAAATATATAATGTTCTCAATAGCTTTCTAATTATCTATTACATTCAATCAAGATCATTTAGTTTCAATAAAGAGAATAAAATGCAAGAACAAGCTTTACCCTCATCTCCTCAAGATTTGAATGAGGATCAAAATATTACGTCTCCACCAATTTCTCAATCAGGAATTTATCATTTTAAGTTTCATGGTAAAGCCTCAGAATATTTTGGAATCTGGATCGTTAATATTCTTTTAACTATTATTACTTTAAGCTTATATGCACCTTGGGCTAAAGTTCGTCGCTTACGCTATTTCTATGGCAATACAGAATTTTTTGAACGCCGCTTTGATTTCACAGGGATTCCAACCAAGATTTTGATTGGACGTTTAATTGCATTAGGGATTTACGCAGTATTTGCAATTTCATCACAGTATTCAATGATTGCAACTGTGGTTGGACTAGTTGCATTATATACAGCAATACCTTGGCTAATTCGCGCTACTTTGCGTTTTACGGCAAGAAATAGTAAGTTTGGTAACGCTCGTTTTTATTTTGGTGGAACGATAAAAGAATCTTATAAAGTCTTTCTTTTAAGTATATTGGTATATATTTTCACATTAGGAATCTTTACACCTGTAGCTATTTGGCTATATAAAAAATATTATCTAAACAACTTATATGCTGGACAATTAAATTTTAAATTAAACGCGAAATGGTCTGCATATATGGCTGCAGTTTATATACCAGTTTTTATCGCGATTGGTATAATTGCTATTTTTTCAATCATTTACTTTACTCTTGCAGGAACAATTTCTGGGTTCTCACCGAACGTTGTAGTCTTCGGAATAGTTATAGTATATGCATTTATTGGATTATTTATTTATCCATTAATTGCTGCACGTCTTTTTATTACGACATGGAACAATACGACAGTTGGAAACAGCCAATTTAAAACAGACTGTAATCAATGGCGTTTTGCATGGATTGTAGCTTCAAACTGGATTGTAAAAATCTTATCCATAGGTTTAATGTCTGCTTGGGCTGCAGTTCGTATTCACAAATATCAGATTGAATCGATGAGTTTAATTTTATTAGATGATCCAGATCAAATGATGAATCTCGCTCAGCAAGAACAAAGTGCTTTAGCTGAAGAAATCAGTGATATTTTTGATATTGACATCTCTCTATAATAATCTGAGTTTAATAATTTATGTCCCAACCAGTAGATATCATTTTCTATGATGGCATAGTGTCTAAACCTCACCGTGCTCAGATTTCAGCTCAATCTAAATCTGAAGTTCTCATTCGGTATGGTGATCAATTAGAACAACAGCGTCATTATCAATATACTGATATGAAATTGATTGGTGCGCTGGGACAGTTACACCCAGTGATTGAGTTATCTGATGATGCACGGATTGAATTTCATAGTGCATTACCAGGATGGTTTAATTACACAACTAAAAAGGTTCAACATTCGATCTGGAAACTTGAACGCTCTCCGAGTCTTATTCTTTTTAGTGTAATTTTTGTGGTTACTTTTGCGATCAGTCTAGTGAAATGGGGTGTTCCAGCCACATCCCATTATCTTGCTTTTCAATTACCTGAAAATACTTTAAAGAAACTAGGTGATGAAGCCGAGAATTATGTATTAAATAATTGGACTGCACCCAGTCAATTAGCACAAACTCAAAAAGACCAAATTACTAAGCAATATTTGAATATTATTGCTGAAAACAGACCAGCCAAATTAGTCTTCCGTAAAGGCGATCATTTAGGAGCAAATGCTGTAGCGCTACCTAATAATACGATTATCGTCACAGATGAACTGATCAAAATGGCACATACTAATCAGGAAATCTTAGGCGTATTAGCCCATGAACAAGGGCATTTGGTTTATCGCCATAGTTTGCAACAAGGGTTAACTAGTCTAGGCTTAAGTATATTATACATTGCAATGACAGGAGATAATTCAGACTTATTTACGTCATTACCTGCTGCTATGATTGGTGCAAATTACTCGCGTAAATTTGAGTCCGAAGCCGATCTATATGCTTTACAGCTGATGGATAGGAAGCATATAGAAGTCTCGCACTTCGCAAATTTCTTACAACGTTTAAGCGATACAACAGAAGAAGGTATCGATAAAAAAAATCAGTCCAACCCACCAACTTCTCAAGAAGAATCTTCAGCTAATAAACTATCTACAGCTGTGCTTGATACTTTATCCTCTCATCCAGCAACTGAAGAGCGTATTCGAATGGTTCATGATTTTGAGAAAAAACAACATGCTAAAGATTAAATAGTAGAAATGAAGATTCATTCCCAAGCCACTATGAAAGATAAAATTAAGCTGAAATCAAAATCTGCCTAACTCAATGCAAATTTTTATATGGGTTTCTAAGTACTAAAAATATTCACATAAAAAAGCCCCTGCTTTTAACAGGGGCTTTTCGAATTTGGTGGAAGCAGTGATGAAATCCTAATTCAAACTAAGTATTGATGACATGGCTTTGTGCAATTCATTGTCCGCCGATTCAATTTCTTTACTTTGCCAAGCAATATAGCCGTCTGGTCTGATCATTATGCAAGCATTTTCATCATTACCCCAAGAGCGAGAAAGTTCTCCATAAGAATCTTCGACATCTCTTTTTGGACCTACCTGTATAACTTTAATATCTAAGTTGAGCTGGTTATTAAGTTTGTCTACAGCGCACTTCCATTTATCACCCTGTAACCAACAGAACAGCGTAAACTTTCCATTTCCGATTAAGTCTAAGGTTGATATTTTTTTATGATTTTTGACTAACCATGTATGAGGGAGTTTATGACCAGGGGTAAATGAGGGATAATAATGAAGATCTTCATCTCTATTAGAATCTATTTTATTTTCAATATTATATTCTGCTCCAACAATTGCTGATGAATGATACCTTACGTTAGTTTCTACACCTAAAGCAGCAAACTCATAAGCTTTATATTCAATTGCAGATCTTAAATCACGGCGTTTAACAGCACCTTTTTCATGACTCTCACTTAAAGCATTAATGCTTTTTTGCATTGTCTCTGTACTGTACTTTCCATCTAACTCTAAAGCAGAAAATATGGTAGAGAACTCTCTAACACTTTGATTCGCTCGTTTAACAATTCGCTCACCAACGGGTGCTCTTTCTTCATTAAAACTGTCTAATAAACCACTACCCGCTTTGCCATTTAATACAAATGCTAATTTCCAACATAAGTTATAAGCGTCTTGTATAGATGAGTTTGAACCAAGTCCATTAGAAGGAGGATGACGATGAACAGCATCACCAATACAGAAAACTCGACCTTTCGAGTATTGCTCTGCATACATTTCATTTACTGTCCATAACGACTTACTACTTATATTTATTTCAATGTCGTTATCACCAATAAGCTGTTTGCAAATTGCAATCGCCTCATCATCGGTGAGAGCTGGTTCTTCTTTTTCAATGTCATACCCCCAAACAATCTGCCATTCATTCCAAGGTCTGACCATACGCAACAACCCTAACCCAATCCCACCAATGTTTGCTCCAGGTTGTATAATCCACCACAGGTAGCCAGGTCGATGCGAAACATATTTTGTTAAATCGGCTTTAAAAATAATACTGATACTGCCACTTTTCCCCATTTTACCTGCCATAGGTAAATCTAAATCTTTTACAACTTTGCTACTCGCCCCATCAGCTCCAATTAAATACTTACAACGGATTAAGTATGTTTGTTTAGTTAATCTATCTAAAACAGTGACTGTTACACCATCCTCGTCTTGTACATGAGATAAATATTCAGTATCAAATCTCGGATGGCTTCCTCGTGATGCTGCATTTGAAAGTAAAATAGGTTCAAATAGGTGTTGAGGAAGATCACACTGTTCACAGGGACTCGCTTTAGCATATTCTGACATTCTTTCTGGATGATTCATTCCATAAGGAAAGCGTCCAATTTCATCACCCGTTAAAGATGTGCAATAAACAACATCTCCCATAACTTCCTTAGGTGCTGCTTTTGCGATTACTTCATCAGATATCCCCAAATCTCGAACAATTTCCATAGTTCTTTGACTGATATAATGAGCACGCGGGCTGTTTGCCAGCCATCTATATTTAGTTATTATGACATTTCTAATTCCATAACTACTTAACATAAGTGCAGCAGAAGAACCAGCTGGACCACTTCCAACAATTAAAACATCAGTTTCTAACATTTTTATCCTATTACTTACATATTCTTGGTAGCTAAAAGTAGCTATTACATATATTTTTAAAAACCATCTTGAACATAATATTTTTCTAAAAAATCTTTTAGGCTAATTGCTGAAAAAGATTTCACAATATTAAGTATTAAATGAGCCAATAAAAGTTATAAATAAAGTCTCCAATTAAAACTATTTAAAGCTTAATCTTTTAAAAAAGTAAAAAATACATGATCTATATTTTAAAATAAATATAACATTTAGATTTTATGGGTGGCATTGGCAAACTCCTACACAATATATCTTTTGGGTGAGCTACCTTCTCCAGTTTAATTTCTAATTTTATAAACGGAATTTTTTATTTATTAAAAATCATATGAGCTATACTTTTAAAAATAAAATTATGAAGTAATCATTATTTCAATTGTACTTTATACAAACGAACACTCTCAACATCTCTAATAGGAATATGAGTTATGGAAAAACAAGAAATTATATCGATTGTAGATAGATATTTTTCTAATACGATTTCTAATCTAACGATTTTTCCAACACATAAGCTAAAAAATGATCCTACTGAAAATGAAAATTCTTTCTTCTTTCTACATGACTTTGGTACTTATGAATTAGAAGCTAAATTCAATTATTATGATAGTTTTCCACAGAAAATCGCTTTACTGATACATGGAGGCAGCTCTGATTTAAGTTCTTTAAGTCCTCTGGAAAACTTACTTAGAAGTAAAAATATCGGAACGCTTTCATTCAATTTAAGTGGCTTAAATAATACAAGTGAAACGAAATCATCTTTATCTCAGAACATACATGAAAGTATTGTTTTTTACAGCCTTCTAAAAAAAGTGAATATTGTCATTGGATATAGTTTAGGCGGTTATATTGCAATCCATTTAGCGAAAAAATTTCAAATTGATCAATTGATTCTATTATGCCCAGCGATATATTCAGATCAAGCAGTCAAAAAAATATATGGAAATGAATTTAAGGGTGAAATTTCCAAACCCTATAGCTTTTATTCATCATCGATTTGGCTTTTTTTAATGGAATATAAAAGAGAAATCACAATAGTTTATGGAGAATTGGATGGTATAAAAACAGATAATGGAAAGTCGAAAGGGTTTTATGAAATTAATGGTATTACGAAGTACTCTCCAATTCCCTATGAGATAGTACAAACCTTAAAAAAAATTTCCATGCGAAAAGTTAACTTTAATTTCATAGTTGAGAAAGATAAAGATCATTACCTCTTAAAAAATATCAAAAATTATAATATTTAAAAAATTGATTAGATGGGGCTGCAAAAATTCTCTTCTTGTTAAAAGTGAATAGATTGAATTTTGAAATCCTACTTATCTTGGGCTAAGTTATTATCATCGAAAAATAAAGCCCCTTAAACTTTCTAGATTAAGAGGCTTTTAAAATTCATTTAAATAAGAAATAACTTTAATTTGTAGGAACTAATTCAAAATCTGAAACAATACTGCAAAGAGTAGAATATTTGCGATAACTATCGCCCAACCACCATATAGCATGTATTTCAGTTGACTTGAACGTGCTAAGCCCATTTGACCAAACATATCAGAAGATGGGAAAGGACCAAACCAGTCTACTTGGGAACTTGATAATAAAACTGCTGTAACCGCAACAGGTGGAACGCCATTTGCCAGTAAAATGGGTCCAAAAATTTTATTGGTAAAAGTCATTTGTGCAACAGCTGCCCCTGGTATATGCCCCACGATATTAAATAAGAAAATACCAAAACACAGCATAGCAGGACTTAAGTCGACCAAATACGGTGTCGCATTATCTAACAGTGTTTGGTACGCATTGAGTTTTTCAACAAGAACTAAAATTGGATTGTATAACCAATAAAGAATAAACATCCAAACTAATTTACCGCATCCCTCATAAAGTGCTTCCAAAATTTGTTTAGGGCTAAAACCCGCAACTAACCCAGTTAATGTGGCAACAGTGAGCATCACAATAATTGCAAAACTAAAACCGGCTTTAAAAATAATTCCAAGAATTGCCATCACGATAATTGTGCCAATAAATACAATCGCTGCGCGTTTACTTCTTTTCAATTCAGAGGCACTTTCTATTTTTTCAGAAGGTTCTAAGAAATTTTCATTGTAGGTATATTTTCCAAAAGTCCACTTCTGGATATAGCCAGACATGAACCAACCTGTAAGAAGTGTGACAACACTCATAGGGATGGCACAAGCACTTAAGTATTGCGGGTAAGTTAAGCCACCCAACTCCAAAATAGTCACAGTACTTGGTGTAAAAGGTCCTATAAAAAGACCGACAGAACCAGCTGTCATCAAAAGTAATGCAACGGTGGGCGGCGTTAAACCAACAGCTGCGGCAATTGGAATAATGACAGCAACAATAATGGCATTACCTCCTGCCATAGTGCCCAATGAACCACAAATAACAACTGATGAAATCATGATGCCAAGTTTGACGCGAGGAATACTTGAAAGCCCCACTTTATTGACAATAAATTTGACCAATTCTTTCGCTGCACCTGTTCGGTTAGCGACTTCACCGACCCCAGCACCTAACATAATAATAAGACCTACAGTCGCAATAAATGAGCCCGTAGACTTGGCAAGAATTCCACCTAATTCAAATACACTGGTGGATGTCATTATCACGCTAATGACAATAGCTATAATAACTGCAAGAACTATATCGAGACCAATAACAGTTAAGAGCGCCAAGGCAAAAATGGGCAATAATCCAATTAAACCGACCTCCTCTATTGGTAGGCCTTTTGCATAAAATGCTAAAGCAAAGCTAAAAATAATAATGACGATAAGGGCAATATTTTTAGGTGTCCTTATATTAGGTATTGTTATAGAAGATTGCTCAACTGACATATGTATCACTCCTTGATCATTGGGCATTGAATTTCTCACCAATTTACAAGGGTTCATTGACATTAAATAATGAATTCTAATAGATTACCTATAACTATTAGTTATGTTCTCATTTATGAATCTTAGACACCTAGAAATATTCTATTTAGTCATGCTTTTTGGTTCACTTACAGAGGCAGCATCATCGTTATGCATTTCACAGCCTGCGGCAAGTAAATTACTAAAACATGCAGAACAACGGCTTGGTTTTGCTCTATTTAAACGGGTCAAAGGGAAATTACAGCCCACTAAAGAAGCCTATGTTTTATTTGATGAAATTAAGCCAATTTATGAAAAAATAAATGAATTAAATAAGTTAACGGATAATTTAGCAAGAAATACTCAAGGTCAAATCACACTCGGATGTTTACCCAGTTTAGGTTTGAGTCTCATCCCCAAGTTAACTGCAAAATTTCTAAAAAAATACCCGGATGTTTTTGTCAATATTGGTACAGATCATACTCAAGCATTAGAGCAAAAATTATTAAGACGTGAAATTGATATTGCGGTAACATTCCAGCCCCATACTCAGCATGGCATTATTGCCACGCCTGTGCTGGAAATTCCTCTGGTTTATATTGATTCTCAGCCTATTGATTCAAATAAAGATATTCATTCAATTGATGAAAACAGGTGGATTCAACCCTACTCAGATTCCCTCATGCAAGTTGTAAAAAAGTACAGAACATTTAATAAAAGTATTGTGAATGTACAAACCTATTATATGGCGAGCGAACTGGTACGCGAAGGCTTAGGATGTAGCATTACAGATATTTATACTGCTGCACACTCCTTACCAAATCATATGATTCACGAAATAAAACCAAGTTTGTTTACCACAATTTATATTTTAAAAAATGCCAATGTCAGTACGACCAAAGCGACAGAAGATTTTATTGAATTGATTAAGAGAGAAGTTGCTTTCATGACGCCATCTATTAACCAAAAGTTATGAGTACTATGTAAAAACTCATTTGTTTAACCTTTTATCTTCTTCTTTAATACAAATGAGCTTTGGAAATATAGCATGGAAGAATGAAAAAACATGTCGTTGTCATAGGTGGTGGGGTCATTGGTTTAAGTACAGCCTATGCACTTATTCAAGCAGGTCATAAAGTTACAATAGTGGAAGCGAATGACCAGATTGGTTGCCAGACAAGTTTTGCAAATGGTGGTCAACTCAGTTATCGCTATGTTGCACCTTTAGCAGATGCAGGCGTGCCATTTCAGGCGCTGCAATGGTTAGGAAAAGCCCATTCGCCTTTAAACTTTAAATTGAATTGCTCACCTTTCCAATGGTCTTGGTTATTCCAGTTCCTCATGGCATGTAATCGCAAAGACAACATTGTGAATGGAAATCATATTTTACGGTTATCCCTATATAGTCAAAGTATTATGTCTAAATGGCGTGATGAAATTGATAATTTTGACTGGGTAAAATCGGGAAAAATGATTATTCATCGTGATGAAAAAACTTTTAAAAAAGCAATCTCTGGGATAGATCCAATTGTACAAAAGGTACTGTCACCACAAGAAACAGTTCAACTTGAACCTGCATTGAAAGGTATTGAATCTACTTTAGTAGGTTCAATTTATACACCTGATGATGAAACAGCAGATTGCTACAAATTTTGTTTAGCGTTGTATAAAACACTAGAAAAGAGTAATAAATTCAGTTGCTTGTACACCCATGAAGTGACAGATTTTTTTGTGGAAAATAATAAAATTACTGCAATTGAAACAAATCAAGGGCGCATAGAAGCAGATGAATTTGTCGTTGCTGCTGGTAATGGCAGTACCGCAATTTTTAATATGGTGGGTATTTCAGTCCCAGTTTATCCATTAAAAGGATATAGCTTAACTTTACCATTTCCAGAAAAAGCCAATATTGTACCCAATATGAGTGTGACCGATTATGCAAATAAGATTGTATATGCAAAATTGGGAAATCAACTTCGTATTGCCGCAATGGTCGATATTGGCTATCAAGATATCTACATCCGAAAAGAACGTATAAATGCATTGAAAGATACGGTACGAAAAACATTTCCCGATTTATTAGGTGTAAATACTGCACAAGAATGGAGTGGTTTACGTCCATCCACTCCTACAGGTTTACCCATTTTGGGTCGCACGAAATATTTAAATTTATGGGCAAATATTGGCCAAGGTAGTTTAGGTTTCACATTGGCTGCTGGTTGTGCCATGGTCATTAGTCAATTAATTAGCCAAGCAACCTCGCCAATTATATTAAATGGTTTATCTCTGGAGAAATAAAATGAGTCATGATATTCAACGTATTGATACGAATGCACGTTTATCAGGTTGTGTCCTTCATAACGGTTTAGTCTATGTTTCTGGTCAAGTTCCAACAACTTTAGATGCTGATGCCAAGCAACAAACTTTAGAAGTTCTAGCAAAAATTGATGCATTACTGGAGCAAGCCGGTAGTGATAAAAGCCGTATTTTGACTGCACAAATCTGGATTAAAAATATTGCCGAAGATTTCGCAATATTCAATGAATGTTGGGAAGCATGGTTACCAGAGGGCACAGCGCCAGCGCGTGCAGCACTTCAAGCAGATTTAGCTCGTCCGCAAGTATTAGTAGAAGTAATGGTTACGGCGAGTGTCAAATGATATTTGCTTTAAATAAAGCCTCTGCTTTCACACGGGCTTTTCGAACTTGGTGGAAGCAGTGAGATTCGAACTCACTAAAATACTTTCCAATAGATTCTATAAAAGTTTACTTGATTATTTATCAATCAATTAAATCTCAATAGAATCTTTTAGATTTTACTATTTGTGCCAAATTTTCTGTCAAAGAAAAGCCTGTATTTCTCCATATCATAATTTATTTATAGAGACTCAGGCCTGCTTTAGACTTTTAATTCTCATTTTAAATCTATGTTTAAAATGGCAGAACATAAAGATTTACCATGGGCATCCAACGACAATGAACGAGTAACACCTCCTTTTAAGACTCCCCGAATCACAAAATTTAAAGCTCCAATTCTAGGAAGTTCATATCGCTCAATACTGAACTCATCTACCAAAAAATGTTGTAAGGCTGGTTGTAATTGTTTAGCAATTAGATCGGTAGTTAAAATTGCACATAAATCATCATAATTCTGTGCATCATATGCAATAACTGAAATATTGGAACTGTCGCCTTTATCTCCAGTACGGCTGTGTGCAATTTCATATAATTTCATATTTTTCATCCCATAATAACTTGAACTTGAACTCGATCACGAGATAAAAAAGTTGATGTAACAGCCAGTACCTCTTTTACACTTTTTACTGCACCGCCGCCGCCATAAGGTCCATTGGTATATAAAGATTCAACTTCATTAGCCACAGCCACTGCATCATGTTTTTGCTGGCAGCGTGCGGCTACGCGTAATCGTACTTCCCAAGGATTTTGTATTTCTTGAGGAGAACAGTCACCAAACAAAGAATCTACACCTATCATATCCGCTCGAATTTCATCGAACTTAACATTAGTTTGTTTTAAACGGCTAAGGACAATATCTCTAGCAAGTTTTGTTCGTGCTTTAGCATTTGGTCCACCATAAGAGATTTGTCCCTCACCAATAAAACCATCAAAAAAACCCACCGTAACTTTAAGATTTTGAGGTTTTTCATAACCCGTCCCACCATAAACAGCAACTTGATCTGGTCCAATTTGTTCAAAATAGACATTAGAAAAATCAGCTGTTACATCAGGAGTCTTATAAGCATTAGGTTGATGAATTTCATATAACAGCTGCTCTTTACATGTGGCTTCACTCACTAAACCACCAGAACCTTCAACTTTGGTTATTACAGCTTGTCCTTGACTATCAACTTCAGCAATCGGAAAACCTAAACGGTCTAGGTTTGGCACATCCTTAACTCCAGGATCTGCAAAATATCCACCTGTGACTTGCCCTGCACATTCAAGTAAATGACCAATTAATGTGCCTTTCCCTAATTTATCCCAATCAGTATTTGACCAATGAAACTCATGGATTAACGGCGCAAGAAATAAGGATGGATCGGCTACTCGCCCAGTAATAATAATATCTGCATCTTGTGCAAGTGCTTCTAAAATTCCATCAACTCCTAAATAAGCATTTGCCGAAACTATCTGTGAAGACAATTGCCCAGCACTTAGACCATTATCAAGAATCAGAGATTGATCATTGAGCTCAGTCAATACATCATCACCTATTACAGCTGCAACCTTGATACCAGCAACATTAAGCTCTGTTAATATTTCCCGAATTTTTTGGATTGCAGCGACAGGGTTTGCTGCTCCCATATTACTAATGATCTTAAATCTAGTTTTACCTTTTTTGTCTTGAATAAATGGCAATACACCACGGAAACGTTTTTCCAATAAAACATCATAACCATCATTTGGATTTTTAAGTTTAGCTTGATTAGCTAAGGCAATCGTTCTTTCAGCCAAACATTCAAATACCAGATAATCCAGGTTACCTTTTTCGGCTAATTCAATAGCAGGCTCAACTCGATCTCCTGCATAACCTGCACCACTACCTATACGAATTTTATTTAGAGTATTCATAATATTACGCCTTTAAAATGGAAATACGCCAAATACAGCCGCAGCAATTGTCATAATTACAGAAGCTGCAAATAAATATGGAATCGTATATTTTTGATGATCTGCCAAATCTAACTTACATAACCCAACAATAAGAAATGTTGCTGGTGTTAATGGACTCACTGGAAATCCTGTAGTCATTTGACCCAAAATTGCGGCCTGTGCAACTTGTACGGGTTCAATACCAAATGCACTTGCGGTATGCGCAATAACTGGCAATACTCCAAAATAAAAAGAGTCAGGATCAAATAATAAAGACAGTGGCATTGCCACAATGCCTAAAGCAAATGGAATATGCTGCCCAGCACTTGGTGGAATAAAATTTACTGCATGTTGGGACATTTCTTTCAACATGCCCGTTCCTGTCATCACACCTGTAAACACGCCGGCTGCCAATAAAATGCTTACCATGCTTAAGGCAGCCTTTGCATGTGCATCAATACGTTGTCGCTGCTCATTGATATCAGGGTAATTAATGAGCAAAGCAGCAACTACACCAACCATAAACATTACGACTGGATCAATTTTGCCGCTGATCATTACTCCTAAAACAAAAATTGTAATGAGAACATTCGGCCAAAAACGATGTGGACGACGCAAAGCCTGACTTTGTTCATCAATGTCATATGTTAAGAAATCAGAATCACCGGAAAGATTTTTTAATCCAAGACGTTTTTCTTCTTTTTTTCCTAATAGATAAGCTACAGTAAATGTAAAGATCAAACCTATTATCTGGACCCAGATTAAAGGTGTAAAAATTTCTGTAACTGGAATATTTAAGGAGGCAGAAGCACGAATGACTGGCCCAGTCCAAGGTAAAAAATTAACCCCACAAGCCAAAGATGCTACACAGGCTAACACCCGTCGATCCATTCCCAACTTATCATACAACGGCAGCATTGCAGGAATCGTAATAAGAAATGCCACCGCCCCTGAACCATCTAAATGAATAATTAAAGCGAGAAGCGCAGTTCCCACAGTAATTCTCGCTGGCTTTAAACCAACAGTTTTCAATATACGGTTAATAATTGGGTCAAGCATTCCAGCATCAGTCATGATGCCAAAAAATAAAATAGCAAAGACAAACATCCCTGCCATTGGGGCAATATTTTTAATTCCTGAAATAATAAATTTACTGGTTTCTAATCCAAAGCCACCAAGCAGTGAAGCTATGATTGGAATGGTAATTAATGCAATTAATGGTGATAACTTTTTTGTCAAAATACTGACAAATAATAGAATAATCGTGATTAATCCTAATCCTGCTAACATAATATTCCCTTTTATTAGCTCCTATTTTCACTTTTATCCTATGTGTTTTTATACTTTCACTGAATCAATATTATTCAAATTTAGTATTCGATTTTTCTGAATATAGAATAGAAAAGTATCTTAGAACCATGATTTTTTCTGAGATATGAGCGTTAAATTGAAGAAAATTTAACTTTAAAAAATAAATAATGTATCTTTGAGCTTTCGCAAGCCTATTAATTTAAAATTTCTGAACAATGGAATGTAGTCATGAAACAAGGATTAAGGCACATTAGAGCATTTCTCACTGTCGCTGAACTCAAAAATTTTGCACGAGCTGCTAATCGTTTATGCATATCGCCTTCAACGCTTACTCTACAAATTCAGCAACTAGAAGATGAACTTCATTTAAAGTTATTTGATAGAACTCGTCATAGCGTCAAAATTACCCCAGAGGGACAACAAATGATCATTCCTCTGAAAACAGTATTATTAGAATATGAGCATGCACTGGAACTCAGTCAAAATATTTCCGAACATGTATTGGGAACAATTAATATTGCTGTTCTACCGACTATTGCGAGTTCACTCCTACCACACTGGATTCAAGAGTTTAAAAAAGAATTCCCTTTAGTCAAAATTGTTGTACATGATTTGAATGCAAATGAAATTCATGGGGCTGTCAAATCTGCTGTAGCTGATATTGGTATTGGTACTATTGAGACTGTTGATCCTCACTTGGCTTTTTATCGCTTATTTGATGATGAACTCTTAGTCTTTTTTACCGAGGGCCATGATCTACAATTCAAAGAACAAATCTATTTTAGGGATGTCATATCGTTTCCTCAAATTATTACTATGCCTGGAAGTAGCGTGTATAAGACGTTTAATCGTGCTCTTGAAAATATTAATTTATCAATTGAAAATATTGATGTCGCATGTGAAGTCAGATATTTAACTACTGCTATAGGGCTCGTTAGTTCCCATATTGGCATCGCTGTTTTACCCGAATCTACTCCACTATCACTATATGAGAATAAAGTAATTAAACGAAAAATTATTGATTTTCCTTTTAGTCGAACGATTAATTTGATTAAACTCAAATCTACACATCAATCTCTTATTACTGAAAAATTTATGAGAATTGTTCTAAATAATTTTCAAAATATGAGCTAAATTGATTAACCCTTATTAAAATTTTACTTATTTCTAGCTCCGTTCTCGCTCGGTTGTAGTTAAAAAAACTCTATCGCCCCATTTAAATGTAAATAAAAATCGAGTTAAAGTTTAAAGCGTTTTATACATTAAAATAAGATCAGATCCATTAAAGCTTTTATTTCCTAAGTCATAATTTTATTTTCCTTATTCTCCTAGATTCCTGTTGAACAATAGCTTTATGCAGGCTTATTGCATTTTGGTACATTCGAATTCACTGAAAATCAAAGATTGGTAAGCTAAAAGTAAATTTGTTGTTTTTTATGTTTATAGAAGAGATTGTTAAAACCTTGAATAGAGCCAAAATTTTGACAAAGAAAAAGGGAATCAAACTATTCGTTTGATTCCCTTTAAGATATTTGGCGGAAGCGGTGTCCGTCTAACATCTGTCTTATACTGTCCAACAAAATACAAAATAATTATATAGTTCATCAAGTTAAAATAAAAGCAATCCAACACCATCTTGCACAATCTAGCTCTTTCCAATATTCTTTGTGGGGTAAGTTGTGGGGTAAAAAGTTATATGCCAAAAAAATCCAAAGAGCTTTCAGCACTCAGTGTATCGAGAATTAAAGCGACTGGGCGACATTCTGTAGGGGGTGTTGATGGTCTATGTTTGAATGTAGAAGGTAATTCTCGTGTATGGATTTTACGTGCTGTTGTAGGCAAACGCTTAGATAAAGATGGGAAACTAAAGCCTCATCGCCGTGATATTGGTCTTGGCCCCTACCCTGAAGTTTCTTTAGCTGAAGCACGAGCGAAAGCGACTGAATTAAGATTGCAAATCCGAAACGGGATTGATCCTATCCGACATAAACAGGAACAACGCGAGGCTTTACTTCTTCAACAACATCGCGAGAAGACTTTCCGTGAATGCGCCAAGATTGTAATTGAAAAGAAAACACTAGAACTTAAAAATGAAAAACATATTGCACAATGGTCATCTAGTTTAGAAACCTATATCTACCCGGTCTTAGGTGATCGCGTGATTGGATCTATTACCAAAGCAGATATTGTTACAGCACTTGAACCAATCTGGATCGGAATACATGAAACGGCAAAACGGGTTCGTGGTCGAATAGAAACTATTTTCGATTATGCTAAGGCTATGGAATATTTTGTTGGAGATAATCCAGCCGCATGGAAAGGCAACCTTGAACCCATTCTTGGTAATTTAAAACAAGAATCACGTCCGCATCCCTCTTTACCTTATGAACAGGTAGCTGAATTTATCCAGCATTTAAGACAGAAAAAAGGTATTTCTTCTAAAGCATTAGAATTTGCAATTTTAACTGCTTGTCGTTCAGGTGAAGTATTTGGGGCTTTATGGAAAGAAATCGATTTTAAAAATAAGATCTGGATTATTCCAAAAGAACGAATGAAAGCGGATAAAGAACATCGAGTTCCTTTATCACAAGTGGCCATTAGATTACTTGAAAAACTTTATCAAGAAACCCATCCTCAACCAGATGACTTTATTTTTCCTACACCACGTAGTGGTGAAATGCTTTCTGATATGTCCTTGACTGCACTGATCAAGCGCATGCATGAGCAGAAGTTTAAAGAAGATGGTATTGGCTATATTGATCCTAAGCAAAATCGAGTGATCACAACACATGGTTTCCGTTCAACTTTCCGTGATTGGTCAGCAGATAAAACAGATTACCCTCGTGAAGTCTGTGAACATGTATTAGCTCATAAACTGCCAGATGAAGTGGAGGCAGCTTATTTACGTGGAGCTTACCTAGAAAAACGTAAAGGATTAATGGAGGAGTGGGCTAAATTTTGTAATCTACATGCAGAAAAAAATTGTATAAATATAAATGCTTCTACCATTTAAGGTAGAAGCATTTATAAGCAAAAATCAATCATTTTCAGCTAAACATTTATAAAAACAGAATTTGATAAGATACTCAAATGTTAAATTTCTCAATTTCAACTCTATTTTTTAGAAATTTTTCATATTCATCATTAACTGAATTCAATAAATTTTGACATGAAATAGGTGCATCACCTATACCTACAAAATGATGTAATTTGTATGCATTATCCTTTCCATTTACACAAATTGGAAATGACACTGCATTATTAAATAATAACCAGAGAGTTCTAGTTACACCATCATTAAAAAATATCCTCTCTTTACCATACACCTTTGTGATTGTTACTTTGGCTAGTGGAACTACACAACCCACTTTTTCCAATATATTCGCTGCTTTATAAAATTTTTCATCTAAATGCATTTCCTCCTTAATTAGACAATTAGTTGATCTATTACGCTTACTAACTACCGTGTCTTCTAACCATTTTTTATAAAATAGAAATGAATCAACATGAACAATATAGTTGTCTTTTTTAGAATTAACATTTACGCCATAAAGTGTGTAAAAGACACTAATTTTATTTTTCTCTGTCTCTATATCCCAATAAGCAACCCCATCTCTTATACCCTTATAGAAACTAACAGATGGTACAATATGCGTACGCGCTTGTCTTGAAAGTCTAAATAATTCACGTAACCGTTTATATTCTTTAATAAAAACTGAAAATGATATAATTTTTCTCCCCTGAAACTCTTGGCTATGATTTAGTCTACTATTAAAAATTTAATTTATATTCCTCACTTTTTTGTAAATCAACAAAGAAGTAAAAAAACATAGCTTAATCAAGTGTGCTAATTACATATATAAAAAGCAGAATATACTGTCTGGGATAAAGATTTCCTAAAATAGACTACACTCCTAATCTTAAACTTTTTACAAGGTTGAAAGAGTATTAATTGCTTCTATTCAACTAAAGGAAAGTTCAATGTTCCCAATGGATCACTAAAAGCTTTTTCACCTAAACCAGTAAAAATATCATGTAGAACTTCACTCATGGATGATCTTGTAATATCACGAGGTCTGCTATAACGCTTAACCTCCCATTTTTCATTACGAGCTCGATCCGCCTTTTGTTGACACCGTAAAATCATAACGTTAGCTGCCTGCGCAGTACTTACAGGAAGCTTTTGTTTATAATCAGAAGCAGCTTGAGCAGAAAGATAGCTTAAGTAATAACACTGACTCACTGAAAAATCGACTAATAACCCGTCAAAAAGCAACTTTGTCTTTTCAGGGTCTGGTTCTGGGAAGTTTCGTTCATCAGCTAAATAATTAAAATAAGCAATACATTCTTCAACCGCTAATTCTTTAGCTAAATTATAAACTTGCTCATACCAGCAGTGAGGCCAATCTTTAGAACGTGCAATTTGTTCAATTTTCTTTGCAAGATATAATATATCATTAGAGATGCGCCATCTCATTTTCCCTAAATAATAGCTAACTACTTCTCCATCCTCCACAATAAATGCTGAAGATGGTGAACTATGATCTAGGGCTATATATTGATTATTTAAAAGACTAAATAATAGCTTTCGATGATATAATGTTGGAGTAAAAGGTTGAATACCTTTATCTAAGCTATCCAATACAAATGTTTTACTAATTGATGGAGACACTCGTAATAACATCAATAGTGCTAAAGCATCATTTAATTCTATTTTATCTATCTCAGGACAAATACTTACAATACTACTCCATTTCAATAATGTACGCTCGACTGCCGCAGCACGTATTGCTTCAGGACTTGGTTTAAGTGCATCTTTTGCTTTAGATAAAATACTTTCAAGTTTAGTGAGTTGTTCAGGAGAAAAATCAGTTTCTTCTGAATTTTCAATAATATGAGCAATTTCATTGACCTTTTCAGCATCAGGATAATTGGTATATAGTAATAAAAGATTAAATAATGCTGAAAAATGTAATTTTTCTGCTTCTAAAACATTCCAATACAATCTAATTGCCGTTAATTTATCGCCTGTTCTTTGCTCACCTAATGCGTGATCAAACCAACTTGATTGGCATGAGTCAATACTAGCAACAGCCCTAGCTAGCTTCAAAAATAAGTCATTCATTTCTCGATCAAGTAACTGTTGTCGCAATCCTATTGAAAATATTTCATGTACTCCCACAAATTGATTAACACTTTCTAAAGCTATAAGCATACCTTTAGCAAAATCAGTAATATTTTTCTTATTAAACTTTTCTACATCTTCTAACGGCGAATTTGATAATAAACTGGAACCATGTAAATCAAATAAATATAAACTTGAACGTGTCCATGCTTCACCTATAAGGCGCCAAGGAATCGGCTCCGCTTCCATATAACAGTCTGTAACTAATATGCTATCAAGTGCTGGATGCTGTACTAAATTTGCTGCTTTTAAAATACGGTCAACCTTTTGATCTGAGTCAAAACCAGAAAGCCGTTCTCGAAGAACAAAAAACCAAAGTATTAATCCTAACTTTTTATCAGAGAGAGCTTGCTTTAACAACTCCTCGTTATATTCAAAATAGATTGGCTCTAAAGCAATTAGCTCTCCATCAGTAAACCAGAATGGTCCAAGCAATTCAGAACTTTCTGCTATCTCTTGAATATTCTCAGGTGTCACATTCATTACATCAAAGAATTTTTCTACCGTATGTTTAATTGCATTAATATCTTTAGAGCGAAGATTAATATCAATTAAATAAAGAAAAGCTTGGCTAACCAATTGATTAGAATAATTTTCTGTATACGATTTTCGAAGTAATATAGTCTCTAGAATATGCACTGCTTCTTCAATACTTCCCTGTAAATAGAGTATCCAAGCCGTAGTAATTTTAATAATTATAAGTACATCAATATTATTATCTGTAGATGTAATGTTTGTTTCTAAAGTTCTTAAAGTCTTCAAGGCTAAATCATAATCACAAACAGATATAGCTAATTCTACTATCAACCAAAGATAACTATCTCCCGCATATTCTTCATTATAAGTAAATCCCTCTTGCAAACAAATCAAAGCATCATGATCACTCATTAATAAATGTTTACGCTGCTTTGCGACATACTTTCTAAAATAAAAACTATCTGGAATTTTCTTCACCATATTAGAGGCTAATTTAGCTTTTATTATTTCATCATTTCTTGTAAACCAAAGATCGCATCTTGCATAAACAGCAAAACGAGGAACTGTATCAGAAGCAATTACTTGGTCTAATAATTTTTGAGCTTTAAGACGTACTTCTTCAGTAATACTATAACTTCTATTCCAACCTTCCATTAAACCAATAGCTAGAATAGTTTTCGCCAATTCTGAAAGCTCATCTATCGGATAATGCTCAAGCGTATTTACGAGGTCAGACCAACATTCAAGATGGTATAAACACCATGCATATTTTTCAGCTATATTTATATTAAAATCAGAAATATTACTATATTGCTCAACAGCTTTCTGGAACTCCTTTTTTAATAAAAGTAGATCCCCTTCACGTTCAATACTAGAATTAAAATATTCTTCTGCTGACAAATCATATTCTGAATATGACAATAATTCTTTTAATGATTTAACCATGTGTCTTCCAAAAATTCTATATAATCCTTATAGAACTAATAAAATTAAATTTTCAATGTAATCATACATAAATAAGCTATAACTACAATAATTTTGATATATCTATATCATATCCAACTTCTTTAAGTTCTTTCGCTAAAAGAAATTTCCATGCGCCTGCTGAATCGAGATTAGTCCATACAACCCCAATATAATCAGAAGGAATTTCTAGATCATCTGTTTTAAGTGCACATACTCGTTCACGTCCAATTTTCCCCATGAAATATCCCAATTCTAGTATGACATTCTGACGTGCTCGGGGTAAAAACTCATCTGCTGAATGTGCTTTTCCAATATCATCAGGAGTAAGTAGCACAACGGCAAATCCAACATCAGAATTCGCTTCAATCTTTTCTACAATCGTCTTTCCTCTATTTGCTTGCTCATGCAAGATAATAGCTTCTAATCCCAGTTTCTCAATCAAACGTGCAACTTTATTTAAGGTATTTTCATCATGTCCATGCACAATGAATACTTTCTTATTTGACATTGGTATTTTTACTTCAAGGCTAGGTTGAACTAATGAATTAATATATTGCTTATAATCTCTTATAAAAGGAATGATTAAATTACGTACTAAAGCATGAATATGATCAATAATTCTCCGACCAGAACTATAATACATATAACTAAAATTAAGAGCAAAATTCTCTTCATTTCCAAATTTTTGTATTAATAAATATTTTAATCCTAATACCTGTATATCGTTATCAGGCCACTCTAGTCTGGCAGAACCAACCATACTGCCTTGAGTTTTTTCGCTGTTTTGCAGAAAATTTTCTAAATCAATATCTTTTATCAATTCTGCATTTTTTGCTTCCAAAGACTCATCTTTTAATAATCTCGCTAACTTTTTAAGTTCATTTTCATATGTTTGAAGATGAGAAGCTTGAAGATCTAAAAGGGTATTATCAATTTTTCTAAAGATGCTATTCGTCATTATTACCTTTAAGTCTTACTTCTGAAGCTTTGTCGAGTATGGCTTGTCTATAAGTAGATTTTAATTCAACAGAAATGTCCTTAATCATTGAGTTATTGGGATAATTTCCACTACGCTCATCTATCCAACTTTCCATGCTCACTATAGCTTGCTCAATACTTTCAGCATCAAAAGGATTAAAATTTAATGTGCCTAACTCTCCATCCAACTCAGATGTAAACTGCCCTAACTCTTCTAAACTCTTTGATAGACTACCTAATCCTTTCATAAAAGCCCTCTTTTTCATAATCTTTAATGTGATCAACTTCTAGTTGATAACTAAAAATTTATTGTACATGAGAATAAAAAATATACACCTCTCAAAACATCACCTAAGACATAAATTGTCGCTGCACTTTATTTCCCCCTTCTTATTCAACTTTAAACAAATTAGTCTATTAATTCACAGATTAGAGGTTAAATTATTTATGTTATTTAATAATCAAATGAATGAGCGCTTACTGGCTTTTGCTCGTAATATTGCAGCCATAGTTTTAATTGGTGGTTTGGCTTTACTAGTACTTTACCGTGCTGAAACAATAAAAAATATTGAAACTTATCAATATATTATTTTATTTTTTTTTTGGAACCTTTATATTATTTTGGTCAATGTACTTAGCTATATGTAATGTTACTATCCTTTATCAAGATTATCGTGAATATTTACTGGGATGTCTAAAAGAAGAAAAAACTATTCATAATCTAAATGAGAAAGAGCTCAAATCTACCACTAAAATTATTTGGTCTTTAGCTAAAAATTCTTGGATTGATACTTTAATCTACTTTTCCCGATTTCTTGCAATTTCCCTAATCGGCTTTTCTTTTGTTTTCCTTTATTTTTTGGGAATCTGGAGTATTCTAAATCAGCAAGTTAAGGTTTTTGGTTTCTAATTTTAAATATCAAATTCAGAGTGTGAATATTTAATATAATACTAGAAAATTCTTTTAGGCTAAAATATTTCTCACTCTCGATAGCTACAT
Organism: Acinetobacter sp. AYS6; assembly: GCF_025630795.1. Lineage (NCBI taxonomy): Bacteria > Pseudomonadati > Pseudomonadota > Gammaproteobacteria > Moraxellales > Moraxellaceae > Acinetobacter > Acinetobacter sp. AYS6. Next base: position 464,461 of record NZ_JAOTNV010000005.1, read on the forward strand.
ATTGAAAATTCATTATGATTTATTATTAGAAACATACTAATATACAACCTCATTTTTTATGAGCAAAATTCTAAAAGTTAATTATGGATTTAAAACCCAGTCTACTTAGCTATATTTTTACGGGTTCTGCCAACTGGGAATTAAGCTACACATTTCCAAAATTAAAGCTAGACGTCAATAAACAAATCACTTACCTTACTTTGGATGAAATACTTGATGTAAATATTCGAAGCGGCTGGATTTGGTCATCTATTACTCTATCAACTATAGAACAAAATTATGTATTTAAAGGTGTTTTCAATTCACAGGCTAAAATTCTAAAATCAAATCTACTAGATGATATTGAGTTTCTAAATAATAAGAAAAATGCGGATACAATTAAGGAAATACTAAAGCCCTTTTTAAAAGAGTATCAAAATTTTATCCAACAAAATATTTACTTATCTCATCGCCTATGTAGTCTATTTAGATCAGACTTAACAGAGAGAGTAAAAGCTTTTGTAGAAAAGTTTAGCAATCTCATAGAACGAGATAGCTCTTTTGCATTTGAGGCTGATCTACAAAATCTGTTTGAACAACTTCGACAATTTATTGAATTGCCAATCAAAGCAAACTACGCCATTGACGCTAAAAATAAAAGTTTTGTTGAAAGCGAGTTAAAAACATTTAAAAGTTTTTTTGATCAGGTGGAAAGTACCCCTCTAACTAATGAACAGCGCATTTCCTCTATCATCTTTGAGGATCGCAATCTATTGGTTGCAGCTGCAGGTTCTGGAAAAACTTCAACGATTGTTGGTAAAGTGGGCTATGCCTTATTAACTGGGCTCTACAAACCTGAGGAGATTCTAGTCCTCGCATTCAATAAAAATGCAGGAGAAGAACTCAATGAACGTATTAACCTTAGATTAAAAGATATTCTCACTCAATTTAATACTGGTGTTGAAGCCCTTAATTTTCATAAATTTGGTGTCAAGGTAATTGGTAGAGCAACAGGTAAAAGCCCTTCAGTTTCTGAAGATGCAGTGAGGATTCAGCCACTATTAAATAGAATTATTCAAAATTTGACTGAAACTGATCTAGAATTTCAAGAAAAGTATCTTTTATTTAAAACTGCTTATTTAAGACCACCTTTATCCCCCTTCGCTTTTAAAACCAGAAATGATTGGGAAAAAGCACAAAAACGATCATTTGATAGATTCAAGGATGGCTTTGAAACTTATCAAGGAGAAATCGTTAAGTCACATGGTGAAAAAGCCATAGCAAACTGGTTATACAGTCAAGGAGTTCCCTATCATTATGAAAAAAATTATGAACATGATACAGCTGATGAAAACCACCGCCAATATAAACCCGATTTTTACCTACCTGAAATAAATCTATATCTTGAACACTACGCTATAGATCAATATGGTAAGCCACCTGCACACTTTGGGCAAAAGTATCTGGATGACATGAAATGGAAATCAGGAATCCATAAACAATATAAAACTGATTTAATCACTACAACCTTCCATGAGTTTATTACTGGTTCAATTTTTGAAAAATTGGAACAAGAGCTTAAATCACGAGGACAAGAATTTAGACCTCGTAGTCTTGCAGAGATCAACTCTAAAGCACAGTCCATCTTTGAATATGGGACCAATGAGCTTTATGGTAGTTTTTTAAACCATTTTAAGTCTAATCAAGCCAATATGGCCGATTTATTAGCCAGACCTCTACTCAGCCTACGGGAAAGCCTTTTTTTAGAACTATTTTCCAAAGTTTATCAACAATACGACCAGTTATTAAAAACTAATAAAGAATATGACTTTGATGACTTACTGATTGAATCTGCTCAACTAATAAATGAAAACAAATACAAAAGTCCTTTTAAGCTGATTATCGTGGATGAGTTCCAAGATACTTCACAGGCTAGAGCTAGACTCATTCTTTCCTTATTGAATCAGGTGCCTGAAGCAAAATTGTTTTGCGTTGGAGATGACTGGCAAGCCATATATCGTTTTGCAGGCTCAGATATCAGTATTTTTACTCAATTCGAAAAAGTCTTTGGCCCTACTAAGCAGACACAGCTGACCCAAACATTCCGTTCAAATCAGGGTATTGCCAATGTAGCCAGTGGTTTTATCCAAAAAAATAAATCTCAGCTTCAAAAAGTAGTGAATGCCATTGATAAGACAAGTAATAAAGTTGTTGAGATAAGCTTTTTAACAAAGACACAAGAGATTCATGAATACCTATTTAAGACACTTACAGAAATCAATAATGCTAATACAAACTCTGAAGGTAAAAAATCTATTTATATTTTAGGTCGCTATAACCACAATAAACCGAATTTAGATAATCTTTTGCCATTTCTTAAAAATTGTCGCATTGAGTTTAAAACAATTCACTCTTCCAAAGGCTTACAGGCAGACTATGTCATTCTCGTCGGATTAAACAGTGGTAACAGTGCCTTCCCTTCAGAAAAAGAAGATGATCCATTATTAAATATAGTATTACCACAACCAGAGACACATGCTTTTGCTGAGGAACGTCGCCTGTTTTATGTCGCCCTGACTCGTGCAAAAGAAAAAGTCTTTCTTATTGGTGAACGTAATTCAGTATTCCTTGAGGAAATCATTAAAGAGCAGAATTTTAAAGAATTTATCTATATACCACAGGATGAACATAAACCAATCAACAGTGATATACCACCTGAATGGCTATGTCCAAAATGTGAAGAAGGTCGTTTATGTAAAAAGACAGGAAAATTTGGTAATTTTTTGGGGTGTGATCGCTATCCAACTTGCGATTACACTAAGAGTTTAAAGAAACGTTGAATTCTGACAAGTGTGTTGAACTATCATTAAATAATCCTTTTCTAAGGTTAGTTCACCAAAATCATCAACATAATTTTTGAAGTCTAATGAAGGACTATATGTTTCCAATTCGTAGAAAGTTTTATGATGCCAAGAGCTTGGTGCATCAATTATTATTGGATTTTCAGCTACCTTAAATTGCCCTGAAGTTATATCCACAATAACACCACTCACGTTAAGCCATAAATGTAATTGACCTACATCTACGATAGACTGCCCTTTTATCATTAAAATATCTGTAATATCGTAACCTTTCTCCTCTATCAGAAATCGAGCCAACAACCTTGAAGAATATTCACAGCATGCTCTAGGAAATAAAGACAATACTTCAGAATAAAAATCGTCTTTGTCAATTTTATAAAATCCATGTAGAAATTCGAGGACATCCTTTTTTATGTTAATGATCGACATAAATCTATTTTCAAATAAAAAATATTCTTACAATAACTTATTAGAGCATTATGATTCAATTAGGTAAAATTATTTTGATCTTTTTAATGCTATTTACTAATGAAAGAAAAGTTTTCGCCTAGATATATTCTTAATTTAAAAGCACACTCACCAACTGGAAAAGTTGTGAACATTACTATTTTTTCAGAATACAGACCTGATGAAGTGGAATTAAAAAGGAAAGCTATTTGGGCTTTAGACATATTAAGTATCAATGATGAAAATGAGGTTATAGATTTTTCATACGGTGAAAAAACTTTTATTCATCCAAGAACTAATGAAAAATTTACTATTGTCTATGATTGAAATTTTACTCCACTACATTCAACTCTTTGAAATCCCCGTATAAACTAAATAGTAAAGCCTTATATACCTTACCTAATTATTAAAATTACCGTTTTTGGAGTAAAATGAATACAGAATCACTTCAGCAATCAGAAGAAGATGGGCTCATTGGGCTTGAAGAACAAAATGAAATCTCATGTTTAATCCGAAGATTTGCCACAGAACAATTCGGATATTCAAGAATGAGAATTTCATCTATGCAATTAAGACAAAAAAAGCCGCAAACAAACGTGACTGTTGCATTGAATAAAAGTTTAATTGATCTTTATCTAAGGTTCGGGGAATATGCCTTTGCTGAACACCAAGATAAAAAATATATTGTTGTTGCTCGTATCGGATTTAAGAAACAGAAGCAGGGTTATGGAACTGCATTGCTAAAAGAGCTCTGCATTTTTGGGGAAAAATTTGGATATGAATATTTAGAAGTAGAACGTCCAAACCCAGATTGCCAAGCTTTTATGAAAAAATTAGGTTTCAAAGATGAGTTCTATCTTCCAATTGATCAACTGAAAAAGTCCATTCAAGAATATGAGCTTCTGAAACAGGCAAAAGCCTGTCTCGTATAACACTTAGATCAACAATTAGATGTTCTGAAGCTTTTAAATTCGTTATAAAAATCATCATAAAGACTACAATAACCAGAAGAAAATAGGCAAATTGCACTTGTAACTATAAAAATCGGCTATTAATACTCATGTCTGGATACAAATTGAACTCGAACCCGGCAGAGTCGAAATGAAGTCTGTTCCCATCAGTTGCGATGGCGTGAAATAACCCTTATGGGAAAATGGCTTATCTAGCAGATACTGGACTATGCCAAGTGCGCTGTTAATCGTGACATCATAGCCATTAGCAGTTTGCAGCCAAGCCGTTTTGCACTCACCCCGTGTGTTAGTCACCTCACCCCAGACCTGCATAGGATGTTGTGTACGTGTAGTCTCATCGGGCCCAGATACGTACTTATCGACCAGTGTATTTAGCAAAGTAATGACTGACTGACGCCGCCACAACCAGCCAAGACGAGAACCTATTAAACGAATCATCGTTCCAGCACCCGCAGGCACAGGAACATAAACGGCAATATTTGGTATTGAAGTTGTCCAATAAGCAGTAGATACATCCCCCCAAGCAATGGTCATAGCCGACTCAGGACCAGTACCAAAATCTATCTTGCGAACATCCCATGCTTGAGAAACCTGATGAATGATACCTTTCTTACGAACCATTCCCCCGAGTGCCAAGCTTTCGATTACCGTTTTGCTTGTCCCAGGTGATGGTGGAGAAGAAGTCTTGAAGCCTAAAGCCAGATGACTAGCGTCCGGCATAGCCTGCTTCAACATAGCAGCAACACAATCCGTTGGTGTAACATCAAAACCAACGCCACAACAAATAACGATACCAGCGACCTGAGCCGCGGCATGCTGCATCTGAGCTTTTTCGAAGACGTCTATCTCACCAGTCACATCCAGATAGTGCACTTTCGCTTGTAAACATCCCTGAATCATTGCCTGAGCTGTCGCAGAAAACGGGCCCGCACAATTCAATACCAAACTGACATCCTGAAGCGCGGAAACGATCATCTGTTGATCATCTAATTTGAAGACTCGTACAGGCAGATCAAGCTCCCGAGCCAACGACTCCAAATTTTCATTCGATCTGCCAGCCAATATAGGACGCAGACCACGCTTGACTGCTTCACGTGCGATTAGGCGGCCTGTGTAACCATTGGCACCGTAAATGAGCCAAGCAGTGCTCGGCGGCTGGTCTGTATTCATGGCATAGTCCTTCATCAGTATTATCATTATGATTATTTTCTAGGTCCTCGATCCGTTTATTACGTGAGGAATAAAAAACATATTAAGTTCAAAAAAAGAACTTGTAAAGTAACCGAAGTCCTACTTAGAATGGATTGAGAATTTCGAGAAGAACCGTGATGAAAAGTATTATGTTAAGACCGAAATGAGTCTTTCCTTAGGCTAAGGTTAGCATACCGGACAACTGCATAAATACGTTCACCCGTTCTTCACTTGATTAATGGCTTTCGACCTACAATCTAATAAAAGGAATACCATGCATACCCTAACCGTCACAAAAATAATCAAAGCGCCGATTGAGGATGTATTTGAGGCATTTACCGATCATGAAAAACTTTCTCAGGTTTTTGGTGTTCGTTCCTGCGTACTTACACGTCATGGCAATACAGAAAAAAATGGACTTGGTGCAATCCGAGAGTTGGACTGTGGACAAATCTGGCTACGTGAGGAAATTACAGTATTTAATCGTCCGAACCGTATGGAATATCGCATCCTCTCTTCTCGACCTCAGGCAAAACACGAGTACGGGCAAGTCGATTTTATAGAAATCCCTGAAGGCACTAAAGTCACATGGACTACGAGATTTGGAGTTCAACTGCCCGGTCCAAGCAAGCTGATTGACTCTGCTTTTGGAGTTGTTTTCGGTATTTCTTTTCGTTTAGTTCTACGCAATGTTGAGCGCCGTGCGCTAGCTGCTCGACGCTAATGCAGCTATTCAAGACTTAAACTTTGATTATCATAGTTGGCACTATGCTGATGTGTAATTGGTACAGTGCCAGTCATAATTTTGACACTTGTTTTTCTTTAAATTTCGCATCCCTTTATTAAAGTAAGTTTTGTTTATGATTTATAGCTAATAAATAATGGATTCTCTACTAAACCTTTAAAAAATTTTGAAAAAGATTTAGTAGAGATTAAGTATCAATAATTAATGTTTTGAACCTGCCATTTTTCTTCTAAACCACATCAATAGATCATCAATGTAAGTAAAGACTACAGGCACAACCAATAGACTTAATACAGTGGATGTTAACAAACCACCAATCACTACAATAGCCGTCGGTTGTCTAAAACTTGGTTCAGCACCTAACCCTAAAGCATTAGGCATCATTCCCATTCCCATTGCTAAAGTTGTCATGATGATTGGTCGAGCACGTTTAGAACAGGCATCCATGACCGCTTCAAATCGAGAAAAATTCTTTTCTCGTCGGGCAATGATGGCATAATCCACTAATAAAATTGAGTTTTTGGTCACAATACCCATTAACATTAAAATACCAATGACAACAGGCATAGAATAAGGCAAACCAAAAATGTAGAGGGAAACAAATGCCCCTCCTAATGCTAACGGCAATGCTGAAAGAATTGTCACGGGTTGCATGAAGTCATGAAATAACAATACCAAAACAGCATAAACACAAACAATTCCAATAAAGAAAGCTAGACCAAAACTTTGCAGCATTTCACTCATACGTTGTGTTTCACCTTGTTTAACCAATTTTACCCCTTGTGGTAAAGTCTTGAGCGAGGACAGTTTCATTGCCTCATTTTGCACCTCACCAGTCGCTAGACCATTGAGTTCTACAGATAAAGTAATATTACGCAAACGATCAATACGGTTAATTTGTGAAGGACCACTGGCAATATCAATTTTTGCAACGCTACCTAATGCCACAGTTCCATTTGTTCCTTTGACTCGTAAGTTCGCAATGCTATCAAGATCATGGCGTAGTTCTGGATTCATACGTACTCGCATGGCAACCTGACGCTGAGACAAGTTCAGTTTAGGTAAATTGGATGAATATCCACCATAGGTTGCATAGCGTATGGTGTCTGCTAAGGCTTCTGAGGTTACACCCAATGAAGCGGCTAACGCTTTATCAGGGTGAATCTGAATTTCAGGTTGCTCAATTGCAGCATCCGAACTTACATTGCCGATCCCCTTCAATGTTCTTAACTGATTTTCAGCATTGTGAGCAGTCTGTGTTAATAGATCAGGGTTATCACTGGCTAATGTTAATTCGAGCTTTTCACCACTATTGCCACCTCCTACAGTTACTCGGACGCCTGAAAGTGCTTTTAACTTTTCCCGAATTTTCTGCTCTACAGCTACCTGCTTAAGCTCTCGCTTATCACGTGCGACCAAATCTACTGTTAAAGTTGCACTGGTGACATCATCACCACCAACTGACATAAATACATCTTTTACTTCCGGCATCTTTCGAATAATCACATCCGCCTGTTGTGCGATAGCATTGGTTTCATTCAAGGTTGAACCAGGCTGTAATTCCAATTTGACGCTAGATTGCGATTTGTCTTGAGCAGGCAAAAAAGAAACAGAATTTTGTAAACCTACAACTACAGTCAATAGAAAGAAGCCTGTCGCCAATAGCATCGTTGTTTTACGATGTCCTAATGTCCAATGAACAAGTGATTTATAGGTGGACATTATCCGTCCAACTTTTTCTTCAGCCTGAGTTTGTTCACGAGGAGGTTTTAAAAGATAAGCGGCCATCATTGGGGTAAGTAAACGGGCAACTAATAGCGAAGCTAAAATGGCAACAGATGCAGTAATACCAAATTGTCTAAAAAATAAACCTGATATTCCTCCCATAAATGCTGTAGGCAAGAAAATTGCGACTAAGGTCAGAGTTGTAGCCATAACCGCTAACCCAATTTCATCTGAGGCTTCCATTGCTGCTTCATAGGGAGTTTTACCTTGCCGCAAATGCCTTTCAATATTTTCAACCTCAACAATCGCATCATCTACTAAAATGCCGACTACAAGAGATAACGCTAATAAGGTAATCATGTTTAATGAATAATCTAGTAAATACATGACTCCAAAGGCAGGAATAATTGATAAAGGTAAAGCAACAGCAGAAATTAATGTTGTCCGCCAGTTTCTTAAAAATAGCCAAACCACCACAATTGCAAGAAATGCACCTTCATAAAGCATATCCATTGAACCCTGATAATTATCTTTAATCGGGTCAACTGTATTACTCACTTCTTTGATCTTTACTTCTGGGTGTTCTTTTTGAAATTTGCTAATGGCAACTCTTGCCCCATCAACAACACTCACATCAGAATAACCTTTAGATCGTTTAATCTGGAAGCCAACCGTGGCTTTACCATTTTGATAGGCTCTTGAGGTCAGATCTGAATAACTATCTTTAATCGTCGCAATTTCATCGAGCCTGACATAACTTCCATTAGACAATGGGATGCTAATCGCCCCTACATCTGCAACATGGTTAACCGTTGCCAAAGTTCTGATTGACTGACGTTCTCCACCTATACGTCCCTGACCGCCAGATGCATCTTGTTGCATTGCTTTAAGTTGAGTCGATACATCAGAAGGCATCACTCCCATTCCTGCCATCAAGCTAGGGTCAAGCTCAATCTGCACTTCACGGTCAAGTCCCCCAATACGGCTAATGGTATTTACCCCTTTAACAGCCATGAGCGCTTTGGTCACATCATTATCAACAAACCAAGATAAATCTTTGGCATCATAACTGTCAGATTCAATGGTATAGGTAAGTAAGGCTGTATTTGAGATATTTACTTTGGAGATTGTGGGATCATTCATACTACTAGGCAATTCTGCTCGCACACTATCTACAGCATTGCGTACTTCTGAAAGTGCTTCTTCTCCATCTTTTTCTAGCTCAAAACTAACAGAAATCGTTGCCTGACCATCCGAAATCATGGTCGTAATATGATCTAGTTTGCTTAAAGATGTTAACTTATCTTCAATTTTTCTAGCCACTTCAGTTTCCAGTTGTTCTGGCGCTGCACCCTCTAAACTGGCTGAAATCTGAATAGTGGGTAAATCCATATCTGGTGTATCTTGTATACCCAAATGATAGAAGCCGAATAAACCCAATACCGTTAAAAAGAAAAAGAGTAAAATAGCGGGGACTGGATTTTTAATTGACCAAGCAGAAACATTCATTATGGTGCTCCTACTTGTGGTTGTGTCATATGTTCAACAGTCTTTTCAGAAGGCAAAATCTTAACTTTGACTCCTTCTGATAAAAATGCACCCCCCTTCTCTACAATGTGAGCATTGCTTGCCAACGCTGATAAAATTTCAACATCCTGCCCTTCACGTCGTCCTGTTTCTACGACTACACTTTTAACGCGTTGGTCCTGACCAACCAGATAAATATATGAACGTCCATCACGCATTACGAGCGCAGATTGAGGAATAGTATTTGCCGCACTTTTTCCTACACTAATTTTGCCATTGGCAAACATACCAACATGGGCATCTCCAGAGTTTAAACTGACATAGAGACTAGAACGCCCAGTACTATTGGATAAAGCCGGACTTATACTTCTAACCGTGCCATTTAATTGCTGACCATTGGATAAAGAAAGATTCACTTTCTGACCAATTTGAATTGCATCAATCTGCTTAGCGTCCACTTCAGGATGCCATTCCATACGTCCCTGACGAATCATACGGTACAGCTCCGTTCCCGAGCTGACGACATTTCCCAATACGGCGGATTTAGAAGAAACCACCCCATTATCTATGGCGTAAATCTGGGTTTGCGATAGTTTTAATTTAGTACTATCTACGTCTGCTTGAGCAGAAGCTACGCTCGCTTGAGCAGACTCTACCTTAATACGATATTCTTCTAATTGTTGATCAGATAGTGCGCCTCCCTCCCCAATAATATTAGCGCGCTTTAAATTTGATACTGCTTGTTGCAGGCTGACCTGATTTTGACGAAGATTGGCTTGTTGCTTACGTAAATCGGCTTTCAAACTGTCATCTGCCAGTTTAAGCAAAAGCTGACCTTTCTTTACATGATCACCTACATCAACATAGAGCTGTGCAATTTTATATCCACTAATCTCGGGGCTAACAATTATTTCCTGCCAAGCCCCAATAGGGCCAGTCGCACTAATGGTGTTTTCCCAAATTTGAGTTTTTGGAGAAACTACCTGTACAGATAAGACACTTTGCTCACTTTGGACAGAATCATTACTTTTATTTTGTGTTGTTTTTTTAATGAATAGCAAAAATATTGCGACTGCAATCAGCACAATCACCAGGACGATTATCATCCATTTTTTCAGTCGTATCGCTTTGTTCATGGTGCCAATCCTTAAAAATTAATTTCTTTCAAACTTGTCTTGGGTTCAGTAACGGTGGCATTTTTTTGCCAGCCACCACCCATTGCCTTGTACAAAGCAATCCATTGCTGTACACGACTGGTTTGTAATTCAATTTGATTCATTTGTGCTGAAAGTGCGGAACGTCTTGCCGATTCCAAATCTAGTAAATTGGTATTGCCCGCCTTCCAACTTAATTGCAGGGCATTAAAGTAATTTTCATACTCCCGAACAGAGTTTTCCGATGCCTGCTCTTGGGCAGCAATCGAATTTAACTGTACTAAGGCTTGTTCAACTTCACTCACTGCCGATCTTACCCCCGATTGATAATCTGCAATTGCAGATACATATGCTGCTTTGGCACTTCTTACCGCAGCTTTTTTCTGACCTGCATCGAAAATGGGTAAAGAGAGAGCTGGTCCAAATGACCATGAAGCTGCCGATGTTCCACCAGTTAAAACCGTGCTAATAACGCCTGTTAGTGAAAGGCTCGGATAACGATCGGCTTGTGCAGAGCCAATTTCGGCATAAGTGGCATAAACTTCACGTTCTAATGCGGCAATATCAGGGCGGTGTTGCAACATCTGTGCGGGAACATCTGAAACATTAAACAAAGCTGGTTTTGGTAAGCTTTTTGACTTTCCACTATTGAGTAGTGGACGTAATGTGGTTTCTTGCATCCCCGTGACCTGTACAAGGGTTTTTACCAATAAATCACATTGTTTTTGTTGGTTAAGAAGATTCATCTGGGTACTCGCAAGATTGGCACGCGATAAAGCGCCATCCATCGGTGCAGTAAATCCGGCTTTGACCATTTGAGAATTTGCTTGTTCAGTTTTTTGCATCGATTGCAGTTCATTTTGATAAACCGTAACCAATAATTCACAGGACCGATATTGCACGTAGTCATCTGCCACTTCTGCCGCAAGCGAAATGCGGGCATCATGCCAATCATCTTGCCGAGCTTCGATACGAGACTGGGCTGCTTGATTCTTTTTTCGAATCTTGCCAAATAAATCAATTTCCCCTGAAGCATCTAAACTGCCCGTCCCCTGATTAGAAACTTGGCTATCTTTCGCTCTTTTCGCTGAGGCGCTCCCAGTCAAAGAAGGCAACATACTGGCTTTTGATGTGGTTAAAGTCGCCCTTGCCTGTTCAATTCTGGCCCATGCTTTAAGTAAGTTAGGGCTATTGTCCTGTGCTACTTCAATCAATTTCCCTAAAACTGGATCATTAAACTGTGACCACCACTGTGTCAGGTCATCAACTTTATGATTTGAATTAGGAGTATTTTGTGACCAAACATTTGTAACTTGGGATTTGGGAGGCTGATAAGAAGTATGCATACAGCCAGCAAATATGAATGGAATGGTTGAATACAACAGCAATGAATAAATTTGAGGTTTCATGCGAAATAAAAACTAAACTAGACGGTTTAGTTTAGTTTGACGAAATTTGATTGTCAAACTTACAATAGCCCCCTTGGCTTTAGAGGAAAAACTTAATGGCAAAAGTAAAGAGTGAAGTAACCCGTAACATCATCCTTGATGCCGCTAGTCAAGTTTTCCAATTAAATGGGTATGAAAACTCCAGCATGGATGCCATACGAGATGTAGCTCAAGTTTCTAAAGCAACGCTGTATAGTCACTTTGCTTCAAAAGCAGAATTATTTATCGAAACACTTCTACGTGAAGCAGAAGTCGGTTTTATTGATGAAATGCTAAAACTTGAGCAAAATCCGGATAATTTAGAAAATCATCTCATGATATTGGCTTCGCATATGATTCGTTCAGCCTATTCTAAAAACGGCTTGGCAATTAGAAGGTTACTAATCGCAGAGGGAAGACATAACCATTTAGGAAAAAAATTCTATGAACGAGGGCCACAAGGCGCTAAGGCTTTTATGACCTCTATTTTGCAAAAAGCGATGGATGAGGGATATTTAAAACAAGCAAATGCAGAAATAGCAGAATGTCACTTTAGAGCTTTGGTAGAAGCTGAGTTTATGGATATTTTATATTTTGGTTTAGATCTTCCTTTAACAGAAGAATGGATTAAGGCAGCCAATAAACGGGCAATAGAAACTTTTCTTAAGATTTATAAATAACACATTAGCTTAGAAATGATTTAGTAGAACTTCTTAAACTCCAAGAAGTTCGCTACAACATTTTTGAATGCCTTTGTCACCTGACTCTTAAAATTATATTTGAAGAAAATCACCCTCAACCTGATAAATTTATTTTCCCTACACCACGTAGTGATGAGATGCTTTCTGATATGTCCTTGACTGCCATGATCAAGCGCATGCATGATTAACAAGTATGACTTGATAGTAATGCAAGTTTTAGCATGTTTTTCTAAGTCATACATTGTTATTTAATTAATGCTTCTTCCCCACTAGAGAAGCGACATGATCACACAACCTGAATTACGCCAACGCGGGCTAGTTCTGTTTAATCAATTGTACGGAAATGGAGCGGGTGAAGCCTTACGTCAGGATATGGCCGATATCTGTCCTGACTTTACGGATATCACTATTGAATGGGCAATGGGTGGCATTATGAGCCGTGAGGGTCTTGACCCAATAACCCGTGAGTTAGTGGTAATTGCTTAATGTGTCACCCTCGGACATCCCGTACCACAACTGAAAGCCCATACCGAAGCTGCACTTAATGCTGGAGCTAGCAGAACACAGATCATCGAAACCATATTGCAAATGTTGTTTTACGCGGGCGGTGCCGCGGTAAGAAATGCACTTGTGCATATTCAGGAGATTGTGAATGCTCCACCAAAGGATAAGAAATAATCATCACATGATCTGCGTGTTCATTATTTATAAAAATAATATTAGCCCATATATTCTTTTGTAAGAAATAATCACGCTGAGATACCTTCTTTACAGCGTGATAGGTTTCAGAGTTTTATGTTTAAAATACTCAGATCATCCATTTTTCTGACACCTTCGCATTAACAGGTCTATGATAATACAATTCACTTTAAACTATAAATATAATTGATTTTAATATACGATAGATTGATATTTTAAATAAAATTAAAATTAAAAAATAATTGTTTCAATTACAAAATTTCTATATAAAAACGATTTTTCAATCAAAACATCATTGTTAGGAACTATAAAGTCTTTACTCTTTATTTTACTTAACTTGTTAGCATCAATAAGCACAATCTTATCACTTACATCATTACTCAAAAAATCACCCAAATCATTAAATATATTTAATTTCTTATTACCAACAAAAAAAATAATTACAGTTGGTGTATTTTCATTATTACAATCATAAAAAACACCATTACTTCCAATTAACAATTTCTCAGAATATTTTTTAAAATCTAACTCACTCACACTTCTTAGAATACAACTATCTTTTTTTGATGTTTTTATATTAGACTGAACAAAATATATTGAATTTTCATAATCCGCATAGACAAAATTAAAATTAAAGATTGCTACTAAACCAACCAAAAAGGAAAAATAATTCATAATTCAAACTTAGATTTAAAACTCGAATAACTTTAATATATATAATATATTTTTAAAATTCAGTTTAATAAAATGTCCTAATTTATCTAAATTTCAACCTATTTAGGATATTATTAGGACAATAATTTAACATCAGTTACTTTTCTCTTGAATTAAGAGTTCAAGATCAACTAACCTTTGATTATTTTCAAGTACTTTATTAACGACATAATAGAGATTTCCACAAACACTATCTTGATTCTCTATTAACTCTTTAATATTCAGAGACTTATTAACAATACCAAACTTTAAATTTGCAATTGCCTGTTCACATTGGGGCTCTAACTTTTTTTCTAAAGCAATAAGATTACTATTTTCATCATTTAAATAATTTATCTCCAATTCAAAAGTCTCAATTGGTTGTAGAGAACATCCTAATAATAAAAAAGGAGAAATTATAAATAGTTTATTAATCATCAAAGAACTCACTCTTTTATTTCAAGTATTTTCTAAAAAGATATTAATTTTTTATTACTTATAAAATAACATTTATTTTTTTAAAAATTTAAAATTTCCTTTTATATCTAAAAATTGTCCGATAAAAACAAAAAACTAAAAATACAATTAGAAATTCTTAAATATCCATACGTATTCTTAGTTTTACTTAACGATCAAAATATGAATAAACATTTCTTTAAGCAAAAAATTTTAACTCTTACCGCAACCATTTTATTTACAAATCAAATACAAGCTAATGAATTCAAAGAAACAGGAAAAATTATTTTTTCAGGTTTAATCATAGACTCTGAGTGCATTAATACTTATAAAGAGTTTTCAAAACATACTTGTAAAATAAACACATCAGATAAAATAAAAAATATAAACCTAGCCAAAGACAATATTATTAGAGAGAAAAATAAATATAACAATGCTGATCTTTTTATCAAAAAATCTTTTAAATTCATACAAAGCACACAAGAATTAGAATTAATAAAAATAAACAATTCATCTGTAATATTGTTAATAAACTTTGACTAGAGCAATAATATCCACAATATTAAATTTAGAACATATTAGATAAAATGAAATCAATGATAACAATCAATATAATCATAAGCAGTAGAGTGACTTCTTAGTACTTTCACAAGATATTTATAATCTGCTTTTTTTGCCTCTTGTACTACTTTTTTTATTTCCTCATTAGTCCAATTTTGTTTCGCAGCAGAAAATATAAATATGGCTAAAAGTACAAATGTATGCTCACCAAAACGAAAATATACCTTAGAAACTTTTTTAGCTGGTTGAAATAAATTCATAATTTACACTCAATTTCCACTACTTACTTAGAGATCATATAAATCTAAAAAATACATGAGAATATATAACTAAAAAAAACATTTTATTTCAATGAATTACTTACAGACAGTCCTGTTATATTTATAAAATGTCCGATAAAAAATATTTTTTCTATTCTTTTTAAAATTCAGAGTGAAAAACATACAATTTTTTTATAAAAATTAAACTTATTAATCAATATTTAATTGATTAAAGAACTATTTCTAATTTCCCACATTTAAGACCAAAAATGTTTAAAAAAAGTCCTTAAATATCTAAAAAATCAAATGAATAGAAATTATTATTTTTGTACTATTAATTTAATTGTGATGAATTTTAGTAATATATTAGGTTTTTTTCTTAAATTATGTTTAGTCAGCTAAAGCATCCTCAAATTTTACTTCAATATCTCTTTTCTAAAAAATTAATAGACCTATATAAGTACAAAGTACTTATTGCAGATACAAAATTCTTAGATCTAATATATAAAAACTCAACAAGTGATGTAATTGAAGAAATTATCGACATTTATCTTTCCTTAAAGGACTATAGCTTACCTTTTTTTGCAGCAAATAGTATTATCCTATCGTCTTATCCATTATTAGAAATTGGACTCAAAATACAAAACTCATACTCTAATGCTATTCAATATTATTTAAAAAATCACCAAAATACTACACCCCTATCTACTATTAAAGTAGACTATAAAAACTCATCATTAATTTTTTCCGTAACCCCATCTAATATAAAAAAAGGAAACTCTTTAAAATATATTTTTTCAACTGAATACCATTTAGGTGAAATTATACATTTAGTTTCTACTCATCTTCCAAATTTAGGTAAACCACAAAAAATCACTTTGGTATATCCACCTCCACACTACTCATCCTTATATAATAATTTATTAAATTGTAATAATATTGAATTCAATGCCAAGCAAAACTCTATAATTTATCAAATTAGAGAAGCCGATTATTTTTGTTTCCGCTCTCCCCTTAGTTATTCTGTACTCGGCGAAAAGATTTACTCTATTTTAAATTCCTCTCAATCAATTATACAAAAAGAGACTTCTCTCAAGGATAAGATTATTTTTATTTTAGATTGTTATGAAGAAGAAATTCCAAACGAAAATATTATTTCTAGCAAGCTTAATCTTCATGAAAGAACATTGAGAAGAAAACTAAAGAAAGAAGGTGAAACCTTTCGTGAGATAATAATAAATTATAAAAAGGAGAAAGCTATTAAATTACTTCTACAAAATAAACTTAACCAGAAACAAATAGCTAAATATTTAGGATTTCGCGATACAACTAGTTTTGGCCGAGCTTTTAAAACTTGGACAGGGAAAACTCCGCGTGAATTTAGCAATAGAAAATTTTAATAAATTAGTATCTAAAAGTTAATTATTTTATAAAATACACACTTAATATTTTAATTAAAAATTTATCTCACACGCCATAATAAGAATATTTATTTAATAACAAAATATACTACATTAAAATTTTAAATAATTTAACTACTTGATCTTTTAACTAATTAAAAATTCCTCTTGATATTAATTTTTGTCTTTTTTTGATACATAACTCAGTTTTTGCAGATATAGCTTCCAATAATTTTCTGCAATCACGTCATCATTTAACTCGCTTATACCATGTCTGTTTTTTACGAAACGGCTTCGACTGTATAATGATTTAATAATACGATCACCATCCTCCATCCCATCAAGTACAATATTTAAATTATTTGACTCACAATTTTTGGCAAGATTCAAAACATAAGAACGTAAAGCAGATTTACCCATTGTAAATACTGAAGAAGAAGACTTATCCCGTAAGGGAATACTAGTATCAGTAAAGATGATACTCCCATGCCCCTGTTCACTCATAATTGCTGTAGCCTCCCGCCCAATCAAGAATCCTGAGACAAAAGCAGACTGCCACATAAATTTTAAACAACTAAGATGAGTTCTTAAAAAATAAGATGATGCACTTCCACCAACTATATGAACTACAACATCAAGTATCTGTCCCTTTTGTTTAATACTTTTGAACAACAAGGTTACTTCTAAATCATTTGTATCATTTAATTTGTGAACTACTGCATTACCACACTGCTGGCAAATTTCATCAACAATAATTTGTAGTTTGCTTTCTGTTCTTCCAACAACATAAACGAGCAACCCTTCTTTAGCAAATCGGCGACAAATAGCGGCACCAATGCCTTGAGAAGCACCAACTCCAACCACTACCGCACAACGTATTATTTTATTCTTTTGAGATAATGGCATGGCTTAACTCGCATTGTTTCTTATACCATGAGGCAATTGCTGGACGTGCCAATATCTCTGCACCAAACTTATTACTAGTCCTTATTACTTCACCAAGTTGTGCAACGACAGCTATATCTGCAATCGTCTGTGTATTTCCCACTAGCCATCCCGTCTGCAATAATACTTGCTCAATGCGATCAAGATGACTTCGAAACTCTGTATGAATATCCTCAGCTTTCATACGGCCTAGCCCCTGAAAGAACAACTGAGTTTTCAGTTCTGCCAGAATAAAAGCCTTTACCATCATTTTTTCATAAGCTGGACGCCCCATATTACTGATGCGGATACACTCTTTTAAGGCTTCTGGATCATTGACCCGCAAGTAAACTTCATAAAAATATAATGATTCATCAGCCCAGTCTTCCCATAACTCTGCCAAAGCCCGTTGAGTAGGATCTTTTGGATATAACCTTGGTGCATCGGGGTAGTTTTCATCTAGATAACGGGCAATACGTGTACTATCCTGAATACGCTGGCCATGAATATCGAGCACAGGAACTTTACCCACCTTACTAAGTAACGGAACCTTTGCACCTAGCACTCCATTATAATTAACAGTTTCAAAATCAATTCCCTTAAACCTTAAGGTTCTTGCTGCTTTCTGACAAAATGGGGAAATTTCCCACTGATGTAGAACTACTTTCTGAGCCATTTAATTATCTACCTTTTTCTCATTATTGTATTTAATCGTTTAATTTAATTGATGTTAGCCTTTCCTAATAATTCATTTGCTCGTGTTTTTAGACCTATTTGCGTAGGAACTAATGATCTAATAAATTGACGAATATCCTCCGCCATTTCAACCGGACGACTTGCGGGTGCCCAGTGTGCAGCATCAACAGTCGATTCAGTTAATTGATTCGCCCATTGATTTGTTTGCTCAAAAAGATGGGGAGGTAAAAATGGATCACCACTAGCCAATAACAAATGTACTGGAACATCCACTGTATATTGTTGAGGAGAGAATACACGCTGTAGCATATTGGCCCGATAGATACCTAAATAACGAATAGCATCTCCCTCAACTCCTGCAAATACTTGTAAAGGAATATTCTCAAAATGCTTGACCATAATACGCATCATCAACAAGCCTAAACCGCTATACCACACTAACTCCGGTAATATCGGTAAAGTAAAAAATGTCATAAGACTATTACGAAACAATTGTGCAATAACCTGATATAAATTTTTCGGAGTAGGCTTTAGCAAACGTTTACGTAAATAAAATCCAATTTGGTCAAGACTAGGAGACATAGTGATAAAAGATGCTATTTTTTTCTGTCCTAGATCTTCTTTTATCGCATCCCAGCCATAAATCCCCCCCCAGTCATGACCGATTAAATGCACTTTTTGGTTAGGACTAACTGCGTTAATTACTGCAAATAAATCATCAACAAGCAGTTCGAATTTATAGTGCTTCATACCTCGGATATGTGATGACTCTCCACATCCCCGTTGATCAAATGCGACCACATAAAAATCATGTTCAAGCTGCTTAGCGACCTTTTCCCAGAACAATGCTCTATCAGGAAAACCATGAGCAAAGATCAATACTTCCTTGGGCTGATCAATTGTCGGTTTACGTCCCCAAGTGTAAACAGCAATCTTGACTGAAGCAGAATCGATATATAAATCTGGTTTTTTCATTATTTTTCTCCACATTATCAATTGTGTTCACGTGTTGCCTGACCATAAACTACATAAAGAAAGGCTACGAATAATAGTCCTGTACTAAACCCTATCGGCACTGCAAAGCCCTGTCCAGCAATGACGTAATCTGTAGGTAGGTGTATAAACTGCAATACCCATAAGGTAAGAACATAGGATGACAAATAAGGCAACATACAGATCAGAAAGACCATACTTTCTTTCATGATCGCAAACTGCTGTCTGTACTGGGCCACTAAAAATATCATTGAAAATAGCACTAAAAATGCACCATTAATAATGTACATTGTGCCGCCAGCCAGAAGTACTCTATCGGGTTGTAAACCGATCTGAGAGCCAACAGAAATAGCCAATCCACCTGCAATAAGAGCAAAAATGGCTGCTGTTTTACCAAACAGATGTACTGGTTTAGATAACGTTTTAGCTGTCGCTTTAAGCAATGCTTGTAATGTATATATACCTAAAATTAGAGCAGCCCCATTGGTAAGAACTAATAACCACTTCCTGAACCCCAAATCACTAATAACCTGTTCTTCTCTTATAATTAATTCATGAGGAATTAAAGTATGAGCAAACTTTAAGCCTGACAATCCACCTATGGAGAAATATAGTCCTACAATAACTGTTGAACCTATCGCTACTGCATACCATAGAGGTGAAAGTACCAGGAATATATTACTGATTCTTAATGCAAAGCTTTCAGGTTTGCGTTGACTCATTGGCCGATTAAACTGTCTATTGATCACAACCAAGATATAACCAATTAATAAAGTCTGAGGCAACATCATGCCCATAGTGACTAGGTTTAATGTTTCCTGATCAATATGTGGAAAGAGAGAAACCAGTAATGCCCAATCCCAACGCAACAATGGTGCAACTAGCAGTGAAGAAAAAGATAAAGCCATCCATGCTTGATGTTCATAAATTTTTTTATTTCGTATAGCACGAATTGCCATGAAAATGGAAAGTAGCGCGAATGCACCGAAAATCCACAGTGCAATCCATGCAATTAAATGATCATATAAGTGATGAGGGGCTGTTTTAACAAGGTAAATCATAGCCATCACTACAGAAAACGGCGCAGTAGCAATATAAACTGTCCCTATTTTGCGGTGAATTGTCATATATCTTTTACGAAATGATGGCCAGAATTGTAAAGCCCCCAATAGCATACAAAAGCCACCAAGCACTACATGTACAAACAGTAACGCCTGATTAGTTTTTGGCATACTCGCATAGTAAAGTCCCTGCTCTAGTAATCTAGAATCGACATAGTGACTTACATTAGATAAAGATGATAATCCCCACAACTCTGCGCCTAAAATTTTGGTATTTTCTAATGTGGGATTAGCTCGTAGCTGTTGTATTGCTTGAGAAACTACTTGAGGTGCATCATCACTAAGTAAGAACTGGAAAAAGTGAATAGCTTCTAGCAAAGAAATAATTCCTGCAATACAGGTAATCACGAATAAAATTAAAAGAAACGTGAACTTGGCAACCGGTGATATTTTTTGGATTACATTAAATGTTTGTACGCTCATGCCTCTCCCCTCTTTTTAATTATAAATATCCATATGAATTATTTAAGTGAATCAGATATGCTGATTCACAAATTGAGCAATATGCCCTGCGACTTCATCAGGTTTACTGAGAATACCCCAATGCCCTGCTTCCACCTGATTATATTCAATATTTTCTACCCATTCTTCCAGACCTTGACAAAGCATTTCTGGTACAAAAGGGTCTTTCGTCATGATTAGCATATTGACGGGTATACTGGTTTTACGAGTTGTGGGTCTTTTTAAAAGCTCGACTAGATTTAAACGATACAATTGAATACCATTTACTGCATTCGCATGTTGTGATGAATCCGGTACTACAGTGGTACGCTCAAGTTTACTTACTAATTTAGGCCATAAATGAGTTAAGCCCATCTGCCAAGTTAACTCAGGCAATATTGGCAACAACATCAACCCCATATAGGATGAACCTATAGCACGTTGAGCAAACTGCAAATAGCCATTTAAATTTTTCTGCTGTAGTTTGCGCTGGAACCACCAACCGACATGATCAAGGCTCGGAGCAAGAGCAACATAAGATGATACTTGGTGTTTTAACTTATCATCCAATACCCCTTCCCAACATTGTAAAGCCCCCCAATCATGACCAACTAGATGGACAGGTTTATCAGGGCTAACAAAATCAATTACGGCACTTAGATCCTGGACTAGTTCAGAAAATTGATACTGCTGTTTGGATTTTGGCTTTGAAGAAGCACCCGTACCCCGTACATCATAAGCAACCACATGAAAATCTTTTGCAAGTAATGTAGCTATCTTTTTCCAGACTTCTGCGGAATCTGGATAACCATGGACCAGTACGATCGTTCCAGCAGAACTATTCTCTGTGCCCCATTGATATACCGCCAACTTAACATCAGTTGAAGCCACATATTGTCGAGTTAATAATTGGCTATTCATGACATCATTACCGGCTTATTTACGTCATTTATCTGCTGATATGCTAAAACAGCAGGTGACTGGTTAATATATGCAACTGCCTGTTCAGTTGAGCCTTCATGATAGGGATGATAACTAGGTTTAAAAAAGCGTATGCCTGTCGTCAGGAACCATATTGGACCAGGGGCAAGATGTTGTTGATGTGCTTTTTGCCATTCTTTCCAGAACTTCCAATTCGTCAGTTTAGTTTTTGACTTTGGTATAGTTGTATCAGTACTTGCCAGTTTAGCCGTTCCAGCAGCGACAATATAAGTGAGAATTGGGAGAACACCCACCATAATTCCAGCACGCATTAAGTAGTTACCACTTAAATGTTGATAAAGATCATAAGCAACTGTTCGGTGTTCAACCTCTTCCGCACAATGCCAAGTAAACAAATCACTAACCACTGGATCGGCACCTCTTTCTTGCCAATGTGTATGGTCTAAGACATATTGTCCTATAGCACAGGTATAATGTTCAGCAGCAGCAACGATACCTACTCGTGCAAATAACCATTGTTTTTCCAAAAACTTAGGCAGTGCAACACCAAAAGGTTTATCTCCTAAAATGTGATCAAATAAATATTGTGCTTTAGCATATTGATCCTGAATATCAACACCATATTGCTGTAAATATTGTTCTATTGATTCTTTATGCGCCTGTGCATGAATTGCTTCTTGACGTATGAAAGTTTCCACATCTTTACGGAGTTTTTCATCACGTATATAAGGAAGTGCTTTGTTAAAAGTTCTACAAAAAAAATATTCACCACGTACTAGAGAAAAACCAAACTGGTTCACGATATGACTCGCAAATGGACTTTGCGGTATCCAGTGTAATGGTGATGTAGACCATTCAAACTTAACTTTACGTGGAAATAATGGCCAATCTGCAGTTGAAACTTGAGTTGGAATTATTGACATACCACTAACCTCAATTCATATAAAACAAGGCCTACAGCAATGTTTTAAATTATTAATTAACATCCAATGTTTTGTTAAATTCAAAACCACAGTCCAGTTCCACTTTAGAACTAGACTGATTATTAAGCTATATTCTGTTACCTATTTCTGTCAATTTCTTTTTAGAATAAGATTCTAATTTGTCCCCAAATGATATCTTTTGTCTTATAAAAACAAAAGTCTGTTGCTAAGCAGACTCAAATCTCAGGTTCACTTTCTAAAGATAAGGCACAATAGTTTTATACATATATCCCTTATAAGTTCTATGCTATTGTTACCATTCTTAGCTTTCGTACTTCTAACGATTCATTTACTTTAATTTATGCTTTTTGATCATCAACATGCGCCTAAAAACATCTTTAAAAAAACGCTTGGTTATTGAACATGCTCTCGCTCTATACAATTTACATGGAATAGAAGCGACAACCGTTGAAATGGTATGCGATGAGGCAAAGATCAGCGTAGGAAGTTTTTATCACCATTTTGGGAGCAAAGAAGGACTGGCTCTAGCTGTTTACACGGTGGGATTAAAAGATTTTTCTCTATATCTTTCAGAAGCATTGCAAAAGTGTAAAACGATCCACCAAGTAGTCACAGTAATTGTAAATGCTAATATTGACTGGATTTATCAGAATCGTATTTGGGCCAAATTTATCTTTGAACAGCGCCATATCTTAACAAGTTCAGAACAGGAGAACTCTTTTCAAGAATCTGTACTCGGAATGCAAACGCACTGGAAAGAGTTTATTTCAGCATTAGAAGGAAAGGAGATATTATTAAAATATCCACCAGAATTTGTAATTTCGCTATTAATTGGTCCAGTACATGAATATGCTCGGCATTGGTTGAATGGACGCTATCGAACGGATTTAATATCACTAAAACAATATTTTTGTGCCTCCGCATGGGCAAGCATAAATTTTGAAATGGAGATATAAAAATTATCAGATCATTTAAATTTGAAGTTTTATTATTTACTACATATATAGTTATAACTTATAGTAAAGGGTCTATTTAAAAGCAGACTTTATCTCGAATACTTACAACTATTGTTTTCCTCAGAAATATTAACAATATTATCAATAATTATTAGAGTTATATTTTTGGAGTAAAAAATGAATATAGACTCATGCCAACAATCAGAAAAAAATGGGCTTATTGAATTAGAGGAACAAAAAGAAATCTCTTGTTTAGTCCGAAGATTTGCCATAGAAAAATTTGGGTACTCACGACTAAGAGTTTCCTCTCCTGAGTTAATTAGAAGGACCCCTCAACCGAGGGTAAATATTGCATTAAATAAAAGTTTAATTGATCTTTATCTAAGATTCGGAACATATACCCGTAATAATCATAATGATAAAAAATATATTGTGGTCGCTCGTATCGGATTTAAGAAACAGAAGCAAGGGTATGGAACTGCATTGCTAAAAGAGCTCTGCATTTTTGGGGAGAAATTTGGTTATGAATATTTAGAAATAGAATGCCCAAACCCAGATTGCCAAGCTTTTATGAAAAAATTGGGTTTCAAAGATGAGTTCTATCTTCCAATTGATCAGTTGAAAAGGTCTATTCAAGAATATGAGCTTTTGAGACAGGTAGAAATCAGTCTCGTATAAAATCGTGCTCGTTGCAACATACGTATTATTATTTTTAATAAAGCCCCTAAGAGTATTAATAAGTTTAAGTTAGGGCTAAAACAAATCATTTTGAGAACAATTTAAGTAATTAAAATCTTTTAGAATTATTCAGTCACTTATCTTTTCTAATTTTATAACACCAAAAGTTCTTCTACCTGCACTATTAAAATAAGAAGCCTTTCCATACTTTAATTCTTTATCAAATTCAATTTCACAATACCCTTTGTGAGAATTCAACACATGTGACTGTTCTAATTCAGGCTCACTCTTGTAACTATAACTAAGTAACCATCCCCCTGTCGGTCCATATCTACGGGAAAGTGTTGCCGTATAGCTTTCGCTTTGGCTCGTCTGAGTCTTTAAATGTATTAGAATACATTTCCATGTTTGCTCAATTCCAATTACCCCATTCCAATTATATATAATATCACCTTCATTATTCAAAGTTTGACCTGTTACTTTCCACGACCCGCTGATATTGGGGATTTCAAAGAAAGGAACTTTCCAAATCCATTTATTAAACAACCAATGAAGACCTAAATACACTAATCCCGTAGTAATAGTAGCTTTTGTAAAAGCATCAATTCCAGTTAAATTACTAGCCATAGCTAAAATTTGAGCAATTCCACCAGCTACTGCAATCGCAACAAAACCAAGCCATCTACCAATTGATGCTCTATCATGACCAAAGACCGCATAATCATGCATAAATTACTCCCCATATCTTCAAAAATGGCGATGTTGATACGATTGATAACAAAAAAAATTACTAATGGATGTTATCAATAAAAATATATAAAATTTTATTTTCAATAAAATAACTTAGAATTAGTTTATTAAGAACATAAAATTTATTTAAACAAGATTAATTACTAAGATAACTTTCATCGAAATCAGGATGTACCTCAAATTTATTTGTTCCAATATAAATAAGGCCCACTTCTCTTGGGCAATTATCTAAACGGACAATTGTTGAATTAAGTTGCTCACATTGTTCAGCATTAATGTAGAACCGGTGCTTGTCAAGCCAATTCCTAGAATCATGATAATTATCAATTGTAGACGTATTAAAAACCGTGATATTTCGTTCAAGTAAAGATCGACTTACTAAAGGGCGAATTTCAGGGATGATATCAACTGTTTTATCATCTGAAACTACTATAGCTAGTCCACGCCGTCCCTCAGAGCATACATAACGAACACCAGAATTATATCGAGCCCCTCTAGATGGAGTACATTTATCATTTGCTTCTCCGTCCAAAATAATACCAAATGCATGGCAAATACCGTAAGGATCAAGCAAAATTGTACCATCTATACGACTAATACTCCGAAGCAATGATTCAGATAACCGTGTTGGTATAATAGTTGTGCCTTGCTTACTAAGCCTTTCAGCTTCAATTGCAGCATCTTCAATAACTACAATCATGCTGCCATATGCTTGTTTTATCTGAACTTGTAATAAGTTCCAGAGGTTTAAACTATCTTCAACTGAAGATTGGGGAAATAAGCGAATATAGTTTGCTATAAAAGATGGCTTATCAAAATGTTCTTGTGACAGCTTGGGTACACCATATTGACTGCGAAGCAATACTAATTCTCCGCAACATAATTCCCAATAGTAGTGATCAAGAAAATTAATAGTAAAAGCATCTTGTTCTTGTGAATCATGTGTGTGTTTGAGCTGACCTAGTCCGTAAATATGGTGACTATCTGCAATAATAGCTGACCCAGATACTGCCATCTGTAGAATCTTACGAACCCACCGTGGTTCACGAAATGGTACAGGTTGAATAAACCGAATTAAGTATTCAATAGCTTCATTATCAGGGTTAATAAGAACTAAACTACCAATTCCTCGCGCTCCCTCATACATGAGAGATGAAATGAGGTTTAATTCATCAAAAAGACCGTCCTGATAATATTTTTGTTCAATCGATAATCCTGGTGTCCGTAAAAAAGCCCTCGCTGCAATACGTATAATTTCTTCAGAACTTCTCATTGCTTTATAAGAAAAACGACCTGGTTCTGGAGTTTGAAGTTTTTCAGATATCTCATTAAGAACAGTAGATATAGCAGCATGTATTAAACTACGATAACCATAGCCTTGTTGACGCTCTCCTCCAGTCTTATGTTTTAATGTAGGAAATTTTTTGAAAGTACTATTAGGGATTTGGATTACTGGTGTAATGTAATATTCATCTAAACGTTGAGTACTACCACAAAAAGAAATGACTGCATTCGTATCATCAAAACTTTTAAGCGCATTCTCAACAGCTCTACGAGTTGAATCCTGACGCATCCATTTTGGCTTATCACGCATACTTGGTGCATCACCATAAAACATGTTCTTTAAGTGATGAGTGTCATAAATAGACTCTATTGAATCTAATAATCCTTCAAAAATTGAAAGAGACCATTTACCATCTTCTGGTTCAATACATATCCCATTTTTATTTGTACTTTCAGGGGCTCGAGCACCGACCAAAAAAACTTCAGCATTTCCTTCTGCTCCTAATTCTTTTAATACATCTCGAATAAGTAATTGAGATGATATTCTAAAACTTTCTTGATATGCCCACATAAAAAGATAAATACCACGAGACATTCAAACCAGCCTTTTTCATTAAAATCAATTCATTTATAGTGTCTTAAAATAATGGACTTCTTAACAATAAGTAATTTTAAACTTCCCAAAAAACTGTCGATATAATCCAAATAGTTCTAATAAGTTAAAAATCATGAAGCATTATTTAAACTAATATTATTAAAATCCACAATAACTCCAAGCAGCTTGAGCAAATTCACGTCCATCCTGACGGTTCCACTTTTGTTTAGAATGAAATAAATAAAAACATTCATTTACCTCAAGCCAACGATTTTCAGTAGGTTCAGAGCCACTTAATGAAGTATAAATATGAATAAGAATATCCTTAAGACATTCTATCCATGTCGACCTGCTAAATACATAATCAGGACAATTGTAAGCTAAACACTCCATGAAATATGAAGGAAGTTCTTTATATTTACCCTCTATTACCATGGTATTTTCAATACGTTTTAAAATTCTTACACATTTTTTATAATTATAATTTGTCCTAATATTTTTATCTTTACCCATTCTAATTTGTTGCAATGGATAGTTCTCTATACTTTTACCATCAACCTTGAAGATTTTCGTACCATCTCTATGTCCATTTTCCATGTAATAGCGATAACTAAAGCATGGAACCACATCAGCATTTACACGTGCACTATTAGCATTTATTTGTATAGCTGTTACACCTGATATATCCACCTGACCAGGGAACTTCTTTTTCATTGCAAGAATTAGCTCTGCTCTTAATTTTTCGGGTGTCCAAATCCCCTTATAAAGAGCTCCTGGTGTTTCATAATTGCCTTTTTTAGATTCGTCCCAATACATCGCCTCAGTACATTCTACTGCTATATCAACATCACTATCTGACCGCACATTTGTATTGTTAGCATAAGAGCCTTTTGCATAGACCTTTAATGAACACTCTCTAAAAGGTTCATGCTCATCAATTGCTTGGCGAATCATTCGTTCAGCTCTTTCTTGCTTTTCTTGTTCGGTATCACTAGAAGGGGCAGTCCATCTAGCCAAAGTGTCTTCTGAAATCATCTTATTCTAGATCTCCTTACTTTCTTTAGAATTTAATAAATAATTTTATTCGGTACCAAATATTCAAAACTAGTTTAAGAAATATCTCCCTAGAAGGATTCCAACAATAATAGCTACAACAGCAGTTAAACATATTAAAATATAGTTTTTCTCTCTTACAATTTGTTGCTTATCAATCGCTTTTTGTTTTAGCTCATGATTAAGCTTCACCAAACTCTTATTTTCATTCATTAATGTCTGTATATCTGTTCGATCAGCCAGTTGCTTTAAATTGGCAGATAAAGCAATCACATCATCACTTTTTGTTTTAAGGTCATTCTCTAGCTTAAATATTTTAATTTTCTGTTGCTCTAAGATGTCATTTCTAGAAAACAATTCATCAAACTGCCCTTTTAAATGTATTCCTGCATCTGATGGAGTGATTGCAGAATGATCCGCCAAGTAGTCTAAAAGCGTTACATCGGAATTATGGCCCAAGCCTACAATTCGATATCCATTCAAATTAGAAAAGGCATTTAATACTTTTTCGTCATTAAAGATATCAAAAGCATCACTACCTCCCCCACCTCGAATGACCACAACAACATCGTGGTCAACACAGGAACTTATTACTTGTGATAATGCTTCAACGTTACTCAAGCTGATGGGCTTCTCATCAAAATTGAACTCATCACG
Source organism: Acinetobacter sp. AYS6 (assembly GCF_025630795.1). NCBI lineage: Bacteria > Pseudomonadati > Pseudomonadota > Gammaproteobacteria > Moraxellales > Moraxellaceae > Acinetobacter > Acinetobacter sp. AYS6. The sequence goes on from NZ_JAOTNV010000005.1 coordinate 493,292, forward strand.
ATATTCATTAAGATAGTTGTAAAAGTCTTTTTGTATATCAACTTTACTTGCTGAGGAGTAAATCACAGCGACTGAAAGATCAAAATAATTGGGGAAAGTATGGCTCTTTGGTCTATGTTTTTTTAAATCATCTAATGTTGACAGCTTCGACTGGAGGGCGTGTATTGCACTATCATCTTCAATCGCCTGTATAGTGTACCCCTTTAATCTTTTAGTGCATTGCTCTCTAAAAAAATTAAATGTTGGCACTCCATGTATTTCAACATAACTACCGTTTTTGAAACTAGATAGTAGATGTTTTGGAATCTCAACTTCAATCGTTCCTGTTGTATCTTGAATGATCAGATCATAGACTGATGGCCATTTTGAGTTTTCAACTGCTTGCTCAACATTTTTTAATATGCCACGCACACAAAAAAGTTGTTGTCCATGTTTCCGCTGATCAATATAAGCTTTTAATGTATCATTTAAAAAGTTATGTAAGTCACTGATCATAAAAGTGGGTAAAAAATTCTGGTTCATAACACATCTTAAAATTTATATACATATGCCAACCTAAAGCTTTATCTCTAAATAAAGTCATTTAGGCTATTCACCATCCCAATAAAGGTGAGCTTAAATATTTAGACAATTTATGCATCGTCAAAATTCAAATTACTTTCTTCAAACGATTTTAAATCTATAAAAGTCATTTTTTTTTCAAAAACTGTTTTGAAAATAGTATCTATTTTCTGTAATGCCACAGGATTATTAAAGTCGAAAAGAATAGCAATCTCATTATACCATTCATTTTCAGGAGCATTTCTTTCCCAACGATCATCCCAACGATCATCTCTACTTATTTGAACTGAAAAATAAGCTTCGCCATTATCATGTTGTATTATTTCTCTTGTTCCTAAAAAAATAACTAATTCCAATTCCGACAATTTACATGTTAATGGAAAAGCAACTATTCCATCCTGATTTCCTCTGAACTCCATATAGCCGTATCCATATGATGAATCCATATATGTTTCTTTTGGAATATAGCACTTTAAAATATTCGTCAAACATAAAAACATAGCACAGTAATCATCATAATTAGTATTCCAATTTAAAAATGGAAACCGAGGATGATTACGAAAGAAATTTACGACTTGCTCAATTTTACTCATAATTAACTCTTTAATATCTCGCCTTTCATCACATCTAAGTCAATACGTCTACCATCTTGCCCTTCTTTTAATCTACCAAGCTGATATGACCCATCAAAGCTAAAGGAATGTTTATTCGCTCCTCTAGAACTAACCCCATAAGGCACTTTCTGTTCCATCCATTTTATTAGAGCTTTATATGCTTTCGTTGCACCTTTATGATAATCAACAGGCCTAGTATTGGTCTTTTGATCGGGTTTACTATGGCCCTCTATTTTCAACATAGCTATACGCATTGAAAGTGCATATTGCTTACATAGAAGTAATGGTGGTGGGACGGGGTGATTTGTCCAAGCACTGCCAGCTTCAGTGGCAGTTACAATCATGCGTTCTCCATTCTGTGCTTGGATTCGACCACTGTGTTGCCCTTTATTACATTCTTTATTATTACTACTACAAGATTTTTCTAATTCTTTAGTCTTTGCTTTACTTGATGCTAATGCTCTATCTTTTTGTTCCTGTGAAATAGATGATCGGCTATCCTCTATATCCTCTTCTGCTACATTAATATTAATATTATGCATTCCTGAAATTGTCCCATCACCTAATGTGGATGGGGTTAAAACTCCAATCAATATTGCGCCGATAGGATTTGCTCTAGTACCTGTTTTAACAACAGTACCTGCCGTTTCAGAGACTGTTCCCCATCCACCAAAACTACCTATATCTGCTGCTACTGCCATGTTTCTTTCTCCAAGGCAGCATAGAATTTTTGGGATTCAGAATTATTCAAGCAACTTTCTACAATCCCTGCTAAAACGTCTATTCTTAAATATGGGGGCCATAACCTTTCTTCTAAAATTCCCCTATTCCATTTGTCTTCATCAATATTATATTTATTCACAATGAAGCAAATCTCCCCATAAACAGCGCGCCATTTGTTGTAGTCGATGTCATCTTCCAAACCATGTAAATATTTTTTCACGCGAGTTTGGGCAAGAAGTAAAAAATCAACACCTTTCTTCTCATCATCGTCAAAATATTTTTTGGAAAGCGATGGAAATTTTTCTTTTAACCTATTCCAATTCCACAAAGCTAATTCTTCTTCACGATCTGTAATGAATGAATCGATTTGTTCTTGCGTAAACTTAATTGCCATATTAATCGCTCACTAAATTATTAAAGGTGTCATTGGCTTGTTGAACCCACCAATTATTCAAGGGCTTAAATAATTTTTGATATTCCTGCTTATCCAGCATCTTATCTAAGATTTTAGTAATAAATGGATCGTAAAACCGGAACAAAGCCAGTTCACCATTCGGCATCTCAGCCTGTAAAAATGGCTGTAAATGCTTTATTAGTGGTTGTTTAGACAAACATGTTTCTATCAGTGAAAACATCCCTATATTCTCGCTGACTAAAAGTGTCCGTTGCAGTACTTCATTATTTTCTTGATTGATATGCAGCAACAAAGGAGATACTTCTAAAGGTGAAGTTTCATCGATAGTGCCGTGAAATAAGTTCCCTATTTGATTGAGTTGTTTTTCCGACAATGTTTTTAACCACCGTCTGATGTAAATATGATTTTTCGCAGTATCTAAAAGCAAATAAAAGTTTAAATTTGGATTCGATTCTTGCTGTTGAGAAATATGATCAAAGAGTTGAATAGTATTCATATCAAATTTCCCGATGTACAAACGGCAATGATTTCCTAGCTGCATCTAACAAGCATGGAATACAGATTTTGCTAGAAATATTCGGCAATTCAAAATTATGATTGCTCCCTTTAAGGAACTTAGTTTGAGAAGATTTAACTTCGACTAATCCAGGACTATTAATTTCAATTGAACCATTAGTTTTTATTTTGATGTACCCACCACCACAAGTCAGCATAATTTCTTTTTTGGCTGCAATTGTGATGGCATTTTCAGTGCTCATAATCTTGCAATCTTTTAAAGATGCTAAATCTAGCTCATCATTTTGTGCATGAATCTTGATATTCCCTTGTGTGGCAAAAGCATTAATTCCCTTTTCTTGTGTATAAAAACTTAAGCCTTTTGCTGCATGAGCAGTCAATTCACCAGATGAGCTCAAATCAAATTGTTTCCCAGCCATCATTTTTATATTTTCTTTAGCAACATGAGTTTGATTTTGCTGACTTACTGAAATAAAGTCCTTGGGAGCACTGACTAAAATATTGGATTCTTCGAATTTCTCTAAGGTACTCTCAACTTGAGTTAGAAGATCTTGACTAATTTGATAATTTTCATCTTGAAAGACTTTACTGGTTCGAGCATTGTTTTCTATGGTTTTAAGTTGATCCAAAGACTCCGTCAATTGCATTAACAGTTCTTGAATATTCAACTGAATATCTGAAGCACTGTTTTGGCTTGCAGCGCTAATTAATAAACCTTTACCTGCTCGAACTGCACCCCATTGATCTGTACGCAGTTCAAAACCTTCTCCGCGGTTTTCACTTTCAGCTTTATCTTTAGGATGACTCAGTTTCCCCAGATTTAACTGGCTTGCACCATGACTACTTTGTAGCTGGGTACTTATTTGTCCTGTAGTATCGTCAAAACGAAGCTGGTTATATCCGCTGCCATTAACCTCTTTGGAACGAATACCACTCAGTTTCTTGGTGTCAGGAAGTTGCCCTTTAATATCAAACTTCGTTGGCGAACGCTGAGCCTCATGGATGCGTCCCGTTACAAATGGGCGATCAATGTTGCCATCAAAGAAATCCACCACTACGATTTCATCTTTACGAGGTAAAAAACGTGCTCCGTAACCTTCACCAGCCCAAGGAGTGAGGACATCTACCCACGCCGAATCTGTATCAGTATTATTAGTCCCCGCACCACCATCATGGGCATGGTCTTCGATACGTGTAAACAGGAACCTAACTTTAATTCGCCCCCATTCATCCACATGGATTTCTTCACCATCACTGACCACTTTGGCACGTTGTACATGAGCAACTGGACGATGCTTTAGAGGATCATATTCAGGCACAACATTAATATTTCTACGAACAACTACAAATTCATTGGCCTGACGCTCTTGTTCACTGTCTTTACTGTTTTGCCAGTGACTTAAGGTCAATAGTTTTTCTATTTGGTCTTGAATATCTTTGGGTAGATTATTTTGATTATAAAAATGCTTATTAAGGATTAAAAACTCCCTATCTTGCTGACTATGATTTTTTTCTAATTCTGGATAGTCAATCAATTGGAACCAATAACCGACTTGAGTATCTCGTACACTACTATGCGCTGTAAAATACTTGGCTTGTAGGACTTGATATTGGTTTAAATGCATATTCAGTTTTTCTAACTGAGAATTACTTGAAGCTGTGGCTTGATCCTCTCCTTTAAGATCGCTTATCCAAGCAGGAGATATATTCCACGCCTGTTCTAAGCTTAAGCTTTCATTGTCTCGCTGAGCACTGTGTTGATGTGAGCTGACCACTGATCCACTGGCATCTTCTTGACTTAGATTATCCGCTTGCCAACGTTGTACATGAATAGCTGTTGGTTGTAACTGTCGCTGAGCAATAAAACTAGTGATGCTGTCATATTGTTCAGTCGCATTTGAACGGTGATAACGAATGGTTTTGCGTTCGAGCGATTGAAACTGAGCATTATCATCAATTAAACGTAGTTTTTGTGCCTCAATACTTTGACTATTACTTGCTACAAGATTACTCGCCTCATCCACAAGCCAGTTAATCGATTCTTCACGCATTATTCGAGTTAAATATGCATAGTCACTTTCATTTGACTGCATGGAAAACGGGCGTACATCATATGTTTTGGTTAAACCACTCGTATCTAACTGTAAACTTGATGCAAATAAAGGACTCTTACTTTGCCATTCCTTAAAGATGACTTCGATAATGTCCACTACGCTTTTATTCATAAACACACGGCTATTGCGTCGTTTATGCCATAAGCTCGTTGCATCCTGCATAGTCAAGCGGTACAGACTGAAAGCGCCGTCACTTTGTCCTTGGCTAGCGCCAGTGACTATACCAGTAGTTCTAAAAAGGTGACCTGAATCTGTCACTTGATCAACTGCAACCTGACATCCAATAAATTGTTTTAATTCAATATATGGGTTTGTAGATAAGCAAATAAGCTCTGCTGATAGTCCATCGTTAATGCCATGATAACCATCAATACGTTGCAACATAATCTGTGAATTTAATTCTGCACTTGAAAAATGAACATTAATTGCACGATTTTGAACACCAAAACCTATTTTTTCTAAAATACTAAAAATATTATTCAACATTATGATGAAAAATTAATTATTAATTGCAATAATGTTAACAGAACGGTCTGTATAGTTCAATTTGCAAAAATACAGATCATTCTATTCTTATATCAATCCCATTTCTGGTGGCTAGTCGGACAACCCATCTATACACTAAAATGGAAGACTTATTACTTCAGCATATTGCGCTAACCCATTATGAATGCACAAATAAAATTTAAAAAAAAATTATCAAAACGAGAAATTATTCTAAGCACTGCAACTCAGCTCTTTATTCAGGAGAGTTACATCATTGTGGGGATCGACCGTATCATTACGGAATCCGATATTGCAAAAGCGACCTTTTATAAGTACTTCCCATCTAAAGAAGAACTGATATTTGCCTGCTTAAAGGAATTAAAACTCGATATTCAGATTGATGTAGAAGAGCATATCGCGGCACGATCAGACCCTTTAGAAAAATTAGAACAACTCTACCTTTGGTATATCGACTGGGTGAACCAAAATGATGCCAAAGGGTGTCCATTTCATAAAGCACGCATGGATGTAGGAGACTTATACCCATCTATTCTGGTTGTACTGGATGAATATCGAAATTGGTTATTTGATACTACAACTTCTATTTTGAAAGAATTAGAACTGGATGACCCTATCGCTCTAGCTCATCTATTTAACTCACTTCTGGATGGCATCATCAATAGTTCTGTTTGTGAAAAAGCCCCGATTAGACCACAGAAAACATGGGTCTTTATCCAGACATTGATTGAACTCGAAAAAACTTCTAACACAGCCAATCCCCCTTACTTTAGAACAAAGACATAGCCCTTAATTTATGAATTTTTATGCTTATCAATAATGATTAAAACTTTTAATTGCTCTCTTTAATTGTAACCTCCATCAAGTCATCAGGACCAAGAATGCACGATCCAGAACATCCATCTAGAAAATTATCAACCTACTTACCTAAAAGCTTAAGAGACCAAGTTATTGTAGAGAGAAAAAAGACCACTACTGAATTCTTAATGATTGAAATCTTAACCTTTCTCTCACAAATTTTTATTTTTTTTACATGCGCACTTTATTCGAGTAATTTTTTAAGAAATGAAACTCTCTTATTTAAATATATTGATGTCAAACTTAAAAATATTGATGTTAATGAGACTATCATCCTCGTAATGGCATCACTCACCGCTATTGGCTTATTAAAGCTCATTCAGAAAGCGGCTCCCAATGAATCATTCACTAGTAAAATTATCGATAGTGTCATAAATCAACTTCCTAAATTCTTTTACACATTGTCTGCATCCTTTATTGGTATCTTAATTGCAATTATTTTCTTTGTTATAAATAATCCCAAAACACCTGATAATCTTGGAGTCCCTGCATATTCTTTCTTTGCAGTTGTCACATTTATATATGGGATCATGTGCGGAACAGGTTTAGCTTTTCTGCTCAACCACAAAAACTTGATTAAAAATAATTCAATAAAAGAAAAAAACAGGAGCTAATGATAAATCTCGTAGTGAAAAATAAATTTAGCTTTTCAAAAAGATAAGAGGGTGTTTATTAAATCACTTCATAGCAAAAGGCCTGCTCTAAAAGCAGGCCTTTTACTGTATTTCAGGATTTAAGCAATTTTTAATTTATATAGTTTTATAAAATACTTTACGAATGTATTTTAATCCAACTAATTAAGTCAAGATAAAAAAATTACTTTATTTAATTTAAGGCGTTTTTTGAGATGTAGGTCACAAAACAAACAAAAGAGAGTTTCCTTTACCCAATAAAAAACCCATTCCAAAAACTTGGAATGGGTATAGTGAAAACCACTTAATCCTGAAATACTAAACATTACTGCCTAGCAAGGCCTAATATAATGATTAATCAAAGAAAGTACAATATATACAAACATAATGTTTTTAGATTAATTTAATTAAAAAAATCAATTGAAAAGTTTTTTTAAATAATAACCATTAAAATTACTTTTCAATAACTAACCTAAATCACCTCATGATAAATATTTTGATGTTTGTGTAAAATCATCTTCATTTGGCAGCCTGATCAGGCTATTGAATGCTCTTTAAGTGTACTCACTAAATGCTTGTAGTCCTTTCTACAAGCCTCATCTACAACTTTCTTAATATCGCTTTTGGACCATTCCTGTTTAGACGCAGCAAACATGAAAACTGCTAATAGTACAAAACGATGTTCACCAAAGCGGAAATACACATTTTTAATCTTTTTAGAGGGTTTAAATAAATTCATAAAAGCGTAACAAACATCAAATAAAATAGATAATTTACTTAATTATTATATATTTAAATCAAAATCCTCAATAAAACATAATAACTATGATTGTTCTATTTATACTGCCTTGTTTTAAATCTTTGATAAGCACATTTATACTTTTGAATCATTGACTTATTTATAATTAATTAGAATTTCTTTGCAATAAGTGTTTTTATTTAATATTTTTAATATATAAACAATTGAGCTACTCCTTCAATGTATATCTTTTATTCGGGTTCTATTTTGAGACTTGAATCTTTACCACTAGATTTTAGAGGCATAAAAAAGTCATATTTGAAGAAAAAAAGCGAACAGATAAACTTGTAATGATTGTTCCAGTTCAAAAGAGCCAGATTGTTAACTTAGACTAAACTTATTGAAAAATATAAAAATACTGTACACTACTAAAGTATTAAAATAAAAAGACTAGTAGCATAAAAATGCCAAACTTAGTCTCCCTAATTTCCCCCCCCGATTCCCTGAGCTATTCCATCTTGAATCTTATCAACTAGGTAATTACTGGAACATGTGCAGCAGCAGAAAGAGGTAAATGTCCGCTAAGGCGTGGATCAGCTTGAACCTCTAACTTTAATGCATAAGGTTTAAATCCAGAGCGAATATAAAATCCTAAAGCAGATGGATGATCAAAAGTACAGGTATGGACCCAAAACCGTTGAATAGGTTTCTTCCAAGCCAATGAAGTCGCTGTATCCATCACTGCACGCCCAATACCTTTTCCCCTAACCGTAGATGTCAAGCCAAGAAATACTAACTCGGCCTCTCCTACTACACCAAAATCTAATTCTAGTAGCCCCACATCTTGATCTGCATAGCGTATGACATATATCTCACGCGTAGGTTCATTTAAAACTTCGGTTAACTGTTCATCGCTCATTAATAAGCGTGAAAACCATAGCCAGTCAGACCCAACCAAACGAAATAAGTTACGGTATTCATCTAAGTCATTTGAATTATAAAGACATAAAGAAAAACCTTCTGGTAGTTGGACTTGATTGTTAATTGGATTTTCGAGCATTTCTAAACATGTTACAACTGATGCAATATGCCCTGCTGGAATACTAGAGTAACCTGCAACCACCATATTCAAACTTTCTACCATCTCTTTTTCCCTGATTGTTTATATAGTCAAGATTCAATATAAAATTACGAAATCATACCGACATTTACTCAATTAAATCTATTCAAGCATTTGAGTGAACCATAATTTCTCTCTGTTTTTTTATTACATAAAAAAACCACATTCGGAGAAATGTGGCGAAACGGTAAACTTGAATTGATATTTCAGATCCAATGAAATTAATCAACTTAGGCTAAACTTATTACAAAATATGCCTGTGGTACATCCCACTAAAGTATTAAAATAAAAAGCAGACTGAGGGTAAAGAGCCCGAAGGCTCTCTTCTTAATTCACTGCTCTGACACTCTGTGCCAAACCCTTTTGCAGTGTTGTTACATTTGAGGGTAAGGCATCATTTTGAGACTGAGACAATTGTTCATCATTGCTATAAAACGCATCGACCACATCCACTCCCTCCTCACTGTCCATTTCAAACTTGGCATTGGCATAACCTTGTCGTGCCACCTGATCTAAATCTTCCTGATAAAACCCTACCTGTTTACTTTGCACATCAATTTCTTTCGCTGTAGTAATCGCATCTTGTAAGCTTGTTCCATCCCTTAAAGTTAAATCCACGTAATAGATCGGAGTCCGATAACTTTGCGTGGTACTTTTCCCCCTTAAGGTCAATTGCAATGGTAGACATGAAAGTAACTTGCCGGATGCTGCTTGGTAATAGGCCAATCGTGCTGCTAATGTGCGAATGCTATTAAAGCCAGTGGTTCTAAAAATAAATGTCCCGAACTCATCTGCATCATCCAAATTGACGTAAAGCCTACCATAAGGTTTACATAAGCCCCCTTGTGCCAATGAGCATAAACTTGGTGAAGGACATGAATGCTGTTCAATCCCCTTTTTTCCTGATCGCTGGCATGTTTCGCCGTTCCCGATACAGATAGGACGTCCAGTCTGTCGATCAAATAAAATGTACTCAGCTCGAAGATTGAGTTCAGGGTCATTAAAGATCATTCTGACGGGAATGCTGCGGAGCTTGTTATTCCCTGCTTTTGCTCGTAGGGTTTCATCCATTGGATGTTTCATCCATTGGATGTTTCACCCAGCCATCTTTGCCTTGGATTTGGCTGGTAATAGTGAACTGGTCATCCTTTTCAGGGATCCGTTTACCATTCTTTTCTACAATTTTACCGATACTAATACGACCGAGTATTGGGGGTGTAATTGCTAGACCTTTGATCATGGAGAAGTACCTCTCTTTTACGATTTAATCATTTTTAAGCCATAAAAAAAATCCCGCAGCTTTGCTACGGGATTCGATTTCATTTGGAATATCTTAAGTTTTACACATCGTTCTACTGCTCTATTCATTCAGCATTTACCGAATGATTTAGAGACAAGAAGAAAAATCTGGATTGAGGTCGGTCTCTCCCCTTGCGGACAACGTTTGTAAAAATGATCACATAAGAGGAGAAACCATAAAGATGGGTAAAGAGTTACCCATAAAAGAAAGTCATTAAGGCGTCGGCTGACCCATTTCATTTTTGCTTTTAAACGATCTAAACCCAGCCGACACCATTAAATATACTTAAACAAACAGGCCTTACTGTTAAAAATAGTACAAAAATAAAACCCATGCCACATTTTTATTAAAATATGATAACTTTTACCATTCTCCCAATTTGTAGCAATACAAATTATTTACCTAGGACTAAATATGAAAAACTTATTTTTAATTTCAACGATTTTGACGGCAGCCGTTTTAGCTGGATGTAATGCTAAAGAGAAAGCTCCTGCGACTGAGGCAGCAGCTAGTGCACCAGCACAAGCTAACAGTAATGAAGCGAATGAGAAAACATTCAAATACCTCACTGAAGACAAGCAAATCTTTACGCTAAAAACCACTGATAATTTTGAAACTGCAACATTAGAAGATAGCCAAGGCAACAGCTATGCACTTAAAAATGGTCATGCAGCTAGCGGTATACTTCTTGAGGGCGAGAACGGGGTATTTATTCACACCAAAGGAGATGAAGGAATTATTTCTCTTGTGAAAGACAAGCAATTTCACGTTAAAGAAGCTCAATAAGTTTTAGGCTCTGGAGTTTTGCCTTAGGGCAAAATTCCTACTCGACAGAATAAGCTTGAATACAAAAAATAGGTCAACTGTACGATTTAAAAACTTCACAACTTTCTATTGATCATGACGGATATAAGCCACGCTCCCTACTTTGGCTAAATGATGAATATAACTTTTATTACTTGAGAATAAATGCAAAGGACGAAATATGGGAATTGACTTCAATTTCTTCGAAAAACTAAGAGAATATATTACTCCAACCTACAACCAGACACTGAATGCCAAACGCTATGAACGTCTAAATAAGTTCTTTGATGAACGTAAAAGAATCGATGGACTTCAAGATGAAGATAACAAAGTAAAACAAATCCTCTTAAATAGTGCAGCAGCCGCTTTGAGTGGTGTAAAAAATGCAAAATGCGAGGAACTCGAATATTTTCTAGAAACATCTGATGCTGATGATTTTGAGGTGAAATACTGGACATTTGCATGGAATCGGGCCGGCTTTGTTGTGTCCCGTGATGCATCAGGCAAGATTATTAATATTCATTCCACATTAGGCAAGAGGATTAAAATTATAGTCCTAAATATATTCCTTTTCTTCTCAATGAGTATCTGGCCTATTCTATTCTTCATTAAAAAAGAACCATTTCTCAATTTAGGTCTAACCGAGAATATGTGGAATATATTTATCCTTATTGTAGGTGGAATCTGTTTTGCAACGGTTATAAAACTACTGTATGACTGGTCTCACTGGCATGATCTCAATGTCATCCTTGCCAGACAAC